>CAWFKF010000018.1:0-204388 GCA_963816005.1 uncultured Solirubrobacteraceae bacterium | reverse complement strand
GCACATCAGCACCTACGCGCACGTGATCGACGGGATGCAGGGCCAGCGGTTCGACGGGTTCGAGGACCTGATCGCCGCGACCCGAGCCGAGCTGGCCGAGCCGGGATCGAGGCTGGCCAGGTGAGCGTTCGCAAGGAGAACGGCAACTGGCGCGTGAAGTGGCGCGGTGGCGGACGACAGCGCTCCCGGACGTTCGGGTCTGAGGACGAGGCGCGGACATTCGACGTGGAGGTAAGGCAGCACCTAGACGCGACCCGTGTGGACAGCGCCCTGCGAGAAGTCACGCAGGACACCCTGCGCTGGTATGACGCGACTGCGCCGGGCGAGCAGGTCTACATCGTGACCGGTGACGACAAGATCAAGATCGGAGTCGCGCTCGACCCCGTTGCGCGACTCGCCGACCTCCAGATCGGGTCCCCCGTGCCGCTGAGCCTTGCCTGGCGAATCGTGTGCCCGAACGCGCGTCAACTCGAAGCACACCGCCGATACGCGGCGCACCGCTCACACGGCGAGTGGTTCGACGCCGCGCCGATCCTGGCGGAACTCCTGAACCTTGCCGAGCTTGACGGGGCCGCGCTTGAGCGGCTGCTAGGAGCCTGGGTCAGTAATACTCAGTCTCATTATCGAGGCTCTGAGAGCCGTTCTGCGGCCATCCGAGCGATCGCCGCTGATGATTTGATCCCCTGAAACGGGCCAAAACGGCGTTCTGCGGGCATAGTGACCCACGCTCCTAGGCATCTGACTGATGCACCAAAAATTGATGCTCCGCGAGAGTTCCGTAACCGCTGACTAGAGCGACTGATGACAGCGACAAACAGCACGTTTTCCCTGCTAATCCTGGCAAGCCCGCCTCCGGACTCGAACCGGAAACCCCTTCATTACAAGTGAAGTGCTCTGCCAATTGAGCTAGGCGGGCGGTGCGAGGGCCAATCGTATGACTTCGCAGCGCGTGCCCAGGGTGTCGCCGGCGCGACGCGTGCCCTGGTCTTGCGAGGCGGGTCCTCAGGCCCCAGCGGCCGAGAGCTCGGCTTCCCACCAGGCGATCGTCTCGCTCATCGTCTGTCGGAAGGGGATTTCGGGTCGCCAGCCGGTGGCCGCGGTGAGGCGCTCGTGGGAACCGCGGAGGTCCATGACCTCGTGGGCGCGGACGCGGGCGGGGTCGACGGTGTGCTCGACTTCGATCGGTGCGATCAGCTCGGCGAGCAGCCGGACCTGGTCGCCGGCGGAGACGGAGTGGCCCGAGGAGACGTTGTAGACGGCAGGCCCGGCCGTGTCGGCGAGCAGACGGTAGGCGCGGACGACGTCGCGGACGTCGGTGAAGTCGCGCCGGGTGTCGGGATTGCCGGTGGCGATGCTCAGCTTGCGGGCGCCGGCCAGGCGACCTTCGGCGGCCTGGCGCGCGAGCGAGGAGAGGATGAAGATCGAACGCTGTCCGGGGCCGGCGTGGTTGAAGGGCCGGGCGCGGACGATCTCGAGGCCGTAGGCGTCGGCGTAGACGTCGGCCAGGAGCTCGCCGGCGGTCTTGGAGACGGCGTACGGGTTGGCGGGGGCGAGCGGCGCGTCTTCGCGGATCGGCAGCTGGGCGGCCGTGCCGTAGACCTCGCACGAGCTGACCCACACGATGCGCGCGTCCGTGGCCTCGTGGCGGACGGCCTCGAGCACGGCCAGGGCGCTCGCTCCGTTGTCGGCCAGCGTGGTCGCGGGGTCATCCCAGGAGCGCCCGACGGAGCTGAGCGCGGCGAGGTGGTAGACGATCTCCGGACTGGAGTCGCGCACCGTCGCCCGCACCGCGGGCGCGTCGGTCAGGTCGAGCGCGATCCCGGTGCCGCCGCCCTCGGGCACGGTGCCGGTGCGCGAGGCGCCGAGCACCTCGTCGCCCGCTCTGACACACGCGCGCGCGAGGTGACCGCCGGCGAAGCCCGAGGCCCCGGTGATCAGGACGCGCACTCGGGTGCCTTTCGGACCGCGGGCACGGGCACTTCCCTGACGAGCTAGGGAGCGGGTTCGACCGAGACGGCGTGCTCGAGCGTTCCGTGGCCGTTGCTCGAGAACTCGACCTCGGTCTCGGGCGGTGTCGGCTCGGGCTCGGCGTTGAGCCGGCGCTCGAGCTCTCCGAGCACGATGCCGAACAGCGCGTGGCGCCAGGCCGCCTGGGCGAAGCCGCGCCGGTTTCCCGACAGCTTCGGCAGGTCCTTGCGCGCCGGGTGGTAGCGGTCGGTGAGCGCCACCAGCGGCCACAGCCCGACGTGCTCGACCATGGCCACGAACGGACCGCGCGCGGCGGGCGGGAGCGGCAGCGATGGCGCGAGGTTGGAGTACACGGCTCCGAACACGGCGCCGTTGGCCATGTGCATCGCGAAGCCGACCGGGTACCAGCCGTCGCCCCGGGTGACCGCCTTGCCGAGCAGCTCGACGTCATCGAAGCGCGAGCCGAACACGAGCTTGTCGAGCGGCTGCTGGAGTGCCCAGGCAGCCGCGGCGACAGCGCCACAGACGGCCCCCCTCAGCGTTCGCGGGTGGTCGATGCCATTGCTCAAGAAGCTCAAACTGTAACGCGCGGCGGCCGTGCGGGTACGGCTGTGTGCGATGGATCACCAAACTCTTCACAGGCGAGCACGCGAGACGGGAGCCAATCCGCTCGTGTACTGGATCGTCCGGGCGATCTTCCAGCCGTTCTTCCACATCTACTTCCGCCTCAGCCGGATCGGGCGTGAGCACATCCCCACCGAGGGTGGGGTGATCCTGGCCGCCAACCATCGCAGCTTCCTGGACCCGTTCGTGATCGGGACGATGGCCCGACGGCCGATGTACTACGTGGCCAAGAAGGAGTTGTTCTCCCGCCCTTGGCAGTCGTGGATCCTGAGTTCCCTCGGCGCCTTCCCGGTCAACCGCGGGGCCGCCGACGGGGACATGATCGAGACGGCCAAGGCGATCATCGCCCGCGGCGACATCGTGCTGATCTTCCCCGAGGGGACGCGGACGCGACCCGGGTCGCTCGGAAAGCCCAAGCGCGGCGTCGGCCGGCTCGCGCTCGAGACCGGCGCCCCCGTGGTCCCAATCGCCGTGATCGGAACCGAGACCGTGCGCCGGGGCTGGCGGATCCGGCCCCACAAGGTGCGGGTCCGGGCCGGGCGCCCGCTCACGTTCCCGCAGGTCGAGGGCGCCTCACCGGCCCTGGCCGGCGCGGTCACCGAGCGCATCTGGCCGTGCGTGATGCTCCAGTGGGAGTGGCTCGGTGGGCTGCCGCCGATCCGCCGGGCCGCGATCATCGGCGCCGGCTCATGGGGCACGAGCCTGGCGGCGTGCCTCGCGCGCGCCGGCTTCGAGGTTGACCTTGGATGCCGGACCCGGGAGCAGGCCGAGGAGCTCGCAGCGACCCGCGAGAACAGCTTCTACCTCCCGGGCGTCGAACTGCCTGATTCGGTCCACGTGATGCGTGCGGCTGAGCTCGAGCTCGGCGGCCACGATCTCGTCTGCCTCGCGGTTCCGGCGCGCTCGCTGCCGAGCGCGCTTGCGGCGCACGCCGAGCGGATCCCGCGCCGCGCCGGCGTGCTCGTGCTCTCCAAGGGCCTCGTGCCGCCGCTGGGGACGCTCCCGACGGCGTTCGCCTCAGAGCGGGTCAACGCCCGGGCGGTGGCCGTCCTCGGCGGCCCCTCGCACGCCGCCGAGGTGCTCGAGCACGGGGCCTCGGTGGTCCTCGCCTCCATCGACGGTTCGTTTGCCCGGCAGCTGTCCGATGCGCTCGTGCTCGCCGGGCTCGACGTCTCGATCACCAACGACGTGACGGGCGTGGAGCTCGCCGGCTGCGCCAAGAACGTCGCCGTTCTGGCCGCCGCGGCCGCGGCGCCGGCCGGACCCAACGTGGCCGGGGCGGCGGCCGGGAAGGTGTTCGCCGAGGTCGACGCGCTGGCCCGCTCCCGCGGTGGCCGGCCGGAGACGTTCGCCGGTCTCGCCGGTGCCGGCGATCTCGTCGCCACCGTGATCGCGTCGAGCTCGCGCAACCGGCGCGCCGGGGAGCTGCTCTCCCAGGGCGTCCCCGCTGCCGACATCGGCCCCGCGCTGGGCCAGACGGCCGAGGCCGTCGACTCGATCCCGCTGCTGATCTCGGCGGCCCGCCAAGCGCGGCTGAGCACCCCGACGCTCGACAGTCTCGCCGCGCTGGTCGAGGGGCGCATCGAGCCCGAGCACTGGACGGCAACGGTGACCGCACCGGCGCGCCGGACACCGGCACGCTCGGTGCGCGCGGCGTAGCGAAGGTACGCTCCCATGCTGTGGCCGAGGCACTACCCAGGAACAAGACGGAACTCGACGCTCGGTTCACCGAGCTGTACCGAGCTCATCTGCGCGACGTCTACTCCTACAGCTACTACCGCGTCGGCAATCACCACGACGCCGAAGACCTCACCGAGCAGACATTCCTGCAGGCCTATCGCCACTTCGAGCGGGCGCTGCGGGAGTCCGACGGCCGACCGCTGCGGCCGTGGCTCATCCGGATCGCGCACAACCTGGCGGCGAACTTCTACCGCGACCGCTCACGCAAGCCGGAGTCGGCGATCGAGGACGCCGGCGTCATCTCCTCGCCGCACACCACGGAGTCACTGGTCGAGGGACGTGAGGAGCTCAAGGCGATCCTCGAAGGCGTCTCGCAGCTGCCCGACGACCGGCGGGAGGCCCTCATCATGAGATTTGCGCTCGGAATGGACAACCGCGAGATCGCGCGGGCACTCGGCAGGACGGACGGCGCGACCAAGGTGCTGCTGCACCGCGCGATCCGTCAGCTCGAGGGGATGGTCGCGCAACCCGAAGTCGAGGAGGCGTCACGATGACGGCAGGGACGGTAGGGACGGCAGGGACGGCAGATTTCGAGGCGCTTCTGCGCGAGGCGCTGGCACCCGTGGATCCGCCCGCGGATCTGGCCCAGCGCCTCGAGCTCACGCTGGTGAACCTGACCGAGCTGGCGCAGGACGAGCTCGAGTCGTGGGAGCTGCGGGCGATGCGCGACCCGCGCAACTGGGTCCGGCCCGCCGCCGCGGCGGTCGTCGGCGTGACCGCCGGCACCGCGCTGGTCGTCCTGCGGGTCCGGGGCCGCCATCGCACTCGCACGCAGCAGTCGGGCAGCCTGCTCGAGCTCGGGCAGCGCACGCTGCAGGACTTCGCGGAAGAGGCGCGCCGAATCCTCCCCGATCGCTGAGCGCCGGCGCCCCGCGAGGGCGCTGGCCGCGGCCTCGCCTTCCGCTTGAGCGCGGTTGCTAGCTTGGAATCCATGGCCGTCTGCTACCGCCATCCCAATCGTGAGACCGGAGTCTCGTGCTCCTCGTGCGGACGGCCGATCTGCCCCGACTGCATGACCCCGACGCCGGTCGGGATGCGCTGCCCCGAGTGCGCCCGGGACCGGACCAAGGTCAAGACGGTCGCCTCGATCTCCAATACGCCGGTGGTGACCCAGGCGCTGATCGTCATGAACGTGGTCGTCTACCTCGTCGAGGCCGTCGCCGGAGGCGGCAACGGCCAGATCTACGTCAAGGGCGCCCTGTTCGGCCCGCTGATCGACCAGAACCACGAGTACTGGCGGATCGTCACGTCCGGGTTCCTGCACGCGAGCATCCTGCACCTGCTGTTCAACATGGTCTTCCTCTACGTGATGGGGATGATGCTCGAGCCGGCGATCGGGCGGTTGAACTTCGCCGCGGTCTACTTCACCTCGCTGCTGACGGGCTCTTTCGGGGCGCTGCTGTTCCAGCCCCAGGCCCCGACCGTTGGCGCCTCGGGAGCCTGCTTCGGCGTGCTCGGGGCGCTGATCGTGGTCGCCCGCGCGCGGCACATCCCGATCTGGCAGAGCGGACTCGGCCCCACCCTGGCGATCAACATCGTGTTCTCGCTCAGCGTCGCGGGCATCTCGATCGGCGGCCACCTCGGCGGACTGGTCGGCGGCCTGATCACCGGGGCGCTGATCGTCGAGCTCGGAGAGCGGCGGCGAATGCAGACCGCGGCCCTGGTCGGCTGCTTCGTCGTGGCGGCACTGGGCGTGGCCGGGGCGATAGCCGTCGCCGGCGGCACCGGCCTGACCCCGCACGGGATCGGGTTCGGAGCCTAGAGGCCCGAGCGGGCGCTCAGAGCTCGACCGTCAACGCGCGTCCGGGCGCCTCGGGAACCCGCTCCGGGTGCAGGATGTGGGCGAGCAGCTCGAGGCCGTCGACGATCCGCGGGCCGGGACGCGAGAAGTACGCGGCGGCATCGACGGCCACGACCTCGCCGGCGCCGAGCGCGGCCATCTCGTCACGGTGCATCTCGGCCTCCCGGTGGGCGATCTCGGCGTCATAGCCGCACGGCATCACGATCACGATGTCGGGCTGCGCGGCGGCGATCTCGTCCCACGAATGCTGCTCGGAGTGCTCGCCGGCGAAGCCGAGCACGTCCTCACCGCCGGCGTACTCGATCAGCTGCGGGGTCCAGTGCCCGGCGGCGAACGGCGGGTCGAGCCACTCCAGGGCGACGACCCGGGGCCGGGGCGCGTCGCGGACCGCGAGCCGGATGCGGTCGATGCGGGCGGACGCCTCCTGCACGAGGTCGACCGCGGCATCCTTGCAGTCCGTGGCCTGGGCCAGCGTCCGCGCATCGCCGAGGATCTCACCGACGGTGCGGGGATCAAGCGAGATCACTTTGGGGTGGGTCTCTAGCTTCTCGGCCACGGCGCGCACGTCGTCATAGGACACCGCACAGACCGAGCACAGCGACTGGGTGACGATCAGATCGGGCGCCAGCTCGCGCAGCGAATCGGCGTCGAGCTCGTAGATCGGCTCGCCGGCGAGCGTGCGCTCGCGGACGGCGGCGTCGATTTGGGTCGCCGTCAGGCCGGGCTCGAGCACGTCGCGCGTGATCTTGGGGAGGTCACGCGCGGCGGCCGGGTAGTCGCACTCGTGGGTGACGGCGATAAGGTCAGGCCCGAGCCCGAGCGCGAACAACATCTCGGTCGCCGAGGGAACAAGGCTGACGATGCGCATTGGAGGAGAAACGATATGACAGATCTGCTGAGCGATGACGTCATCGCCGCAAAGCTCGAGGGGTCGGCCTGGGAACGCTCCGGCGACGAGATCGTGCGCGAGTGGACGTTCGAGGACTTCGCCGAGGCGATGGAGTTCGTCAACCGCGTCGCCGAGCAGGCCGAGGAAGCCAACCACCACCCGGACATCTTCCTCCATGGCTGGAACAAGGTGCGCCTGTCGCTGACCAATCATTCGGCGGGCGGCCTGACGGAACCCGACTTCGAGATGGCGGCGCGCTTCGACGCACTCGGCTAGCGGCCCGGGCCTGCCTGCTCACGGGCCCGTGACGAGGTACAGCTGGCCCGTCGACGGGATCTCCACCCAGGCTCCCTGATCGCCGACCGTGACCGGCCCCGGCGGCCGGGGAAAGGCGATCCGGGCCAGCGTCTGCTTGTCGTGCGGCGTCGCCGTGCCGATCCGGCGCAAGCTGGCGTCGCCGGCCGAGGTCACCCAGATCGTGTGGTCGTTGCCGGCGCCGGACGCGGCGATCCCGGCGGGCTGGGTGCCGACGGCACCCTGGTCGGCATGGGCCACATAGGTGCTCTGGCCGCCGACGGCGACGGCGGTGCTCTTGATCGGGTTGACCCGCGTGAGCTTGCCGGGCGCGACGAAGGCGGCGCTCAGGACCCACACGCCGTCGCTGTGCGTGATGCCGACGACGGTGCGGGGCACCATCGGTCCCTCGGTGTCGTCGCGCTGACCGCTCTCGTCGAGCACGGTGAGAGACCCGTCGGAGCCGGCGATCCACACCCGCCCGTAGGCCGAGGCGATCGCGACGGGAGGGGTGGGCACGGGGATCGGCTGCGTCGTGTGAGCGTCCAGATCGATCCTCGTGACCGCGGCCTGCCCGGTGTCGGCCACCCAGGCCGCGCCGGCGCTGACCGCGATCGCCCGCGGCGCGAGCCCGACGGGGACCGGAGTCTGCCGCCCCGTCGCCGGGTCGAGCACCGTGACCTGGCTCGGTCCCGTGGGCGCGACCCACACGTGCCCGAGCGGATCAACGGCCACGTGGTCGGGATGGCCGGCGATCGCGAACGAGGCCCCGGATCCATCGGGGCCCACGCGGACGATCCGGCTGCGCTCGGGCTCGGCCACCCACACGTCGGCGCCGTCGGCGGCAAGCCCGACGGGTGCGGTCCCGGGGTTGAGCGCGAAGGGCCCGCGGAACCCGATCGAGGTGCCGGCGAGGACCTGCGGCGCCTGCGCGCCCGCCGAGGGAGCCCCGGCTCCCGCCACGCTCGCGGCGGGCTGTTTCCCGGAGCTGCCGCCACCGCTCGTCGCCGCCACGACGGCGATGACCGCAACAACGGCCGCGAGCCCGGCCACGAGGGCGCCCACGCGACGGTGGCGCCGCGGTGGCGTAGGGGCGGCGACGGGTTCGGGGGCGGCCGCCGGCGGCGGCGCCGTCTGAGCCACCGGCGCGCTCTCTTCGACCCCGCCGGCGTCGACCCCGCCGGCGTCGACCCCGCCGGGCCCCAGCGCCTCCTCGAGCGCGAGGACGATCTCGTCCGCGGACCGGTAGCGGTCCGCCGGGTCCTTGGCCATCGCCGTGGCGATGATCGCGTCGAAGGCCGGCGGCAGACCCGGGACCTCGTCGCTCGCCGCCGGCACCTGGTCGTACACGTGGGCGGCCATCCTCGCCAACTCGGTGCCCCGGTCGAACGGGACGTGGCCGGTGAGGGCCTGGAACAGCATGCACCCGAATGCGTAGATGTCGGAGGCCGCCGTCCCCTTGCCGCCCTGCACCCGCTCGGGCGCGGTGTAGTCGGTCGTTCCCATGAACACGCCGGTCCGGGTGACTCCCGAGGTGCTGTCGGCGCGTCGGGCGATGCCGAAGTCGGTCAGGTAGACGTGCTCGCTCCCGCTCGCCTCGGCCCGGGCGATGAGGACGTTGGCAGGCTTGACGTCGCGGTGGACCAGCCCACGCCGGTGGGCGGCCGCAAGGGCAGAGGCGACCGGCCGCAGCAGCGTCGCGGCACGAGCGGGCGAGAGGCGGCCCTCGGTCGCAAGCAGAGCGTGCAGGTCGGTGCCGTCGACCCAGCGCATGATCAGGTACAGCGTTCCGTCGAGCTCCCCCGCCTCGTAGACCGGGATCACGTTGGGGTGCTCGATCGAGGCGGCGAGATGCGACTCGCGCTGAAAGCGCTCGCGGAAGTCGGCGTCCGCCGCGAGCGCGGGCGCGATCGCCTTGACGGCCACCGTGCGATCGAGGGCCAGCTGGGTGGCCCGGTAGACGACGCCCATCCCGCCGCGGCCGGCGACGGCGTCGAGCCGGCAGCCGGCGATGGTGGACCCCAGCGAGAGGCCTTGCATAGACGCCTGTTATACCGTCCGGCGGCGATACGATCGCAGCTGCGATGGCCGACCAGATCCCCGCAGTGCCTGCGCAGAGCGCCGTCGAGCTGAAGGCCCAGATCGAAGCCGAGCGCACGGGCCGGCCGTTCCTGGTCTACCGCGACGGTCTCGGCGAGCAGCGGATCTTCATGCTCGCGGATGAGCTCGAGCGGGTCATGGTCGGCCGGGGCGCCACCACCGGCATCTGGCTCGAGTGGGATACCGAGGTCTCGCGCGTGCATGCCGAGCTCGAGCGGATCGGCGAGCACTGGACGGTCTCCGACGACGGGCTGTCACGCAACGGCACCCACGTCAACGGCGAGCGGGTGGTCGGCCGCCGGCGCCTGCACGACGGGGACGTGATCCGGTTCGGGCGCACGGCGGGGATCTTCCGCCAGCCGCTCCAGCTCGACGTGACCGAGACCGTGGTCGCCACCGACGTGGTCGACCGCGCCAGCCTGTCCGACGCCCAGCGCCGCGTCCTGCTGGCCCTGTGCCGGCCGTTCAAGGAGTCCACGGGCTACGTCACGCCGGCGACCAACCAGCAGATCGCCGACGAGCTGTTCCTGAGCGTCGATGCGGTCAAGACGCATCTGCGCGGCCTGTTCGCCAAGTTCGGGATCGAGGACCTGGCCCAGAACCAGAAGCGCGTCCGGCTCGTCGAGCTGGCCCTGAAAAGCGGTGTCGTCACGCCGCGCGACCTCTAGCGTCATGATGCCGGGGACCGCTCGAATGCCGACGGACTCCCGAGTCGGGGCACGGGCGCCCAGCCGACCAGGCGACGGCGAACACGCCAGCGCGGCTGCTACCGTTCGCGGGGTCGCTGAATGAACGACGACGACCCATCTCGAAGTAGCCGCGCGACGGCTCAGGGCAGCCCCGCGCCACAGCCTGCGTGAAGCCGCTGCTGCTCATCGCCACGGGCCTGCTGGTCCTGGTCAATGCGTACTTCGTGATCGCGGAGTACGCCCTGGTGCGCTCCCGGCGGGCGCGCCTGGAGGCGATGTCGGAGCAGGGCGTCAAGGGCGCGCGCCGCGCGCTGACCCAGCTCGAGGACATCGGTCCCTACATCTCGGCCTGCCAGGTGGGGATCACGATGACCTCGATCGGCATCGGTGCGATCGGCGAGCCCACGATCGCCCATCTGCTCGAGCCGCTGCTCGGTCCGACTCTCGGCCACGCCGCCGCGGTGGCGATCTCGGTGATCGTGGCCTACCTGCTGATCACCGTGGCCCAGGTGACGGTCGGGGAGCTCGTGCCGAAGCTGTACGCGATCCAGCACGCGGAGGGCGTGGCCCGGCGGATCGCCCCGTCGCTGGGCTTCTTCCGCCGCCTCTTCCATCCCTTCATCGTGCTGCTCACCGCGGCGTCGAACTCGATCCTGAGGATGCTCGGGACCGATCCCGACGCCGAGCCGGAGGGCGGGACGCCGGATGAGCTCAAGCGGATCATCGCCGAGTCCCAGACCGGCGGCCAGCTCGACGTGGGGGAGGCGAACATGCTCACCGGTGTGTTCCACCTGCACGAGCAGGAGGCACGCCAGGTGATGACCCCGATCCCGGCGGTGGTCACCGTCGACGTGGCCGAATCGGTCGAGGACGCGCTGCGGCGCTGCGTCTCGACCGGCCACTCGCGGCTGGTCGTGACCGAGGACGAGAACCAGGACCGCGTCAAGGGGATCGTGCATGTCAACCAGCTCGTGAAGCTGATGATGTCGAAGGGCATGGAGGCGCACTTCGACGCGCTCGTCCGCGCCGCTCCGATCGTCCCCGAGACCAAGCCGCTCGACGACCTGCTCGCCGATCTGCAGCGCGAGCGGACCGAGCTGGCGATCGTGATCGACGAATACGGCCGCACGGCGGGCATCGTCACGATCGAGGACATCATCGAGGAGGTGGTGGGGGAGATCTCCGACGAGACCGATCCCGCGGGCGGCGCGATCCGGCGCCTGGCCAACGGCGACTGGTTCGTCCGTGGCCACGTCGCGGTGACCGACCTCGAGGATTACGGCCTCGATCTCCCCGTCGACACCGATGCCTACAACTCGGTCGGGGGCTTCGTGTTCGCCGAGCTCGGACGCCTGCCCAAGCGCGGCGACACGATCGCCGCCAACGGCTACTCGATCCGCGTCGAGTCGGTGCGCGAGAACCGGATCGAGGCGGTCAGGATCAGGGAGCGCAAGGCTCCGACGCCGTCGGCGTGACAGCGCCTCTGGCGCTCCCTCGCGACTTTCGTTACATTCCCTTGACAGTACGCCGGGTGAGGCGCTCGTGTCAGCGTTTGCACCCTCCCGGTGGTTGAGAGGAGAGATGAAGCCGGCCCGGGAGGGCCGGCTTCGCCACTTGTGGCGCCGGAGTGTGGCGGGCGGGGCGCGCCGAGCGCATCGGGCACAAAGAGAAACCGGCCCGCTGGGGACGGGCCGGTTTCGTGCTTCTGGGGAGGAGGTGCTGCTATGAGGTACGTCGCGATACGAAGTGTCGGCCTCTGAGATGAATGAGCCTTAAAGAGTTCTCACGGGCTCGATAAGTCCCCGTGGTGGGCCGCTCGATGTACGCGGTTCCCGTCCCGCTCAGCTCGCACCAGTCCTGGAGCGCGTGCGCGGTCATCTCCGGGCCGTTGTCGCACCTCAGAAACTCCGGGGCGCCCCGCTCGGCGACCAGGCGCTCCAGCACGCCGACGGTCCGGTCGGCGTCGATGCTGCGCTCGACCAGCATCACCAGCGACTCACGGGTGAACTCGTCGACCACGTTGAGCAGCTTCAGCACCCTGCCGTCGGCGGTCTGGTCGAACTGGAAGTCGAACGCCCACACCTGGTTGGGCCGCTCGGCGCGCAGGCGCTGCGCAGGGACGGTCGAGTCCCCCAGCCGCCGGCGCTTGCGCCGCCGCTGCGGCACCCGCAGCCCTTCCTCCCGCCACAAGCGCTGCACACGCTTGCGGTTCACATCCCAGCCCAGCTCGCGCAGGTGATGATGCGCACGGCGATACCCCCACCGCGGACGGTCCTTGGAGAACTGCCGCAACTCGGCGCGCAACACCGCGTCATGAGTGGCCTTCCAGCGGCGCCCGGACCGGGGCTCTGATCAGTCGTAGACGTAGAAGCCGCGGCCCGACTTGCGGCCGAGCGCTCCGGCGGCGACGAGCTCCTGCAGCCGCTCCGGTACGGGCGTGCCGATCTCCTCGCCGATCGCCTGCGCCACGTCGAGCCCGACGAAGTCGAGCAGGGCGATCGGCCCCATCGGCAACCCGGCGCCGAGCGTCATGCAGACATCCACGTCCTCGGGCGCGATGCCGGTCTCCGACATCAGCTCGACGGCGCTGAACAGATAGGGGAACAGCAGCCGGTTGACGACGAAGCCGGGGACGTCGGGAACCTCGACCGGCGTCTTGCCGAGCGCTTCGCACAGCGCCCGGGCGCGGTCACGGACATGCTCTCCGGCCTCGGGCGGATAGACCAGCTCGACCAGCTGCATGCGGGGCACCGGGTTGAACACGTGCAGGCCGACGAACCGGTCGGGATGCCCGCTCGCCTTGGCAAGCTGGGCGATCGAGAGCGACGAGGTGGTCGTCGCCAGGATCGCGTCCGGGCCCGCGTGTTCCGACAGATCGGCCAGCAGCGCGGCCTTGTGACCGTGGTCCTCGACCACCGCCTCGACGAGGAACGTCGCTTCGGCCAGCGCGTCGAGATTGGTCACCACGCGGACGCGGCTCGGCTCGAGCTCGTCGTCGGTGAGCTTGGCGTAGAGCTTGGCGATCGACACGCGCGCGCGCTCCGCCGAGGTGGCGGAGCGCGCCCACAGCAACACATCGCCGTGGCGCGCCGCCGTCGCGGCCAGACCGCAGGCGATTGCGCCCGCGCCGGCGATCCCAAGTCGTTCTTCCACGGTGTCTCCCGATGTTGGTTGACTCGCCAGTCGGCGGCGAACACTAGGGAACCTGGGTGATCGGGGCGCCGCGGCGGGCAGGCCTCGGGCCGGCCGGGACGTGCTCAGGGCCGTCGGGGGCGCCGACGGGGCGGGACTCAGCCCTGCTGCTCGGTCGGCCGGATCAGCAGCTCGTTGACCGCGACGTGGCGGGGCCGCGTGACGATGTAGGTGATCGCGTCGGCGATGTCGTCCGCGACCAGACGCTCGATCGAACCGAAGCGCTTGCTGATCTGCTCGAGGACCTCCGGGCGATTGTGGCCGGCGAGCTCGGTCTCGACGGCGCCGGGCTCGACCAGCGCCACGCGCACGTGGCGGCCGGTGACCTCCTGGCGCAGGGATTCGCTGAACGCGCCGACCCCGTGCTTGGTCAGGTTGTAGACGCCGCTGCCGGCGCGCGCCACCCGGCCCGCGACGGAGCTGATGTTGATCAGATCGGCCACGCGGCGATCGGCGTCCTCCGCTGCGGCGAGCAGATGGGGCAGCGCAGCGTGGGCGCAGTACAGGAGGCCGAGCACGTTCAGCTCGACCATCCGCTGCCATTCCCCGACCGGCGCGTCGACGATCGATCCGAGCAACATCACGCCGGCGTTGTTGACCAGGATGTCGAGCCGGCCGAGCTCGTCGACCGTGCGGGCAACGGCGTCGCGCGCCTGCTGCTCGTCGGTCACGTCGGCGGTCAGCGCGAGCGCCCGGCCGCCCTGCTCGCCGATCCGACCGACCAGGCCCTCGAGCCGGTCCGAGCGACGGGCGAGCACGGCCACGGTGGCGCCCTCGCGGGCGAGACGCAGTGCGGTGGCCTCGCCGATCCCGCTCGAGGCTCCGGTGAGGAGGGCGACGGTGCCGGTGAGTGTGTCGTTCGTCATGCGGCGCTCCAGCGGAACCCAATTGGATCGGGGGTGGGGGGCAGGGGACTGGACGGCAACCCAGGCGGCGGATCGTTCTCGTTGTAGCCGACTGGGGCAAGATCGTTGGGCATCTCGGGGTGAAACAGCGACGCCAGGTATTGCGCCTGGCCGCGACCGGGCCCGAGTTCGAACTGGCCGCCGCCGTAGGCGCCGATCCGATGCTCGGCGCAGTAGTCGTAGGCGGCGCACAGATCGCGCAGGCCGCCGATCCGCGACGGCTTGATGTTGACCATTCGCGGGGCGAACGGCAGCGCCTCGATGTCGGCGATGGAGTGAATCGGCGCGTCCCAGGTGATCCGGTCGTGGTGGGGCTCGAGCACGGCCGCCGTCTCCGGGGTCTCGACGTCGGGGTCCTCGAGCCACGCGTCGGGGAAGGCGTCGACGACGCGCCGGTAGAGAACGGGATCAGGCGCCTGGTCCACGACCGTCCCGCGGTACAGGGCCTTGAAGTCGACCGAGTCCACGGCGCCGGTGGCGACCAGCGCGGCGATCAGATCGGGATCCCACGAGCTGGTCGGATCGAGTTTGAAGCGCAGGGTCGGGTAGCGCTCGAGCCGGTGCGTGATCAGGTCAAGCGAGGGCGGCTCGCCGAGACGCAGCGAGACCACGAACGTGAGCGGGCTCGGCTCGCGGCCGAGCACCTCGTGCAACGGGCGACCGGACTGCCTCAGGGCGAGGTCGAGCGCGGCGCTGTGAAACGTCCAGCGACGGTACAACCGCGAGACGTCGCGTTGCGGAACCACTCCGAACAGGTCGAGTGAGTCGATCAGGGAGCAGAACTCGCCCAGCGTGTAGCGCCCGGCGAGGGGCTGTATCGGCCCGGCCTCCTGCATCGCCGTCTGATCGACGCCGTCATAGACGACGTCCTCGCCGACGCCCTCGGCGCCGCCGCCGTGCAGGTGCACGACGGTGCTGAGTCGCTCGAACCCGCTCGAGACCTGCGCGCTCAACCCCTCCAGGGAGTAGCTCTCGACCTCGAGCGGCAGCTGTGCGAGGAGGTCGTACGTGGCCACTGGGGCGACAGCATATGCAACCGCCGTCCCCGGGCCCCGGAAATGCTGTCGCCGAGCCCGAAACCGCCGCCACGGGCTCGGGGAGGGGCGGGATCGCTACCGGGCCTCGTCCTTGGCGGGGGTCTCGAGCCGGGCCACGAGCTCCTCGAGCCGGAGTTCCTCCAGGCCGCGATCGACCGCCTCGAGCTCGCTCGCGCAGTAGTCGACGAGGTCGCGTCCCTCCTTGACGAGGTCGAGCGTTTCCCGCAGTCCCGCCTCGCCGGAGTCGAGCCGGCGGATGATCTCCTCGATCCGGGCCAGAGCGGTCTCGTAGGTCTGACCGCTCACGACGGCTCTCCGGTCACCCGGGCCGGGAGGCGCCCGTCGTGGAAGCGCAGCGTGAGGTCCTGGGCATCGCGTGCCGCCCGGGCCGACCCGAGCGGCTCGCCCGCCGCGTCCTCGACCAGCACGTAGCCACGCTCGAGCGTACGCGCCGGGTCATGCGCCGCGAGCGCTAGCGCGAGCCGCTCGAGGTCGCGGGTGCGCTTGTCGGTCGCGGCGGCGCGCGAGCGGGCCAGGCTGAGGCCGAGGCGCGGCACACTCAGTGCCGCACGCTCGCGCTCGGAGCGGGCGACGCTCGCCTTGCGGCCGAGCACGAGCAGGTGAACCGAGGCCAGTTGCCGGCCACGCTCGGTGTCGCGGCGGGCGCTCGCCCTGAGCTCGCGCAGCAGCTGGTGCAGTCGGCGCCGGTGACGCGCGACATGCTCGGCCGGCGCGCGGGACAGGGTCGCCAGCGTGCGGGCGCGGCTGAGCACGGCCCGTCGTCCGTGGCCGTGGAGGCGCTTGGCGGCCGCGGTGAGCTCGGCTCGCGCGGCCCGGCAGTCGACCGGTACCGCGGCCTCGGCGGCGTGGGTGGGCGTCGAGCAGGCGGCGGCGGCGACGTCGTCGATCAGGGTCCGGTCGGTGTGATGGCCGACAGAGGAGATCACCGGCACGCGGAGCAGCGCCACGGTGCGGCACAGCGACTCGTCGCAGAAGGCGAACAGGTCCGCCAGAGAGCCGCCGCCGCGCGCGACGATCACCACCTCGACCGCCTCGATCGCGGCCAGCTCCCGTAGCGCGGCCGCGATCCTCGGCGCCGCGTGACGGTCCTGGACGGGGACGAAGGCCCACACGAGCCGGCCACGCCAGCCGCGGCGGCGCAGTCCGGCCAGGACGTCGTCACGCGCCTTGCCGCGCTCGCCGGTGACCACGCCGATCGTGCGGGGCAGGGACGGCCGGGCCAGCCGTTTCTGGGGCTCGAACAGTCCGTCGGCGTGCAGCCGTCGTCGCAGTCGCTCGAGCGCCGCCAGCAGGTCGCCCTCGCCGGCCAGGCGCAGCTCGGTGACGCTGAACGCGAACGAGGGCGAGGAGGCGAAGCTGCCCGGATAGTAGTCGCATCCGCCCCCGACCACGACCCGCATCCCGTCGGCCAGCGGGGTGCCGAGCGCGTCGAACTCGTTGCGCCACATCGAGCAGGGGAGCGCGCCGCGCGCGTCGCGCAGCTCGAAGTAGACCCGGACGCGGCTCAGCCGGAACCCCCACACCTCGCCGACCAGTTGCACGCGGGCGAAATCCTGCAGCCGGCGCCTGAGCTGTGCCGCGTAGGACCCGACCGGGTACGGGCCCGGGAAGGTGCTGCCTTCGATGCCCTCGGCGGGCGTGGCGATGACCTCGTCCATGCGCTTCGGCGAGGCTACCGCGCCGCGGGGCGGGTCCTGCGCCCGCCGCACATTCGGCGGGCGCAGATCCCCCGGGTCAGTCGGCGCTGGGAACGACCAGCACCGGCCGGTCGGAGAGCTGCAGCAGCTTGTGCGGGGTGGATCCGAGCAGCGCCCCGCGGATCGGGCTCTCACCGCGGGTGCCGACCACGATCACGCGGGCGTCGCGCTCGGTGGCCAGCTCGGCCAGGGCCTGGGCGGGTGAGCGCTCGACGATCACCGCTTCGATGTCCGTGCCGTCGTGCCCGGCGAGCTCTTTGGCCTCGGTGAGGCGCTTGCTGCCGAGATCCTTGAGCGCCAGGTGGTAGTCGTGCAGCTCACCGCCGACCGGCGAGATCTCGTAGCCGAAGGCGATGATCACCTTCTCGTTGTAGGCCTTGCCGACCTCGACGCCGACGCGGAGCGCCTCCTTGGAGCACGGCGAGCCGTCGTAGCCGACGATGATGCCGCTACTCATGTGACTGCCCCGCCGGCGAGTGGGCGACCAGGGCTGGATCGGCGATCTCTGGCTTGCGTTTGAAGAAGCCGGGGTACTTCCACTGGCACAGCAGCATGAACGGGATTCCGAGCAGCAGCGCTCCGAGCCCGATCACGAGCGGCCCGCCGATCCCGAAGATCACCGTCGAGCCCGCGCTCGTCCTGCCGAGGTCGAAGCAGGACTTGATGAACAGGGCGAACAGGATCACTCCGCCGGCGGCCGGGAGCACGCCGATGAGGAAGAAGTTCTTGGCGCTCTTGAGCAGCTCGCGCCGGTAGAAGATCACACAGGCGAAGCCGGTGATCCCGTAGTAGAAGGCGATGCCGAGGCCGAGCGCGAGGATCGAGTCGCCGAGCACGTTCGTGGACACAATCGTCATCACGACATACCAGGCGATCGAGAAGCCGCCCATCGCCAGCGTGGCCACGCTCGGGCTCAGGTAGCGCGGGTGGATGTCGCCGAAGCGCTTCGGGATCGCATCGGCCCGCGCCATCGAGAGAACCGTTCGCGCCGTGGGCAAGATCGTCGTCTGGGTCGACGCCGAGGCGGAGGTCAGCACCGCGATGATCAGCAGCTTGTCGACCCCCGAGCCCAGGACGCTGTTTCCCATCCCGGCGAACACGTCGGCGGAGTTCTTGGCCAGGAGGGCAGGCCCTGCGTACGCCGTCGCCGCGACGGCGACCAGTACATAGATCCCCACTAGGACGAGCGTCGAGACGACGGCCGCCCGGCCGGGTGCCGAACCGGGTTCCTCGGTCTCCTCGTTGACGGTCACCCCGCTGTCCCAGCCCCAGTAGATGAACACCGCGAGCAGGATCGCCTCGGTGAAGTTGCTGAAGCCGTGGATCGCGAACGGGCTGAACCAGCTCGCCTGGACGTGGTGGGAGGTCGCGATCCCGTTCCCGCTGTAGACCTTCACCAGCGCGACGACGGAGAAGATCATCAGGATCACGAACTCGGTGCCGAGCAGCAACTGCTGGGTGCGCGCCGAGAGCTCGATGCCGATGTAGCAGATCGCGGTCATGACCACGATCCAGATCACGCCGATCAGCGTCACCTCGAACGTCGACGGATTGCTGTTGCCGAACAGCTGGAAGGTGTACTGGCCGGCGATCGCGGCGAGGCTCGGCATCACGATGATGTCGGTGACGATGATTCCCCAGCCGCCCATCCAGCCGAGGCGGGGGCCCATCGCGCGCGACACCCACGAGAAGGTCGTCCCGCAGTCCGGATCGGCGCGGTTCATGTAGTAGTACGCCGCGGCGATGAACAGCATCGGGATGAAGGCCACGATCATCACCGCCGGCGAGCCGAACGCGACGAAGCCTGCGACGAGGCCCAGGGTCGCGGCCAGGCTGTAGGCGGGCGCTGTCGAGGCGACGCCGATGACGATGTTGGAGAGGAACGAGATCGCGTTCTTCTTCAGGCCCTTGTCCTCGACCTGGATCCCGGTGGTGACCGGCTCTGCCAACGACGCGCTTTCCATGGCGGCTCTTCTTCCCGAGTTGTGTGTCGCAACCGACGGCGGTGCGCAGGCTGTCGTTTGGACGAAACGTCACATCGCCGGCTGCTTGGCGGCAATTCTCTGCCGATGAGTGGCCGAGCGCAAGGGTCCGATGGCCGAACCGCGGTGATCGTGTTGTACCGGCTGGACAACCCGCCGCCGCACCGGAGCTGGTTCTGTCGCCTCAACCGCCGGGGATGAACGTGAACGTGACCTGCGCCCCGAGTGGCTCGAAGCCCATCCGCTCGTACAGTCCCCGAGGCCAGTCCTCGGCATCGGCGGGAACGAGGATCGGAGCACAGCCGGCCGCACGGGCGGCCGCGAGCGCCGCCGCGACCACGGCCCGCCCGAGCCCCTGCCGGCGGTGGGCGGTCAGCGTGCCGACCTCGTCGATCATCGCGATGCCGCCCTCCCCTGCGGGGCGCTCGAAGAACAGCGTGCAGGACGCGCTCACCGCGCCGCCGATCCCGGCGCCGAAGCAGCGGGCGCGGGTGGAGGCGCGGATCGCGTCCTGTCCGGCGATCAGCGTTGCGGTCAGCGCCTCGCCCACCGCGCTGCCGCCGCCGCGATCCTCGCGATAGATCTCGTGCTGCAGAGCCCGCAGCTCGTCATCGGAGATCTCGCGGGCGAGGTCCGCGCCGGCGCCAATGACGCCGTCGCCTGTCCAGCGCATGTACAGCGTTCGCTCCACGGTCCAGCCGCGACGCTGGAGCTCGGGCGCGAGCCGTTCGGCGGCCGGCCCGTCGTCGACGACGACGTGGCGGTGGTGCAGATGGCCGAGGCGGACATCGGCCAGACCGGCGACCTCGTCCGGCCCGAAAGACTCGGGCAGCGGCGCATCGAGGATCAGCGCGTTCAGGTAGCGCATCGAGCGCAGCTGCTCGTGGAGAACCACGAGGCCCTCGGGCAGCTCGATCGTCTCCTGCGCGGCTCTGGCGCGCAGTCCGCGATCGAACGCGAGCGCGGCAGCAAGCTCGTCCACCGAAGCGCAGCCTACGCGAGGAGTACGCGCCCCGCTCGTGGACCTGACGCTCTCACCGGCCGAGGAAGGCTTCCGCGACGCGCTGCGGGCGTGGCTCGCCGACAACCACCCGGGTCGCGGACCTGGAGGGCATCTGAGCGGGCCGCCGCTTCACCGGTCCTCCGATCGCCCGTAGGGCTCCATGGGCGGGACGGTACGCGAGCCGGATCCGGGCTGGCAATGCGCATCTGCATCACAACCAGGCCGGCTGTTTGTACAAACCGTCCAAGCTCCCCGCCGCTACCGTCAGGGCGGTGAGTTCAGAGCACCCAGACCCGCTGCGGGTTGCCATCCTCGGCGCCGCCGGGACGATCGCCCCGGCCATCGTGCACGACCTCGCCGAGTCCCCGGAGGTCGGCGAGATGGTGCTGCTCGACCTCCACGGTGAACGCGCCGCGGCGGTCGCCGAGCGCCACGGCGGCGGCCGCGCGACCGCCCGCGCGGCCGACGCGCGGGCCGGCCTGGCCGGCGAGCTGACCGACGCGGACGTGGTGGTCAACACCGCCTCCTATCGGATCAACCTGGACGCGATGCGCGCCTGCCTCGAGGCCGGCTGCAGCTACCTCGACCTCGGCGGGCTGTACTGGCTGACCAAGCAGCAGCTCGAGCTCTCGGGCGAGTTCGAACGGGCCGGACTGCTGGCCCTGCTCGGGATCGGCTCGAGCCCGGGCAAGACGAACCTGATGGCGCGGCGCGCGCTGCGTGAGTGCAACGGGGATCGTCCGGACGGGATCGACGTCTACGCCGCCGGCCGGGATCCGCTCGCCGCCGGACGCTTCAGCCCGCCGTACGCGATCCAGACCCTGGTCGACGAGCTGACGCTGGCGCCTGTCGTGCTGCGCGACGGGGCGCCGGTCGAGATCGCGCCGCTCGAGCCGGGCGGCGAGATCGACTTCGGCGAGCCGATCGGTGTCGCGGAGACGATCTACACCCTCCACTCCGAGCTCGCGACCTTCGGCGAGAGCTTCGGGACGCGGGAGTCGAGCTTCCGCCTGTCGCTCACCCCGGCGCTGCTCGAGCGCCTGCGGACGCTCGTCGGCGCGACCCCAGAGCAGATCGCCGCCGCGGCCCGCGACGCGACGCCGCCCTCGGACGCGACCACATCGGTCCACCTGGTGATCGTGCGGGCCGGGTCGCGGACGGTGTCGGTGCGGGCCGAGAGCCCACCCCATTTCGGCATCGGCGGCTCGATCGTCTCCACCGCCGCGCCGGCGGCCGCGGCGGTGCGGCTGCTCGCCCGCGGCGAGCTCACGGCGACCGGGGCGATGCCGCCCGAGCGCGCGATCGATCCCGACGCGATGTTCGCCGAGCTCAGGACGCGCGGGTGCCGGTTCAGCGTAAGCGTCAGCTGAGTCGGGTCGCTCTCACGCGTGCGCCCGGCACCACGCCACGCGCGTCGTGTAGGGCATCGGCAGGCGGTCGAGATCGCGGGTCTCGGGGTGCGTGGCCACCAGGGCGCGCACCCGTCGCAGGAGGTTCTCGCGCTCTGGATCGTCGAGCGCGGAGATGTAGCTGACCGAGGAGACGCGCGCCGTGAGCGCGTCGAGGTCGCCGGAGACGATGTGGGGGAAGGTCCGCTCGGACAGGGCGCCGAACAGACCCGTCGCCCCGAGCTGCTCGGGCCACCGGGTGGTGGCCGCCCGTGGCGCGTCGCCGGCATAGGCGTGGACCATCTCCTGCATCTGGCCGACCCAGTCGACCGACTCGTCCCATTCGTTCCAGATCACGCCGAGCCCGCCGCCCGGCACGAGCACGCGGTGGATCTCGCGCGCCGCGCGCGGAGCGTCGAACCAGTGGAAGGCCTGCGCGACGAGCAGCGCGTCGGCGGCGGCGTCGGGTAGCGGTATCGCCTCGGCGGTGCCCTCGCGCACCTCGGCCTGGGGCACGGCCGAGACCAGCTGGGCACGCATACCCGCCACCGGCTCGACCCCGATCACGCGGGCTCCGGTGGCCACGAGGGCGCGCGTGAGCTTGCCAGTGCCGGCGGCGAGGTCGACGATCGTCCGCTCCGGGCCGAGGCCGAGCTCCTGCACGAGCACTGAGATCGCGTCCGCGGGATAGCCGGGGCGTCCGCGCTCGTATTCCTCGCCGGCCCGCTCGAAGCCGCACGCGGCCACCTGGTTGATCGCGGCGTCGCCCATTACCCGCTCGGCGCCCCTGCGCCGAGCTGGTGGCGCAGCAGCTCGAGGTCGGCGTCGACCATCATCCGGATCAGCTGCTCGAAGCTGACCTCCGGCTCCCACCCGAGGGTGCGCCGCGCCTTGCCCGCGTCCCCGACCAGATGCGCGACCTCGGCGGGCCTCAGGTAGGCCGGGTCGAGCACGATGTGGTCATCGGGCGACACGCCGACGTGCTCGAAGGCCACCTCCACGCAGTCGCGGACGGAGTGCGCGATGCCGGTCGCGACCACGTAGTCGCCGGGCTCATCCTGCTGCAGCATCAGCCACATCGCGCGCACGTAGTCGCCGGCGTAGCCCCAGTCGCGCTCGGCGTCGAGGTTGCCGAGCCGCAGCTCGGTCTCGAGCCCGAGCTTGATCGCCGCCGCGTGCCAGGTGACCTTGCGGGTGACGAACTCGAGCCCGCGCCGGGGGCTCTCGTGGTTGAAGAGGATCCCGCTAGTCGCGTGCAACCCGTACGACTCGCGGTAGTTCACAGTGATGAAGTGGCCGTAGACCTTGGCCACGCCGTACGGCGAGCGCGGGTAGAACGGGGTCGTCTCGGTCTGCGGGACCTCGAGCACCTTGCCGAACATCTCACTCGAGGAGGCCTGGTAGAAGCGCGCCCGGGGACAGACCTCGCGCATCGCCTCGAGCATCCGCGTCACGCCGGTGCCGGAGAACTCGGTGGTCAGCGTGGGCTGGACCCACGATGCGGCCACGAACGACATCGCGGCCAGGTTGTAGATCTCATCCGGCCGCGCGGCGCGCATTGTGTCCACGAGCGAGCGCTGATCGAGCAGGTCGCCCTGGTGCAGCGTGACCCGGTTGCGGATGTGCTCGATGCGGTCGAACCTCTCGGTCGAGGAGCGCCGCACCATCCCGTGGACCTCGTAGTCCCGGTCGAGCAGGAGCTCGGCCAGGTAGGAGCCGTCCTGTCCGGTGATCCCGGTGATCAGCGCGCGGCGCGGGCTCACGCGCCCACCGCCAGGTGCTGCTCGCGCAGCCAGGCCACCGTCTGGGCGATCCCGTCGCGCAGGTCGATCTGGGCCTCCCAGCCGATCAGCCGGCGGGCCTTCTCGACCGACGGCCGGCGCCGCTGGACGTCGACCTCGAAGCTCGGCAGGTGCGTCAGGGCAAAGCCGGCCGGATCCCGGCCGCAGGCGTCCCAGATGACCCGCGCGATCTCGGCCACGCTGAGCTCCTCGGAGGCGGAGATGTTGAAGTCCTCGTTCTGCGCGGCCGCCGACCCCATCGCGGTGACGACGCCGTCGGCGATGTCGTCGACGTGGGTGAGCGTGCGCGTCTGCTCGCCGGTGCCGAAGATCTCCAGCGGACGCTGCCCCGACAGAACCTTGGCGATCAGGTCCGGCACCGCGTGCGCGATTCCCGGCTCATCGGGCTCGGGCAGCTCCCCGGGCCCGTAGGCGTTGAACGGGCGGCAGATCGTGTAGTTGAGGCCGTGCTGATCGTGCGCGGCGCGGGTGTACACCTCGCCCGCGAGCTTCGAGAAGCCGTATGCCGAACGCGGCGCCGGGCACTCGAGGAGGTACTCCTCGGTGGTCGGGAAAGCGGATGCCCGCTCGAACACCATCGAGGAGGAAACGTAGACGAACCGCTCGACCTCCTGGTCCAGGGCGGCCCGCACGACGGCGCCCGTCAGCGCGTTGTTGACCTCGGTCAGCGTGTAGGGCAGCTTGTGGAAGTTGGCGATCCCGCCGACGATCGCGGCCAGGTGAATCACGTGCGTGCAGCCATCGGCAGCGGCGCGCGCCTCCTCGGCCACCCGCAGGTCGCCCTGATGGCTCTCGCATCCTTCGCGCATCCAGGTGGGAGCCTGGCGGTGATCGGACACCCGGACCTCCCACGCCGGGTCGCGCAGCAGGCGCCGGACGACGGCCGAGCCGATCGTGCCCGCCCCACCGGTGACCAGCACGCGGCTCATCGCGGGGTGCTCACCCGCGCGCGGCGTCCCGCGCCGGCTCCGCGCGCTCCGGGTCCTCATCGGCACCGGTGCCGAGCAGTGCCGCCGCCTCGCTCGCGTAGACGAACACCTGGGCGGTCCCGAACGCGTTCCACGGGTCGACGAGCAGGCACTCAGGGGAGGCCCCGGCGGTGATCTCGCGCAGCGCCTCGGGACGCTCGAAGGCGGAGTGATTGGTCGCCACGATCACCACGTCCGCGTCGCGCACCGCGTCGCCGAGCGGCTGCGTCGGGGTCGCCGCATACGGGTCGCACACCGCGACGTCGGCCAGCTCCCGCTCCAGCATTCGGATCAGCTTCGGCGACAGCGAATCGCGCTCGTCATCCGTGTCGCGCTTGAAGGTGAGCCCGAGCACCGCCACCTTGCGCGAGGACAGCTCGCCGATCCGGCGCTTGACGCCCTCGACCAGGAACAGCGGCACGGCCTCGTTCACGCGCGACACGGCCAGCAGCATGCCCGGCGCGTTGGAGCGCTCCTCGGAGAAGGCGAAGTCCTTGCGCAGGCAGGTACCGGCGGTCATGCCGGGCTGGGCCATCCCTCCCCGGGGATAGTCGCGGTTGATCAGGTCGATGACCTCGAACACGTTGGCGCCGTAACGCTCGCAGTCCATCATCAGCAGGTTGGGCAGCGCGAACGTGGCGTAGCGGAGGATGTTGGTCCAGATCTTGGCCAGCTCGGCCTGAACCGCGGTGGTCCTGACGATCGGCGCGCCGAGCTCCGCGAACAGTGCGGCGGCCCGCTCGGTAGAGGCGTCGCCGACGCCGCCGACGATGCAGGGCAGGGTGGAGATCTCCTCCAGGAACCGGCCGGCGGCGATCCGCTCCGGGGCGTGCGCGACGAACACGTCCTCGCCCACGCGGAACCCGCGTTGCTTCTCCAGGTAGCCGGCGACGAACTCGGTTGTGCCGGGCGCGATCGTGGAGCGCAGGATCAGCGAATGGCCGGGGCGCAGCAGCGGCAGCAGGTCGTCGACGGCGGCGCGGACCTGCCGCAGGTCGGTCTCGATGTGGGAGAACGACGGCGTCCCGAGCGTGATGACGATGTTCTCGGCTCTCGCCGCGTCGGCGGCGCGATCGGCCAGCTCGAGTCGCCCGGACGCGACCACGCGTTCCAGCAGCGGCTGCGTGCCCGTCTCGGAGAACGGCATGCGATGGGCACGAATCGCGTCCAGCACCTCCGGATCGGAATCGACTCCCAGCACGCGCAACCCGCGGTCGGCGAAGCACAGCGCCAACGGCAGCCCCACCCGGCCCAGCCCGATGATCGACAGATCGTGGCTCACGCAGGGTTAAACGTAACGAGCGATCCGAGGTGACGCGGGTACGTCAGCGTCAATGCTCCGGCACGAGGCCGACGCTGGGCAGCGGCTCGAGTCCCGGCTCCGGGTCCTCCCCGCGCGTCTCGCCTGAGTATGCGATCCGGTCCAGCCGTGCGATCTCCCGCTCGCCCTCGATCCGGGCGCGGTGGTCGCGGGGGAGGTCGCGGATTAGGCTGCGGATACGCTCGCGGAGCTGAAGCGCGAAGTGCGGCGTCGATGCGCCCATCAGCTGGCGCACGTCGTCGATGGTCACCTCGCGGCCCTGGCGCAGGCGGTCTGGGTGCTCGGCCTGGCTCATCTGCCCTGGGGGACGACCTCGAGCAGGGAGTCGAGCTGCGCCTGGACGCCGACCGAGAGGGTGCTCTGGTCGCCGATCACCCACGCGTGGTTGTAGACCGCGGCGGTCGGCCCGTACTGGCTGTACCCGGGCGTGCCGTAGTTGAGGAAGAAGTTCAGCACCGGTGACGGGAGCGTAGACGGATTGTCGACGAGCAGGATTGGACCATAGTCGCCGCTGCCGGACAGTGGCGCCGAGGCGGCCGCGTCCAGCGGGCGGTGCGAGTTGACAAGCACGTATCCGTGTCCGGGACTGCGCATCGCCCATCCGAAGCTACCCGGGATGTGGCCGCATGGCTGTCCGTAAGGGCAGGCGGGATCGCGGTACTCTGCGAACGCGACCGCGTTGCTGACCGGATCCGCGCCGGCCACCCGCTTGACGGTTCCGTACTTGCTGAGCTGAGCGAGGACGCTGTCGGGCACGACGCTCGGCGGCCCGAGTACGTAGATGTGGGGGCTCCGGTGCGCAAGCAGCGCCTGGCGGGTGGCCTGCGGCACGCTCGAGCCGGTCACGAACAGGACGGGCTCGCCGCTCTCCGCCGCCCACCCGGCCGCCGGCATCGCGTAGGCCGCATCGTCGGCCGAGGCGATCACGACATTGGCGCTGGTGTTCCCGCGCGCGGCGCTGGCGAACCGGTCGATGGCCGCGGCGAGCGCGAACGGGTCGTTGCCCTGGATCGAGGCCGATCGCAGCCCGCCCGGGCGGGGCACGTTGCCGATCCGGATCACCTGGGCCCCGGCCACCGCGCCGGAGCCGGTCGGGGCCAGCTCGTTCAGCGCGTCCGACGTCGCGGAGGGCAGCGACGAGCTCCCCGACAGCAGGATCGGCGCGCGGATCGGCGGTGCCATCAGGACGGCGGCCGCGATCGACGCCTGCCAGTCGTCGCTCGGCGCGATCGTCACGGCCGTCGGGTGGGTGCCGGCGGCGGCCGACGGGTATACGGCCAGCGCCACCGCGGCCGCGTCGGCGATCGCGTCACCGCCGCCGACCCGGGTCGTGTTCTTGGTCGCCAAGGACGGAAAGCCGAGCTTCTGGGCCGCCTGCGGGGCGCTTGCCTGCACGCCGCTCCCAGGGCTGCCGGTCAGCAGCTTCGTGCCGCCGCCGCATCCTGCGAGGAGCACCGTGACCGCGGCGATCGATACAGCTGATGGGATCCTGCGCATGGCGGCCTGTGACCTTAGAGCACCGTGATCCCGTGAGCGCCGGGTCCCGCGGCTTTGTAAGCGCCGTTGCAAGCACCGCGATGACGCGACAAGGCCTCAGGTGTCTGCTATATGGTGGGACAACGCCTAATCCGCGATCACCAGGTCGTGGAGCGGGGGACCCAAGAGATCCCCAGGGGCTAATCCCGCGGTGAACCCGCGGGAGGCGCAGGCTCTTTTAGCGCCAGCCCGACAGCTAACCCCGCCGGCCGACGAAAGAGAACCTGACTTGCGGGTACGCACCCCTATCGCTTACGGCTTTGCCGTTCTTGCACTCGGTAGCTCCCCGGCGCTGGCCGCCGGCGGCGCGGGCATCTCCACGGCTCAGAAGCACGCGGGCAGCTCGCCCTCGCCGGTGGCGACCAACAGCTCCGGCGGCGTCGGCGTCGTGCCCGGGCCCGGCCCTCGAAGCACCCCGGCCCATCCGGTCGTGCCCGGCTATAAGGCCAAGATCATCAACGGCGTCGCCTATGCGCCGGCGCTGGCGCCGATTCAGGTGCAGCGGGCGATCTGGGCCGGCGACCGGATCCGCCACAAGCCCTACATCTACGGCGGCGGCCACGGGAGCTTCAACGACGTCGGCTACGACTGCTCTGGCAGCGTGTCCTACATGCTCCACGCCGCCGGCCTGCTCTCGACCCCGTTCGACTCCAGCGAGTTGATGAGCTGGGGCGACGGCGGCGCCGGCCACTGGATCACCGTCTACACCAACCCGGGTCACGCGTTCATCGAGATCGCGGGAATCCGTCTGGACACTTCGGCCGAGGGCGATCCGTACCCGGCCCCCGGGTCCGGCCCGCGCTTCCGCCCGCTGCTGACGGACACCAGCGGCTTCGACGCGCGCCACCCGCTCGGGCTCTGAGGCTCTGAGCGATCGGGCCGGAGCCGATCGTTCCGTATCGACTGCCGAAGAGGATGAAGACTTTGCGTCCATTCGCAGCGCATCCTATGTTCCGAGACTATGGCGCGTGTGTACGCTAGAGGGGCTCGTCCAGCCACCCGCCAAGGAGGATGCGATGCCGGGCCTTTCCGGGCGCATGTCGACCGTCGTCAAAGCGAAGATCTCGAAGTTGCTCGATCGTGCCGAGGATCCGTCAGAGACCCTCGAGTACAGCTATCAGAAGCAGATCGAGCTGCTGCAGAATGTCAAGAAGGGGATCGCCGACGTGGTCACGTCGAAGAAGCGCCTCCAGCTGCAGGAGGAGAAGCTCCAGCAGCAGGTGGTCAAGCTCGACACGCAGGCGCGCCAAGCGCTGTCGGCGGGCAATGAAGAGCTAGCTCGCACAGCGCTCGAGCGCAAGAACGTCGCCCAGACCGAGCTGCAGTCGCTTGATGCGCAGATCGCGCAGCTCGAGCAGCAGCAGGAGCAGATGACCGCTTCGGAGCAGAAGCTGCGCACGAAGATCGAGCAGTTCCGCTCCAAGAAGGAAGTCATCAAGGCGCAGTACTCGGCCGCAGAGGCGCAGGTGCGGATCTCCGAGGCCGCCACCGGAGTCGGCGAGGAGATGGCCGACGTGGGCCTGGCGATGCAGCGCGCGCTCGACAAGACGGAGAACATGAAGGCCCGTGCCGATGCCGTCGGCGAGCTCGAGGCGTCGGGCGCGTTCGAGGATCTGACCGCGCTCGGATCGGGCGAGGACGACATCGATCGGCAGCTCAAGCAGCTCTCGAGCACGAGTGAGGTCGACAACGAGCTGGCCAAGATGAAGGCCGAGCTCGGTGGAGGCTCGCCCCCGGCGGGCCAGCTCGGCGCCGGCGGACCGCCGGCCGAAGGAGCCGAGGGTGCCACGGGGAGTGAGGGGGCCAAGGAGGCCACCCCGTGATCGTCCGGATCTCGACTGAGGGCCAGTACGAGCTGGACGAGAGCGACGTGCCGGCCCTCAACGAGCTGGACAATGCTGCCGTGGCGGCGGTCGAGGCCGGCGACGAGGAGACCTTCCGGACCACGTTCGGGAAGCTTCTCGAGCTGATTCGCACCGAAGGCACGCTCGTCGGCGACGATCACCTGGGCGGCTCGGACGCGATCCTGCCCCCGCCCGACGCCTCGATGGAGGAGGCGAAGTCGGGCTTCAACGGCGAGGGCTTGATCCCGGGCTGATCGCAGCGGCTCTCTTCGAGCGCGACGAGCGGGAACGCCTCGTAGTGGGACGGCGCGAGCAGCGCATCCGCAGCCAGGTGGTACGGGATCGGCTCGGACACCCTCCCCAGGAATCGGACCCTGGGTCGATCAGGCCGCCCCCGCCCGAGCCGGAACCGGTGGCCGAGCTCAGATCGGGCTTCCCCACAGCGGGAACCAGCGTTCGAGCTCGTTCTCGAGCGGCAGCTCCTTGCCGACCTGGGCCTTGAGGCGCAACTCGCGCTCGTTGTCGCGCTGCTGCGGGCCGCCGGCGGGAACGAACGGATAGAACGAGCCGCGCTTGTAGTTGTAGATCCAGTACACCGGTTGCTTGTGCTCGTCGGTGAATGCGAACACGGCGCACAGCAGGCGCTCGCCGTAGCCGCCGGCCTCGAGCGCGCTGCTGACCGCGTTGATTCCGACGACGAGGTCGTCGAAGCCGGCGCCCTTGAGCAGCAGCCAGCGGAAGCCGTAGGTGTCATCCGAGGTCTCCACGCGCGTGCCGCTGTCCCCGGCCGTGGCCCGGACGACCTCTTCCATGTCATGCACGATCGCGTCGAAGTCGGAGGTCGGGAGGGGCTGGAAGACGATCGCCGCGGCCCCGCTGCTCGTCAGCGAGAGCTCGGTCTCGAAGGTTACGTAGGCGGTGCTGATCGCGAACAGGCGGTCCGGCGCCGGAGGGGCGAGCTTGCGCTTGCCGGTGATGACGTCGAGGAAGCCCACGTTGCGCGTGTGTCTGTTAGGCGGTGCCCTGGAGCTGGGATTCGAGCTTCTGCAGCGCCGCGATCCGGGCCTCGAGCGAGGGATGGGTGGCGAACAGGGTGGCGATCGACTGCTTGGTCTTGGGCGGGAAGATGTAGAAGGCGGCCAGCTCGCCGTTCGCCGCGCGGAGGTCCTGCTGGGGGATCTGCTGCATGTTGCCGCTGATCTTCATCAGCGCCGAGATCAGGGCGCTCGGGCGGCCGGTGATGATCGCCGAGCCGCGGTCGGCGGCGAACTCGCGGTAGCGGGAGAGCGCCTGCAGCAGCACGAACGAGATCGCGTAGACCACTGCGGAGACGAGGATCACGACCACGGCCCCGGGTCCCTCGTCGTTGTCGTTGCCGAACGCACCGCCGAACCAAAACCCCATCTGAACGATGAACGAGGCGATCGAGGCGAAGAAGCTGGCGAGCGTCATCACCATCACGTCGCGGTTCTGCACGTGGGTCAGCTCGTGCGCCATCACAGCCTCGAGCTCGGCCGGGGAGAGCAGGTTCAGCAACCCGGTCGTGGCGCACACGGTGGCGGTCTTCGGCGAGCGCCCGAGCGCGAACGCGTTTGGCATCTGGGTGTCGACGATGCCCACGCGCGGCTTGGGCATGTTGGCCTGGATGCACAGGCGCTCGATCAGCGCGTGGAAGTCCGGCGCCTCCTGCGGCGTAACCTCGTGGACGCCCATCGACAGCATTGCGATCTTGTCCGAGGTGAAGTACTGGACCAGGAACAGGCCGCCGGCGATCACGGCGATCGTGACGGCGCCGACCCCGGCGGCGAACAGCACGCCGATCAGGACGGCATAGACGAGCCCGAGCAGGAACAGCGTCAGCAACATCCGCGCCTGCAACCCCGGATCCCGGCCGAATGACTTGGATTGCGCCATAGCCTCTCCATCTTGGCAGACCGGCTAACGGAAGGGTCAAGAGTGCGTGTGGGGGAGCGATGAGGTGGCGGGGGATGCTTTGGCGGCGGTGTTCTTCGGTGGTCGGTGCCAGGCCGTGGTGTGAACGGCGGCTGAGAAGGGGAATCGGGCCTCAAGACGCGCCGGTTCGGACTCCGGTCGCGGCGACCCGTTGACGCCGGCGCCGGACAGGTCCTCGGCGGCGCGCTGAAGTCGCTCGGGCACTGACTCCGGGCGTTGCGCCTACGCCGCCGGCGGCACTGACCGCGCTCGCACCGCGTTGGTGATGAACTTCAGGCTGACGGCTTGGAGCTCCTCGTCGTGCTGGATCGAGCGATGATGGCCGCCCGGCAGCACGACCAGCCGGCTGCCGGCGGAGCCGACCCGGGCGGCGAGCTCGCGCGAGTGCTGCACCGGGACCTGCTCGTCGCCCTCGGCGTGTAGCAGCAGCAGCGGAGCCTGCAGGGCCCCGACCGCGTCGTAGAGATCGTGCGCGGCGAGGAACGCGTCCATGGCCTCGACGTCGGCATCGAACCGGAGCGTGCCCGCCTGCAACCCGCGGCGCAGGCCGTCAGCGCTCGCCGGGCAGATCGCGACGATCGCGGCAGCGCTCACCTGCGGCGCGGCCAGAATCGCCATGTAACCGCCCATGCTCGAGCCGCGCAGGGCGATCGGCGCGTCGGCGCGTCCGAGCTTCGAGCGCAGCAGTCCGGCGATCGCGGCGATGTCCTCGAGCGCCCGGGCGCCCATCGGCCCGTCGCTGTCGCCGTGGCCGCGCTGGTCGAACGCGATCGCGGCCAGCCCGAGGGCATGGGCGGCGCGGGCGAAGTCGTGGTGGCTCTCCTTGGCGGACCCGGCTCCGTGCAGGATCACGACGCCGGCGGTTGGGGCCTCCGGCAGCCACAGCGAATAGGCGAGACCGTTCCGCTTCGCGACCTCGGCCGGCGTCGCCAGGTTGACCGTGCGCAGGCGGCCCATCGGGCGCTAATGCCCCCCACAGAGCATGGCCGACTGCGAGCGCAACCGTGCTCTCACGCGACTCAGCATATCGTTAGGCCCGTGAGCGCCACCACATCGAGCCTCAGTCACGTCTATCCACTCGGCACCCGGGTCAACGAGCACGGCCGGCTCGAGGTCGGCGGCTGCGACGCGGTCGAGCTCGCGTGCGAGTTCGGCACCCCGGCCTATGTCGTCGCCGAGGACGACCTGCGCTCGCGCGCCCGCTCCTTCATCGAGGCGCTGGCCTCGTGCCACTCCAACTTCGACGTCCTGTTCGCCTCCAAGGCGTTCCCGTGCACCGCCGTCTACCGGGTGCTGGCCGAGGAGGGCCTGGCCTGCGACGTGGCGTCCGGCGGCGAGTTGGCGCTGGCGCTGCGGGGCGGCTTCGACCCGAGCCGGATCTACCTGCATGGCAACGCGAAGTCCGAGACCGAGCTGCGCGAGGCGCTGGCGGCCGGCGTCGGCCACGTCGTGCTCGATGCCTTCGACGAGATGGAGCGGCTCCAGCGCATCGCGGCGGAGTCCGGGCGCCGCCAGGAGGTGCTGATCCGGGTCACGCCCGACGTCAGCGGCGACACCCATGCGGCGATCTCGACCGGACAGGCCGACTCGAAGTTCGGCTTCGGCCTCGACGACGCTCGCCGGGCGATCGCCCGGGTCAGCGAGCTGGCCAGCCTCGAGCTGGTCGGCCTGCACGCTCACATCGGCTCGCAGCTGTTCGAGCTGGCTCCGTTCCGTCACGCCGTCGAGGCGATCGCGTCGCTCGGCGATTTCCCGGTCTACAACCTCGGCGGCGGTCTCGCGGCGGCCTACACGGCCTCGCAGCATCCACCCGCGGTGGTCGACTACGTCGATGCGATCGTCACCGTCGTCCACGATCTGCTCGGGCTCAACAAGCGGCTGCTGCTCGAGCCCGGGCGGGCCCTGGTGGCCAACTCCACGGTCACGCTCTACACGGTGGAGACGGTCAAGCGCAACGTGTCGACATGGATCGCGGTCGACGGGGGCATGTCCGACAACCTGCGGCCCATGCTGTACGGCTCGGCGTACGAGGCGCTGATCGCCGACCGCCCCCTCGCCGCGGCGACCGAGCGCTGTCACGTCGCCGGTAAGCACTGCGAGTCCGGCGATGTGATCGTGCGCGACATCGCGCTGCCCGACCCGGCCGCCGGCGATGTGATCGTGACCCCCGCGACCGGCGCCTACGGCCACGCGATGGCCAACAACTACAACGGCGTGCCCCGACCGCCGGTGATCTTCTGCCGCGGCGGCAACGCCCGGATGGTCGTCCGCCGCGAGACCTACGACGACCTCGCCGCCCGTGACCTCTCCTAGCGAGCCGGGCCGGTTCCGGGTCGGTCTGCTGGGCAACGGGACCGTCGGCTCGGCCCTGGCGGCGATGTTGCCCCAGCATGCCGACCGGATCGCCGTGCGCACGGGCCTGCGCCCCGAGCTGAGCGGCATCCTGACCCGTTCGAGCGGGGACTTCGAGGATCTGCTCGAGCGCTCGGACCTGATCGTCGAGCTGATCGGCGGCATCGAGCCCGCGCGCGAGTACGTGCTGCGGGCGATGCGGGCCGGCCGCCACGTCGTGACCGCGAACAAGCAGCTCCTGTCCCAACACGGCGAGGAGCTGTGGGACACGGCGCGCGAGCTCGGCGTGCAGCTGCGCTTCGAGGGCGCCGTGGCCGGCGTCGTGCCGGTGATTCGCGTGCTCCAGGAGTCGCTCGCCGGCGCCACGATCGACCGCGTGCACGGGATCGTCAACGGCACCACGAACTTCATCCTCACCGAGATGGCGCGCACAGGTCAGACGTTCTCCGAGGCGCTGGCCGAGGCGCAGCGGCTCGGTTACGCCGAAGCCGACCCGGCCGAGGACATCGACGGCCGCGACGCCGCGGCCAAGATGGCGATCCTGGCCCGGCTCGCCTTCGATACTCCGGTGCATCTCGACCAGGTCCCCTACGAGGGCATCGAGCACATCAAGCCCGACGACCTCGAGTACGCGCGCGAGCTCGGCCTGGGGCTGAAGCTGATCGGCACCGCGGAGCGGATCGGCGCCGGGCTGTCGGTGCGCGTGCACCCGGCCTTCCTGTACCCAGGTCACCCGCTGGCGTCGGTGAGCGGCCCGTTCAACGCCGTCACCGTCGAGTCCGAGGCGATCACCGAGATCACGATGTCCGGACCCGGCGCCGGAGGGCCACAGACCGCGAGCGCCGTGCTCGGCGACGTGATCAGCGCGATGATCCCGCCGGCGTCGACGCCCGAGACGACGCAGGCCCTGGAGCTGGTCTCCGACGTGGTCTCGGCCTTCTACCTGCATCTCGAAGTGGCCGACGAGCCCGGCGTGCTGGCGCAGGTCGCCCAGCTGCTGGCCGAGCAGGGCGTGTCGGTCAAGTCGGTGGTCCAGAAGGGCCTGCGCGACCAGGCCCGCCTGGTGATGGTCGTGCACCCCGTGCTCGAATCGCGCTTTGCCGGCGCGATGAAGCTGATCGCCGACCTCGACGTCCTCCGGGCGCCGCCGCGGGCGATCCGCGTGCTCGAGGAGGAGTTCGGCTAGCCCCGCATCAGCCGGGGCGTTGAACCCGCGGGTCACCCCGGCGGGGGCGAGTGGCAGCGCGGTGTGGCGCTCTGGCATGCTCCGCCCCGATGCCGGGACTGATCGAGCGCTATCGCGACCGCCTTCCGTTCGCGCCCGGGGACCCCGTCGTGTCCCTCGGTGAGGGGTCGACGCCCCTCGTCCACGCGCCGCGGCTATCCGAGCGCGCCGGCGCCGACGTGTGGCTGAAGATCGAGGGCGCGAACCCGACGGGGTCGTTCAAGGACCGGGGCATGACCTGCGCCGTGTCGGCCGCCGTACGCGAGGGCGCGGAGGCCGTGATCTGCGCGTCCACGGGCAACACGGCCGCCAGCGCCGCCGCCTACGCCGCCCGGGCCCGGCTGCGCGGCGCGGTGATCGTCCCCGAGGGCAAGATCGCGACCGGCAAGCTGGCCCAGGCGCTGATGCACGGCGCCCGCGTGGTCGCGCTGCGCGGCAACTTCGACGAGGCGCTGAAGCTCGTGCGCGAGCTCGCCGCCCGGCACCCGGTGTCGCTCGTCAACTCGGTCAACGAGTTCCGCATCCAGGGGCAGAAGACGGCCGCGTTCGAGCTCGTCGAGCAGCTCGGCGGGGAGCTCGACGCGCTCTGTATACCGGTCGGCAACGCGGGCAACATCACCGCCTACTGGAAGGGCTTCAACGAGGCCGGGCACCGGCCGCGGATGTTCGGCTTCCAGGCCGCGGGCGCCGCGCCGCTGGTCCGCGGAGCCCCCGTGACGCACCCGGAGACGGTGGCCAGCGCGATCCGGATCGGGAACCCGGCCCGTTGGGAGGAGGCGATGGACGCGATGACGTCCTCGGGCGGAGCTGTCAACGCGGTCAGCGACGCGCAGATCCTCGACGCCTACCGCTTCCTCGCCGCCACCGAGGGCGTGTTCTGCGAGCCGGCGTCGGCGGCCAGCGTCGCCGGCCTGCTCGCACACGGGTCGCGCGACGCGGAGCGCATCGTGTGCGTGCTCACCGGCCATGGCCTCAAGGATCCGCAGACAGCGCTCGAGCAGGCGGGCGCGGTCGTTCCGTGCGAACCCGAGCTCGGAGCGATCGAGCGGGCCGTCCTCGGATGACGCTCGGCCGCCGACGGCTCGTCCGCGCCCCCGCGTCCTCCGCCAACCTGGGGCCGGGCTTCGACGTGATGGCCGCCGCGCTGGCGCTGCACCTCCAGGTCGAGGTGATGGAGACGGGTACGTTCGCGGTCGAGACCGAGCTTGCGCTGCCGCGGGACCGTAGCAATCTCGTCGTGCAGGCGTTCGAGCGCCTGCACCCGGCGGAAGGGTTCACGTTCCGGATCGCCTCGGAGATCCCGCTGTGCGGCGGCCTCGGGTCAAGCGCCGCGGCCGTGGTCGCGGGGCTGATGGCCGCCGATCACATCTTCGAGCTCGACGCCGACGTCCGCGCGCTCGCGGTCGAGTTCGAGGGGCATCCTGACAACGTCGCGGCGGCGCTCGACGGCGGCTTGGTGGTCTGCGACGGCCTCCGATCGCACCGGCTCGAGATGCCGATGGGGCTCGAGGCCGTGCTCGCCGTCCCGTGCACGGGGGTCCAGACCGAAGCCGCCCGGGACGCATTGCCCGCCACTGTGCCGATGTCCGATGCGGTGTTCAACGTCGCCCACGCCTCGATGCTGCTGCTCGGACTCGCGACCAGCGACTGGGATCTGATCTCCGCCTCCCTGCACGACCGGCTGCACGAGCCCTACCGAGCCTCGCTGTATCCGCGCTCCGCCGAGCTCGTGCGGCGCGCCGCGGACCTCGGCGCGCTCGGGGCGACGATCTCCGGCGCCGGCCCCACGGTCCTGTTCTGGTCGCACTACGACCGGACCGGATCGCTCATCGCCGCACTCGGGCGGGAGACCGAGGGTTGGGCAGCCGTGAGGCGGGCGCCGTTCGAATCGCAGGGGGCCGAGGTCAGGGGGATGTAGGGCGGGCTTCCCGCTTGGCCCGGAGGACCTCCTGCAGATGCTCCACGTGGCGCTCCTGGATCTCGCGGCCGAGCCGGTGGAACTCGATCAGCAGGCGCAGCTCGTCGTCGCTGTAGCGCGACAGCAGGGGCGCGGTTGATTCGGCGAGCGGTCCGAACAGCTCCCAGCTCCCCTCGCGCGCCGCGGGGGTGAGCTCGACGAGCACTCGGCGGCGGTCGTTGGGGTCGGCGGTGCGCTGGACGTAGCCGGCGCGTTCGAGGCGGTCGATCACCCCCGTGATCGCGCCCGTCGTGAGGCGGCTCTCGCGGGCGAGGTCACCCGCGGTGATGCGGCCGTGCTGGTCGATGATGTCGAGGCAGCGGCCGTCGGAGCGATTCAGCCCGAGGATCTGACCGGCGACCTCGTCGATCGTATCGGTGGCGCGCTGGCTCGCTCGCACCGCGTTGACGAGCTGGTCGACCAGGTCCTCGCGGGTGGCGCTCGCCTCGGGGACGGAGCTCACGTCCGAGTCCGGGGGCACTGGGGTCCTTTCATCAGGTAAGCTTCTTGACAGCTAAACATTATAGTATCTAAGATACCCACGGATGAAGCAAGTCTACGCGGAGGTATGCACGATATGAGGGAGGCAATCGAGGCGATCGAGCTCGTCAAGTCCTATCCGAAGGACGTGACCGCGCTCGACGGGCTGTCGTTCGCCGTCGCGGCCGGGACGATCTTCGGGCTGCTCGGGCCCAACGGCGCCGGCAAGTCGACAGCGGTCAAGATCCTGACCACACTGGCCCGGCCCGACTCCGGGCAGGCCCAGGTGGCGGGAATCGACGTGCTCGCCCAGCCGGATCGGGTCCGCCGCGCGATCGGCGTGGTCGCCCAGGGCTCCGGGGTCGACGTGCAGGCGACCGGGCGTGAGAACCTGAGGCTGCAGGGCCAGCTCTACGGGATGGGCGGCCGCGGGCTGGAGCAGCGCGCCGGCGAGCTGCTCGAGCGCTTCGGACTGGCGGGCGCCGCCGACCGGATCGCCAAGGGCTATTCCGGCGGCATGCAGCGCCGGCTCGACGTGGCGATGGCGCTGATCCACGATCCGCAGGTGCTGTTCCTCGACGAGCCGACCACCGGGCTCGACCCCGAGGTCCGCTCCGAGATGTGGAACGAGATCGCGCGGCTCGCCCGCGAGCAGGGGATCACCGTGCTGCTGACCACGCACTATCTCGAGGAGGCCGACCAGCTCGCGTCGCGCCTGGCCATCGTCGATCGCGGCTCGGTCGTGGGGGAGGGGACGCCGGATGAGCTCAAGCGCGAGCTTCGCGGCGACGCGATCCAGGTCGATCTCGCCGGCGATTACAACGGCGCCGCGAGCACCGCGCTCGACCGCGTGGACGGCGTGCGCGAGGTGACGGTCGAGGGCCGCGCGCTGCGGGCCCGCGCCGACGACGGCGGCCGCGCGGTCCCGGTCGTGCTGCAGGCGCTCGAGGCCCACGGCGTGGCCGTCGCCTCGGTGCGGGTGGCCCGGCCGTCGCTGGATGACGTGTACCTGCGATTCACGGGCCGCACGTTCGATGCGGCCGAAGCCGAGGCGAGGGAGGTGGCCCGATGACGACCGTCAAGCAGACCACGTACATGACCGTGCGGCACCTGCGCGAGCTGTGGCGCCAGCCGTGGTTCGTGGCGGTGACGCTGGTCCAGCCGGTGATCTGGCTGCTGCTGTTCGGGACCCTGTTCAAGCGGGTGATCGAGATCCCCGGCTTCAACGCCCACGGCTCCTACATCGGCTTCCTGGTCCCCGGGGTCGTGGCGATGTCGGCCATGTTCTCCTCGGGCTGGAGCGGGATGGCCCTGATCGAGGATCTCAACCGGGGCGTCACGGACCGATTCCTGGTCTCGCCGGTGCGTCGCGAGGCGCTGATCGCCGGACGGATCGTCAAGGAGGCGGTGGTGATCCTGATCCAGTCGGTGATCATCGTCGGCCTTGCCCTGCTCGTCGGCGCGAGCTTCCCCGGCGGCGTCGGCGGCATCGCCGTGCTGCTCGTGGTCGCGGCGCTGCTCGGAGCTGCGTTCGGCGCGCTGTCCAACGGCTTCGCGCTCATCATGCGGCAGGAGGAGGCGCTGATCGGCGCCGTGCAGTTCCTGCTGCTGCCGCTGACGTTCCTGTCCTCGGCGTTCCTGGCCAGCAACCTGATCCCGCATGGGATGCAGGTGATCTCCGACTTCAACCCGCTCAACTGGGCCGTCGTGGCCGGCCGGGCCGCGACCTCGAGCAGTCCCGACTGGGGGCTCGTGGCCGCGCGGCTCGGGTTCCTGCTGGCGCTGACTGCGCTGTGCGTGACGTTCGCGACGCGGGCCTTTCGCGCCTACCAGCGGTCGGTCTGACACCGCCGGCGGACGGTGCCGCCGCCGGGTCTCACACCCCTGCGGTGGCGCTGCCGCCATCGACCATCGCCGCCAGCCGGCCGCGAGCCTGATCGAGGCCGAGCCGGCGCAGGAGCTCGTCGGCGACATTGAGGTAGTCGACCCCGAGATCGGGGCGGTAGTCGATGATCGACACCGCCCGCTCGGCCGACTCGGCGTAGGCGATCGAGGCCCGGATGGTGGTGTCGATCAGCTTCTCGCCGAAGTGCTCGCGCAGCGAGTCGAACGCCTCGCGCGAGTGACGCGTGCGCATGTCGGCGATGTTGAGCACGACGCCGAGCCACTCGAGCCCGGGGTTGAGGCTGTCGCGGGCCAGCTCGATCACCTCCAGCGCCTGCTCGACCCCTTGGAGGGCGAAGTACTGGGCTTCGGCCGACAGCAGCGCGTAGTCCGCGGCGACCAGCGCGTTGACCGTGAGCAGCCCGAGCGCCGGCGGGCAGTCGATCATCACCACCTCGTACTCGCCCTTGACCTGACCGAGTGCCTTCTTGAGCGTCAGCTCGCGGCCCATCTTCCCGCCCAACGTGAGCTCGGCCTCGGCCAGGCCGAGATTGGCCGGGATGATCCCGCCGTGGACCGCCGCGGCGGGCTCGGCGCGCCCGGTCAGCACGTCCCCGATCGTCGGGAACGCATCGGGATCGACATCGAGGTAGTCCGACAGATTGCCCTGCGGGTCGAGATCGACCGCCAGGACGGTCAACCCGAGACGGCGGAAGACGTCGGTCAGCGTGCGAACCGCCGTCGTCTTGCCGGTGCCGCCTTTCTGGGAGAGGACCGCGATTGTGGTCGCCATCGAAGGAGCCGCACTATAGGCGAGCGCGGCCAGATCCCGGCGGCTCAGCCGGTGAGCGCGCTGGTTTCGCCGCTGGGGCGGTGCGGGTCGCGCATCCCGGACACGACCGGGACCTCGACGAAATGCAGGTGATGGCGGCCGATCACGACCTCGTCGCCGTCGGCCAGGGTGCTCCATTCGACGCGCTCGCCGTTCACGAAGACACCGTTGAGGCTGCGGTCGTCGAGTACGCGGAGCCCGTCCGGCTGGCGCACGATCAGCGCGTGGCGCCGCGATACGGTCGGGTCGTCGAAGCGGATGTCAGCCGCCAGGCTGCGCCCGATCCGGGTCCACTCGCGCCGCAGCGCGAAGGCGGCCACGCCCTCGTTGGCCTCGCAATAGGCGAGGTACTGGCCGGGCTCGTCGAGGCCGTGGCGCAGCTCACCGAGCCAGTCCTGATCCTCGAGCTCCGGAACCATTTCCACGATCGCGGTCTGTGAGGTCGTGAACAGCGATGCTCTGACGAACTCCCGGCCACCGCAATTGGGGCATTCAGGCAGCTCGTCAGCCACATCGAGTGACACTGGGTAATCGCAGTCAGTGCAGCGAAAAGTCCCGGTGCCCGCAACGCTACCCGACATCCACGCCTTCATGGGCCATCTCCTGTGTAACAGCGGCGCCTCCCAAAGCCCGGCCGATCCACCCTCAATGATAGCTGTCGCGTCAACGAGTACCCACAGCGTTTTGAACCAAAACCGGTGTGATCAGAAGGAAGACAACGATCGGCCACGAACCAGAGCACGATGCGAGATTCGGTTCGCGACATTCCGGCGCTGGAATTGGCGATGCTGAAGCGCAGCGTCGGGGCGATCGCCGCAGGCTGCGAACGCTGTGACCGCTGCCATCGGACTCCGTTGGTCGGAGAGCGCGTGTACGTCTACGAAGCGGGCCGGATGCTGTGCGAGCTCTGCCGCCATGTGCGCCGGGAGCGGCCCACGGCTTCGCGCCTCGTTCACGGCCCCGAGTTCGGGCACGCCGTGCGAATTCGCATCACCGATCAGCGCGCAGCGTAGACCATTTGTCGCCCTCCACGGGCGGTCCCGACGCCACCCTCGGCGGGCGGTCCGTAGACTCCCCGCGGTATGCATCCAGTGACCGTCTCGACCACGATCTCGAAGCCCCGCGAGCAGGTCTTCGACTATCTCGCGGATATCGCCAACCACGCCGAGTTCACCGACCACTATCTGGTCGATTGGCACCTGCTGCGTGAGAACACCATCGGCGCCGGCGCCGGCGCCCGCTTCCGCGTGAAGGCCCCGCTGAGCCGGTTCTCCTGGGCGGACATGACCTTCGCCGATATCCAGCCGCCCTTCCGCATTGTCGAGAAGGGCCGCGGCGGCAAGTTCAACCGGATCCGCATGGTCGGCACGTACACGTTGACGCCGGCTCCCGGGGACTCGACCAAGGTGCAGTACACGATCGAGACCGAGCCGGTGATGCTCTCGGATCGGCTGCTCGAGGTGCTCGGCTCCCGGTCGTGGAACAAGCGTCAGGCGGCCAAGGCGATGCGGCGCCTGCGCTCGATCCTGGAAGAGGGCCGTGGGCGCGGCCGTCGGGCGTCGATCGCATCCCAGTGACCGCCGCTGCGGATCGCGTCGCCGGGCGTTCGGGATAGACTTCCGCGCGCCGTGAGAGCCCGTCCCCTGTTGATAGTGGCTGTGAGCCTGGTGCTGGCGCTGGGTCTGGCGGCCTGCGGAAACAAGCAGTCCCACCCCCACGTGGCCGACAACGAGGGCTTCTACGTGGACGCCGGCGGGATCACCTACCAGGTGCAGCTCTCGCGCGAGCTCAACCAGTACGACGTCGAGGACATGGAGTACCTGAAGGGTCTGGCGCCGGGCACGCCGCCGCTGCGCCCCGACGAGGAGTGGTTCGCCGTCTTCATCGCCGCGAGGAACCAGACCAACGCGCCGCTGACGACGGCTCACAACTTCGACATGATCGACACGCAGGGCAACCGCTACAACGCGATCCCACTCGACCCCAACGTGAACCCCTACGTATGGACGCCGACGCTGCTGAAGCCGAACGGCACCCAGCCGGTGCCCGACAGCGTCGCCTACTTCGGCCCCACGCAGGGTGGGCTGCTGCTGTTCCGGATCAACACCTCCGCGTACTCCAACCGGCCGCTGATCCTCGAGATTCGCGGGCCGGTCGGGCAGCTCTGGGCCACGGTCTCGATCGACCTTTGAGCCCCCAGGACCGGTGGCAGCAGGACCAGCCACCGGACCGCGGGCCCTCGGCTCCGCCTGATCTCCGCTTCGAGCCCGTGGCCGGGATCATCGCCGGCGTATGGCTCAAGCGCCAGGACGGCCGGGTCGTCAAGGGCCGACGGCTGTAGCCGGACGCCGCTCGGCGCTCGCGGGTGCCGGGGCCGCCGTGCCGGGCCGGTCAGCCGCTGTGCAGCCCGGCGACCAGGACGTCGTGGACCGCCGGCGCGGCGGTCGCGCCGCCGGCGCCCTGTTCGGGGAACAGCGCCCCGACGACGATGCTCGGGTGCCCGACCGGCGCATAGCCGACGAACCAGGCATCGGTGTTGGCCGGCGAGCCGGCGTCCGGTCCGGCATTCGGGCCGGCGGTGTCGCGCAGCTCCGCGGTTCCGGTCTTGCCCGCCACCACCACGCCGGGGATCTGCGCGGACGTCCCGGTCCCGTAGGCCACGACGGCGATCATCAGCTCCTGCACGAGGTGCGCGATGTGGCGGCTGGTGACGCGGATGAAGCGAGGTGTCTGGTGGCGCTGCAGCGTCGGGATCGGGCGCCTGCCGGCCATCGCGATCGTGGCCGCGACGTCGGTCATCTGCAACGCCGTCGTCTGGACCGTTCCCTGCCCGATCGCCGAGGAGCCGACCGCGAGCGCGTCGCCGATCGTGCTCGCCGACGGGATCAGGCTCTCGGCGGCGCCGGGGATCGAGGTCGGCTGGTTGAACCCGAAGCGCTCGGCGACGTTGACCAGCCGGGCGGCGCCGAGCTTGGCCCCGAGCGGAGCGAACACCGAGTTGCACGAGTTCGCGAACGCCTGCACGAAGGTGCCGCCGCACGACTCGCCGCCGGCGTTGGAGATCGTCACGCCCTCGATCGGGGCGCCGCTCCGCACCGGGAACGTGTCGCTCAGCTTCACGATGCCCGCCTCGAGCGCTCCGGTGGCGGTGATGATCTTCATCGTCGAGCCGGGGGGCTGTAAGGCCGAGAAGGCGACTCCGGCCAGCCCCAGCAGCTCGCCGGTGCGGGGGTCCATCGCCGCCATGCCGGCGTAGCGGCCGGCGATCGCGGTGATCATGGCGCGCTCGATCGCGGGATCGATCGAGGTGGTGACCGGCAGACCCGACTCCGGCGTGCTGCGCGCCAGCACCCGCGAGCCCGCGCGGAGCGTGCCGCCCGGCGTCCCCGCGAGCTGCGGCTGGAAGACCCGCTCGAGGCCGGTGATCCCGACCTGGGCGTTGGGCGGGTATCCCGCGGCGGCGTACGCGGCCGCCTGACCGGGCGGGATCGGACCGAGGGTCCCGGCGATCTCGGAGGCGACGTCCGGGATCGGCGAGGTGCGGTTCGGACCCTGGGCCAGGGGAATCCCGTTGCGCGCCAGCAGCTCGGCCCGGGGCGCGAGCGCGACCTGCCGGGTCAGGCGCTCTCCCGGCAGCAGGCCCGGGAACAGCAACCGATCCGAGAAGCCCACGCGGGCATCCGAGCCCGAGCCCACCAGGGGCACCTCGAGCGTCTCTCGCAGCGTGCCGAACTCGTTCGTGCGCACACGAACCGAGACCGGGACCAGATCACCCTGCCGGCTGCCGACTTGCAGCGGTACGACGGCAGCCAGGGTCGCCGTGCCGGCGGCGGCCGCATACGCGGCACGGAAGCCGAGCTCAGACAGGCCGCGCTTGGAAGCCGGATCGAGCAGGTTGTACATCTGCATGTAGTCACCGCGGGCCCAGGCTCCGACGTAGTTCGTGACCAGGCGGCGCTCGGCCCGGCCGGGGCCGGTCGCAGTCACGATCCCAGCCGCGAAAGCCAGCACGGCGACGCCGGCCAGCGGCAACGTGCGGGTCAGCAGGCGCCGGCGCCGCGGAGTCGGCCGGGCCGCCGGGCGCCTCAGCGTGGATGCGGATTCAGCCCCTTGAGACATCTACACCATTCACTCCTTGAGACATCTGCAACGGAATGTAGAAGATGGCGCCGGCGGGCAGCGCGGTGGTGCAAGGTCGAGCAGGCCCTACAGTCTCTGCTGTTGTGACGACAATCGATTGGCTGATCGTCGCGTTCACGGCCCTGCTGGCCCTGTACGGCTACTTGCAGGGGTTCATCGTTGGCGTGCTGTCGCTGGTCGGGTTCGCGCTCGGTGCGGTGATCGGTACGCGGATCGCGCCGCTGGTCCTGCCCGGCGGCGACCGCTCCCAGTACGCGCCGGTGTTCGGGCTGGTCGGAGCTCTGCTCGTGGGCGGCGCGTTCGCGAGCGGCTTCGAGGGGCTCGGCATGCGCGCACGGGCGGCGCTGCGGCTACCCGGCCTGAAGACCGTCGACGGGCTGCTCGGAGCCGCCCTGACCGCGTGTGTCGGGCTCGGCATCGCCTGGATCGTCGGGGCGGTGGCGCTCCAGTCCGCGGGATCGCGCCCGCTGCGCGAGGACATCCAGCGCTCGGCGATCCTGGGCGAGCTCAACCAGCTGCTGCCGCCCTCGGGCCCGATTCTCAACGCGCTGGCGCGCTTCGACCCGATCCCGTCCGTGAGCGGTCCCGCCGCCGACGTTCCGCAACCGACGCGCGGGATCCTCGCCCTGCCCGGGGTCCGGGCCGCCCGCCACAGTGTCGTGCGGGTGCTCGGCACTGCGTGCGGGCTGGGCGTCGAGGGCAGCGGCTGGGTGATCGCCCCGGGGCTCGTGGTCACCAACGCCCACGTGGTGGCCGGCGAGGACGACACCGTCGTGCAGGACGGGGGGCACGCCCCGAGCCTGACCGCCATCCCGGTGGCCTTCAACACTCACGACGACATCGCGCTACTGCGCGTCCCCGGCCTGTCGGAGCCCGCGCTGCCGGTGGCGGCGGCCCCACGCGTCGGCACGCCGGCGGCGATCCTCGGGTACCCCGAGGACGGGCCGTTCGACGCCGAGCCCGGCCGGATCGGGCAGACGCTCGATGTGAGGACCCAGGACGCCTACGGCCAGGGATCGATCGTGCGCAGCATCACGCCGCTGCGCGGGGTCGTGCGGCCGGGCAACTCGGGCGGTCCGATGGTCGATGCCAACGGCCAGGTCGTGGCGACCGTGTTCGCCTCCGTGACCGGCGGTGCCGCCAGCGGGCAGGGGCCGGGTGGATTCGCGGTCCCCAACGCGCTCGTGCTGTCCGCACTCGCCCATGCGCGGGGGCGTTCGGGGCCGGTCAGCACCGGCGTGTGCGCGGGCTGACGGCCAGGCAACAGGCTTGCCTCGGGCGCTACGCTCCGCAACCCGCATGAAGACACTCGTCATCGCAGAGAAGCCGTCGGTGGGTCGCGACCTGGTGCGCGTGCTGCCCGGCGCGTTCACAAAGGGAGAGGGCTATCTCGAGGGCCCGGAACACGTGGTCACGTGGGCCGTCGGGCACCTCGTGCAGCTGGCCGAGCCCGACGAGTACGACGATCGCTTCAAGAAGTGGCGGATGGCGGACCTGCCGATCGTTCCCGAGCAGTTCAAGCTGGTCGTGCGCGACGAGCGCTCCAAGAAGCAGATGAACGTGGTCAAGCGCCAGCTGGCGCGCGACGACGTCGACACGGTGGTCAACGCCTGCGACGCCGGACGCGAAGGCGAGCTGATCTTCGCCTACCTGTACGAGAAGGCGGGCTCCAAGAAGCCGGTCAAGCGCCTGTGGCTCAACTCGATGACCCAGAAGGCGATCCGGGAGGCATTCGACGGCCTGCGTCCGCGCTCCGAGTTCGCCACGCTGGAGGAAGCGGCCCGCTCGCGCTCTGAGGCGGACTGGATCGTCGGCATGAACGCGACCCGCGCCGCCACGATCCGCCTGCGCAGCTCGTTCGACGGCGCCGTCTCGCTGGGGCGCGTCCAGACCCCGACGCTGGCCATCCTCGCCCAGCGTGAGCAGGAGATCCGCGACTTCAAGCCGGAGCCGTACTGGATCGTGGACGCGCAGTTCGCCGCCCTCCCCGAGTCGCCCCGCCGCGCGTACGAGGGCCGCTTCCACGCCGGCGCCAACCCCCGCATCGAGACGGCGGAGGAGGCCGCGGCGATCGTCGCCGCGTCCGAGCGCCAGACCGGCACGATCACCAAGCTGGAGAAGCGGGAGACGAGGGAGCGGCCGCCGCTGCTGTACGACCTCACCTCGCTCCAGAGCCACGCCAGCAGCCTGTTCGGGTTCACCGCCCGGCGAACCCTGGGCGCGGCCCAGCGGCTGTACGAGGAATACAAGGCGCTGACCTACCCGCGCACCAACTCGCGTTATCTGACCAGCGACATGGTCCCGGAGATCAAGCCGATCGCCGAGCTCGTCGGCTCGCAGCGCGAGTACGCGCCAGCGGCGCAGTACGTGACCGGCCTTGACGTCCTCCCGCTCGGCCGGGTGGTCAACGACGCCAAGGTCACCGACCACCACGCGATCATCCCCACCAACGCCGAGCGCCACCCGGTCGACAGGATGGACGAGGACGACCGGAAGGTGTACGACCTGGTCGTGCGGCGCTTCCTTGCCGTCTTCCATCCCGAGGCGGTCTCGGAGAACACGCGGGTGGAGACGACCGTGTCCGACCACGTCTTCCGCACGCGCGGAAAGGTCCTGCTGGTCCCCGGCTGGCGCGGCGTCTACGGCGAGATCGCCGAGGGGGAGGGCGCCGGACGCGACGAGGACGAGGGCCGCGAGCAGCAGCTGCCCACGCTCGAGCGGGGCGAGCAGGCGAAGGTCGAGAAGGTCGCCTCCGAGGCCAAGGAGACCAAGCCGCCCCACCGCTTCAACGACGGCTCGCTGCTGCGGGCGATGGAGACCGCCGGCAAGCTGGTCGACGAGGAGGAGCTCCGCGAGGCGATGAAGGAGTCGGGGATTGGCACCCCCGCGACGCGGGCGGCGATCATCGAGCGCCTGCTTCAGGTCGGCTACATCGAGCGCGACGGACGCGCCCTCGTCGTCACCGAGAAGGGCCTGAACGTGATCCGCCTGCTCGGCGAGCACGCCCTGACCTCGCCCGGGCTCACCGGCGCCTGGGAGCACCGGTTGGCCAACATCGAGACCGGCCAGGACTCGCGCAGGGCGTTCATGGGCGACATCGTCAAGTTCGCCGAGGCGACCGTCGGTGAGCTCGACGCGAAGCTCAAGGACGTGCGCATCCCGCGGGCCAACCTCGGGCCGTGCCCGGTCTGCAGCCACGACATCATCGAGAACCGCAAGGGCTACTCGTGCTGGTCGCGCGACGATCCGGGCTGCGGGTTCGTGATCTGGAAGTCCAAGGCCGGCAAGCAGCTCCCGATCGCCGTCGCGCGCGAGCTGATCAAGACCGGCCGCACCGAGAAGCCCGTCACCGGCTTCAAGGGCCGCTCGGGCAAGAGCTTCCGTGCCCGCCTGGCGCTGCAGCAGTCCGAGGACGGCAAGTGGCGCGTCGAGTTCGACGAGCCCTGGGCCCGCGAGGGCGACAAGCCGCCGGAGGCGGAGGCGGAGGCTGCGGGCGCCGGCGGTCAGGCTGCGAACGGGGCGGCGGCCTCGGAGGCAGGGGCGGAGCAGCCCGAGGCGGCGTAGGTTCGTGGGGCGGCTCGGGCTGGTCTGCCGTGGGGCGGGCCGGGGTTTGGGCGTGGAACGGCCTGCCGGGGAAGAGTGGCTGGCTGGGCGCGATTGGTGAGGGTGGGCCGATTACTTGCGCCCATCGCAAGGAATCGGCCCACCCTCGGGGAATCGGCCCGTCGGCGACCGCCGACGGGCCCAAATCCACTCTTCCCAGCGGCTAGATGCGCCCGCACCCCCGCGAACCATCACGGGAACCGCCCGACGAAACCGCCCGCTACCGGTCCTCCCCGTCCCAGTACCCCACGGCCGAGCTCCGCCGGATGATGATGGCGTCGGACTCGTTGCCGGGCCAGACGCCCATCTTGTCGGAGTCCGGGTAGACCGCCACCGAGGGCTCGCGGCCGTCGGAGAACATGATCATGCGGGCGGTGCCGGGGCCGTGGTTGGTGACCTTGTGGGCGCCGTCGGGGCCGCTCGGGAAGCAGATCGCGTCGCCGGGCTCGGCGACGTCCTCGCCGCCCGGGTGGCGGATCGTCGGCCGGCCCTCGAGCACCACGAGCCACTCCTCGACGTACTCGTAGTGGTAGGGGCAGATGCTCTGGCCCGGCTCGAGCTCGAACAGCTTCAACGCGAGCTCCTGCGCGCCGAGTTGCCGGGACACGCGGGCGTACAGGCCGCCGTAGCCCGGCGGCTCGTCGTCGTCGCGCTGCATCGGGCCGTTGCAGAGGTTGAAGCGCCGCACTCGGACGAGTCTGCCGAGAGCCCCGGACGCGATCACGGAGTCCCGCCGGCGAGCCAGATCGTCGTGTCGCCGGGGCCGGTGGAGAGCCGGGTCCGGCGTCGGTGGCGACCCGGAGTCGCCGATCGCCCGAGACGACGAACAGCGGCACCGGCGGGCCGGCGGGCTCGGACACCCCCACTTCGCCGTCACCGCGCCCCGACACCATGATCGTCGCCGCGCGCGACACGCGACCAACGGCTCAGGCGTGCAGCCGCTCCCGAGGCGATCCGTCCCCGGGGATGCGTCGGGGCCGCGCGCGACCATGTCGGCGATGCCGCTCACGCTCGTGCTCGGACCAGCCAACTCCGCCAAGGCGGGCGAGGTCCTCGGTGCCTACGGGTCCGCGACCCGCCGCGGAGCCGTGCTCGTCGTCCCGACCCGAGCCGACGTCGAGCACTACTCGCGGGAGCTCGCGGCCGAGGGGGCGGTCCTGGGGGGCGCCGTCCACACCTTCACGGGCCTCGTGGGCGAGATCGCGGCGCATGCCGGCTACATCGCGCAGCCGGTCTCCGCGCTGCAGCGCGAGCGCGTGGTCCGGCGCGTGCTCGACAGCAGCCGGCTGGCGCTGCTCAGCCGGTCCGCGGATTCACCGGGCTTCGCGGCCGCCGCCGTGCGGCTGCTGTCCGAGCTCGAGCGCTCGCTGATCACGTCGCCGCGGTTCGCGCAAGCGATGCGGGCCTGGGCGGGCGAGGACCCCGCGCGCCGGCTGTATGCCGACGACGTCGGCTCGATCTACCTCGCTTACGCCCGCGAGCTCGAACGCCTCGGGCGCGTGGACGCGGACCTGTACGCGTGGCGGGCGCTCGACGCGCTGCGCGCGGCGCCGGCGAGCTGGGGCACGAGACCCGTCTTCTTCTACGGCTTCGACGACCTGACGCCGGTGCAGCGCGACGCGGTCGAGACGCTGGCGCGGGCGGTGGACGTCGCGGTGACCGTGTCACTGACCTACGAGGTCGGGCACGAAGCGCTGCGGGCCCGGGCCGAGGCCGTGGAGCAGCTGCGGCCACTGGCCACCCGGGTGCTGGAGCTGCCGGCCGCCGACGACCACTACGAGCCCGCTGCCCGCGCCGTCCTCTACCGGCTCGAGCGGCGCCTGTTCGAGCCCCCGGGCTCCGGGCAGCAGCCGATCGAGCCCGGCTCGGTGGTATGCCTGCTGGAGGCCGGTGGCGAGCGGGCCGAGGCCGAGCTCGTCTCCTCCGAGGTGCTCGCTCTGCTGGGCGCCGGCGTCCCCGGCGACGAGATCGCCGTCATCTACCGGTCGCCGGCGCGCTCGGTGGCACTGGTGGAGAACGTGTTCGGGAGCGCCGGGATCCCGCTCTCGTTCGAGCACCAGGTCGCGTTCGCGCACACGACACTCGGGCGCTCGGTGCTGGCGCTCGCGCGCTGCGCGCTGCTCGACGGAGCACGGGCCGAGGATCTGCTGCACTACCTGCGCTCGCCCGGTCTGCTCGAACACCCCGAGCTGGCCGACGCGCTCGAGCGCCACATCCGGCGCGAGGGTCTGCGCACGGCGGCCCAGGCGCGCGCGCAGCTGGGCTGGCGGCTCGGCGAGATCGACGCCCTGCGGGAGGCCGATGACCCGGCCGCCGAGCTCGCGCGGCAGGCCCGGCGGCTGTTCGCCTCGCCGCACCGCCGCCGGGCGCCGATGCTCGGCGCCGACGAGGAGCTCGACGCGCGAGCCCTGACCGTCCTGGACCGCGCCGTCGCCGGGCTCGGCGAGCTGGGCGAGGAGCTGCGCGGGCGTGAGCTGATCGAGGCCGTCGAGGAGCTGCTCGTGCCCGCGGGTACGGCGCCGCGGCCGGGGGCGGTGCTGCTGGCCGAGCCGCTGGCGATCCGGGCCCGGCGCTTCCGGGCGATCTTCGTGTGCGGGCTGCAGGAGGGCGAGTTCCCGCTGCCCGCCGCGCCGGACCCGTTCCTGTCCGACGAGCGCCGGCGCGAGCTCGCGGCCGCATCCGGGCTCGTGCTGAGACCGAACGAGGACGCGCTGGAGCGCGAGCGATACCTCTTCTATGCCTGTACGTCGAGGGCCACCGAGCGGGTCTACCTGAGCTACCGGAGCTCGGACGAGGAGGGCAATCTCGCGCTGCGCTCGCCGTTCATCGACGATGTCGAGGAGCTGATGGCCGACGGCTGGGCAGAGCGCCGGACCCGGCGCCTGCTGGCCGACATCGTGTGGGCGCCGGAGCTTGCCCCGACCGCGCGGGAGCGCGCCCGGGCGCGGGCCCTGGCCACGCGGCGCGACCGCGCCGTGGCGGAGCCGCCCCGGACACTCGGCGCGCGCGCGCTCGCGCATGTGCGCCATCGCGAGGTCGTCTCGCCCGGGGCGCTCGAGTCCTACGCCGACTGTCCGGTCAAGTGGATGGTCGAGAAGGAGCTGCAACCCGATCGCTTCGATCCCGAGCCGGAGCCGATGGCCCGGGGCAGCTACATGCACAACGCGCTCGAGCGGGTGCTGCGCGGACTCCAGGGCCCGGTCACGCCCGAATCGCTGCCGCGGGCGCTTCGGCTCCTCGGGGAGGTGCTCGCCGAGCTGCCCCCGACGGTTGCGCGGGGCCGATCGGAGGCGGTCAGGCGGGCCGTGCTGCGGGCGATCGAAGCCGACCTGCGCCACTACCTCGAGTTCGAGGCCGCCAGCGGGCAGGCCTGGCAGCCGGTGGGGTTGGAGCAGCGGTTCGGATTCGCCGGCGACGAGGCGTCGCTGCCGCCACTCGAGCTCGGCGAAGGCGAGTCGCAGGTGCGCGTGCGCGGCATGATCGATCGCGTCGATGTCGACCCGGGGGGGACGCGGGCGATCGTGCGTGACTACAAGAGTGGCTCCCCGAGCGCCCGGCACCCCGGGGCCCGCTGGCGCCAGGACCGCCAGCTGCAGGTGGCGATCTACATGCTGGTCGTGCGCGAGCTGCTAGGGCTGACGCCCGCGGGCGGTCTCTACCAGCCGCTCAGCGGAGATCGCCTGCGCCCGCGCGGGATCTTCCTCGACGATGCGGTGCCCGCGGCCGGGTTGTTCGGAACCGACGCCCGGGATGCGGTGGCGCTCGAGGAGGAGCTCGAGGACGCGGCCGTCCGCGCCGTGGCGCTGGCCGAGCGCCTGAGGGTGGGCGACCTGACGCCGTGCCCCGAGACGTGCTCGCGGGACGGGTGTCAGCACCCAGGCATCTGCAGGGTCGGATGATCGCGTTCACGCCCGAGCAGCTCGCGGTGATCGAACGCCGCCGCGGAGATCTGATCGTCGATGCCAACGCCGGCAGCGGCAAGACGTCGGTGCTGGTCGAGCGATTCGTGCGCGCGGTGCTCGAGGATCGGGTCGAGGTCACGGCGATGCTGGCGATCACGTTCACCGAGAAGGCCGCGGCCGAGCTCCGCGAGCGCATCCGGCTGCGGTTGCGCGAGCTCGGCGCCGACGAGGCGGCTCACGCCACCGAGGGCGCCTTCATCTCCACGATCCACGGGTTCTGCGCCCGGGTGCTGCGGGCCAACGCGCTGGCGGCCGGGATCGACCCGGCGTTCACGGTGATCGACGAGGCCGAGGCCGCCCGCCTGGCCGATGCCGCGTTCGAGGCCGCGCTCGAGGAGCTGGCCACCGGCGTCACCGGCGGCCTGGACCTGATCGCCAGCTACGGGCCGGTACCGCTGCGCGCGGCGATCGGCGCCATCTACGACGAGCTGCGTTCGCGCGGCCAGTCGGTCCCGGCGCTGCCTCCGCTCCGGGCCGCGCCCGACCTGGGGCTGGCGCGGCTGGCGCTGCGCGACGCTGCGGCCCTCACCGCCGCGGAGCTCGGCGGCGCCGATCAGACGCCGAGAGTCGTCGATGCCCTGGCCCGGATCGAGAGCGGCACGGCGCTGATCGAGGCCCCGGATCCGTGGCCCGCCGAGCTGGGCGGCCTCGCTCTCCCCGGTGGCAACGGAGCGGCGCTGCGGACGCCCGCCTGCCTCGCCTACACCGACGCGCTGGAGCGATTCCGTGCCGCCTGCGAGCACGTGCACGCGGCCGGAGTGCTCGGCCTGCTCGGCCGGCTGCTCGCCGACTACGGCGTCCATTACGCCGAGCTCAAGCACGAGCGCTCGCTGCTCGACTTCGAGGACCTCGAGCTGATGACCCGCGACGTGCTCGCCTGCGACCGCGAGCTCCGCGACCGCTACGCCGACCGGTTCGAGCAGATCATGGTCGACGAGCTCCAGGACACCAACCCCGTGCAGCTGGAGCTGATCGAGTCGATCGCCCGCGCGAACCTGTTCACGGTCGGCGACGCGCTGCAGTCGATCTACGGCTTCCGCCATGCCGACGTGGCGCTGTTCGAACGCCGGCGCGCGCAGCTCGCGGCCAGCGGCGCGCACGCCACGCTGACGATCAACTTCCGCTCCCGCCGCGAGATCCTCGACGCGCTCAACCCGGCCTTCGCGGACGTGTTCGGCGCGCGCTTCACGCCGCTGCGGGCCGGGCGCACGGACCCGCCCGCCGATGACCCCAGGGTCGAGCTGCTGATCGCCGAGAAGGGTGCGGAGTGGGCGCAGCAGGACGGGCTGGCGACGCCGTGGCGGCTGGCCGAGGCACGGGCACTGGCGGCCCGGGTGCAGGAGCTGATCGACGCCGGCGCGGCGGCCGGCGACGTCGTCGTGCTCACGCGCGCGACGACGGACCTGCGCGCGTACGAGCGGGCGCTCGAGGATCTCGGGGTTCCGACCTACGTGATCGGCGGTCGCGGCTACTGGTCCCATCCCCAGGTCGTCGACCTGGTCGCGTATCTGCGCGCGCTGGCCAACCCGCGCGACGAGGAGGCGACCTATACCGTGCTGGCCTCGCCGCTGGTCGGGCTCTCGCCGGACGGGCTCGTGCTCGTCGCCGCCGCCGCGCGCGAGGTGGCTCGCGACCCGTGGTGGGTGATCCGCGAGCCGCCCGAGGGCGGGGCGCTCGACGACCTCGAGCCGGACGACCGCGACGGGCTGGCGCGGTTCGCGGTCTGGTTCGCCGGCGAGCGCGCCGCGATGGCGCGGCGCGGGATCGAGGAGCTGGTCGAGCGCGTGCTCGAGCTGACGGGCTACGACCTGGCGATCCTGCGGCGCCACGGCGGCGAGCGCCGATTGGCCAACATCCGCAAGCTGATGCGGCTCGGGCGCGAGCACGAGGCGGCCCGGGGCCGAGATCTGCGCGGGTTCCTGCTGCTCGCCGGGGCCCGCGCGGACTCGAGTGGGGCGGCGTTCGGCGGTGGCGCACCGCGGGAGAGCGAGGCACCGGTGGAGGGGGAGGCGCTCGACGCGGTCCGGCTGATGACGATTCACCGCGCCAAGGGCCTCGAGTTCCCGATCGTCTGCGTGGCCGACCTCGGTCGTGGTCCGCGCTGGAGCTCGGAGCTGCTCCGGATCGGCCGCGACGGCCGGATCGGCCTGCGGCTGAGTCGCCCCGGCAGCGGCAGGGCAGAGCCCGCGCTGGCCTACAAGGAGCTCGGCGACACGAGCACGGCGGAGGAGGCGGCTGAGGAGCGGCGGCTGTTCTACGTCGCGATGACCCGGGCCCAGGAGCGCCTGGTGCTGAGCGGAGCTGCCGCCCTCGCCGGCTGGGAGCGCGCGGCGGGACCGATCGCCTGGATCGCCCCGGCGCTCGTGCCCGACATCGCCGCCCGCCTCGAGCAGGGCCGGCTCCGGGACGTGGCGGAGCGGGAGTGGGAGGGCTCGGTGGCCACGGTCGCCTACGCGCTGCTGCAGCCGGCCGAGCCGGAGCCCGAAGGCGACGTGATCGCCGCGGCCGGCGAGGACGCGGCACCGCGCGTCGAGGCGCCCGGCCGCGGGGATGCCGAGCAGCCGGGCGAGGACCGCCCGATCGCCGCCGTGCCCGTCGCCGCCACCGGGGCCCCGATCGCGAAGCTCAGCTACTCGAGCCTCGGCGAGTACGCGCGCTGCGGCTACCGCTTCTATCTCGAGCGGGTGCTGGCTCTGCCCCGGCTTCCCTTGCGTGGGTCGCTCGCGGGGCCGCCGGCCGGAGCGCCGGCGGCCCGCCCCGCGGGCAGGCTCAATGCGGCCGAGCGCGGCGTGCTCGCGCATGCCCTGCTCGAGCGCCTCGACTTCCGGCGTCCGGCCCGCCCCGAGCCCGAGCACGTGATCGCACTCGCCCGCGCCGCGGGGTTGCCGGAGCCGAGCGAGGCGGAGACCGAGCAGCTGGCCGGGCTCGTCGAGCGCTTCGGTCTCAGCGATCTGTGCGCGCGGCTCGCGGCCGCGACCGACGTGCGCCGCGAGGAGCGCTTCGCGTTCCTGCTCGAGCCCGGGGGTGCGCTGGTGAACGGATTCCTCGACGTCCTCGCGCGCGAGGGGCTCGGCGGCGCGCAGCTGCTCGTCGTCGACTACAAGAGCGATCGCCTCGAAGGAGCCGAGCCGGCCGCGGTCGTGGAGCGCGTTTACGCCACTCAGCGACTCGTCTACGCGCTGGCGGCCCTGCGCTCGGGCGCCCGCCGCGTCGAGGTGGCGCACGTGTTCCTCGAGCACCCCGAGGCCCCCGTGCTGGCGGGCTTCGCCAGCGACGCGGCGCCGGCGCTCGGGGCCGCGCTGTCCGAGCTCGCCAGCGGCGTGCTGGCGCGTGAATTCCCGGTCAGCGACGCGCCGCACCGAGCGCTGTGCGACGGCTGCCCGGGCGAGGACGGGTTGTGCTCGTGGCCGCCGGCGATGACGCGGCGCCAGACCCCGGAGCAGCTGTTCTGACGCTCAGCCGCGCTTGAACTCGACGTCGATCTGCTCGTGCTCGGAGCGCTCCTCGACCTTGGCCAGCGCGGCCAGCGTCCGCTGGTCGGCGGCCTCGCTCGGCGGGCCGAGCAGGCTGCGCGGCCACAGGCGCCGGGCCAGCACGACATTGATCTCGGCGGCATAGAGGGTCATCTGGGCGCCGAGGTGGAGCCAGATCAGCAGCGCGAGCACGAGCCCGAACTGGGCGTACGTGCTGCTCGTATGCCGGAGCACGTGGCCGATGTAGTAGCCGCCGACGATCTGCAGGATCTCCCACAGGACGCCGGCGACGATCACGCCGGGCCGCAGCGCGCGGGTGGGGATGTCGTCCGCCGTCATCAGGCGGAAGGCGGCGAAGAACAGGGCCAAGTTGAGCAGCAGCGAGATCCCGATTCCGGCGACCTTGGCCAGCGGGCCGCCGAGACCGCCGGTGACCAGGCCAGAGGCCAGCGTCGCGAGCAGGAACAGGAGGCCGAGCGTGATCAGCAGCGCGAGCCCGCGCAGGCGCGACTGTAGGAAGTTGGGCCGGTGCTTGAACGGCACCGCCCAGATGCGGTCGAACGCGGCCTGCGCCGCCTGGGTCACGCCCAGGCCGGCGAGCAGCGAGGTGACGAGACCGATCACGAGCGCGATCGCGCGGCCCTGCAGCGCGTGGAGCTTGATCTGATCGCCGATGATCGGGAACTGGCCCAGCACCGACTGCTCGACCGACTTCTGCGCACTCGGGTCGCCCTGGAGCACGAACCCGAGCACGGTCGTGAACACGAGCAGCAGCGGGAACAGAGAGAAGAACGTGTAATAGGCCACCAGGGCCGCGAGGTTGCCGCCCTGGTCGTCGCCGAACTTCCTCACCACCGCCAGTGGCACGGCGAGCCAGCGGTGGCGTTGCTGGGTGCGGTCGAACGCGCGGACAGGTGCGAGCGCGTCCACGGTCACAGCCCCCGGCTCTCGGTCACGTGCCGCGCGAGGTCGACGACGCGGCCGTTGCTGGCGCGGGCCCGGGAGCGCATCATCTCGAACGCGGCGCGCTCATCGATCCCGTGGCGCTCCATCAGGATCCCCTTGGCCCGCTCGATGATCGCCCGGCGCGCGATCGCGCTCTCGAGCCGGTCGACCTCCTCACTCAGCTTCTGCATCTCGGCGTACCGGCGAACCGCCACCTCGATCGCGCTCTGGATCGAGTCCGCGCTGAGCGGCCGGACGGCGGCGAAGATGCCCCGTTCGGCGGCGCGGGCGACGAACTCGGAGTCATCTCCCTCCAGCGCCACGATCACCGGCCCCGAGGCGCACTCGGAAATCTCCTCGATCAGGTCGAGCGCGTGCTCGTCGTCCTCGTGCAGCGCGACGATGGCCACATCCGGATCGCTGTGGCCGACCACGGTGGCCACCTGATCGACCCGGACCGCGTACGGCGCGACGTCGTGGCCGAGGTGCCTGAGCGCGGCCGCGAGGTCATCGAGGCGATCGGGATCCTCGTCGGCGGCCAGGATGCAGAGGGGCTGGGCAACGGTGGTGTTCGTGGTCATGGGCCTGCGTGCTAGTTACCCCCGCGGCACGGGCGGCAAGCGTGCGTCGGAACCGTATCGTGGCCCCCCTCGCCTCAGCCCATTGCGGCCGGCGGGCTCGGCGGCGGCGTCCGGCCGTCGCGCGTAGGCGCTGGCCGGCAGGGCGACCCCGGCCGGGTAGGTGAAGCCGCCGATCTCGACCGGCTGCTTCGCCGCGCTCGGTCGCTCAGGCGCCCTGACCGCGCCGCTCCCTCCAGCCCTCCACGCCCTCCACCGCGAGCAGCGTGCGCTTGCGGTCCAGTCCGCCGGTGTAGCCGCCGAGCGCGCCGCCGGTGCGCACGACCCGATGGCAGGGCACCACGATGGGAAGCGGATTGGCCCCCAGCGCGTTGCCGGTCGCGCGTGAGCCCCGGGGACTGCCGGCCGCGGCCGCCACGCGCCCGTACGTGGATACGGCGCCGAACGGGATCCGGGCCGTGGCCTGGAGCACGCGCCGGCCGAAGCCGCGGGTGAGCCGCCAGTCGATGGCCAGCTCGAACGTGCGGCGGTGCCCGGCGAAGTACTGCTCGAGCTCGCGGCGGGGCTCGTCGAGCCGACGCGCCGAGGCGATCACGCGGGGTGAGACACGGAGCGCGAGATCGTGGAGCGGCGCCTCGACGCCGCCGTCGAGATAGGCGATGCGCACGAGCCCGCGGGAAGTGCCGGCGAGCAGCAGCGTGCCGACGGGCGAATCGAGCGTGGCGTAGGCGACGTCGAGCAGGCCCGCCGTCGCGGCCGCGGCGTCCAGCGCGGGTAGCGGGGCGTCGTGGATCCTGCGGGCGGCGTCGCGCAGGGCGAGCTCCAGGTCCTCGGTCATGATCGGCACTCCTTCCGGAGTCGGGTTAGTCCCTCGTGGACGTTGCGTCTCGCCGCCGCTTCGCTCGTGTCCATCACGGCGGCGATGTCCGGGTAGCCGGCATCGAGCACGTAGCGCAGGGCCACGGCGGTGCGCTGCTTGGGCGGGAGCGCCCGCAGCCGGCCCCAGATCGCGGCGTCGGGATCGAGCGCTGCCTCGTGGTGGCGTGCGTGGCTGTCGGCGTCGGCGTCGGCGTCGGCGTCGGCGTCGGCGAGCTCCGCGGCGTCGGGCACGGGGACCGCCCGGCGGCCGCCGGCGCGGACGTGATCGATCGCCTTGCGGTGCGCGACGGTCAGGATCCACGCCTTCAGGTTGGCGGCGTTGCGCAGCCGGGGGTAGGCCCGCAGCGCTGCGATCCAGGTCTCCTGGTAGCAGTCGTCGGCGTCGACGCGACCGACGCAGGCGACGAGAAAGCGGTGGACGTCGCGTCCGTGGTCGTCGATCAGGGCCTGGAACGGGGGGAGGTCCACTGCAGATGGAACGCGGGCGCGGCTCACCGCGTGAGATGTTCGCGTCTCCCGGCCGTCCCGTGGCCGCCGCCCGGCCGCCCGCAGGGACGCGGTAGCCTTCGGGCCGATCATGGACGCGCGATCACTCGGCACACAGGGCCTCGTCGTCTCCGCCCAGGGGCTCGGCTGCATGGGCATGTCCGAGTTCTACGGCGCCGCGGACGAGTCCGAGGCCGTCGCCACCATTCACCGCGCGCTGGACCTGGGCATCACGCTGCTCGATACGGCCGACATGTACGGCCCGTTCACCAACGAGCAGCTCGTCGGCCAGGCGATCGCCGACCGGCGCGACCAGGTAGTGCTGGCAACCAAGTTCGGCATCGTGCGTGACCCCAACGACCCCACCAAGCGGGGCTTCAACGGTCGCCCGGAGTACGTGCGCAGCTCCTGCGAGGGCTCGCTGCGGCGCCTGGCCGTCGATCACATCGATGTCTACTACCAGCATCGCGTCGACACCGACGTCCCGATCGAGGAGACGGTGGGCGCGATGGCCGAGCTCGTCGACGAGGGCAAGGTACGCTACGTCGGTCTGTCCGAGGCCTCGGCTGCGACGATCCGCCGGGCCAACGATGTGCATCCGATCGCCGCCGTGCAGAGCGAGTACTCGCTGTGGAGCCGCGACATCGAGGACGAGGTGCTGCCGGCAATGCGCGAGCTGGGGATCGGCCTCGTCGCCTACAGCCCGCTCGGCCGGGGGTTCCTGACCGGCCGGTACACGAAAGCCGAGGACTTCGGCGAAGGCGACTTCCGCCAGTATCAGCCGCGCTTCCAGGGCGAGAACCTGGCCCGCAACCTCCGGCTCGTGGACCGTGTGCGCGAGCTGGCCACCGAGCACGACTGCACCCCCGGTCAGCTGGCCCTCGCCTGGGTCATGCATCGCGGCGACGACGTGGTGCCGATTCCGGGCACCAAGCGGCGGGCGTACCTCGAGGAGAACGTCGCCGCCTCCGAGATCACGCTCGACGCCGACGATCTGCGGCGGATCGAGGAGGCCACGCCGGTGAGCGCCGTCGCCGGCGACCGCTACGCGGACATGTCGTTCATCGAGCGCTAGCCGCTCAGCAGCAGCGCGCCGAGCGTCTCGCCGACGATCGCCACCGGACGGCCAGCACATGCGTCTCGTCCGGGGCGCCGAAGGCCGCACCCCGCGGTCGCGACGCCGCCCGCGACCGCGAGCAAGACCGCACTCAGGGCTTGATCGCGCGCCCGCTCGGGTATACAAACACGACATGGCTCGTGCGATTTGGACCGGTGCGATCAGTTTTGGGCTGGTCAACGTGCCGGTCAAGCTCTACAGCGCCACCTCGCCCAAGACGGTGCGCTTCCATCAGCTCTCGGGCAAGACCGGCGCGCGGATCCGCCAGAAGCGCGTCGATCCGTCGACTGGCGACGAGGTCTCTTACGAGGACATCGTCAAGGGCTACGAGATCACGCCGGAGCGCTACGTGCTGATCTCGCCCGACGAGCTCGACGCGCTCGACCCCAAGGCGACCAAGACGATCGACATCGAGGATTTCGTCGACCTGTCGGAGATCGACCCGATCTACTACGACCACTCCTACTACCTCGCGCCCACCGCCGGGGGGGCCAAACCCTACCGGCTGCTGCTCGACGCGATGCGCGAGTCGGGCAAGGTCGGGATCGGGCGGGTGGTGCTGCGGTCAAAGCAGCAGCTGGCCGCCCTGCGCCCCACCGGTGACGTGCTGACGCTGTCGACGATGCTGTTCGGCGACGAGGTGCTGAAGCCCGACCGCCTCGACGAGCTCGACGCCGTGAGCGCGGCCGAGGCCAGTGAGCGAGAGCTGTCGATGGCCCGTCAGCTGATCGATTCGCTGTCGAGCGACTTCGAGCCCTCCAAGTACCGCGACGAGTACCGCGACCGCGTGCTCGACCTGATCGAGCGCAAGGCCGCCGGCGAGGAGATCGCCGTGCAGCCCGAGGCCGAGGAGCCCGCGGCCGCGCCCGACCTGATGGCCGCGCTCGAGGCCAGCCTGGCCGCCGTGCGCAGCGACGAGGACGACAAGCCCGCCGCGGCCCCGAAGCCGCGCAAGCGCTCCACGGCGTCCAGGAACGGCGACGGCAAGGGCGCCGCGACGACATCGAAGGCGCGCGCGGCCAAGGCCAAGAAGTAGCGCGTGAGGCCGCCGAGCCGCCGAGCCGCCGGCGCCTCGAGCCGCCCGCGTCCTAGCCGTAGCGGGTGCCTTCGAGCGCGACCAGAGTGCAGCCCCTCGAGCCGCAGTCCGAGAACTGCCCGGCGTAGGGCCCGTAGAGCGCGTACGTCGTGGCGCCGTCCCGCGCCTGGCTGCGGAGCGCGTGGGGGGCGGCCGCCGACGCGGCGCCGCTTCCGTCCGCCGCGATGCGCTCGAAGGCGTCGCCGGCGGGAAGGATCGGGGAGCCGTCGAACTGCCCGTAGTAGAGCCCGCCCGAGGCGAACGAGGGGAAGCCGAGGAAGCCGGGCGCGCGAACCTCGCTCGACTCCGTGTCGACGGCGAGGCCGGTCGGCACGGCGCTCGCCGACGCCGGCAGCGTGTCGACGTCGATGGTCGAGTCGAGCTGACCGCCGCTGATCGTCTCCCACGCGAACGCGAGCCGCCCGGGTCCGAGGTCGAGCGACACGGGGCCGGGCGCTCCGCCGGAATCGCCGGGAAGTGAGATCACGGCGAGCCGGCCCCGTCGCGGCGCCGTCAGCGGCTGGGCGACGAGGGCCGGGCCGCCGGCGCCGCGCACCCGCACATAGGCGATCTCGTCCCGCCAGATGCTCGGCAGGTAGAACGAGCCCGAGCCTGCGATGCCGGCGATCGGGCCCTCGCGCTTGGTCGCGAAGTCGTAGCGGTAGAGCACACATCCTGACGGCAGGCCCGCCGGCGTCCCCGCTCCGAGCATCCACACCGGCAGCTCGCGGCGCCAGCGCGAGTACACCGCGACGGCACGGCCGCTCGCATCGGGCCCGAGGTCGACGTCGAACGGGACCCGGCGCGGCGCGACGGCAAGCAGCTCGGTGCCGCCGCGGTCGTGGGCCATCAGCCGGTACTCGCTCGTGGCCGGATCCCAGTGACTCCACACCACCACGCCGCCGTAGGCGGCAATCTTGGAGGCGAACGGCTCCACGGCGATCGTCTGCGCGGCCTGCGCGGCGACAGTCGCCGGGACGAGCGCGCCGGCCGCGGCGGCGAGCGCCAGCACGGCAGCAGCGAGGGCCGCGGCGAGGCTCGGGCGGCCCGCTGCGAGACGAGGGCGGCGGAGCATGGCGGGCCATTGTCGCAAGCCCGGCGGCGGCCGGGGGCTAATTTGTCGGCACCCGGGATCCTCGCAGGATCAGGCGGGGCGGCGGCGATACGGACGCTGCCAGGGCGGCCGGCGTGCGGCTCGCCGCGGCTCGCCGTGGGCGGGGTCGGAGTCGGTCCGGCCGGATCGTGCGGCGCCCAGGACCGCACGGCAGTAGGCGATGCTCTCACGCCGCCGCCGGTCCATGTCAGCTCGATTCATACCCGCGCACAGCCATCGTGGACACAGGTTCGCTCAGCGCTCGAGCCCAGGCCACCGTAGTTTCCCCGATATTTGATCAGCGTGGTGTGCCGGGCCACGCGGCCCAATTGATCTCGGGCCGTGTGCGGCCACACGGCCAACAGCACGATCGCGTTGCGCTGATACGCTTTCTGCCCGCCTCGCAGTGTTCCACCGTCCCCGAGCACTACATCTATGCACCGTCTAGCTCCCCCCGGGGCCACTGGCCTCTACGACCCCTCCAACGAGCACGATGCCTGCGGCATCGCGCTCGTCGCGAAGCTGTGGGGCGAGGCAAGCCACGCCGTGGTCGAGAAGGCGCTCGATGCGCTCGGAAACCTCGAGCATCGCGGGGCCGAGGGCGCGGATCCGAACACCGGCGACGGCGCCGGGATCCTGATCCAGATCCCCGACGCGTTCATCCGGGCCGTCGCCGGTGTGGAGCTGCCGCCGCCGGGCCGCTACGGCGTCGGCGTCTGTTATCTGCCCACCGATCCCGAGCGGCGCGCGGAGCTCGAGCAGCTGGTCGAGGAGACCGTCGCCGCCGAGGGCCAGCAGGTGATCCGGTGGCGCGACGTCCCCGTCGACGAGCGCTACGTCGGGGACACGGCCCGCCTGTCGGCGCCGGTGATCCGGCAGGTGCTGGTCGGTGCCTCGGAGGAGATCGCCGATCAGGACGCGTTCGAGCGCAAGCTGTACGTGATCCGGCGCGTGCTCGAGAGCGAGGGTGGACGCGAGATCGCGCTGCCGAGCTTCTCCTCGCGCACGCTCGTCTACAAGGGGATGCTGACCGCGCCGCAGCTGCCGCGGTACTTCACCGATCTGCGCGATCCGCGCGTGGCGACCCGGCTGGCGCTGGTCCATTCGCGCTTCTCGACCAACACCTTCCCGAGCTGGGAGCTGGCCCACCCGTTCCGGATGATCGCGCACAACGGCGAGGTCAACACCCTGCGCGGGAACATCAACTGGATGCGCGCGCGCGAGTCGCAGCTCGCCTCGGAGCTGTTCGGCGACGACCTGCACAAGGTGATCCCGGTGGTCCGCGACGGCGGTTCGGACTCGGCCACGTTCGACAACGTGCTCGAGCTGCTCGTGCTCGGCGGGCGCACGATCCCGCACGCGGTGATGATGATGGTCCCCGAGGCCTACCGCACGCGCAAGGACCTCGATCCCGACGTCCGGGGCTTCTACGACTTCCACTCCTGCCTGATCGAGCCGTGGGACGGGCCCGCGGCGGTCGTGTTCACCGACGGCCGCCTGGCCGGCGCCGTGCTCGACCGCAACGGGCTGCGTCCCGGCCGCTGGATCCAGGACACCGAGGGCTACGTCGTGCTCGCCTCCGAGACAGGCGTGATGACCGTCGCGCCGGAGCACATCCAGCGCAAGGGCCGGCTCGCCCCCGGCAAGGTGTTCCTCGTCGACCTCGAGGAGGGGAGGATCGTCGAGGACGAGGAGGTCAAGCGGCGTGTCGCGCGCCGTAAGCCCTATGCCGAGTGGTACGAGCGCTCCGTCGTGCACATCGACGACCTGCCCGAGCGCCAGCCGCGAAAGCCCAGGATCGAGCCGCTGCGCTCCAGGCAGCTCGCGTTCGGGTACTCGCAGGAGGACCTGCGGATGATCATCGCGCCGATGGCCACCAAGGGTGAGGAGCCGGTGGCCAGCATGGGCAACGACGCCGCCCTGGCCGTGCTCTCGGATCGCCAGCCGCCGCTGTTCTCCTACTTCAAGCAGCTGTTCGCCCAGGTCACCAACCCGCCGATCGATCCGATCCGCGAGTCGGTGGTGATGAGCCTGCAGGCCGGCGTCGGCGCCGAGCACAATCTGCTCGCCGAGTCCCCCGATCAGGCCCACCAGCTGGTCATGGACCAGCCGATCCTGCGCAACCACGAGCTGGAGAAGCTGCGGCAGGTCTCCCACGACGTGTTCGACGCCGCCACGATCGACATCACGTGGCCGATCGAGCAGGGCCCGGACGGCATGGCGGAGCGCCTCGACGCAGTCTGTGAGGAGGCGGCCAACCACGTCGAGCACGGCGCCAACATCCTGATCCTGTCGGACCGCAACCTCGGTCCCGAGCGGGTCGCGATGCCGTCGCTGCTGGCCGTGGCCGCGGTCCATCATCACCTCGTCCGGCGCGGAACCCGACTGCGGACCGGTCTCGTGATCGAGTCGGGCGAGCCGCGCGACATTCATCACATGGCGACGCTGATCGGCTACGGCTCCGCCGCGATCAACCCCTACCTGATGTTCGAGTCGCTCGACGAGCTGGCCGACCGCTCGCTGCTGCCCGAGGACCTCGACCGCGAGGAGGCTGAGAAGCGGATCGTCAAGGCGATCGGCAAGGGCCTCTTGAAGACGATCTCCAAGATGGGGATCTCGACCATCCAGTCCTACTGTGGCGCCCAGATCTTCGAGGCCGTCGGCCTCGAGCCCGAGCTGATCGCGCGGCACTTCACCGGCACCGCCTCGCGCATCGGCGGGATCGGGATGGACGTGCTCTCGACCGAGGCGATGGAGCGCCACTTCCGCGCCTACCCGCGCGTCGACCGTGAGGTGCTGCCGGTCGGCGGTGTGCTTCAGTGGCGCCGCGACGGCGAGACCCACATCTGGAACCCCGACACGATCGCCAAGCTGCAGCACTCCGTGCGCGGCCAGAACGGCGATTCGACCCAGACCTACGCCGAGTTCTCCCGCATGGTCAACGAGGACTCCGTCCGCAAGGCGGCGCTGCGCGGGCTGATGAGGCTGCGCACCGTCAGGGAGCCGCTGCCGCTGGACCAGATCGAGCCGGCGACCGAGATCGTCAAGCGCTTCACCACCGGGGCGATGAGCCTCGGCGCCCTCTCCCGCGAGGCGCACGAGACGCTGGCGATCGCGATGAATCGTCTCGGCGCCAAGTCCAACACCGGGGAGGGCGGGGAGGACCCGAGTCGCTACACCCCCGACGACAACGGCGATCTGCGGCGCTCGGCGATCAAGCAGGTGGCCTCGGGCCGGTTCGGTGTGACGATCCACTATCTCGTCAACGCCGACCAGATCCAGATCAAGATGGCGCAGGGGGCGAAGCCCGGCGAGGGCGGCCAGCTCCCCGGGCACAAGGTCGACGAATACATCGCGATGATCCGGAACTCGACTCCGGGTGTCGGCCTGATCTCGCCCCCGCCGCATCACGACATCTACTCGATCGAGGACCTCAAGCAGCTGATCTACGACCTGCGCTGCGCCAACCCGACTGCGTCGGTGTCGGTCAAGCTCGTCGCCGAGGTCGGCGTCGGCACGGTCGCCTCGGGCGTGGCCAAGGCGAACGCCGACCACGTCACGATCTCCGGACATGACGGTGGTACGGGCGCCTCGCCGCAGTCCTCGGTCCAGTCCGCCGGTGTCCCGTGGGAGATCGGGCTGGCCGAGACGCAGCAGACGCTGCTGCTCAACGACCTGCGCTCGCGCATCACGGTCGAGGTCGACGGGCAGATGAAGACCGGGCGCGACGTCGTGATCGGCGCGCTGCTCGGCGCCGACGAGTTCGGCTTCTCGACCGCGCCGCTGATTGCGATGGGCTGCATCATGATGCGGGTCTGCCACCTGAACACCTGCCCGGTGGGCGTGGCGACCCAGGATCCGGAGCTGCGCAAGCGTTTCCGCGGTACTCCCGACCAAGTCGTCAACTATCTGATGTTCATCGCCGAGGAGGTCCGCGGGATCATGGCCTCGCTCGGCATGCGCCGCTTCGAGGACATGATCGGTCGCACCGACCTGATCGAGATGGACGCCGCGATCGACCACTGGAAGGCGCGCGGCGTCGATCTGACGATGATCCTGACGGCGCCCGACGTGCCCGCCGGCGCGCCCCGTCACCGCACCCGTCCGCAGGTCCCGGTGCTCGACGATGCGCTCGACTGGGAGCTCGTCCGCAAGTGCGCCCCCGCGCTCGAGCGCGGCGAGCCGGTCAAGCTCGGACCGGTCCCGGTTCGTAACGTCAACCGCGCGGTCGGCGGAATCCTGTCCGGTGAGATCGCCCGGCGGCGGGGCGCCCAGGGGCTGCCGGTGAACGCGATCGAGATCTCGTTCTCGGGCTCCGCCGGCCAGAGCTTCGGGGCCTGGCTCGCGCCCGGCGTGACCCTGTTGCTGCGCGGCGAGACCAACGACTACACCGGCAAGGGGCTCTCCGGCGGCACCGTCACCGTCCGGCCGCCGGAATCGGCACTGTTCCGCGCCGAGGAGAACATGATCGTCGGCAACACCGTGCTGTACGGGGCCACCGCTGGACGCGCGTTCTTCCGCGGGCTCGCGGGTGAGCGCTTCGCCGTGCGCAACTCGGGCGCCTACGCGGTGGTCGAGGGCGTGGGCGACCACGGCTGCGAGTACATGACCGGCGGCCGCGTGGTGGTGCTCGGGCCGACGGGGCGCAACTTCGCCGCCGGCATGAGCGGCGGGGTGGCCTACGTCTACGACGTGGATCGCCGCTTCACCAGCCGCTGCAACACCGAGCTCGTCGACCTCGACCCGCTCACCGACGAGGACGCCCACGAGCTGCGCATGCTGATCAAGGAGCACGCCCAGCTAACCGGGTCGATCGTGGCCCGCAACGTGCTGGCCTCGTGGGAGGTCGCCCGCCAGCGCTTCGTCAAGGTGATGCCGCGCGACTACAAGCGCGCCCTCGCCGAGACCGCCGAGCGCGACACCGCCGTCGGCGTCTGACGCCGCCGCTGTCTAACGCCGACGGCTGCGGTCACCGGCGAGCCGCAGCAGGACCGTGACCCAGGTCCGGTACGGGCGCCACGGCTCGGCCATCTCGGTCAGCTGCTCCAGCGAGAGCGGCGAGGGGAGCCCGTAGAGGCCGGCGGCGTGCGCCAGCACCTTCGGCTCGGCGACCTGGAGCATCGCATCGGCGAAGCCGCTCGCGCGCAGCACCACGAGGCCGGCATAGAAGGGCCCGAGGCCTTTGAGCTGCTGGATCTCCTCGTACGCGCGCTCGGGTCCGAGCGCGTGCAGGTGCGCCGGGTCGAGCCGGCCCGCCAGCGCCGCCTCGGCGACACCGCGCAGTCGCGTCACCTTCTCGGGCGTCAGGCCCGGCGTGGCGTCGGGGAGCTCGAGCAGTCGCTCGGGCTGCGGGAATGCGTGCAGGGTCGCGCCGGCGAGCTCCAACGTCGCGCCCAGCCGCTCCCCGATGGCCTCCCGCACGCCGGCGGCCTGAGTGCCCGGTCTCCGGGCCGAGACGATCGACCACGCCGCGCCCTCGTAGGGCGAGTGGAAGAGGACCGGCCGCTGCCCCCGGTGTCGCTGCTGCAGCTCTGCGATCACCGGGTCGCGCTCGCCCACGCGCATGAATTCCTCGCCGTCGTGGTCGAGGGAGACGACGCGGGCGACCTGGGCGGCGGCCGCGTCGGGGTCCGCGCCCTCGGTGAGCGTCAGCTCGATCTCGACCGGCCCGTCGGGTTCGGGCTGGCGCAGGATCGCCCCCGCGTAGCCGCGGCCGCCGTCGACCGGGAAGGCCAGGCGCATCGCACCGTCGTAGCGCAACGTCCGACCCGAGTTCGGCCCGAAGCCGAACTCCGCCGCAGCCTGGAGCGAGAACGGGCCTCGCGGCGTGATCTCGAGCGTGTCGGGCATCGCCGTCGGGCGCGCGCTTCAGTGCGCGGTGAGCAGCACGGCCGTGAGACCCTCGATCGTGCCGATCCCGTAGCCCATCGAGGGATCGCCGTCGGTCATCACGGCCATGGCGAAGGAGTGATCGGGACGCTCGAGCCGCGCGACCTGGTGCACGAGCTGCCCGAGCGCCGTGCCACGCCACCCGCCCTTGAAGAAGACCGCGTAGCGGTGCCCGCGCGCCACGGCCGGGATGCCCCAGCTCTCGTAGCCGGCGATCGTCGAGAGCAGGGTGCGCGCGTAGCCGCGGAACTCGCGCGGGATCAGCGAGTCCATCTCGAAGAAGAACTTCGCCTGGTCGGCGGCACTGATCTGGGCGTTGGCCCAGATGCCGACGATCGAGAAGTCGGTCATCCCGGCCGCGTTGGCCAGCGCGTACAGGCGGCCGTCGCCGACGATCGACCACGTCGTGGTGGCGGCCGAGTTGTCGGACTGGTTGATCATCGGGTACAGGAACGAGTTGCTGTAGCCGTCGATGTGGTGCTGTCCCTGCGCGTCGAGCTTGCGCAGATAGGCGACCAGCAGCATCGCCTTGACGACGCTGGCCGAGACGAACGTCCAGTGGATGTGCACGCCGGACACCCGGCCCTGGCTGTCGACGACCGCGAACGCTGTGCGGCCGGCCCGGCCGGCCAGGTACGAGGCCGCCGCGGCGATCGCCCCCGGCGACGGGAATCCGAACGGCAGCGAGCCACTGCCCGAGTACCCGCGACCCCCGCAGCCGGGCGGGTCGCCCGCGTCGAGCAGAGCCCCGTCGCCGGGGGCGCGGAAGCAGGCGCGGAAGCGGAAGTGACCGGCTGCCAGCGCGATCGTGTCGCTGATCACGGTGACGCCGGGGCCCGCGTCGCGCGTGCGGGTGGCCGGGGCGCCGACGAAGCGTCCGTGGAAGCCCTCGGCGAACGACCACTCGACCCGGGCCCGGCCCCAGCGCAGGTCGCCCGGATGGGCGACCACGATCGTCACCGCCGCCCGGCCGAGTGGGAGCGCGCGGACGGTCGTCTTGACCGAGTAGCCGACTCCGACCTGCACCACGGCTTGGGTCGAGGAGCCCGCGAGCTTGACCAGGTAGCGCGTGTTGCGATCCGGCGTGACGGTGAACGAGAACGAGCCGTCGGCGGCGGCCACCTGGGATCCGATCTCGGTGGCGAGGGGATAGGGATAGGCGCTGCGGTACAGGAGCACGGCCCGGCGCTCGAGCGGATCGATCACGCGGCCCCTCAACTCGACCGAGTGCCCGGCCTGGACGTGCCAGGGCGAGGCCACGAGCTGCACGGCGGGACCCACGACGGGCTCCGGCGCTGCCGCGGCGGCGGTACTGGCCGCGAACAGCCCGACGATCGCGGCCACCAAGGCCCACCCTGCCAGCCCTCGCCGGATCGCGCGCACACGCGCACTCTATGCCCGGGCCGAGACGGACGTGGCTGCGCTGGTACATTTCGCGGACCGCCTCGCTGTCCCCGCAGCCCGATGCACCTCTCGCACCGCACACGAATTGCCGTACCCGCAGATGGGTGAGCTCGGCGCATTCCTGAAGATCCATCGGGTCGGCTTCGACAAGCGCGACCCCAAGCAGCGCGTGCACGATTACAAGCAGTACTTCGCGCTCCAACCCGACGAGGAGCTGCGCCGGCAGGGCGCCCGGTGCATGGACTGCGGCGTTCCCTTCTGTCACGAGGGCTGCCCGCTCGGCAACCTGATCCCGGACTGGAACGACCTCGTCTACCGCGACAAGTGGCGCGAGGCGATCGACCAGCTCCACGCGACCAACAACTTCCCCGAGTTCACCGGCCGCATCTGCCCTGCACCCTGCGAGTCGGCGTGCGTGCTGGCGATCAACGACGATCCGGTGGCGATCGAGCAGATCGAGCTGGCCATCGTCGAGCGGGCATTCGCCGAGGGCTGGATCGTGCCCGAGGTGCCCGATCGCCGCACGGGCAAGACGGTCGCGGTGATCGGCGCCGGCCCGGCCGGGCTGGCGGTCGCCACCGAGCTGAACCGCTGTGGCCATCGGGTGACCGTGTACGAGCGCGACGAGGGACCCGGCGGGCTCATGCGCTTCGGCGTCCCCGATGCCAAGCTCGAGAAGTCCATCATCGACCGTCGCGTGGCGATCCTCGAGCAGGAGGGGATCGAGTTCGTCTACGACACCGAGGTCGGCGTCGACGTGCCGGCCGAGCAGCTGCGCGCCGATTACGACGCGATCGTGGTCACGATCGGCTCGCGGGTCTCGCGTGACATCGATGCCCCGGGGCGTGATCTGGCCAGGATCCATCCGGCCATGGATTACCTCTATCAGCGCAACCGCTGGGTGGCCGCCCAGGAGGGACGGCCGTCGCGCCCGCCCGAGCCCGGCACCGAGATCTCGGCCGCGGGCAAGCGCGTGATCGTGATCGGCGGTGGCGACACGGGCATGGACTGCATCTCGAACTCGCATCGCGAGGGCGCGCTCGACGTCCGCATGCTCGATGTCTACGAGGCATTGAGCGGAAGCGGCACCGATCCGCGTCACCCGTGGCCGCTGCCGCCCAAGCGCACGCCGACCACGTATGCGCTCGAGGAGGGGGGTGAGCGCCGCTGGGGCACGGAGGTGACCGGCTTCGGCGGCAAGGACGGCGCCGTCAGCCACGTCTACGCGCGCCAGGTGACCGGGACCTCGTCCCGCGACCTGACGCCGGTGCCCGGCAGCGAGTTCGTGCTCGAGGCGGATCTGGTGCTGATCGCGATCGGCTTCGAGCATCCCGAGCACGACGGGCTGGTGGAGCAGCTCGGGCTCGAGCTCGACCGGCGCGGGAACATCCGCACGCAGCAGACGTACCGCACGTCGACCGGCGGCGTGTACGCGGCCGGCGACGCCCGGATCGGGCAGTCGCTGATCGTGACCGCGATCGCCGAGGGCCGCAAGTGCGCCCGGATCGTCAACAAGGATCTGGGCGGCAGCCCGATGGATGCCGACCGCGAGATGCTGGCCGTGGGTGCCTGGAGCGGCGAGGCCGACCGGACGCTCCGCCACGAGGCGGAGGCCGCCGGCACGGTCAGGCCGGGCGAGGAGTTCTTCAGCGGACCGGGGACGCGCGGGACCGACACCCGCCGCTGAGAGCCCGGTTCCGAAGGACCGGGGTCCGTTTCTTCAGCTCCATCGCCGCAGCTTTTCCCCCCCGGGTTGTTGAGGCTGGTAGCTTTTAGCTGACCGTACGTTCCTCGCGACGGGAGAGGGCAACTGGCGAGGAGAAGACTTTAGGTTTGGGCACAGCTTGGGACGGGGAAACTCGCCCCTGTCGGTCAGGGAACTGCGCCCCCACTTCCCTGACTCTCCGGGGGGCCCAGATGGATCTGGGTCCCCCGGGCTCTCTTGACGGGCCCCGGTCTCCTGACGAGCTGCATCGGGCCGGTCCGCGGTCCGGGTATGCGAACGTGTGTCGATGACGGCGCCCGTCCCCCTGAACTACGGCCTCTACCCGAGCGTCGGCGTGCTCCACGTCCAGCACCAGGCCTCGATCGGCAGCACGATCACCGGCTTCCTGGACTCGGCGGGGCAGTTCTTCTCGCACCTGACCAACCTGAGCTGGACCTCGCTGCTGATCGGGCTGGCGCTCTACACGCTGTACCTGACCCTCCGCTCGCGTGCGCTCTACAACGCGGTGCAGGTTGCCTATCCGCACGAGCGGGTCCGCTGGCGCGACATCTGGGGCGCCTACATGGCGGGCTACGCGGTCAACAACGTGTTCCCGCTCGGCGGCGGGAACATCGTGCAGCTGTTCCTGACCCGGGTCTCCATCCCCTCCGGGAGCTATCCCACGATCGCCGCCGCGCTCTCGACCGGCGTCGTGTTCGACTGGGGGATGGGGGTGCTGGTGATGTGCTTCGCGTTCACCCAGGGCGTGTTCCCGAAGCCGCCGGACTTCTCCAAGCTGCCCGCGTTCGACATCAGCTTCTTCGCCTCGCACCCCCGCTTCGCGCTGCTCGTGCTGACGCTGCTGGGGATCGGCTTCATGATCGCCTTCGCGCTGCTCTCCGCGCGCGTGCGCGCCTTCTGGCAGCGCGTGCGGCAGGGGCTCACCGTGCTCGGCGATCGCCGGCTCTGGGCCCGGAAGATGGCGAGTTGGCAGTTTGCCAGCTGGGTCGCCCGGTTCGGCTCCTACTGGGCGCTGCTGAACGCCTTCCACATCGGTGGCTCGGTGACCAACGCGCTGCTGGTCCTCGCGGTGCAGGTCGTCGCCTCGGTGTTCCCGTTCACGCCCGGGGGCGCCGGCGTGCAGCAGGCTCTGTTGGTGTCGATCTTCGCCACCAAGGCGAGCTCGGCCACGGTGGCCGCGTTCTCCGTCGGCCAGCAGATCGCGACCGCGATCCTCAGCTCCGCGCTCGGGTTCGCGGCGCTCGTGCTGATCTTCCGCTTCAAGAGCTTCCGCGAGGTGATCGAGCGCGGTCGCGAGCATCGCCGCAATGAGGCCGCGCGAGCCCAGGGGCAGGACGAGGGGCGGGCCGACGTCGCCGTCCTGCGCTAGCGGCTGACGCCGCCATCATCCGATCGGGAGGATGCGGCTCGCGGCCCGGTCGCCGATGCTCGGTGCAGGTCTCCTTCTCCCGTTCGCCGAATCTGTGCCCACGATCAGAGCGACGACACCGCCCACCGCCGAGCACTCGGACAGCAACGGGGCCGGCGTGCCCGCCTCCGCCGGTCCGGCGCGCTCGGGGCTGGTGCTGGCTGCGCTGATCCTCGTCGCCGCGGTGGCGAACCTGAACCTGGCGGTGGCCAACGTGGCCCTGCCGGACATCGGCAAGGCGTTCGACGCCGGGCAGTCCGCGCTCGACCTCGTTGCCGTCGGCTATTCGCTCGGCCTGGCGGCGTCCGTGCTCTACCTGGGCGCGGTCGGTGACCGCTACGGGCGCAAGACGATGCTGATCGTCGGGACGTCGCTGGCCATTCCGGCCTCGCTGCTGGCCTCATTGGCGCCCACGATCGGTGTCCTGTTCGCGGCCCGCCTGCTCGGCGGCCTGGCCGCCGGGATGGCCTACCCGACCACGCTCGCGCTGATCACCGCGCTGTGGGCGGGGCCGGCCCGCACCCGGTCGATCGCGCTGTGGTCGGGCCTGGGCGGTGCGATCTCCGCGCTCGGCCCACTGCTGGCCGGGTTGCTGCTGACGCACTTCCACTGGGGCTCGGTGTTCCTGCTCTCGCTGCCACTGGCGCTGGTGGCGCTGCTGATGGCGTGGCGGTTCGTGCCGGCGCACGTGAACGAGTCGAGCGATCCGGTCGACCACCTCGGCGGCATCCTGTCGGTGGTGCTGGTGGCGGCGCTGGTGCTGGCGATCAACTTTGCGCCGACGCCCGGCCGGGGGGCCCTGGCCATCGGGCTCGGGGTGATCGCCGTGGCCGCGCTGATCGGGTTCGTGATCCGTCAGCGCCGGGCGAGGAATCCGCTGTACGACCTGGGCGTGGCCGCCCGACGGATCTTCTGGGTCGCGGCGTGCGCCGGAGTGATCGTGTTCGGGTCGTTGATGGCGGCCATGTTCATCGGCCAGCAGTTCCTCCAGAACGTGCTCGGCTACTCGACACTCGCCGCCGGCGCCTCGATCATGCCCGGAGCGGTGTTCATGGTCCTGACCGCGCCGCTGTCGGCGAAGCTCGTCGAGGCGCGCGGCGCCCGGGTGACGCTGCTCGTGGGATACCTGTTCTGCCTGCTCGGGTTCGTGGCCATGCTCGTGCTGTGGACGCAGGGCACCTCCTACTGGGAGGTCGGTCTCGCCTACGCCCTGGTGGGAGCGGGCGTGGGCTTCGCCGGCACCCCGGCCTCGCACTCGCTGACCGGATCGGTGCCCGTCAAGCGCGCGGGCATGGCGTCGGGGACCGCCGATCTGCAGCGCGACCTCGGCGGCGCGATCATGCAGTCGATCCTCGGCGCGCTGCTGACCGCCGGCTACGCCGCGGCGGTCGCGGCCGCGATCGCCGCGTCGCCGCAGAGCGCTCAGGTGACGAGCACGGTCGAGAACGAGCTGACCAAGTCGTTCAGCAGCGCCGAGGCGGTGGCCTCGCAGTACCCGCAGTACGCCAAGCAGATCGTCGCGGCGGCCAAGACGTCGTTCCTGCAGGGCGCCAACTGGGCCTACGCCGCCGGAATCATCGCGATCGTGGTCGGTGCGGCGCTCGTCTTCTTCATGTTCCCCAAGCATGACGCCGAGCGCCGGCTGCTGCGGCAATACCGCGCCCAGGACGCGTCGGCCACGCCCGCTGACGCCGCCCGCTGAGGACGCCGGCGGCTGCGTCCGCTCAGCACATACCGCCCGAGCCGACCAGCTGGGCTGCGCGCATCCGCAGCAGCTCGATCAGCTCGGCGCCGCGATGGAAGGGGTCGGCGATCGGCGCGCCGCCGTCGAGCGGCAGTGCGGCTCGCAGGCGACCGTCGACCTCGGCCACAAGCGCGCTGCCCCGCGGCGGCTGGCCGGAGTCGAGCTCGGCCAGGTGGTGCAGGCGTTGCCGGTCGGCGGCCACCGCGTAGCGGAGCGTCACCCGGGTGATCGGCGTGTCACCCCCGTCGGGCATCCCGTGCCGCGCGGCGCGCAACAGGTCCCGCTGGCGCTCCCGCGCCGCGAGGCTCATCAGATGGCTGGAAAACATCGGGCCTCCTTCGTCACGATAACCAACTAAAGGCTATAGCCAGTGACGTAACCAGTCAAGTACGATGAGCGGTGATGACCAAGAACATGGCGGCTCCCGGCGAGCTCGAGCTGGTGCGCGAGTTCGTCAACACCTACGACATCGAGGCCGGCACCGAGGAGCTGGGCAGCCCCGGCGACCTCGGCGCCTGGTTGCGCGCTCGCGAGCTGGTCCCGGCCGAGGTGCGGGCCACGCGGGCCGACCTGACCGAGGCGATCGAGCTGCGCGAGGCGCTGCGGGCGGTGCTGCTGGCTCACAACGGGACCCCTGCGCCCGCCTCGGCCGGAGCGGCCCTCGACGCGGCTGCGGTGCGCGCCGGCCTGCGGTTGCGCTTCGGCGAGGACGGCAGCTCGCGGCTCGAGCCCGAGGCCCGTGGCGTCGCCGGTTCTCTGGGGCGACTGCTGGTCATCGTCCACGCGGCGATCGCCGGCGGCACCTGGGGGCGGCTGAAGGCGTGTCGCGACCACACCTGCGAGTTCGCCTTCTACGACCACACCAAGAACCGCTCCGGCGCGTGGTGCACGATGGAGGTGTGCGGCAACCGGGCGAAGGCACGCGCCTATCGTCAGCGTCGCGACGCCCTCGCTCCGGGTGAAGCCGAGGCGTGAGACGATGCACTGAGATGCCGACCTTCTGCCGTCACAACCGCCTCGTCCAGAATTGCCCGATCTGCTCGCGTGAGCAGTCCGTCGAGTTGCGCGCAGTGCTGTCCTCGAGCGCACCGAGCTCGAGCCGCGCGCGGCAGCCGGTGGCGAAGAAGTCGGGCGCGGCCCAGGGCCGCAGCACAGGCGTGCGCGTCCGGCGGCTCGCCCGGGGCGCCGACGACGGCTACCACTCGCGACTGGTGCCGGGCCTGAAGTCGAGCGCGGACGCGGAGCGGCTCGCCGAGGAGCTGGCCTTCGCCGCCACGCGGCTGCGGCTCCTGAGCGAGGATCCGCCCGGCCTATACGCCGAGGTCGCGGGCGACGGGGACCTCGAGGAGCGCACCTGGCTGGGCTTCCTGATCGCCTACCTGGGCCCGCTCGAGGCCGAGGATCCGTTCGCGGGCGTGCGCGCCGCGCGCACCTCGTGGGCCTCGGGGCAGCCGCCGCAGCTCGAGGGCGCCGAGCCGGGGCCACGGACCGCCTACGACCCCACGCAGGGTGCGCGCACGATCGACGCCTACCGCGCCTGGGCCGGACGGGCGGGCTCGCAGGCGGCCGCGTTCACCGGTGAGGCCGCGTGGACCCCGGAGCGCCGGTTCGCGCGGGACTACGAGCGGCTCGGGCTGCCGGGACTCACCCGCGAGGCACGCTTCGACCTGCTGGTCACGCTCGGGCGGCTCGGCGTCTACGATCTGCGCGCGGGAGCGCTGCAGTTCGGCGGGACGAACGAGACCACGATCGCGGCCAAGAGGGCGCTGGGTATCGGAGACTCGTTGCTGCTCGAGCGCCGCGCGGCAGAGCTCGCGGAGGCGTGCGAGCTGCCGCTCGAGGCGCTCGATCTGGGCCTTCACAACTGGGGCAGCGGCACCCGCGCGACCGCGGGCGTCGGCCCCGCAGCGGAGCCCGACGCCGGCGCGCTCGAGTCCGCGCTCACCGCGCTCGGGCTCGGCGACTGAGAGCCACGCCCGGCCGGGCGGCCGCGAGCCGACGGTGCCGTCCGACCGACGGCCTACCTTCTCGTCGACCGCAACCATCGAGCCGGAGCTTTCATGTCTCTCTGCTTCATCGAACCGCAGAACGCAATCCGGGTCATCGCCGACTCGGTCGGTCGTGAGGCACGTCGCCAGATTCTCGGCGAGGTGGTTCGCGCCTGGGTCGACGAGATCCCCGACTCCGAGCTGGAGTCCCACTACGCGAAAGCGGTCGCGGACCTCGACGAGCACGACCTGTCGCTGCTCGCCGCCTGGCATGCGTCGCTGGAGGTGGGACATCCGGTTCCGAACAAGGAGTTCCTCGTCAATGTGTTCCCGTCGCTGGGCGAGAACCGCCGCGAGGCGCTGAAGATCGCCGCTGGGTTCCGCGGCGAGGAGGCGTTCGAGGCCGGGGTGGGGGAGGAACAGGCGTTCGACACGGTGCTGCCCTGGCTCTCCGAGCAGCGCTGCGTACAGCTCGCGAGCGAGTGCCTCGAGCTGTACTGCTGGGATCGGCTGGGTCTGGAGAACTGAGCGACGGCCGGATTGGGCGCCCGCCGAGCTCTGCGGCGCGCGCCCGTTATGTCGCCGTGAGTGCGGCCTCGATCTCCGCGATCGCCTGCTCGGTTGAGCGAAACCAGACCGCCTGCATGCCGAGCTCGCGCGCGCCGTCGCAGTTGAGCTCGATGTCATCGACCAGAAGCGCGGCATCGGCGCTGACCCCGAGCCGCTCCAGCGTCAGGTGGTAGATCTCGGGCTCGGGCTTGCGCACGCCGACGAACGCGGAGTCCACGACCACCTCGAAGATCTCATCGACCGGGAGCATGGCCCGCCACCGCGGCTCCCACTCGCGGACGTTGTTCGTGCAGATCGCCATCCGGTGGCCGCGCCCGCGCAGCGAGCGCATGTACTCGATCACGCGCTCGTTGGGGTCGAGGTGGTTGAAGTACGCCTCACCGAAGCCGTGCAGCTCGACCTCTCGGCCCAGCTGCTCGGTCAGCTCGTCCGCGAGCGCAGCGTGGAAGTCGGCCTCGGTCAGGCGACCGGTCTCGAGCTCGAACAGGGGGTTGGCGCCGGTCCGCTGCGTGATCGCTGCGATGGCCGAGCCGAGTGACGCGAGCGAGATCCCCGAGGAGTCCTGAAAGGCTCGGAAGGTGTCGACCAGAGGGGACGTGAGCACGCCTCCGAAGTCGCTGACCACCGCCTCGATCCGGCCCATGCTCAGCTCCGCGACGCGTTCGCTGGCGGCTCGGTCAGCTCGTAGACGCCGGCGCCCTCGCCGCCCGCCATGCGCCACCGTAACGGGGTCAGGGTGAGGCGCGCGCCATCGTCCTCCCGGACCGCGGGGACGGCTGCGCTCTCGCCCGCGCCGCGGCGCGGATACTCGTTCTCGTCCTCGCCGATCCACAGCTCCACGCCGGCCTTGATCGGCTGTGCGTTGCGGTCGTAGGTGGTCGACAGCCGCGGGTCGTTGACCCGCGTGGCGACGCCGTCGTCGAACAGGAAGGCGGCGACGGCATCGTCGTCGTGCCCACGGGCCCGGCGCGGCCGGGCGGCGATCACGATTACCGACGCGGTCGGCGCGACCCAGGCGGCGAGCTCACGGATCGAGCCCAGCCGCGACCAGTCCGGCTCCGATCGCCGGCCGCGGCGACCGGGGACCTCGAACTCGTGGGCCCTGCCATCGAAGCTGACGGCGCCGCGGACGAGGCAGGGCTGGTCGATCGCGACGAGCCCGGTCGTGCCGAGCTCGAGCTGCACGGCATCGCCCGTCGGCGCGAACTCGACCTGGACGCCCTCGGCGCTCAGGGTCCAGTCCCCGTCGGGATCAGGCGCGCTGATCTCGGCGTCGAAGTGCTCCGGCACGGCCCCGCGCCCGAGCACGCTCGCCGCACCGATTCCATCATCCGCGGGAGCGCGGGCGGTGACCCAAACGCCGGCGTCGAGGTGCCCGAACGCCACCGTACGGTATGCGCGCTCGCCGGCGCTCATGGCTGTAACCGCGGCGGCGGGATGTCGGTCGCCGTCGAGTCCACGTCATCGGGCCGGCGGCCCCGCGTGGAGAAGCGGACCGCCTGAAGCATCACCCGGCTCTCGATTGCGCGCAGCGCCACCCATCGCGTCAGGCTCCGGGTCGGCGGGAGCAACAGCAGGATCCCGAGCGCGTCGGTGATGAACCCGGGCACGATCAGCAGGCAGCCACCGATCAGCACCAGCGTGCCGTCGAGCACCTCCTTCGTCGGGGTCCGATGCTCGGCCACCGCGGTCGACAGGCGCCGCCAGGCCGAGCGGCCCTGCGAGCGCAGCGCCCAGATCCCGATCGGCACCGCCGCGATCAGCAGGCCCAGCGCATCGAGCACGCCGATTGCCTCGGCGACCTTGATGAACACGACCAGCTCGGCGAGCGGCCAGGCCACGAGCAGGATCAGCGACAGGAAGACCATCGTTCACAAGGCTACTCAGTGGGACCGGTGTCCCGGCCCGGCGGACTCAGGCCGGGGCCGGGGCGGCCCCGTCGATCCTGACGCCGGGAAGGCGGTGCAGTCCGACCAGCTCGATCAGCCTGGTGATCTGCGGCTGGGCGCCCTGCAAGAGGATCGCGCATCCCTGCGCCCGCAAACGGCGGGCGAGCATGGCCAGGTCGAGCATCAGCGAGGTGTCCGCGAACGAGAGCTCGGACAAGTCGACCACGACATCGTCCTGGGCCCGGATCGCGCGGGTCAGTGCCCGACGGCGACCCCCCTGCGTGCTCCGGTCTTCGTCCCCGCTACAGCGGAGCGTCGGCGGCTGTTCCTCGAAGTCGACGATGCGTCGCAAGCTACCGAAAACAGCCGATGCCTCGCAACCGAGATCGCGATGATTAGACTCACGAGCATGCCTTCAGTTGATGACGTGACCGACGCGCTCCGCGATGTGATCGATCCGGAGCTTGGGCTCGACTTCGTCGAGCTCGGCTTGATCTACGACGTCGAGGTCGACGGCGGCAACGTCCACGTCACCTTCACGCTCACGAGTCCTGGCTGTCCGATCGGACCTCAGGTGTCGGAGCAGATCGACGAGTTCGTGCGCGAGCTCGACGGCGTGGAGGATGTCCGCAGCACCATGACGTTCTCGCCTCCGTGGTCGCCTGAGCGGATGAGCGAAGACGCTAAATTCGCACTCGGCTTCTGAGCCGGCCGCGTCGCTTCCCGAAACTCGCTGCAAACAAGCGGGTTTCGCTTTGGGCGGAAGTCGCCGACCAAGGTCGAAAACTGCCAGGGTGTCAGCAGAGTGCCAGCGCGACGGCCGCGCCGCGGGATAGCGTTGATCGCGATGACGTTCCATCTCCCGACACCGGGCCGCGCGAAGTGGATCGCGATACAGGACTCGCAAGACAGACAGCGAGAGTTCATCGCCGGCGACGGGGACGACGACAACTGGTATCCAGCCGCGAACGGTCTGCGTCAACGTGTCGCCGATCCGATCTCGCCAGTCGAGCTCGCCGAGATCCTCCGCGGCGTGATCAATCCCGGGTAAGCAGGTTGGACGAGAGTCGCGCAAGTCGCTCAACCGACCTTTCGCTCCGGAGGGTGCGTCACTCGGAGTCGCGAGCGGCCGGATCGTCAGTGTTTACGGGCGATCCGGCCACGCACTGTGTCGCTGCCGTGTCCGGCGATTCGGGGCGATTTCCGAGGGTTTGGGCAGCGGACCGGGGCTGCTGCCCAAACGGTGAACACGACTACGCCTAGGCGAGACCGTCCGTTGCTGCCCGTGTGCGACTCGGACGTCTGCCGTTATAGTCGGCCAAGTCGACCGTGCGCCGCTCAAGCGCGACAGGGTAGCCGGCGATTACGACCGCCTAGAGCACCCCATCATGAGCCACCGCGACAACAGAGTTGACGTGCCCCTCGCTTGGGTCGGCATCGACGAGCTGGACATCCAGTTCGCGAACCAATTCGTCATCCAGTTTCAGCCGAACGAGTTTGTGTTGTCGGTCGGGCAGGCCACACCGCCGGCATTCATTGGCACGCCAGAGCAGATCGCCGATCAAGTGGCCGGCCTGGAATTCGTTCATGTTCGACCGCTGGGTCGATTCGGGATGACACGAGGACGTCTTGTCGAACTCATAGCTGCGCTTCAGGTGAATCTGGAGAATCACGACAGGGCCCTCGACCGCATCGATCCGACAACTCCGCCATCGCCATGACCATCACCATCGTCCCCGCAGCCGCAAGCACAGACGGGATATCCGTAACGCCAGGGACGTCCAGTTCGAGCTCGGAGCAGATCTCGCTTGATCGCCGCGTCCCGTTGGAGATCCCTCGACCACAGGTGTACTACTGGTCCGGGCGGTGGCGCAGGGATGAGCGCGAGTCGGAGGAAGCCCGCGAGCGAGGCGAGTTCCGGGTCTTCGATGATCCGACTGATCCGACCGATGCAGCACGCTGGCTGTTGAGCGATGGCGAGTGACGGGCTGACGCCTGTCGCTATCGATGCGGCCTTCAGAAGACGACTCAAAAAGAAACCGCGGGAGATGCAGGAGTCGATCGCGGAAGCGATCACGCGCCTGCGTACAGACTGGCGCCAGAACGGCCTACGTACGCACCGGGTCCAAGGCACCCGCAACATCTGGGAGGCACGGCTCGACCGCGGCAACCGGCTGACGTTTCACTGGGACGGCGACACGATCGTGCTGCGTAACCACTGCAGCCACGACATTCTCAAGCGGCCTTAGCCCCCCCGACCCGATCGACGCCGCGAGCGCCTGAGCGGCCGCACCCAGTTCCCTGAAAGCGTCCGCGAGATCGGATGACCCGGCCGTGGCTGCCGCGCTCACGCCGGCTGCCGCTGCGTCGAGCTGCTCCCAAAGTTTCGGATCGCCCGGGCTGCCGGGCCCGGACTGCTGCCGCTCCAGAACGCCTCGGCGTCGGCGCCCCCGGGCTTGTCTTGAGCCGGACTGCTGCGCTCGATGAATCTGCCGAGGTCCGATCGCTTGATCCGCACCCGGCGCGACCCGACGCGCACGGCCGGAAGCTCGCCGGCGTCGATCCAATTGCGGACCGTCTGCTGGTTCAGCTTGAGGAGGTCCGCCACGTCGTGGACGGTTGAGTTACTGCTCGTCGACTGGGGCTCGGTTGCGGCACGAGGCGAACGCTAACGGGCTCGGCTCCGAACCGGCCATGCGAGATCTCGGAACTCGACGGTCTACGCGCATGAACGGACCGCCCCCCTAGGAGCTCGGGTCAGTAATACTCAGTCTCATTATCGAGGCTCTGAGAGCCGTTCTGCGGCCATCCGAGCCATCGCCGCTGATGATTTGATCCCCTGAAACGGGCCAAAACGGCGTTCTTTCGGGATTGTGACCCACGCTCCTAGCGCCCGGTCGCTCTATCGGAGACACTTCGCCCATGCCATTCAACCCGATAACGCTCGCTGGCCCTCCACGACCCGCGCAGCCCGCACTCCTCGGTTTTCCATATGAGATTCCCGCTGAGTGGTACGCCAACTGACGAGTGGGCCAGGTACTTCGAGGGATCCGATTGGACCGCCATCGTTGCCATCGAAGCCCCGTATCACCCCCGCCTACAGGGCGATGTGATCGCCGTTCCGGCCCGACCGGACGAAGGGAGCATCCGACGAATGCTCGACGGAATCAAGGGGCAGATCGACGAGATCAATCAGGAGGTTGCTCGCAAGACTGCTGCACGTGAGGCGGCCGAGACCGAGGCCTCTGAATCGGGCGCGGAGAGAGATGCGGCGACGCGTGCCGCCTTCGAGCGATGGTGGGAAGACCAATCCTGAGTTGGCGCGATAGGCCCGCGTCTAATCTGGCGGACGGTGAGCGGCTCGCCTAACTCCTTGGACCCGGCGCGCTTGCTCTGCTCGCGTCCCCATCCACCGGTCGGGGCTGAACACACGTCGGTGCTGAGACTTGAGCTCGGTCGCCTGCTCCGCAATTAGGGCCAACAGCTGGGCACGGCGACCGGGATCATCATCCAGATCCGGAAGTTGGTCCTCCACGCGGGAGTCGAGTTTGACGGCTTGCCTCAAACGAATGGCATCCCCGCGTGCGGCATACCGGTCGGCGAGCGCTTCTAGTGCGATAGCGTCGTTGTTCTCTCGGCCCGTCACACGATCGATCTCGAGCTGGAGTCGGATGGTTTCAGCGCAGGCAGCAAGAACCGCCGGGTCGGCGTCGATCAGTCCCGCGACCAGCGTCCGGACACGCCAATGCTCCTTGCTGTTCCCGTAGCCGTCCCGTTGCGTCTGCTCGATTGCGGACGACTCCGCTGCGTCGAGGAGCGCTTGGCACTGTGCCGCGGCTCTTGCCCATCGGCGAGTTGCGTACTCGCCGGCTTGTAGCGGTCTTGAGTCGCGCCGTGGCGTGGCTGCGGTAGTCCTCTCGGCCTGCTCCAGCTTCCGTAGGTCGCTCTCCCACCGCTTGAGCGCTCCCCCGGAGTAGGCCCGGGCGCGTCCACGGGACAGCGAGTCAAGGATCGCGGCGTCGCTGTGGCCTTCCGTGCGCCAGATGCGTACGGCCATTCCCCTGCGAATGCTCTGAACGCTCGGCCGAGACGGGCGACCGCGCGTCCCAGCGCGCGGGAACGCCGCGTCGAGGCGCTGCTGAACGTCGGTTTCGGTGGGGAGCCGATTTTTCGGACCCCCACTTTGGGCGGGTGCATTGGTGACGGCGTAACTCAACTTGCGAGGAATTTTGACCCGTGGCCTGGACACCGACACCCGCTGAAGCAGCCCTAGCCGAGCTACATCTTCCGCGTTACGTATTCGCGGGAGAGGTGCGCATCGGCCCTAGCGATCTGGGCCGCATCCTCGATGGCCGGCAAGTACCAACCCACGACCAGGCACAGCGAATCGCCGATCGCCTTGGGAGCGCACCCGAGGCGCTTTTCGGGGCGGATGTGTCATGAACGGTCCGGCGGAGATCTTCGTCAAGGGACGCGAGGGCGTCTACGAAGCGAGCGACTACTGGCAGGACGGTGGCCTGTTCTGCGCGCTTGGGCGCTGGCGGCTCAGCCGCAGCACCGGTCCGCACTACGCCGGCGATGTCGGAGTTCGCAAGTGGCCGATTCGGATGGTGCGGGAGATCCGCGACCTCGGCGCAGGATCGCGTGATGCGCCGTGACCACGCAAGACACCGAGACGCTGCCCGAGCTCGTCGAGGCGCTCCTGACGCACGACTTCAAAGCCGAGATCGTGAAGACCGAAGACGGCAGCTACGGGATCGCGCTCCTGCTCGACGGCTGGTACACGAGCAGTCAGAACGACTTGGGTTTGGACGCCGAAAGCGTGCTGCCGTACTGGCAGGACGTCCTCGATCGCGTCCGCGTGCTCGCCGCCGAGGAACCGCGATGACGGCTATTCCACGCATGGACGGCCTCAGCGGCTACATCGAGCGGCAGCTACACAACGGCCGCACGTTCGTCCTCGACGCCCCCACAACCGTCCCAGCGATCTGCGGAGAAGGCACCGACGTTGTCTGGGCCGAAGGCGAACCGCTGCTGATCACCGGACCGCAAGGCGTCGGCAAATCCACCGTCCAGCAGCAGCTCGCGCTCGCGAGAGGCGGGATCACTGAACCCGTCGTAATCGGGTTTCCAGTAGCCGTCACAACCGGCACGGTCCTCTACATCGCCGCCGACCGGCCGCGGCAGATCGCCCGATCCATGAGACGGATGGTGGACGAGCGACACGCCGATCTCCTCGAGCAACGAATCCGTATCTGGGCCGGACCGCTTCCGTTCGACCTCGTCAGAGAACCACACCGGCTCGCCGAGTTCGTCGAAACGCTCGGCGCGGACACCGTGTTCATCGACTCCCTGAAAGACATCGCCTGGCCGCTCTCATCAGACGAGGTCGGCGCTGCATGGAACCGCGCGGCGGGAGGAGTCATCGCCGCCGGCGTTCAGCTCTGCGCCAACCATCACAGCCGCAAAGCCACCGCCGAGAACCGCAAGCCCACAACTCTCGCGGATGTCTACGGGTCCACGTGGATCACGAGCGGCGCCGGCAGCGTCATCTCGCTCTGGGGCGAACCCGGCGACCCGCTCGTCGAGCTCACGCACCTGAAGCAGCCCGCCGACGATGTTGGCCCGCTCGACCTCGAGCACGACCACACGACCGGCAACACACGACGCCGCGAACGCGCGGACGCCTGGACCGTCCTCCAAGGCGCGCTGCTGCACGGTGTCAGCGCCCATGACGCGGCGTCGGCGATCTACACCACCAAGCCCACCCGCGCCCAGGTCGAGAAGGTCAGACGCCGCCTCGAGCGCTACGCCGACAGTGGACTGGCCACAACCACGAAGGGGCCGCAGAGAACCGATCCCGTGCTATTCCGGCCGGTCGCGACAGACGGCAGCGTGAAGCCGCGTGAAGGTTCACGTGTAGCTGCACGCGACCTACACGCAGCTACACGAACCCCCGGAAACACTGAACACGCGAGCTACACGCACGCCGTAGATCACGGCTCCCCCCCTTTAGTAAGTGTTTGAGAAGGGCTTATGGGGTTGTCCAGGGTTGGCGTCCGGGTGCCGGGGCGAGTCGTCGTGTCATCAGGCCGATCATCGCCCACTTGACCATCGCGACCGAGGTTTTGGGCAGCCGCTCGTAGTCGTGGTCCAGTCGCCGGCATTTGGTGATCCACGCGAGCGTTCGCTCCACGACCCAGCGTCTGGGCAGCACCTCGAAGGTGCGCTGTCCCTCGGGCTTGCGCACGATCTCCAGGACGAGCCGTGCTGTCATCTTGGCCCACTCCACGAGCTTGCCGGCGTACCCGCCGTTGGCCCACACCAGGCTGATCGTCGGGAACGCCTTGCGGACCGCCTCAAGCGTGGGACGAGCGCCATCGCGGTCCTGGACGCTGGCGGCGGTGACCAGCACGATCACCAGCAGGCCGATCGTGTCGACCACGATGTGGCGCTTGCGGCCATTGACCTTCTTGCCCGCGTCATAGCCGCGCGTGGCGCGACCGACGGTGTCTGCGCCCTTGACCGACTGCGCGTCGATGATCGCCGCGGTCGGCTGCGGATCGCGTCCCTCAGCCTCCCGCACCCGCTCGCGCAGCGCGTCGTGCAGTGCATCAAGCGAGCCGTCATCGCGCCACCGCTTGAAGTGCCAGTACACCGTCTCCCACGGCGGGAAGTCCTTCGGCAGCTGACGCCACGAACAGCCCGTCCGCAGCAGGTACAGGATCGCGTTGACCAGCTCACGCCGCGGGTGCGCCTCATGCCGACCACCGGGCTTCGCCGCAGACAACAACCGCTCGACCAACGCCCACTGAGCGTCGGTGAGATCTGATGGATACCGCGTCTTGGAGGACATGCCCCAAAGTTCGACAACACCCCCTCACAACCTCTTTTCAAACACGCTCTTAGAGGGGGAGTGTGATCGTGAACGTGTAGCTGACCACGCCTGGACCGAAGACAAGCTCCAAGCCCTCATCGACAACGAGGCAGGCGCACGATGAGCCCGCCAAACGGCCCTCAGTCGGCGTCTGCTATTCGAGCGCCAGAACACACGAATACGACGCCGTTCGCGACCGACGAGCAGCTCGCGGAGCGCATCCGCCGCGTCGAGGCTCGGCTGCGCGATCACGATCCGATGTCGGCGCAGGAGCTCGGCGAGGTCGCCACCATTCTCGATCCGAACGGTGCGGCGTCGTGAGCGGGCAAACGACCCGAGCTCTGCAGGTCGCGGTTCCTGACGAGCTGCTCGAGGCCCTGGCCGTGCGGGTCGCGGAGCTGCTCGCCCCGGTGCTGGCGACGCCGGCCGCATCGCCGTGGATGGACGTCGCGGAGGCGGCCGAGTATCTGCGGTGCAAGCCGAAGCGGATCTACGACCTGATCTCGCAGCGGCGGATCCCGGTGCACCGCGACGGCGGCCGGGTGCTGCTCCGTCGCGACGAGCTCGACGCGCACCTGGCGGCGGATGCTGCTGACACGCTGCTGACACCAGCCCCAGAAGGTGGCTCTGTGCAGGCGGTTCGTGGCGAGCCGCGGACTGTTAGTCCTCGTATCAAGGGCGCGGCGTGATGCCGACCTCACGTGATCCCGCGAAGGCCGCCATTCAGCGAGCCAATCTGCGCAACGCGCCGGCGGCACCGCGCGGCAATCAGCGGACGCGAGTGCACGGCGCCTACGCCGCGCTGCCAGCGGAGCGTGTCGATGCGAAGGTGCGCGAGGTCGCGTCGGCGTTGGCTGAGGACGCGCCGGTGCGCGCCGCTGATGGCGGCCTGCCCGCGGCCGATGCTGTTGCGGTGCGGCAGCTCGCGGAGGCGCTGTGCCGACTGGACGACATTGCGGAGTACCTGTCACGTCGGGGCTGGGAGGACAACAGCGGCAAGCCGCGCCCGGTCTTGGACTACGAAGGCAGGTTGCGGTCGCACGTGCTCGATCTGCTCCGCGAGCTCGGGATGACCCCGCGGGCTCGCGCCGCGCTGGGCCTGGATCTGGTGCGGGCTGCGTCGGCGGGCGATCAGCTCGACGCGCACCTGGCCGCCAAGTACGGCGCGGACACTGAGGCGACCGCGGACGGGGACGGCACGGCATGAGCGCCCGGGAACGGAACAAGGGCGCTCGCGGCGAGCTAGAGGTGGTGGAGATCCTGCGGGGCCACCGGCCTGCCGTGACGCGCAACTTCGCTTCTGGTGCCGCCGGCAACGGCGACCTCGCGAACGGGCCGGCGGGCGTGCTGATCGAGTGCAAGCGGACGGAACGCTTCCAGATTCGGAAGGCGTGGGCGCAGGCGTCTGGGGACGCTGCCCGCGGCGGTCTCATGCCAGCGGTTGCGACGCGCTGGAATGGTGGCCCGTGGCTTGCGGTGCTCGAGCTGCGAGAGCTGGTCGACCTGCTCGCCGATCGTGAGGGGCGTCGATGATCGGGCTGGCTGGCTTTGAGCGGCACGTCGAGGAGCGGCTGCGCATGGGCGTTGTCGAGTACGGGGATCGCTCCTATGGCCGGCCGCTGGCTGAGCTGCTCACCGAGCAGGCGAGGAGGCCGCTGACGTTGCCGCCTGGGAGCGGATCGCGGCGAGCGTGCTCGAGCGCCGGCCTGATCTTGAGGGTTTCGAGGTCGAGGCGACTCGCTGGTGCTTTGCGCGTCCGTCGAGTCGCTCGCGGCTGGCGTGGCGTCAGCTTGACGACGCGCGGCTCATTGTGCGCGAGGCGGATCGTGAGGCGTCGGCGTGAATGTCGATCCAGGTGACGACGCCCTACGGCCGGTCAGTGACGAGGAGTTGCGCGCCCTGATGGGCCGCGTCGTGTACTGGACGGTTCGGGGCGAGCTCGAGGAGGACGGGATGGGGCCGGTGGCTGCGAGTCCGTTGGTGTTGCGGTGCGCGCGGCTGGTGGTGCTGATGCTGCTGGGTGTTGAGCAGTATGAGGCTGCCGAGTTGCTGGCGGTTAGTAAACGGACCGCGGGATTCGACTTGGCGCGGTGGTGTGGGGGTATGGATCGATCGCGGGGCTGTTGTTTGTGCTGCGAGGCGTGCATTGCCGCCAGTGCCGGTTGAGGGTGAGCTGTCGTGAGCGCGGGTCGGCGTGTTGGTCTCGTGGCGGCGTGCGACGACCAGCGGCTGTTCGGCATACGGTTGCATCCGAAGCAGCGAGAGTTGCTCGAGGGGTTGGAGCACACGCCGAATGCGGTGTGGGCCTGTGGGCGGAGGGGCGGAAAGACGATGCTGGCGTCGATCGTGTGCTTGTACGACGCGCTGTTTCGGCCTGATCTCGACGGGCTTGTACGCCCAGGCGAGGTTCGCCATTCGATCGCGATCGCGACGAACGCGGAGCAAAGCCGGGTGCTGATTCGCTCGGCGAAGCTGATCGTTGACGGCTCTCCCCTGCTGCGTCCACTGCTCAGGTCGGATACGGCGGACGAGCTTGTTTTCGATTGTGATGGCGTCGTGACGGCGCTGCGGGCGATGCCGTGCTCCTCGCGCGGGATCCGCGGCTACCCGGTGTCGACGGGGGTGATGGACGAGGCGGCGTTCTATGTCACGACCGAGGATGGGAACGCGGCGGCGGCGCAGGTGTATCGGGCGTTGCGGCCGGCGACGGCGCAGTTTGGGCACGCGGGCCGGATGCTGGTGATTAGTTCGCCGATGGGGTCGACGGGTTGGTTCGCGGAGCAGTGGGCGAAGGCGGATCGGGGGGGCCTGGCGGGCTGGGAGGCGGCGCAGGTTTCAACCGCCGAGCTGAATCCGTTGGTTCCGGCTGACTTTCTGGCTGACCTTGAGCGGGACGAGCCGGATACGTTCGGCAGTGAGTATCTGGCTTTGTTCGAGTCGGGCGGGCAGGCATTCTTCGACCTCAACCGGTTTGAGCCCGACGCGTCGCTTGACGTTGCGGAGCCGGCTGCGGCGCTGCGGTGGTCAGCTGGGCTTGACCCGGCGCTGACCTCCGATGCGTTTGGGCTGGCGCTGGTCGGCGGCACGGCTGACGGGCGGATCGTCGTTGGGCCGGTCGAGGCGATCCAGCCTGAGCGCAAGCGCGGGTGGACGTTCGAGCGCAAGCGGGCCGCTACTGATCGTGTCCTCGCCCGCGTCGCGGAGCTATGCCGGACGTACTCGGCGGATGCCGTGACCGATCAGCACGAGTCGCAGGCGCTGACCACGCGGCTGCGGGAGCACGGCGTGTCCGCGGTGGTGCGCGGCATGACACGCGAGGTCAAGCTGGCGGCGTTCCGCGAGCTGCGCGATCGACTGTACGACGGGTCGCTCGTGTTGCCGCGCCACGACTCGCTGGTTGACGAACTTGCGCGGGTGCAGCTGAAGATTGAGCAGGGCGGCGCGAAGATCATCCTGCCGCGCTCCTCAAGGGGCCATTGCGATATGGCGCAGGCGCTGGCGTTGGCGGTGTACGAGCGGCGTTTCACCGCGCCGGTGGGCAAGCCGACCGCGACGATCCGCGGGCCGCGGCCCTATTCGGCGGGGCTCCGATACGAGCAGTTCTGACCGGGAGATCGCAGTGTCGGGAGCTGAGGTAGTCGAACAAGCGCAAGATCCCGCGGGGAAAGCAGCCCCGGATTCGTGTGTTCCAACATTCGAGCGGGCGCGATGCCGAGCTCGGGCCCTTTGCCGGCGCCGCAGACGCGCTTGTGGCGGCCTGACCCCGGGCGCCAGCGGCGCGATCGATGCGCTGTGTCACCGGCGCCCCGCCGAGTTCATCTTCAGGCACCGGCAACGCGAACTCCACACCGGCATGCTCGGGCTGCCGATGTCCCGCCTGGTCGAGGCCGGCGCCACGCTCGCCCTGTCAAGAACGCTGACCCCCGCTGCGATACGGGGTGCAACAGAGTAGCGGTTGCACTGGACTCCACTGCGACAGCAAGTTTTCGTTCTCAGCGCGAGGCCGACCAGCTGATCCCAATCGGACGAAGCGTCGCGGTTGCGCTGGTCGCGGTGTTAGGATCTCGCTGAGAATCACATAATGGAGGCGGCTCGGACGTCGATCGGATCCGAACCGGAGGGCATGTGGGCGAGATCGTTGTGCGCGTCGTTCCGCCGCCCGAGCGCGCGGGCGAGCTTGGGGCTGCGACGCTCACCGAGAGATTCACTGACCGCGTGGACGAGCTCGGTGAGAGTATCGCCGAGATCGCCGGGCGGCTAAGGGCGCGACTCGACACTGATCTCGCCGAGGATAAAGACGCGGTCTGGAAGCTCGGCGAGGTGACGCTCACCTTTTCGCTCGATCTGGAGGCCGAGGCGGGGGTTGTGGTGGCGAAGGCAAAGACGAGCGCGGGCTTCGAGGTGGCTCTCACGTGGACGAAGGAGTGATGCATGGCCGGGCGATTGCCATGGTCGTCCCCGTCGACGAGGGGACGTTGCCAGGGAGCGCGTTTGCGATTGCGCCGCGGCTTGCGCTAACCGCCTACCATTGCGTCGGACGACGTGTCGGGGCGCGGGTTAAGCTGCAGTTCGTCGGCGGCGAGACCGTCGCGGCGTCGAGCATCGAAGGCGACGACGACGGCGACCTCGCGCTGCTCGAGCTCGCGCGCACGATCCCGCACGGGCTGCAGCCGATCGCGCTGGTTGGGACCTCATCCTTGGCCGATGGCGCGAGGTTCCTGGCTGAAGGCTTCGGTGTTGATAGTCCACCGGGCTCTGCGCCGCACGCCCTCGACGGAACCGTAGTGCGGGCGGACGCGCTGCTGTTCGAACGGCTCGTCCCCGCCATGCAGCTGTCCTCGCCCCAGCTCGCCGCGCGAGAGGACCCGCATCAGTTCAGCGGCGGCCCGGTGATGGTGGATCTTGGTCAGAGGGCGTATCCGCCGGGTTATGCTGCCGTAGGAGTTGTCCGTTGGGCTCGCGTCCGCGATGAGGCCCCAACTGAGGCGATCGGAGGGGTCTTTTACGCGACGCCGGTGGCGCGTGCGGCCCAAGAATGGCCGCAAGTCGCCGGCCTCATGAAACACGGCGTGGTGAGTGCCGGCGCGATACGGGTCCGCGCCGCGGGCGATCCCGGATCGGCCCTTGAGGAGATCGCGTTGCGTAACCGACCGCGCATCCGCGCCAGACGGCGTCCGGTGGTAGCTCGCCCGCCGGCGTTCCCGCGTCACATCGACCGCTTAGAGGAGTCTGCCCGATTGCTTGAGGGCGCCGCGAAAGAGCGAACGCTGAACGTCTACGGTGAGGCAGGCATCGGCAAGACCTACCTGCTCGTTGCAGTTGCGAATGGCGACGGGTGGCGTAAAGACGCGGGCAGCATCGTGTATGTGATGGCGCGTGGCATGCAGGTCGGCGACGTGCTCCAGCGGGTCTTTGAGGAGCTGTACGTCTGCGAGCCGGAAACTCGGTTCCCGCCGGAGCAGGTTAAACGACTGTTGGCCCGGCGAGTGGCGCTCGTGCTCGTCGACTCTGCGGAGCTGTCAAGTGAGCAAGCACGAGAGCTCACTCAGGCACTCGGAACACACCAGGTCGTTGTCGCCTCCCGCGAGCACGTCTTGTGGGACGGTCCGGCGCTCGCTCTCGCCGGACTCGCGCAGCACGACGGCGTGGCTATCGTCGAGCAAGAGCTCGGACATCCGCTCGACGCCGACGATCGAAGCGCGGCCGACGAAATCTGGGCGGTGCTCGGCGGCCATCCGTTGCACCTGCGGGAAGCGATGGCGCTTGTGATCGAGCGCCGCGCAGATCTCGAAACGATCGCTCACCAACTCATCGCCGCTCCGAGCCCTGTCGCGCAAGTCATGGAACTCGTGGGCGGCGCCATCCAGGCGCTTTCCCCCGCGCAGCGCCGAGTACTCGCTGCGCTGAGCCTGCTCGACGGTCTCACCCTCGGGACGGATCGTATCGGGGAGGTTGCAGGAGTTCCTGACGTCGAGGCCCTTCTCACGCCCCTTGAGCGGCTGGCCCTTGTGCGTCGGCACAGCCCGCGCTGGAGCGCCACGCCGACGTCCACGAGCGGGTATCTCGGACCGGTTCGCGGATGGCGCAACGAAGCCCGATCGAATCTCGTGAACGCGCTGTTGAGCTGGGCCGAAACGAATCGAGCGACGCCGACGGAGCTCCTCGTCGAGCTTTCTGCCCTGCTCGCCGCGTTGCGGATCGCGCACGACGACGAGATGCTGACCCAGACGATACGGCTCGGCCGGGCGATCGAGCCGGCGCTCATCCTCAGCAGGCGCTGGGATTCCTGGGAGGAAGCCCTGCTGATGATTAGCGATGCCGCGGAGCGCATCGGCGATGACGCGGCAAAGGCGTGGGCTCTGCATGAGCTCGGCACGCGCCTGGTTGCGATCGGGGAGCGCCAGAAGGGCATTGAAACGCTACACCAGGCGCAGCACATTCGCGCCGCGCTCGGCGACGAACCTGGCGAGGCGCTGACTGCGCACAACCTGAGCGTCGCAGCCAAGCCGGTGTCGCTCCTCAATCGCATCCTGGCACGGTGGCTCCCGACCGTGTCGCTAACGTTCATCGCCGCCGCCCTGCTCGCTCTGGTCCTCGCGAGTGGTGTCGCTGCTGCGTTGGTGATCGAGAGCTCGTCGAACAGTGCACACTCCACGCTGACCCCGACCCCGCCGACCTGCCCGGCAGGCCAGAGAGGCACGCCACCCAACTGCACGACCCCGCCGACCTGCCCGGCAGGCCAGAGAGGCACGCCACCCAACTGCACGACCCCGCCGACCTGCCCGGCAGGCCAGAGAGGCACGCCACCCAACTGCACGACCCCGCCGACCTGCCCGGCAGGCCAGACGGGCACGCCACCCAACTGCACGACCCCGCCGACCTGCCCGGCAGGCCAGACGGGCACGCCACCCAACTGCACGACCCCGCCGACCTGCCCGGCAGGCCAGACGGGCACGCCACCCAACTGCACGACCCCGCCGACCTGCCCGGCAGGCCAGACGGGCACGCCACCCAACTGCACGACCCCGCCGACCTGCCCGGCAGGCCAGACGGGCACGCCACCCAACTGCACGACCCCGCCGACCTGCCCGGCAGGCGAGACAGGCACGCCACCCCACTGTGTGGTCCTGCATGGACCTCGACTTAGGGGTCCAGCCAAGATACGCGCGAAACGCGCAATAGGGCCTCCGCGAGCGCGTGATGGTCGCTCTACGGCGCGATACTCGTCCACGGGGAGCAGATCGACCGCTGAGGATCGCGCAAGAGCCATCGTTCGGCACGCCCGTCGACCAGCAAATCCCCCCCAATCCCCCCCCCCCCCCCCCCCCAATCCCCCCCCCCTAAAAGCCGGCCGTAGAGCTCCTGGAACACGCTATTGCGCGTTTCGCGCGTATCTTGGCTGGACCCCACGTTCAGTCCGAGCGCTTCGAGCCGCGCGAACCGCACCTTGCATCGGCCGTCCCGACAGCTCGAAGAAATCGGCCAGGGCCGGCGGAAACTCGGTGTCGGCCGGCAGCGTCACCCGGTCGACATAGGACTTGGTGCGCGCTAGTTCGACTTAGTCCTCAGAAGTCCTGACGTTGTGACGAGTTCTTCTTGACCCGACGAATGTCAAGGAGGAGCATGGTGGCGGGCCTGCGATCAGATTCCGCCTGGGCAGAAACCCCCTTTGAGGGCCCAGGGTCTGCGTGCTGGAACTTGTGCCCTTCAGATAGGACGGTCACGTCGATTGGCGGTGCTGCGCTCACACGAGGAGCGGGCCATTTTGTGGTGCCCGCAGCCGGGATCGTGAGCGCGCCCGAGTGCGACAGGGCCGGCTATGCCGGCCCTGTCCGCCCGACCCTCGACGGGGGGAGGCCGGGAGGGGGGCCTGACCCCCTCCCGCTAACGACTCGTGATCGAAACGTGCGAGTCGTGAGGCGATCGCCTCGACCTCCTCGTCGAGCTTCTGGTCGGCGATCACGCGGTTGACATACCCGTATTGCTCCGCGCGCGGCCCATCGAAGTCGTCAGCGACGAGGAGGACCTCGAGCGCACGGCCGCGACCAACTAACCGGGACAGCCTGGCGATCGGGCCGCCCCCGGGGACCAGACCCGTTCCAACCTCGAACTGGCCGAGAAGCGTGTTCTCGCGCGATGCGAATCGCAGATCACACGCGAGCACAAACTCGCTTCCGGGCACCCGGCGCCGGGCTGGATTACCGCCTGCCGAGAGCGTAGAATGAGCGCAACTACAAAAGCGGCCCGGCGGCGCTTGCAACACCCCGGGCCCGACACCAGGAGGATGGTCCTGATGCAACCTGCAGATTACCGGCCGCGGCCGAAGGAACTACGCCAAGCGGGCGGGGTCACCCGCTCACAGATGGCGCTACTGCTCGGCGTCGAGCGACTGACGCTCCGAGACTGGGAGCGAGGACAAGCGCCGATCCCCGACGAGCTGATCCACCCGCTCGCCGACCGTTTCGGGTGCACCGTCAGCTACCTCATGCGCTGGAACTGGGACTGGGACGACGACGGCTTGGAGGACCTAAACGCAGGAGAGATGACCGCAGCTGACAGGACGGAGGAGCGTGCCGTGCTGCGCGAGGCGTCCGATGCGCTGCGGGCGTGGGCAGAGCGGCTGCCGAATGGCTCCTCCTGGCGCCGGCCATTCGCGGACATCAGCAGACTCGTCGAGGGGGGTCAGTGATGGCCGCCAAGCTCGAAGCGACCACCGAGACGGGGGTGTACCGCCGCGGATCGAAGTACGCGGTGATCTATCGCGACGCCGAGGGACGGCAGCGGCAGGAGTCGGCTCGCACCTTCGACGAGGCGCGGCGCCTGCGGACGCGCAGGTCGGCGTCCGTTCTCGACGGCTCATATCAGCCCCAGACGCGCGAGCGATTCGCCGACTACGGTCGTCAGTGGATCGAGCGCTACCCGGGTAACGGGCGCCGCGGGTTCACGGAGGACACCCGCCACGACTACCGCCGCGACCTCGAGCGTTACGCGATCCCGTTCCTCGGACGATTGCGACTGGAGCAGATCACGCCCCGGCACGTCGCTGAGTACATCGCGTGGCTGTGCGACGAGCGACAGCAGGACCGGCGCCTCGCGGACGCCACCGTCAGGCGCATCGTCGCCCCGGTGCGGGCATGCCTACGCTCGGCGATGCTCGAGGGCGTGATCCGCAGCAACCCGACGCAGGGCGCCGCTCTGCCTGTACGCGACGAGCACAAGCGGATCGAGGACGGCATCGACGACCTGGGCGAGGACCACGACGTGCGGGCGCTCACCAGCGAGCAGCTCGCGGCGTTGATGCTGGTTGTGCCGCAGCGTCATCGGCTGCTCGTCAAGCTGCTGGCTGCGACGGGGCTGCGGATCTCCGAGGGTCTCGCGCTGCGGTGGGGCGATCTCGTGCTCGACGGGGACCGGCCGGTGGTGCGGGTGCGCCGCGCCTACGTCCGCGGCCACTTCAAGGCGCCGAAGTCGAAGTACGGGCGCCGGGTGGTGCCGATCGGCTTCGAGCTCGTGCGCGCGTTGCGGAAGGCGCGGCCGGCTGGCGTGGATGACCGGGCGCTGGTGTTCTCGGGCCCGCAAGGCGCTCCGCTGCACGCCAGCAACCTGCTCGTGCGGGTACTCAAGCCCGCCATGCAGGAGATCGGCGCGGGGTGGGCGGGATTCCACACGCTGCGCCACACGTGCGCGTCACGGCTGTTCGCGGCCGGGCGCAACCCGGTCCAGGTGCAGCGCTGGCTAGGAGCGTGGGTCAGTAATACTCAGTCTCATTAACGACGCTCTGAGAGCCGTTCTGCGGCCATCCGAGCGATCGCCGCTGATGAATTGATCCCCTGAAACGGGCCAAAACGGCGCTCTGCGGGCATTGTGACCCACGCTCCTAGGCCACCATTCGCCCGCGTTCACCCTCTCGGTGTATGCCCACCTGATGGATGATGACCTCGGCGAGCCGCTCGCCCTTCCGGCGGCCACGGTGTCAGCAGGTGTCAGCGGAATGAACGGATTCAGTCCGCACGAGCCGGTAACGTCGCTGGCGGAACTGCAGTAAACGCGGGCTGTCATGCACTGGCACGCACCAGCCCGCACGACCGTAGAGAACGCTAAATTCGCACTCGGCTTCTGAGCCGGGCGCGTCCGGCTTCACTAAAACCAGGAGGCCGCAATGGCTAACACACGAGTGGGGCTGACGACGGGCAAGGAGTTCTTGGTCGACGGATCCGCCGCCGAGGTGAGGTCGACCATCGACCGCGCCGGCGGTCGGTGGGTCACGCTCACCGTCGGCGACGAGCGCATCGAGCTCGTTTCCGGGACCGTCGCCTACCTGATCGAGCAGCAGCCCGCTTGACGCCACCCCTCCCGATGCCGTGAAGGCACCGGGCGGGCCCGATCCATCGGGCCCGCCCGGTTGGTTCCGCCCGCCAGCGTGCCGCTCAGGGGGCGACGGCTCCACCGGCCGAGACTTGGGCGGATTGGTGGGGACCAGGTGACGCCGAGGTCCCCCGCCATACGTGATAACCCCGCAGTCGGCCTGAGGTTGGCGACTTGCGCAACAAGCGCCGCCGGTGCGTTCCCGCGGCGGGTCGGTCGGGCGGCGGGAGGGTGAGCCGGGCGGGGCGAGCGTCAGGCGGGCTCGCCGCGGTGCAGCTCGCGGTCGAGGTCGATGGCCCGGACGTCGTGCTCCCCGGGCAGCTTGGCCAGCACCGCCGCGACGATCTGCTCGACGTCGCTCTCCTCGTGCCCGAGATCGTCGTACAGCGACTTCAGCGCCGTGTGCACGATCTTCAGCTGGGCCGCCGTCAACTCGAGGTGAAACGCGATTTCGTCGGGCCCGATCAGGTCATCAGACATTGTGAACGCGAGCGTAGCGGAATATCGAGGTATCGAGGCTCGAAGTGGCGCACTGACCCGACTCGCCCGGACCTTCGGCGGGTCTATCCTGGCTGCGTGTTCCGACGTCGCGTGCCGATCGCGCTGATCACGGTGCTGCTCGGGCTCGCGGCCGCGGGCACCACCGCGTCCGCAGCTCCGGCCGGGGTTTCGGGTGGCTTGTTGGGTGGGGCGTCGGGCGCGGTCTCGGGCCTGGCGCTGACCGGCAACCTGCTCGTGCTGCTCGATCGCAATGTGGCCACCTCGGCGGTGGCCGGCACCGTCAAGGCCGTGCTGGCGCGGGCCGGCGCCCGCTTCGCAGGCCGATCGGTGCCGGAGATCGGGCTGATCACCGTGCGCCCGCCCGCCGGCGTGTCGCCAGCGGCGCTGGCCGGCGTGCTGAGGCTGTTGCCGGGCGTGGCCTCGGTCGAGCTCGAGCGCCGCTACGTGACGCGGACGATCCCCAACGACCCGGCGCTCACCGCCGCCGATCCGGTCACCGGCGTCGTGCAGTGGTACCTGGCGCGCGAGGGCTTCTACCGAGCCTGGTCGATCTCCCACGGCGCCGGCGCGCTGGTCGGCGTGATCGACACGGGGATCGATGCCTCGCACCCCGATCTCGCCTCCAAGCTCGCCCTACCCCCGATCGACCAGCAGGGTCCGTCGGACGACAGCGGCCCCGCCGGCACCGACCAGGTGGGCCACGGGACGCACGTCGCGTCGCTCGCCTGCGCCGCCACGAACAACCACCTCGGGATGGCCGGCGCCGGCTACGACTGCCGGCTGGTGATCGAGAAGACCGACTTCTCGGACTCGAGCATCGCTGCCTCAATCGTCGATGCCACCAACCGCGGCGTGCAGGCGATCAACATGAGCTTCGGCCCCTCGATGGCGACGACCGACGCGGCGCCGGCGGCCGAGGTCCGCGCGCTCCACTACGCCGCCGCTCACAAGGTCGTCCTCGTCGCGGCGGCGGCCGACTACCCCGGCAGCGAGCAGGGCGATCCGGCCAACGTGGTCCAGCCCGCGGGCACCGGCCCGAACATCAACGCCGGGATCGGGCTCGACGTCACCGCCGCTGATCTCACGGGCGCCCGGGCGAGCTTCGCCGGGTTCGGGTCGGAGATCTCACTCGCGGCCTACGGGGCAGTGGACCCGGGTAGCTTCGGACCACCCGGGATCGGTCCCTCGCCCGGGATCCTCGGCGCCTTTCCGGGCGCCCTCACCCAGCTCGAGACCTTCCCCGAGCTGTGCGGGTGCCGCACGTCGATCGGCGGCGATAACCGCTACGCCTACCTCCAGGGCACCTCGATGGCCGCCCCGCAGGTCGCGGCCACGGCGGCGATGATGCGGGTCCTCAATCCCTACGCCTCGCTGAACGATGTGCTGCGCCTGCTCAAACAGACAGCGACCCGGACCTCAGGCTGGTCCGCCGACCTGGGCTGGGGAATCGTCAACGCCGGCGCGGCGCTCGACGCAATCAGGCGCCTCGACCGCCTGGCGCCCGTCTCACGCCTACGCTCCCCGAGAACCTCACGCACGCTGACCTTCACGCTCACCTGGTCCGGCCACGATCAGTCGCGGCCCGGGCTGATCGCATCCGGCATCGACGATTACGACGTCTACGTGGTCACGGCCGGCGGCCGCCCGCACGTGCTGGCGCGCACCCGCCGCCATTCGCTCCGCTTCACCGGCCGGCGCGGCCGGAGGTACAGCTTCTACACGGTGGCGGTCGACCGGGCGGGCAACCAGGAGCGGCATCCGGTGCGGTCGGTGACGGTGGTGGTGTGAGGGGGCCTTCGGCCGTCGGTGGCCTTCGTGCGCCTGTGAATCTTGGCGGAAGCGGCGGCTGGGATGGAGCGAGGGTTCGCTACGCGCTTGGCTACTCCGGCGCCGCCGGAGGGTGGGCCGATTCCTTGCCATAGGCGGGAGTTATCGGCCCACCCTCAACGCGCAGCCAGCGCCTACCCCTCCGGTAGCCTCCGCGCCCGCCGGTCTCCGCGCGCCCGCTTCGCGCGCATGTCGGCGGCAGGCCCGTGCTTGGAACGCGCGCTGGCCGAGGGGATGATCCTCGCGGGCGTGCGGCCGTTGTCGACCCCATCCGAGTCCGAGTCCGCATCCGAGTACGAGGCGCCATCCCCGTCCGCGCCCGCGCCATTCAAGCCATGCTCGGCCTCGACGGCATCCGGGCGGCCCGACCCCGACCCCGACCCGCCCCGACCAGCCTTGCTCCGCGCGGCCTCGAGCAGCTCGTCGAGCGAGTCGCGGATCCCGTCGGCGATCACCTCGATGTCGGGCAGGGCTTCGTAGTCGCCGAGCAGCCCGTAGTCGATGCCACCGTCGTAGGACATGATCGCGATGGCCAGCGCGTGGTTGGCGGGCAGGAAGGCGATCGGGAAGAGATCCTCGAGCTTGCGTCCGAGCACGTACAGCGGAAGCTGGGGACCGGGGATGTTGGTGACCAGCAGGTTGAACAGCCGGGTGGAGAAATTCAGGCGCGAGGCCTGCGCGAGCACCGTCGGCGGCGCGAGGTTGTTGACGGCCGTGAGCGTGGCCGCTCCGACCGCCTGCTTTGACTCCTTGAGGCCGTCCATCGCCTGCCGGACGAAGCGCAGTCGCGCGACGGGATCCTTGATGTAGACCGGCAGCGGGCCGCGCATCACCGTGAGCTTGTTGCCGAGTGAGCCGCTGTCGTCCTTGGCCCGCACCGAGACGGGCACGAGCGCGCGCATCTCGAGGCCCTCGGTCCGGACTCCGCGGGAGCGCAGCCACCGCGCGAGCGCGCCCGAGACGACGGTCAGCACGACGTCGTTGACGGTCCCGCCGAGATGGTCCTTGACCTCCTTGTACTCGGCCAGCTCCTGGCGCACGACCGAGTAGCGGCGGTGGGGCCCGATCTCGACGTTGAGCGGCGTCTCGGGGGCCGGGTTGAGTCCGGCCCAGACGATCTCGCCGATCCCCTCCGCCGCATCGCGAATCACGCCGAACGACGACGCCGGCCGGGTGGCCGCCGAGATCGCCCGGGCCACGATCTCCGCCGATGTGGTGACGACTCCGCGCAGTCCGGCGATGATCAGATCCGCCGTCGACGGCTCGTGACGCGGCTTCCACGGCTCCAGGTCGGCGGCCTGCGGCGCCGGCTCGGGACCGAGGTCGAACAGGACGGTCGCGAGGTCGACGCCGGAGACGCCGTCGACGAGCGAGTGATGCGTCTTGAAGATGAGCGCGAAGCGGTCGTCCTCGAGGCCCTCGACGAGCCAGCTCTCCCACAGCGGCTTGGAGCGGTCGAGTCGCTGCGAGGCGACCCGGGCGGTGAGCTGGAACAACTGGTCCTCGGTGCCGGGCGACGGCAGCGCCGCGTGACGGACGTGGTACTCGAGGTTGAAGCTCTGGTCGTCGATCCACAGCGGGCGGCCGGTCTCCAGCGGCGGGGTGACCAGCTTCTGGCGATAGCGCGGGACGAGATGCAGGCGGCCACGCACGTGGTCGAGGTAGTCGGTGAAGTCGGGCGGGGGCCCCTCGAACAGCAGCACGGCGCCGATGTGCATGTGCGACGCCGGTCCCTCCTGGTGCAGGAAAGACGCGTCGATGGAAGTCAGCCGATCGAGGTGCTGCTGTGGCATCGCGAAACCCCCGGGACACATGCAGGACGTTGGCGCCAAGCGTACCGTGTGCCGCGATAGGCTCCACGCGACCACGTATGGCCTGGGACTTCTCCACAGATGCCGACTTCCAGCGCCAGCTCGATTGGATGAGCGAGTTCGTGCGGGAGCAGATCCGGCCGCTGGAGACGGTCGTGCAGGAGCTCGGATGGGACGGTCTCATGCGGGCAATGCACCCGCTCCAGGCCGAGGTCAAGGCGCAGGGCCTGTGGGCGGCTCACCTCGATCCCGAGCTCGGCGGTCAGGGCTACGGGCAGGTCAAGCTCGGCCTCATGCACGAGATCCTGGGCTCGTGCCCGATCGCGCCACTCGCGTTCGGCAATGCGGCGCCGGACTCCGGCAACTCGGAGATCCTGGCGCTCGCCGGCACGCCCGAGCAGAAGGACAGCTACCTGCACCCGCTCCTGGCCGGCGATCTGAAGTCTGCCTTCAGCATGACCGAGCCCGACACAGCCGGATCGGATCCGACGCTGCTGCAGACCGCCGCCGTCCGCGACGGCGACGAGTGGGTGATCAACGGGCGCAAGTGGTTCTCCTCCAACGGCTCGATCGCCGACTTCCTGATCGTGATGGCGGTGACCGACCCCGACGCGCGCCCGCACCAGCGGGCCTCGATGTTCGTGCTCGACGCCGACACCCCCGGGGTGCGGATCCTGCGCGACGTCCCGACGATGGAGCACCCCTGGGACACCTACGGCGTCTATGGCAACCACGCCGAGATCGCCTACGAGGACGTGCGGATCCCGGCCGACGCGCTGCTCGGCGCCCGCGGCGCCGGATTTCTGATTGCGCAGCAGCGCCTGTACCCGGGACGCATCCACCACTGCATGCGCTGGCTCGGGGTTGCCCGGCGCGCGTTCGACATGCTCTGCGAGCGCTCGCTGTACCGCTACGCCCACGGCTCGACCCTGGCCGAGAAGCAGACGGTCCAGAACTGGATCGCCGACTCCGCGGCGCAGATGCAGGCCGCCCGGCTGATGACGCTGCACGCGGCGTGGAAGATGGACACGGAGGGCGTCGCCGCCGCCCGCAAGGACATCGCGCTGATCAAGTTCTTCGGCGCCCAGGTGCTCCACGACGTCGTCGACCGCGCCCTGCAGGCCCACGGCTCCCTCGGGTACTCGACCGATCTGCCGCTCGAGGCGATGTACCGCCACGCGCGGGCGGCCCGGATCTACGACGGTCCCGACGAGGTCCATCGTGCGTCGGTCGCCCGCCAGGTCCTGCGCGGCTACGAGCCGCCGGCGGACAACGTGCCCAGCGAGCACGTGCCGACCCGCCGCGAGGCGGCCCGCGAGCGGTTCGCGGAGCTGCTCGACGCCGTGACGGCAAACGACTAGGCCCCCGCGTTGTCGGTCCGGGTGCTCGTGGTCGCCCTCCTGATCCAGCTGGTCCTGGGGCTCGCGTTCGTATTGCTGGCGATCAACGGCTTCAGCTGGCTGTTCGGCGGCGCGCATCCTGCGGCCCGGCCGGCGCATGGCGTCGTCACGACCGGCTCGGGGCGGTAGCGGCCTGTCGGCGTGCGCCGCGCTGCCTACACTGTCGGCCGTGACCGCGATACCCGAGAAGCTGCTGCTCGCCGCCCCGCGCGGCTACTGCGCCGGCGTCGATCGTGCCGTCCAGACGGTAGAGCGTGCGCTGGAGCGCTACGGCGCCCCCGTGTACGTGCGCAAGGAGATCGTCCACAACAAGCACGTGGTCGAGCAGCTGCGCGCCCGCGGCGCCGTGTTCGTCGAGTCCGAGACGGAGGTGCCCGAGGGGGCGACGGTCGTGTTCTCGGCCCACGGGGTGGCGCCCAGCGTTCACGCGAACGCCGAGCACCAGGGTCTGCAGACGATCGATGCCACCTGCCCGCTCGTCACCAAGGTCCACGTCGAGGCCAAGAAGTTCGCGCTCGACGGCTATACGATCGTCCTGGTCGGCCACGCGGGCCACGAGGAGGTCGAAGGGACGATGGGCGAGGCGCCCGAGCACATCGTGCTGATCGAGAACGAGGCCGACGCCGGCGCGCTCGAGGTCGACGACCCCGAGAAGGTGGCCTACATCTCGCAGACCACGCTGTCGGTCGACGAGACGCGCACGATCATCAACCGGCTACGCGAGCGTTTCCCCGCCATCGTCGGTCCACGCACCGACGACATCTGCTACGCCACCACCAACCGGCAGGCGGCGGTCAAGCAGCTCGCCCGCGAGTGCGACCTGGTGCTCGTGATCGGCTCGCGCAACTCCTCCAACTCCAATCGCCTGGTCGAGGTGGCGCGTGAGCACGGAGCCGCGTCGCATCTGATCGACAACGAGACCCAGGTGCTGGAGGAGTGGCTCGAGGGCAAGCGCGTGGTCGGGATCACGTCGGGCGCGAGCGCGCCCGACGAGCTTGTGCAGCGGCTGGTCCAGTTCTTCCGCGCCCGCGGCACCGACGACGTCCAGGAGCTCGAGGTGGTCAAGGAGGACGTGCGCTTCATGCTACCCAAGGCGATCCGCCAGGCGATTGCCGCCGCCGCGCCCTCCTGACCGGTCCCTGGCAGCAACCTGCGCACGCTCGTCATCTCCGATCTGCACCTCGGCGCGCACACGGACCGGGATCTGCTGCGCAACGCCGGGCTGCGCGCGCCGCTGCTCGAGGCGCTCGGCGACGCTGACCGGCTGGTCCTGCTCGGCGACGCGATCGAGCTTCGCCACGGACTTCCCGGCGCTGATCGGGACCCTGAACCGGGCCGGGCTAGGGCCGCTGAGCGCGAACCTGTCGCCGCCGAATCTGCGCCGGGCCGCACTGCACGCCATCGGCGAGGTCGTGTCCCGCCTGGGGATCTGCGCGTCGCACGTGATCTTCGCTCACACCCATCGCGCCGGCCCGCTGCCGCGCGACCACGCCGCGGAGTGGCGGACGGCCTCGGGTGCGCAGCTGACCAACACCGGCTGCTGGGTGCACGAGCCGCAGTTCCTCGGCGACCCGCCGCAGCACAGCCCCTACTGGCCGGGCTACGCGGCCTGGCTCGAGGACGAGGGGAGCCCGCGCCTGCGCTCGCTGCTCGACGCCGCCGCGCCGATCGGCGCACTCAGCGCGGCGGCAGCCCGGGGGTGAAGCAGACGGCGTGGCAGCGGACGGTCCCGGGCAGCTCGAGCGCCAGCGCGCCCACGGTGTGGCGATCGTGCGCGACGAGCTCGTACGCGCCCGGGTGCGAGACCTCGATCCGGCGCCCGTTGGCGACGACGGCGCCGCTGCCCTCGAGCACGGCCCACACCGCACCGGCCTCGTAGGGCCCCGAGTACGGTCCGGCGACGTCGGGTGACTGAGGCGAGAGCAGCACCTCGGGCTCGTCCTCAGGGCGCTGCGCCGGGACCGGCTCGCGCTGCGTGCCGAGCAGCTCCTGGATGGCCAGCTCGGTCTCGGCGTAGGCGCCCTCGCCGTAGTGGTACTCGAACAGCGTGCCCCGCTGGTTGAACAGGTAGCGCGCCGGCCAGCCGAGGTTCCCGTACAGGCTCCAGATCTCGAGCTCGGCGTCGACCACGACCGGATAGGTGATGCCGAGCCGGGCCACCGCCGCCCGGACGGCCTCGGGATCGGCGGAGGGCTCGAATCCGGACGCGTGCACGCCGATCATCTGCAGGCCCGCCGGCGCGTAGCGCTCGTGCCAGGCGCACATGTAGGGCAGCGTGCGGATCGAGTTCACCCGGCAGAAGTCCCAGAACTCGATCAGCACCGGCGCTCCGAGCAAGTGATCGGTGCGCAGCGGGTCGCTGTTGATCCACGTCAGCCGACCCGGGAACGGGGGAGCCGCGATGCTCTCGACGGGAGGTTTCACGCGCCGATCGTAGACGCCCGGGGGGCCCCTCGCGATCCGGCGCAACGCGGTGATCCTGCCGCCGTCCGGCGCTGCCGCGGCTCACCCCCGAGCGCGCCGCGGCGCACGGCGTCAGGGCTCGACCAGCCCGCGCCGGATCGCGTAGCGGACCAGCTCCACCCGGTCGCGCATCCCGAGCTTGCGCAGCAGGTTGGCTCGGTGGGACTCGACCGTCTTCTCCGACACGTGCAGGATCTCCGCGATCTGGGTGTTCGTGTGAGCCTCGGCGATCAGCTTGACGACCTCCTCCTCGCGCGGGGTGAGCGGGACCGCCGGACCCTCCGCGCCATCGGCCATCCACTGGCGGATGATCGAGCGCTCGGCCGCGTTGGTCAGGAACGCCTCGCCCCGGCCGACCGCGCGGACCGCCCCGACCAGGTCCTGGTCCGCCTCGCGCTTGAGCACGTACCCGGACGCGCCGGCCTTCAGCGCCTCGAACAGGTAGTGCTCGTCGTCGTGCATCGAGAGCATCAGAACGCGCGAGTCGGGCAGGTGGGACCTGATCGCCCTCGCGGCCTGCAGGCCGGTCATGCGCGGCATCCCGACGTCGAGGATGCTGAGATTGGGCCGCGCGGCCAGGGCCTGCTCGATCGCCTCGACCCCGTCGGCGGCCTCGGCTACGACGTCGAGATCGGGCTGGCGCTCGAGCAGAAGCCGGATGCCGGCCCGCACGATCCCGTGGTCGTCGGCGATCAGGATGCGCATCTGGCTCATGGAATCGTCAGCTCGACCCGAGTACCCCTACCGGGACCCGACCAGATCGACAACCGTCCACCCGCGAGCAGCGCACGCTCGCGCATCCCGCTGAGCCCCAGGCCCCCGGCACGGCCGGTCACGAAGCCGCAGCCGTCGTCGCTGATCCGCAGCACCGTGCGCCCCACGAACGACAGCTTCACGTCGACGCTGTGCGCCTGGGCGTGCCGGGCGATGTTGGAGAGGCTCTCCTGGGTCACCCGGTAGATCGCCAGCTGCTGCTCGGGGGTGAGCTGCGGCACGGTCCCGCGCGCGCTGAACGTGGCCTGGATCCGCGTCTGGTCGCCGAAGTCCCGCACCTGGCTGTGGAGCGCGGGCAGCAGACCGTGATCGTCGAGCACGGCCGGGCGCAGCTGGCGGGCAAGCGTCAGCAGCTCCTCCATCGCCTGACTCGAGAGTCGCTTGGTCTCGGTCAGCTCGTGCTGGAGCTCGGGCGGAGCCTGCTCGATCGAGGCCTGAAGTCGCAGCGAGACGGCGGTCAGCGCCTGGTTGACCTCGTCGTGCAGGTCCTGGGCGATCCGGCGCCGCTCACGCTCCTGGGCCCGGATCGCGGCCCGGCCGGCTTCGCGGCGCTCGGTCTCGAGCCGGGCGATCATGCGGCGGAAGGCGGCGTTCAGGCGCTGCACCTCGGCGCTGTCGGCCCGAGCCGGGCCGGCATCATGTGCGGGCGCGGCCAGGTCGACCTGTTCCATCGAGGAGATCATCCGGTCCAGCGGCTCGAAGCGCCGGCGCAGCAGCAACCAGTTCCCCAGCAGCGTCGCGAGGATGGCCAGACCGAAGATGAGCGCCTCGCGACCGCGGAAGAGCCGCTCCAGGTGCGCGTCGACGGCGATCGTGGCGACCAGCACCGTGCCCGCCACGAGCAGGAGGTTCACGGCGAGGACCTGAGCGAGCAGGGAACGAGACTTGATCTGACCGAGCATTGGAGTGGAGCCCGACAAATGGGGTCCAGACCCGATATCGACCGATCGCCCCCGGGCCGATAATCCTGGTGCAAGCCCCTTCACAGACGTTCCTTACGACAGCACGGGCAAGGGGTTTCGACGACAGCGATTGGGTCTGGTGCAGCGGGGGCGCTCCTCGGGTGCGGAGCGCCCCGCGCCCGCACCGAGCGGTCTCGGCCACGAACAGGAGGGCGGGCATCAGCCCGCCCTTCCGTTCAAGTCCCGCAAGAAGCGCTCCAACAGGCCGCGGAGTGTCATCATCCGTCCCGACCGGCGGCCTTCCGCGCGGCCTCAGCCAGTCGCTATGCTGGCTGAAGTATTGAATCCAGAGTGCCTTTGAGGAGTTTTCAGCGATGAGCCCGTCGGGTGCGGAGGTCCTCCGCCAGATCAAGAGCAGAATCGACGAGGTCGATCCGGCCGCCGTGCGCGAGCAGATCGGCAACGGTGCCGTGATCGTGGACGTCCGCGAGCCCGAGGAGTTCGCCGCCGGGCACATCCCCGGCGCCAGGCATGTGCCGAAGAGCTATCTCGAGTCGCGGATCGAGGGCGCGGTGCCCGATCGCGCCGCCCACGTGATCCTCTACTGCGGCTCGGGGAATCGCTCGGCCTGGGCCGCCCGCACGATGCTCGATGACCTCGGCTACGAGAACGTTGAGTCGATGACCGGCGGGATCACGCTGTGGAAGGACCGCGGCTACGACGTCGAGGTGCCGCGCACGCTGACCGCCGAGCAGCGCGAGCGCTACTCGCGCCACCTGCTTCTGCCCGAGGTCGGGATCGAGGGCCAGCAGCGACTGCTGGACGCCAAGGTCCTGCTGCTCGGCGCCGGCGGACTCGGTTCCCCGGCGGCTCTGTACCTGGCCGCGGCCGGCGTCGGCACGCTCGGCATCGTCGACAACGACGAGGTCGACCTGTCAAACCTCCAGCGCCAGGTGATCCACTCCACTGAGCGGATCGGCGTCTCCAAGGTCGACTCGGCCGAGCAGACGATCACGGCGCTCAACCCGGACGTCAAGGTCGAGAAGTACGCCGTCCGGCTCGGCGCCGACAACATCATGGACATCCTGCCCGGCTACGACATCGTCGTCGACGGCCTCGACAACTTCCCCACCCGCTACCTGCTCAATGACGCCAGCGTCCGCCTGCGGATTCCCGTCGTCTCGGCCGCGATCCTCGGGTTCGAGGGCCAGCTGTCGGTGTTCAAGCCTTACGACGGGCCCTGTTACCGCTGCCTGTTCCCGGTCCCGCCGCCGGCCGAGCTCGCTCCCTCCTGCGGCGCCAACGGCGTGCTGGGCGTGCTGCCGGGAACGATGGGCCTGCTCCAGGCCACCGAGGTGATCAAGCTGATCCTCGATGAGGGCGAGCCGCTGATCGGCCGACTGCTGATGTACGACGCGCTCGCCGCGCGGGTGACCGAGGTCCGCGTGCGCCGCGACCCGGACTGCCCCATCTGCTCACGCGATCCCGACTCGATCACCGACGACGAGCTCGGCGTGTTCCCCGACTACGAAGCGTTCTGTGCCGGAGCCCACTAGGGTTCCCGCCGTGGCGACCGTTCGCATCCCACCCGTGCTCCGCCCGTCGGTCGGCGGGGAGAAGGAACTGAGTGCCGAGGGCTCCTCCGTGGGGGAGATCCTGCGCTCGGTGGCCGAGAGCCATCCCGACACCCAGTCACAGCTGTTCGCCTCCGACGGCGGCCTCAATCGCTACGTGAACGTGTACCTGAACGACGAGGACGTCCGCGTCCTCGACGGCCTCGACACCGCGGTCGGCGCCGGCGACACGCTGGTCATCCTGCCGGCCATGGCCGGCGGCTCGCGCTAGCGCGGCGGGCGCCGCGGCGAGAGCCCGCCACGCCGTCTCGGGAAGACTTCGCGCTCGCAGGCGTCCTACAGACTGACGCCCACCGACTGAAGGGATACCGATGCGCCGCAGACTCAGGATCGACCGCAGCCCCAGGACAGGCCGGATCCGGCCCCGCCCGACCGTGCTGATCGTGGCCGCGCTGGCCGGGGCGGCGCTGGCGGCCCTCGCCGGGATGGCGCTGGCCAAGCGCAAGCCCACGGTGTCCACTGCCCGCAACGCCTCGCTCGGGGAGACGATTCTCGTCGACGGTCGCGGCCTCACGCTGTACACCCTGTCCGGCGAGACCATCCATCATCTGAAGTGCACGAAGGCCGACAGCTGCTTCCCCTTCTGGCCCCCGGAGACGGTCAAGTCCGCGCGGACGAAGCTCAGCCTGCCCGCGGGCGTCAGGGGCAAGCTGACCACGCTGCACCGCAACGGGTTCTTCCAGCTCGTGCTCGGCGGGCACCCGCTGTACCGGTTCGCCCCCGACGACAACGTCAAGGGCAGTGCCAGGGGCGAGGGGATCGTCAGTTTCGGCGGCACCTGGCACGTGGTCAAGGAGTCGGCGGCGAAGAAGCAGACGGTCACGACGACGACGACGACCACCACCACCGCCACCAGTCCGTACGGATACTGACCCTGGGCCGTATGGCCAAGCGCACCGGCGGCCGTCGCTACACTTCGTGAAGCAATGGCCGTCGAGCGCGTGCAGAACAGGCCCTGCGGGGGTCGATACGGGGACATCGTCCAGTCGATCGGGCATACGCCGCTGATCGAGCTGAAGCGATTGAGTCCCAAGCCCGGCGTGCGCATCTGGGCCAAGCTCGAGTCACGCAACCCGACCGGCTCGGTCAAGGACCGGGTGGCGCGCTCGCTGATCGAGGACGCCGAGGAGAAGGGACTGATCCGGCCCGGCCAGACGATCCTCGAGCCCACCTCCGGCAACACCGGGATCTCGCTGGCGATGATCTGCAGCCGCAAGGGCTATCCGCTCAAGGTCGTGATGCCCGACAACGTCACCCCGGAGCGGACCCAGCTGCTGCACATGTACGGCGCCGAGATCGTCTACTCGGAGGGCTCCAAGGGCTCCAACGGGGCCGTCGAGCTGGCGCTGCAGATGGCCGAGCGTGATGCCTCGTACTACATGCCCTACCAGTACGGAAACCAGGCCAACCCGCTCGCGCACTACAACGGCACCGCGCTCGAGATCCTCGAGGAGCTCGACGAGATCTCGGCCTTCGTCGCGGGCCTGGGCACGGGCGGGACGCTGATGGGCAACGGCCGCCGGCTCAAGGAGGAGCTCGGCGACCAGATCAAGATCGTGGCCGCGGAGCCGATGCAGGGCGAGCCGGTTCAGGGACTCCGTTCGCTCGAGGACGGGTTCATCCCGCCGATCATCGACCTGTCGGTGCTCGACCGCAAGATCTTCGTCACCAACCGAGACGCGATCATCTGGACGCGCAAGCTGCTCGACGAGGAGGGCGTGTTCGCCGGCGTCTCGTCCGGGGCGATCGCCCGCGTGGCGGTCCGGATCGCCGGCGAGCTCGACGAGGGCAACGTCGTATTCCTGGTCGCCGACGACGGCTGGAAGTACCTCTCCTCGGGCATCTACACGCGCCCGGTCGAAGAGATCGAGAACCTGGACTCCACCGTCTGGTGGTAGCCGCCCGCGGCACCGCGAGCCGGTAGCGTGCAGGGCGATAGGCAGGTCGGTCCTCCGGGGCTGCGGCGCGGCATGGCAAGCGACGAGACACTGAACGACGAGCACCGATCGCGCCGCGCGCTGTTGCGGACCGCGAGGGTCGCGGCCGCGGGCGGGTGGGCGCTCGCGCTGGCGGCGTGCGGCAGCAGCGCCAAGGGGCCGCACGAGCACAGGCGGACGCCGTCTGACCTGGTGCAGGCGCGGACCGACATCGCGCTCCTGAACGGTGCGCTCGACGTCGAGCACACCGCGATCGCTGCCTACATTGCCGGGATCCCACTGCTCACCGGCCACAACCGCGATGCCGCCAAGCAGTTCCTGACCCAGGACTATGGACACGCTGCCGAGCTGTCGCTGATGGTGCGCCAGGCCGGCGGCACGGCGCACGACCCGAGCCCGAGCTATGCCCTCGGCAACCCCCAGTCCGAGCGCGATGTGCTGGCGCTGCTGCAGCGGATCGAGAGCGTGCAGATCGCGACCTACATCGAGGTGCTCCCCCGCCTGCAGCCCGGGGTGTTCCGCTCGATCGTCGGCGCGATCCTCGCCAACGAGGCCCAGCACGTCGCAGTGCTCCGCGCGGCGCGAGGCATGCCCGCGGTCCCCGACGCCCTCGTCACCGGCACAGAGTGAGGGTCGTCACCCGCGTGTTGCCACCACCGGCTCAGGGTCTCACCCGGCGTCAGCTGCTGCGGACGGGGATCGTCGCCGGCGCGGTCCCGACCGTCCCGGCGATCGCGGCCCTGGCCGACCCGGGGGCGGCGGCAGCGGCCGACGCCAAGATGCCGACGCAGGCCCAGGCGCTCACGGCGGCGCTGCAGGTGGAGCAGCTGGCGGTGTTCGCCTACCAGCATGCGATCGCCAATCCCCAGCTCGGATCCGAGGCCGGCCGCCTGGCCACCGCGTTCCTGGTGCAGGAGCAGGCTCACCTGGCCGCGCTGGCGGCCCACGCGGCGGGGGCGGGCGTCGCGCTCGTGCCCCCGCCCGTCGACGTCGCGGCCGCCGACAAGGAGCTGGCCACGCTGCACGTGCACGGGCTCAGCAGCGTTCGTTCCCAGAAGGACCAGCTCAAGCTGCTGATCGCGGTCGAGGAAGTGTGCGAGGGCGCCTACTACGTCGGCCTCGGGGCGATGAGCAACGCTGCACTGCTCACCACGGCGGCCGAGATCTGGGCCAACGAGGCGCAGCACGCGACCGCGCTGCGGTCGCTGGTGTACGGAGACGACCCAAAGAAGACGGTCCCCACCGGCTTCGCCGAGGGCAGGCATTGAGAGCCTGTCTGCACTCCTCACGTGCGCTAGCCTCGGATCCACGATGAGGTTCGCCCGCGAGCTCTGCGACGAGATGATCGCCCACGCGCGCGCCGAGGCCCCGAACGAGTGCTGTGGCATGGTGGCCTCGCGTGACGGCGAGGCGGTGACCGTGTACCGCGCGGAGAACGCGGCCGCCAGCCCGCTGCGCTACGAGATCGACGGCGCCGAGCAGTACCGGATCCAGATGGCGATCGACGAGGCGGACCTCGACCTGGGGGCGATCTACCACTCGCACACGCGCAGCGCACCGTATCCGTCGCAGACCGACATCAACCTCGCCTTCTATCCGGACGCCCTGTACGTGATCGTGGGCCTGGCCGACGGCGACCCCGAGGTGCGCGCGTTCACGATCAGAGACGGTCAGGTCGCGGAGGCCGAGCTGGTCGTGGAGTGATGAGCAACGGGCCACTCGTGTGCCCAAGCTGCTCGGAGACCTATCCGCCCGAGGAGCGCTTCTGCCGCGACTGCCGCATGCCGCTCGTGTATGGCGCGCCGGGCGCGGAGGCCGAGCTGAGCCCGGTCGACGATCGCCATCAGCGGGCGCGCAAGATCAAGCCGCAGCTGGCCGAGGGGGAGCTGGTCCGGGTCGCGGGGGCCCGCAATCAGGCCGAGGCCGAGTTCATCCAGGGGATGCTGCTCGAGGAGGGCGTCCCGAGCCTGCTGCGCCGCAGCGCCGGCTTCGACGTGCCCGACTTCCTCGCCGCCGGTCCTCGTGATGTGCTGGTGCCCCAGTCGGGGGCCGTCACCGCGCGCGAGGTCCTGCTCGAGGCCGAGCTGGTCGCGCCCGGGCCGATGCCGCACCGCGTCGTGGCGCCGAGCCGCCTGCTGGCCGGGATGCTGGCGGCGTTGGCGATCGGCGCACTGCTGGTGTGGCTCACCACGATGGCGCTCCACTGATCGACAGCACGCCCGCCGTGCGCGTCCCACCGCGGCCGGCGATCGGTTACACCGCTCCAGCGAGCCGGGCCAGATGTGAGCGCCAGGCTCCCTCGGTGTGCACGAACGCCCGCCCGCCGAACGCCTTGGACAGCGCGGCTCGCGGTCCCTGGGGATGAATCCGGCAGGCGAACTGGGCGGCGGCCAGCTCTCCCTCCTCGCGCACCAACAGGTCGATGACCGTGCCGCCCAGCAGGGGCGCATCCCGGATGCCCGGCGGGAAGCTTGGGCGACCGCCGTCACGCAGACGGCGGGCGATGGCCGGCCGCGCGAAGTCGGTCTGCCCGGCGAACCACCGGGCCGCACCCTCGAACAGCCATGCCCAGCGAAACTCGAGCCGGATCCGGCTGGGGGTCATCGACGAAGGCAGGTCGTGGGTGTTCTCCGAGACCACGCGGCGCGCGTAGAGCGCGGCCGGGGAGCGCTCGAGCATCTCGCGCGAGCCCGTCACTTTCGAGGCGCGCCGCACGAGCGCGTCCGGCGCCAGCACGTGCAGCTCGTTGGCACCGGCCCAGCCGGCGATGTAGCGGCGCGCCGCCGGCGCGGTGGTCATCCACGCCAGCGGGAGCAGGGGATTGGTCAGCGACAGCGAGACGACGCCGCGGTGGAGCACCACGGTGATGTCGCCGACCGTCCGCGGGAACACCCGGGCGAGCTGGTCACGCGTCAGCTCCAGGGAATGCAGCACCCGGGCCGCGTCGTCCGCCTGCTCAGACTCATGCCGAGCGCGGAACGACGGCGACACCGACTCGACCCAGGCCATTCTCGATCCGGGGGCGCCCCGGGAGCGCCGGCCGCCTCAGACGAGGACGGGCTGCCGGTCGGAGGCGATCGACGCGATCTCCTCCGAGGCGCGCTCGAACTCGTCGTCGGAAAGCACCGGAGTGCCCTCGAACGGCAGCTCGCGCGTCAGCTCGAGCCAGGAGCGGCAGCCGCCGTACTCGTCGCGTACCTTCACGGTCACCGGTCGCGGGATCCGATACGTACGCAACAGGATCACGTGCAGCGGATGCCGGCGCTTCCACGCCAGTCGCTTCTCGGCGTAGTCGGGCGTCCAGACGTAGAACGGCGACAGCGCGTCGACAGCCCGTCGGTCGGTGATCGTGTAGTGGGCGGCAACCTCGGCCCAGGCCCGGATTCGGACGCGGTCGGGTTGGGAGATATCACCGTCGCGAAGCAGAGCCTGCGGCGGCGGTTCGCCGTCGCTCCAGACGCCCTCTTCGAGCGCCCGGGCCAGCTCGGGCTGATGGGATTCACGCACCAGATCGGCGCGCTGATGGTCAAACGTGGGGTAGAGGAAGAAACGGTCGTAATCAAGCTTGAAGTGCTTGTCGGGCTCGCGGATACCGCCCTTGCGAAGGGTCAGGAGCTGCTCGCCCTCGGCGAGAGCCCGCACGGTAACGGCCCATTCTTTGAAAGCAATCGGCATGTATCAAGGGGGGGAGACGAAGGGATGGACAGGCCCGTGCGCGCATCGACTGCAACGTCCGCAGCGGGGAACCGTGATTGTACGCGACGATTCGGAAATCCCCAAATGTCCCTGCTAATAAGCACTGTCTATGGAGTGAGGGTTACCTAATTCAGTCTGATTCCGGCCGTTCCCTCCAAGACCTCGATCAAAGCGGCGAAATCGGCCTCTCCGAGGCCTCGTCCCATCGCCGCGGTGAGGATCTCACGGGTGATCGCGGCGAACTCGAACGGTGCGCCGGCCGCCTCTCCCTCGTCCAGGCAGAGCCGCACGTCCTTGAGCATGTGAGCCAATTTGAACAGAGTCGTGTAGTCGTGCTCGCGCATCGGCCCGGCCTTCAGCTCGAGCATCGTCGAGCCGCCCGATCCGGCGCCCATGACCTGGGTGAGGGCATCGAGATCGACCTCGGCGCGGGCGGCGACGAGCATCGCCTGCCCGACCACGGCAGCGTTCGTGGCCGCCACCGCGTTGTTGATCACCTTGACCATCTGGCCGTTGCCGAGCGGCCCGGCGTACACGATCAGCTTTCCCATCGCCGCCAGCGCAGGCCGGGCGCGCTCGAAGTCGGTGGGCTCGCCGCCGACCATGATCGTGAGCGTGCCGTCCTGCGCCCTCGGCGCGGAGCCCGTCACCGGTGCGTCGATCGGCTTCAGGCCCCGCTCGGCCAGACGCGCGCCGATTGCGCGCGCCATCGAGGCCCCGATCGTCGAGCAGTCGACGCACAGCGCGCCCGGGCTTGCGCCCTCGGCGGCGCCGTCGGGACCGAGCAGGAGATGCTCGACCTGCGGACCGTCGACGACCATCGTGAACACGATCTCGGCGCTCGCCGCCGCCTCGGCCGGCGTGCGCGCGAGCCGGGCACCGTGTTCCGCGCAGAGGCGCTCGGCCTTCTCCGGCGAGCGGTTCCAGACCGTCAGCTCGAAACCGGCGCGGGCCAGATTGGCGGCCATGCGGGAGCCCATGATCCCCAGGCCGAGAAACGCCACCCGCTCGCTCATCCCTCTCCCACCCGCTCGCTCATCCCTCTCCCACGCGCTCGCTCACCCAGCTCCGACCCGTCAATCATGGCGCAGGTCGCGAGCGCTCGTCGGGAGGCCCGTGGCCGCCGCCGCCCGGGGTCTCGATCCGCAGTCGCTGACCCGGGTTCAGGTCGCCCGTCGCCTTGGGCGCAAGCGGCGCCCCGTCGAGCAAGTTGGCGCCGGTGGCGCCCGGCTCGCCGCCGTCCGCGCCGGGCGGGTGGTGGCGCCGCCGCTCGGTCATCAGCGAGTAGCGCAGGGGCGCCAGCGCCTCGAGCTCGCGGATCACGCCGTCGCCGCCGCGGAAGCGCCCGTCGCCGCCCGAACCGCGCCGCAGCGAGTACTGGGTGACCCGGAGCGGGAACTCGAGCTCGAGCGCCTCGATCGGGGTGTTGAGCGTGTTGCTCATCGCGACGTGGACTCCGCTCGGGGCGTCGGAGTCCGGGCACGCTCCCTGGCCCCCGCCGATCGTCTCGTAGTAGACGACGTCCTCGCTGCCGAGTGTGAGGTTGTTCATCGTGCCCTGGCCGAGCGCGCGCCCGAATGCCCGCAGCACCACGTCGGCGATGCGTGAGGACGTCTCGACGTTCCCGCCCACCACCGCGGCGGGGGAGCGGGCATTGAGCAGGCAGCCCTCCGGTGCGTACACCTCGATCGGGCGGTAGGCGCCGGCGCTCGGCGGGATGTCCGGGTCGGTCAGCACCCTGATCGCGAAATAGCAGGCCGATCGAGTCACGGCCACCGGGCAGTTGAGGTTGCCGTCGTGCTGCTCGGAGGTCCCGGTGAAGTCGAGCCGGAGCCGGTCGCCCTGGACCGTCGCCGCGAGCACGATCTCGAGCTCGCCCTCTCGCGGCTCGAGCACGTCGCGGGCGGTCCGGGTGCCGTCGGCGAGATCCCCGAGGCAGGCCCGGGTGCGCCGCTCGGCGTAGTCGAGCACCTCCGCGAATGCGACCCGCAGCGTCGCGGCGCCGACCCGCTCGTGCAGCTCGACCAGGCGGCGGGCGCCCGTGCGATTGGCGGCCAGCTGGGCGCGCAGATCGGCGCGGCGCTGGTCGGGCTGGCGCATCAGCGCGCTCAGCTCGGCGATCGCGTCCTCGTCGAGCACGCGGGGCGAGATCACCACGCCCTCATCGGCGAGCGTGTGGCTGTCGGCCGGCATCGAGCCCGGGGTCGGCCCGCCGACATCGGCATGGTGGGCGCGATTGGCGGCGAAGGCGATCAGCTCATCGCCGGCGAACACCGGCGTGATCACGGTGATGTCGGGCAGGTGGGTGCCGCCGGCGTAGGGATCGTTGAGGATCCACGAGCGCCCGGGGGCATGCGGCTCATCGAGTACGGCGGCGACGGCGGCGGGCATCGATCCGAGGTGCACGGGGATGTGCTCGGCCTGCATCACCATCTCTCCGCTGGGGGCAAACATCGCCGTCGAGGCGTCGCGGCGCTCCTTGATGTTGGCGGAGTGTGCCGAGCGGATCAGGACCGCGCCCATCTCCTCGCAGATGGCGTGCATCGCACCGGTCAGGACCTGGAGCTCGACCGGGTCCATCACGCCGCCCGCTCGAGCAGGATCGTGCCCGTCGCGTCGACCGAGCCCGACCACGGCCCGGGGACGAGCAGGGTGGCCTCGGCCAGCTCCACCACGGCGGGCCCGGAGATCTGTGACCCGGGGGGCGGGGCGCCCCGCAGGACGTCGAGCTCGCGCTCCGACCCATCGAGGATCCCCGTCCGGCGGCCGTGCTCGATCGCCGCCTCGTCCGCGGCGCTCAGCTCGAGCTCCGCGCCCGGCACGGTCGCCGACACGCGGACGGTCACGAGCTCGAGCTCCTGCTCGGGATCGCTGTAGCCGTAGCGCTCGCGATGCTCGCGCTCGAACGCCGCACGCAGCTCGTCGACGGCGGGCGCGGCGCTGCCGGCGATCGCCAGTTCGAACGCCTGCCCGCGGTAGCGCAACTCGTACGCCGCGCCGAGCTGGGCGGCGGGCTCGGCCAGCGCCTCGCGGGCGACCTTCCCCAGGTCGGCCACGATGTTCGCGACTGCGTCCATGGTGAGGTCCGGTCCGCTCAGGAACACGCTGCGCTGAACGTCGCGCCGGCGCGCGGAGGTGACCAGGCCGAGCGCCGCGAGCACGCCGGAGGCGCGAGGACAGACGATGCGCGTGATCCCGAGTTGATCGGCGATCGCGGCGGCGTGCAGCGGTCCGGCGCCGCCGAAGGCCAGCAGCGCGAAGCGCCGCGGGTCGATCCCGCGCTGTACCGTAACCACCCGGAGCGCGCGGACCATCTCCGCGTTCGCGACCCGGATGATCCCCTCCGCGCACGCCGACGGCGCGAGGCCGAGCTCGGCGGCAAGCCCGGTGATCGCGCGCTCGGCGCGGCCACGGTCGAGCGCCACGCCGCCGGCCAGCGGTGCGTCCGCGGCCAGGTAGCCGAGCATCAGGTTCGCGTCGGTGACCGTGGGCTCGGTGCCGTCCCGGCCGTAGCAGGCGGGACCCGGGTCGGCTCCGGCCGAGCGCGGTCCGACGCGGAGCGCTCCGCCCGGATCGCGCCACGCGATCGAGCCGCCGCCGGCGCCGACCGTGTGCACCGCGAGCATCGGCAGCGCCAGCGGTCTCCCCGCGACCTCGCCCGCGCTCTGTTCGCGCACCTCACCGCCGTCGACCACGCACACGTCGCACGACGTCCCGCCCATGTCGAGGCACAGCACGTCCGGGACGCCCGCCGCTGCGGCGGCGAACGCCGCGCCGGCCGCCCCGCCGGCGGGTCCGGACAGCACGGTCCAGGAGGCGTGCTCGGCGGCGGAGGCGGCGTCGATCAGCCCGCCGTTGGATTGCATGATGGCCGGCGCCGGCAGTCCGGCCTGCCGGGCCCGCTCGAGCAGCCGCCGCAGATACCGGCCGAGCAGGGGAGAGAGGGCGGCGTCGACCTCGGTCGTGGCCGCTCGCTCGTATTCGCGGAAGGTTCCCACCACCTCGTGCGACAGCGACACGTGCAGCCCGGAGGCCTCCTCGTCGAGCGCCCGGCGCAGCGCGAGCTCGTGCCCGGGGTGGCGGTAGGAGTGCAGCAGCGTGACCGCGACGGACTCGACTCCGGTTCTCACGATCCGCCGCGCGAGCGCTCGGCAGTCATCGTCGGTGAGCTCGTGCAGGGGCCCGTCAGGGGTGGTCCGCTCGGGCGCTCCAAAGCGCAGCTCGGGGCCCACCATCGGCGCCGGCCGCGCCGCGCACAGGCGGTAGAGCTCCGGTCGGTTCTGGCGCCCGAGCTCGACGATGTCGGTGAAGCCGTCGGTGAGCACGTGCGCGGTCGGCACGCCCCGCCCCTCGAGCAGGGCGTTGGTTGCGACCGTCATGCCGTGCGAGAACGCACCCACCTCCGCGGCGCCGGCGCCGGCGCGCTCGAGCGCGGCCGTCACCGCCGCCAGCACACCGACCGACTGGTCGTCGGGCGTGCTCGGCGCCTTCGCGGTCACGATATGCCCGCCGACGGCCAGCACCGCATCGGTGAAGGTACCGCCGACGTCGACGCCCAGGAGCACGCCGGGACGTTAGCTCAGGTTGCCGGGCCGGCCCTCAGAGACTGTCCACGGGAATCGACAAGGGCGTTCAGGCAGCGAGCGGCTCGAGTTGCTCGGTCTCGGCCAGGTGCTGGTGCGACGGGCAGTAGCCGTTGTGAGGCAGCGGCATGCGCTGGCACGGCGAGCCCTTGCGCGTGGTGGCGCGGCACTGCAGCGGGTTCCCGTAGACGTCAAAGCCGTTCTGCGGCTGACGGCGGAGGAACTCATCCGCGCATTCCAGGTAGCGCTCGATCACCCGCAGCACGCGCGGCTGCGCGCTGATCGGGAAGTACGGCCGGATGTCGCAGAACAGCGTGCGGGCCGGTCGCGCAAAGTAGTGGCGGTCGGTCGCCAAGCGCTCGATCGCCGATTCACACGCGCGCAGAACGCGCTCGTGGTTGGTCAATGCCCCGACACCATGCGGATCCTCAGTGATCTCGCCAGCCAGCTCTCGATAGATGGCTCGACTGAATCGGTACATGCGGAATCACAACTCCTTTCGGCTCCCTGCCGAGGAGCCGTTCCCTCGTGGCAGGCGCGACTATTGCGCCGACTTGTGAAGTAACGAGCGCTCCGCCGGTTGAGTACATATTAAGCCGCTCCGACTGGCATTTTCGTGCCGGAGAGGCGCCGAGACTGCGCTTCTTGGATCGACGGCTGCGCGCCGGTTCTTGAGCCCGGTCTTGCCGCAGGCAGGCCGCGGCTCAGACCCAGGTTTCGAACGCCGGTTCCGCTCCGGTGCGGACGGTCACGTGCATCCCGTCGAGCTCCGGATCGGCGGCCGGGAAGTCCGTCCGCTGGTGCGCGCCGCGGCTCTCGGTGCGGGTCAGCGCCGAGGCGCCGACCAGGCGGACGAGCGGATGCGGATCGGCCACGAGCTCGAGCAGTCCCGCGCGGTCGCGCTCGATCCCGGCGTGGCGCCAGAGGGCGATGCGGCTCTCGGGCGTGAGCGGAGGGGGCGGCCCCGTCGCCTCGCTCGCCGGCGGATCGCGTTGCCGGTGGGCGGCGTCGGGCCGCGGCTCCGACAGCGCCGCGTTGGCCGCCCGGGCGCCGAACACGAAGCATTCGGTGAGCGAGTTGGACGCCAGGCGGTTGGCGCCGTGCAGTCCGGTGCACGAGCACTCTCCGACGGCGTACAGGCCCGGCAGCGTGGACCGGCCGTCGAGATCGGTGGCGATCCCGCCCATCATGTAGTGCGCCGCCGGCGCCACCGGCACCAGCTCGCGCTCGGGGTCGATGCCGGCGCGGCGCAGCGCCGTGACCACGTTCGGGAACAGCGCCGGGTCGACCTCGCGCATGTCCAGGTCGACTGACGCGGCACCGGTGAGCGCCATCTGCCGCTGCACGGCGCGCGCCACCTCGTCGCGTGGCGCCAGCTCGTCGACGAACCGCTCTCCGCTGGCGTCCAGCAGGTGCGCACCCTCGCCCCGGATCGCCTCGGTGACCAGGAAGCCGTCGGCCCCGTTGGGGGCGAACACGGCCGTGGGATGGAACTGGACGAGCTCGAGGTCGGCCAGGGCCGCTCCCGCCCTGAGCGCCAGCAGCAGGCCGCCGCCGGTCGCCCCGGATGGATTGGTGGTTCGTTGCCACAGTGCGGCGGCTCCGCCGGTGGCGAGCACGACCGCGCCGCTGGCGAGCATGCGACCGTCGTGAAGCCTGAGGCCCACGCACCTGCCCTCGGGCGCGAGCACGGTGGTCGCCCGCCGCCCCTCGAGGACCTCGATCCGGGGGTCCTCGGCCACCAGCGCCGAGAGCTGCCGGATCAGCCGCCGACCGGTGGCCGCACCACCGGCATGGACGATCCGCCGAGCCGAGTGGCCGCCCTCCAGCCCGAGCGCCAGGCGACCGTCGCGGTCGGCGTCGAAGCGCACGCCGAGGCGGGCCAGATCCTCAACCGCCGCCGCGGCCTCATCGCAGAGCACGCGCGCCGCGGATTCGCGCACGGCGCCGCGCCCGGCGCGGACCGTATCGGCCATGTGGAGGTCGGGACTGTCGTTCTCCGACAGCGCAGCGGCCAGCCCTCCCTGAGCCCAATAGCTGGAGGATCCCGCCAGCGGCGTGGCCGAGACCAGCCTGACGCGCGCCCCGTGCCGTGCTGCGTACAGGGCCGTGTACATGCCGGCGGCGCCGGCGCCGACGACGGCGACCTGTGAGTGTGCGTCTTCCAAGGACAGATACGGTACGCGAGATGGCACAGGCACCCGTGTTCCTCGAGCATCCGTCGTCGCTGCACCATGACACCGGCGCGCACCCCGAGCAACCGGCGCGGATCACGGCGATCTCCCGCGAGCTCGAGCAGCGCGACTGGCTCGGCTTCGAGCGTGTCACCTCGCCGCGCGTCGCCCGCGAGACGCTGACCTCCGTTCACCCCGAGGGCTACGTGGCAGCGATCGAACGCCTGGCCGAGCGGGGCGGCGCCCAGCTCGATCCGGACACTGTCGTCAGCTCGGGTTCGTTCGACGCAGCGCTGCACTCCGCCGGCGGCGCCGTGGCTCTCGTCGACCTCCTGCTCGATCGCTCGGCGCCCTCGGGCTTCAGCGTTCACCGGCCGCCCGGGCATCACGCCGAGCGGGCCGAGGCGATGGGCTTCTGCCTGTTCAACAACATCGCCGTCGCCGCGCGGCACGCCGTCGCCGGCCGCGGACTCCAACGCGTGCTCGTCCTCGATTGGGACGTGCACCATGGCAACGGGACCAACGACATCTTCCACTCCAGTCCCGAGGTTCTGTTCGTCTCCATCCATCAGTCCCCGCTGTACCCGGGCACGGGTCCGGCCTCGGACGTGGGTGAGGGGGCGGGTACCGGGTACACCGTCAACCTGCCGGTCCCCGCCGGCGCCGGCGACGAGATCTACCGCTCGCTCGTCGATCACGTCGTCGTGCCGCTCGCCCACAGCTACGAGCCACAGTTGCTGCTGATCTCGGCCGGGTTCGACGCGCACCGCGACGACCCGCTCGCCGACTGCCGTGTCACCGAGGCGGGGTTCGCCGCGATGACGGCCTCGCTGCGCCGTGTCGGCGCGCACCTCGACGCCCCGGTGGGCGCGGTTCTCGAGGGTGGCTACGCCCTCGACGCGCTAGCCCATTCGGTGGCCGCCACGATGGCCACGCTCGCGGCGCCGGTCCCGAGCGAGCCTCCCGTCGACACCGGCGTGGCGCCGCTCGCGCACGACGCGGCTCGGCGGCTGTCGCAGTGGTGGCCGTCGCTCGCCATCCTGTGATCGAAGCACTCCGAGCCTCGGCCGGGGACTGCGGAGCCCGGCACTGCGGTAAACCCGCAGGCGGGGCGGGATCGCGCCGGATGTGGGCCCGTCGAGCCGGTGCCGAGCTGGGGCCTCTAAGCGTTGCGCGACTCGCGCGACTCATCGCGCGGGGTCGGGATCACCAGCACCGGGCACGTCGCGTGCGTGATCACGGCGGCCGAGACCGAGCCCAGCACGGCGACCTGCACCCGTGAGCGCCCGCGGGTGCCCATGACCACGAGCTCCGCGCCGCTCTCCGCGGCGGCTCGGCGGATCGCCTCGGCGGGCTTGCCGCTCACCACCTGGCCGGTGGCGCTGAAGCCGGCGGCGCCGGCCAGCTCGACGCCGTGCTGGTTTGTCGCCGCCGCCTGCTCGCGGGCGATCTCCTCGAGGCCGAGCCGGGTGCGCGCGAGCTTCGCGACGGTTGCGCTCAGGACCGCTCCGGGGTCGTAGAGCTCCCATGGGTCCGGCGGCTCGGCAACGGTCAGCACGCGCGCGCGCCGCGTGGCCAGGACCCGGCCGGCGGCGGCGATCGCGTCCGTCGCGCCGTCGGAGCCGTCGAAGCAGATCAGCACGCTGGGCTCGGGCATCGACCCGGCAGTAAAGCCGCTCCGGCGGAGGAGTGGCGTTGCGGGAATGCCGCGGTCGGGCGGCGGCTCGCCACGGATGACGGTCACGTGTTCGCGGGCGATGCTCGCGCGATGGCCCGCACCTGGCTCGTGGAGCACCGTGCCCGCGTCAGCCTCGCGATCGCGCTGACATCGCTCGTGGCCGGAGGTCTTCTCCACCTCGCCGGGGCGGGATCGGCCGGGAACACCGTGTGGGCGGCGGCGGTGGCCCTGCTGTCCGCCGAGCTCGTCATCGAGGTCGGCCGCACGATCGTGGTCGAGCACCACATGGGCGTGGACACGATCGCCCTGGTGGCGATGCTGGGGTCGCTGGCACTCGGGCAGGAGCTCGCCGGCATCGTGGTCGGCGTGATGTTCTCCGGCGGCTCGGCGCTCGAGGACATCGCCGCGACGCACGCCCGGCGCGAGCTGACCGCGCTCGTGCAGCGCGCCCCCAAGGTCGCGCATCTGCGCCGCGACGACGGGATCGAGGAGGTGCCGGTCGAGCGCGTGCAGGTCGGCGACATCGTGCTCGTCCGCAACGGCGAGGTGATCCCCGTGGACGGCACGCTCCTCAGCCCGGAGGGGGTGATCGACACGAGCACGCTGAGTGGCGAGCCGCTGCCGGTCACCGTCGGCGCCGGGATGCCGGTGCTGAGCGGCGCGGCCAATGCCGGCGCGCCGTTCGACGTCCGCGCCGGCCGCGCGGCCGCCGAGAGCGCCTACGCGGCGCTCGTGCGGCTCGTCCGTCAGGCGCAGACCGACCGAGCCCCGTTCGTGCGCATGGCTGACCGCTATGCGGGCTTCTTCCTGCCCGCGACGCTGCTGCTGGCCGGGGCGGCCTGGGCGGTCAGCGGCGACCCCGTGCGGGCGCTCGCGGTGGTCGTCGTGGCGACGCCTTGTCCGCTGATCCTGGCCGCGCCGATCGCGCTCGTGTCCGGACTCTCACGGGCCGCGCGATTCGGGGTGATCGTCAAGGGCGCGGGGGCGATCGAGACACTCGGCCAGGCCAGGACGGTGCTGTTCGACAAGACCGGGACGCTCACCGTCGGCACACCAGAGGTGCGCGAGATCTTCACCCGTGACGGCGTCGAGCAGGGCGAGCTGCTGCGGCTCGCCGCCTCGATCGACCGCATGTCGGCGCACGTGCTCGGCGAGGCGCTCGTGCGCTCGGCGGCAGACGAGGGCCTCGCGCTCTCGGCCCCGGCGCAGGTGCACGAGGAGCCGGGCCAGGGGATCAGCGGAGAGGTCTCGGGGCGCATGGTCGTCGTCGGCAGCCGGACGTTCCTGCGTGGCGCCGGCGTGCCGGCGGATGAGGTCGCCTCCGCCGGGATGATGACGGGACGGGGCTCGGGCGAGGCGCACGCGCTCGTGGCCCTCGACGGTCATGTCGCCGGCCTGATCGTGCTCGCCGACGAGCTGCGGCCCGACGCCGATCGGATCGTCGAACGCCTGAAAGAGGAGGGTGTGCGCCACGTCGCGATGGTGTCCGGCGACCGCCGCTCGGTGGCCGAGCGGATCGGCCGCGAGCTCGGCGTCGATCGCGTGTATGCGGAGCTCTCGCCGGCCGACAAGCTCGAGGTCGTCCGCAGCATCCGGGCCGAGCCCGACCTCGGCCCGGTAGTGATGGTCGGGGACGGCATCAACGACGCCCCCGCGCTGGCGCTCGCCGACATCGGTATCGCGATGGGCGCGGCCGGGGCAACCGTTTCCTCGGAGACCGCCGACGCCGTGATCACCGTCGACCGCATCGATCGCGTCGCGGACGCCATCCACATCGGCCGCCGCTCGTTGTCGATCGCCCGCCAGAGCGTGCTGGCCGGCATGGGTCTGAGCATCGCTGCGATGTTCGTGGCGGCCGCCGGCTATCTGCCCCCGGTCGCCGGCGCCCTGTTCCAGGAGGTGATCGACCTCGCGGTGATCGCCAACGCGCTGCGGGCGCTCCGCGGCTGAGCGGGCCCGGGTGGGCCGCTCGGTAGGCTTCCGCGTCCCGCTGCTTCGAACCTGGGAGGGACTGTGGCCAAGGTGCTGTATGCCGCTGCTGCGACCGTGACCGGCGGACGCGCAGACGGGCACGGACGGACGAGCGACGGCGTGCTGGACGTACGACTCCACCTGCCCAAGGAGATGGGCGGCGACGGGGGCGGGACGAACCCCGAGCAGCTGTTCGCGGTCGGCTTCGCGTCCTGCTTCGAGAGCGCACTCGCGGTCGTCGCGCGGCGCGAGCGGCTGGAGCTCGGCGAGGTGTCGATCGACAGTCGCGTGAGCCTGCTGCCGACGGAGCAGCGGGGGTTCGAGCTCGCGGTCGAGCTCGACGTGAACATGCCCGGGCTCGACGATCCGGCGCAGGCGACGAGCATCGTCGGCGCCGCGCACGCGGTCTGCCCGTACTCCAACGCCACCCGCGGCAACATCGAGGTCAGGCTGACGGCCAACGGCCAGGCCGTGGACTGAACTCCAGGTCAGCCGCCCGGCGGGGCGACGATGCGTGCGTGGGCGTACGGGTTGCCCGCCCCGGTCCAGGCTCCAAGGCCGACGGGCCAGTCCGGGAGGCTGGTCGCCGCGGCCGGCGTGACCGGCGGCACGTTTCAGACCAGCGTCCCCCACGCTGCGGCCACACGACGGGCCATTGCGTCGGCCGAGAACGGCTCGGCGCGGCTTCGGCCCTCGATCCGAGGGTCCGGCTCGGCAAGGTGCGGTGCGAGGGCCGAGCGCCAGCGCGCGGCGTCGAACGGGCCGCAGTACGCACCGGCGACTCCCGCCAGCACCTCGGGTGCGATTCCCACCGGAGTCGCGAGCACTGGGACGTTGCAGGCGAGGGCCTCGAGGACCGCCAATCCGAAGCCCTCCCGCTCGGAGGGGATCAGGACGGCATTGGCCGCGTTGACCCACAGCGGCACGTCGTCCGGCTCGACCGCCCCGAGTGCCAGCAGCGGCACGTCTCCGGCCACCGCGAGCGCGCGGTCGTGGCGCTTCTCCGCGCGGGCGGGGTCGGCTCCGAACAGCAGGTACGGGCCCTCGGGCCGAAGGCCGAGCACCTCGCGGGCCTCGGCCCGCGCGATCGGCCTGAACCGGTCGAGGGCGACGCCGCACGGGAGCACCGCCGTCTCCCCGCGGACCGCGTGACGGGGCAGCAGGCGCGCGAGCGGCTCGGACACGACCGCCACCAGATCCATGAACGGAAGCGCCCCGGCGGTGATCGCCCGTGATCGCGGGTGCGACAGCTCGGTGCCGTGCAGCGTGACCGCGCGGGCTCGCGCGCGCGCCGCGAGCGCGGGCCACGCCGTCAGCCCGAAATGGGCGTGTACGACGTCGAAGCGCTCCCGCCCGTAGCGGCGGCGCAGTGCCGCGGCGGCGGCACCGTACGCCCCCGGGCTGCCGGGCGCGAACGAGAACAACTCCAGGTCGATCCCGTCGATCCGGCGCAGCGCCCGCACCTGATCGCGGACGAAGCTGCCGAGCGCCGGGCGCTCCGGGCTCGGGTACATGTTCGTGACGATCAGGGCTCGCACCAGCCGGCGAGCGTACTCGCCGGCCCTCGTGGGGACCGCGTGCTCTGACACCATCCGGATCGTGTCCACGCTCGCTGAGCAACCCGTCGCCGTGTTCGATTCGGGAGTGGGCGGGCTGACCGTGCTCCACGAGTTGCTCGTCTCGCTGCCCACCGAGGACTACGTCTATCTCGGCGACACCGCCCGCTTTCCGTACGGGGACCGCACGCAGGAGGAGCTCCAGGTCTTCTCGCTCGAGATCACCGAGCATCTGCTCGAGAAGGACGTGAAGCTGCTCGTCGTCGCCTGCAACGCGGCCAGCTCGGCCGCGCTCGGGGCGATCGAGCAGCACCTGACTGCGGTCGGCGCGGAGCTCGACGTGATCGGCGTCGTCTCGGCCTCGACCCAGCTGGCAGTGGCCGGCAGCCGGACGGGGCGGATCGGGCTGCTGGCGACGCCCGCCACGGTCGCTAGCGGGGCGTACGAGCGCGCCGTGCGCTCCGCTGACCCGCATGTCCACCTCGAGAGCGTGTCCTGCCCCGACCTGGCGCCGATCATCCAGAGTGGGTCCCCGTTCGACGACACCGTCGTCGAGACGGTCAGGGGTTACTGCGCGCCGCTGCGCGCCGCGCAGGTCGACACCGTGATCCTCGGGTGCACCCACTATCCGCTCGTCGCTCCGCTGCTGCAGCGCATGCTCGGTCGCGGCGTCCAGCTGATGACCTCCGGCACCGGCGTCGCCCGTGGCGTGGAGCGGGCGCTGACGGCGCGGGGGCTGCTGAACCCACGCGAGGAAGAAGGTGACTACCGCTTCCGCTGTACCGGCGACGTGGAGTCCTTCCGGGCGCTCGGAACACGCTTTCTGCAGATGCCGCTCGGCGAGGTCGAGCACGTGGGTCTGACCACTGCCTCTCAGAGGTTGCCTCTAAGGTGACGCGATGAGTGACGCAGCGACGGTCCCGCGCCCCACGCGCAGCTATGGACGCTCGCCCAGCGGCCTGCGGCCGGCGACGATCGAGGCCGGGTTCGTGCGCACGGCCACCGGCTCGGCGCTGATCTCGATGGGTGAGACGCGCGTGATCTGCACCGCCTCGGTGCAGGAGAGCGTGCCGCGCTGGATGGGCCGCAAGGGGCGCGGCTGGGTCACGGCCGAGTACGGAATGCTCCCGGCATCGACCGGGGAGCGCAAGCAGCGCGACGTGACCAAGGGACGCTCGGACGGCCGGACGGTCGAGATCCAGCGCCTGATCGGCCGCTCGCTCCGTGCCGTGGTCGACTTCGCGGCCCTCGGCGAGCGCACGATCTACGTCGACTGCGACGTGTTGCAGGCCGACGGCGGGACGCGCTGCGCCTCGATCACGGGCGGCATGGTCGCGCTCCGCCTCGCCTGTGAGCGGCTGATCTCCGAGGGCCTCCTAGATCGCTCCCCGTTGACCGGAACCGTGGCTGCGGTCTCGTCCGGGATCGTCGACGGCGTGCCGCTGCTCGACCTCGACTACCCCGAGGACTCGGCGGCCGAGGTCGACGCCAACGTCGTCATGACCGGCGACGGAGGGCTCGTCGAGGTGCAGGCCACGGCCGAGCGGACGCCACTCTCGCGCGCGCACCTGAACGAGCTGCTCGCGCTGGCGGCCGGCGGGATCGAATCGCTGCGCGTTCTGCAGGACGAGACGGTGGCGACGGCGACGACGGGCTCATAGTTCCCGATGGGGGAGGCTCCGCTCGTTCTGGCGACCCGCAACGCCCACAAGCTACGGGAGTTCCGGCGCCTGCTCGCCCCCGCGGGCATCGAGCTTGCGCCGCTGGGCGATGACGTCGAGCTGCCGGCCGAGGAGGCGAGCTCGTTCGCGGGCAACGCGCTGGTCAAGGCGCGGGTGGCGGCGAACGCGACCGGCCGCCCGGCCATCGCCGACGACTCCGGCATCGAGGCCGCGGCGCTGGCCGGCGCGCCCGGGATCTTCTCCGCCCGCTTCGCCGGTGCGGCCGCCACCGACGAGGAGAACCTCGCCAAGCTGCTGCGGGAGGCGCCGGCCGGTAGCGCCGTCAAGTACGTCTGCGCGCTGGCCTATGTCGATCCCGCGTCGGGTGAGGAGCGTCTCTTCTACGGCGAGTGCAGCGGACGGCTGGCGTCGCAGGGACGGGGGAGCGGCGGCTTCGGGTACGACCCGGCCTTTCTCCCGGATGAGGCTCCGGAGCGCACGATGGCGGAGCTGTCGGATCCGGAGAAGGATGCGATCAGCCACCGCGGCCACGCCGCTCGGGCGCTCTCCGGATGGCTGCGACCGTAGGCGACGCGGAGCCCTCGGGTGCCCCCGAGACCAAGCAGCGCGCGGTGCTGCTGTCGGTCGTCTCGAACTCCGCCCTGATCCTGCTCAAGCTGTTCGCCGGGATCGTCACGGGATCGGTCGCGATCCTGACCGAGGCCGTGCATTCCAGCGTGGACCTGATCGCCTCGCTGGTGGCGTTCGTCTCGGTGCGCAAGGCCGGGGAGCCGGCGGACGAGAGCCACCGCTATGGACACGAGAAGATCGAGAACCTGTCGGCCGCGATCGAGGGGATCCTGATCCTGCTCGGCTCGGCGGTGATCGTGTTCGAGGCGATCCGGCGCCTGCTCGGCCATGGTCAGCTGCACGCGATCGGATTCGGGATCGCCGTCGTCGGGATCTCGATGGTGGTCAACCTGATCGTCTCCTCGATCATCGCCCGCAAGGGGCGGGAGACCGAATCCCCCGCGCTGGAGGCGGACGCGGCCCATCTGCGCACGGATGCCTGGACCTCGGCGGGAGTGCTCGTGGGGCTGGTGTTGGTGCAGATCACCGGCGCGCAGTGGCTCGACCCGGCGGTCGCGCTGATCGTCGCCGGCGCGATCGTGTTCGAGGGCGCGAGCCTCGTCGGCCGGGCCTCGCAGGTCCTCGTCGACCAGTCGCTGCCCGAGGACGAGCTGGCCGCGATCCGCGACGCGATCGAGGCCTTCGCCCCCCGTGGCGTGGTCGGCTACCACGAGCTGCGCACCCGACGCGCCGGCTCGCGGCGTTACGTCGACCTGCACGTCCAGTTCCGCGCGGGCACCTCGCTCGAGGACGCTCACGGCACGGCCCACGAGCTGCAGGACCTGATCGCATCGCGCCTGCGCGGCGCCGACGTGCTGATCCACCTCGAGCCCGAGGACCGGGTGCGGCCGGGAGAGGTGCTCGATCCGGGCCCGCGCCGCCCGCGGAGGGCCCCGCTTCGCTAGAGCCCCGATTCAGCAGTCCGTCAGGACGCTAGGTGAGGTTGATCGCCGCCGAGGCGGCCACCGCGAGGGTGACCCCGGCGTAGCCGTAGTAGCCCTGGATCGCGAGGATCACCACCGCGACGAGGCAGGCGAGCACGGTCGCGAGCCAGCCGATGCGAGCGAGGTCCATCGGCGCCTATTCTGGCGGGTAGGCCATCAACTCCACCTGATGGCCGGCCGGATCTCGCACGAAGGCCCGCGGGGATCCCCAGTGCTCGCGGCGGGGATCGACCTCGAAGCCCTCCGCGGCCAGTCGGGCGAGGGTCGCGTAGTAGTCGCCGGCCACGATCGCGACGTGGCCGCGCTCGGGCGTCGCGTCGGGTGTGGGCACCAGATGGATCTGGGTGGAGGCCGACTCGAGCCACACGGCGCGGTCGGCGACAGCGGGTGGCGCCGGCACCTGTTCGAACCCGAGCAGACCGTAGAAACGCACGCATTCAGCCAGTGCGGAAGGCGTGATCTCTCTGGTGACGTGATGGATCATCGAGCTTTGATCTCCGCAAATTGCGCCTTTTTGGCCACCATGCCCAGCGACGCTGTCCGTCGTGTGACAAGAATGATGGTCAGCGTGGTCGCGGGGCGCCCAAATCGTCCGCGGCCCCTGTTAGCTTCGAGAATTCCTACCACCTCGAAGGAGGTTGCAAGTGACGAAATCTGAGTTCGTCGACCAGGTCGCGGATCGCGCCGGGTTGAGTAAGAAGGATGCCGCAGACGCCGTGGACGCAGTCTTGGAGACGATCGAAGGCGCCCTCAAGCGTGGCAGCGAGGTCGTCTTCTCCGGCTTCGGCAAGTTCAGCGTCGCCGACCGCGGCGCGCGTGAAGGTCGTAACCCCGCCACCGGCGAGAAGATCCAGATCGCGGCCTCGCGCGTGCCGAAGTTCACCGCCGGCGCGGCGCTGAAGAAGGCGGTCAAGTAGTCGGACGGCTCGCCGATCAGTCCCCGTCCTCACGCATGACGTCCGTGACTGTCAGGGACACCCCCGGCGACGCCGGAGGCCCGACCCGCGCTGCGGGCTCGGTCGCCGGCGACGCCGGAGGCGGTGCGGGTGCCGCTCGGTCGGACGCCGAGAGCTTTGGCGACCGCCTCGCCCGCCGCGTCGCGTCGCGCGGATCGCAGATCGTGCTCGGCCTCGACCCGGACCCTGCGCGCCTGTGGCCGCAGGCGATCGCGGCCACCGGCGGGGCCGGTGCCACGCCGGCCGAGCGGGCGGCGATGGCCGTCGCAGTCCACTGCCGGCTGGTGATCGAGGCCGCGGGAGAGCACTGCGTCGCCGTCAAGCTTCAGCTGGCCTGCTTCGAGCGGCTCGCCGCCCCGGGCTGGGCGGCGCTCGAGGACGTCGCGGCGGCAGCCCGCGAGCGCGGGCTGCTCGTGATCGCGGACGCCAAGCGCGGCGACATCGACGTCTCCGCGGCCGCCTACGGCCAGGCCTTCTTCGGTGAGACGCCGACCCCGTTCGGCCCGGTGCCGGGCCTCGGCGCCGACGCGCTCACGGTCAACCCGTTGCTCGGACTCGACTCGCTCGAGCCGCTCATGCGCGCCGCGCGCACGTCCGCCGGGGGCCTGTTCGCGCTCGTGCGGACCTCGAATCCTGGTGCCGCTGACGTGCAGGAGCAGGAGCTGGCCGCCGGCGGCTCGGTCAGCACCCGCCTGGCCGCGATCGTGAACGAGCTCGGCGCCGGCGGGATCGGCGCCGCGGGTCTGGCCGACGTCGGCGCCGTCGTCGGCGCCACCGCGCCGGCGCGCCTGCTAATGCTGCGCGAGGCGATGCCGCACGCCGTCTTCCTGCTGCCCGGAGTCGGAGCCCAGGGCGGCCGGGTCGAGGACCTCGAGGCGGCCTTCGCCCCGGGGCCGGCCGCGGGCCTGATTGCGGTCTCGCGGTCGGTGGTGGGCGCATACGAGCGCACCGGCGGCCGCCCGGCGACGGCGGCCGCCACCGAGGCGGCGCGGCTGCGCGAGCTCGCGTGGGGCCTGGCCGGCTGAGACGCATGTCCCAGGGCGAAATCTTTCACGCCCGGGCGATGCACGGGGTCGCGAGTATGATCGGCAGGCGATGGCCAATCGCAGTCGCGCTCGTTACCTGGCGCCGGTGGCGCTGATCGCGACCGTCGCGGGCGTGTTCCTGATCGTGCGCCACGACACCGCCTCACACACCGCCGCCGCACAGTCCCATCAGGCCGAAGCCCATCGCCCGGCCACGGGCGTCCTGCGACGGTTCGCGATGGCGAAGGTCTACGTCGTGCAACCCGGGGACATCCTGTCGCAGATCGCCGCCAAGACCGGAGTCCCGCTGACCACGCTCGAGTCGCTCAATCCGACGCTCGACCCCAACAGCCTGCAGGCGGGGCAGCGGCTCAGGCTCAGACAGTGACCCGCCCCACAGGTCTGTCGCGCCTGCTCGCGGCGGGCATCTGCGTGCTCTCGCTGCTGATCGCCGCTCCGGCCGCGTTCGGCCTCGCTCCTCCGCCGGCGCTCAGCGCGCGCGCAGCGATCCTGGTCGAGCAGAGCACCGGCCAGATCCTGTTCCGGGACGACGCCTTCCACGAGCTCCCGATCGCCAGCACGACCAAGCTGATGACGGCGCTGCTGGTGATCGAGCACACGCGGAGCCTGAGCACCATGTTCACCGAGCCCGACTATTACCCGGCGGCGGTCGATTCGCAGATCGGGCTGAGCCCGGGGGAGCGGATGAGCGTCCACGACTTGCTGCTGGCTCTGCTGCTGCCGAGCGCCGACGACGCGGCCGAGGACCTGGCCTACAACGTCGGGCACGGGTCGGTCGGGTCCTTCATCGGGATGATGAACGTGCGCGCCCGCGAGCTGGGGCTGAGCCACACGCACTACTCGACGCCGATCGGGCTCGACACACCGGGCAACTACTCGGACGCCGCCGACCTGGTCAAGCTGGCGAGCTTCCTGCTCGTCAATCACCCCTTCTTCGCTCACGCGGTGGCGCTCCCGTCGGCGCTGCTGCGGACCGGGGACTACAGGCGCTTCGTCACCAATCGCAACACCCTGGTCGGGCGTGTGCGCTGGATCAACGGGGTCAAGACCGGCCACACCGGAGCGGCCGGCTACGTGCTCGTCGGATCCGGCACGCGGGGCGGCGTGACGATGCTGAGCGCGGTGCTGGGAACGCCGAGCGAGGAGGCGCGCGACGGCGACACGCTGGCCGTGCTCGACTACGGCTTCGCCAACTTCCGGATGGCGCGTCCGGTGCTCGCCGGCGCCGTGCTGGCCCGGCCGACCGTGAAGGACCGGCCCGGCGTTCATGCGCAGGTCATTGCCGCCACCTCGTTCGTCCGCGCGCTGCCGCGCAGCGATCACGTGAGCCTGCAGGTCGAGGCCCCCGAGCAGCTGGCCGGCCCGCTCCGGCGTCACCATCGCGTGGGCACGGTGATCGTGCTGGCGAACGGGCGCCCGATCGCCCGCGTGGCGCTGCTGCTGGCCACGGCGCTGCCGGCTGTGAGTCCTCTTACGATTGCGGCTCGTTTCATCGCGCGACCGTTTACCCTCTTGGCGCTCGTGCTGCTGCTGGGAGGGCTGGGCGCGATCGCGGTCAGGCATCGCTGGCGACACACGGGCACGCGAGCAGAATCGCACCGGGAGGTAGTGGAGTGATCATCACCGTCACGCTCAACGCAGCGCTCGACAAGACGCTCGAGGTGCCCAACTTCACGCTCGGGCGCCGCCATCGCACGGTGGAGCAGACGACGATGCCGGGAGGCAAGGGCGTGAACATCGCGCGGGCGATCAAGCGGCTCGGACAGCCCGTGATCGCCACCGGCCTCGCGGGAGGGGCGACCGGCACCCGTATCGTCGAGGCGCTCACCGACGAGTCGATCCTCAACGACTTCGTCCGCATCCGCGAGGAGTCGAGGACCAACACCGCGGTCCTCGACCCCACCACCGGTCTGCACACGGAGATCAACGAGCGTGGCCCGTCGGTGTCCGCCCAGGAGCTCGAGCTGTTCCGCGACAAGCTCCTCTACCTGGCCAAGGGAGCGAGCATCTGCGTGTTCGCCGGCAGCGTGCCGCGCGGGATCGCGCCCGAGGTCTACAAGCGGCTGATCCGCGATGTGCGCAAGCTCGGGGTGCTGACGATGATCGACACCGACGGCGAGCCGCTGCGCCTGGCCGTCAAGGGCGAGCCGGCCGTCGTCTCGCCCAACGAGCTCGAGGCCGAGGAGCTCGTCGGGCACGAGTTCAACGACGCCGAGGACCGGGCGCAGGCGGTCGCCGAGATGACCCGTCTCGGCGCCCGCGAGGCGATCATGACCGTTGCCGACGGGTGCTACGCGCGGATCCTCGACGACGCCGGAATCGCCGCGCTTCACCGCGTGCGGGTGGAGGAGCAGGAGGCACGTTCCGCGGTCGGCTCCGGGGACGCGTTCCTGGCCGGCTACGTCGCCGCGCGCTACACCGGCCGAGCCGCCGTCGACTGCCTGCGCTACGGAGTCGCCTGCGGCGCGGAGTCGACCCAGCACTTCGGCGCCGGGATCGTCGATCCGGGCAAGGTCGAGAAGCTGCTGGCGGAGGTCGAGTCCGAGCAGCTCGACATCGGCGCCCACATCTCGTAAGGCTCTCAGCCCCCAAAGAGCGGCTTCCTGGGGGCGTGACGCCGGGGATCGCCCAACGTGCGCTGCTACCATCGGCTGCCCGATGGTTGCCGCCCGTCGATCACTCAATCGTCACCTGACCGCGCCGCTGCCGGCTCGTGCCAAGACGCCGGACCCGTCCGGGTCGCGTCCTACGATGCCGTAATGGAAATAGAGATCGGACGCGGCAAGAAGGCTCGCCGCGCTTACGGATTCGACGACATCGCGATCGTTCCCTCCCGGCGAACGCGTGACCCCGACGACGTCGACATCTCCTGGACGCTCGGCCCGTATCGGTTCGAGCTGCCGCTGCTGGCCGCCGCTCTCGACGGCGTCGTCTCGCCCGAGACCGCCGGCGCGATCGGCAAGCTCGGCGGGCTCGCCGTGCTCAACCTCGAGGGCATCTTCTGTCGCTACGAGGACGCCGAGTCCCAGCTCGAGCGGATCGCCACCTTCTCCCGCGAGATCGCCACGCGCGAGATGCAGGACATCTACCGGGAGCCGGTCAAGCCGGAGCTGATCGCGCAGCGGATCAAGGAGATCAAGGACCAGGGCGTCGTCGCCGCCGCCTCGCTGACGCCCCAGCGCGTGCGCACCCACTACGAGGTCGCGCTCGAGGCCGGGCTCGACATCCTCGTCATCCAGGGGACCGTCGTCTCGGCCGAGCACGTCTCCCGTGACGAGACCCGGCCGCCGCTGAACCTCAAGGAGTTCATCCGCGAGCTGGCCCCGACCCCGGTCGTGGTCGGCGGCTGCGCCTCCTACCACACGGGCCTGCACCTGATGCGCACGGGCGCCGCCGCGGTGCTCGTCGGCGTCGGCCCGGGCGCGATCTGCACCACCCGCGGGGTGCTCGGGATCGGCGTACCGCAGGCGACCGCGATCGCCGACGTCGCCGCCGCCCGCTCGCAGCACATGCTCGAGACCGGCGACTACGTCAAGGTGATCGCCGACGGCGGCATGCGCAACGGCGGGGACATCGCCAAGGCGGTGGCCTGCGGCGCGGACGCCGTGATGCTCGGATCCGCGCTCGCGCGGGCCTACGAGGCGCCCGGCCGCGGTTACAACTGGGGCATGGCCACGTTCCATCCCACGCTCCCGCGCGGCACCCGCGTCGTCACGACGCCGAACGGGACGCTCGAGGAGATCATCAAGGGCCCGGCGCGCGAGAACGACGGCACGTTCAACCTGATGGGCGGCCTTCGCACGTCGATGGCGACCTGCGGCTACCGGGACATCGCCGAGTTCAACCGTGCCGAGCTGATGGTCGCCCCCTCGCTCCAGACCGAGGGCAAACACTTGCAGCGTGAGCAGGGGGTCGGGATGGGCGCCAGCGGCAAGGCCGCGACGGTCGGTGTCGCCGACTAGTGGTGGGACCCACTAGCGCGAGCGGCCTCACCACCGAGGCCGATCACAGTACCCCGGTCATCCCCGCGGCGGCGACCGATCAGGTCGTGGTGCTCGACTACGGCGGGCAGTACTCACAGCTGATCGCCCGCCGCGTACGCGAGTGCGGGGTGTTCTCCGAGCTGCTTCCGCACCACGTGGGAGCGGCCGAGGTGGCCAAGCGCCGCCCCCGGGGCGTGATCCTGTCCGGCGGGCCCGCGTCGGTCTACGCCGAGGGCGCGCCGCGGCTGGAGCGGGAGCTGCTCGAGCTCGGAGTTCCCGTACTCGGGATCTGCTACGGCATGCAGCTACTGGCGCTGGAGCTCGGCGGGCGCGTGGAGGGCGCCGAGGCCGGGGAGTTCGGTCGCTCGCAGCTGACCCTGTCAGAGCCGGGCCGGTTGCTGGCCGGCACCCCGCATGAGCAGACGTGCTGGATGTCGCACCGCGACACTGTGTTCTCGGCGCCGCCCGGATTCACCGCGCTGGCGTCCTCGACCGCTTCGCCGGTGGCGGCGTTCGAATCGGTGGAGTGCGGGGTGTACGGGATTCAGTTCCATCCCGAGGTCGTCCACACCCCCTACGGCCAGCACGTGCTGACGACCTTCCTGGCCGACGTGTGCGGGTGCGATCGCTCGTGGAGCGCCCGTTCGGTGATCGACGAGCAGGTCGAGCGGATCCGGGCCCAGGTCGGAGACGGCACCGCGATCTGCGGCCTCTCCGGCGGCGTCGACTCGAGCGTGGCGGCCCTGCTCGTGCACCGGGCGATCGGGGACCGGCTCACCTGCGTGTTCGTCGATCACGGCCTGATGCGCAAGAACGAGGGCGAGCAGGTGATCGACGCCTTCCGCCACCACTTCCACGTCCCGCTCGTCGCCGTCGACGCCTCGGACCGGTTCCTGGCCCGGCTGCAGGGCGTCACCGACCCCGAGGAGAAGCGCAAGCGGATCGGGGCGGAGTTCATCCGCGTGTTCGAGGAGGAGGCGGGGCGCCTCGAGGACGTCAGGTTCCTCGTCCAGGGGACGCTCTACTCCGACGTGATCGAGTCCGGCGGCGGCACCGGGACCGCGACGATCAAGTCCCACCACAATGTCGGCGGCCTACCCGATGACCTCGAGTTCGAGCTCGTCGAGCCGCTGCGGGCGCTGTTCAAGGACGAGGTGCGCGCGGTCGGCGCCGAGCTCGGCCTTCCCGAGCGTCTGGTCTGGCGCCAGCCGTTCCCGGGTCCCGGCCTCGCCATCAGGATCGTCGGCGGAGAGGCGACCCGCGAGCGACTCGACATCCTGCGTGAGGCCGACGCGATCCTCCAGGACGAGATCCGCAAGGCCGGGCTCTACCGTGACCTGTGGCAGTCCTTCTGCGTGCTGCCGGACATCCGCACGGTCGGGGTCCAGGGCGACTCTCGCACCTACGGCAACGTGATCGTGATCCGCGCCGTGACCAGCGACGACGCGATGACCGCGGACTGGGCGCGCCTGCCCTACGACCTGCTCGAGCAGATCGCCTCGCGGATGATCAATGAGATCCGCCCCGTCGGCCGGGTCGTGCTCGACATCACGAGCAAGCCGCCGGGTACGATCGAGTGGGAGTAGCGACCGGGCGTTCCGAGGCTACGCGCCCTCGCCGCCGGCGCGGGCGAGGATCGGAGTGACGTAGCGGCTGCGCTCCGGGGGCAGGGCGCCGCGGGCGAACCAGTGCGCCTCGTCCAGCTCTCCGCGATCGATCGTGATCGCCGGGGCTCGGAGGTCGACGTGGAAGCAGTGCAGCGTGTCGTGGCGGTGATTCATCCGCACCAGCAGCTCCCCGATCGAGACCCAGTCGGCGACGTCGATGCCGAGCTCCTCGCGCATCTCCCGGCGAGCGGCGTGCAACGGTGGCTCGCCGCGCTTGACGGCGCCTCCGGGGATGTCCCAATGGCGGCGCCCGTAGGTGTGGCGGACGAGCAGGACCTGATCGCCGTCGGTCAGCACGCATTTGACCCCGCTCTTGCGGGGCCGCGTCACGAACCACCACACCCGCAGGGCGCGGTACGCGGCTCGGTAGGCGAGGCGCCGAACGGCGACGGGAAGCTCCACGAACGGAGAGTAATAGCTTGGATTCCCCGCGTCGCCCAGGCGGATGCGGCACGTCGGCGGGGCGGTTCCCGCGTTTCGGGCGGGGCGGATTCCGCGCTCGCTCGAGATTCCCTATCATTGGCCTTCAGCCGCGCGGCCGCCGCGCGGCTTGTGCATGCCATGAAGACCTACGTCGCCACACCCGTTGACCGAGAGCGCAATTGGCTGCTCGTCGACGCCTCCGGGCAGACGCTCGGACGGCTCGCCACGCAGATCGCCGATGTGCTGCGCGGAAAGCGCAAGCCGACCTACACCCCGCACGTCGACACGGGCGACTTCGTGATCGTGATCAACGCCGAGAAGATCGGGGTGACCGGTAACAAGCGGGCCGACAAGCGCTATTACCGTCACTCCGGCTATCCGGGCGGCCTCAAGTCGCGCACCCTCGCCGAGATGCTCGAGCGCCGGCCGGAAGAGGTGATCCGGCTCGCGGTCAAGGGGATGCTCCCACGCAACCGGCTCTCGCGCAGGCAGATCACCAAGCTGAAGGTGTACGCCGGTCCCGAGCATCCGCATGAAGCCCAACAGCCGCAACCGATGGAGATCGAGCAGTGACCGACGCCGAGCACCCCGAGGACGAGCAGCCCCGCGACCAGGAGCAGCCGCCGGCCGCCGAGCCGCGGGAGAGCGAGCCCGCGTCCGCGGAGCCCGTCGCCGAGGAGCCGGCCCAGGAGCCTGCTCCCGCCGAGCCCGCTCCGGCGCCGCCGGCTCCGGCGGAGCCCGTCGCCGCCGTTGAGTCGCCCGCCGCCTTTGAGTCGCCCGCCGCCCCGGCCGAGACGCCCGCCGCCTCCGAGCCCGCCGCCGAGGAGATCGAGGTCGACGAGACCGAGGAAGAGGAGATCGAGGTCACGCCGCGTCAGAAGCCCGAGATCCCGGGCGCAGACCTGATCCCCGACATCGTCCAGGAGGGCGACGGATTCCTCGACGCCGAGGCCGCGGCCGCCGCCGAGGCCGAGGCCGAGGCCGCTGCGGCCCGCGAGCGCGAGGAGCCCGACGACGAGTCCAGGCCGATCGCCGATGCCGCGATCGACCTCGCCGCCGGCGCCCGCTACACGGCGACCGGCAAGCGCAAGACCGCCGTGGCCCGCGTGATCCTCAAGCCCGGCAGCGGCACCTACCTGATCAACGGGAAGACGCTCGAGGAGTTCTTCCCCCGCGACACGCTCCAGCGCGTGATCCGGCAGCCGCTCGAAACCGTCGGCTACGAGGCGCGTATGGACGTGGTGGCGGCGATGCACGGCGGCGGTGTCTCGGCCCAGGCCGGCGCGCTGCGCCACGGCATCTCCCGGGCCCTGATCGTGGCCGATCCCAACCTCCGCGGCGAGCTCAAGCGGCGCGGCTTCCTGACCCGCGATCCGCGGGTCAAGGAGCGCAAGAAGGCTGGGCTGAAGAAGGCCCGTAAGCGGCCGCAGTTCTCCAAGCGCTGACGCTCGCCGTTCGATGGCACGCCAGCTCTTCGGCACGGACGGTGTCCGGGGCCTCGCGGGTGAGTTCCTGACGGGCGAGCTCGCGCTCGCGCTCTCGCGCGCCGCCGTCGCCCGGGCCGACGTCGAGCGCCCGCAGGTCCTGATCGTCCGCGACACCCGCGAATCGGGCGAGATGCTCGAGGCCGCGATCGCCGCCGGTGTGACCGCGGCCGGAGGCGACGCGCTGATCGCCGGCGTGCTGCCGACCCCGGCGGCGCCGCTCCTGCTCAAGCGCCATCAGCTCGATCTGGCAGCGGTCATCTCCGCCTCGCACAACCCGTATCAGGACAACGGGATCAAGCTGTTCGCCGCCGACGGTTTCAAGCTCGACGACGAGGCCGAGCACGCGATCGAGGCCGAGCTCGACACGCCGTTCGTCAACCCGCCCCGGATCGGCCGCGTACGCCGCTTCCACGGGGCGCTCGAGGACTATCTGCGCGAGCTGCACGTCCGCTACCAGGGCCTCGACCTGAGCGGCCGCCGCGTGCTGCTCGACTGCGCCAACGGCGCGACCTACCGCGCCGCGCCCGAGATCTTCCGGCGGCTCGGAGCCGACGTCGAGGTGATGGCCGACGAGCCCGACGGCCGCAACATCAACGACGGGTGCGGCTCGACCCACCTCGAGCCCCTGAGGCAGCGCATCGTCGCGGGTGGACATGACGTGGGGTTCGCGTTCGACGGCGACGGCGACCGGCTGCTGGCCGTCGACAGCTCCGGGACGGTGGTCGACGGCGACGAGCTGATCGCGCTGGCGACGCTGCACCTGCGGGCCGAGAACCGGCTGCCCGGCAACGGCGTCGTGGTGACGGTGATGACGAACTTCGGCTTCCACACCGCCATGGCCGAGGCCGGCGTGGACGTGGCGACCACTGCCGTCGGCGACCGCTACGTGCTCGATGAGCTGCGCCGCCGCAACTGGGCGCTCGGCGGCGAGCAGTCCGGTCACATCATCGACCTCGGGTTCGGCCCCTCGGGCGACGGGATCTCGAGCGCTCTGCTCACGCTCGAGGCGCTCGGCAGCCGCAGCCTCAGTGAGCGCGACGCGATGGCCAAGCTGCCGCAGCGGCTGGTCAACATCCGCGCCGCCGATCGCGCCGTGCTCACCGCCACGATGGACGCCGCCGCCGTGCGTCGGCGCGATCGAGGTCGAGGAGGAGGCTCTCACCGGCCGCGGCCGCGTGCTGGTCCGCGCCTCCGGCACCGAGCCCCTGATCCGCGTGATGGTCGAGGCGCCCAGCGACGAGGAGACCGATGCGGTCTGCGGGCGACTGGTCGAGGTCGTGCAGAGCACGCTCGGCTGATCAGCCGGTCTGCGGCGTCGGCTCGTCAGCCGCCTGCGCGATGGGGAGGGCCAGTTCAGGGAACGGATGACCGGATCGTTGCGCACCGGGACGCCGACATCGGGCCCGGCTAACATTGGCTGCTCGTGGCGCTACGGCAGTGGGCTGGGCGCGCACGCGGGCCGCCGTTGCGGCTCGACCCCGCGACACGGAAGGTGCACCGAGGGCATGTGTGGAATCGTCGGATACGTCGGTCCTCGAGAGGCTCGCCCGCTGCTGCTGGCGGGGCTGGAGAAGCTCGAATACCGGGGCTACGACAGCGCCGGCATCTCGGTCATCAACGAGGCCCAGATCGACGCCGTCAGGGCCGTCGGCAACCTGAGCGCGCTGAGGAGCGCGATCGACGCGCTCCCGGTTCCGTCCCCGGCGGTCGGCCTCGCCGAGCGACCGACGCCCTCCACCGGGATCGGACACACCCGCTGGGCGACGCACGGCCGCGTGACCGAGGAGAACGCCCACCCGCACTTCGACAACGCCGACCGGGTGCACATCGTCGTCAACGGGATCGTCGAGAACTACATCTCGCTCAAGAACCGGCTCGTCAAGGAGGGGGCGGTGTTCACCTCCGAGACCGACGCCGAGGTGATCGCCCACCTGGTCTCGTACTACAACGAGGGTGACCTCGTCGCTGCCGTCCGCCGGGCCTACGCGGATCTGCGCGGCCACTACGCGTTCGTGGCGATGAGCGCCGATGAGCCGGGGCTGCTGGTCGGCGTGCGCAAGGAGTGCCCGCTGATCATCGGCCGCGGTGACGGCGAGCAGTTCATCGGCTCGGCGATCCCCGCCTTCCTGCGCGAGACCCGCGACGTCCAGTACATCAACAACAACGAGCTGGTCGTGATCCGTCCCGACGACGTCAGCTTCGAGACGACCGACGGCGAGCCGCTCGAGCGGGAGATCGTGACCATCGACTGGGACTCCGAGACGGCGGAGAAGCAGGGCTATGAGACGTTCATGCTCAAAGAGATCTACGAGCAGGCCGACGCCGTCGCCGAGACGATCGGCGAACGAGCGGCGCGCGGAGTGGGAATCGACCTCGGGGACCTCGGCACGATCGATGACGAGTGCCTGCGCAGCCTCAAGCGCATCGTGATCGTGGCCTGCGGCACCTCGTACCACGCCGGGCTGATCGGTCGCTACGCGATCGAGGAGTGGGCCCGGGTGCCGGTCGAGGTCGAAGTCGCCTCCGAGTACCGGTACCGCAACCCCGTCCTGGGTCTCGGCGACCTAGTGATCGGGATCTCCCAATCAGGCGAGACGGCGGACACGCTGGCCGCGATGCGCCTGGCCCGCGAGCGCGGGGCGAGCGTGCTCGCGGTCACCAACCTGATGGGATCGCAGGCCACGCGCGACGCCGACGGTGTGCTCTACACGCGCGCCGGGCTGGAGATCGGCGTGGCGGCGACGAAGACCTTCGTGAGCCAGGTGGCGGTCATGTACCTCCTGGCGCTCCGGCTGGCCGAGCTCCGCGGCACGCTCGAGCCGGCGGTCCTCAAGGCCTCGATCTCCGAGCTCAAGCGGCTCCCGCACGCGATCGCCGAGATGATGGAGCACGACCTCGGCATCGAGCGGATCGCCGACGCGCACTTCGAGGACGAGTTCTTCCTCTATCTCGGACGCCACGTGGGCCTGGCGGCGGCGCTCGAGGGCGCGCTCAAGCTGAAGGAGATCTCGTACATCGCCACCGACGCGTACGCCGCCGGGGAGATGAAGCACGGCCCGATCGCGCTGCTCGACGAGAGCACCCCGGTGGTCGTCGTCGCGACCGACTCACCGGTGCTCGAGAAGGTGGTCTCCAACATTCAGGAGGTGCGGGCCCGCGGCGCCCGCGTGATCGCCGTCGCCAGCGAGGGCAACGCGGAGATCGGCGAGCACTCCGACGAAGTGATCTCGGTGCCGCAGACCGACTGGATGCTCGCGCCGTTGCTGGCGGTGATCCCGCTGCAGCTGCTCGCCTACCACATCGCCCGCAAGCGCGGCCTGAACGTCGACCAGCCACGCAACCTGGCCAAGACCGTGACGGTGGAATGAGCCTGCGGCGCGACGCGGCGGCTTCGCCCCGAGGGGCCATCGAGACGGTCGGGATCGACCTGCTCGAGATCGACCGGCTCGAGCGCGCCCTGGAGCGGCGCCCGCGGCTGGCCCTGCGGCTGTTCACCGAGGCCGAGCGCGCCTACGCCGCCGGGCGAGCCCGACCCGGCCAGCACCTCGCGGCGCGGTTCTGCGCCAAGGAGGCGGTCGCCAAGGCGCTCGCTCTAGAGGCGTGGAGCTTCCTCGACGTCGAGGTCCTGGGCGGAGACGGCCCCCCCCAGCTCCGGCTGCACGGCGCCGCCGCCGCGCGCGCGGTCGAGCTGGGCGTCGAGGTCAGCGTGTCGCTGACCCACACGCGACGCGATGCCGGCGCGGTGGCGGTCGCCGGATGACCCTGCCCGACTGGCTGGTGCCGCTGCCCGATGCCGCCGAGCAGCGCGAGCTCGACCGCTGGGCGATCGAGGAGCTCGGCCTGCCCGGCCTCGGGCTGATGGAGCGGGCCGGCATCGGCCTGGCCGAGCTGACCGCCGAGCTGGCGCCGCAAGGCCGGATCGTGGCCGTCTGCGGCAAAGGCAACAACGGCGGCGACGGGCTCGTTGCGGCGCGCTGGCTGCGCGAGCGCGGCCGGCAGGTCGACGTTCTCCTGCTCGGCGCGCCGGAGGAGCTCCGCGGCGACGCGAAGGTCAACTTCGAGCGCCTCGAGGGCGCTCCGGCGATCCCGTTCGAGGCCGCCGCCCTGGACGGGGCCGCGGCCATCATCGACGCGATTCTCGGCACCGGCTTTGCCGACGAGCCGCGCGAGCCCGCCAAGGGGGCGATCGAGGCGATCAACGCCGCCGGCGCGGGCGCCGTCGTGGCCTGCGACGTCCCCAGCGGGGTGGACGCGTCCACCGGCGAGGTCGCCGGCGCGGCCGTGCGGGCCGACGCGACGGCGACCTTCGACGCCCCCAAGCCCGGGCTGTGGATCGCGCCGGGCAAGACGCTGGCCGGGCGGGTGACGGTGATCGACATCGGCATCCCCGACGGCGGCCCCGTCGAGCCCTCGGGCGGGTTGATCGGATCGGCCGTGCTCGACGGGATACCGCGGCGCGGCGCCGACTCGAACAAGTTCGCCGCCGGCAGCGTGCTCGTGTGCGGCGGCTCGACCGGCCTCACCGGAGCGCCGTGTCTGGCCTCCGAGGCGGCGATGCGGGCGGGGGCCGGATACGTGACCGCGTGCGTGCCCGCGTCCCTGAACGCGATCTTCGAGAGCCGGCTGCTCGAGGTGATGACCGTCCCGCTCCCCGACGTCGGGGGCGCGCTGCAGCGGGCGGCGCTCGACATGGTGCTGGCGCGCTCAGAGCGCGCCCAGGCGCTCGTGCTCGGCCCCGGACTCGGACGCGAGGCGTCCACGGCGGAGTTCGTCCGCGAGCTGGCCGCCCGGGTCGCGATCCCGCTCCTGCTCGACGCCGACGGCCTCAACGCCCACGCCTCCGCGCTCGAGCGGCTCGTCGACCGCCGCGCGCCCACGGTGCTGACGCCGCATGCCGGCGAGCTCGGCCGGCTGCTGGGCATCGAGAGTGCTGAGATCGGGACCCAGCGGCTCTCGTCGGCTCGGAGCGCCGCCGACACCGCCCAGGCGATCGTCGTGCTGAAGGGCGATGACACGATCGTCGCTGAGCCCGGCGGTCGGACGGCGGTCAGCCGCGGCGGGGCGCCGGCGCTCGCCACCGCGGGCACGGGCGACGTGCTCTCGGGGGTGATCGGAGCGTGTCTGGCGAAGGGCATGGATCCTTTCCACGCCGCCTGCGCCGGCGTACACCTGCACCTCGAGGCCGGCCGGCTGGCCGGGCGCTCGATCGGGACCGAGGGCGTGATCGCCGGCGACGTGATCGCGGCGCTGCCGCGGGCGCGCGCGGGCGAGGCGGCGGCGGCCCCAGCCAACCCAATACGCTGACCGGCATGCCGTTGCGCGCTCTGGCCCGCGTCAATCTGGCGGCGATCGAGCGCAACGTCGCGCGGCTGAAGCGCGATCTGCAACCGGGGACCGAGCTGTGCGCGGTCGTCAAGGCCGACGGCTACGGCCACGGCGCGGCGCCAGCGGCATCGGCCGCCCTGGCGGGTGGCGCGAGCTGGCTGGCCGTCGCCACGGCCCAGGAGGCGGCTGAGCTGCGGGCCGCCGGCATCTCGGCGCGTGTGCTCGTGATGGGAGCGATCAGCGACGCCGAGCTCGCGCCGGCGCTGGCCGCGGACGCCGACGTGGTGGCGTGGAGCGAGCACTTCGTTAGCGCGCTGGCGGCGAACGCCGAGCGGCAGGTGCGGGTGCACGTCAAGCTCGACAGCGGCATGGGCAGGCTCGGCACGCGCGACGCGGGGGAGGCCCTGCACCTCGCCGAGCTGATCAGCGTCACGCCCGGGCTCGAGCTCGCGGGGGCGATGACGCACTTCGCCACTGCTGACGACGATCCCGCGTTCATGGCCGTCCAGCTCACGACCTTCGCGCCGTTCGTGGCCGACCTGCGGCGCCGGCACCCCGGCATCGTTGTGCACGCGGCCAACAGTGCCGCCACGCTGCGCGATCCCGCCACCCACTTCGACCTCGTGCGGTGCGGGATCGCGATCTACGGGCTCGATCCGATGCAGGAGGATCCGCTGGCGCGTGAGCTCGAGCCGGCGCTCGAGCTCCACTCGTATGTGGCCGCGGTCAAGGCGACCGCGCCGGGTCAGAGCGCGGGCTACGGCCGGCGCTTCATCGCCACCGCCGAGACCTGGATCGCGACCCTGCCGATCGGGTACGCCGACGGGGTGCGGCGGGCCTTCTCCAACAACTGCGAGCTGCTCGTGGCCGGGCGCCGGTACCCGCTCGTGGGGACGGTGAGCATGGACAACATCACCATCGACCTCGGGCGGGAGACCGATCTGGAGCCGGGGACGCCGGCCACGATCATCGGCGTCGACGGCGGTGAGCGCCAGACGGCCGAGACCCTGGCCCACCGGATCGGCACGATCAACTACGAGATCGTCTGCGGGATCTCCGCCCGCGTCCCGCGCGAGTACCACCGCGACGGGCACCGGCGTGAGCGGGCAGGGGCTGCGCGCGTGAGCGGGCCGATCGAGGCCCTACGCGCCGGCGAGCCGCCGGCGTGGCTGGTCGGCGGCGCCGTACGCGACCGGCTGCTGGGCCGGGAGACCTCCGACTACGACGTGGCGATCGCTGAGGATCCGCAGCCCGCGGCCCGGGCGCTGGCGCGCGAGGCCGGTGGACACCCGTTCCGGCTCTCGGATCAATTCGGGGCCTGGCGCGTGGTCGCCCGCGACCACAGCTGGCAGGTCGACCTCGTGCCGCTGACCGGCGCGACGATCGAGGATGACCTCGCCCAGCGCGACTTCACGATCAACGCGATCGCGGAGCCGCTCGGCGGCGGCGATCTGATCGATCCGTTCGGCGGCCGCACCGATCTGGCGGCGGCGCGACTGCGGATGGTCTCGCCGCGGGCGTTCGAGGACGATCCGCTGCGCTCGCTGCGGCTGGCCCGGATCGCGTGCGAGCTCGCGATGTCGATCGAGCCCGAGACCGAGGAGAGGGCGCGCGCCGGCGCGGCTGGCCTGTCCGGCGTGGCGGCCGAGCGCGTGTTCGAAGAGCTCAAGCGGATCATCAGCGCCGACCGCGCGCTCGAGGGCCTGCGGCTGATGGATGCCCTCGGCGTGACCGCGGTCGTGCTGCCCGAGCTGGTGGCGCTGCGCGGCGTGGAGCAGAGCCGCTTTCACCACCTCGACGTCCACGACCACACGCTGGCCGTGCTCGGCGAGACGATCGCGCTGCAGTGCGACCCGTCGGCGGCGTTCGGCGAGCACGCGGAGCCGGTCGCGGCGCTTCTGGCCGAGCCGCTCGCCAACGAGCTCAATCGGGGTCAGGCGCTCCGCTTCGGCGCCCTGTTTCACGACATCGCCAAGCCCGAGACGCGCAGCGTCACGCCCGAGGGGCGGGTCACGTTCATCGGCCACGACGCGGCCGGGGCGCGGATGGCGGCCGCGGCGCTGGCCCGTCTGCGGGCCAGCGAGCGGCTCGCGGACTACGTGGCCGCTGTGACCCGCCATCACCTGCGGCTCGGCTTCCTGGTCCACGAGATGCCGCTCTCCAGGCGCGCGGTGTACCGCTACCTGCATGCCAGCGAGCCTGTGCAGGCCGACGTCACGGTGCTGAGCGTCGCCGATCGCCTCGCGACCCGCGGCGCGAACTCTGAGGTCGCCATCGCCCAGCACCTGGCGCTGGCCCGGGAGATGATCGCCGAGGCGCTGGCCTGGCGCGCCCGGCCGCCCAAGTCGATCGTCCGCGGGGACGAGATCACGCGCGAGTTGGGGATCAGCCCGGGGCCGCAGATCGGCAGGCTGCTGGCCGAGCTCGAGGAGCTGTCGTTCACCGGCGAGGTACAGACCCGCGAGCAGGCGCTCGACCGGGCGCGCGAGCTGCTCGGCCGATGAGTAAGCTCGCACCCGTGCACGACCCCGACTGCCTGTTCTGCAGGATCGTCGCCGGCGAACTGCCGTCGACGATCGTCGACGAGGACGAGCGCACGATCACGTTCATGGACATCAACCCGCCACGCGCGGGCACGCGCTGGTCGTGCCCCGCAACCACGCCAAGGACCTGCTCGAGGTCGCGCCCGAGGACCTGGCCGCCACGGTGCTCGGGGCGCAGCGGCTCGCGCGCCGCGCCGGCGAGCGCCTGGGCGCCGACGGGGTCAACCTGATCAACGGCTGCGGGGCGCCGGCGTGGCAGACCGTGTTCCACTTCCATTTGCACGTGATCCCGCGCTACGCCGACGATCCGCTGCGGCTCCCGTGGGTCCCCGCGCCCGGGGGCCGCGACGAGATCGCGGCCGCGGCCGAGCTGCTGCGATGAGCGCCGGCGGGCCGATCAGGATCGAGCGCGACGGCGGCCTCGCCGTGGTCACTATCGACGCGCCGCCGGTCAACCTGTACGACGTCGCGATGGGCGACGCGCTCGTGGAGGCGGTCGCCGAGCTGGAGCGATCCGGACCCCGGGCGGTGCTGTTCCGGGCCGAGGGCCGCGTCGTCAGCGGCGGTGTGGACGTGTCGGTGTTCGCGGCGCAGGCCGGCCCCCGGGCCGCAGCCGAGCTGTTCGACGAGCTCGTGGCGGTGGCCCGCCGCGTCGACCTGCTGGCCTGCCCGACCGTGTTCGCCGCCCACGGGCTGTGTCTCACTTGGGCGTTCGAGCTCGCGCTGGCCTGCGACCTGATCGTCGCCGCTCAGTCGGCCCGGTTCGGGCTCGTGGAGCGGGTGATCGGACTGACCCCGGCGATGGGCGGCACGCAGCGCCTGGCGGAGCGGGCCGGCACCGGACGCGCGCGTGAGCTGGTCATGACCGGAGAGCTGTTCGGCGCCGAGGCGCTCGAGCGCTGGAACGTCGTCAACCGGGTCTACCCCGACGACGAGTTCGACGCGGCGGCGCGGGACCTGGCAGCACTGCTGGCGAACGGGCCGACGCTCGCGCACGCGGCCACCAAGCTCGTGCTCCGGGACTACCTCGAGGGCGGCGTGGAGCTCGCCAACGACCGTGTCGGCGACGTCGCGGGCGCCCTGTTCGAGACCGAGGACTTGCAGAACGCCGTCCGCTCCTTCCTCGAGCAGGGGCCGGGCAAGGCGACCTTCGAGGGTCGCTGAGGTTCGGGCTGCTCGCGTCAGGCGTCGGCCTGCGTCCGTGCCTGCTACGTTTCCCGCGGATCGGGCCTACGGACCCGGCTTATTCCTGAAAGCGCGCAGCCTCGAAGGGGTTTTCATGGCAACGGGTAGCGTCAAGTGGTTCAGCGACGACAAGGGCTTTGGCTTCATCACGCCCGATGATGGTGGTCGCGACCTGTTCGTACATTTCAGCGGCATCAACGGCGACGGCTACCGCTCGCTGCCGGAGGGCTCGAAGGTCTCCTATGAGGAGGAGGCCGGTCCCAAGGGTCCGAAGGCCGTGAACGTCACGAAGATCTAGTCTTCTGACCGGTTCGGCGCCCCCCTTGCCTGGGGTGCCGGCCGGTCTCGTAGCGCTACTCCGGCCGCGCGTTCGTGTTCAATGCGGGTATGACACGAACTTTCAAGGCTGCCATCGCCGCGATCACGGTCGCAGCCGCGCTGGCCCCCGCATCCGCTTCGGCAGTCGTTCTCGAGCTGGGCCAGACGGCCTCGCCCGTGGCCCCGCCCACCTGTCCGATCCCGGGCTCGACGGTCGGCTGCAACATCATCCTGACCGAGACGACGGCGCTAGAGACCCTCGGCGACGGTGCCTTGTACCCGACCACGGTCAAGACCGCGGGCAAGATCGTCGCCTTCACGGTCGGCCTGGCCAAGCTCACCAAGGCCGAGATCTCCGTCCTCGACACCGACTACGGCGGCACCGCGCAGATCGCGATCACGGTGCTCAAGCCGGGCAAGAACCGCCTCTGGACCGTCCGCTCCGAGAGCCCGCTGTACCACGTGCAGCCCTGGTTCGGCCACGTCGTCCAGTTCCCGCTCAGCACCACCCTGGACGCCAAGCCCGGCGACGCCGTCGCGCTCACGGTCAGCACCTGGGCCCCGATCCTCTCGATCGGCTTGCCCTCCAAGCAGTTCCAGTACCGCGCCAGCCGCGCCACCCGCTGCACCACGTTCAACATCCAGACGGCGCAGCTGACGATCGGCGCCAGCACGACGTACAAGTGCTTCTACGTCTCGACCCGCGTCCAGTACACGGCGACCGAGATCACGACCCCGATCGAGCCCAAGGGCGCAGTGCACGGCCCCCGGAAGACCGTGCGAAAGAGGACCCGCGTGCTCGCCGGCCCGGCGTCGGTCAACGCCACGCCCACGGGCGGCGTCACGCCGTAGAGCAAGTGGAGCAGGACGGAGGCCGGCCCTCGGGGGGCCGGCCTCCGGATCGGCGCCCAAACGCAGCTCGAGGGCGCGACACTCACAGACCGCGACGCTCGCAGGGGAGCTCTCACGGCCCGCGCACGAAGGCGTCAAGCCCGCTAGTGCTGAACCTTGACCGCCCAATCGAGGGTGACCGAGCCGAGGCTGGTGTGGACCACGGCTTGGACATCGAGCGGGACGCCGACGGACTGGGCGGGAAACTTGAGCGTGTCGTGCCAGCGGCCGTTGGTGAGTCGATGAGTAGGCGGTGTCTCATGACCGACGACCTGGCCGGCCAGTGCGAATTCGATGTCCACGGTTCCTGACATCGGCTGGCCCTTCGCGTCGGTGAGCGTGACCGAGTAGCTCCAGGCCTGGTTCACCTTCGGCGCATGGTTCTCGCCCACACGAGCCTGCCGTGAATCGGACGGGTGTGGACGGGGGTCGTGCTGCTCGGCCGGGAGGAGGTCGTCGGCGTTGTCTGGCTGCTCGTCGTGTTGTGAGTGTTCGATCCGGTGCTGGGGCTCGCCCTCGCCGGTGGTGCCGTGTGGGCCGCCGCGGTCCCCTTGGCGGGCGTCTTGCGGGGTTTGTGTACCCGGTGGATCGCGGGGGCCTTGGGGGCCGCCGCGGTGGTCGTGGTGGCGGTGCCGGTCGACGCCGTGATCTGGGGTGACGTGGACGTCGACTTGGTGCTCCCGCCACACGCGGCCACGCTGAGCACGAGCACGCTCACGGCGGCGGCAGAGCAGCGTCCGCTGGAAGTCGGCGCCGGAGGCCAGCACCCGGACCGCCGACTCGAATCGGGCATGCCCCAAACGATACGCCCAGCGCGAGCTGTGGCTCTGGTTGGTCTCCATCCCTGGGTGGACACCGGTTCCACCGTCGCTCCGATCTGCAGCCGGCGGGCAGCGTCCATGATCGTGGCATGTCCATTTTCCGGCGCTACTGACGTTTCTCAGTGGGTGGGGTGACGGCGGTGCAGAAGGGCGCATGCCGCGCCGTGCGTAGGGTTCTGGCTTCTTCACGACCGGAACCAGAGGGAGCGGAAACGGCATGCGCGCCATCAGGGTATGGGCGCGGCTGCTCGGGCTGCGCCGGCGAGGTGCCGGCCTGGCGGCCCGCGGCGCCGCCCTGTGAGCTTCCGCTGGTGCGAGACTGCGCGTGGTGAGCACCGAGAACGACCTCACCGGTCACGCCCGCTGGCTCGGTCTCGCCGGACTGGTGACATTCGCGGTCATCGGCCTGCTCAGCGGGAGCCGACAGATCCGGCGCTCAGCCTGCCCGCGGCTGCGCTGGCCGTCGGTGTGGGAGTGCTACTGGCGCGGCTCGGAAGACGACGTTCTTGGGCGCTCGGGGTGACGACGGCGATCGCCACCGCCGCCGTCGCCGTTCTGCGAAGGAAAGGCCAGCAACGTCGGCTGGTTCGCCATCTGCATTCTCGCCGCCTGGAGCATGCTCGCCGGCCGTGCCAGGCTCGGCCTCGCCTACTGGGTGGGCGCCGTCGCGCTGCTCGACGCCTCGGCTCACACGCTGAACACGAGCATCTTCAACCTCGCCGTGTGGACGCTCGTCTGCTGGTTGGTCGTGCACATCCTTCGCACGGGCCGCGACCGGCTGTGGCTCGTTGTCGGTCTCGTCGTCGGGCTGGGGCTGTTCGACAGCGACCTGGTCGCGTTCCTGATGTTCGCGGTCGTCGTCGGGCTTGCGCTGGTCGGACCACGCAGCGCGTTCAGATCACCGTGGTTGTACGTCGGTGGCCTGTTGGCGATCGTGATGTGGGCGCCCTATCTCGCCTGGCAGGCCGCCCACGGCTGGCCGGAGCTGACGGTCGCGCAGTCGATCGCCAACGGCGGCTCGGGAACGTCTGCGCCACGCTGGCTCGTCTTGCCGGAGCAGCTCGTCCTCGTGAGTATCTTTCTCTCGCCGGTCTGGATCGCCGGGCTGGTACGCCTGCTTCGCGACCGGGCGCTATGCCGCTGGCGTGCGCTCGGCGTTGCCTATTTCGTTCTCGCGGCGACATTCATCGTCACGGGCGGAAAGCCGTACTACCTCGGCGGGATGCTGCCGTTGCTGCTCGCCGCCGGTGCCGAGCCGGTGATCGAGTGGATGCGCCGCGGACGAGCGTGGTTGCGGCAGGCACTGATCATCGCCGCGTTTGTGCTGACCCTCGGCGCACTCCCGGTGACCCTGCCACTCGTTCCGGTCGGCGACCTGCACAACACGTCGGTCGTCAAGCTCAACTACGACGCCGGCGAGACCGTCGGTTGGCCAACCTACGTGGATCAGATCGCCAGCGTGGCCAACGCACTCCCGGCCGCCGCTGGTCGCACGGCGATCGTGCTGGCCAGTAACTACGGCGAGGCCGGAGCGGTCGACCGCTACGGAGCGGCCGACAGGCTGCCTGCCGTGTACAGCGGGCATAACGCCTACTGGTACTGGGAACCGCCGCCGGCGAGCGCGACGACCGCGATCGCGGTCGGGTTCGACCGCGACCAGCTCACCCCATTCTGCGGGAGGCTCCGCCTCGCCGCCAATCTCAACAACCACCTCGACGTCAACGACGACGAGCAGGGCGCACCGGTCTGGGTGTGCTCCGACCTGCGCGACAGCTGGGCGGCGATCTGGCCGACGGTACGTCACTTCGGATGAACGGGCATGAGGTCTGCCCGGAAGGGCCTGGCAACCCCGAGCCCCTGTGACCACGGCGTGCCGTGGCACGCGAGCGACCGGCTGGCACCGGCACAATGGAGGGATGTCCGGTGATGGTTCGCCCAGCGTGTTCCGGGTTGGGGGCGTGTCGTACTTGCACATCGGCCATTTTGTCGCTGGTGAGCCGGTGCTCGGCGAGGCTGGGATCCGGCCGTTCGTGTACGTCAACGACGTCGATCAGACATTGGCGCGAATCGCGGATCACGGCGGCACTGGTTTGCGGCGCTGCCTCGCGCCGAGGGCACTCTGCGGGTTGCGACGTTCCGCGATCCCGAGGGAAACCTATCGGCGTCTGGACCGAGACGGCGGTTCGCCACGGCGAGCCCGGCTCCTAACGCCCGTCGCTGCGCGAGCTCGGCGGCTCAGCGCGCGCTTGCGCGGGTCGACCACGAGGACGACAGCCTAGGCCGCGCCCCGCACGCCAAGGGCTGATCCTGCTACCTGCGTGAGCAACAGCGCTCGCACCCGGTCCGCAACCAGGGCTCGCACCGGGGGCCCGTGCCCTCGCTACGACGACCAGAAGGCGTCGCTCTCAGCCGGCAATGCTTCGACCATCCACCACTCGATAACCAAGCCGTCGCGGACGAGCAAGCAGTGGGTGGCGTAGTTGTGGAGCGTCTTATCGCCCCTGGAGGCCTTGATCTCAACCATCACCAGGACCAGGTCTGGTCTCGGCACGATCGCCTGGGTGATCTCGACCTTGAACTGCGCGCTCGGCAGGTCCATCTCCGCCACACGTTCGACGTACTCGTCGGCACCGACCTCGTCGACGCCGCCGTCGCGGTTGCTGATATACGCCCGCAGATCGTCAGCCAGGAGCGATCGCATTCGATGTATGTCGACGGCGCAGAACGCGTCGATCAGCTCCCGAGCAACGCTCTCCGTGCTCCTCGCTTCAGCCACCGCATCCAGCCTACCGGCACCGTCCACCAGGTGGGAGCGCCTGCAGCAACTGATCACCAGCTTTGCTGGCGGCCATGTGTGAGGGCACTGGGTCATGCAGGGTTCGTCCTGGTCTTGACGCCTGGAGCGCTATTTCAGGATGTTCACCGCACGAGCGATGACCAGGCCGATGGTTACCAGCGAGACGAGCGACTGAATCCCCATGATGCTCTTGGCCATCGGCGAGAGTGGCATCGTGTCCGTGGGACTGAGCGCCAGAGCGTTCGTGAGCGAGACGTAGAGATAGTCGATGAACTGCGGGCGCCAGTTCGTGGGCTCGATGCGGTCGTCGTTCATCTGCGGGAACAACAGGTCGGGCGGTCCATCGCGGCCGGCGGCGCGTCTCCCGGGCCCGCCGCGATCGGTCTGCCAGTACCACAGGCCGAAGATCAGGACGTTGGTCAGCCAGATCAGCGCTCCGGAGCCGATCAGCGCCCGGGCGTTGGGTGAGCCATGGTGGAGCAACTGGCGACTGAGCAGGGCGAGCGAGGTGATGTTTGCCGCGCTGACCAAGGCGGTCAAGCTCACCGCCATGATGCGGCGCCGGCGATGCTCGTACTCGATCTGCCGCGGAACGGACAGCACCAGCCCAACGAGCAGCGCGGCCTCCAGTGCCGGGAGCAGATACCTGGGTCCGACCGTCAGTCGATCCGGCAGGAGCAGCTGGAGCGCGATCGCGAACAGCACCGTGGCCAACGCTGGCCACAACGGCTCCTTTCGCGGAGGGGGCGGATAGGGTCTGCCAGGCAGAGAGACCCCGCTTGCCTGATCATCACGCGGCCCCATCGCCGCACAGCGTACGCCTTCCAGCGAGCTCCGATCAGCAGACGCGGCGATTCGCCTTCGCATCGGCGCCTCTCGTGGCATGAGCGAAGCTTCATATGGTAGTTTGCTCATGCAAGACGAATGCGCTCGTTCCCGGGGGCTCGCCGACGGCGGTCAGAGCAGCGCCTGCAGGGGCGTGGGTGCTCGCCGCGGGACGGTCCGACGCCGCTTCCGGGGGCGAGGGTGACCAGTGAGGGGCGGGCCTGCGGTCTCGCCCCAGCAGGTCGGTACGTGGGGCTTCGCTGCAGCGGTGTGCTGATCGCGATGGCGGGTGAGCGCTTCCACTTCGATGGCTGGAGGGAGATCAGCGCCGTGTGTACAGCTCCGACGCATCGTCGTCAGGGGCTGGCCTCGCGACTGGGTACTCGCGCTCAGCGGTGGTATTCACCGTCGGTCCGAGCGCGCGTTCCTTCACGTTCTCAGCGCCAACATCAACGCGATCGGACTCTATGAACAGCTCGGGTTTCGCATCCGTACCAGCTGGACGCTCAGTGTCATGACACCCCAGGCAGCCTCGCAGCGGATCTAACCGACCGCTGCCCATGTCGGTCGCGTCAAGCTCACGGACCCTGTCGGCGGCGATCCTGGCCGGCAGCACCCGTTATCCGGATCCCGGTGGCCCGAGCTCGTCTGCGAGTGTCTTCACCACGCCGGCGCGGCACGGTCCTCGCTGTGGTTGGCCAGATCGGCCGCAAGCACCCGAGCCAGCCGGACCGCGGCGAGGAACACGCTCTCGAACGCGGAGCGCCACGCCTCATCGGTGGTAGTCGAAACGGTTCCCGCCGGGGTCCCGCCCGCCCGCGCCGATCAGCGCACCGTCCAGTCGGGAGAAGCGCAGCGAGGTGCGCGCAGGACAAGCTGCCCTTCACCGGCCGGCTCCGTGCCGGCCGGCAGCCGACGGCCGCCCGCAGGTTCAGCCTCCGGGCTTGGCTGCCCTGCCCATGACGATCCGGATCCTGTCGCTCGCACGAAGGATCAAGGACATCGGGCAGCGCGTCACGATCTTGGACGAGGAGCCTCCGATCGACGGGTCAAGGACATCTCGGCCACTCGGCTGTAGAGCCGCCCCGCCCCTGGTCGGGTACCGGGCGAATACGTCGTGGGGGCCGGTCGCCCTAGCAGGCGCCCGGGTTCTGCTGGCAGAACGCCGATGTGCCGAGGCCGGCGCCGCCACTGCCCGAGCTTCCGCTGCCGGTGCTCGTGCCGCCACCGGCGCTGGCGCCGCCGCCGGCGCTGGCGCCGCCGGAGGTGGGTGTGCCGCCGCCGGAGGTGGGTGTGCCGCCGCCGGAGGTACCGCCGCCGCCGGTGCCGGAGGAGCCCGAGCCGGACGAGGCCGCAGCGCCGCCGGACGAGGCCGCAGTGCCGCCGGAGGAGCTCGAGGAACCGCTCGAGCCGCTCGCGGCCGTGGTGGAGGTCGTGGAGGTGGAGGTCGTCGACGTGGGGGTCGACGAGGTGCCGGTCGATGCCGATGGGCTGGCGCCGCCGCCGGTGGGTACGGTTAGCGTCGGCGCACCGGAGGTGTCGGCCTGGCCCGTGCCGCCGCCACAGGCGGCCAGGCCGACGGCCAGCGCCACGCCGGCGGCGAACGCCGCGACCGAGAGCTTGAGACGGGGATGCTGGGGCACCGCGGGCACGCTCACGTGCCGAGCGGCTCCATGCGCCGGCCGCAGTGAGGACAGTCGTTGAGGTCCTTCTGGGTGAGCTGGTCGCACCAGTTGCAGAACCGCAGGTTCTCGACCGCCCAGGGCAGCTCCGACGGCGTCGGTGCGAGCGGAAGGATCTGGGCGACCACCTCGAGCTGCTCGCCCGTCTCGCCGTCCAGATAGATCCGGCTGGGTTCGGCTTCGATCAACAGCTCGCGGCCGGTGGAGGGCGTACGCATGCGGTATTTCTGACGGAGTCTCACCGTCGACATGGTACCAGCGCTGCTGGCGACTGCCTCCCAGAGGCGTCGCCGGAGTGCCGTCCGCCGCGGGAGGGAACATGGGCCAACACCGCCGCCGTGTGCTGGGATAGAGTGCCGCACTCGAACTATGGTTAGGGCGCTCTCACGCGGCAGTCGGAGCTTCACCGCGCTGGCCTCAGCGGCGTCGCTTGCGGTCGTGATGGCCGGCTGCTCGGTCAAGCATCCGACCGACAATCTCGTCAAGGGCAAGCAGCTGTTCGTCGCCAAGTGCGGCGCCTGCCACACGCTTGCCCACGCGGGCACGACGGGCACGATCGGGCCCAACCTCGATCAGTCCTTCGCCGAGCCCCGCGCCAGCGGCTTCAAGAGCAACGACATCCGCGGCGTGGTCGACTTCCAGATCGCCTATCCGAATCCCCAGAGCGCGATGCCGGCGATGCTCTACACCGGGCAGGACGCCGGCGACGTGGCCGGATACGTGGCCGCCGTGGCCGGCGTACCGGGTCAGGACACGGGCGCGCTCGGAGCGGCGGTCGCCAACGTCGCCCGGAAGCCCGCGGTGGAGCAGAACGGGGTCGTCGAGATCGATGCCGACCCGACCGGCCAGCTGAAGTTCCTGGCCCCGAGCGCCAGGGCCACGTCGGGCAAGGTGACCCTGCGGATGGTCAACAAGTCGGCCACCCCGCACGACATCGCCATCACCGGCGGGGGCGTGAACGAGGTCGGCCCGATCGTCTCCAACGGCGGCGTGTCGACCGTGAGCACGACGCTTTCGCCCGGCACCTACACGTTCTACTGCAGCGTCCCCGGCCACCGCGCGGCCGGGATGCAGGGGACGATCACCGTCAAGTAGCGCCGGCGGCGGTCCGCCCGCGGATCCGCTCGCGCAGCTCCTCGCCGCGCCCGGCGGCCACCGCCCGTGCCGCCCGCTGCTCGTCGAGCTCGACGCCGTTGGCGGCCGCGTAGTCGAGCAGGCCTTGGCGCTCCTCGCTCTCGCGCGCCACCTTCAGGAACAGCCAGCAGAAGAGGCCGATCGTCAGCAGGCTCTCCTCGATCATCATCAGGCCGCCCGCTGCGACCTGATCGGCCAGCGGACTCACGTGCCAGTGCGCATCCCCGCTCGCGTAGTAGGGGTAGAAGGCGGAGCCGGCGAAGATCATCGCGTTGGCGAGCACGGTGCCGACCAGGCGCACGACGATGATGTACACGAGCCGGGCCCCGTTCCCGAACCAGGTCGGCTTCGGCAGCGGGCCCAGCAGCGCCATCCACACGCCCATCCCGAAGAGGAGGAAGGTGGCGTGCTCGATCGCGTGGACGACGTCGTGGCGCAGGGCGGCCTGGTAGAGGACCGGCAGGTGCCAGGCATAGAAGTTGACCGCCCACAGCACGACGGCCACCACGGGGTGCGTGAGCACGCGCAGGCGGCCGATCACTGGGTTGCGCAGCAACGGGGCCAGCAGCGGCCCCGTGAAGCCCAGGACGAGCAGCAGCGCCGCCACATCGCCGATCAGCAGGTGCTCGGCCATGTGGGCCACGAGCAGCTGATCGCTGAGCGTGCCGACCGGCGGGCTGAGCGCGATCGCCAGCACACCCAGGCCGGCCGCGAAGCAGGCGACCCGCCACGCCGGCACCGGCCGCCCCTCGCCGGCCAACGTCCGCGCGCGCATCCAATACGGGAGCCAGTACAGGAGCACCAGCAACGGCAGCCCCACGGTCCCGGCCGGGCCGGCGGCGGCGAATGGACTCACGCTCCAGAGCACACCGGTCATGTTGACGCCTGGCGCGCCCGCGCGCACCGCTGAGGGCCTCCGGGCCTCGATTCAGGTCAGGGCCTGGATGATGCCGATCACCGCCAGGATGGCGGCCACGGCGACGACGACGTAGATCAGGGCACGGAACGCCTCTGCCTCTGAGCCCAGCGGGTTCAGCACCGCAACCGCGATCAGAGCACGTACACGGTCGTGTACACGATGACCCACATGATGTCGACGAAGTGCCAGTAGATCCCCGGCACCTCCATCCCGCGATGCGCCTCGGGGGAGTAGTGGCCCCGGAATGCGCGGATCGTGATCATCAGCAGCAGGCAGAGGCCGATGAACACGTGGGCGCCGTGCAGCCCGGTCAGCCCGTAGAAGACCGACGCCTGCGCCGACTGATACGGCCCGAAGCCGATGTGAACGTACTCGTTGATCTGCACGAACAGGAACGTCAGGCCGAGCAGGAAGGTCGAGAGCATCCCGGCCTTGAGCCCGAACCGGTTTCCGTTCTTGACCGACGTGAGCGCCCAGTGGATGGTCAGTGACGAGGACAGCAGGATCGCCGTGTTGATGCCGGCCACCGTCTCGGGCAGGGTCATGCCCGGAGCCGGCCACGGGTTGTGGTTGACGACCCGGATGAAGAAGTACGCGGTGAAGAACGCCCCGAAGATCATCACCTCGGAGATGATGAAAAGCAGCATCCCGAGCAGTTCGGGCTCAACGCGTGAGGACCGGTGGGCCGGTGGTGGCCCGTGATGCTCGGCGTGGGTGATCGCTGAGGCTTCCAATCCGGCTCCTTCTATGCGGTGGCGGTCTCGACGTCGCGGTGGATCACGTGCTCGACGGGCTTGTTGCTGGCTCGGCGCACGCGCTCGATCAGGTCAGAGCGCAGCCAGCCCGACTTCGTCGCCGCGAGTGTCGAGATCACGATGTCGTCGACCCGGAAGTACTGCAGCGCGTTCATCGTCGCCGTGTACGGGTCGGGGTCGCCGATCGTCCCGGCGGCCAGCAGGTTGGCGGCGTGCAGGCGGTCGAGCACGAGCTTGAGCCGGGTGCGGGCGCGCCGCACCGCGGATCCGTCTCCGCCCTCCTGGGGCACGACGACCACGAACAGTCGCCCGCGCCGGTCGGTCTCGGCCTCGGCTCGGGTCTTCAGCGCCTCGAACAGCTCATCGCCGCTGGCCGTGCGGTTGGCCACCGCGAGCGTGACGTGGAAGGGGAGACCCTCGGTGTCGGGGTCGGCGATCACGTGCTCCACGGGCAGCCCGGTGGCCTGGCGCAGGCGATCGAGCAGGTCGCGGCGCAGCCAGCCCGAGCGCGTCTCGGGATAGGTCGAGACGATGATCTCGTCCGGGTGGTGCTCATGCACCGCGTCGATCGTGGCCGTGTACGGGTCGGGATCGCCGACCTCGCCGATCGCGTTAAGGCCCTCGGTGTGCACGAACGCCAGCGCCAGGTCGACGCGCGCCTGGGCGGCGTCGAACACGGCGTCGTCGTAGATCACCAGGCCCTGCCGGGGACGGTTCTGCGGCACGCAGAGCACGAAGCGCACGTCACCGGCCTCGGCGCGCCTGCGCACGGCCTCGATCAGCGAGCGTCCGCCGAGCGTCTCGTTGGCGACGACCAGGACTGTGTTCATCGAGCTTCCTCTCCTTTATTCGGGCGTCGGCGAGGTCGCGATCGTGCCCGCCGGTTTCGCTTCGGCCGGCGACTTGAAGATGCCGTGCACGGCGCCGGGGACCCCGTACTCATACGGGCCGCCGACGACGGTCGGGACCGCGTCGAAGTTGAAGATCGGCGGCGGTGAGGACACCTGCCACTCGAGCGTCATGCCGCGCCACGGGTTCGCGGCCGCGCGCGGGCCGCCTCGCCAGCTGGCGACCATGTTGTAGACGAAGATCAGCGTGCTGAAACCCAGCACGAAGCTCGACAGCGAGATGAACAGGTTCCAGTTCGCGAACTGCTGCGCGTAGTCGGCGACGCGCCGTGGCATGCCCTGGATGCCGATCAGGTGCATCGGGGCGAACGTCAGGTTGAAGAAGATGAAGGTCATCCAGAAGTGCCACTTGCCCAGCCGGTCGTCGAACATCCGCCCGGTCATCTTCGGGAACCAGTAGTAGACCCCGGCGAAGATCGTGAACAGCGATCCGCCGAACAGCACGTAGTGGATGTGGGCGACGATGAAGTAGGTCGCGCTCACGTGGATGTCGAACGGGATCATCGCCAGCATCACGCCGCTGATCCCGCCGAGCGTGAACATCGTCAGGAAGCCGAGCGCGAACAGCATCGGCGTGTCGAGGTGCAGCACCCCTCGCCACAGAGTCGCCAGCCACGAGAAGATCTTGATCCCGGTCGGGATCGCGATGATCGCCGTCGTGACCATCATGGGAATCCGGATCCATGGCGCCATCCCGGAGACGAACATGTGGTGGGCCCAGACGGTGAACCCGAGCACGACGATCGCCAGCAGCGAGAACGCCATCATCCGGTAGCCGAAGATCGGTTTTCGCGCCTTCACGGCCAGAACCTCGGAGACGATCCCGAACCCGGGCAGCATCATGATGTAGACCGCAGGGTGGGAGTAGAACCAGAAGACGTGCTGGTACATGATCACGTTGCCGTTCTTGCCCGCCCCCACGAACGCGTTGAAGAACTGGAACCCGAGCGCCCGGTCGAGCAGCACGAAGAATTGCGAGGCGGCGATGAACGGCGTGGCGATTACGACCAGCAGCGAGGTCGAGAAGTTCGCCCACACCAGCAGCGGCATCCGGAAGAAGCTCATCCCCGGAGCGCGCATCGTGATGATCGTGACCAGGAAGTTCAGCGCCGTCGCGATCGATGACGCGCCCGCGAACTGGACCGCCAGTACGAAGAAGGTCTGGCCGAGCGGTAGCGATCCCGACAACGGCGCGTACGCGGTCCAGCCGGCCGCGAACGAGCCGCCCGGGGCCAGGAAGCTCGCCAGCATCATCAGCCCCGCGAGCGGCAGCAGCCAGAACGAGAGCGCGTTCAGCCGGGGGAACGCCATGTCCGGCGCACCGATCATCAGCGGCAGGACGAAGTTGGCGAGGCCGGCGAACACGGGGATCACGAACAGGAAGATCAGCAGCGACGCGTGGACCGAGAAGAGCCCGTTGTACTCCTCGGGGGTCACGAACTGCATCCCGGGCTGCGCGAGCTCGGCCCGCATCAGCATCGCCAGCAGGCCGCCCACGAGCAGGAAGAAGAACGAGGTGACCACGTACTGGATCCCGATCACCTTGTGATCGGTGTTGACGCGGAAGTAGTCCCGCCAGGTGCGGGCGCCGTGGGCCGAATGGTCCTCGGGCCGCGTCTTGCGGCCGGCCGCCCAGTAGAACCAATAGTCGGCGCAGCCGAGGCCGACGAGGAAGAACAGAGGCACCGCGATCAGCGCGACCGTGGTGATCGCCTTGCCGTCGACGACTGGGTGCTCGTGCATCAGCGTCCTGATCAGGACGACGAGGCCGAACGCGAAGCCGAAGCCGAGCACGTCGAACAGGGCTGCTCGGTACCAGCCGGGGGCGCGGAGCTTTGCCGGGATGGCCATCAGCGGATCTCCTTGGGGCCGATCACTTTGTCACGCTCGCGAGGTAGGCGACGAGCGACTGGATCTGCGTCGCGGTCAGGATCTGCGAGAAGTTCTGCGGCATCACGTTCGGCGGATAGCCCGGGGCGATGAAGGCGTTCGGCTTCGTGATGGACTCGTTGATGAACGCCGGGAGCGCCAGGCCTCGCGTCTTGGCGTCGGCGACCAGCCGGACGCCGAGGTTCGGGCCGATCGTGCCGGTCGTTCCGGCGGCCGCCAGCGTGTGGCAGGCGCCGCACCCGCCCGAGCCGGTGAAGATCGCCTTGCCGGTTGCGGCGCTGGCCGTACCGTTAGTGGCAGCACCGCCGGCGGCCGCCGAGCCGGAGGCGCTCGACACGGGGGTGGAGCCTCCGGGGGTGAAGCTGTAGGTCGGATTGGGCTCCAGCGACTGCTTGGACAGCCACGCCTGGAAGGCCGTGGGGGTGAGCACGTGCAGCGTCGCCCGCATCAGCGAATGGCCGCTTCCGCACAGCTGGTTGCAGACGACGGCGTACGTGCCCAGGCGCGACGGCGTCACCCGCAGCGTGCTGGTGATCCCCGGAACGGCGGCGAGCTGCTCGCGGAACGCGGGCACGTAGAACTCGTGGATCACGTCGCGGCTGTGGATCTCGAACACGACCGGCTCGCCCTTGGCCAGGTACAGCGTCTGGGTCACGACCGACTTGCCCGGGGAGGAGGAAGGGTAGGCGAAGTACCACGCGAACTGCTCGCCGATCACGTTCACCGTCCGCTCGTCGCGCTTGGTCACCTCGTTGGCGTGCAGGACCGTGTAGGCGTAGGTGCACAGGGCGACGATCAGGATCGCCGGCGCCGCGGTCCAGACGATCTCGAGCCGCGTGTTGCCGTGGATCGGAGGACCGTCCTTGCCCTCCTCGCCCGGCTTCATCCGGAAGCTCCAAACCGAGTACAGGACGACGGTCAGCACGCCGACGAAGATCGGCACCGAGACGATGAGTAGGACGTCATAGAGCGTGTCGACCCGGTTCGCCTGCGTGGACGCCTGTGACGGGAACCACGGGATCGAGAGAACGATCGCGATTCCGATGGCCGTGGCGATGGCGCCGACGACCAACATCTGCAGAACAGGGTGCTTACGCACCGGCTTCTCCGTGTCCCTCCGACATCGTTCGGGGCGGCATCCTATGCCTTCTGCGGGACAAACGACAGTCGAACCGGATCAAGCCCCCGAAGCGGCCCCCAGTGCGATTATGATTGCGGCAATCGTTGCAAACTAACCTGGAGACGCCATGCAGGTACGAGAGGGGATGTCCGACGTCGTACTCACTGTGGGCCCGGGGCACACGCTGCGCGAGGCTGCGGCCTCGATGTGCCGCCGCCACGTCGGCGCTGCGGTGGTTCTCGACCCCGATGCACCGGGTCCCGGAGTGATAACCGAGCGCGACGTCCTGCTCTCGGTCGCCGCCGGCGAGGACCCCGACGCGGAGCTGGTCGCCGGACACCTGACGGCCGATCTCACCTTTGCATCGCCCGACTGGTCGCTCGAGCACGCCGCCGCCGCGATGACGCGCGGCAGGTTCCGCCACTTGATCGTGGTCGACGGTGGCGAGCTCGTCGGCATCCTCTCGATGCGCGACATCGTCCGCGTGTGGATCGGCGACGGCGCGAGCTGCGAGGTCCCGGCGGGCTCTGGGGCCACGGCTGGAGCTCGGGGCTGAGGAGGGCCGCTCGGACCGCCCCCAGGGCGGCGGGGGCGGCTTCAGGGTCGTGGACGGGCGCTGAGGGCGCCCGGACGCCGCACGACGGCGGCCGGCTAGTGCCCGTGCTCTTCGGGCAACGCCGCGACGTCACGTCGCGTATCGCGGATCCACATGATCGTGGTCACGATGAAGATGATCGCGCCGACGACCGAGAAGACCAGGGTGATCGTCGTGCCGATCACGATCAGCGTGATCCCGACGGCGGTCATGACCGGGATCAGCGTGGGGCCGGGGAGGTGGATCTCCTCGCCGGCGGGCGGGGCCTGTTGCTCGACGTCGCTCATCGCATCACGAGTGGACGTAGATCGCGGCGGCGATGAAGGTGATGCCGAGCATGAAGGCGCAGACGGCGCCTGCGATCAGGCCGGAGCGGATGTTCTTGCGTGCGAGCTTGCGGTCCATGATGGATGTCCTCCGGAGGGGATCGTATCCCGTTTAGCACTCAAAGCTTCACGTCGGCCACCATCGCGCCGAACAGCAGCGCGAGGTAGAGCAGGGAGTAGAGGTAGAGGCGCAGGGCCGCCCGGCGGTCGGCGCGACGGTACAGGACCCAGGCTGCCCCGATGAACACGAACCCCAGCACCATCGAGGCCACGAGGTAGATGCCGCCAAACGCGCCGGCGCAGAACGGCAGCTGCGTGATCGAGTACAGCAGCAGCGAGTAGAGCAGGATCTGGCGCCGAGTCTCCTGCTCGCCGCGCACGACGGGCATCATCGGCACCCCCGCCTTGGCGTAGTCGTCCTTCATCAGCAGGCTGAGCGCCCAGAAGTGGGGCGGGGTCCAGTAGAAGACGATCGCGAACAGGTACACGGCGGTCCAGGACAGTGACCCTCGTGTGGCGGCCCAGCCGACCAGCGGCGGCATCGCCCCGGCGGCGCCGCCGATCACGATGTTCTGGGGCGTGCGGCGCTTGAGCCAGATCGTGTACACGCCGACGTAGCCGACGAACCCGGCCAGCGCCAGCGACGCCGCCAGCACGTTGACCGTCAGTGACAGCAGCGCAAACGAGAGTGCGGCCAGCGTGAACCCGAACACGAGGGCGGATCGGGGAGCGATCCGGCCGGCCGGGATCGGCCGCGACGCGGTCCGCTTCATGGTCGCGTCGATGTCGCGGTCCCAGTAGTGGTTGACGGCTCCGGCGCCGCCGGCCGACAGGTACCCGCCGAGGCAGGTGAGCGCGATCAGCGAGATCGACGGGTTGCCGGCGATCTCCATCGAGGTGATGGTCGTCAGCAGCAGGAGCGTTTGCACCTTCGGCTTGGTCAGCTCGAAGTGGTCCGAGACCACCTGACGGGCACTGGAGACCGCCGCGGCTGGGCGGACCGTGGTGGCGCTCGAAGCGGCCATGCGTGCAGTTTATGCGCGAGCGAAGCGCTCGCTGCCGCCAGTCTTCTGCGTCACTCCCGTCGAGCGCTCGACCTGGCGCCGGATATCGCGCATCGGCTCCACCGAACGGATGCGCGGAATCGTGTCGAAGTTGTTGACCGGGGGCGGCGAGGGGGTGAACCACTCGAGCGTGTTGGCCTTCCACGGATCCGGGCCGGCGATCCTGCCGTGCTTGAAGCTGCGGGCGATGTTGATCACCGTGAGCAGGATGCCGAGGGCCAGGATGAACGACCCGATCGTCGAGATCAGGTTGTACGTGCTCCAGCCCAGGCCGGGCTGGTAGGTGTAGATCCGCCGCGGCATTCCGGACAGACCCAGCGCGTGCTGGACGAAGAAGGTCGCGTTGAAGCCGATGAACATGACCCAGAACGAGATCTTGCCGAGGCGCTCGTTGAGTAGGCGGCCTGTCATCTTCGGGAACCAGTAGTACAGCCCGGCGAAGATCGAGAACACGGCCCCGCCCATCAGCACGTAGTGGAAGTGGGCGACCACGAAGTAGGTGTCGTTGAGCTGCCAGTCGATCGGGAAGATGGCCAGGAAGATGCCTGTGATGCCGCCGATCACGAAGATCGCGATGAAGCCGATGGCGAAGTAGAGCGAGGCGGTCATCACGAGCGAACCTCGCCACAGCGTGGCCACCCAGTTGAAGATCTTGACGCCGGTGGGCACTCCGATCAGGAACGAGCTCAGCATGAAGAACCCGAGCACGACCACCGGGACCGGCGAGGCGAACATGTGGTGGGCCCACACGAGCACGGCCAGGAAGGCGATCACCGCCGTGGCCGCCGCGATCGCCTTGTAGCCGAAGATCGGCTTGCGCGAGAAGACCGGGATGACCTCGGAGATCATGCCGAACCCGGGCAGGATCATGATGTAGACCTCGGGGTGCCCGAAGAACCAGAACAGGTGCTGCCACAGCACCGGCGAACCGTGGTTGGTCGGGTCGAAGAAGTGGGTGCCGAAGTGGCGGTCGGTGAGCAGCATCGTCACGGCGGCCGCGACCACCGGCAGGGCCACGATCAGCAGCACCGCATAGACCAGGATCGACCACACGAACAGCGGCAGGCGACCCCAGCTCATGCCCGGCGCGCGCATGTTGACGATCGTCGCGTAGAAGTTGATCGCGCCGACCAGCGAGGAGATGCCGGTGATGTGGATCAAGAAGATCCAGGCGTCCTGTCCGCCGCTGGGCGAGTAGAGCGCCTCCGAGAGCGGCGGATAGCTCCACCATCCGGCCTCGGGGGGGCGGAAGAAGAGCGTGAAGTAGAACACGATCCCGCCGAACAGCAGCAGCCAGAAGGAGAGCGCGTTCAAGCGCGGGAAGGCCATGTCCCGGGCGCCGATCATCAGCGGGACGAAGTAGTTGCCGAATCCGGCCATGATCGGCACCACGAACAGGAAGATCATCGTCGTGCCGTGGATCGTGAGCAGCTGGTTGTAGTGCTCCGCGCTGATCAGCGTGTTGTTCGGGACCCCCAGCTGCACCCGCATCAGCAGCGCCTCGACGCCGCCCATGATGAAGAACACGAAGGTCGTGACCATGTACATGATCCCGATCTTCTTGTGGTCGGTCGTGGTGACCCAATCGACCCACTTCTTGGTCTCACGGGGCTTCTGGGCCTCGTGGGCGATGATCTGAGGAACCGGGCGAACGGCGTAGTCGGTGGTGGACATGGCGTCTGTTCTCCTAGAGGTTTCCGGTCGCCGTGAGCACTCGCCGGAGCTGGATCACCTGCTGGTTGGCGGCGCTGATCGCCGCGGTCTGCTGCTGAATCCACGCCTGGTAGTCGGCCGGGCTGACGACCTTGACGAGCGCCGTCATGGCCGCGTGGTTGCGCCCGCACAGCTGTGCGCACTGGCCGTGGTAGAGCGCGCCGGCGTACGGCGCCTTGAACCAGGTGTAGGTCGTGTAGCCGGGCACCGCGTCGACCTTGCCGCCCATTGACGGGATCCACCACGAATGGATCACGTCGGTGGACTGGATCACGAGCACCACGGTCGTGTGGGCCGGCGCCACCATCTGCTGGTAGGAGTAGGGCAGCTTGGGTGTGAACGGGTTGCTCTTGCAGGCTGCGCCGTACGTGTAGCGCCAGATGTACTGGCGGCCGGTCACGCAGATGGTCAGCTTCTTGCCGTTCGGCGGCGTGGGCTCCGTCGTCGACGCCGACAGGACGAGGCCGTCGGCGCCGGAGTTCGGCGGGTTGATGATGCTCGGCAGCTTGATGAACGTGACCACGGTCAGGACGACGAGGATCACGCCGGCCCCGACCGTCCAGCCGATCTCGAGCGTCGTGTTGCCGTGGATCTGCGCCGCGACGGCGCCCTTCTTGGCCCGGAACTTGTAGACCGAATAGAGGAGCGTCAGCTCGACGCCCAGGAACACGACGATCGCGATGTACAGCACGATCTTGTACAGCGAGTGGATCGCGTCGGCGTTCGGCGATCCGCCTGACTTCGGGGTCAGGAAGTCCGCGAACGCGCCGGGAGCGAGCGCCAGCGAGGCGAGGATCGAGATCGCGAGCGCCAGCAGAAGTCCGCGGCGGCGGCGTCGGCGGCGGTGATGGGCGTCGGTCACGTCGGGTCGCAAGGCCGCGGCATTCTATCCACGGAGGGGACGATCGTGATCTTCCTGGCCCTCGGGTGTCAGCTCGCGGGCGGCGTCTCGATCACCACGCGGCACGGACGGTGGGCCAGGAGGTAGCTCGCGGTCGGCCCCAGAGCGCGCTCGGAGGCGGGTGCATGCTCGGTCCCCAGGTAGATGATCTCGGCGTGCCGGCGCTCCGCCTCCTCGACGATCGCGGCCCCCGGATTGCGGGTGCGGATCAGCCGTGTCTGCACCCGGAGCCCGGCCTGTCGACCCCGCACCTTGGCGCTTTCGAGCACGCTCAGGCCGAGCTGCTCCTCCTCTTCGAGCCCGGAGTCGAGCGACAGCTGGTTGGGGACGCGAAGCACGTAGACCGCCTCCACGGTCGCGTCCTCGCCGACGAGCTTGGCGGCCGTTCTCAGCACCGAGGCGTCGACGTCAGTGCCGAAGATCGGCACGATCGCGGAGCGATAGGCGAGCTCGATGAACGACACCGGCCGCTCCCGGCGGGCGATTCGGTACTGCTGGAACAGGTCCAGGCCGTGGCGGCGGCGGTAGACGACGTAGCCGACGAGGCCGATGAGCATCCAACCGACGCCGACGGTGCGCGCCTCCGTGTGCAGGATCAGCACCGAGACCCAGGCCAGGAAGGTGCCGATACCGCCGAGCACGGCGGTCATCGGGATCTGGGCGCCGCGGAAGGGGACGTTCCAGGGCATGCGGTACGGACGCTCGCGGTCGGGCTCCTTGATCCGGAGCGCGATCACGGCGGCGTGGGCGGTGGTGAACGACAGCATCGCGCCGAACGAGTAGAGGTTGCCCAGGAAGTCCGTCTTGCCCGGAATGAGCAGGATTCCCGCGATCACCGAGAAGGTGATGATCGTGAACCAGGGCGTCCGGTAGCGGGGGTGAAGGCTCGAGAACAGACCCGGTAGCTGGCGGTGCTCGGCCAGCGACCAGGACAGGCGCGAGATCCCGATCAGGCCCGCGTTGGTGGCGATGAACAGGATCGTCGCGGCGAGCACGCCGACGTAGTAGCGCAGCACGGTCAGCACGGCGCCGTGGATGCCCAGGTGCTCGATGATCCCCAGCACCGGATCGTTCTCGAAGCCGTGTGGTGGTGGCTGCCCGAGCAGAGTCGTGTGGTGCCCGGCCACGGTGATCACCGGCAGCGCCGACAGCGCGACCACGGTGATCCCGGCGTACACGCCGAGCACCGCGAACAGGACCAGGTTGACCGCCTTGGGCACATCGCGGCCCGGGTCACGCGCCTCCTCGGCCATGTTCGACACCGTCTCGATCCCGGTGTAGGCGACCATCGCGAGCGACAGCGCGAAGATCACCTCGGAGTAGCTCGGGACGGTTCCGAGGTGCACCTGGTTGACCAACAGGCTCGGGTCGAGAACCAGGAACGCCCCGACGATGATCAACAAGACCTGGGTGACCAGGTCGGCCGCCGCGAGGAAGAAGTTCAGCTTCGCCGACTCCCCGAGCCCGCGGATGTTGAGCACCGCGAGGAGGACGATCACCACGATCCCTCCGATCACGTCCCCGGGCCCGTGCGTGAGGGCGGGGAAGAACGCGCCGAGGTAGTGCGGCACGAAGAAGGCCGAGATGGCGATCGTGAGGATGTAGTCGAGGCTCAGCGCCCACCCGGCGAAGAACGAGACGAGCTCGTTGAACGCGTGGCGGGCGAACGACGAGGAGCCGCCCGCCTCCGGAAACATCGAGGCCCCTTCGGCGTACGTCTTGGCCGTCAGCGCGAACAGGCCGCCGGCCAGCATGAACACGACCGGGGTCAGCCCGAGCGCGTGCGCGGCGACGAGGCCCAGCGCGTAATAGATGGAGGAGCCGACGTTGCCGTAGGCGGTGGCGAACAGCCCACCCACGCCGACGCTGCGCCGCAGGCCGTGAGTCTCGATGCGCGCCATCGCGCCCTGAAAATAGGGCAGGAGCCCGTCAAGGTCGGCTACGGAGCCGCCCGACAATGTTGAGAACGCGTTAAGGCAGGGCCCTAAAGATCGCGATCACGATCACGTAGTTGAGCATCTGGCCCCACGCGGCGAAGAACGACCAGAACTCATTGAACGCATGCCGGTTTGACGCCGAGGACCCGCTGCGATCCGTGGATCCGCCGCTCCGCCATCGGGCGACGGCGGGCGGGGCGGTCGTCTCGTCGCGCATCCTCAAACGTATACTGGCCGCGACTTGCGCATGTCTCGGGGTATTCGAGCGACCGCCTGGGCCCTGGTCGCCGCGGGGGTTGCCGCGCCCGTCGTGCGCCGCCGGCTGCGGCTGCCGCCGCCGGCCGTGATCGGAGCGGGCGTGGTCGCACCGGTGGCTATGTGCGTCGCCGTGCCGCGCTCGCGCGGGCGCGACGCGGCCGTGTGCGCACTCAACATGTGGGGCTACGTAGCGGCCTACGAGATGCCCAACGACGATCCGGATCGGCTCCTGCATCGGGTCAAGGTCCGCTACCCGATCGTGATCGACCGCATGCTGGGGTTCGGGACTGCGCCCACGGTCCGGCTGCAGCACCGCTTCGCCCGTCCGGGTGAGGTCAACCGCTTCGAGCGCGTGCTCGTGTTCTGCCACTGGGTGTGGTTCGTCGTCCCGCACGGCAGCGTCGCCTACATCCGGCTGCGCCACCGCGAGCGGTTCGGCAGCGCGGCCGCGCGGATATACGCCGTGTTCGACATCGGCGCCCTCTTCTACTGGGTCATCCCGACCGCCCCTCCGTGGTGGGCCGCGGCTCGCGGTCAGCTCGATGACGGTCGCGGTCTCCCGATCAGGAGGATGATGATCGAATATGGGGAGCAGTTCTGGGAGGACCGCTGGGGCGCCCTTTACGATGTCCTGGGAGGAAATCCGCTTGCTGCAATGCCGTCGCTTCACTTCGCCACGTCTGTCATGGCCGCTCACGTGCTGACGGAGGCCGGCCCTGTGCCGGGTGCCCTCGGTTGGGGTTACGCGGCCACGCTCGGGCTCGCGCTGGTCTATCTGGGAGAGCACTATGCGGTCGATCTCCTGGCGGGACTCGCGCTGACCGAAACCGTTCGCCATCTGGCGCCGCGCGCCACGCCGTTCGCGGCCGCGTTCTCACGGGCAGCCCAGCGACTCGAAGCACAGGCGGGGTCGGCATAGGAGAACCGGTGGCCGACGACGCCCTCACCCACGCGCGGGCGCCCGAGTCGACCGACCCTGTCGTGATGACCTCCTCCGAGGAGGAGATGCCGCGGATCCGGTTCACGCGCAACCGAGTGCTTGCGTTCGGACTGTTCGTCGTCTCGTCGGTCGCCTTCATGTACTTCGTGCTGCCGAAGGTGCTGGGTCTTCAGGACACCTGGAACCGGATCCAGCAGGGCAACACCTGGTGGTTCGGGCTCGCGGCGATCCTCGAGGTGTGCTCGTTCCTCGGGTACATCGCCGTGTTCCGGGCCGTGTTCGTGCGCGGCGACTCGCGCATCGGCTGGCGCGAGAGCTACCAAATCACGATGGCCGGGCTCGCCGCCTCGCGCCTGTTCGCGGCGGCAGGGGCCGGCGGCATCGCGCTCACGGCGTGGGCAGTGCGGCGCTCGGGGATGGAGGCCAGGATCGTGGCCTGCCGGATGATCGCGTTCCTGGCCCTCCTGTACGGGGTTTACATGGCGACGCTCGTGATCGACGGGGTCGCGCTGTACACCGGTGTGTTCCCGGGCAAGGCGCCGTTCGCGATCACGATCATCCCGGCGATCTTCGGCGTCTCGGTGATCGTGATCTTCCTGGCCGTCTCGCTCCTGCCCGGCGACTTCGACCGGCTGGTGGCGCGCTGGACGAGCGACAGCGGCCGGATCGGCCGGATCGCCCGCAGCCTCGCGGCGGTGCCGGCGTCGGCGGCCACCGGCGTCAGGACGGCGATCGCGCTCGTCCGCTCTCGCGATCCCCACCTGCTCGGAGCCATCGCCTGGTGGTACTTCGACATCGCCGTGCTGTGGGCGTGCTTTCACGCCTTCGGCGCCTCGCCGCCCAAGGCAGTGATCGTGATGGCCTACTTCGTGGGAATGATCGGCAACACGCTGCCGCTGCCAGGCGGAATCGGCGGCGTCGACGGTGGCATGATCGCCGCCTTCACCGCGTTCGGCGTCGACGTTGAGGTCTCGGTCGTCGCGGTCCTCAGCTACCGGGCGTTCGCGTTCTGGCTGCCGACGATCCCGGGCGCGATCGCCTACCTGCAGCTGCGCAAGACAGTCCATCGCTGGCGGAGCGAGCCGGCGATCGCGATCCGCAGTACCTCCGGCGCGTCCTGACCGGCGCGTCGCGTCGGGGCGAGAGGTCAGGAGGTCCGCGTGGTGACCGGCGCGGGCGCGGCCGCCGCAGCGGGGGCCGGGGCGGCGGCGACCGGAGCGGCGCTCACCGGCGCGCTCGGCGTCGAGGGCACCGACACCGCGCTCGGCGCGGCCGCGCTCGCGGCGGAGGGGGCCGACGTGCTCGTCGATCCCTTCCCCGCGGCGGCCTGAGCGGCCGCCGCCTTCGCCGCGGCCGCGGCCGCGGCGGCCAGTCGCGCGTTGGCCTGAAGCAGGCGCTTGCGGACCCGGGCATCGTCGGCGCGCGCCTGCGCGAGCCGCGCGCGAAGGATCTGCTCGCTATAGGCGCGGTGGGCGGAGATCGCGGCCTGCCGGCTCCCCCAGGAGGTCACCTGCGAGAGGCTGGCCCGAAGCTGGGCGGCGCTGCGGGCATTGGCGCGGGCGGCGGCCCGGCGCAGGGCGGGATCGTTGCCGGAGGCGAGCTGCACGAACACAGCCAGCCAGGCGGCGATGAACAGTGCCACCGAGGAGACCACGACCCGGCGCCGCAGACGCTGGGTGCGGCGGGCGCGCTTGCGCAGTCGGGCGCGAGCGGCGAAATCGATCTGGTCGGTGTCGTAGTTGCCGTCTGAACCGTCAGCCGTCGCCTGAAGCTCAGCAGTCGTCATTCCGCCTCCGCGTCGCTGGTCGGGGATTGCCGGATCGTGACCGCGGCGACCTGCATCTCGCCGTGGCCCTGTTGGGGTCTATCGGCCCAACCTCAGAAGAACGTAAACGCCTGCTACATGGGAGTTTTCTCATCTTCTCCACACTTCGTTCTTAGGCACCGATGTCGTACTGAGAGCCGATGAACCCGCTGACCGACCCAGGCCCCCACCTGTTCTGGATCACCAGTCGCGCCGCCGGCAACCTGGCCCTCGTGCTCTCGAGCCTGTCGGTCGGCCTGGGGCTGCTGATGGCCACGCGCGAGCTCAAGCATCGCGGTCCCGATCTGCGCGTCCTCCATGAGACCCTGTCGCTCGTGACCATCGTCGCGCTGGGCGTCCACGGCATCTCGCTGATCGGCGATCGGTTCATGCATCCCACGCTCGCCAACGTGCTCATTCCGTTCTCGTGGTCCTACAAGACCGGCTGGGTCTCGGCGGGGATCATCGCCGGCTGGGCGATGGTCCTGCTCGGCCCGACCTACTACTTCCGGCGGCGCATCGGTGCCGCCCGCTGGCGCTCGCTGCACCGGCTGGTGGCTGTGGCGTGGATCGCCGGCGTCGTGCACGCGCTGGGCATGGGGACCGACGCCGGCCAGACCTGGTTCCTGGTCATGACCTCCACGGTCGTCGGGCCCGCGGCGCTGCTGCTGGTCGCGCGCTGGCTGAAGCCCCCGGCGCCGAAGGCAGGCGTCGCCGTCGCCAACGCGGCCGGCGCCGCCGCCGGGGTGTCGCCGGGGTCGCCGGCACCCCGAGCACCCGACCTTCCCGTCGGCGGTCCGCCCGGGAGATGACACGACGATGAACAGGAGCTGACATGGCGTACGAGATCGAGATCGATGAGGCCGCCTGTGCGGCACACGGGGACTGCGAGGCGATCGCCCCGGAGGTATTCGAGGTCGACGACGTCGCCCGCGTCGTCGGCGCCGCACCCGACGAGCTGCTGACGGAAGCGGCCAAGGCGTGCCCGTCAGTGGCGATCAGACTGATCGACGCGAGCTCGGGGAGGCAGGTCTACCCGTGAGCCGGGGGCGTTCGGCCGCGGCCGCCGTCCGCGAGCTGGAGCGCCTCGATCGCGGGGCGCCGCTGGATCCCGCCGCGCCCTTCTGGCGAGGGCTCGGCGGCGGGGGAACGGAGGGCAACGAGCGCCTGACGGGAATCATCGGACTGCTGCTGATCGTCCTGCTTGCCGTGGAGGGGGTCACGATCATCCAGATCCGTCAGCTGATCACGGTCCACCTGTTCCTGGGGATGCTCCTGATCGGCCCGATCGCCCTCAAGCTCGCCAGCACGGGCTACAGGTTCGTCGGCTACTACGCCGGCCGCCCGACCTATCGCCGGAAGGGCCCGCCGCCGATGCTCCTGCGGGTGCTGGGGCCGGGTGTGGTGATCACCACGATCGTGATGCTCGCGTCCGGGGTGTGGCTGCTGCTCGCCGGTCCCTCGTCGCGTAACGCGGTGCTGCCGATCCACAAGGTGAGCTTCATCGTCTGGGTGGTCCTCACGGGCGTCCACGTCCTCGCCCACGTGGAGGCGTCGTGGGGAGCCTCGCGCTCGGAGCTGGGTGCGTCAGGTCGCGGAGCCGCGCTCGCGGGGCGTGGCGGGCGGCTGCTGGTGCTGGGGCTCGCCGTCGTCGCGGGCGTCGTGCTGGCCCTGCTGGTGATCCCCGACTTCGCCTCCTGGCAGCACTATCACCACTTCCGTCACCGTGGCTAGTGCAATCAACGTTGCCGGGCGCTCCACGATTAGGCGCTTCCGTCGCGCCGCCGTATAGGGTCCGTACCCTTGGTGTCGGGCCTCGACGCCCTGGCTATTCTTAATGAAGTGACTGAGAACCGCCCCATCGAGAAGGTCGCGATCATCGGCAGCGGGCCCGCGGGCTACACCGCCGCGCTGTACACGGCCCGCGCCAACCTCTCGCCGCTCGTGTTCGAAGGGTTCGCTTGGGGCGGCCTGTTGCAGCAGACGACCGACGTCGAGAACTACCCCGGCTTCCCCGAGGGGATCATGGGACCCGAGCTGATGCAGCGCATGCGCGAGCAGGCGGAGCGCTTCGGCGCCCGGCTCGAGACCGACGACGTCACCGGGGTCGAGCTCTCGCGCGACGGCGGCCCGCACAAGCTGTGGGTCGGCGACGACCTGCACCTCGCCCAGACGGTGGTGCTGGCGATGGGCGCGCAGCACCGCAAGCTCGGCGTCCCCGGCGAGCAGGAGCTTTCGGGCCGTGGCGTCAGCTACTGCGCCACCTGTGACGCGGCCTTCTTCAAGGATGCCGAGACGCTGATCATCGGCGGCGGCGACTCCGCCATGGAGGAGGCGATGTTCCTCTCCAAGTTCGCCGGCAAGGTCGGGATCGTCCACCGCCGCGACCAGTTCCGCGCCTCCAAGATCATGCTCGAGCGGGCCCGCGCGATCCCCAACATCGACTGGCTGACCCCGTACGTGGTGGAGGAGCTCCACCCAGCCGAGAACGGCTCGTTGGGACACGCCCGCCTGCGCAACACCGTCGACGGATCCGAGCGCGAGATCCCGATCACCGGCGCCTTCGTGGCCATCGGCCACGAGCCGCAGTCCCAGCTCGTCCAGGGCCAGGTCAAGACCGACGAGGCCGGCTACGTCGTCACCGAAGGCCGCTCGACCCGGACCAACGTTCCCGGCGTGTTCGCGGCCGGCGACCTCGTCGACCACACCTACCGCCAGGCCGTCACGGCCGCCGGCTCGGGCTGCCAGGCGGCGCTCGACGCCGAGTGGTACCTGCGCGACACCCCTACGCCGGCGGCTGACCAGGCCGCCACCGAGACGGCGACGGCTTAGCTCGGATTTCCAAACAGCGGATTGGTACCTGGTTGGGTGTGGCTGGCTGCGGGGCGGGGTGGGTCAGGCGAACTGGAATCGCAGCGGCCGGTCGTTCCACCAGGGGATCTCGGTCGGGGGGAGGTTTGCGCTGCGCATGATCGGGCTGTAGGTCCGGTTTTTGAGGCGGCAGGTGAGTTGGTGCGGTTCGATCGTGATTTGGCCGCTGGTGTTGATGAAGCGGCGCCAGATGGTGTCGGGTGTCATGGCCTCGTAGCCGGGGAGGCGTTGGCGGAGGTGGTCGTAGGCGGCGGCGGCCCAGACGGTCAGGGTGGTGTCGAGGTCGACGTTGAGCGCGACGGCTGAGCTGAGCGCGTCGAGGTGGAAGCTACGGATCTGCTCGGCGAGGCGTTGCTCGATCCGCATCCGTTTGGCGTACCGGCCGACGATCGTCTTTGGTGGGCTGGTCCGGTCGTTGGTGAGGATCAGGGTGGGGTGCTCGTGCCCCAAGCCGCGGACCGCGATCTGGCGTAGCGGGGTTGGGCAGCCGCGGACGGTGACGTCCTGTTCGTGGACCTGGGGTTTGTTGTACGCGCCGCGCCGGTCCAGAGTGATTGGTGTCCACTGGCTGTCTGGGAGCGCCTCGAGGGTGGCGGTGAGTGTCGCGGTCCGGGCGCGCAGGGTGATGAACGTGAGCTTCGCGGCGTGCAGTTCGGCGAGTCCGGCGCCGGTGGTGACCTTGGAGTCGAACACCAGCAGCGACGGGGGATGACCGGTCGCGGTTTCCCAGTGGCGTGCGAACGCGATCACTTGGCCGGCTTGGTCGGCCTTGGTGCATGTCGCGTTGGCGTAGAGCAGGTTGCGGGTCTCTGAGTCCTGCACGAAGAACGACAGGACGGCCTCGGTACGCTGCGAACGCCTGGGAACGTAGTGGTTCTCGAGCGCGACGTCGTCTCCGAAGTGCATGATCGCGTGGAAGTCGAGATCGAAATCGGCGCCGCGGGTCTGCCCGGTCTGGATCATCGACCGCGCCAATCCCGCCAGCAGCGCCTGGTCGTGAGCGCGCGTGAGACGGTAGCTGTAGCTCCCCAGGCTGCTCGCCTTCGGGAGGCTCTCCAACCCCGCGAACGCGGCGAGCGCGGGATCAACACAGACATCATCGACATGGCTGACACGCCGCCGTCCGATCGATTTCAGCGCCAGCAGCGAGAGGACCGAGCAGAGCGCGGGAACCTCACGCGTGCCCGGCAACCCAGCAGCGGCGACGGCGCCCGGGAGATCCAACGCGACCAGCGCGGGCAGCAGCAACAGCGCGCCGGCGTAGTCACTACTCAGCCGCACCGGCTGCTCTGGCCAGCGCATCACCCGGGTGCGGGGTGGATCATCGCGTGTGGGAGCGCCGCGCTGGCCGGGGGCTCTGGGACCGAGACGCTCGTGGCCCTCGGCGACCAACAGCTCCCACACCCCGGTGCGGTTCAGCGGCGTCTGACCCGCCGCGAGCGCCTGGGTGATCTCGGTGACCGAGTGACCGGCTGCCCGCAACCGCAGCACCTCATCACGGGCCGCCACCTTGGCCGGCGCGACCCGCGGGCCCGGGCGGCGCTCAAGGAAGAACTCATCAGCCTGCGCCGTGAAGTCGCGGACCATCGCGACCACCGTCGATGGTGCGTAACCGAACCGTGCAGCGACCTCCGCGGCCGTCGAGTCCTCAACGAAGTACGCGCGCAGCGCTTCGTAGCGACGCTGCGCGACATCGCCAGGGGCCGTGAAGAACGCGGCTCGCTCACGCCGCCGCCCCGCCCTGCCACCCGAACTGGTGCGCTTCGCTGAACCCATCACTCGACACCATAAAGTCCTGCCCGGACAGACCACGGCCAGAACCACCCTCAAAGCCCGAAAACAGACGTACTGACGTCAATTTCCGGGCGCCGCCCCGCTCACGACTTCAAGCAACCCAACCGTCCGTACAGCGAAACAACACCCAGTCCGGCACGCCCAGCCGCCCCAAACCCCGTCAATCACACCGAAATCCCGCCTCAACCCCCACGATCAACGCGGAACTACCCGAGTTCGGGAATCCGAGTTAGGGGCGGTTGGGCCGGAGTCGCACTGCCGTGTGGGCGCGCGGCGGCGTCTGTGTTGAACGGCGGCTGGGGGAGAGCGGATGTCGGAGCACGCCGGTCCGCGGCTGGATGGTCTTGGGAGGGTGGTCCGATTCCGGCGGCCCCTTCGCTGAAATCGACCCATCCTCGGAGAAGCGCTGCAACTGAGTTCCGGGGGCCGGAACTGAGATGCAGCACTTCGACTCCGTGGCCGTCAGCGGGCGGCTCGGACCCACTCCGCAGCCGCCGTTCGCCCGGTCAACGACCGCCCCGACCACCCGGAGCGCCCCGACCACCCCGACCACCCCGACCGCCCCGACCGCCCCGACCGCCCCGACCCTACAACCCCCGAGGACACCCCTCGGATGCGCGCCCGTTGCGCGACGGGGGCGCCACGCCGGCGGGAAGGCCGAAGTCCTGGCTCCAGGTCGCCGGTCCGCTGGCGGCGCAGGGAACCGGGCGGGGGTTGACGCCGACCCCGGTGTGGGCGAAGAGGGGATCGAGGATGTTCTGGCAGTGACCGACGTCCGACATCCACGCCGCGATCACCGAGGCGGGTGTGGGAAGCCGGGGGCGATGTTCTCGCCGGCGGCGGACCAGCGGTAGCCGGCGGCGGTGATGCGGTCGACCGGACTCGACCCGCCCGGCGAGACGTGGGCGAAGTAGTCACGCCGGACCATGTCGTCGCTGTGGCCCTGGGCGGAGCGGTCCAGCCGGACGCTCTCGCGCAGGCGCGGCAGCCCGAAGCGTCTGCGCTCCTGGTTGATGAGGCACACGATCGCGTCGGCCATCGTGCGTGCCGAAGCACGGTTGGCGGGGGTGTTCGCGTGCCGGCAGGCAGCCACCCGGGACCGGGCGCTGGCCTACACGGCCGGAGCCACGCCCGCCGGTGCCGCCGCATCGGCCGGAGCCACGGCCACCGCGCCCAGCCCGAGCACCGCACACAGTCCAGCCACCGCCGCCAACCCGGCACCCGCGCCCGATCCCCGCGCTCACGCCAGGTTGGTCCACACTGTCTTCGTCTCGAGGTAGGCCTCGAGGCCCTCGCGGCCGTGCTCACGACCGAGCCCGGAGGCCTTGTAGCCGCCGAACGGCGCGCCGGCATCGCTCGCCGCCCAGCAGTTCACGTACACCGAGCCCGCCTTGAGCATCCCGGCGAGCCGGTGGGCGCTGCGCACGTCGCGCGTCCACACGCCGGCCGCGAGGCCGTACTCGCTGTCATTGGCTCGCGCCGCGACCTCCTCGAGCGACTCGTACGGCATCGCCACCAGCACCGGCCCGAAGATCTCCTCGCGGGAGATGGCGAGGCTGTCGTCGGTGGCGGTGAACAGCGTCGGCTCGACGAAGTAGCCGTCCCCGCCGGCGCCCCCGCCGGCGCCCCCGCCGGCGACGAGCTCGGCCCCCTCGCGCCGTCCGGCCTCGATGTAGGACAGCACGCGCTCGTGCTGCTCGGCCGACACGACCGGCCCGAGCTGCGACGAGGGGTCGAGGCCCGGCCCGACGCGGGTCTTGCCGGCGCGGGCGGCGAGCTGAGAAACCACCTCGTCGAACTGGTCGCGGTGCACGAACAGGCGGCTGCCGGCGTTGCAGGCCTGACCCGTGTTGTAGTAGATCGCCTGGAAGGAGCCCTTGACGGCGGCGTCGAGATCGGCGTCGGGCAGGATGATGTTGGGCGACTTGCCGCCCAGCTCGAGCGTCAAGCGCTTCAGCGCGCGGCCGGCCTTGGCGCCGATCTCGCGCCCGACCGGGGTCGAGCCGGTGAACGCGATCTTGTCGACGCCGGGATGGTCGACGAGCGCCGCGCCCGTCTCGCCGTCGCCGGTCAGCACGTTCAGGACCCCGGCGGGGATGCCGGCCTCGAGCGCCAGCTCGCCGAGGCGCAGCGCGCTCAGCGGCGTCTGCTCGGCGGGCTTGAGCACGACGGTGCAGCCGGCGGCGAGGGCCGGGCCGAGCTTCCAGGCCGCCATCAGCAGCGGGAAGTTCCAGGGAATGATCTGGCCGCAGACGCCCACCGGCTCCTTGCGCGTATAGCAGAGCATGTCCGGCTGGCGGACCGGGATCGTCTCCCCGAAGATGCGCGCGGGCCAGCCGGCGAAGTGCCGGAAATGGGCGACGCTGGAGCTGACGTCGACTAGCTTGGCGAGCTTCACCGGCTTGCCGTTGTCGAGCGCCTCGAGCTCGGCCAGCTCGTCGCCCGACGCCTCGATCAGCTCGGCCAGGCGGCCGATCGCGGCGCCGCGGTCGGCCGCGCTCAGCGTGCGCCAGGGGCCGTCCTCGAGCGCCCGCCGCGCGGCCTGCACGGCCCGGTCGACGTCCTCGGCGCCGGCCTGGGAGATGGTCGTGATCGGTCGCGCGGTGGCGGGGTCGACGGTCTCGAACGTGCGGCCGTCGGCCGCCGGCACGTGTGCGCCGTCGATCAGCAGCTCGTGCTCGCGGCCCGCGAATGCGCGGGCTCGATCGGAGAGCTGCTCGGGGAGGGTGGTGACGGACAAGTGGGTCCTCCTGCGTGGTTCGGGGCGCAGCCGTTACGGCATGAGCACGATCTTCAGGGCCTCGCGCCGATCGTAGACTCGATAGGCCTCGGGAGCGTCCTCGAGGGGCATGTGGTGGGTCACGAGCGGAGTCGGATCCAGTGACCCCGACGAGAGCATCCCGAGCACCCTGTCGACGTGGCCGATCACGTTCGCGTGGCCGGTCCTGATCCCCAGGGCCTTGATCCACACGAGCCCCATGTTGACCTGGCATCGCTCGGCGTAGACGCCGATCGCGACGACCGTGCCGGCCTTGCGGGTGAGCCGGATGGCGAGATCGAGAGCGTCGGGGTGCCCGACCGCGTCGACCGCAGCGTCCACGCCACGGCCGCCGGTGACCCGCTTGATGACGTCGCGCGGGCTCTGCTCGGTGAGGTGAACCGGTATCGCCCCGAACCCGGCGGCGACCTCGAGTCGCTGGGCCACCGTGTCGATCGCCAGCACCGGCCCGGCGCCGCTCGCCACCGCGACCTGGACCGCGCACAGCCCGACCGGCCCGAGCCCGAGCACGGCGATGCTGTCGCCGGGCCTCGTGGCCGACTCCTGCACGGCGTGGTAGCCGGTGCCCATAACGTCGCCGGCGAACAGGGCGACGTCGTCGCTCAGGCCCTCGGGCACCTTGCGCAGCGTGAGGTTGGCGTTCGGCACCAGCGCCTGGTCGGCCTGCGTGCCCTGGAGCGAGCCGAGCACGGCCCCGTGCCCGAACGTGCGCATGTGGTCGCACTTGTGGTAGGCGCAGCGCAGGCAGAAGAAGCACGTGCCGCAGGCGCTGTGGTAGCAGCCGAGTACGCGATCGCCGGTCGCGACCCGGGTGACGTCGTCGCCGGCCGCGATCACAGTGCCGACGAACTCGTGGCCGATCGTGAACCCGGGCTCGACCTTCACCCGGCCGTGGTAGATGTGCAGATCCGAGCCGCAGATCCCGCTCGCCGCGATCCGCACGATCGCGTCATCGCGCGCCAGTAGCTCGGGCTCGGGACGCTCCTCGAGCCGGACCTCGCCCGGCGCCTGATAGGTGACCGCTCTCATCGTGGGTCGCTATTCATAGCGGAAGAAGCCCCCGCCGGGCTCCCGGCCCGTCCGGCCCGACCACGCCAGGGCCCGCAGCGCCGGCGCGGCGCGGTAGCGCTCCTCGCGTCGCTCGTCGTAGAGCCCGTCGAGCAGCGCCAGCACGTGGTCGATCCCGATCTGATCCGCCCAGGCCAGCGGGCCGCGCGGGTAGTTGAGCCCGTGCACCATGCCGGTGTCGATGTCCCCGGCGCTCCCGACTCCCTCGCCGAGCGCGAATGCCGCCTCGTTGATCACCTGCGCGACGATCCGGCCGAGCACGAGGCCCGGGGCATCGGCGACCCAGACGACGTGCAGGCCGAGCGTGCCGAAGAACCGTTCGGCCGCGGCGGCCGCGGACGCCGTGGTGTCGGGCCCGCGGGTCAGCTCGACAAGGTTGCACTCCGCCAGGGGGGAGAGGAGGTGGAAGCCGACGCTCGCGCCTCCGGGATCGAGCGCCGCGAGGGACCCGGCGGCACAGCAGATCGCCTGCGGGCCGCCCTGCAGCGGCGGCGAGAGCTCCTCGCCCGCCGAAAGGTCGAGAATCAGGAACGGGATCTCGCCCTCGGCTTCGAACGGCGAGGCGACCTGCCACCCCGCGGCGTCGGCGAGCCCGTCGAGCTCGGCCGCGAGGGCCGAGTCTCCGGCGATCACGATCAACCCGTCGCCGCCGCCGACCGGCAGCGGATCGGGGTCGGGCGGCCGGTGCGCTCCGCCCTCGGGGTACTCGTAGTAGCCGCGGCCGGACTTGCGGCCCAGTCGCCCCGCGGCCACCGTCCGCACGGTGATCGGCGACGGTTGCCAGCGCGGCTCGCCGAAGCTCTGCTCGTAGAACGAGCGGGCGACGGTGAGGCCGACGTCGACGCCGACGAGATCCATGAGCTCGAACGGGCCCATCCGGAAACCGCCGCCCTGGCGGCAGATCCGGTCGATCTCGGCCAACGGCGCGACCTGCTCGGCGAGCAGCTTCAGCGCCTCGAGTCCGAACGGGCGGTTGCAGCGGTTGACCAGGAAGCCGGGGCCGTCGACGGCGTCGATCACGCGCTTGCCCATCAGCTCACCGGCGGCGCGGGCAACCGCGAGGGCGCGCTCGGAGGACTGCTCGCCGGCCACCACCTCCAGCAGCGCCATCACCGGCGCCGGGTTGAAGAAGTGCATCCCGACGACTCGGCCCGGGTCCTCGGCGGCGGCGGCGATCGCCGTCACCAGCAGCGACGAGGTGTTGGTCGCCAGGACGCACTCGGGGTCGACGATCCGCGACAGGCCGGCGAACAGCTCGCGCTTGAGCTCGAGCTGTTCGGGCGCGGCCTCGATCACGAGCTCCGCGGCGGCCAAGTGCTCGCGCGCTGGCGCCGCCTCGAGCCGCGCCTCGGCCTCCGTGGCCTGCTCCTCGCTCAGGCGTCCGCGTTCGACCCCCTGGCGCAGTTGGCGGCGGATCAACTCCAATCCCCGCTCGAGCGCTGCGGGCACCGGGTCGTGCAGCAGCGTCCGCGCGCCGCCGGCGCAGGCCAGCTGTGCGATCCCGGCGCCCATCGTTCCGGCGCCGACGACGCCGATCGTGTGCGGCGCCGCTACTGCCTCGCTCAACCCGGCACCAGCGCGTTGATGCCCGTCACCGCGCGCCCGATGATCAGCTTCTGGATCTGCGACGTGCCCTCGTACAGCGTCGTCACGCGCACATCGCGGAAGTAGCGCTCGACCGGGTGATCGTCGACGTAGCCCGAGCCGCCGTGCACCTGGATCGCCGTGTTGGCCGAGCGCACGGCCGCCTCGGTCGCGTACAGCTTGGCGATCGAGGTCTCCGTGGTGCTGGGCTTTCCGGCGTCCTTGAGGTATCCGGCCCGCCACACGAGCATCCGCGAGGCGTCGGTGTCCACGACCATGTCGGCGATCATCGCCTGCACGAGCTGGAAGCTCGCGATCGGACGGCCGAACTGCTCCCGCTCCTGGGAGTAGCGCACCGACGCGTCGACGCATCCTTGGCAGATCCCCACGCAGCCCGCGGCGACGCTGTAGCGCCCGGAATCCAGTGCGCTCATCGCGACCTTGAAGCCGTCGCCCACCTCGCCGAGCATGGCGTCGTCACCGACCTCCACGTCGTTGAGCGAGATCGCAGCCGTGTCAGACCCGCGCAGGCCCATCTTGTGGTGGATCGGCTGAGGCTGAAAGCCGGGCTGGTCGGTGTCGACGAGGAAGCAGGCGAGCCCCCGGTGACCCTTCTCGGGATCGGTCTGGGCGAAGATCAGCGCGAGCTTGGCGTAGTTGCCGAGGGAGATCCACATCTTGGCGCCGTTGATCACCCAGCCGTTGTCGGTGCGCCGCGCGCGGGTGCGCTGGTTGGCGGCGTCCGATCCCGTGTCGGGCTCGGTCAATCCGAAGCAGCCCAGCCACTCGCCCGAGCACAGCTTCGGTAGGTGGCGGTGCTTCTGCTCCTCGGTGCCCCAGCGCAGCAGCGAGGAGCACACGAGCGAGGTCTGCACGGAGATCACGGTGCGCATCGCCGAGCAGCCGCGGCCGATCTCCTCGACCACGACGCCGTAGGTCAGGTAGTCGAGGCCGGCGCCGCCGTACTCGCGGGGGACGATCGCGCCCAGGTATCCCTGGTCGGCGAGCTTGCCCACGAGCTCGAGGTCGAAGTGCTCGTTGCGGTCGTTCTCGCGCGCACGCTCGACGATCTCGTTGTCGGAGAACGCGCGGGCGGTCTCGCGGACGAGACGTTGTTCATCTGTGAGTTCGAAGTCCATGGCCGGGCACGCTACCTGACCTGGGTAGGCTCACACCTTCCAATGGCTCCCGAGACTCGCTACGCACGCAGCGGCGAGATCCACATCGCCTACCAGGTCGTGGGCGAGGGACCCATCGACCTGGTGTTCGTGCCGAGCTGGATCTCCCAGGTCGAGCACTATTGGGAGGAGCCGGCCGTCGCGCGGTATTTCAATCGCATGGCGTCGTTCTCGCGGCTGATCATGTTCGATCGCCGCGGGTCGGGACTGTCGGACCCGGTGCTCACCGCGCCGACGCTCGAGGAGCAGATGGACGATGTGGTCGCGGTGATGGACGCGGCCGGCTCCGAGCGGGCGGCGGTGTTCGCCCAGCTCGAGGGCGGCGCCATGGCCGCCATGTTCGCGGCCACCCGTCCCGAGCGGACCGGCGCGCTCATCCTCTATGAGGCGATGCCGCGGATGTCCTGGGCTCCGGACTACGACTGGCCGCTGCGGATCGAGGAGCGGGAGGCCTACGTACGCACCGGCCGCTGGGGGGACGGATCGCGGATCCTCGGGCTCGCGCCGCATGCGGCCGACAACGACCGGCTGCGGCGGTGGTTCGCGAAGCTCGAGCGGCTCGCGGCGAGCCCAGGCACGGCGGCACGCCTGATGCGGTGGAACGGCGAGATCGACGTGCGTGCGGTGCTGCCGTCGATCCAGGCGCCGACGCTGGTCCTGCACCGCGCCGGGGACGCATTCATCGACATCCGCCACTCCCGGTACTTGGCCGAGCACATTCCGGGCGCGCGCTACCTCGAGCTTCCCGGCACGGATGCGCTCTCGTTCGGGTCCGAGTCCGAGCGTCTGCTCGACGAGGTCGAGCAGTTCCTGACCGGAGCACGCAAGCTGCCCGATCCCGAGCGGATCCTGGCCACGGTGATGTTCTCGGACATCGTCGATTCGACCCGGCGTGCGGCCGAGCTCGGAGATCGCACGTGGCGGCAGCTGCTGGAGACGCTGGAAGAGGTCGTGGCGGGCGAGCTCGACCGTTTCCGGGGCCGGGCGATCAAGACGATGGGCGACGGCTTCCTGGCTACGTTCGACGGGCCTGCCCGCGCGATCCGCTGCGCCGTCGCGATCAAGCAGGCGATGGCCGAGTTCGGTCTCGACGTGCGCAGCGGGCTGCACACGGGCGAGATCGAGGTGATGGGGGCAGACGTGGGCGGGATCGCCGTGCACATCGGGGCGCGGGTGGGAGCGATCGCCGGTTCCGGAGAGGTGCTCGTCTCGGGCACCGTGAAGGACCTGGTGGTGGGCTCCGGGATCGTGTTCGCGGACCGGGGGGAATACAAGCTCAAGGGCGTCCCGGGCACCTGGCGCCTGTTCGCCGTCGAGGCCTGAAGACGCGACCGGCCTCCGCCGCGGGAGGCGGCGGAGGCCGGAGCGACTGCTCAGAGGCTGGCCCGACCGTCAGGAGCCGGGCGAGAGCAACTGCACGGCCGGCAGCGCGACGGCGATGCTCTCCGACGCGGAGTGACCGCTGATGTTGTACGGGCCGCCGGGCACCAGCACCCGGAAGACCTTCGTGCCCGGGGTGCCGAACGTCCAGCTGAACGTGTACGTCGACCCAGCTGTCACGAAGGTGGTCTTCACCGTGTGCCAGTCGTGGTCGGCGCCGAGGCGCTGGAGGTAGATCGCGTGCCCGGCCTTGTCGGGGATGACCCCACCGGTGAACGTGATCGTCCCGCCGACCGTCGAGGTCGTTGAGCTCGGCGTGATCGAGACAACGTCACGGACGCCAACGAACACCTGCGCGGTGCTGCGCTGGGGAGCCGGCGTCGTACGGACCTGGTAGGCGATGTTCTGCGACGGCATGACCGTGAAGCTGTACGCCCCGGTCGTGCCGTTGGCCGTCCCGAACTGCAGCGGGATGTACGGCTTGCCGTAGGTATGGCCCCACAGCGTCACGCCCACGCCACCGTCGGGAGTCGTGGTCGAGCCCGCCTTGTAGAGCACGCCCGAGATCGTCGCCGTGGACCCTTCGTCGATGTTCCGCGGCGCGGCGTTGATCGTGAACGACGGGTTCTGGGTCTGCTGCACCGAGACGGTCAGATCGTCGGAGGTCGACGTGATGTTGCGCGCGTCGCCGGGGAGGAGGACACGGAGGTCGCGCTCACCCGGATCCTTGAACCGGTACGAGATCGAGTAGTTCGACCCTGGGCCGAGGCGGCCGCTCTTTAGTGGCTCTCCGGGCATGATCGGGGGTGACGACACACGAACACGCGTTTTCTTTCTGGCCCTCCGAACCGCGTCACCCGTATTCCGCCACGACGCTCGCTCGACCCCGGGATGACCCGGTGCGCACGCACGGCAAACGGCGCAACGAGAAGGGAATGGAGCAGGCAGCTCCCCGGCACGCCACGACCCCCGTCAACGCGGGCAGCGACCCCGACGCCCCCCAACGACGCCCTATGGGGCGAGTCTCGCCATGATCATCCGGATGCGCCTGCGCGCAGGCGCGGCCATCCCTGGCCGCTTGAGCACGCATCCGCTGTGCCCACGATCGCCGGGCACGGGGCCCAGCGAGCAGTCCACAACCCAGCAGCAGAGGCGCACGCGACTTCCACCCGCCGCTCCGACGACCAAAAGCCCTGCTCAGGACGGAATCTCGATCGAGAGTCACCCCCGATCATCCACGGAGCCCCTCTTTAGTGTCCCCCAGTCGTCGCCGTTGAGGCCCTGCTGCACCTGCAGGTACACGCGCTCACCAGCGTGGTTCGGGCTCACGTGCCCGCTGAACACGATCGCGTGATCGGTGTCGCCGGTGGTGGTGCTCGCGGTCAGGCCGACCGATGCCGCGACGTGCTCGTGCACGGTGCGGCTGTGGGTGGTGCCGGGCCCGGTCACGAACCAGTTTCGGTTCGTGGTCACGACACCGTCGGCGCGGAGGAACTCATAGAAGCCCGTCGCGTTGGTCCGCGTCGTTCCCACGACGCTGAACTGTGTCGCCGGGTTCACACGGTGATAGAGCACGATCAGCCGGTTGCCCGGATGGTCGGTGTTCAGCTGACCGTAGATCATCACCTGATCACCGGTCACGATCGGATCGGGCGTGGCGTTGATCGTCAGCCCGTGGTTGTGGTTGGGTGCGGCGTTGCCGACGGCCGGTAGTACTGCCAGACCGAGCGCAGCGATCAACGACGCGAGCACGACAAAGCGTGGGCGCATGAAGGCCCTCCTTCCCAGCTCGTTTTCGCCACCGGCCCGGCCTTGCGTTCCCTGTGCGACGGTGGTGCTTGGACGACCTGCGAAACACCGGCACCGGCGGGAAAGTTGCGCTGGTCGGGATAGACTGGCCCGGTGGATCCGTTCGCGCTGGTGATTCTCGGTGGGATCGTGGCGCTGCTGCTGTGGCTGCTGCTGCTCGGGCGCTACTCGCCGGGGTCCGGTCTGGACCAGATCGGCTGGAAGTCAGCGCGCGAGATCTACGAGACGCGCGAGGCGCTGGAGGGGGAGGATCTGGACCAGATGCTCGCCGCTGCCAACGCCCGCCGGCGGGCCCGCGGCGAGGCCGAGGTCACGGTCGAGGAGCTCGAGATGCGCGTCGTCGCCGACCAGAACGAGCAGCGCCGTCGCCGCGAAGCGCTGCACGCCGAGCGCGAGCTCGACGAGCTGCTGGAGGCAACCAACGCCCGCCGGCGCGCGCGCGGGCTGCCCGACCGGACCCGGGATGAGGTCCAGCGGGAATTCGGCCGCGGCGGCGACGCGGGCGCCTGAGCGCCGGCGCCCCGAGGATCGCTGAGGTTGCCGTGGCAAGGGTCCTGATCGTCGGCTGTGGATGCCGCGGGCTGGAGCTGGCGGGGGGCCTGATCGCCGCCGGCCACGCGGTGCGCGGCACGACCCGCGACGAGGGGCGCCTGGCCGAGATCGAGGCGGCCGGCGCCGAGCCGGTGCTGGGCGACCCCGACCGGGTCGGGACGCTGTTCCAGGCCCTCGACGGCGTGGGCGTCGTCTGCATGCTGCTCGGATCCGCCGTCGGCGAGGCGGACGCGCTCGCGGCCTTGCACGGGACCCGGCTCGAGATGCTGATGATGCGCACGATCGACACGACCGTGCGGGGAGTGGTCTACGAGGCGGCGGGCACCGTCGACGCCGAGGTCCTCGCCCACGGAGCGCAGCGGGTGGCCGCGGCCTGCGACCTGTCCCGGATCCCGTACCGGCTGCTGAACGCCGATCCTGGCGACCCGACCTCCTGGGCCACCGCCGCACAGGACTGCGTCGAGGCCGTGCTCGCCGCCTGAGGCCCGCGAGGCCTGGCCGGCCTAGGCCGGGCCCGTCGGCAGCAGCGGCTCGATCCGGTCGAACAGGTCGGCGAGGATCCTCGCCGTCGCCCCCCAGATCAGATGGTCGCCGAACACGTAGGTGTCGGTCCGGATCGGCAGCCCGCGGCGCACGAGCCGGCGACGCCCGTAGCCGGCCAGCAGCGCTCGCAACGGCAACTCGAGCACCTCGGCGACCTCCCGCTCGCTAACCTGCCACACGCGTCCGGGCTCGATCAGGCCGACGAACGGATACACCGCGTAGCCGGTGACCACGGTCGGCGTGGGTTGCAGCGCGCCGACGACGTCCACGGCGTCGGGCGGCAGCCCGATCTCCTCCTGGGCCTCGCGCAGCGCGGTGCTGCGCAGGTCCGCGTCCCCCTCGTCGGAGCGCCCGCCCGGGAACGAGATCTCGCCGGGATGCCGGCGCAGGTCCTCGCGGCGCCGGGTGAACACTCCGTGCAGCTCACCGTCTTGCACGTACAGGGGCACGAGCACACCGGCGTCGGTGCGGCCGCGCACGTCGAGCTCGAGCGCCTCCTCCGGCGACAGCAGCACGCGCCGCAGATCGTCACGGAGCGATCGCGTGGGCGACTCCATCGCCGGCGCCGCGCGGGCGGCTCAGGTCGCCGCGCGGGCGGCCCGCTCGACGCGCTCTGCGAACATCACCTCACCGTCGAGGGTGCGATGGATCGGGCACTTCGCGGCGATCACCCGGAGTCGCTCGATCTGCTCGTCGCTGCACGCGTCCGGCACCCTGAGGGTGACCGCGAACTTCGTCGGCGAGCCGCGCTCGGCGGCGGTGAACTCGCACTCCACCTCGATCTGGCCGATGTCCCAACCCTTGCGCTCGGCGTACATCTCCATCGTCACCGCCGTGCACGACGCGAGGCTGGCGGCCAGCAGCTCCTGTGGGCTCGGACCGTCATCCTCGCCGCCGGCCCCCCTCGGCTCGTCGACCACGAGATGATGGTCGCGCACTTCGATCTCGTGCGCAAATCCGTGCTGGCTGGTGCGCCGTGCGGTCGCCTTCATGCCCCGTCCTGTCATCGTCGCGTTTCCCTGGTCAGTCCATCGTAGCGCCGGCGCTATTGCTGATCCGTCAGTGGGTTGAAGAGCAGACCGGTCGGCACCTTGGGGAAGAAGTAGGTCGACTTCGGTGGCATGCTCTCGCCCGAGGCGGCGACCTCCTGGACGCGCTTGACCGGCGTCGGCGCCATGAAGAAGGCGGCGTCGTACTCCGAGCTCTCGATCAGCTCCAGCGCCTGCTCGAAGTCGCGCGCGTACCCGAGCCCGTTCAGGTGATCGATGTCCTCGTCGGTCATCCCCAGGGCCTGCTTGAGGATCAATGCTTCGAGCACCGCCGTGTCGAGGCGCCGGTAGGGCTCGGAGCGGCCGGCGAGCGGGGCGTCGGCGATCGCCGGGTCCTTGAGGGTCAGCATGTACGGCTTACGGAAGTGCGCGTCGATGTAGCCGATCCGCACCTGATCGCCTGCTGCCGGGGCCAGCGCGCGCGTGTCGTCGAGCGGCTCGATGTCGAAGTCGCGCCGCAGCGCGTCGGCGAGCGCTTCGTGCTGGTCGGGCTGCAGGCCGCGCACGAGCCGGTGCGTCGGGAACACGGTCAGTCCCGGGTCCTCCAGCGCCACCAGGCACATCAGCACGAACCGGTGGGGACCCTCGCCGCCGATCTCCTCGGCGTACGCGCGCGCGGTCTCATAGCGGTGGTGGCCGTCGGCGATCAGCAGCTCCACGCCGCTCAGCGTGCTCGCCACCGTCTCGATCGCCGCCTCGTCGCCGACCCGCCAGAGCCGGTTCCGGGTGCCGCCGGGATCGGCCGTCTGAGCCCAAGGCTCGGCTCCGGAGATGTCCCCGGCGAGCGCTCCCCACGCGGATCCGGACGGATCGGAGAACAGCGAGAAGATCGGCGACAGGTTCGCCCGGGTCACGCGCGTCAGCCTGAGGCGATCCTCCTTGGGGCCGGGGTGCGTGCGCTCGTGCGGGCGGATCCGTCCCGCCCCGTAGTCCTCGACGCGCACCCGGGCGAGGAAGCCGCGGCGCGTGCGGGCCTCACCGTCGGGGCCGGTGTAGTCCTGCTCGAGCGCCCACAGCGCGGGCTCCTCGTCCTGGACCACGATCTCCTCGGCGCGCCACTCTGCGAGCTTCCGGGCCGCGTCCCCGTAAGGGTCGTCGCCCTGGGGCAGGTCGATCGCCACCACGTTGTAGGGCGAGGCCGCGATCAGCGCCGCCCGTTGGCCGGCGTCGATCACGTCATACGGCGGCGCGACCACGTCCTGCAGGCCGCCGGTCTTGGCCAGATCGTAGTGCAGGGCTCGCAGGGGCTGGATTTCCGCCATCGCGGCGCCGGAGGGTACAGCACTCCTAAGAGCGCTCGTGGCCTGTCCCGGCAGCCGCCTCGATCGGCGCCACGACGTCGGGCAGACGGTCGTACCCCGGCGCCTGCTCCGCCTCGAGCTCCGGCCGCCCGGACTGGACCCAGATCACCGCGCCGACGACGAGCAGGCCGCCGGCGATCTGAATCGGGGACAGCGCCTGGCCCAGCACCGGCCCGGCGATCAGGGCGCCGAGCACGGGCTCGAGTGTGGCCACCACCGCCACCCGGGGGGCCGGGAGGTGGCGGACCGCGGTGACGATGCACGCGAACGGGATCAGCGTGCCGCCGATCACGATGTACGCGGCGTAGCCCAGGTTGCGCGGGGAGGAGAGGATCTCGGTGGGGAAGCTCCACAGCGGCTGCACCACGCACCAGAACAGAGCCGAGAAGCCGAACCCCCACACCAGCGTGGTCAAGGGCGGGTACCGCTGTCCGGCCTGCTCGCCCGACATCAGGTAGCACGCGAACGTGACCGCGGCGCCGAGCGCCCACAGCAGTCCCAGCGCGTCCAGCGAGCTCGGATGGTAGGCGCCCACGACCAAGAAGCATCCGAGCGCCGACAGTCCGGCGGCACCCCACAGGCTGCCCGGGAGTTCGCGCCGGTGGACGAGCTTCAGCCACAGCAGCAGGAGCAGCGGGCCGAGGTACTGAACCGTCAGGGCGACGCCGATGTCCAGGCGCGCGATCGCCGCGAAGTAGAACGCGTTCACCCCCGACAGGCCGACGATGCCGAAGAACGCCAGCCGGTGGACGTCACGGCGGCGGACGCGCAGCAGTGCCCGCCGCGCGAGCACGACTCCGGCGGCCAGGAGCACGAACGTACACACCGATCGCAGCTCCGCCAGTCGCGCCGGCGGCATGTGGTCGTCGAGCAGCAGGCGGGCGAGCGAGCCGTTCACCGCCCACAGCGTCGCGGCTGTGGCGGCCAGCGCGTAGCCCAGCCGGGGCGAGCGGTGCGGGGCGGACACACCGAGGGAGTCTTGCACCGGCCGGGTACACTCGATCCACTCCTCGGGGCGTGGCTCAGCCTGGCAGAGCACTCGGTTTGGGACCGAGAGGTCGCCGGTTCAAATCCGGCCGCCCCGACCTCCGGCGGCGCCGATCCGTCGCCGCAAGACGGGCGCGAACGCTTTGAGACATCCGTCTTTGACGTGCACGGGCCGCTGGGTGCCCGCCGGGCGATGAGCGCCTCGGCGGGCTCCGGCGACGTGCAGGTGGCGGTACCGACTGTGGTGCCGGCGCTCGCGCGACGCGGCCCCAGCGTCAGCGCCGCACGCACATCGTGGGCGAGGCCGGCGGCGGTCTGGGCGCTCGTCTGCGGCGCGACGATCATCATCCCGCCGCCCGGCGCGGCCGAGATCGAGTCGTAGGGGCGCAACTGCCGGCGGAGCGTCTGATGCAGCCGCGTCTCCGAGGTTCCGCCGTCGGCGGCGCGCGGATCAGGATCACGCTCACGGGCGCCGCCGCGCTCGCTTCGATGCGCGCGCCCTGCAGCGTCGCGATCCCCTCGGCGCTGGTGCGAATCCGGCCGCGACGCTGCCGCAGCCCGGTGGCCAGGATGCCACGGCGGCCGTGGCGATCACGATCAGCAGCCACCGCGGGCCGCCCGAGCTCGACGCGTCCGGGCCCCCGTACTCCTGCTGCAGCTTGGCCTCCTTGGCGCCGAAGCCGAGCGTCCTGACGAGGCGCGCGGTGCTGCCCGGGTAGTGCACGATCGCTCGCAGCCGATACATCGTGCCCTGCGCAGGGTGCTCGCCGGGAGTCAGCACGCGTTAGGCGATCGATGTCCCGGTGACGACGGTTCCCGCCTGTGAGCCCGACATGCGCGACGGTTCGCGTGCCTTGGGTGATCAGGATGGAGCCGTTGACGTCTTGAAGATCACGTTGCCGCTGTTGCGGGCATCGAGCAGGAAGGCCAGACCCGCCGGCTGGCGCTCCTGCGAGGCAACGGTCACCAGCACCTGCGGATGACCGGGTCCCGGGGTCTGGACCTCGGGCCCGACGGCGGAGCGGACGATGCTCGAGACGCGAGGTCAAGCGGAGCTGCGTACTCCGCAGGAGCGGTCGCGGATTGGACCGCGATGCCGCTCAGATAGTCGCCGGCCGGCGTCGCCGCCGGAACTCCGACGACGACGGCGACCGACGCATCGGCGTGGGGCGATGACCAGACCGCGGGCCGGGAGGTGCGGCCGCGCACGGAGCACGCGGATCCCAGCTTCGTGTGGGCGAACACGGGGCCCTTGCCGGCGCGGTTGTCCTCGTTGACGGTGATGGTCCAGCCTGCGCCGGTGGCATCGACCACGGTGTAGCTGTTCATCGTGCTCGTGACCGTCTGCGGCAGGCCGTTGAGGGTCAGCCCGGGCAGGTTCGGAACGTCCGGTGGCGTGCTGAAGCTCACCGAGCCCGGCGTGACCGTGAACTTGGTCGTGTCGCTGGTCGTCTCGGCGGCCGCGATCCCTGACGACCGCAGCGTCAGCGCTCCGGCCCGGCGCGTGCGGGCGCGTCGGCCTGCATCGGAGTTCCTTTACCGCTGCTCCTGAGCGGTTTCTCGGACTCGGCGAGCGCAGCTCAGCGACGGCGCCTCCGGGCGCCGCTCGGCAGTCCCCGGAGCAGTCGCGCGAACATCCCGCGCAGCGTTTGCTTGCCGTACGCGTGCGTGCCGTCGTTGAGCGTCATCACGGCGATCGACACGCGCGCGCAGCCGCGGATCAGCAGTGCGACCTGATGGTCGACGGCGCCCGTGCCGAGGCCCCAGCCGCCCTTGAAGTAGAGCTTCCAGCCCTCCGGCTGCACCTGGCCCACGCCCCACCGCTCGTACGGCACGATCGAGGCGAGCAGGTGCAGCGCGTACCAGCGGTGCAACGGCGCGACGAAGTCGTCGATGTGGAGGAACAGCTTCGTCTGGTCGCGGGCCGTCACCTGCGTGAGCCCCCAGATCTGGTTGGTCGCGAAGTTCGTCATGTACGCCCGCGCGGCGAGCGCCCGCAGGGCGCCGTTGCCGACGATGTTGCGCACGGCGGTCGCCGCGTTGTTGTCCGACTGGGTGATCATCGGTATCAGCAGCGAGAAGTCGAATCCGTTCAGCGCCCGGTTGCGGACCGAGGGCAGGTCGAGGTAGGCGACCATCAGCATCGCCTTGACCACGCTCGCCGAGGGCACGACGTGATCAGGCCGGAAGCCGTAGAAACGATGCGCGGTCCGCACCGCGAACGAGACGTCCCCACCGCGCGCCAGCGCGTAGGCGATCGCCGCGCGGGTGTCGGGACGCCAGAGCGTGTCCAGCGGCTTGCCGGTACCGGGCACCGTGCACAATCGCCCGGCACGGGCCCGCGCCGCGGTCACAGCAGAGGCGCGACCCGCCCCGACCCCGAGGCAGACGATGAGCGCCAGAATGGCCGTGATTCGCGTCCGCGGCATGATTACGCTCTACCCACGCCCCCGTAGCTCAGCTGGACAGAGCATCCGCCTTCTAAGCGGAGGGTCCCAGGTTCGAGTCCTGGCGGGGGCGCTGCGACCTCGCCGACGGTTCCCGCACGGATGTCAGACACGCTGGTAGATTGACATGTCCACGGTGGGCGTAGCTCAGCTGGTAGAGCTCCTGGTTGTGGTCCAGGCGGTCGGGGGTTCGAGTCCCCTCGCTCACCCTCCGGGAAAAGCCCCGATTAGCGGGGCTTTTCCTTGGATGTGACGAGGCCGCGCAGGCAACAGGCTCGGCCGTTGTACCACTTCGTTGTACCACTCGGCTCGGAATCGCAGCCATGACGCGGCTGGGGAAGCCGACGAGTTGCGCTTGCCGCGCCGAGCAGGGCCCGTGGAGTCGCCGACGAGATGCCCGTACGACAACGAAGGCAGGTCTGCGCCGGCCGTCGCGAGCCGGCCCGAGCGTGGCTCGTCAACCCCTAATGCAGCAGTCAGGGCGTCGCTACTGCTTCGCGCCACGAGCAGGCACGCCACCGCACCTCACCGTGCTGCTGCCCGTGGGCGAATCCGAAGCGCGTCCGCGCTGGAGAGCAGCCGATCGGTACGATCGCTCTGTCGCCAACGCAATCGCGCGACGCGAGGCGGCGGGAGGGTGAAAGCCTTCGTGCGGACCGCGGCAGCCGGACGCTCCGGATTGGGCGATTCCGCAAGCCGAAGGGCAACGCCGGCGATCCGCGTCCGACTACTGCTTTCAGCGCCGGTGCTTGCAGCCGCAGGGCTTCCAGCTATAAGCGATCAGCTCGGCCCTGGTGTTGGCGAGGAGCAGGGAAGTTGTCGTTCTACGTCAGCGCGCGGTCGATGGTCTCCGAGCAGCCGGACGTTCTCCAGCAGCGTCTTGTCGCTCAGGCAGGAGCGCGCCTCGATGATCAGCCCGTTGCGGACCCGCACCAGCACCCCCACGGGCTGATCGGCTCGTCCCTGTCGCGGATCTCTCCGAGAATCGCGAATCGATCCGGCGGGAGCAGGCGTCGCAGACACGACTTCGTACCAGCGGCCACCGGCCACCGTCGCCTCCCAGCACGCGCGCACGCCCGGCGTGACCACGGTGTGGCCGACGCCCGAACAGCGGCGCGTCCGTCCGCTCGCCGGTGGTCCAGTATTCACCCGGCGCCCACAACGAACGATCTGCTCTGACGCCGATCCCTACGCGTGGCGCGGTGCGGCCCGCTCCCTCGGCGGTCGGCGTGTCGATGCGTTCGCTCGTGCGGACGATCTGACTGTCGGTGCGGGTGCACGTCGTTTGAGCCGGGCTGTTGGCTTCAGACGTTGTCTGTCCTTGGCGTGTACATGCGCTCGATGTAGTCGTTGAGCATTCGCCCGGCGGAGAAGGCGGGGGCCAGCGTGCGCATCGATGCGCGGATCCGGGCGATCCAGGCGTGCGGGATGCCGTCGGCGTCGCGGTCATAGAAGGTGGGTCGGATCTCCTGCTCGACCATCCGGTTAATAGTACTTTGTTAGACGCTGTCACTCGTCCTGGCGTAGCGGATGAAGGTGGAGTTGGTCGAGGTCGACGGGCTGCTGGCAGGTCTGGCAGCGGCTTGCCCAGCACTTGAAGAGCGGCTGCAGCAGGAGTACTGCTTGTTCGAGGGTGAGGCCGTAGGCGGGGCTAAGGTGGACGGAGGCGCTCAAGGGTGAGGAACCCGTGGGCGGTGGTGACGAGCGCGGTGTGGTGGTACCACCCCAGCCAGGAGCGGCCTTCGTAGTGGTCGAGGCCGAGTTCGCCCTTGAGCTGGCGGTAGTCGAGCTCGATCTTCCAGCGCAGCCGCGCGAGGCGGGCGAGCCGTCCGGGCTTGGTGGAGGCGGGCAGGTTCGCCAGCCAGTAGTCGGTCGGGCAGGGCTTGCCTTTGGGCCATTCGGCGATCAGCCATTCCTCGCGCGGCGGGACCTCGACGCCGTTGGCCCATCGTTGGTCGTGCGCTCGCCAGTGGTGCGCGGCGCGGACGCGCACGAACATGAACCGGGACTTGAGGTGCCTGCCGTCGGGCCCGTCGCGGAACGTGACTGTCTTCAGTCGCTTCTCTCCCAGACGAGCAACCAGCGCGCCGATCGACTCCGCTTCGCGGTCCGGGTGCGGGCGAGTGTTGGGGCGGCCGCGCTTGCCGGCGGGCTGCTCGGGCACGGTGAACGTCGTCTCAGGCGCGAACACGGTCGTCTCCGGCGTGACCGACAGCACATACTCAAGACCCGCGCCGTGGAGCTTGTCACGCAACTCGGTGTTGTTCCCGTACGCGCAGTCGCCCAACACCGGCGCCCGCTTGACCTTCCAGCCCGAGGCGCGCACGGCCAGCTCGACACCCAGCTGCGGCTTGGTCTTGAACACGACATCCGCGGGGATCTTCGCCTTCTTGCGCCGCGCCTGGTCCGTGCACCATTCCTCGGGCAGGTACAGCGCCCACCCCAACGGCACCGTCCCGCCCACACCAGCCGCGTGCAACGAGACGCCGATCTGGCAGTTGCCGGTCTTCCCCAGCGTCCCGGAGTACTGGCGCTTGACCCCGGGCGAGTGCTTGCCGTCCTTCGGGAACCCCGTGTCATCCAGCACCCACGCCTCAACATCGATCTCGGGCGCGACCCGCTCAGCGACCGCCTTCACCACCAGCGCCGGATCCCACGGACTATCGGCCACGAACTGCTGCATCGACTGATACTCAGCCTCACCGCCCAGCCGCGCGACCAGCGGCTCAAGCGACTTACGCTTGCCCTGCTCCAGCAGCCCCCGCACGTACAGCCCACCGTTGATCATCTGCACCGGGTGGCGCATCGCCTCCGCCAACACCTCCGCCGTGAACGCCTCAGCCCGCTCCCGCACCGCCGACGGCGGATCGACCTGCTCCGGTACCTGCGACTCAGACTGCGCCATTACCACCATCATCCCCTCCTCACGCCGGCAACACGAACGCGAGAAGGGTTCGCCGCACCCCCGGCGAACTCCTACCCACCGACTAACAAAGCACTATTAAAGGCGCCGGCGTCCCGCGCGTCTTGCGTTCCGGGGTCATGGTGAATGTCGCCTGAGAGTGCCCAGCCGTTGGTGTTGTCGTAGGCCTCCGCCCACCAGCCGTCGAGCACACTGAAGTTAAGCCCGCCGTTGATGACCGCCTTCATCCCGCTGGTGCCGCTGGCCTCGAGTGGGGGCCGGGGCAGGTTGAGCCATACATCGCAGCCACGTACCAGGCGCGCGGCCATCCTCAGGTCATAGTCGTGGAGGTACACGACGCGCTCGGCGACATGCGGCGCGTCCTTGATCCGATACAGCTCTTGCACGACGCCCTTGGCCTCGTCATCGTTGGGGTGGGCCTTGCCGGCCAGCACGAACTGCACGCGGGGCTCGCCGGCCAGCAGGGCCAGCGCCCGATCTGGGTCGTGAATCAGAAGCCCCAGCCGCTTGTAGGTCGCGTTGCGTCGCGCGAACCCGATCGTCAGCGCGTCGGGATCGAACGCGTGAGCGGCCGTCTCGATCCCCCTCCGCGGCTGGCGCTCGGCGAGTCGGTCGATCCCGCTGCGTTGCTTGACGAACTCGACCAGCTCGGCGCGCTGCTCGCATCGAGCGCTCCACAGCTCGCGATCGGGCACCGCGTCGAGCGCTTCCCAGGCCTCGTCCTCGCTCGCGCGCTGCCACCAGTCCTCACCGAGGTGGCGCTCGAGCACGCGGCGCATCGCGGGACCGATCCAACTCGCCAGGTGCACGCCATTGGTGACATGGGTGATCGGCACCTCCTCGAGCGACCGCTCCGGATACAGCCCCCGCCACATCTCGCGGGCCACGACGCCGTGGCGGCGGCTGACGCCGTTCGCGGCGTGGCTCATCCGCAGGCTGAACTGAGTCACCCCAAACGGCTCCTGGCGGTCGTCTGGGTGGTAGCGCCCCAAGCGCACGATCTGCTCCGGGTCGACTCCGATCTCGCCCGCGACGCCGCCGAGTGTCCGGGTCAGCTCCTCCCCCGAGAACGTCTCGTTGCCGGCCCCGACCGGTGTGTGGGTCGTGAACACCGTGCGCTGCCGGGCAGCCTCGAGCGCGTCCTCTACCGACGCTCCGCGCGCAACTTCGCCGCGCGCCAGCTCGAGCGCCGCGAACGCCGCGTGCCCCTCGTTCAGGTGTACCAGCGCCGGCTCGATGCCCATCGCGCGCAGGGCGCGCACGCCACCGACGCCGAGCAGCGCGTACTGCGAGAGGCGCGTGACCTGATCGGCGACGTACAGCTGCTGGGAGATCCACCGCTCCAGCCGACCGTTCTCCGGCAGATCGGCATCGAGCAAGAACAGCGGCACGCGACCGACAGCCACCCGCCAGATCTGCGCCGTGACCACGCTGCCGCGGATCGGCACCGTGACCGTCAGCGGCCGACCATCCGCCCCGCGCACGCGCGCCGCCGGAAGCCGGTCTGGGTCGATGTCGATCCAGTACTCCTGCTGCCACCCGGAGACGTCCAAGCGCTGGCGGAAATATCCCTGTCGGTACATCAGACCGACGGCCACGACAGGCAACGCTCGATCCGACGCCTCCTTGAGAAAGTCGCCCGCCAGCCCGCCGAGACCCCCCGAATAGATCGGCAGCGACTGATGCACACCGTACTCGGCGCAGAAGTACGCGATCTGCCCTCCCCCCAACGGATCGGCCGAGGCGCGCCTCAGGTCCGCCTCAAACGCCGCCTCCAGCGACGCCGCCCGGGCCAGCAGCGCGGGATCCGTGGCCGCGCGCGCCACCGCCTCGCCGGAAGCCTCCTGCAGCAGGCGCACCGGGTTCTCACCGCAGAACTCCCAGCGACCCTCGTCGATCAAGCGAAACACGTCCTTACCGCCCGGATACCAGCACCAGCGGTAGTCGTAGGCGATCCTGGCCAACGGCGCGAGCGCGTCCGGGAGCCTCCCAGCGAGATCAGCCGCCCTCCGAGCAAGATCCTCATCACCGCGCGCCACTACCGGAATCCTCGCAGATCGCCGAGCGGCATCCCCGAGCCTCGTCACAACGCCCAGCCCCTTCCCACCGCGATGTCGCAGAGCAGCCCGCGCATTGAACTTCCCGAGCCGGTCTTGGGGAGGTCATCCGGACGCTTCAGCGCGCTCGCCACCGGCGCGCAACGCTCCCCGTCCTGGCCACGACGACAAACCAGCACACATGGATCACGCCTCCCGACGCGTTCGCGTCGCCGACTCCATCTCGAGCTCGGCCGCGCTGCCGTTGGGGTCGTTCAGCGTCACGCCGCATATCACGGGCGAGATCGCGCAGCTAGATTCGCCGAAATCAGCCCGATGCAGGCGAACGAGTGACCGGCAACGACGGTGAGATCTCGTCTCGCCCGCAGCTTGGACTCACGCGATCCGGCGGAGGACGGCGCCGGATTCGGTGGTGAGCGTTGAGCGACCCTTGCTACTGAGCTAGGAGCGGTGCCGGCCGACCCCAGCAATCTCGCTGTCGAGGTGCTTCCTCGCCTCGCCCTCCACCCTGTGCTTCCACGCGTCCGTCTGCCACTCGGGGACCATGTCGTGGTTAGCCGAGCCGGAGGCTGTCTGCTGCGCGGACGCGCGTCCCGGCTCGGACTGCTCGGGCGTCAAGTCGCTTGGATGCTCGGCTACGGGCATCCACGTCCGCAGCTTCCGATCCAAGTAGCCGACCGGCCAACTCACAGCATGCCATACGGTTGAGACCCATCCAAGCATCACGCTCTCCCTTCAATCCTCGATTGGTCCGAGGTACCAGTGTCTCTCCCAGTATCGTGAGCCCCCTACATTTACGGCTGGCGGGCCACGGCGTCATCCGTACTCGGTCCGGATTCAAGACGTGTGCTTATACGAGCCTTACGCTTCAGGGTGGAAGCAGCCGGCGACCACCGCGCGCACTAAGCGCGTAATCTCGACAGCGTTCGAGGTCCCGGCGGCGAGACTGCCCTCACTGCTGCCAATCGGCTCGTGTGCGCCGTTAGGGCTCGACGGCATTGGGGATCGCGTCCGGCGCGAGACACCCCGCATGCCAGAACCGCGCGCGACGACGCGCCTCGTCTCCCAGGTGCTGACCGAGGCTCAAGAACGAGGAGGAGTGGATCGTGCCATCGGAAAGCTCCACCCAGAGGGGCTCGAAGACGCCGATGCGATCACCACATCTCGTGCAGACCAGGAACGACAGGTCGTCATCCACAAGCGCCCCCTTCGATGCGCGCGCCCAATGGGCCGATACACGGTACGCGGGTCGCTCGGGCCGACAAGCGGGGTTAGTCCGCTGCTCGGCGGTGGCGGACTACTGAGCCCTGGGACCAGCACGCACGCCAAGCGTCCGACGATCAGCGTTCCGTCGAGCGGCTCCGCACGTGTCGGGGTTCGACGCGGCGCCTCCCCGGGCCGGTGTAGCGCCGCGCTCGGTCGATGGCGGCGCCGGCGAACTCGGTCAGCAGGGTGACCGCCTCCTCGTCGTCCTCGGTGAACTCTGCGCCGTCCTGCTTGTCGGTCAGATAGAGGTTTCCGTAGGGCGTCCCGGCGACGAGAACCGGCACCCCGAGGAACGACCGCATCTCGGGGTGACCGGGCGGGAACTCGTAGGAGCGCGGATGGCTTCTCACCTCCGCCAGTCGCAACGGCACCGGATGAGCGACGAGCACGCCGAGCACACCGCGACCCCGTGGCAACACGCCGATCTCCCGCCGAGCCGCCTCGTCGAGGCCCAACGTGAGAAAACGAGCCAGCCCCGTTCGGGACTCATCGAGCACCCCGAGCGCCGCGTACCGCGCGCCCGTCAACAGGCGGGCGGACTCAAGCACCCGCTCCAGCACAACATCGACGTCCGCGTCGTCCAGCACGCTCCGAGCGACGCTCAAGACTGCGCGGGCACCATGGTCCATCGCTGACGTCGATCCTACCCTGGGTGCATGGATCCACGCAACCGCTCCGAGAATCCACCTCGGCTGAGGACCATTCCCCAGAGGGCGCCCCGCCCGACCATCCCGACGGCCGGACGCGGCGTGCGGCAAGGGCAAGGGCAACTCGCCGCGGGCCGCGTCGGGGCGCCACCGTGCAAGACCGTCAACCGCGAGCTGACGTGCCTTGAGGTCCGGTCGGAATCCGCTAGTCGACGAGGCCAAGTGCGCGGGCGTACGCGGTCAGCTCGGCTCGCGATCCGCGGCGGACCTTCCCCCGGATATGGGAGCGGTGGGCTTCAACGGTGCGCATGCTGAGAGCGAGCCGGTGCGCGATCTCTTCACTCGTGTGTCCGAGTGCCAGCAGCCCCAGCACTTCGCACTCGCGATCCGTGAGGCCATCGCGTCCTCGAGCGGAGGCGTCCGGCTGGGCGGCGATCCGCGCGCCGAGCTGCGGACTCAGGTATCTGCGGCCCTCGAGTGCAGCCCGCACCGCCTGCAAGAGTTCGGTGGCGGCAGCGTCCTTGAGCACGAACGCGAGCGCCCCTGCGCGGAGCGCGGCGCGGGCGAATCCTAGGTCGTTCTCCATCGTCAGGACCACGATTGCGGTCCGCGGCGATGCCGCGAGGATTTGCGGGATCGCCGTCAGGCTCGACCCGTCCGGCATGATGAGGTCGAGCAGCAGCACGCCCGGCTTCCAGGCCCGCACCAGGCGCAGCGTCTCGCCGACATCGCCCGCCTCCGCGACCACCTCAAACCCTTGCTCGGCATCGATCAGCATTCGCAGGCCGCTGCGCACCAGCACGTGGTCGTCGGCGAGCACAACCCGCGTCGTGGCGTCGCGATCAAACGTGCGGTCCTCGCTACGGGTCGCGAGACGCGGTTCGGGCCGTTGATGTCGAGCGGGCGTTGACGAGCGGGTGTCAGTGCGTTGTCCCACTGGTTGGGTCGCCTTTGCTCGCCTGGTCGTGTCGTGTGATGACCCGTCGGATGGCCTCGAAGTAGCGTCCGAGGTGGTGCGGGCCGAGGAAGTGTTGTTGGACGCTCAGTTGCGCTGCGGCGCCCATTCGCTGCGCGAGGTCGTTGTCGGCGAGTAGGCCTGCGATGGCGGTGCCGGCTTGCTCGAGGTTGCGGGGGTCTGCGATTAGAATTAGAACGCCGGATCGGCCATCGTCGATCTGATCCCTGATGCCGCCGATCCGGCTCGCGACGACCGCTCGCTGTTTCCACATCGCTTCGGCGACGGTCAGCCCGAAGCCCTCAGCGAGGCTCTTCTGCACGACCACGCTCGCGTGCCGCTGCAACGCATTCACGATCGCGGCGTTCTCCTCGGTGTCCTCCATCGGCAAAGACGTGAGGTGCACGCGACGGCGGACCGCGACCGGCAACTCATGCCAGGCCGTCCGCACGCCGGCCAGCACCTGCGCGCCCTCCGGGTCATCAGCGACGGCCTCGGTCGAGGGGCCGGCCATCAGCAGGTGCGCCTGGTTATGCCTGAGATAGTCCCATCGGGAGACCTGCACGACCAGCCGGTCCTCGGGTGTGAGCGGCTGCTCCTCGAGTGTATCCGCGCGTCGATGCACGCGCCCGGCGGTGCCATCCGAGCGTGTGAACATCGGCTCTTCGGTCACGTGGTGGGCGAGGATGCCGGCGCTGGCGAGGATCGCGAGAGACTGCTCGCGCCCCTGGCCGGCGTTCTTGGGCGAGAACGCGTCGATCGAGGGTCGGATCACCGTGATCCGCTCCCGCGGGAGGCCCTCCCAGGCAAACCCGGCGCGGGAGAACACGAACGCATGCGCGTCGAGCACGTGCCCGCGCAAGAAGTCCCAAGCCTCGCGGGCACGGTCGTTGGCATGGTCAAGGCCGACGTGGCAGCGCCAGATCACCGTCGCGCCCGTCGCCTGCACCGACGCCGCGAGACCGGCCGTCTGCGGATCATGGAGGATCACGACGTCCTGCGGCTCAATGAGCGGGGCGAGCTCGGCGGCGTTCGCCGCCATCGTGTGCTCGTAGATCTGCTGTTCGCATAAACCGAGCGGGCCGCCGTCCCCTTCGAACCCGTGCAGCCGGTTGTGCAGGCGCTTGGTGATCTCGAAGAACTCAGGACCGCCCGAGATCACCACCCAGCGCGCGTCCACACCTGCCCCGCGGCAGTAGCCCAGCAGCGGCCGCAGCATCTCCGCGACCCCGCCACCCTTCGCGGTCGAATTCACGTTCCAGATCACGCGGCCGTGCAGCTCGCGCGCGCCCTGCTTAATCAGGTTCCGCAGCGCCTCGTACTCCCCCGGCGAGAGCACCGACACGAACCGATGCGGGTCCATCGCCTCGACCTGCACCTGCTCTAGCCGTGCCATCTCTCCTCGCCTGCTCAGGCAGCGTCGAAGCTCAACTTACTCCCCGCTGGAGCCCGACGCCAACCGTAGCGCGTCCAAATAGCGAACTCGCCCACTCGTCGAGCCGCTCAGCGGCCGATTCTTAGTCGTCGTAGCCCTCCAACGGGGCCGATGTGGGAGGCCGCGCGGGTGGACGCAAGCGCGAGCACCGGGCGAGCCAAAGCGCTGCAGCCGCGGCACCGAGGGACCGCGAATCGCGGCCTGGCCGGCGCGGGCCGGCACCGCCGCGAGCGAGCGTCCGGGCCGTGATCAGCCACAGCCCCGATCAGACCACAGCAGCGCACATCGCCGCGAACCGATGACCTCTTACAGGGTGACGTGCGCCGCGACCCGGGAGGTGACGACCGGGTCGGGGGCGATCGATTCGGGCTGGGTCTGTCCGTTGAGCGCACCGATCATCGCGAGCACGCTATCGGCGAGCGCGCCAGGGTCATATCCGCCCTCGAGCACCACGCCGACCGGTGCGCCAACGCGCCCGGCCAGCTCCACAACCTGACTAGTAGTACTTTGTTAGTCGGTGAGTAGGAGTTCGCCGGGGTGGCGGCGAACCCTTCTGGCGTTGGTGTTGCCGACGCGAGGAGGGCATGATGGTGGTAGTGAGCGAAACGCGGGCTGATGCGAGTGAGCAGGCCGATCCGCCCTCGGCGGTGCGGGAACGCGCTGAGGCGTTCGCGGCTGAGGTGGTGGCGGAGGCGATGGGCCACCCGGTGCAGCTTGGTAATGGTGGGCTGTATGTGCGCGGGTTGTTGGAGCAGGGGGAGCGCAAGTCGCTTGAGCCGATGGTCGCGCGGCTGGGTGGGGAGGCTGACTATCAGTCGATGCAGCAGTTCTTGGCTGTTAGTCCGTGGGATCCGGTGGCGGTGATGCGCGCGGTCGGCGAGCGGGTGGCGCCTGAGATCGATGTTGAGGCGTGGGTGCTTGATGACACTGGGTTTCCGAAGGACGGCAAGCACTCGCCGGGGGTCAAGCGCCAGTACTCGGGGACGTTGGGGAAGATCGGCAACTGCCAGATCGGCGTGTCGTTGCACGCGGTCGGCGCCAAGGGGACGGTGCCGTTGGGGTGGGCGCTGTATCTGCCGCAGGAGTGGTGTGAGGACAAGGAGCGGCGGCGCAGGGCGAAGATCCCCGAGGACGTTGAGTTTGAGACCAAGCCGGCGCTGGGGGTCAAGCTCGCGGTGCGCGCCGCGGGCTGGAAGGTCCGCAAGGCGCCGGTGCTGGGCGACCAGGCGTACGGGGATAACACCGAGCTTCGCGACAAGCTGCACGCGGGCGGCCTTCAGTACGTGCTGTCGGTCTCGCCGGAGACGACTGTGTTCTCGCAGCAGACGAACTTCCTTGAGCCCGGGCCGCGCTCGGGACCGGGCCGCAAGAGCAACCACCCCCGCCCCGACCGCGACCCCGAGCAGGTCGGTCGGCTGATCGCCCGGCGGGGAGAGGGGCAGCTCAAGACGGTCACGTTTCGTGACGGGCCCGACGGCAGACCGGTCAAGTCGCGGTTCATGTTCGTGCGGGTCCGCGCCGCGCACCACTGGCGCGCGCACGACGGCCGCGGCCGTTGGGACAAGAGCGCTGCTGAGATCCCGCCGCGCGAGGAATGGCTGATCGCCGAGTGGCCCAAAGGCAAATCCGAGCCGACCGACTACTGGATCTCCAACCTCCCGCCCTCGACCAAGCCCGGCAGGCTCGCCCGGCTCGCGCGGCTGCGTTGGAAGATCGAGCTCGACTACCGACAGCTCAAAGGCCAGCTCGGCCTGGACCACTACGAAGGCCGCTCCTGGCTGGGGTGGTATCACCACACCGCGCTGGTCACCGCCGCGCACGGGTTCCTCACCCTCGAGCGGCTGCGCCCACCTTAGCCCCGTCCCCCCTAACGCATCTCCGGGTCCACTCTGAGGACGAAGATGGACCCGGAGATGCGTTACTGCCGGATGTCAGCGCAGCGACGCGCTGCCGGCATCGATGATCGCGCGGCGCATGATGTTGGGTCGGCCCTGGTTGGCCTCGAGGATCTCGCGGATCTGCCGGACGTAGGCGCGCTCGTCGTCGTGGCGGTTGGCGTGCAGCTGCATGAGCATCAACAGCCGGTTGGTGCGCTCGCGGTTCTTCAACCCGTACGCACGCGGTTGGATCGACGCGCGGACCGGGTTGATGAACGCGTCCAGCGGCGAGGTTGTCAGCGGTATGTCCGCGGGCCGCTTCCAGCGCGGTCCGCGCCGTTGGAACTGCTCCTCGACAATCCGCCCGGTGCTGTTCAGCCAGTCGCTCAGGCGGGGGATGCCGGCGGCGTGTGCGCGCTTGAGGAACGGCGCCCAGAACGAGGGGCCGGTGAACGCCGCCTCGACCTGCTCCAGCAGCTCGTCGATCGCGTCCTTGTGCTGGCCGTCCTCGGTGCGGATCTTGCCCATCAGCCGCTCCAGCGCGTGGCGCAAGTGCCACTCGCACAGGTACAGCTCGGCGTCGGGGAAGCGAGCGCGAACCGCGTTTGTGAGGCCGTGGTCGTTGTCGCACACCACCCGCGGCGGCGCGCCGCCCAGGGCGCCGAGGAACGCCTCCCAGTCAGGTTGCGACTTGCTTGTGAAGGCCTCCAAGCGCCACAGTTTCGGGCGCCCTTCCTCATAGCCCATCGCGCAGAAGATCCGGAACGCGATCCGGTGGCGGCCACTGTCTGGGTCGCGGACCCTGAACGGCAAGTCGTCCAGCAGCAGCGACCCACTCGCCGGCCACTCGCTCGGGCGGTAGGGCTCAAAGACGACCGGGGCGAACACCTCCACCCAGTCCATCACCAGCGATCCGTGCCGCGAGAACCGCAGCTCGCCGCTACCACGATCAGGCCTCAATCGCTTCGCCCGCTCCCGCGCGACCAGCGCCGCGTCGCGATAGCTCGAGCCGGCCCCGACCATCACTAACGCCCCAGCGATCCCCCGCGCGACGAACTGATACTTGCGCGCCGCGTGCGGACCGTCGTAAAGGTCGACATCGCGCTCGCAGACCTCGCAAATACCTACCCAGGACTCCTCGCGCGGCAAAGGCTCAGTGAAGCGATGCGGGCGACCACTGTTCGCCGGCACACACCAGTAGCGCTGTCGATGGTGCTCCGGCGGACCGTGACGACCAGCAAACCGCACCCGCGACCCGGCGTGCTCCGGCCTCGGACAGACCGCCTCGGCCTTGCTCCAACTCTTCCCACGTGACGACATCGCTCACGCCAACATAGCCCCATCACCAGACGACTAACGCATCTACGGGATCACTCTGCGAGCGAGAACGATCCTGAAGATGCGTTAGGGGGGCCCCGCCTACGGTCTCACCCTCGAGCAGGCCGTGCGGCTGCTGCAGCCGATCTTCAAGTGCTGGACAGGGTGCTGCCAGACCTGCCAGCAGCCCGTCGACCTCGACCAGCTCTCACTCCATCACCCCCGCCAGAATGAGTGATCACAACCTAACAAAGTACTACTAGCCATCTGTGCGTATGAGCTGGCGTCCAGAGCGCAGCCGGCGAGTGGATCCGCGCGATGGGCGTCAAAGCCTGCTGAGACCAGGATCAGCTGCGGGTGAAACTCGAGCGCGGCCGGCACGATCACATGCTCGAGCACCGACAGCCACACACCTCATCGTCCGCGCCCGGTGGAACGGGCACGTTGATCGTGTAGCCGCGCCCCTCGCCCGCCCCCGCGTCCGACAGCGGTCCCGAGCCCGGGTACATGCCGCCCTGATGGATGCTCGCGAACAGAACATCGGAGCGATCGCGGAAGAAATCGGCGGTCCCGTTGCCGTGATGGACGTCCCAGTCGAGGATGAACACCCGGCGCAGACCTCTGGCTGAACTATCCTGGAGAGCCTCCTCGGCTGGTTGTGGTTCTTGGTCAGGGGCTGAGCGGAATAAGCGGTAGCACGACCCGGCCGAACGTCGAGTTCATCACCTGCGCGAGCGCTCCGTACCATGCACCGGCCGCGGTGGCGAGCCCGAACCAGCCCCCGAGCTTGATGGCGCTGCTGGTGGACGGCACGCCGGTCAGGTTGGCATAGCCGATTGCCAACAGGAAGAACGTAATCGTGAGCAGCACGAATACTGCCACGAGCACGCCGTTGGTCCGCAGCGATGCGACGAGCATGAGCAGCGTGAAGATCGCCCAGGCGTACAGGTACAGGGAGAACCCGGCGTCGGTCACTGGGCCCGTGATCTTGAACAGCACGAAGATTGAGATCCAGAACGCGCCGTACGAGCTGAACGCGACCGCGCCGAAGGTGTTGCCGGCCCGGAACTCCCACATCCCGGCCAACACCTGGACGATACCTCCGTACGCCAGCGCGACGGCCAGCACACCACCTAGGCCGCCCAGACTGACGATGTCGGCGTTCAACACGCTCAGCATGAACGTTGTCGCTGCGAAAGCGGCGAGGCCGAGCGGGCCCGGATTGGCGGGGACCCACCCCGCCGACGCGGTCGCAACGGCGGGAGCCGGCGGCACGTCGGCTTCACGACGACCAATAGGTTGACTAGCTTCCATCACTACCTCCTTTGAGGCGTTGAAGTCTGTCGCGCGAGTCGACACCCCGGGCGCAGGAAGAGTTGAGCCGCCCGGTTCTTACGGCGCGCGACTCGATGGTTCGATCCAGGTATCTCTCGTCGACCTCTCCTCTCGCCGGCCTCGCGGGCTTGAGTCCGGGGGGCGGTTATTCGGCGTGGCCGAATGCCTCGATCTCCTTCCTCTC
>CAWFKF010000017.1:0-234463 GCA_963816005.1 uncultured Solirubrobacteraceae bacterium | reverse complement strand
GGCGTGTTCAGAGCCGACATCGACGCGCAGGCGATGGCAGGCAGGCCATGGATGTCTTGAATCGGTTCGGGGTGCCTGTGGAAGCTCGACGAGCCCTGATCGCCGCGCTCAGCCCCCGCAAGAACGGGCTCGGTTGAGCGTCCCCCACTGAGGTCCTGACGGATGATCAGCGCAGCGTCGCCAATGGCGGGATCGGCGTGCCGATCCTGCGGATCACGATGGTGCTGGTCAGCATGCCGGTGATCGCGGTGGCGGCGCACGACGCGCTGCTCGCGCGGACGCCCACTCGTCGGCGCTCGCATGGACCTCGGTCGCCCGCAGGCCGTTGGTAGGCTCCGTCGTCAGTCCATCACGAGCGGTCGAGGGACCCAGCCTGACGACGCCGCAGCAACCGACCGGACGGCACGGTGCTACTGCTGGGACCGATGGAGGTGAACCATGAGTCCAGAAATGTGGACCGAGCCGTGGTATCGCGCGCTGATCGAGAACGCCCGCGACGACGCCGGAGAGCTTGGACGGATCGAGCAGTTCTTGCAGGCGTCGGCCAAACTCCCGGTCGGGCAGCGGGAGGAGCTAGTCCGGCGCATCGGCGACTACCTGCGCACCGCCAATCCTGGGCGACCGCCGAGATCGGAGTCCGAGGCGCTGCTGTGGGCCGATGCGGCTCGGTGCATACACGACACGACCGCCTACGACGAGTCGAACGAGCACATTCTGACGTTCATCGGCGGTCCGGGCTGGATTCGAGGAAGCAAGCACCAGCCGAAGGCGCAGCCACCTCATACGCCGCGGGCGCATACGCCATCGGGGTGGCGCTCCTGGTCATGAGGGTGATGGCAAGATCGCGCCAGCGCGGCTTCGACTGATCGGCGGCTGACACCCGAGCGCGGAGAATCGGCAGCGAGAAGCCGTAGAACCCCACGCTGCGGTCCGGGCTACTCCCGATGACACGCCACGGGCGGAGCAGCATGCTGGACGTGTAGATCAAGAATGATCAAGGGTGCTGGGTTGCTGTTTCTGGAGAACATGTGGGTCGTCACACGGCGGGTCCGAGCCTGGTCACGATGACGCACGGCGACCACGGCAGTTTCGAGCCCGATGAGCCCGTGTACAGCAACTCTCCGTCCAGCGCCGGGCGTGCTCGAATGATCCGGGCAACACGCTGCCTGGCCCCTGCAGCCTGCGACCGAAAGGCAGCCATGGGACAGGACCCTACCGAAGGTTGCCAAGTGGCTCGGGATGAAACTCCCGCTCCCGCTTCAGATTGACGGGTACATGTCCAAGGGTGAGAAGGCCGAGATCATGGGCCAGTTTAGGGATGCCACAGGCCCAGTCGTCATAGCCAACGTGCGAGTCTTGACCGAGGGCATCGACACCCCAGCGGCCGACGCCGTCATCTTCGTCGACCCCAAGCATTCCCAGATCGACATCGCTCAGGCCGTACGACGATGAGAGCCCAGACCACACGCAAGCAGACCTTCACCGAACTGATGGAGGCCGAGCGTAACGGCAACGGCAAGTCGGACGGCACGCTGTTCGAGGCGCTGACCCGCTGGGTCATGTGTACTCAGCCGCCTTGGGCGAACCAGCTTGCGCACGTTCGATTCACGCCGACGAACAACCCCGGCTGCGACCTCTGGGGCTATCGGCGCAGCGACTTCACGAAGATCGATGTCGAGTGCAAGGACTACTTCGATCGCACGCTCCAACTCGACCAGGTCAGGGGCCTCGCCACACAGAACCGCGGCGGGCGCGACAAGATCCTGGGCACCAGCGCCTCGAAGCTCGCGTCCGAGGTCGAGAAGACGTGCAAGGAGCACAACATCGCCGTCTTCGACCGTACGTACTTCGAGCGCCTCGGCAAGAGGATCGGCGGCTTCCCCACGCGCGAGAAGATCATGGCCTTCTCGGAGGAGCCCATCCCGAGCGGCCCCGTCACCTTGCTCCCCCATCAGGTGGAACTCAGTGACAAGCTCACCGAGGTTTCAGAACGATCCGAGCCCAGCGTTCCTGACGCAGGTTCGGTGCGTGGGCCTGGGCATCGCGCTCAATGTGAGGTCGGGACGCGCTCGGGCGTGAGCGTCTCCCCGGGCGGTGAGGCCCGGGGAGACAGCCTCGGGAACCGTGGCTCCCGGACCCAGGACAATCGGCAGCCAGCCGCGAACGCTTAGGCATGAGCGGGGCGCATCCGCTCAGTCCTCGGCCACCGCGATCCGGTTGCAGCCGCGCGACTTGGGCCTGGGTCGATCAGGTGTCCAGGCCTGTCGGCCCAGACTCAACATTGCCGGGCCGCTGGCGATCCGCGAGGTGTGACCCTCAGGGCACGAGTGTCTCGGATTTTCGACCTGGCTCCCGCCTGCGCGGTGTCGGAAGGCGGATTCACGCTGATCGAGGTGCTGGTCAGCTCCCTGATGCTGGCGGTGATCGCGATCGGCACCCTGAGCGCGTTCGACGCCGCCGGGCGGCTGTCATCCGACGAGCAGCACCGCTCGCAGGCCAACGACCTCGCCCAGCAGGACCAGGATCGGCTGCGCAGCATGACCGTCGCGCAGCTGTCGAGCCTCAACCAGACCCAGACCGTGACGCTCGGCGCCAACACGTTCACGATCACCTCGACCGGCCAGTTCGTCAGCGACTCGACCGACACCTCCAGCTGCAACGCGAGCACCGGCGGTGCCGACTACATCAAGACGACGTCGACGGTGACCTGGCCGGGGATCGGGTCACGGCCGGCGGTCGTGGCCGAGAGCGAGATCACCCCGCCGATCGGCGGCAATCTGGTGGTCAAGGTCGTCGACAGCCAGGGCAACCCGGTCCCGAACATGAGCGTCACCGGCACCGGCGTCAGCCCCGTGAGCTCGACGACCGGGACGGATGGGTGCTCGATCTTCGGCGGGTTGAACGCGGGCGCGGAGAACGTGTCCGTGTCCCAGGCCGGATACGTGGACAAGGACGGCAACACGTCTCCTCCGGCGTCTCAGCAGGCCACCACGATCGTCGCCGCGGCCACGGCTCGGAAGTCGTTCCAGTTCGACCGCGCCGGCCAGATCACCGCGACGTTCGACACCAAGTACGGCGGCAGCGTGCATTCCTCGAGCGCGGACATGGTCGCCATGTTCAACAACAACATGACGCTCCCGTCGTTCCGCTGGGCGGGCACGCTCAGCAACTACCGGTCGACGCAGACGGCGACCGGGATGTTCCCGTTCACTTCGGCCTACACGGTCTACGCCGGATCCTGCCCCGGCGACGCTCCCAGCCAAAACGGCCAACCCTCCGACCCAAGCATCGTCGTCCCGGCCGGCGGCAACGCGCCGCTGCTGCTGCACCTGCCGGCGATGTTGCTGAGCGTGTACAGCGGCACCCCGGCATCGCCCGGCCAGCTCGTCACCACGCAGCCGCACGTGATCCTCACCGATCAGAACTGCGGCGGCAGCCCGCCCACCCAGGGCGGCACCCCCCTGATCGAGCACACACCGACGACGACGTCGAACGGCTCCCTCGCCGACCCCGGCCAGCCCTACGGCACCTACACCGTCTGCGCCGACAACGGATCGAGGTACTACCAGGTGACGAACGTGGCCAACACCGACCCCGTCAACGGTGTCGCGGTCAAGCTCTATCTCGGTAACGGCGCGACTTCGCGCGGGACGTGCACATGAGCCGGCGCCTGCACCGAGCGGCGGTGACCGATGAGCGCGGCTTCACGCTGGTCGAGCTGCTGGTGACGATGATCGCCGGGCTTGTGATGCTGATGGCGACGCTGACCGTGCTCGACATCTCGGTGCAGGAGTCGGCCAAGGTGGCCGACCGGGTGGAGGCCGGCCAGCGCGGGCGGATCGCGATGGAGCAGCTGATCCAGGAGCTGCACTCGAGCTGCGTCGCCGCCTCGGTCGCGCCTGTCCTGCCCGGCAGCACCAGCACGAACATCCAGTTCCTGAGCCAGTTCGGCTCGGCCGCCGTGCTGACCCCCAACCTGCACGCGGTCACCTACTCGGGCGGCACGCTGACCGACACGGCCTACGCCGCCACCGGTGGCAGCGCACCCACTTGGACCTTCTCCTCCACTCCTGCCTACAGCCGCACCGTGCTCACCAACGTCTCCCAATCGACCGTCAACGGCACCGTCCAGCCAGTGTTCCAGTACTACAAGTACGTCAACGGCACGCTCTCGAGTCCGCTTGCGACGCCGCTCAGCGCCACCGACGCGGCGGACACGGTGCAGGTCACGGCCAACTTCGCGGTCGGACCGCTCGACACCTCGGCGGTGGCCGACCGCACGATCCAGACCACCGGCACCGCGGTGCTGCGCTACGTGCCGGCCGATCCCACGCCCGGAGCGACGAACCTGCCATGCCAATGAGGACCACCCGTACGCTCACCCGGATCCTGACCCGCGCCCGGCGCGGCGAGGACGGCTTCACGATGATCATCACGCTGTGCACGCTGCTGGTCGCGGCGGTGCTGACCGCGGCGGCGCTGAGCGCCGCCCAGGGCGACATCGGCCTCACGCGCAACGACCTCGATCAGAAGGACGCCTACTACGCCGCGCAGGCGGGCATCAGCGACTACGCCTTCCATCTCAACCAGGACGTCAACTACTGGACCTACTGCACGAACGTCCCGACTCCGAGCGCGGTCAACCAGATCGACTCCACCGTCAACCGGCGCGTGGTGGCGGGCTCGACCGACGAGAGCTACGCGATCGAGCTGCTGCCGGCCAACAACGCATCGTCCTGCGATACCACCAATCCGATCGGGACGATGATCGAGAGCACCGGGCCCGCCGCCGGGACGTTCCGGATCCGCTCCACCGGCTATTCCCGCGGCGTCCAGCGCTCGATCGTGGCCACGTTCCGGCGCGTGAGCTTCGTCGACTTCCTCTACTACACCGACTACGAGACCCTGTCGCCGAGCGCGTACGCGAACGCCTCGGACCGCGCTGCCGCGGCCACGCAGTGCGACGTGTACTGGCGCAACGGGCGCCCGCCCGCCAACGGCAATCAGAACTACTGCTCCCAGATCTTCTTCAAGAGCGGCGACGTCATCAACGGGCCGCTGCACACCGAGGACGAGCTGGCGATCTGCGGCAATCCGGTGTTCGGCCGCACTTCGCAGGATCGGATCGAGGTTGTCGCCCCAGCCCCCGGGCACTCCAACCAGGGCAACAGCGGCTGCAGCGACAACCCGACCTTCACCGGGACCTACGTGACCGGCGCCAACAGCCTGAAGCCACCGCCGACCAACGCGCAGCTCCTATCGATCGTGCTGCCGCAGTACCACTGGACCGGCCAGACCCACATCACCCTGAACGGCGCCAACATGACCGTGACCAACAGCGGGTCCACGAACACGTACCCGTTCCCCAGCAACGGCGTCGTGTACGTGTCGACGTCCTCGTGCCCGATCACCTACACGCCGTACAGCGTCAACTACACCGATCCGACCGCCACCGGCTGCGGCACGGTGACCGTCGACGGCAGCTACAGCGGCTCGCTGACGATCGCCAGCGACAACGACATCGTGATCGACGGCAACGTCACCCACACCGGCAACGGCCTGCTCGGGCTGATCGCCCAGAACTACGTGCGGGTCTACCACCCCTTCCCCTCCCACACGGAGAACCAACGCGGCAGTGGGCAGAACGGCTCGGGCACGATCACCAACCTCAATATCGACGCCGCGATCCTGGCCGTGACCGGCTCGTTCATCGTCGACAACTACGACTGCGGCGGGTCGCTCGGAAACCTGACTGTGAACGGCGCGATCGCCCAGGTCTACCGCGGGCCCGTGGGCACGACGAGCGGGAACGGCTACACCAAGAACTACAACTACGACGACCGCTCCGCGAGCAGGAGCCGCCGCATTTCCTGAACCCGATCGAGGCGGCCTGGCACATCCAGCGCAAGACGGAGTGCGCGGCCGGGACCTCGATCTGTCCCTGACCGACCGCGACCGGTAGCGTCCGGCCTGCGATGCCGCCGCAGGTCAACCTGTTCTCCGATACGCAGACGACGCCGACGCCGGCGATGCGCGCGGCGATCGCGGTCGCGGAGGTCGGCGACGAGCAGCGCGGCGAGGACCCGACCGTGAACGCGCTGTGCGAGCGGGTGGCGGATCTGCTCGGCTTCGACGCCGCCGTGTTCCTGCCCTCCGGCACGATGTGCAACGAGATCGCGATCCGCGTCCACATCCGCCCCGGCGGCGATGCGATCTACCTGCACCGCACGGCGCATCCGCTGCACTTCGAGGCCGGCGGTCCGGCCGCGCTGTCCGGCGCGGTGACGATGGCCCTCGACGGCCCCTGCGGGACGTTCGACGCCGCCACCCTCGAGGCGGCGCTGCCGGTTCCGGGCAACCGCTACGCGCCGCGGGCGCGGCTGGTCTCGATCGAGCAGACCACGAACGTCGCCGGAGGGCGGGTGTGGTCACTGGAGTCGGTGCGCGCGGTGCTCGAGGTCGCCCGCGTCCACAGCCTGCGGGCGCACCTCGACGGGGCGCGCCTGATGAACGCCGTCGTCGCCTCCGGCGTGCCCGCACGCGACTGGTGCGCCGGTTTCGACACCGCGTGGATCGACTTCACCAAGGGCCTCGGCGCGCCCGTCGGCGCCGTGCTGGCGGGCTCGCGGGAGCTGATCGACGAGGCGTGGCGCTACAAGCAGATGCTCGGCGGCGCGATGCGCCAGGCCGGGATCGTCGCCGCAGCGGCCCTGTACGCGCTCGACCACCACGTCGAGCGCCTGTCCGAGGACCACGCGCTCGCGCGGCGACTCGCCGACGGGCTGGCCGGCATCCCGGGCATCGCGCTCGACCCGGCCACCGTCGAGACCAACATCGTCGTGTTCGAGGTGCCGGACGCGGCCGGGTTCCTGGCCGCGCTGACCGCGCACGGCGTGTCTATGAGCCCGCTCGGGCCCCGCACGGTCCGGGCGGTGACCCACCTCGACGTCGACGCCGACGGGATCGCGTTCGCGCTGCAGGCGGCGCGCAACGCGCTCGACACCCGCGGCTGAGCCGGCAGCATCGCCGCCGCGGGGCCTACCTACGGCGTGTCGATCAGCGCGCCGGTCACGCCGGCGATCGTGTCGATCCCGTACTGCATCGTCGGATCGCCGTCGGTCATGCCCGCCATCGCAAAGGTGTGATCGGAACGCTCGAGCCGGGCGACCTGGTGCACGAGCTGACCGAGGCCGGTGGGCTCGGAGCCGTCCTTGAAGAACGGCCGGCCGGGCTGAGCAGCGCGCTGATCCAGCTCACGGTGACCGAGAAGTCGGTCATGCCGGCGCGCCGGGCCAGCGCGTAGAGGTTCCGGTTGCCGACGATCGACCCCACCGCGGTGGCGGCGTTGTTGTCGGAGACGTGGATCATCGGGTACGGGATCGAGTTGCTGTTGGAGTCGACGGAGCGCCGGCCCTGTGAGTGCAGGCCCCGCAGATAGGCGACGAGCAGCATCGCCTTGACCACACTCGCGGTCGGGAACGTCCAGTGCACGTGCGCGCCGGACAGTCGCCCCTCGCTGTCGATCACCGCGAACGCGGTCCGGCCCGTACGGCCGCCGAGGAAGGCCGCCGCCGCCGCGACCCCGCGCGGAGACGGGAATCCGGTCAGCAGCCTGTCGCCGCCGGCGTATCCGCGGCCAGCACGACCCGGTAATGGGTGTTGCGGTCGGGGGTCACGCGTACCGAGAACGAGCCGGCGGCGGCCGTGGCGCTGGTCACGAGCTCCTGGCGCGCGTACGGATACGGGCTCGCGTATACGTCGATCGCGCGCCGCCGAGTCCCGGTCGGTACGCGCGCAGCGCGCCCGCAGACCCCTGGGGTCAGCGGCGCGGAGGCGGGGCGTCGGGCGGAGGGCCCGGCGGATAGCCCGGCTGGCCCCCGGGCGGCGGATAGCCCGGCTGGCCCCCGGGCGGCGGATAGCCGGGCTGGCCGGGCGGCGGATAGCCGGGCTGGCCGGGCGGCGGATAGCCGGGCTGGCCCGCGGGCGGATACCCGGGTTGGCCGGGGTACCCCTGCTGGCCCGGGTAGCCGGGCTGACCGGGCTGAGGCGGATAGCCGGGCTGACCGCCGGGACCACCCTGGTCGTCGGGCGGCTTCTTGCCCTTGCGGCCCACGGCGAACGCGCCGATCCCGGCCGCGATCACGCCGACCGCGATCAGGATCCAGGCCCACGCGGGCAGGCCGCCGTCGCCCTTGCCGGAGGTCGTCGTCGTGGCTGTGGGCGTGGTCACCTGCACCTTGACCGAGGTGGAGTTCGTGGTCGAGTTGCTCACCGTCTTCGCCGGGGTCGTGACCGGGGTGGTGACCGTCTTGGTCTCCGTCGTGACCGGCGTGGTCGTCGTGGTGATCGTGGTGGTCGTTGCACCGCTGGAAGTCGTCCCGGTCAACTGGGCGATCTCGGTGGACGCGGCGTGGGTGGCCTGCGAGATGACGCTGCTGACCGCGCTCGAGCTGCATGCGCTGACGGCGAACGCGGCCACGAAGCCGGCGATCAGCGCCGCCGCCCACAGGGGCAACCGCAGACGAACGTGCGACTTCACGCGCTGATTCTCGCTGGCCGCCCGGCGTCCAGGTAGTGGGGCCTCCACGTGTCTTCCTGGTGCGTACACACCACCATCCCGCTGTCGGAGAGCCGTGCGCTACGCAACGTCGTAGACCTCCGCCGCCGGGACCGCGGTGATCCGGGCGGCCATCTCGCGTTTGAGCGCGGTGAGCCGCGTCTCCTCGGCGTCGGTGCGGCGTGCGGTGCGCGCCAGGGCGATGAACTCGTCGCTCACGTAGCCCTCGCGGACGGTCAGGGTCACCGCACGACCCCGGTAGCCGAGCTCGAACACGAAGCGCTCGATCGCCTGCCCTCGCTCGGGCCGTGCCAGCGCCGGATCGACCACGTAGCGATTCCCGGTCACGGCCCGCGTGACGAGCTCGAACCCGTCGCGCGCGCCCGGACCGCCGAACGCGGTCCGGATCGCGATCTCGCGCCGCTCGGGCGGCCCGTCCTTCTCGAGCAGCGGCAGGGCCCGCTCGAGCACCTTGAACGCGTGGGCCACCCCGCCCGGCGAGCCCGGGCCGTGATAACGCATCAGGTCCTCGAACGAGAACGCGAGCACCTGTCCCTGGTCGCGGACGGCGATCGTGTCGCTCACGGGTCCGCTCGCACCCGGTGCCACGAGGCGGCCCTCACCGGGCGCGCTGGCGGGCATCGATCATCGTGGCGACCGTAGCGCGGCGGAAGTCGAAGATCCGCTCGAGGTCGCGACGCACGAACAGCGTGTGGGCGAGCTCGCCCGCACGCTCCAGGGGCAGCGCATAGCGCACCACGTCGCACATCAGCGTTCCATCGCCGTCGGGCTCGAACGTGTGCGTGTGGTGCCACAGGCGGTAGGGGCCCCGCAGCTGCACGTCATCGAACCTGACCTCCGGCTCCCACGTGGCGATCCGGGTTCGCCACCGGATCGGGATGCCGCGCAGCCGCAGGCGGTACTCGATCAGCGCCCCGGGCCGCATCTCGATCGGGCGCGCGGTGATCACCCGGAAGCCCAGCCACGGTGGCGTGATCGCCTCGAGGTTAAACGCATCGCCGAAGAACTCGAAGGCCTCGCTCGGCGGCGCGTTCAGGTACTGGGACCGCGTCAGGGTGTGGACATGCATCCTCAACCGGTCGCCTGCCCCGGCAGGCTGAACGTGAACATCCGCTCGGCGTCGATGCGCGCGTACATCGCGGAGGAGTCTAGGAACTGCTCCCACGCGGCTCCGTAGCGCGGCACGTAGATCTCGAGCAGCGCGCGGCGAAAGCCGGCGGCGACCGGGTCGCGCACGTCGACCACGGTCGCCCGACCGTGCACCGTGACCGCGAACGCCTCGCCCGGGAGGTGGGTGGCGCTCACCTGCGGGCGAGCCCGGATGTGCGCAAAGCGCAGCGAGTCGGGGCTGGAGCCGAAGTGAAACGCGCCGCGATAGAAGATCCCGTCGACCGGTCCCACGATCGGCCGCGCGTCCGCGGTCACGGTCGCCAGCGCCAGCAGCCGCATGCCGGTCAGCCGATTGGCCAGCTCGACGGCGCTCACGCGGCGCTCGGGCGTGATCACGGCGCGCAGGTGCGGGCCGGCCGCCGCGTAGCTGCGATCGAGCAGCTGCTGCAGCGCGGTCAGATCGGTCTCGGTCTCGTACACCCTCCGGGATTCAACCAGCGCCCACTATCATCGCGATCGATGACCCCTCCGTCGCCGGGCGAGATCGATCCGTCGGCGCCGCCCAGCGGCACCGGGTGCGCCGAGTGTCTGGCCGCCGGCGGCTGGTGGCTGCATCTGCGCCGCTGCGCCGCGTGCGGCCACATCGGCTGTTGTGACTCCTCGCCCTCGCAGCATGCGAGCCACCACGCGACCGAGGCCGGGCACCCGATGATCCGGAGCTTCGAACCCGGCGAGGACTGGTTCTACAGCTACGTCACGGAGCAGCTCTACGAGGGGCCCGAGCTGGCCCCGCCCGAGCACCACCCGCTCGATCAGCCGACGCCGGGCCCCGCCGGCCGCGTGCCGCCGGACTGGCAGCGCCACATCCACTGAGCCGTCAGGCCGTCGATCCCGTTCCGGTGGGACCGAACCGCTCGGTGCGGATGCCCTGCGGCCGGTGCCCCATGTCGACCAGCAGGTCGGCCACGTGCTCGACGAACGGCGTCGGGCCGCACACGTATACGAGCGGCACGTCGGCCGGACTCGGCCCGACCGCGGCGAGCATCGCGCCGTCGACCCGGCCGGCAAAGCCGCTCCAGCCCTCGGGCCGGCTGCGGGTGAGCGTGTAGGACGCGTGCAGCCGCTCGTCGGCGGCGAGGCGGGCGAGCTCGTCGCGATAGAGCACGTCCGGCCAGGACCGTGCGGACACGAGCAACCGTGCCTCCACGCCGCTGCCGGCGACGGCGCGGTGGCGGAGCATCGCCATCAGCGGCACCAGACCCGAGCCGCCGGCGATCAGCAGCAGCGGACCGCCGTCGGCCGTGCGCCAGGTGAACGGGCCGCCGATCGGGCCGCGCAGCTCGAGCTGATCGCCACAGCGGAGCTCCTCGGTCAGGTACGGCGAGACCTCGCCGTCGTCGATGCGCTCGACCGTGAGCTCGACCAGCGGGCTCTCCGGCGCGGAGGCGATCGAGTACGACCGCTCGGCCTGGTAGCCGTCCTCGGCGGTCAGGCGTACGTCGACGTGCTGGCCGGCGAGATGGCCCGGCCACTCGGGCACCTCGAGGGAGAGCGTCCGGGCGTGGGATGACTCGTCGGTCAGCCCACGCACCGTGCCCAGGCGCCAGACGATCGGGACGCGCGCCAGCTCAGTCGCTCCAGTAGCGCTGCTCGAGCCAGGGGTCCCCGCGATTGTGGTAGCCGGCGGCCTCCCAGAATCCCGGCTTGTCCTCAACCGTGAGCGTGAGGCCGCGCACCCATTTGGCGCTCTTCCAGAAGTACAGGTGCGGCACCAGCAGGCGCGCCGGCCCGCCGTGCTCGGGGTCCAGCCGCTCACCCCCGTAGCGATACGCGACCCAGGCCCGGCCGTTGGTGAGGTCGTCCAGGGGCAGGTTCGTCGTATAGCCGCCGTCACACCAGGCGGTGACGTACCGGCCCTTCGTGTCCACGCCCTCGAGCAGGGTGTCGATCGCGACCCCGGTCCAGCTCGTGTCGAGCTTCGACCATTTCGTCACGCAGTGGATGTCGACCGTGACCGTCTCCGCCGGCAGGGCGAGGAACTCCTCCCACGGCCACGATACGGGCCGGTCGACGGCGCCCTGGATCGTGAAGCTCCACTCGTCGAGCGGGCTGCGCGGCGTCGGGCCGGCCGAGAGCACGGGAAAGTCGCTGACCGTGTACTGACCGGGCGGGATACGGGCGGGATCGACGTCTTCGTGCGGGCGGCCGCGGAAGCCGCGAGAGATGGGCGACACGATTGCTCCTGGCTCGGTCCGTCAATGGTACGGACGCGGACGCGGTGCGTCAGCCCGAGCTGCAGCCGGTGATGCCGCCGTCTCGAGCGGGATCACCGTTACGGTCAGGTAAGCCGGCCTTGGAGGCGAGGAAGATCGTAAGTCCGGCGACGTCGTCGGGACGGCCGATGCGCCCGAGCGGCACCGTCTGCTCGATCAGCTCCCGCGTCTCGGGGTTCTCGAGCATGAACGCGGTCATCTTGCTCGCGAACGGGCCCGGCGCGGGTCGCGTTGACCGTGATCCGCTCCGACGCGAGCCGTTTGGCGAGATGGCGCGTGAGCATGTGCACCGCGGCCTTGGCGGCGCTGTAGCTGTAGTTCTCGATCGCCGGCACGCGCAGCCCGTCGACCGATCCGATGTTGATCACCCGGGCCGGGTCGTCGGAGCGCGCGGCGGCGCGCAGGGCGGGGAGCAGCGCGACGGTGAGGTGGAGAGACCCTCGACGTTGGTGTGCATGACCCGGTCCCAGCCCGAGACCGGGAACTCGTCCAGCGGCGCTCCCCACGACGCGCCGGCGTTGTTGACGAGCAGGTGCAGCGACTTGAAGCGCTCGCCGACCGCCGCGGCCAGCGCAGCCGCGCCCTCGGGCGTGGAGACGTCGCCGGGGATGGCCAGGCACTCACCGACCGAGGCGAGCTCCCGTGCCGCCGCTGCGAGGTCGGGCTCCTTGCGCGAGGAGACGATCACCCGCGGCCCGGCCGCGAGCAGCCCGCGCGCGATCATCAGCCCGATCCCCCGCGAGCCACCGGTGACCAGCGCCGTGCGGCCGGAGACGTCGAACAGGTCGCCCGTCGCGCTCATCAGTCGGCGAACGCGGCCGGCCGCTTCTCCAGGAAGGCGCCCACCGCCTCGGGCAGCGCCTGCCCGAACGTGCTCATGATCTGCTGGCGGTCCTCGTAGTGGATGGCCGCCTGCTCGGAGGGGATCTCGAGCGCGTCCCACATCCCCTGCTTGGTCAACCGCACCCCCCACGGCGCGAGCGCGGCGATCTGCGCCGCCGCCTCGAGCGCCCGCTCGGCCAGCCGGTCGCCGTCGACCACGTCGGCCACCAGGCCGATCCGGAGCGCCTCCTCCGCGTCCACGCGGCGACCGGTCAGCATCAGCTCGTGGGACCGCGAGGCGCCGATGAGGCGCGGCAGCAGCCAGCTCGTGCCCATGTCGCAATTCGACACGCCGATGTTGATGAAGGCGGCCCGGAACACAGCCTCGCGGCCGGCGTAGCGGATGTCGCTGCCGAGCGCGAGCGCCAGCCCGAACCCGGCGGCGGGCCCGTTGACCGCGGCGATCACCGGCTGGGGCAGGGTGCGGAGCCCCAGGATCAACGTCGACATGTGCTGCTGGTTGCCGAGCCGATCGCGGGCCTCGTCGGTACCGTCGCTGCCCGGCGAGGCGCCGTAGCCGTGGAGATCGAGGCCGGCGCAGAAGGCGCGCCCGCCGCCGGTCAGGATCAGCGCGCGGCAGGTGCGGTCGGCGGCGATCTCGGCCAGCTCCCGGTGCAGCGACTCGCACAGCTCGGAGGTCATCGCGTTTAGCTGCTCGGGCCGGTTGAGCTCGATCCGCCGGACGTGCGGCGCCGGTCGATCGGCGATCAGCAGCGAGCTCATCGGCGCATCCTATGGCCTGCTTGGTGACGCCGCGCGGCGGGTAGCCCCAGCACAGTCATCTGCCCAGGAGGTTCGAGCGATGCCACCCCGTGGAGTGAAGAACGGCACCAAGCGCGGCCGCCAGTACGAGCACATCAAGGACTCGGAGTGCCAGCAGGGCCGCTCGGAGGCGCGGGCCGAGGAGATCGCCGCCCGGACGGTGAACAAGGAGCAGCTCCGGCGCGCGCTCGACGGCCGCAAGCGCTGAGCGCCCCCGGCGCCCGGCTCATGCGACCCCGCGCGCGAGGCACAGGCGCTGCAGGCACTCCATCGCGTCCGTGGTCTGCTCCGGCAGCGCGTCGAGCGCGTCGGCGGCCCGGCGGATGTCCTCGATCGTCACCTCGCGCGCCTCGAGCGCGAACCGGCCCAGCCACCGCACCGCCGCACGCTCGTAGCGGTCGGGGTCGCCGTTGCGGAATACGAGACAGACCCGGAGCGCATCGTCGAGGGCGATCCTCGGCAGCTCGAGCGCCGCGGCGATGACCAGCGCCTCGTTGCCGGTCTGCAGGGCCCGGCGGAACCGGGCGTAGGCGCTGCCGTCGCTCGTCATCGAACATATGTTCGCCTAGCTGTCAAGCGCCCTGCAGTAGTCGTCGTAGCGGCGCGGATGCCCTCGAGCATCGCCACCCGGGTCGCGACGGGCAGGCTGTCGATCGCGGTGCGCGGCTGCTCGATGTTCGTTCGGCGTCGCGTTCGCATAGGGTGTGGCGCCCGCAGAGGGGGCCGAGCCCGACTGTATCGGCGTGCGTCGGACCCCTACAAGCGATCTCCTTGGCGCTGAAAGGAGCCTTGCAGATGAAGCTCGGAATCAATGTCGGCTATTGGGGACTGGGCATCGGCCCCCAGGATCAGCTCGGTCTCGTTCAGGAGGCCGAGCGGCTCGGATACGACTCCGTGTGGGCGGCCGAGGCCTACGGCTCCGACGCCGCGACGGTGCTCGCGTGGCTGGCGGCAGGGACCACCACGATCAAGCTCGGCTCGGCGATCTTCCAGATGCCCGGCCGGACCCCGGCGCTCACGGCGATGACCGCGGCGACGATCGACGAGCTCTCCGGCGGACGGATGCTGCTGGGCATCGGATCCTCGGGGCCGCAGGTCGCCGAGGGCTGGCACGGGCAGCGCTTCGGTCGCCAGCTGCAGCGCACGCGCGAGTACGTCGAGGTCGTGCGCAAGGCGCTGGCGCGCGAGCGGCTCGAATACCGCGGTGAGACGCTCGAGCTGCCCCTGCCCGACGGGCCCGGCAAGGCGCTGAAGCTGATGATCTCCCCGGTGCAGGAGCGGATCCCGATCTACCTGGCGGCGATCGGGCCCAAGAACACGGCCCTGGCCGGCGAGATCGCCGACGGCTGGATCCCCACCTTCTTCTCCCCCGAGCACGTCGGCGACCTGCGGGCGCTGCTCGAGGAGGGGGCCGCGCGCTCGGGGCGCTCGCTCGAGCACTTCGATATCGCCCCCACCGTGAGCGCTTACGTGTCCGACGATCGCGAGCTGGCCCGCAACCACATGCGCCCGCTGCTGGCGCTGTACATCGGCGGCATGGGCTCACGCCGGCAGAACTTCTACAACAACCTCGTCCAGCGCTACGGGTTCGAGGCGGCGGCGAAGGAGATCCAGGACCTCTACCTCCAGGGCAAGAAGGAGGAGGCCGGCCGCGCCATCCCCGACGAGTTGATCGACATGGTGTCGCTGTGCGGCCCGCGCGAGGTCGTGCGCGACCGGATCGCCGCCTTCCGGGAGTCCGGGGTCGGCACGCTGATGGTCTCCCCGATGGCGTTCACGCCGGAGGACCGCCTGACCCAGCTCCGCGCGGTGGCTGAGCTCGCGGCTTGAGCGCAGCTGGCGACGGGCGGCTGCGGGTCTTCCTGGGCGCCTTCGGCGACCCCGGCCACGCGTTCCCGATGTTGGCCCTGGGCGCACGCCTGGCCGCCCGCGGGCACACGGTCACGTTCGAGACCTGGACGCGGTGGCGCGAGCCCGTGGAGGCGGCGGGGATGCACTTCGTGCCCGCGCCCGAGTACCCGATCTTCCCCACCCGCGAGCGCCCGCTGAAGCCGTACGAGGCGGTCGTGCTGGCGACTGCGGAGACGCGGCGCGCGGTCCTCGCCGCGGCGCCCGACGTGATCGTGCACGACATCCTCACGCTGGCGCCGGCGATGGCCGGGGAGCTCGAGGGGATCCCCGTCGCCACGCTGATCCCCCATGTCCATCCCGCCGGCGCGCCCGGCTTCCCCCCGTACGCATTCGGGGCCAGGCTGCCCCGCACCGCCGCCGGCATGGCGATGTGGAAGCGGCTCGAGGGCCCGATCGAGCGCGGGCTGCGCCGGGGCCGCGACGAGCTCAACGAGACGCGCCGCAAGCTGGGACTGGCGGCGGTCGAGCGCTTCCACGGCGGGATCAGCACCAGCCTCTGCATCGTCGCCACCTTCCCGCAGCTCGAGTACCCGCGCGTCTGGCCGGCGCGCACGCACGTGGTGGGGCCGCTGATGTGGGAGCCCGCGTTCGGCGCGACCGAGCCGCCGCCGGGCTTCGAGCCGCTCGTGCTGGTGGCCCCGTCGACGGCACAGGACCCCGAGCATCGCCTGCTGCGCGCGACGCTGGCGGGCCTGGCCTCCGAGCCGGTTCGCGTCCTGGCGACGTGGAACCGGCGGCCGCTCCCCCGCCCCACCCCCGTGCCCGCCAACGCCCGCCTGGTCGAGTGGATCTCCTACCGGCGCACGATGCCGGGCTGCGCGCTGGTCGTCTGCCACGCCGGCCACGGGACGATGGTGCGGGCGCTCGCGTCCGGGTGCCCGGTGCTCGCCGTGCCGCACTCGGGCGACATGAGCGAGAACGCCGCACGCGTCGACTGGGCCGGAGCGGGCGTCAGGCTTCCGTGGCGCCTGCTCGCGCCGGCGACGCTGCGGCTCGCGGTGCGTCGGGCGCTGTCGTCCCCGTCGCTGGCGCACACGGCGCGCGAGTTGGGCGCCTGGGCGGGCGCCCACGACGGCGCCGAGCGCGCGGCCGACCTCGTCGAGCGGCTGGCGCGCTGAACCCCCGCGGTCCGCGCAGAGCGCCGCCGGCGCACGTGTCGTGCGAGGCGACGGCCATCAGTGCCACCAGCACGACGGCTCGCGACGAGAGAGCGGTTGCGTACGCCGCAACGGGGAGGGCGAGCGAGGAGTAGTCGCTCGCTCCGCCGACCGAGCACGACTCGTTGCCCGGCTTCACCGCCGCGCCTCCGCGGAGCGTCCAGCCGAGACGCCGGAGCCCCGATTGAGGCCGGCGCCGGCAGAGCTCCGGGGGTGGGACTCGAACCCTGCCGCCGGTGTGGATGTGGGGTGCAACCCCCCGTATTGCTTGCGTTCAGTTGCGCTCAGTTGCGTACGGGGCGCACAAAATTGGTACCCGAATTGGTACCTCGGGCGAACGCGGCCCCGACAACGTCGCGCTCACCGGGGTTCGAGCAGTAGTCGGCGTACCGCTGCGTGGTCTGGATGTCCGTGTGCCCCATCCATTCCTGCAGGGTGCGCATCGGGACGCCCTGGGCGGCGAGCGCGGTGCCGTAGCTGTGGCTGAGACTGTGGAACCCGAACCCGACGTCGGGCCCGGCGGCCTGGAGCGAGGCGCGGAGCCGTTCGTACATGAGCCGCCAGCCGAGCGGCTAACCGGTCTGTGGGTGGGCGAACACGAGACTGTTGGGGTCGCGGTCGACGACCTCGGGCTGGTAGGCGCGGAGCAGTAGCTCGAGCTCGCCGGCGACAACGTCGGGCATCGGAACCGATCGCTCCGAGCGGCGGGACTTCGGGGTGGTGAACGTCTTGGCCTTGCGGTCCCAGGTTCGGCGCACGCGGATCGGGGCGTCAACGAAGTCGACGCTGCGCCAGTCGAGCGCCTGCAGCTCGCCGATCCGCAGTCCGGTCATGGCGGCGGTCAGGTATAGCGCGGTCGAGCGCCCGATAGTCGCCGGGGCGGGCGGCGTTGACGAGCGCCCACACCTCGTCGCTCGTCAGGTATCGGATCTCGGTGTATGTCGGCGCCTTGGGTAGTTCGATGTCGGCGATCGGGTTGCGTGCCGCCCACCGCCGTCGCCGGTCGCACGCGAAGTTGAACAGTGCTCATGGCGCGCCAATGTAGTTGCGCACGGTCTTGTCCGAGAGCCCAGCCTTGCGCATCTGGCCCATGGCGTGCTCGATAACCGGGCAGTCACCGAGCACCGCCGCGGTGGCGCGGGGCGGGGCGGGGAGTCGCCGCGACTAGCGGAATTGACCGGCGTCGTCAGTGTCAGTGTGCTGCAAGCGACCAGCGCACCGCCGCGAAACGTTTGGCCAGGCTCGCGTAGGCATCGGCCGGAGCCGACGTGAGGACGGCGATGCCGGCGCCGCTGCGCGAGGTGAAGAACACGTCCTCCTTGTGCAGCAGCACGCCGGACTCCGCCACCATGAACTCCCACTGCTCGGCCGGACGGCCATCGAGGGTCCCGCTGGTCAAGCCGAGCTCGCGGTAGCCCGGCTGCCGCCCGACGCTGGCGATCACCGGCTCTGCGGCGGCGATCGGATCGCTTGTGGCGGGGTTGGTGGTGACGTCGACCCGTAACATCGTGTGCGGATCGCCCGGAGCGACGATCGTCGTGTCGGTCCCCAAGGGGACCGCCGCCTCGGCGCTCTGGACGGTCCAGCCCCGGGGATATGCGACCGAGAAGGCCTGTCCGACGAACACGCGATGCGCGCCAAGGCCGGCCTTGGCAGCGCGCGGTTTCGGCTTGGCCGGGGCGCTGGCCGTGGTCGAGGGCGGGGGGCTGGGGTGTGACTTCGCGGCCGCGGACGCCACAGTCGAGGGCTTGCTGGAGCGGGGGTCGAACACGCCGGTCGACCACAGCGCAACGCCGAGCAGGACGCCGGCCACCGGCGAGGCGATCGCGAGTGGCGACCAGCGGCGCTGGGGAGCGGGCGCGCGCGATCGACGCGATCGCGACCGTGTCGCTATCGGGCGCGGCCGCCTCCGCGCCGGGGCGGCGACGAGCATCGGGTCGCCCGGATGGTCTCGGTTCCACGTCTCCGCGAGGGTCGGCGGCCCGGCCGGAGCGCCGCAGCCTGGGCAGACGCCGGGAATGGCGTCGTCTTCGCGTCTGCAGGTGGCGCAGCGCCAGTGGAAGGTGAGTTGCATGACGGGTCGATTAGCCACCCGGTCCGAAGTCTCTGACTATGATGCCACCGGGGCACGCCTCGTCCGGCAACTCCCCTTGCGTCGGCAGTGGGTGGCGCGTGTCTCGGCGGTGTGGGCCGACACGGATCGCGCCGAGCGACGAACAACCGCCGTGCCATGAACGCAGCGGACCTGCGCCTAGTCGGGGCGTGGTGATGACGGTGATCATCGGGATCGGCTTCTTCGCCGGGGGTCTGTTCCCGCCGCCGTGGCAAGGCGGGCGCACGCGGCGGTGTCGCGAGGCGCCCGCCTGATGATGGTGGGGAGTCAGCCCGACGGAATACGCTTCCAGCGCGATCCTGGTCGGGGACCGACGTAAGGCTGGCGACCGCGCACACCACCCGCACCATCAACCGCGCGCACGCACCCCCAACCTACAGCAGTGCAGTTCATCCCAGACATCACCGGATCCCGCGCGTGACGCGAGGTCCTGCACAAGTACAGGAGAAGCGCGGTCCTGATCCTGCCCGCGGATCCGGCGCCGCTGGATCCGGGCTAAAGGCAATACCGTTTCCTTAGCGTCCGATGGGATGATTATGGTTGCGGCGTGCCTCGGTCTGGTTGGGTCAAGCCTGAGACTGATCAGCGGTTGTCTGATCACATCTCGATCGGTGTTCTGACGCGGGTGTTCCCGCCGGAGCTGGTGGATCGGGTGGTGCTCGAGGCGGGGCGGGTGGAGCGCCGGCATCGGCTGCTGCCGGCGCGTGTCGTTGTGTATTACGTGTTGGCGATGGCGTTGTTCGCGGACGCTTCGTATGAGGAGGTGATGCGCGCGCTGGTGGAGGGACTGGCGTGGGTGTCGGGGTGGCGGCAGGTGTGGGAGGTGCCGGCGAAGGGGTCGATCTTCAAGGCGCGTTCGCGGCTGGGGCGCGAGCCGCTTGAGCTGCTCTTTGAGGCGGTCGCGGGGCCGTTGGCGACGGAGGCAACGCGCGGCGCGTTCTATCGCCAGTGGCGGCTGATGAGCCTGGATGGCACGTGCTTGGATGTCGCGGATACGCCGGCGAACGAGCAGGAGTTCGGGCGGCCAGGGACGGGTCGTGGACAGGGTGTTGGTGCGTTTCCGCAACTGCGGCTGGTGGCGCTCTCAGAGACCGGTACGCACGCGATATGCGCCGCGGCGATGGGGCCGCTGAGCCGCGGTGAGAACGAGCTGGCCGACGAGCTGCTCGGTGCGCTTCAGCCGGGGATGCTGTGCCTTGCCGATCGTGGCTTCTACAGCTTCCAGCGCTTCCAAACGGCCCGCCAGACCGGGGCGCAGCTGCTCTGGCGTGTGAAGACGAACATGGTCCTCCCGCGCGAGCAGCAACTCCCGGACGGCTCGTACCTGACCCGCATCTACACCAACCAGCCCGATCAGCGCGCCCAGCGCGACGGTGAGCAGGTGCGTGTCGTCGAGTACCAGCTCGATGACGGCACAAGCGACCCCGAGCAGCGCTACCGGCTGCTGACGACAATCCACGAGCCCGAGCACGCGCCCGCCGCCGAGCTCGGCGTCCTCTATCACGAGCGCTGGGAGATCGAAAACGCGCTCGACGAGCTCAAGGTCCACCAGCGCGGACCGCGCGTGGTGCTGCGCTCCAAACAGCCCGACGGCGTCTACCAAGAAGCCTACGGATACCTCTGCACCCATTACGCGATCCGCCGGCTGATGCACGACGCCGCCCTACACGGCGACCTCGACCCCGACCGATTGTCGTTCACCCGCAGCCTCAGGGCCGCCCGTCGCAGCGCCCGCACCAAGCCGGGATTTTCCCCCCCTGACGATCGCCACCGCCCATGAGCACGCGATCGCCGAGATCCTCTCCGAACGACTCCGACCACGTCGCTTGCGCAGCAACCCAAGAGTCATCAAGCGCAAGATGAGCAACTGGGCCGTCAAACGCCCCGAGCATCGAAACCCGCCCAAGCCGACCAAGCCACCCAGCGACGCCATCACGATCCTAGCCGCCTAAGGAAACGGTATTGGGGCTAAAGGTGGGCTAAAGGAGCCGTGGCCGTCGCCAGGGTCCGTGGCTCCGTCTCGGAGTTCGCAGTGTTAGGCCACGTTGGCCTTTGCCGCGTCCAGCACGCGAGCTAAAGGCCACGACAGCAAGCGCAGCCGAGTGGGCGAGCGCTAGCCCCATTTTCCGCGCTAGGAAAGGGTTAGCGGTGCTGGCTGTTGCTCGGGCCAGGGTGGTGTGATCTGGAGTAGCTCGAGGACACGGCGTTGAGTCTGGGTGAGGCGGTCGAGTTCGATGCCGGCGCGTGTGTAGGTGAGGCCGAGTCCTTGGAAGACGCCGAGCACGTTGCGTCCGGTGGGTTTCGCTGAGCGGTTCTCGGGCAGCAGGCCGGGGAGCAACTCGGTATCGCCGAGCGCGTTGCGTGTCTCGGTTTCGATCAGTCCGAAGATCAGGAGCGCGATTCCGATGATGCTGGTGAGCGCGTAGATGCGGTCGTCGTTGTGCAGGAAGATCGGCCGGACTTTGAGTGATTGTTTGTAGTCGCGGTGGCGGCGCTCGACGATCTGCTGCCCTTTGTAGTCGCGCAGGATCTGCCCGGCGGTCAGCCGTTTCTGGGGGAGGTTGGTCGCGAGCGCGTAGATCCCGTCGGTCTGCGCGGCCGTGTTGATCGCCTCCTGGTCGCGCGTCCAGGTGAGTGTCGGCTTGCCGTTGCGGGTGCTGGTCGTGGTCGTGATCAGCCCCTCGATGTTCGGGGCGATGATCCTGGCGACGCGTGTCTCGACCTGCTTGCGGGTCTTGTAGTAGCGCCCACCGAGCCCGTTTTTGACGCGCTGGAGCTGCTCCTCGGCCTTGGTCAGCGCGCGTTCACGGGCGGCGGCCGTCTCGCGGTGCTCTTCTGGGGAGTGGATGTACGCGACGCGGAGGCGGCGGGTCTCGCCGGTCTCGGGATCGGTCAGCTCCCAGTCCCTGAGCGCGCCGCGATACTTGGTGCGCAGCTCGGACGGGAGCTTGTGCTCACGCTGTGAGACGTAGCGCACCGCCCGCAGGCTGTCGGGACCGACATCGGTCAGGAACCGCTCCCGGAACCCGGTCTGGGCGCGCAACGGCACGATGAACGACAGGCCCGCGCGGGCGATCTCGCACAGCGTCTTGGGGTGCCCGCACGCGGAGTCCAGGATCAACAGCCCACCCGGCCCGGACAGCTGTCTGAGCCGCTCGAGGCTCTGGGCGATCAGCGACACCTCGGCCGCGTTCCCCGGCTCCGGGCGCACGTACAACGACACGCCGTCCGCGGTCGCTGCCTGCAACGCCCGGACCTGGCGTCCAACGCCCTGCCCCTGAGCCCACCCGTTCGCGACCAGCGCCGAGTTCTCGTACGCGCCACACACCCGCAGGGCGGTCAGATCGACATGCAAACGGCCGGCGTCGATCCCGAACCGCTCGATCGCCCTGGCGGCGAGCGTGCCACGCAGCGTCTCCGCGTACATCGCGAGGATCTCCAGCGCCCGCCCCAACCGATCATCGTTGAGCAGCACCGCCGGGATCCCGAGCAGCTCCTGCAGCGCCGCCCCGGACGCCCACCCGGCGATGTCATACAACGGCGAGGGGGAACACAAGCGGCTGCAGATCAGCGCCGCGACCGCCTCCCCGACCGACAGCTGCTGACGCCCGCGCTGCGGCAACGCCCGGTCGACCGTGCCGATCAGATCAAGCTCGGCGATGAAGTGCCACGCGAGCAACAACGGCCCGACCTCGCGGCGCACCCCCGTCATCGGCGGGTCCAACCTCGCGAACGAGCCCATCAGCTGCTCGAGTTGGCCCGACGCCTTGAGCTCGTCCTCACGCCCCAACGTCTTCAGCACACGGTGACGCACGCGCCCGTGCTCATCGCGATACGCCTGCACCAAGCGGAGATACACATAGCGCGTACGTCCCCGGACCACCGCATGACGCTTGACATACATGTTGGCCCTACACTAATGGACGCCGCGGACGGAACGATCGCCCAGTCCGTAAGCCTTTCACCCGAGACCCGAGCAGCAGCCAGCACCCGCGTGTTTGGCCCTACATCCCAAGCTTGCGAAACAGCACCGCCGACCAGCATCGCGCCCACGATGCCAGCAAACACCGCACAACGCGACCAACCAAGCCGCGAGCAGCGACCCGGCCTACCGCGTCATCACGCGGAAAATGGGGCTAGCTCACGATCGAGTCGGTCACCGTGTGGCCGAATGTACGGCCATCGCCGGGTTTCCCCGTCGACTTCGTCCTGACTGGGACGCGCCAGCAGCGACGCGGAGCGGATGGGCCGCGCGGTCCCACCCGCGACCGCCGCCGAGGTGGCGTTGATCCTCGACGCGACCGCCCCGTGAGTGCGCTCGCCGCGTCGTCGCCCGCGTGGCGTCTTATGGACGAGCGGTCGCGCGAGCTGGTGGGCCGATCACTCCAGAGAGCGTCGAGTAGCTGTGGGAAGACTCCATCGTGCGGTGGCTGGCGCGGGCGATCGAGAGGCCTTCAGCGACGAGGTGGACATGCTTTGGGATGACGCTGGGCGCGTTGGGTGGTTTGGCGAGGAGCCCGACTCGTCCGGGCTGATCACCCAGAGGCCGAACCAGCCGAGGAGCTTCTCTATCGCGTCCGGGACGTGGGGGTCACGCCGTCGGTCGGGTTGGGGCATGGCGGTTAGTTCAGCTTCGCGCTCGATTGTCCTTTCACTATGCTGCTTGTTCGCTTTGCATCGGCTGGGTGTTCGACCCGAACCCGATGCGGATCAGCGAGCAGACCAAGTTGTTTCTCGCGCCACTGGCAGTCCCAGCGAGTAGCAGCGCCGCTGGCTGCGTGAGCGGATGTCCCTCGATGGAACGCCAGTGCCGTTCCCGCGGTCAGCTCGCTGCACGCTCGATCATGGTGAGCCCCCCTGGTAGGTGCCGGTGACGACCGGGTTGGGCCAATTCTGCCAGTTGTACGGCGTATTCGGCAGGGCGCTGAAGGCGATGTCGAACGGGTTACCGGTCCAGGGCGCCGGACCGATGTCGATCTGGGACATGTTCAACGTCTGGCCCCACGGAAAGCGAATCAGCCACCGATGCCCCAGCGAACCGTAGTTGTAGAACGACATCCCGTCAGAGCGCCATCCGAGGCCGCTTGCCGGGGCGCCCTGCGCGCCCGCGTCGTGTGGACCCCCGAACCAGGTCATTCGCCCCACAATGCTGGTTCCAATAGCGGGCGCCTGCGTCGTCGCGGACGCTGGCTGAGACGCCGCAGACGACGTCGCGGGCGATCCCGCGAGCTGCAGCGTCGAGCCCGCGAGCAGCAGCGCATTCGGATCGATGCCGTTCGCCGTGGCGAGCTCCGAGACGCTGGTGCCCGCGTTGGCGGCGATCGCCGACAACGTGTCACCGGGCTGCACAACGTACGCGCCGGCGCTCGCCGGTGCGGAGCTCACACTCGCAGGCGTCGCGCTGCCCGCAGCGCCATCGTCACTGTCCGCGTCCCCATCCCCCGTGGATGCAGCGGTACCAGCCGTGACAGCTCCGGACCCGCCTGTCGCGCTGGTCTGCGGCGGGATCAGCAGCGTCGTGCCGGCAATCAGCTGCCCATCCGACGCGATTCCATTGGCGGCGGCGACCTGATCGACGCTCAGCCCGTCCACAGCCGCGACCGACGATAGGGACTCGCCAGGGGTGACGACGTGTGGGTAATCGGCCGACGCAACGGCGGGGGCAGCCAGCACCACGACGGCCGCGAAGAGAAGGAGAAATCGCTTGCGCATGGCGCGCAGTTCTCGCATAGACCGCCGTCGGGGGGAAACGTTGCAATCCTCTTTTCAGCTTGCAAGACCGCATTCACGCGCTTGCCCGAGGGCCGGAAGGGTTGGCTCAGCTCTGCGTCGCGCCTCCATCGCCAGCCGCCTTCCCGCCACCATCGCCTCCAGCCACAATCACAACCGGGACGATCACACCACCTACCGCCAGCGAAACGACGCGCAGCCGGGTTCGACGTGTACCGCTTCCCGGGCGAGACAGGTCTTGCTCGCTCCGGCCCGGGTCTCTGCGTCAGCGGGAGCCCCGGTCTTCCGGCATGTAGTCCGCTCCCGGCGAGCCTGCTCCCGCTCAGGCGCCTCTCGCTCCGAACGCTCGCGGCCTGAGTTGGTTGCGGGACGCGCGTGGTGCCATGCGTTACTCGTGGCAGCTGCGGGCGAGGGGGTCGAGGGCTATCGCGTGCTGTCGTAGAGCCTGTGGAGATGTCACACATCTGTGACGCGGTCTGGAGCTGACGCGGGCAGCAGTGAGGGCCTCCGGGGGCGCTGATGCCGATCTCGAGGTGCGGTCCGCTCGAGATGCCGACCTGGCCGCAGCCGACCTCGGCGATTTGGGTCCCCGGCGTTTACGTGTGCTCCGACGGGCACGAGCGCCGGCTTGGCGTGCCCGTAGTAGATGTAGCGTCCTGCCAGTGATCCGCCGGCGACTCTTCAAGACGGGCGCGTCGGGACCGAACCCGTCGATGCCTTCCTGCACGATCGTGCCTGAGGTGATCGCGACCTCGACGACGCTCGATCCGCAGGCCTTGTTGGCGGTGCCGATGTCGACTCCCTGGTCGAGAGTCCAGTCGTGGGGCGGCAGCACTCGCTCGATCGGTCGTAGTGGGAATATCAACCCGAGGCCGCCGCGCCTGACCGTCTCGCCGGTCGCGGTCCAAGCTCTCAGTGTTGTTGCGGTTCGCACGCCGACGGTGCCGGTGGCTGGGCTGAGGTGTGCGGCGTGCTGAAAGCGCTGGACTGAGCGGCTGGTCAGGACGCCGTAGATCCCGTCGGCCGCCGTTGGGATCCCCACGTCGGTCAGCCATGCCTGCAGTCTCTTCACATCCGCACCGCGGTCCCCGACCGTGAGCACGCGCCGAAACGGGGAACCCGCAGGCTCGCCGGCGGACGCAGCCGGCGGGTCCGATAGCCCGACCATGACGAGCGGCGCTGATACCGAGATCAGGGCCACGAGTCGGCCGAGGAGGCCGCATGGTCGAACGCCAGCGTCGGGCGTTACCACGATGAAGGTGGCTCGACGCTCGGAACAACCTCGCGCGGTGCAGTTCACACAATGGTTGTGGAAGTTGGGCACGCAGACGAGTCGACATCGTGGACAGCTCTCAGTTCGCGCGATGGTGTCCTGTCCCTGCTAACGCCGTGCCTCAAGCAACCGACGTAAGCGCGGCGAGCGCCGCGAGGTGGGGATCGACCGCTGGGCCTGGGACCAACTCGATCCCAGGCTGAGCATCCGATTCACACTCCCAGTCGGCGCGCTGTTGTGCGTGCTCCGCGGCCCGACCCGCGACGGCCCTGCTCAGCGGCCGGCCTCCAGGTCCAGCTGCGTAACGCGGCGATCGCCGTGGGCGTGCGCCGGCGGTTCGCGCGCATCAGCTCCGGCACGCGCACGCAGTGGAGATGTCGCGCAAAGGCGTGCCGCTGGTCGTCATCCAGCGCCAGCTCGGGCATGCCGATCTCGGGCCCACCCCCGTATACCTGCGGGGGCAACACCGAGATCGTCCACGCCGTCCACGAGCAGCCCGCGCCGACGATCCCCGCCGCTCACGGCCTAACCCTCCCGCGCTGAGCCTCCCCGGAAGGACAGCTGTCCAATGCTTGGGGCCGCGCCGACCGGCGACCCCGCCGCCGGTCGGCCCACGCGAGCCGCATCTCAAGGTCGAAGCAGCGGGCGCGGCGGCGGGTGCACAGTGCCGCCTCCGACGACCGGTATCCGTTGATCGCGCTCGTCAGCTTTGGCATGAACCGACGAATGGTCCTGGGGGATTGCACTCGTCCGCCACCGGCGTCGTGGAGCCGGATCCGGACGCCTCCTACGTCGCCACAGGGATCGTCCGGTCTGCAAGCACAGAGATCGTGAAAGCACTCGTGCGAGAAGCGCGGCTCCCGCCGCAACTTATCGTCCGCACTTCCGCTTCGATGCCTGCCGCGTTTGCTCGCCGCCCGGCTGCCGGCTAGCAGCGGCCGGTGGTGGGCTCTCCTTGGTCGGCAACGGATGCGTGTCGTCGCTCGGATTCCCGACGCTGCTGCATGTGTCAGGAGCGGCATTCGTCGGGACAGCCCCGCACTCCGAGCGAAGGGGTGGTCCCGCCGTGAGCGCGAGGCGCGGCGCCTACTCCTCGTCGAACTCGGCGAATAGTCGAGCCGCCGGCGGCGCCTAGCCTTGGCGAATGTTTCGCCGCCCGAGCTGCGGCCACCACTCGGCGAGCCGATCGCGCGCCTCGCGCGCGATCGGCGCCACGCCCGCCTCCGGAGCTCGTGCCGAGCCAGCGACCGCAACCGGCGTCGAAAACGCCTGAAGCGTCGCCGCCACCGAGCGTCCCAGCGCCCCGAGCGCATATCCGCCCTCCAACACGCCGCCGACGGGCGCCGACAGCGACTGGCACGCTCCAGACACGGCATGCGCCATCGCCGCGAACCCCTCTTCGGTCACGGCGCAATCCGCGAGCAGATCGTCGCGATGCGCGTCGTAGCCCGCGGAGACCAGCACGAGCTGTGGCTCGAACGCGCGCGCGAGCGGTACCACGACGTGCTCGAGGAGCGACACCCAGACCTCGTCACCGGATCCCGCAGGCACCGGCAGGTTGACCGTGTACCCCCTGCCCTCGGCCTCCCCGACGTCGTCGGCCGGCCCGGTCCCGGGGAACAGCGGCGATTGATGGATCGAGACGAACAGCACCTGGTTGCTTGCGTGGAAGACCTGATTGGTGCTGTTGCCGTGGTGCACGTCCCAGTCGATGATCATCACTCGCTCGAGGTGCCGCGCGTCGAGCGCGTACTGCGCCGCGACGGCGATGTTGTTGAACAGGCAGAACCCCATCGCTTGGGACGGTAAGGCGTGGTGACCGGGGGGCCGGAGCGAGCAGAACGCCGCCGACGCCTCCCCGTCCAGCAGCAAGTCGACCATCCGCACCGCCCCGCCCGCCGCATGCAGCGCCGCCTCGAACGATCGCTCGCTGACCACGGTGTCGGCGTCGAGGTACGCCCCTCCGGACCCGCACGCTCGCTCGATCGACGCCACATAGCGCTCGGGATGAACGGCGCTCAGCACAGACCGCTCGACCGCGGGAGCGAGCACACGCTCAAACCCCAGCCAGTCGCGCGCCGAGAGCTCCCGCTCGATCGCCACGAGCCGGCTGGGCTGTTCGGGATGCATCGTGATGGCCGCCTGCCCGGGATGCGCCGCCGTGTCGTGCTCTAGCGACGAGGGGTGCTCGAGAAACACGTAGGCCATCGCGAGCACCGTACCGCTCCCTGCCGCCCTGAAGCCGTTAGACGCCGTTTACGCGGCCAGGGCCAACTCAAGCGTCCACGGCCAAGGGCAACTCTCGCTCATCGTCACCATCGTCGGAGCGAGCAGCCGGCGAGGCGGGATCCACTCAGCGCTCCAAGGCTAGGAAAGGACCGACGCACCACCATCGAGGACTAGCCACTCCAGCAATACCAACCGCTAACCCCTGCCCCACGCGAGCGCCACGGCAAGATCAAGAGTCGAGATGATCCCGACCGGACGCGTGGTCGGCGCCGTAGAGACGATCAAATGGCTGACGCGATGCTCGCTCATCAGCTCCGCCGCGCGCCTCAGCGGCTCAGCCGGTCCAATAAACGTCGCACCCGAGCCAACCAGCTCGCCAGCGGTCGCCTGCAACTCGCCGCGCGCCGCCGCCCGCGCAAGCTCGACGTCCGACACGATCCCCCACCCCTGCCCGGGCGCTACGCCCGATTCCACCCCCGCCCGCTCCACCACCACCGCATGCACGTGATAGCTCGCCATGAGCTCGGCAATCGCACGCAAGCTGCTATCAGCCTGGCAGCTGATGATCCCCGCGCGCATCGCATCCGCGACCGTCGCATGCTCAAAAGCGGGACCGATCAGTCTGGATGCCCTAGAAAAGCTCATCGCCTCAAATTCCCACCGCCCGCGGACGCGCGCTGGCACCACAAGCACCGGCTGTTTGCAACGACGCGCACCGCGTCCGTCGACCAGATCCGCGCCCACGCCGCACGCGGCGTCCGCGATGTCGTGCCCGGCTCGATCCCCATTTCGTTGATGATCTTCACCGAGATACCGCGTCCCTCCTCCGAGAGCTCGTCAGCCACCTTCACGTCGACCACAACCTACTCCTCTTCTCGTTTGTCTACCACGTCAAGCCCTTCGCGTTGCTGCTCGCGATCCGCAGCACGACCTGTACAACTGTGAACGCCCCCCCTCCCTGGCGGCCACCAGCCTCGCGAGCGCGAGCACCCGGTCAGCGTTTTCCGAGCCGTGTGTCACCCACACATCACCCTTGACGATCTCTGTCCTCGCTTCGAGATGTCAGTAGGGCACTTGACGTGCCAGCAATGCGCACTGGCGCCAGCAAAGTCAGCCGCTCGAGCACCCCGCCCCAGCCCGGAAAGCATCGAGGCTGCTCAGTCGCCTCGGTCTCTCACGCCTGGGTCTCCAGCCGGGCGCACTCGAGCGCCCGCTGATCCGACGGCAAGAGGCCAACCGGCCGGCGCGGTCGTTCTCCCGTACACCGAACGAGGGATTGTCCGAGGAACTGTGGTCTCGGGAGCAAATTGGTACCCGGATCGGTACCCGGAACGGCGAAACGCCCGACGCCTCGGGCGTTTCGGGAGCTCCGGGGGTGGGACTCGAACCCACAACACCTCGGTTAACAGCCGAGTACTCTGCCAATTGAGTTACCCCGGAAGGCGTATCGGTCGCGTGACCAGCGCCTACTGTATCGGGAGCAGGAGCGGGTCGGGAAGCCGCCCGGGTAAGCCGCCGGACGCGGTCCTCATTCGACTCCCTCGATCCGGGCCGTGACCTCGTGGATCGACCCCTGCACCTGCTCGCGCTCGCGGGCCAGCGCGCCCACATCGAGCCCGCGCTCGCCCCGCGCTCGCCGGATCGAGCGGTCGATGCGCCCCAGCTCCAGCAGCAGGCGCGCGTGCTCGAGCCGGTTGGCGCTGACGTCTGGGGTCCGCCCCGCGCGGGCCACCAGGTCCGAGATGGTCCTGGCCAGCTCCTCGTCCTCGGGGGGCAGATCGGTGAACGGGGACGCCGTCCGGCCCATCAGGTGGCGGGCCGCCCGCCGCAGCGACGCGCTCGTGATGTGCTGCTCGGGATCGATCGAGCGCAGGGCCTCCTCGCCGGCGGCGGGAACGGCGACGCACATGGTCAGGAAGGTCCGCTCGGCGCGGGCGCCCTGGTCGAGGGCCACCGGCGCGGCCGGCGCGCCTGAAAGCCCCGGTGCGACCGCCGGCCGCCCGTCGGCGATCAGCGACACGAGCATGCCCTCGGAGAGCTCGAGCCGGCCGGCGACGCGGCGCACGAGGTCGTCGCGGAGGACGCTCGCGGGCAGCTCGGCCAGCACCGGCCGGAGCTCGCTGAGCGCCCGGTCCTTGCCCTCGGCGCTGCGCGTATCGGCACGATCGAGGATCCGCTCCACCTGGAAGACGACGAACGGAATCGAGGCCTCGACCCGGGCGCGGAGCGCCTCCGCGCCCTCCTGCTGGACGAGGTCGGCGGGATCGGACCCGTCGGGCAGCGGCACCACCCGGAGCTCGAGATCGCGGCCGGCGACCAGCCGTGCGGCGCGCAGCATCGCGTCCTGCCCGGCGCGGTCGGAGTCGAGGCACAGCTCCAGCACGCGGGCGGTCCGCTCGAGCTCGCGCACCTGCTCCTCGGTCAGCGCCGTGCCCATGATCCCAACGGCGTTGCTGAGCCCGGCCTGGTGCAGCGCGAGCACGTCGGTGTACCCCTCGACCATGATCACGCGCCCGGCCCGGGCGGCCGGCGCGCGGGCGATATCGATCCCGAACAGCTGGCTGCCCTTGTGGTAGAGCTCGCCGTCGGAGGTGTTCAGGTACTTGGGCTGCTGGTTTGAGCGCATCGCGCGGGCGCCGAAGCCGAGCACGCGGCCGCGGGCGTCGGCGAGCGGGAACATGATCCGCTCGCGGAAGCGGTCGTAGACCTGACCGGGGCGGGCCCGGGAGCGCTGGCCGAGGCCGACGGCGAGCAGCTCCTCGTCCCGGAAGCCCGCGCGCCGCGAGGCGATCAGGATCCGGTCCCACGCGCTGGGGGCGTAGCCCACGCGGAAGGCGCGCAGCGTCTCCTCGTGCAGGCCGCGGTCGAGCAGGTAGGCCCGCGCGTCCGCGGCCTCCTGCGCCTCCCACAGGTACCGCGCGTAGTAGGCGGCCGAGCGCCCGAGCAGCTCGTGCAGGCGCTCGCGCCGCTGCCGGCGCGAGGCGGCCTCGGGGTCCTCGTCCTCGGTCTCGAGCTTGACCCCGAAGCGGTCGGCGAGCGACTCGAGCGCCTCCTTGAAGTCGAGGCCCTCGGTCTCCATCACAAACGTGAACGGGTCGCCCGACGCCTGACAGCCGAAGCAGTGGTAGTGCTTCTCGTCCGGTCGCACGTGGAAGGAACCGGTGCGCTCGTCGTGGAACGGGCAGATCCCGAAGTAGCTGTCGACCCCTGCGCGCCGCAGCTCGGTCCGCGTCGAGACGAGCGCGAGCATGTCGACCGCATCGCGGACGCGATCGCGCGAGTCGGAGGTGTAGCGGGTCACGGGGCGAACGCGACCGGCACGCTGAGCTCCTCGAACGTCCGGATGCAGAAGCGGTCGGTCATCCCGGCAACGTGGTCGGTGACCCGGCGGGCGAGCTCGCCCGGCGGGATCGACTCGGGGATCTCATCGGGATGCGCACAGTAGTGGTCGAACAGGGACCGCACCACGAGCGCGATCTTGGCGTGCTCCCGCCGCGCCTGCGGGCCCAGGTAGACGCGGTCGAACATGAACGTGCGCAGCTCGGCCATGGCCGCGCCCGCCCGCTCGCCCTGCACGATCGTGCCGGCGGCCTCGGAGTGCTCGACGAGATCGTGAACCAGCGTGTCGATCCGCTGTGACCCGGTGTGACCGAGGACCGCGATCGGCTCGGCCGGGAGGTTGGACTCGTCGATCACGCTCGCCCGCAGCGCGTCGTCGATGTCGTGGTTGATGTAGGCCACCCGATCCACGAGGCGCACGATCTTGCCTTCGAGCGTCTCCGGCTCGGCGGCGCGACCCGAGTGGTGGACGATCCCGTCCCGGACCGGCATCGTCAGGTTCAGGCCCTCGCCGTCGCGTTCGAGCGTGTCGACCACGCGCAGCGACTGCTCATAGTGCTCGAACGAGGAGCCGAAGCGCTCGGCCAGGCAGCGATCGAGCGCCTCCTCGCCGATGTGGCCGAACGGAGGATGGCCGAGATCGTGGCCGAGCCCGATCGCCTCGACCAGGTCCTCGTTGAGTCGCAGCGCGCGCGCCACGGTGCGTGAGACCTGCGTGACCTCGAGCGTGTGGGTCAGGCGGGTGCGATAGTGATCGCCGGCCGGCGCGACGAACACCTGGGTCTTGTATTTCAGGCGCCGGAACGCCTTGGAGTGGACGATCCGGTCGCGGTCGCGCTGAAACGGGGTGCGCAGCCCGCACGTCGCCTCCGGGCGCGCACGTTCGGCCGGATAGGAGTGCGTGGCCAGCGACGAGAGCTCGGCCGCCTCGCGGGCCATGGTCCGCTCGGCGAAGGCGGCGGCGACAGGCCCGTCCGGGTGGGCGTAGGTAACGGCGGTCGGTACGGTGCGGCCGGTGTCGCTCATCTCACTCGATTCTGCCAGCGCCGGCTGCGGGTCGTCCGCGCTGATGCGAAGTCGTCGCGGTCCCGTGGTGCGCCGTGCGGGCCTCGGCGGGTGTCTACGCGGCCCGCGGGTCCCGGAGCAGCGGCCGCAGGTGGACGTGGGCGTGGTGCTCGGCCGTCTCGCCGATCGCGCGCTCGGCCTGACGCAGCGCGCGCTCCGAGGCGTCGGGCGCCTGCGCCAGCGGATGGCCCAGGGCCCCGACCAGGAAGCGGTAGGCCTCCTCGTCGAGCGGGAATGCGGCGCCTTCGCACGACATGCAGACGACCCCGCCGGCCGCGCCCGAGAAGCCCTGCAGGTGCTCGGTGTCGCCGCACGCGGCGCAGGCCGCGAGCTGCGGCACGATGCCCGCCGCGAGCAGCAGCTTGAGCCGGAACGCTAGGCCGTTGGCGGCCCGTGACTGGGCCGGATCGGCGTGCAGCAGGGCCAGCTCGTTGCGGAGCAGGACGAACACCTGCGGATGCGGATCGGAGGTCTCGAACAGGCGCGCGACGGCATCGCAGGCGCGCGCCGCCGCATCGAGCGTCGCGGCGTGGTCGCGCAGACCCGCATGGACGGTGATCGTGTCGACGCTGGTGACCGTGAACAGGTCGCCACGGCCCTCGCGCAGGACGGCGCGGACGTGGAAGAAGGGCTCGAGCCGGGCGCCGAAGCGGCTGCGCGAGCGCCGGATCCCCTTGGCGATCGCGCCGATCCGGCCGTGCTGGGGTGTGTACAGGTGCAGGACGCGATCGGCCTCGCCGTAGCGGATCGAGCGCAGCACGATCGCCTCCGTCTTCAGTGGCGCCGGCACGAATCCCCCGAACCGCGCCGCCGGCACGAGCCCCCGGTAGGGCCGCACACGCGTGCGCGAGGTGGTACTATACAAAGTGAAGTTATGAAGAGAGTCACTGTCTACACCACTGATCCCTGTCCCTGGTGCATCAACGCCAAAGCGCTGCTGAAGAAGCGCGGCGTCGAGTATCAGGAGATCAATTTGGCAAAGGACCCGGACGGCCGCGCAGAACTCGTCAGGCGCACGGGATTGATGACCTTCCCGCAGATCCTGGTCGACGAGCAGCCGCTCGGCGGCTTCGACCAGCTTCTGGCCGCCGACCGCGCCGGCCGCCTGAGCGACCTGCTCGCGGCGTAGCGCGGTCGGCGCGTCAGCGCGCGCGGCTCCTGCGCGGCCGCGGCTGGCAATGCTCGCACACGTACGTGCCGCGTCCGCCGACGACGAGCTTGCGCACCGGCCGGCCGCAGACCGGGCACGGCTCCCCCTGGCGGCGGTGCACGGCGAAGCGGTCCTGGAACGAGCCCCAGGCGCCGTCGATGTGGCGGAAGTCGTCGATCGTCGCGCCTTTGGCCTCGATTCCGGCCAGCAGCACCTCCTCGATCGCGTCCCGGAGCCGCGCGAGCTGGGCCCGGGTGAGGCGCCCGGCCGGACGCAGCGGATGGATCCCGGCCCGGAACAGCGCCTCGTCGGCGTAGATGTTGCCCACACCGGCGATCTGCCGCTGGTCGAGGACGAACGTCTTGGCCGGGGTGCGGCGGCCGCGGGCGGCCTGCTGCAGGTGCTCGACCGTGAACTCGGGGGTCATCGGCTCGACGCCGATCCGCTCGGCGAGGTAGCGGTCGCGCTCCGCCGCACTGTGGAACAGGTGGCCCGTCCCGAACCGGCGGGCGTCGACGTAGACGAGCCGGTGGCCGTCACCGAGCGCGAAGTGCACGCGCGCGTGCGGTGGCTCCTCGGGCGGGTCGTACAGCAGGGCGCCCGTCATCCGCAGGTGCACGAGCAGGTGCCGATCGCTCGAGAGCTCCCAGGCCAGGTACTTGCCGCGGCGCCCGAGCCGCTCCACGCGGGCGCCGCGCAGGCCCTCCTGCACCTCGGCCGGCGGCCCGGGTCGGGTCCAGCGCGGGTCGAGGATCCGCACCTCGCGGATCTCCCGGCCTTCGAGCTGGGGCGCCAGCTGGCGGCGCACCGTCTCCACCTCGGGTAGCTCGGGCATCCTGGTCAGCTCACAGGAACGGCGTTCCGGGCAGCGCAGCCGCTTCTCGTCCCGAGAGCCATTTCAGCGCGCTGGCCCCGACGTCGGCCAGCGGGCCGTCGTGGCGCCGGGAGCCGTGCCCCTCGAAGGCCGCCAGCAGCGGAACGTGCTCGCGGGTGTGGTCGGTCCGCGGCGAGGTCACGTCGCAGCCGTGATCGGCGGTCAGCACGAGCATGTCCCCCGGGCGCATCAGCTCGAGCCAGCCGGCGACGCTCGCATCGATCTCCTGCAGGGCGCGATGAAAGCCCTCGGCGTCGTGCCGGTGGCCGTACACCTGGTCGGTCTCGACCAGGTTTGCGAACACCAGCCCGTGCTCGAGCGACTCGAGCAGCCGCGTCGTCTCGGCGATCGCGCGTGCATTGGTGGCCCCGGGATGCATCACGTCGATCCCCACACCCGAGAACAGCTCCCCCACCTTCCCGACCGTGTGCACGGGGACGCCGGCCGCCTGGAGCTCCTCGAGGTAGCTGCGGCCGACCGGCGGTAGGCCGAAGTCGTGGCGCCCGTCCGTGCGCTCGAACGCTCCGGGCGCGCCCGTGAACGGGCGCGCGATCACGCGACCGACCGCGTGCGGCTCCTGCATCAGCTCGCGCACGCGGGCGCAGATCTCGTACAGCTCGGTCGGCGCCACGACGTCGACGTGGGCCGCGACCTGGAGCACCGAGTCCTGGCTCGTGTAGACGATCAGCGCACCGGTGCGCAGGTGCTCGGCGCCGAAGTCGTCGATCGCGCCGATGCCGTTGTAGGGGCGGTTGCAGATCACGCCCCGCCCGCTCAGCTCCGACACCGCTCCGACCACGTCGTCCGGAAAGCCGCCCGGATAGGTCGGAGGCGGCGCCGAGGCGACCACGCCCATGAGCTCCCAGTGACCGGCGGTCGAGTCCTTGCCCGGGCCGAGCGCGTGCAGCCGCCCGTGCAGCACCGGCGCCGGCGCCGGCGGGACGCCGTCCAGCGGCAGGATCGAGCCGAGGCCGAGGGCGCCGAGCACCGGCAGGCGCAGGCCGCCGATCACCTCGGCCAGATGCCCGAGCGTGTTGGCGCCCTCGTCACCGTACGCCGCCGCGTCCGGCAGGGCACCGGCGCCGCAGGCGTCGAGGACGACCACGAACGTCCGGCGCGTCACGCGCCCGCCACCGGGGACAGCCGCAGCGATCGCTTGAGGGGCGAGAAAACGGAGCGATCGACGGCGTCGAAGCACCGCAGCGGTGGGTGCTCGTCGATCAGACACGGTCCAGTTCCCCGGGACGCGGAGCCTGATTCCGGCCAGCGGGAAGTTGACCGTGTGCGCGTGGTGGGGACGGCCGGCGTGGCCAGATTCGGCGGCGGCGTGCGCGAGTTGCAGGCCCCCGCGAGGGGCGCGAGCCCAGGCACAAGCACGATCATTGGGCGGCGAAGCACGGCCCGATTCTGGCATCCGGGGCCGCCGGACTCCCGCCCGGGCCCTAGTGCGGCGTGACGGGCGGGTCCGGCGCGAGCTGGGCCCGGGGGTGCGCGTCGAAGTACACGTCGCGCAGCCGCTCGGGCGACAGGTGCGTGTACATCTGGGTGGTGCCGACGTCGGCGTGGCCGAGCATCTCCTGCAGCGAGCGCAGATCGCAGCCGCCGGCGAGCAGATGGGTGGCGAAGGTGTGGCGGAGCGTGTGCGGGCTCATCTGCTGGTCGAGCCCGGCCGAGCGGGCGTGGCGCTGGACGATCTTGTAGAGCCCCTGGCGCGAGAGGCCGCCTCCGCGCAGGTTGACGAACACGCGCGGCTCGGCGCGCAGCCCGACGAGCTTGGGACGGGACCGGGCGAGGTAGGCCTCGAGCGTGTCGATCGCCTTGCTGCCGATCGGCACCAGGCGCTCCTTGGATCCCTTGCCGCGGGCCCTCAACATGCCGGCCTCGAGGTCGAGCTCGGACAGCTCGAGCGCGATCGCCTCCGACGCGCGCAGCCCGCATGCGTACATCGTCTCCAGCAGCGCCCGGTCGCGCAGGGCCGCCGGGGAGCCGCCGCGAGGCTGGGCCAGCAGCGCCTGGACCTGGTCACGGGAGAGGACGTTCGGCAGCCGGGCGGTCCGGCGCGGGCCGCGCAGCTCGGACGTGGGATCGTGCTCGAGCAGCTGCTCGCGGCGCAGGTGGCGATAGAACGAGCGTAGGCAGGCCACCTTGCGCTGCAGGGTCGCGGAGGCCAAGGGACGCTTGCCCTCCCGGCCCTCGGCCAGCTCGGACACGAACGCGGCGAGGTCCGCCGGGCCCGCGGCCAGCGCATCGACACCGCGGCGGCCGAGGAACTCGCCGTACTGCAGCAGATCGGAGCGGTAGGCCTCGAGCGTGTTGCGCGACAGGCCACGCTCGAGCTCGAGGTAGGCCAGAAAGTCGAGCACCAGATCGATCAGCCGCGTGGCCGGGGCCGGCTCCGTGGTCGTTGCCATCCTGGCAACTTCGCGCCCGGTGGTGAAGCTCCTGCGGGCGCAGGCGCCGGGTGCACGCGCGCGTGCGGTGCGGCAAGCGCCTGTGCGCGCCTGCAAGCGTCCGTGCGCGACTCGGCAACCGCGCCCGCCCCGCGTACAGTCGGTCCCTCGTCGACAGGCGAATGTGGGCATGGGGCCTCTTGCGTATCTCCGTTCAGTCTGTCCCCGCCGGCCGGCGCCGGTGCGCTCCGCGCTGATCCTCGCCGCGTGCCTGCTCGGCCTGGCACTCCCCCGTGGGGCCGCGGCCAACCCGCTCGACGGGCGCAGCATGTGGATCTGGTACGTGAGCCGGTCGGCGGGCGGAAGCGCGGCTCAGATCGTCGCCAGAGCACGGTCGGCCGGGGTCACCAACGTGATCGTCAAGAGCGGCGACGGCGCCGGCTACTGGTCGCAGTTCAGCGCCCGGCTCGTGCGCTCCCTGCACGCCGACGGCCTGCACGTGTGCGCGTGGCAGTACGTGTACGGCACCTACCCCGCCGCCGAGGCGGCGATCGGCGCCGACGCGGTGCGGGCCGGCGCCGACTGCCTGATCATCGACGCCGAGGCCGAGTACGAGGGCCGCTACGCCTCCGCCCAGGTGTACATCGACGACCTCCGCGCCGCGGTCGGCTCCCGCTATCCCGTCGGGCTGGCCTCGTTCCCGTACGTCGACTACCACCCCGCGTTCCCCTACTCGGTCTTCCTGGGGCCGGGCGGAGCGCAGTTCGACGTGCCCCAGATGTACTGGAACGACATCGGCGTCAGCCCCGCGACGGTGTTCCACCACACCTACACGTACAACCGGATCTACCGGCGGGCGATCTATCCGCTCGGGCAGCTCTACAACGTCGGTCCCACGGAGGTCGAGTTGTTCCGGGGACTGACGGTGCGCTACCGATCGCGCGGGATCTCGTGGTGGGACTGGGCCTGGGCCGACACCGCCGGCCTGTGGGGGCCGCTGAGCGGGCTCTACCTGGCCGCCCGCTCCGTGCCCTCGCTCGGCTACCCATCGCTCGGGTTCGGCTCGGCCGGCGACGACGTGGTGTGGCTGCAGGAGCACCTGGCCCGGGCGATTCCCGGCCAGCGCATCACCGGCACCTTCGCGTCTCAGACGCAGGGCAACCTGCGCGCCTTCCAGCGCCGCCGCCACCTCGCGGTGACGGGACGCACCGACCCGGCCACGTGGTTCGCCCTGTTCCGGCTCGCGCCGGTGCGGGTGAGCTGGGCGGCGGCCGCCGGCGCGGCGGACGTGGGCGGCGGGCGTGGCGGCGCCGCCGGCCGCGCTGGCGGCGGCCGAGCCCCGGTCGGCTCGGCGCCGGCCTCGGCCTCGCTCCCGGCGCTGGCCTACGAGATCCCGCGCACCGGTTCGGGCCCGTTCGAGCCGGCGCCCTGACTCGGGCGCCCCATCAACTCACCGCCGATCTTCAGGTAGTCGAGCGACAGATGCCCTACCACTTGCGGATTCCGGGGCGTGGAAGCTACGTATTCCGGACCGGCCGGTCTGTCAGCTCGCGTCGAGGCGTCGCATGAGCCACAGCAACGCAATCAGCGACTTGGAGTCGTCGCACTCCTCGAACGCCGCGTCGAGTGCGTCGAGCGGCCACGGGACGATCTCGATGCGCTCGTTCTCCTCCGCCTCGGCGGGCGGGGCGTCGGACAGGTCGGTGGCCAGGTAGAGCCAGACCCGCTCGTCGCTGAACCCCGGGCTCGTGTAGAAGGCCTTGATCTCCTGCCACTCGGCGGCGTGCTTGCCGATCTCCTCCGCGAGCTCGCGCTTGGCGGTGGCCAGCGGCTCCTCGCCGGGGACGTCGAGCTTGCCGGCGGGAACCTCGAGCGACGCACGGGCTCCGACCACCTCGCGGGGCTGACGCGTGAGCCACACGTGCGTGGAGTCCAGGGCCAGGATCCCGACCGCACCGGGATGCCAGACCTTCTCGCGCGTGACCTCCTCCCCGTCCTCGTGTCGGAACCGCTCGACGCCGACGGTCGCGATCCGGCCCTCCCACTTGATGTCGCCGCCGATGCGCGTGAACTCGCTCATCGGCCGGCCACCCCCGCCTCCTCGACCAGCGCGACCGCGACCTCGAGCATGCCCTCGAGCGCATCGACGCTGACCCGCTCGCCGGGCTCGTGATTGCGCTCGGTGCCGTTGGCCAGGTTCATGCACGCGAATCCTGCCGCCTCGAACGCGTTCGCGTCCGACCCTCCCCCGGTCACGATCGCCCGCGGCTCGTAGCCGCACGCGCGCAGGGCCCGCTCGGCGAGGACGGTCTGGGGCGCGCTCGCCTTGCTCCGGTAGCCGTCGAACATCCGCTCGACGGTGAGGTCGAGGTCGCACTCCCCGGCGCCGGCGGCGTCGTTGAGGTGGTCGACCATCTCGGTGACCAGGGCCTCGACCCGGCCGGCGTCGAGGCTGCGGGCCTCGACTTCGACGGTGCAGCGCTCGGCCACTACGTTCGCGGCGGTTCCGCCGGAGATCGTGCCGATGTTGGCGGTCGTCTGCTCGTCGATCCGGCCGGTCCTCATGGCGGCGATTGCCCGGGCGGCCGCGACGATCGCGTTCCGGCCGTCCTCGGGCCGGATGCCCGCGTGGGCGGCGCGCCCGTGGAAGTCGGCCACGATGCGGTGATAGGTCGGCGACGCGGTCACGATCTCGCCGATCGGCGAGGCGTGATCGAACACGTAGCCGAAGCGGCTGCTCAGCCGCTCCACGTCGAACTCCTTGGCGCCGAGCAGCGAGATCTCCTCGCACACCGTGAACAGCAGCTCCACTCCGACCGGAGGCGGCTCGGGCGAGCCGGTGAGCCGGCGCGCGAGTTCGAGCATCACGGCCACCGCCGCCTTGTTGTCGGCCCCGAGGATCCCGTCGTTGGCGTTCTCCCAGGCGCCGTCGACGAGCACCGGCTCGATCGGCGCCCGCGGTGGGACCGTGTCGAGGTGGGCGCAGAGCAGGATCGACTCGGGACCGCGGCCCGGGATCCGCGCCAGCAGGTTGCCGCTGTCGGAGCCGACCTTCGGGCCGACGTCGTCCTCGGCGACCTCGAGGCCCATGTCGCCGAGCGCCTCGACGACCCGGTCGGCGCACACGCGCTCGCGGCGTGACGGACTCTCGATCCGGCACAGAGCGGCGAACGTCTCGTTCAGCCGGCTCCGCTGCGCGTCTGTGGCGCGCCTCACGGGGCGGAGCGGGACACAGTCACGTCGCCAGGGGCGGACGGCTCCCGGACCTCGGCCTGCTCGCGGACCTCGGCCTGCTCCTGGACCTCGGCCTGCTCCCGGACGTCGGCCCGCTCGAGCGCCGCGCCCACGAACTCCCGGAACAGCGGTGCGGGGCGCTCGGGCCGGGACTTGAACTCCGGGTGGTACTGCGAGGCCACGAAGAACGGATGGCGGTCGGCGGACAGCTCGATCGCCTCGACCAGCCGCTCGTCCGGCGACGTGCCCGAGCAGATCAGCCCGGCCGCCTCGAGCCGGCGACGCAGATGGTTGTTGACCTCATAGCGATGCCGGTGGCGCTCGTAGATGACCGCCTCGCCGTACAGGGCTCGCACGCGCGTGGAGTCGTGCAGCTTGACCGGGTCGGCGCCGAGCCGCATCGTGCCGCCCATGTCGGCGATCTCCTTCTGCTCGGGCAGCAGGTCGATCACCGGGAACGGCGTCTCGAGGTCGAACTCGGTCGAGTTGGCGCCGGCCATCCCGGCCACGTTGCGGGCGAACTCTGACACCGCCACCTGCATCCCAAGACAAATCCCCAGGTACGGGATCCCCCGCTCGCGCGCGAGCTGCGCGGCGCGGATCTTGCCCTCGATCCCGCGACCGCCGAAGCCACCGGGGATCAGGATCCCGGCCGCGGACTCGAGCCGGGCGTCGATCTCGGGCTCGCCCACTCGCTCGGAGTCGATCCAGTCCACCTCGACCCGGGCGCCGTGGTGGACGCCGGCGTGCTTGAGCGCCTCGACCACCGACAGGTAGGCGTCCTCCAGCTGGACGTACTTGCCCACGAGCGCGATCCGGACCTTGCGCGTCGCGTCCGCGGCCCGCGTCGTCATCGCCTCCCAGCCGCTCAGGTCGGGCGCCTTGGCCTCGAGACCGAAGTGCTCGGAGAGGATGAACTCGTCGACGCCCTGGGAGCGGAACACGAGCGGCACCTGGTAGATGTCGGGCACGTCGCGCGCGGAGACGATCGCCTCCACGGGAAGGCTGGCGAACAGCGCGATCTTCCGCCGGATGTCGGTCGACAGCGCGGACTCGGAGCGGCACACGACCATGTCGGGCGCAATACCGATCCGCCGCAGCTCGTTGACCGAGTGCTGTGTCGGCTTCGTCTTCAGCTCGCCGGCGTGGCCGATGTACGGCACCAGCGTGAGGTGGATGAACATGCACCGCCGGCGCCCGACGTCGACCGGGAACTGACGGATCGCCTCCAGGAACGGCAGCGACTCGATGTCGCCCACCGTGCCGCCGATCTCGGTGATCACGAAGTCGACGTCGCTGGAGTCGGCCATGAGCCGGATGCGGTGCTTGATCTCGTCGGTGATGTGCGGCACGACCTGGACCGTCGCGCCGAGATAGTCGCCCCGGCGCTCGCGGCGGATCACCGTGTTGTAGATGCCGCCCGCGGTCACGTTCGACGCCCGGCTGGTGTTCGCGTCGGTGAAGCGCTCGTAATGGCCGAGGTCGAGGTCCGTCTCGGCGCCGTCCTCGGTCACGAACACCTCGCCGTGCTGGTAAGGCGACATCGTGCCCGGATCGACGTTGATGTACGGATCGAACTTCTGCAGCTGGACCTGGAGCCCGCGGGCGACCAGCAGCCGCCCGATCGACGCCGCGGCGATTCCCTTGCCCAGCGAGGAAACGACACCACCGGTGATGAAGATGAACCGAGTCTCGGAGGGTGAGCTGCTTGCGCTGGGCGTCGCCCGTAAAGCAGCTGTTCGAGGATCGTGGGCCATCAACGGTTCGTCATTGGAGTCTAGCGACGGACCTCAAGGTAGCGCCGGCTGCGGACGACGAGAAGGCCGAGGTCCGCAGTTAGCGACAAAGCGTTCAGGGCCGTGGTTCCCCCGTTACGCAGCTCGAAGCAGCTGCCGCGCGTGCTGGCTCGCGGCGCGATCGCCCTCGCCGGCGCCGAGCATGCGCACGAGCTCGCTGACGACCTGGTCGCCGGTCAGCTCCGAGACGGTCGTCGTGGCCGTGCCGCCCTCGTTGGACTTCTCGATCCGGAAGTGGCGTTCGGCCAGCGAGGCGACCTGGGGCAGATGCGTGATGCACAGGACCTGGCGTGCGGTGTCGCCGGTGGCGAGGTCGCGCAGGTGCTCGCCGACCGCGCGGGCCGTGTGGCCGCCGATGCCCGCGTCGATCTCGTCGAACACGAGCAGCGGCACCTCGCCCGAGGCCGGCTCGGAGTGGGCGACGCTGAGGACCGCGAGCATCACGCGTGAGAGCTCGCCACCGGATGCGATCTCCCGCAGCGGCCCGGGGGCCACGCCGGCGTTGGGCGCGATCAGCAGCTCGACGGTCTCGGTCCCGCGCGGCCCGCACCCCTCGGGCCGGTCCTGCAGCTCGACCTCGAAGCGGGCGTCCGGCATCGCGAGCTCGGCCAGGCGCTCGCGCACTGCGGCGGCGAGCAACGGCGCCGCCTGGACGCGGGCCCGGCGCACCTGGGCGGCGAGCCGCTCCAGTCGCGTGCGGGCCTCGGCCAGGTCGGCCTCGCCGCCCGCGAGCGCGACGTCGGCACCCTCGAGCTCGGCGCGGCGGGCCCGGCAGCGCTCGGCGTGGGCGAGCACGGACTCGATCGAGCCGCCGTGCTTGCGCTGCAGGCGAGCGAACAGCGCCAGTCGTTCCTCGAACTCGTCGAGCCGGCCCGGCGAGCCGTCGAGCTCGAGCGCATATCGGCGCAGCTCACCACCGACGTCGTCGGCCTCGTAGCGCAGCGCGTTGAGGCGCTCCGACAGAGGTGCCAGCTGCGGGTCGATGGCAGCCAGGGGCTCGAGCTGCTGGCCGGCCCGCGCGAGCAGCTCGGCCGCTCCGGAACCGGCCTCGGGGGCGATCGCCTCCGCCCCCGCCGCCGCCGCCGCGCGCAGCGCTTCGACGTGTCGCAGCCGGTCCCGCTCCTGGGTCAGCGATTGCTCCTCATCGACGGTGGGGTCGGCGGCCTCGATCTCCTCGAGCTCGAACGCGAGCAGGTCGAGCTCGCGGTCCCGCGCGCCGGCGAGGCCGCGCAGCTCCTCGGCCCGCGACTCGAGCTCGCGCACCCGGTCGTAGGCGGCCCGCAGCTCGGACCGCAGCGCGAGCTGCTCGGCGCCGCAGTGGGCGTCGAGCACGTCGAGCTGGGCGGTGGAGAGCATCAGCTTGCGGTGCTCGTGCTGGCCGTAGAAGGCGAGCAGGCGACCGCCGAGGTCGCGCAGGTCGGCCACCGTCGCGGTCCGGCCGCACACGTAGGCCCGCGTGCGCCCGTCGGGCCAGACCCGGCGGGCGAGCACGATCTCCTCGCTTCCGTCCGGGACCAGCTCGGCCAGGCGCTCGTCGAGCGATGCCGGGAGCGCGAACACGCCCTCGACGTAGGCCTCGCCCGCGCCGGGCCGCACGATGCCGGTGCGGGCTCGCCCGCCCAGCAGCAGGTCGAGCGCCTGCGCCAGCATCGTCTTGCCGGCGCCGGTCTCGCCGGTCAGCACGTTCAGGCCGCTCGCGAGCCGCAACTCGGCCCGCTCGAGCAGCAGCAGGTTCTCCACGCGTAGCTCGTGCAGCATGCACGGGGTGTACCAGCCGCCGCCGACGGATCGGCGGCCAGCCCGACCGCGATCGTGCGGTTCCGGCGGACGCCTACGGGGCCGAGGCGAGCCGCCCGAACTTCTCTCGGAGCCGGTGGTAGAAGGTCGTCCCGGCGATCTGCGCCAGCGACCCCTGGCCGTCGACGAACCGCGCCTCCACCAGCTCCCCCGGCGCGAGCGCGCCGACGGGACGGCCGTCGACCGTGACGTCGACCGGCTCCTCGCGGGAGCGGTTGTGGACCGTGAGCACGTCGGTCGGCGCGACCACCAGCGCGCGCGCGGTGAGCGAGTGGGGAGCGATGAACGAGACCACGAACCCGGCCACGCCCCAGGCCATGACGGGTCCGCCGTTGGCGAGGTTGTATCCGGTCGATCCGGCCGGCGTGGCCACCACCAGCCCGTCGCAGCGCACGCGCCCGATCTCATTGGACCCCACCGCGTAGGCGAGGTCGGCGACCCGCTTGCCGGGCTGGCGGTGCATCGACACGTCGTTCATCGCCAGCCACCGGCCGCCGGCGCCGGCGAGCTCGATCCCGGGCAGTGAGAGCACCTCGAACTGGCCCGCGAACGCCCGCCTCAGGCCCGGCTCGATCTCGTCGCGGTCGATCGTGGCGAGAAACCCGATCTCGCCGAAGTTGACCCCGACGACGGGGACACCGGTGCCGGCGTAGGTGCGCAGCGCAGTCAGGATCGTGCCGTCGCCGCCGAGCGCGAAGCACACGTCCACATCGCGCTGGATCGGGGCGTCGAGGACCAGCCCGGGAGCCGGCTTGAGGTTGTGCTTGCGGGTCTCGGCCGGGTCGAGGCGCAGGGCGGCTCCGGCCTCTCGCGCGATCTCGAGCAGCGTCAGGATCGCGGGGCCGGTCTCGGCCGGCCGCCGGTGCGTGAACACGGTCGCGCTCCTGATCTCGCTCACGGTGCGACCTCGGCGCTCACGGGCTCGACCTCCGCCACGGCCGCCTCGAGGTCGGCGAGGCCGGCGCGGTCGCCCTCGGCGAGCCACACGAACGTCTCCAGGTTGCCCTTGGGACCGGGGAGTCCCGAGCTCGCATAGCCGAGCACGGAGGCGCCGAGCCGCTGGGCCGCCCTGCCGGCATCGAGCAGCACCTCACGGCGGAGGTGCGGTTCGCGCACGACGCCGCCCTTGCCGACCCGTCCGCGCCCGACCTCGAACTGGGGCTTCACCAGCGCCAGGCAGTCGAAGCGCGCAGCCGCGCAGGCCAGCGCCGCCGGCAGCATCTTGGCCAGCGAGATGAACGAGACGTCGATCACGATCAGCTCGGCCGCGTAGGGCAGTTCCCCGGGGGTCAGGCTGCGTGCGTTCCGGCGCTCGACGACCGTCACCCGGGGATCGGAGCGCAACCGCCAGTCGAGCTCGCCGTAGGCGACGTCGACGGCGACGACGTGCGCGGCCCCCCGCTGCAGCAGGCAGTCGGTGAACCCGCCCGTCGAGGCTCCGACGTCGAGCGCTCGGCGACCCGTGGCCTCGAGCCCCGTGGCGTCCAGGGCGTTGGCCAGCTTCGTCCCGCCGCGCGAGACGAACGCGGGCGCCTGCAGCACCTCGAGCTCGATGTTCTCGGAGACGAGCTGCCCGGGCTTCTCGGCCCGCCGGCGCTCGGGCAGCAGCAGGACGTCACCCGCCAGCACGGACGCGGCGGCGCGCGTCCGGGACGGAAACACCCCTCGCCGCGAGAGCAGCGTGTCAAGTCGAACCCGGCTCACGCCGGGAAACGGTAGCTGTGATCCACCTCACAGTCGACCCAGCCATCCGTGGCGAACACATGTACGTGATGACTGCCCCTCGACGTTTGAGCCTCCCCGGGCACGGCGCGATCGAGCTCCTGAGCGGAATGGCGATGCTGCTGGCGCCGGCCTTCCTCGGCTTCTCGGCCGCCGACCTGATCGTCTCCATCGCCCTCGGCGCGAGCCTGATGGGCATGGCCATGACGCTCACCGCCGGTCACGGCTCGATCGTCGGCTGGCACCGAGACTTCGACACGGTGTTCGTGATCGTCGCCGCCGGCGCGGCGCTGTGGCTCGCGCTCGCCGGCCAGGACAGGGCGGCGCTCTTCATCGCCGCCCTCGTCGTGATCCAGTCCATCGTGAACCTCGCGACCAAGTACGTGGCCGCGGGCTGAGACTTCCTCCCAGCGATCCAACGCAGATGCATCTCTCCTCTCGGGAACGGCCCGCCGCAAGGTGGGCCGTTCCTTTTGGGGTGGCGGGTGGCGGGCCGGGGTTCGGCCGTCGTGCGGACCGGGAGTCTGTGGGTCGGCGTCGTGGCGTGCAGGACCGACACGGTCGACGCGCGGCTGCTGGCTCGGGGCCGCAACCCGGAGTCGAAGTGCTGCAGCTCAGTTCCGGCCCCCGGAACTCAGTTGCAGCGCTTCTCCGAGGGTGGGCATACTTGCGACGAGGGACGTCGGAAATCGGCCCACCCTCCCAAGAGCATCCAGTCGCGGACCTGAGTGGCCCCGACGGCCACTCTCCCCCAGCCGCGGCTTAGGCCAGCACCGCCCCCGACGCCCGAAGACGGCCGCGGCAAAGGGCCACCAGCAGAGCCACCTACCCCGCCACCCGCTCCCGCTCCGCCACCGCGGCCTCGATCCGCTCGGCGATGCGCTCGCCGGTGAACCCGACCTCTTCGTGCAGGAGCTTCTGGGAGCCGTGGGTGACGTAGCGGTCGGGCAGGCCGACGCGGAGGATGCGGGGCGCGAGGCCGGAGTCCGACAGGTTCTCCCACACCGCGGACCCGAAGCCGCCCGCGAGCACGCCCTCCTCGACGGTCACCAGCAGCTCGTGCTCGGCGGCGAGCTGGGCGGCGAGGCCGGCGTCGATCGGCTTGGCGAAGCGGGCATCGGCGACGGTGGCCGTGATGCCGTGGCGGGCGAGGATGTCGGCCGCCTCGAGGCCCTTCTGGACGCCGGTGCCGTAGCCGAGGATCGCCACCCGCTCGCCCTCGCGGAGGATCTCGCCGGTGCCGATCTCGATCGCCTGGGGCCGGGCGGGCAGGCCGACGCCGATCGACTCGCCGCGCGGGTAGCGCAGCGCGACCGGGCCCTCGTCGCAGTCGATCGCCGTGCGTAGCATGTGCACGAGCATCGCCTCGTCGCGCGGGGCCATGAGGACGATGTTCGGCAGGCAGCGCAGGTAGGCGATGTCGAACACGCCGTGGTGGGTGGGGCCGTCGTCGCCGACGAGGCCGGCACGGTCCATCGCGAACACCACGTTCAGCTTCTGCAGGCAGACGTCGTGCACGATCTGGTCGTAGGCCCGCTGCAGGAAGGTCGAGTAGATCGCCGCGACCGGCTTGCACCCCTGCAGCGCGAGCCCGGAGGCGAACAGGATCGCCTGCTGCTCGGCGATGCCGACGTCGAAGTAGCGGTCGGGCAGCTCGCGCTGCAGGATGTTGAGGCCGGTGCCCGAGTTCATCGCCGCCGTGATGCCGATCACGCGCGCGTCGCGGCGGCATTCCGCCACCAACGCCTCGCCGAACACCTGGGTGTACTGCGGCGGTAAGGGCTTGGCGCCGGCGGGCTTGGCCACCGTGGCCGCCGGGGCGCCGTTGGCGATCGACTTGGGCTTGGCGGCGTGCCACTGCTCCATCCCCTCGAGGCCGCCCTCCTCGGCGGGCGCGAAGCCCTTGCCCTTGACGGTGGCGGTGTGCACGACCACGGGCCGTCCGGCGGCCAGCGCCTCGCGCAGGGCCTCCCGCAGGGCGCGGACGTCGTGGCCGTCGATGATCCCCATGTAAGCGAAGTCGAGCTCCTCCCACCACAGCCCGGGCGCCCAGAAGGCCTTGATCGACTCCTTGACGTGGGGGCCGAGGCGTTCGAACGCGGACCCGATCCCCACCGGCAGCTTGGTCAGGCCGCCCTCGACCTCCTCGCGGGCGTGCCACAGCTTCGGGTTCAGGCGCACGCGGTTGAAGTAGCGCGAGAGCGCGCCGACGTTGGGCGCGATCGACATCCCGTTGTCGTTGAGCACGACCACGATCGGCGTTCCGGCGCCACCGGCCTGGTGCACCGCCTCGAACGCGACGCCGCCGGTCATCGCCCCGTCGCCGACGACGGCCACGACCTTGCCGTCCTCGCCGTGGCCGGCGAGCATCCCCTGCTTGATGCCGACCGCGTAGCCGATCGCGGTCGAGGCGTGGCCGGCGCCCATGATGTCGTGCGGGGACTCGGTGACGGAGCAGAACGGGGCCAGGCCGCCGTACTTGCGGATCGTGTGCAGCTCGTCGCGACGGCCGGTGAGGACCTTGTGCGGGTAGGCCTGATGGCCGACGTCCCACAGGATCTTGTCGCGCGGCGAGTCGAGCACCGAATGGAGCGCAACGCCGAGCTCGCAGGTGCCGAGGTTGGCGCCGAAGTGGCCGCCGATCTCCCCGACGGTGTCGATGATGTGCTCGCGCACCTCCTGGGCAACCGCCTGCAACTGCTCGTCGGTGAGCGAGTGGAGGTCCCTCGGTCCGTTGATGTTGTTCAGCAGTTCGGCCATCAGTAGGTTCGGGTCGCGATGAAGTCGGTGATCTGCTCGAGCTCTGCCGCCCCCGACGGCGCGGCCTGACCGAGAGCCGCCCGGGCGCGCCGATGCGATTCCCGGGCGAGGGCCCGGGCCCCGTCGAGACCGAATTCGGTCACGTACGTGCGCTTGCCCAACCGCTCGTCGCTGCCTTGGGGCTTTCCGAGCGTATCCTGAGATCCTGTGACGTCGAGAATGTCGTCAACGATCTGGAAGAGCACGCCCAGCTCGCTTGCGAAGGTTTGGAACGAAGACATTGTGTCACTTTTGGTCCCCCCGCTCAGAAGCAGTACGCATTCGATGCTGGCGCCGATCAGGCGACCGGTCTTCATCTCGTGCAGGTGGCGCAGCCCCTCCGGGCCGTCCGGAGCGGTCCCTGCCACGTCGATGAACTGTCCGCCCACCATCCCCTGCACGCCGGTCGCCGCTGCGAGCTCGCGCGCCGCGGCCAGCAGCCCCGCCGGGTCGCCCAGCTGCTCGGTCAGCAAGAGCCGGAACGCCTCGGCGTAGAGGCCGTCGCCGGCCAGGATCGCCACGTCCTCGCCGAACGCCACGTGACAGGTCGGACGCCCGCGGCGCATGTCGTCGTCGTCCATCGCCGGGAGGTCGTCGTGGATCAGCGAGTAGGTGTGGATCAGCTCCAGCGCGCCTGCCAGCGGCAGCACGGACCGCGGATCGCGCCCGACGGCGGCGGCGGTGGCGAGCGCCAGCACGGGCCGGATCCGCTTGCCGCCGGCCAGCAACGAGTAGCGCATCGCCTCCTCGAGCCCGGCGCAGGCGTCCTCGGAGCTGAACCGCAGCCCTTTGAGGAAGCGGTCCACCTCGACGCGGAGGTGCTCTGGGTACTCCGGCGCCAAGACCGTTGCCGGCGCGCTAGAAGGCGGCCGGGAGCGGAAGCTGCCCCGGGAGGTCCGGCAGCGGCTCGAGCGCGGCGCGCATCCGCTCGTCCACCTGCGCGCTCGCCTCGGAGGCCAGGCGGGCGAGTTCTTCGATCTGCGCGAGCGTGGCGTCAGGATCCAGCTCTCCCGCGCGGAGCCGATCAGCCGTGGCCTCGAGCCGCGCGGTGAGCTCGATGAGGGCATCGGTCACCCCCCAGAGGGTAGCGGGCGCGTCCGGCGGCCGCTCCACTGGCCTCAAGGGCCTCCGAGGCGCAGATCGAGCGGCGCTCGGGGCGCTGAGCGCCGCGAGAGGCGGCCTGCGCCCCCGCTACCCGCCGTCCAGCGCCGCGTTCACGAGTTCGTCGGCGTGGGCGTTCTGCGCCCGCGGGACGGTCCGGATGCGCCAGCTCCCGAAGCCGCGCAGCGCCTCCATGGCGTCGAGGTACAGCGGCTTCATGGCGGGATGCTTGACCTTGTAGGCGCCGGTCAACTGCCGCGCGACGAGCTCGGAGTCGTTGACGATCTCGATCTCGTCGGCGCCCAGCGCCCGGGCCCGCTCGAGCCCGCGGATCAGCGCCTTGTACTCGGCCACGTTGTTGGTCGCCACGCCGATCGGCTCGCCGAGCTCGTCGATCACGGTGCCGTCGGGCTCCGACACGACCACGCCGATCGCCGCCGGGCCCGGATTGCCACGCGCCCCGCCGTCCACGTGGACGACGAGCTTCACCGGACCGCCGTCACTCGATCGTCAGATCCGGATGATCTCCGGGCACGCGCAGCCGCCGGCGGTCGCGGACCTGGCGCTGTCCGCGGTCGGAGTGGTTTGCCAAATCGCCCGGACCGCGGGTGTTCCTCCGGTCGACGATCACGGTCACGTTGGGGTCGTCGGCGTAGTAGTCGGTGAGCTTGTCGAACAGCTCGCCGGCCATCGATTCTGGGACCACGCAATAGATCACAGGGCGAGATGCTAATTGACCGGCGCGACGGCGTGCCATCGAACCTACGTCCACGGACTGGACGCCCGGCCCCCGGTGACTCAGGCCAGTCTGCCGTGATCGTCGGCGACTGCGTTGGGCTCGCGATCCTCGGTCGGCAACTCGTCGAGCTCGTAGCCCTGTCCCCCGACCCGCACGCTCGGCTGATCGTCGGACAGGTCGACCTCGTAGCGATACCAGCACAGCTCCCACGAGACGACCACGTTGACCAGGCTGGCGCGCTCCCCCGACGGGCGCACCGAGACGGTCGGGGCGCCAAGCGAGCGGGCCACGCCGGCCACGGTCTTGCAGTGCTCGGAGCCGTTGAACAGGTCGATCGCCGAGGCGACCTTCTGCTCCACGCTCGTCGGCACGGCGCGCACGTGCCGGGGCTCGCGCACCGGCTGTGGGATGGGCTCGCGGACGCGCCGCGGCGGATCCGGGTCGGGCTCGCGGACGCGCCGCGGCGACTCGGGGTCGGGCTCGACCTCGATCGGCTTCTCGAGCCCCGGCTCGATCGGGTCGCCGTTCGTGCTCTCGCGGCGACTGCGCCACCGGCTCAGCAGCGACCGGCGGCGTTCGGTGCCGGTGGTCGGGTCATCGAACGCGGGCACCGTTCCCTCGCGCACCCAGCCCTCGTGCAGCGCCCGCGAGGTGCACAGCTCGCACACCGAGCGCCGGTCTCCGCCGGCGATGTAGACCTCCGCGCGCTCGCCGCGCAGCAGCGTCCGTCCGCACACGTCGCAGGCGACGGCGGGGGTCGACGTGCTGATATCTCGGGTACTCACGGACAAACCAGGGTACCAGCGCCGCGCAGCGCCGAGGCGCCGGCGTCGCCGCACCCGGATCAGGCCTTGACCGCCTCGCGCTCGGCGCGGGCCTCGTCGACGACCTTGCCGGCGAGGTGACCGGGCACCTCCTCGTAGCGCAGGAAGTCCATCGTGAACTCGCCGCGCCCACCGGTGATGGAGCGCAGATCGGGCGCGTAGGAGAGCATTTCGGCCATCGGGACCTCGGCCTTGACCTCCTGCATCCCGGCGCCCGAGGGCTCCATGCCCATCGGCCGGCCGCGCCGCGAGTTCAGGTCCCCGATCACGTCGCCGACGACGTCATCGGGAGCGCTCACGGTCACCATCGTGATCGGCTCGAGCAGCACCGGGCCGGCCTGCTCCAGCGCCTGTTTCATCGCGATCGAGCCGGCGATCTTGAACGCCATCTCCGATGAGTCGACGGTGTGGTAGGAACCGTCGTAGAGCCGCACGCGCACGTCCTTGACCGGATAGCCGGCGACCACGCCCTCCCCCATCGCCTCGAGCACGCCCTTCTCGACCGCGGGGATGAACCCCGTTGGGATCACCCCGCCCTTGATCGCGTTGACGAACTCGAACCCGTCGCCACTCTCGAGCGGCTCGATCTCGATGTGGCAGTCGCCGAACTGCCCCCGGCCGCCGGTCTGCTTCTTGTGCCGGCCGTGCGCCTTGGCCGAGCGCCGGATCGTCTCCTGGTAGGGGACGCGCGGCGGCTTCAGCGTCACCTCGGCGCCGAAGCGCGCCTTCAGGCGCTCGACGATCACCTCGACGTGGACCTGTGAGAGCCCGGCCACGATCTGCTCGCCGGTCTGCGGATCGCGGTGCAGGTCGATCGTCGGGTCCTCCTCCTGCAGGCGGCGCAGCGCCGTGAACACCTTGTCCTCGTCGCCCTTGCTCTTGGGCTCGACCGCGAATGCCATCACCGGTGCCGGGAGCTTCACGCTCGGCATCTGGATCGGCTCGTCGCGCGAGGCCAGCCAGTCGCCTGCCTTCGTCTCCTTGAGCTTGGCTACCGCGCCGATGTCGCCGGGGCCGAACTCGGTCGTGTGGCCCGTCTGACCGCCCTCGAAGGTGACCAGCTGGCCGACGCGCTCCTTGGCATGGGCGCGCGTGTTGAGCACGTGGGAGTCCTGCTTGAGTGTGCCCTGGTAGACGCGGAACAGGTTGATGCGCCCGGCGAACGGATCGGCCCGCGTCTTGAACACGTAGGCGAACAGCTCCTTGTCCTCGAGCGGCTCGAGCGTCACCTCGCCGACCTCGAGGCCGCCGTGCTTGACCGGGGAGGGAAGATCCTCGACGATCGCGTCGAGCAGCCGGTTGGTGGCGAGGTTGCGCGTCGCCACACCGCACGTGACAGGGAACATGGCGCCGTGGTTGGTGCCGTCCTTGAGCGCGGTGACGATCTCCTCATGCGAGATCTCCTCACCCTCGAGGTAGCGCTCCATCAGCGCGTCGGAGTTCTCGGCCACCTCGTCCATGAGCTTCTCGCGGTACTCCTCGGCCTGGGCCTGGAGCTCGTCGGGGATCGCGACCTCGGTGCAGTTGTCGCGACCGGCGGGCTGGGTGGGGTCGTATTTGTAGGCCTTCATGTCGACGAGGTCGATCACGCCGGACACGTCGTGCTCGGAGCCGATCGGGATCTCGGTGGCCACCACGTGCGGGCCGAACACCGCCTTGAGCGAGTCGAGCGCGCGGAAGAAGTCGGCGCGCTCGCGGTCGAGCATGTTGACGAAGATCAGACGGGCCAGGTCGAGCTCCTCCGCGCGCTGCCACAGCCGCGTGGTGTGGACCTCCACGCCCATCACGGCGTTGACGACGAACACGGCGGACTCGCACACGCGCAGCGAGCCGAGCGCGTCGGCGACGAAGCTGGAGTCGCCCGGCGTGTCGATCAGGTTGACCTTGCGCTCCTGCCACTCGAACGAGGACAACGTGGCGGAGATAGACATCTGGCGGGACTTCTCGTCCACGTCGGAATCGGAGACGGTGGTGCCGTCGACGACCGAGCCCAGGCGGTTGATGGCGCCGGACTGAAACATGAGTGCCTCGTGCAGTGAGGTCTTGCCACTGCCCCGGTGGCCGACGAGAGCCACGTTGCGAATCCGATCCGCGGCCTTGTGCATGCCAAAACTCCTCTCCTCGTTGCCGAAGTGGCGACGATAGCGCCTCGGCATAGCTGTGGGCCAGGCAATTTCCGGCGAACGAACGGCGATGTCGCAGTCCGGTTCGGCGCATGCGCCGAACCGCCGGGGCGCGCATGCGCGCCCCGGGGCCGGGGTGCATGCACCCCGGCCGTGATCTCCCGCTACTGCAGCTCCGTCGCGAGCTTGGAGCGCAGCCGCAGGACGGCCTTGGTGTGCAGCTGCGAGACCCGTGACTCGGTCACGCCGAGCACCTCCCCGATCTCGCGCAGAGTCAGGTTCTCGTAGTAGTACAGCGCCACGACCAGCTTCTCGCGCTCGGGCAGGGCGGCGATCGCATCAGCGATCCGGTCGCGCAGCTCACCCTGGTCGACGATCGCCTGGGGATCGGGCGCGCCGCGGTCCGGGAGTGTGTCGAGCAGCGACACCTGATCGCCGGTCGAGTCCGACACCGTCCACAACTCGTCGAGCGCGACGATGGTCGAGCTGGAGATCTGCAGCAGCGCGTCCTGGAAATCCTCGATCGAGATCTCGAGCTCGGTAGCCATCTCCTCGTCGGTCGGCGCCCGCTGCAGGCGTGCCTCGAGCTTCATGTTCGTGCGCTCGAACTCCCGCGCCCGCGCCCGGACCGAGCGCGGCACCCAGTCCATCGAGCGCAGCTCGTCGATGATCGCGCCGCGGATCCGCGGGATCGCGTAGGTCTCGAACTTGATCTCCCGGGCGAGGTCGAAGCGCTGGATCGCCGAGATCAGGCCGCCGAGGCCGTAGGAGATGAGATCCGCCTCCTCGACATGTGCGGGCAGCCCGGAGCTCATGCGCCCGGCGACGTACTTGACCAGCGGCGAGTAGGCGACCACGAGACGCTCGCGCGCGCGCTCGTCCCCCGACGCCTTGTAGCGCCGCCAGAGGTCGTGCAGCTCGATCGCTTTTACGTTGGTTTCCATCTCCCCCGAATGTCCTACGCGCGCGGGTGGGCTCGGGCATAGGCGGACCTCAGTCGCCCCGACTCTACCCGAGTGTAGACCTGTGTCGTCGAGATGCTCGAGTGTCCCAACAGCTCCTGGATCGCCCTCAGGTCCGCCCCTCCCTCGAGCAGATGCGTGGCGAACGAGTGCCGGAGCGCATGCGGGTGGGCGTCGGCCAGGGCCGGGGCCTGGGATGCCGCCTGACGCGCCCAGGTGCGCAGCCGCCGGCGCACGTCCGAGGTGCTGAGCCGGCGGCCGGACTTGGACAGGAACAGCGCCGGCCCGCGGCCGGGCCGGCCCTCGGACCCGGCGGCGCGCTCGTCGCCGACCTCGAGCGCCGGGCGGGCGCGCGCGAGGTAGCGCTCGAGCGCGCGCAGCGCGTGCTCGCCCGCCGGCACCAGCCGCGTCTTGCCGCCCTTGCCTTCGACGCGGACGGCCTCGGCGTCGAAGTCGACGGAGGAGAGGTCGAGCGAGACGAGCTCCTCGGCGCGCAGCCCTGACGCGTAGGCGAGCTCGAACAGGGCCCGGTCGCGCAGCTCGAGTGGCGTCGTGGCCGGGATCCGGTCGAGCAGCGCGGCCACCTCGGAGGCCTTGAGCACCCGCGGCAGGCGTTGCGCGCGCTTGGGCGAGCTGAGCAGGTCGGCCGGGTTCTCGGTCCGCTGGCCGAGCTCCACCAGCGCCCGGAAGAAGCCCCGCATCGCGGCCAGCTTGCGGGCCACCGTGGCCGGCGCCTGCCCGCGCTCGGTCAGGCTCGCCGCGTAGCGGCGCAGCGCCCGTACGTCGATCGAGTCGGGCTCGAGGCCGGCGGCCGAGGCCCAGGCCGCGAACTGCCGCAGATCGTTGCCGTAGGCGCCGCGCGTGTTCCGGGAGACCGCCCGCCGGCGCAGGTCGCGATCGAAGGATCCGAGCGCGACTGCCCACGGCTCGCTGATCGCGGGCGGATCACTAGCCTCCGCAGGGATGGGCCGCTTCTTCATCGATACGACCACGGGTCAGGTCGCAACCCTACGCCAGCTTGGCGACGCCGGGGTGCTCGGCGCGCGAGCGTTGCCCGAGCGCCCCTGGCACAGGATCCAGGGCCCCAGCGACGCCTCGACCCTCTGGTACGCGGTGCTGCGCAAGCGGGTCGGGCGAAACGAGGACACATACATCGGCGCTCTGGCTATTCGTCACCAGCCGCACCATGCCTCCTTGCTGGAGCGCGGATGGGAGGAAGTGCCGGTCGGGGAGATCGGGCCAAGGATCGCCACGCTCGGGGATCGGGCGCAGTAACGGGCTCCAACCGAACGACCGACCGCCTCAGGCGACGTGCACCAAGGTCCCGATCGGGGTGTACGGGTAGACCGCTCCGGCGGAGCCCAGCGGCATCTCCACGCAGCCCAGGCTCTGGGGGAACCCGTACTGGGCGCGGGTGAACGCGTGCAGCGCGTCGCCGCCGTTGAAGTAGCTGATGAACTGGATGCCCGGATCGGTGTACGTGCTGCCGTCCGGGTTGGTGCCCGACATCGTCCCCGAGGGGATGTGCTCGAACACGGGGTAGGTGCCGGTCGCCGTCGGCGCCGACGCGATACCGGTGTTCACGGCGGTGCTCAGTACGGTGTGGCCGTCGTGCCACAGCTCGAGCTTCTGCGCCGCGACGCTGACCGAGACGTACGTGTAGCCGAACGACGAGCGCTTGCCGGCGATCACCGCCGCCATCAGCGAGCGCCACACGCCGGGGCCGGCGACGCCGTCGGTGGTCAGGCCGTGCTCGTTCTGGAACGCCATCAGCGCGCCGCGCGTGACGACTCCGGCCGCGCCCGGCGCCCAGAACCCGCGCAGCGAGTCGGGCGTGTTGGCGTAGCGCCAGCTGAACGTGCCGGCCGGCGGCTTGACCGCGGCGGCCTCCTGCGCGGCCTCGGTGGTGGCGACCCCGCCGCCGGCATAGCTGAAGTTCAGCGGCAGGTAGCCGAGCAGCGCCAGGATCTGCTGCATCCGCAGCGTCGAGCCGGCGGGCACGGTCCAGCTCGGCTGCCCTCCGACCAGCTGCACGCCGCTTGGCAGCTCGATGTGCACGGCGCTCGAGAGGCCGTAGCCGTAACCCTCGGGCTGGAACACGATCGTGTGGGTGTTGAGCGTGCGCCAGGCCCCCGCCGTGGCCGGCGACACCGGCGGGCGCGCAGAGCCGAGCGCGACGCTGACCGGCTTCGAGAAGGTGAGGGTGATCGGCGTGTTCGGCTCGATCCGGCTGCCGGGAGCCGGCGTCGCGACGGCGCTGGCGGCGGACGCGCCGGCCGGGAACCAGCTCACGAACGCGGCGCGTGAGGTCTCCCACACGCGCGGAGCGGCGGCGACCGCGATCGTGCCGGCCGCGGCGCTGCGCGGCAGGTTCACCTCGGTGACCGGGCTGGCGAGCGCATGGCGATGCACGTGCCCGGGCGCACCGTAGGCGAGGACCTGAATCGGCTTGTTGAACTGCAGCCGCAGCGGCGCACCCGACTTCAGCGTCAGGTAGTGCGCGCGCAGGGCGGCGCTCGGCGCCCGGAGCGAGAGATGCAGCGTGGTGCTGGAGCCCGAGAGCCAGGAGATCCATCCCGGCCTCTTGACGACAGCCGTGACGGCGATGAGCGTGCGGGCCGGGACGAGCTTCCTCGGCCACAGCTGGTCGCCGCGGACCTCGAGCGGGACCGGCCGGCCGGCGGCGGTGGTGGCGGTGGCGCTCTCGATCGTGCCGCCGCCGAGCGGCACCCCGACCTTGGCCAGTGCACTCGAGTCGGCGCTCAGGCTCGGACTCGAGGTCACCAGCAGCAGCGCGGCGACGACGACGCCGGCAAGCACGAGAACCACGGCGAGCGCGATATAGCGGCCTGATCCACCGCGGAGCGGAGCGGGCATGCGGCGGCCGTCTCCACTCGACGGTTTGCCATGGCTCACCGTCGTCCGAAGGTATGACACTGGAGTCACTGCGCACCCACCAAGCGGACGATGGTACCGATAGGGGCGGCGGGCGCAAACTCCTGCGATGCGAATGTTCAAACCTGCAAGCGGTATTTCACTGCTTAGCCCCCGACTGGCGGTGACGCGCCAGATTCCGGTCAAATGCGGCGAGAACCTCGTCGCGGGAGCGGTGGGCGGCCTCGTGGCGGCGCAGCTCGGCCAGCGCCCCCGGCTCCAGCGAGGATGCGATCTCGATCACCTCCTCGGCGCTCAGGTCGTCGTACGAGGCCAGGGGCGACCGCGCCCGAGCGGCGGGCCCCTCGGAGGCGGCTCCGTCCGCGCTCCCCGCCGCGGCCGCGTGCTGCAAGGCGGCGAGCGTGCGCTCGAGGTGGGCGACGCGGTCGGCCGCCGGACGCCACGGCCGCTGGCCGTGATCGGGCGCGGACTGCACACTCGGGCTCCAGCGCAGGAACTCCTCGACCTCGCGCTCGTAGTGATAGGCCTCGACGCCGCTGCGCAGCAGCGGGCGCAGGCGCTGCTGGGCGCGGAGCTTGAGCACGGCCTCCCGGGTCGTGTAGCGGTACGTGTAGCCGGCGGCCTTCAGCCGGCGGTTGTCGAGGCCGCGCCCGAACCGCAGCTGGCGCAGCATCTCGACCGGGATCCGCAGGCCGAGCCGGCGCAGCTGGGCGGCCGTGAACCCGGTGCCCCACGGCGGCAGGAGCGGAAGCGAGGGCTTGCCGAGCAGCGACACGACCTCCGAGAGCGCGAGCACTCCGTCGGCGGCGGCGTTGTAGATCCCGGGCAGGTCGTGGCGGACGACGTGCTCGAGCACCCCGACGATGTCGTCCTCGTGGATGAACTGATAGCGCGGGTCGAACCCGAGGATCGAGGGGACGACCGGCAGCGACAGCAGCGACAGGTGCGAGGTGCGCACCTCGCCGCCGATCCCGTTGGCGACGCGCAGCACGGTGACGGTGGTGTCCCGGTTGCGGGCGGCGAAGTCCGCGACCGCCTCCTCGGCCTCGACGATGTCGCGCTCGATCGCGGTGTGCGGCGGGTGGGGTCGCACCATGTCCTCGGTGAAGAAGGCCGGGTCGTCCTGCTCGCAGCCGTAGTAGTGGGCGGAGGACTTGAACACGAACTTGCGCACCGGCGACTCGCTGCCGCTGCACGCGCCGAGGATGTTCATGGTTCCGATCACGTTGATCTCGTGGGCCCGCTTGAGCGGCTCGGTGAGCGGATCGACGACGAGCCGGGTGTCGATCACGGTGTCGATCGCCGCCGCGTGGACGATCCGGCGGATCAGCCCGTGCTGGGTGTCGACGCGGACGAACTCGGTGCGCTCGAGCTCGTGCTTGGGGTCGCTCGAGTCGACGCCGACGATCGCCTGCACGCCGGGCTCACGCTCGAGCACCTGGGCCAGGCGCCCGCCCCAATAGGACGACAGTCCGGTGATCAGGATTCGCCGAGAGTCCATGGTCTGGATGTGGGCCGCGGAAGGCGCAGCGCCTACCCGAGCCACACGCTCCGCCGCGCCGCGACCATCTCGAACAGGTTCTCCTGGATCAGCGCCCGGATGTCGTGGCTGAGCGTCTGCACCAGCCCGTGGTCCTCCCACGGCGCGTCGCCGAGCTCCGCGGTCCAGACCGGTTCCAGGAACCGGATCCGGAACTTCGCCGGCAGCGGCAGCGGCGGCGTCACGGGGACGTACGGGAGCCGGGTCAGCCGCCGGAGCAGGTTCAGATGCGCGAACACCGGCTGGGCCTCCTCGGCCCCGACCACCGCGATCGGGACGATCGGCGCCCGCGCGCGCATCGCCGTCTCGACGAAGCCGCCGCTACCGAACCGCCGCAGCCGGTAGCGGTCGCGCACCGGCTTCTCGGTGCCCTTCCGGCCCTCGGGGAACACGAGCACGAGCTGGCGCTCGTCGAACAGCAGCCGGTGGATGTTGGCCGGATGCGCCGGCACGCCGCCGATCTTCGTCACCACCATGCCGACTCCCGGGAAGCCCTTGAAGAAGTGCTCCATGGTCAGGTGCAGCGGACGGGGATGGGGATGCTCCTCGCGGATCGCCTTGGCGATCATCGCCCCGTCCGGGGGCAGCGCCCCGGCGTGGTTGGCCACCAGCAGCGCTCCGCCCCGGTCGGGTACGTTCTCGATCCCCTCCACCTCGACCCGGAACCAGTAGTGGTAGAGGAACTCGTACAGCGTCCGGTCCACCAGGCCCTCCACTCGCTCCGAGCGCCCCCAGTCGGTCACGTGGCGCTCGGGCTCCAGGCCAGGCAGGAACTCGCGCAGGTCGCCCGGCGTCGCCGGAAGCGCGCGATGCAGCTCGCTCAGGGCCAGCTCGACGGTCTGGCCGGCGGCAGTGTCGTCCGGGGTCTCGTCCTGCTCGGGGGGATCGGCCATCGCCGGTCCGATTCTCCCAGGCGCTGGACTAGAAGGTTACGGCGCCCTGGGCGGCGCTCGAGACCAGCCGGGCGTACTTCGACAGCGCGACGCCCGGGTAGGGCCGCTCGGGCGGGCTGTAGGCGGCCACGCGGGCCGCGATGTCCTCGTCGGAGAGCGCCACGTCGAGCCGTCGCGCGGCCACGTCGATCGTGATCTCATCGCCGTCCTGCACGGCGGCGATCGGACCGCCGCGGGCGGCCTCCGGCGCCACGTGGCCGGCCATGAAGCCGTGCGTGGCGCCCGAGAAGCGGCCGTCGGTGATCAACGCCACCTCCTCGCCCAGCCCCTCGCCCACGAGCGCCGCGGTCACGGCCAGCATCTCCCGCATGCCGGGACCGCCGGCCGGGCCCTCGTTCCGGATCACGACCACGTCACCGGCCTTGATCTGGCTCGCCGTCACCGCGCGCATCGCGTCCTCCTCGGACTCGAACACGCGCGCCGGGCCGGTGTGCAGGCGCCGCTCGTGGCCCGCGAGCTTGACCACGCAGCCCTCGGGCGCGACGTTGCCGCGCAGGATCGCGAGACCGCCGGTCGCCATGATCGGGTCATCGAGCTGGCGCACGACTTGCTGGCCCGGGGTCTCGCTCGCCTCATCGGCGATCGTGCCGACCGTCTGGCCGGTGACCGTCATCGCCTGCTCGTGCAGCAGGCCGGCGTCGCGGAGCCGCTTCATCACCACCGGCACGCCGCCGGCCTCGTACAGGTCGACGGCGACGTAGCGGCCGCCCGGCTTCAGGTCGCACAGCATCGGCGTGCGGTCGCTGATCCGATCGAAGTCCTCGAGCGAGAGCTCGATCCCCATCTCCTTGGCGATCGCCAGCAGGTGCAGCACACCGTTGGTCGAGCCGCCGCTGCAGGCGATGGCCGCGATCGCGTTCTCGAGGCTGTCCTTGGTGATGATGTCGCTCGGGCGCAGGCCGCGCGCGAGCACGTCCACCACCAGCCGTCCGGCCTCGACCGCCACCTCGACCTTGTGGCCGTTGGTCGCGGGGACCATCGACATGCCTGCCGGGGAGATGCCCAGGACCTCGAACGCCATCGCCATCGTGTTGGCCGTGAACTGGCCGCCGCACGCGCCGGCTCCGGGCGAGGCGACGTCCTCGATCTCGGTCAGCTCCTCGCGGGTGATGCGGCCGGCCGAGTACGAGCCGACGGCCTCGAACACCTCCTGGATCGTCACCCGCTGGCCGTGCAGATGGCCGGGCAGGATCGAGCCGCCGTAGAGCATCAGGCTCGGCACGTTCAGCCGGCACAGGGCCATCACGGTGCCTGGGAGCGTCTTGTCGCAGCCACTGATCGTGGCGACCGCGTCGAACATGTGCGCGTCGCCCACGAGCTCGATCGAGTCGGCGATCACCTCGCGGCTGACCAGCGACGCCCGCATCCCGGCGGTGCCCATCGTGATCCCGTCCGAGATCGCGATCGTGTTCAGCTCCATCGGCGTGCCGCCGGCGGCGCGGATGCCCTCCTTGACCTTCGCCGCCAGCGCGCGCAGGTGGAAGTTGCAGGGCATCGTCTCGATCCAGGTGTTCGCGACCGCCACCAGCGGGCGCGCGAGCGCGTCGTCGTCGTAGCCGATCCCCTTCAGATAGGCGCGGGCCGCGGCGCGCTCGGGGCCCTCGGTGAGCGCACGGCTGCGGTGCTTGAGGTCGAACGTGGGCGTCGTCATGGGCGCCGGACTGTACCGGGCGAGGGTCGGGGCCCGCCGAGATCCGCGACTGCCTACGATATGCCGGTGGAGGCGGAGTGGGTGCCCGCCGCGCGCATCCGCGCCCGCTCCCACTGCGTCAGGCGCCAGAGGTCGCGCCGCACCCGGCTCGGGTCGAGCTGGCGGCCGGGCAGGTGCATGTTGGCCGTCGCGATCAGCCGGCGCTCGTCGCCGGTCAGCGCCATCCATTTCGCCAGAACGTCGTCGGAGTCGGGCAACCGCGCGCTTCCGTAGGGACGAGTCTCGTCGGGGAAGGCGACGCAGTACTCGTTGAGCAGCCGGTGGGTCTGGGCCAGGTAGGCCACGATCGCCCGGTGTGGATAGATCAGGTAGGCGTAGGGCGCGCCGCCGGTCCCCCCCGCCTGGTCCGGCCCGTCGGCCTGCGATCCCCAGACCCGGATGAACCCGAGGTCGCGGTACATCGCCCACTCCTCGTCGTTGACGCACGAGCGCAGCAGCATCCGCGCGCGCTGTTCGGCGCGGCGCTCGCGGCCGGGGTCGTAGGGCATCGCCGGGGCGCGACTGCGCCGCGCCCGATGGCGCGACCACGCCTCCTCCAGCCGGGGGATGATCAGATCGGAGAGCAGCGCCAGGGCCACCAGCGTCGTGGCGGCGAGAGCGAGCAGCATCGGCCTGTTCCCCGCCGCCGCTCGCTAGCTTCCGCCCGCGGCCCGCGGGAAGAAGATGACGCGCTCGGCGTCTCTCGGTATGTCGTCGAACGAACGCACCATCTGCGCGTTGCGCCGTCCGGCGGACCCCGTGGTGGGAACCGCGGCCCACAGGCCCGCGTCCAGCTGACGCCGGAACTCCTCGATCAGCCGTTGCTCGTCCTCGGCACGCTCCACGTCACCCTCGGCGATGAGCACCTCACCATGCCCGGGCTTCATCCGCAGGAAACGCACGCGAGGATTATGTCAAAGGAATCGCGCCATACCGAATCGCCCGGTGCGGCTTAGTCCCTCAGCACCTGCGCGCCTCGCCCGATCGCCCGCGCCGGCGCGCGATGGCGGCCGAGCACGTCGACCGGCCCCGGCCCGGCGCCGATCTCCCGCAGCCCGTCGCGGACCGCGTCCGCGGCCATCTGCTTCGCCCGCCGGGCCGCCTCCAGCGGTGAGAAGCCCAGCGCCAGGTGCGCGGCGAGCACCGACGAGTGCGTGCAGCCCGACCCGTGCGCCGCCCCATCTGGGTGGCGCACGCCGGGGATCTCCACCAGCTCGGACCCGTCGAAGAACAGATCGACGGCCTGTTCGCGGTGCCCGCCGGTCAGCACCACGACGTCGGGGCCGAGCGCCCGGACGCGGCGGGCGAGCTCCAGCGCGTCGGGGACGGGGTCGGGCGCGACGAGAGCCAGGGCCTCGGGCAGGTTCGGCGTGAGGACGGTGGCGCGCGGCAGCAGGTGCGCGATCAGAGCCGCGCGCGCCGAGGGCTCGAGCAGCTCGGCCCCGGACTCCGAGACCATCACCGGATCGATCACCACCGGAGTGCCGGCGGGCAGCCCGTCGAGCGCGGCGGCGACCGCCTCGATCGCGCCCACGGTGCCGAGCATCCCGATCTTGACCGCATCGACGCCGATGTCGTCCTGGACGGCGCGCACCTGGGCCAGGATCACCTCCGGCGGCACCGCGTGCACGGCGGTGACCCCGACCGTGTTCTGCGCCGTGATCGCGGTGATCGCGGTCATCCCGTGCACGCCACACGCCGCGAAGGCCTTCAGGTCGGCCTGGATCCCGGCCCCGCCACCGGAGTCCGAGCCGGCGATCGCGAGGACGCGCGGGACCCTGTGCTCCGTGGGCATCCGGTTCTCCGAGGGCATCCGGCACGAGGTTAGGGCCTTCCTCTCTCACACGACCACCACGAAGCGCCCGCCGGCCCGCCGCCGCACGTACCCCCGCAGCTCCAGCGACGCGAGTGCCGCCAGCGCCTGCCCCGGCGGGTGTCCCGACCGCTCGAGCGCGGCCGCCGTATCCCGGCCGCCGGCGACGTCGGCCAGGACCCGGCTGAGCGCGGGCGGCAGTGGCGCGCGATCGTCGCCGGCCGCGGCCTCCCGCGCACCCACGCCGAACAGCAGGTCGAGCACGTCCTGGGTGCCGCGGACGACGGCCGCGCCCTGCGCCAGCAGCGCGTTCGGGCCGGCGGCGAGCGGCGCGGTCACGCGTCCGGGCACCGCGCCCACGACCCGGCCGAGCTCCCGGGCCAGCGCCGCGGTGATCAGCGCCCCGGAATGCTCGCCGGCCTCCACGACGACGGTCATCGCGGCGAGTGCCGCGATCAGCCGGTTGCGGGCAGGGAACATCCAGCGGCGGATCTCGACCCCCGGCGGAAGCTCGGAGATCGCCGCGCCGGCGGCCTGGATCCGCCGGTGCAGGCCGCGCCGGCCCGCCGGATAGGCCCGGTCGGCACCGCCCGGCAGCACCGCCACGGTCGGGGCGCCGACCGCGAGCGCCCCCGTGTGCGCCACCGAATCGATCCCCAGCGCCATCCCGCTCAGCACCAGCAGCCCCGCCGCTCCGAGGCCGCGGCCGAGCGCGGTCGCGACCTCGAGTCCGTACGCGCTCGCGCGACGCGCGCCGACGATCGCCACCGCGTCATCGCCGGCCACCTGCAGGAAGCGCTCGAGGCTCCCGGCGATGTGGATCACGGCCGGTGGCGCCGGGAGCTCGGCCAGCTGCGACGGGTAGGCCGGGTCGCAGCGACAGATCGGCTCCACCCCGGCGCGCTGGCAGCGCAGCCGGGCCGAGGCGGCGTCGAAACCGTCGAGCTCCCGGGTGACACGGTCGCGATCGGCGCCGGCGACGGCGGCGACCAGGTCCGCGTCGGGCAGCTCGAGCGTCGCCGCGATGCGCCCGCGGACGCGGTCGAGATGGCCTCGCAGGCGCTCCAGCAGCCACGGGCGGGCCAGGCAACGGTCGCAGGCCCGGGGGGCGCTCATGCCGCCAGCGCCGCCGAGGCCTGATCGCGCTGGCGCAGGGCCAGGGCGGTCAGGACGTGATCGAGCGTGACCCGCTCGGTCTGTTCGAGATCGGCGATCGTCCGGGCCACGCGCAGCGCGCGGTGGCGCCCCCGGGCGCTGAGCGAGCCGCGGTCGTAGGCGCTGGCCAGCGCCGCGTCCGCCGCCGGCTCGAGGCGCACGTGGCGCGAGACCAGGCGACCGTCCATCTCCCCGTTGCAGCGCACCGGCGTCCCCGTCAGCCGTGCCTGCTGGCGCTCCCGCGCCGCGGCCACCCGCTGGCGAACCGCGCCCGCGTCGACCGTCGGGCCGGCGCGGAGCTCACGCCCGTCCGGCCGCTCGACGTTGACGAGCAGGTCCATCCGATCGAGCAGGGGGCCGCTGAGCCGGCGCCGATGGCGCCGCAGGTCGGCCTCCCCGCAGCCGCACCGGTCCCCGACCCCGGCGTAGCCGCACGGGCACGGGTTGGTCGCGGCCACGAGCATGAACCGGGTCGGGAATACGAGCGCGCGCTGGCTGCGCACGATCGCCACGCGCCCGTCCTCGAGCGGTTGGCGCAGCGCATCGAGGCTGGAGCGCTGGAACTCCGACAGCTCGTCGAGGAACAGGACCCCGTGGTCGGCGAGCGTCGCCTCCCCGGGGCGTGGCGGCGCCCCTCCCCCGACCAGCCCCGCAGGTGAGATCGAGTGGTGCGGGGCGCGGAACGGGCGCGCCGAGACGAGCCCGTCGGCGCGAATCCCGGCCACGCTGTGGATCCGCGTCACCTCGATCGCCTCCGACCGGGTCAGGGCGGGCAGGATCGACGGCAGTCGCCGCGCCAGCATCGTCTTGCCGGTGCCGGGAGCGCCCTCTAGCAGCAGGTTGTGGCCGCCGGCGGCGGCAATCTGCAGCGCGAGCAGCGGTCCGGCCTGGCCACGGATGTCGGCGAGGTCGGGCTCCGTGCGCTCGCCGGCGCGCCGCGCCGGCGCCGCCGGCAGCGCGGCCCGCGGGCCGCCCGCGAGCACTTCGGCCGCCTCACGCAGGCTCGAGACAGCGGCGATCGCGAGTCCTTCGACCAGCGCCGCCTCCCGCGCCCGTTGGCGCGGCACGATCATGTTCGCGAACCCCGCCCGGTGCGCGCCCTCCGCCACGGCCAGCGCGCCCGGCAAGTCCCGCAGCTCGCCGCCGAGCGAGAGCTCCCCGAACACGGCGTAGGAGGACAGTGACGCCGGCGCCACCTGGCCGCTGGCCGCCAGCACGCCGAGCGCGAGCGCGGCGTCGAAGCCGGGCCCGACCTTGCGCAGGAACGCCGGGGCCAGGTTCGCGGTGATGCGGCGGGCCGGAAACTCGAAGCCCGAGTTCAGGACCGCCGAGCGGATACGGTCGCGCGACTCGCGCACCGCGGCGTCGCCGAGCCCGACGATCGTGAACGCCGGCAGCCCCGGACGGATGTCGACTTCGACCCACACCTGGCGCGGGTCGACGCCGTCGATCGTGAAGGTAGCGACCCGGGCGAGCATGCATTTCACGCTACGCCGGATCGCGTGACGTGTGGGTGACGGCGTGTGCCAATTCTGCGCAGGCCCGAGGCCCACGCTTGCGCTGAATTGTCGCTGTGTGTCACCCACCTCTGACGCGATCGGGCGTAGCGTCAGCGGCGATGAGCAACGACCTCCGCCACCGCCTCGGGCAGCAGGGCGAGCGCCTCGCCGCCGACCATCTCGGGCGGCTCGGGTTCGAGATCGTCGAGCGCAACTACCGCACTCGCTGGGGCGAGCTCGACATCGTCGCCTTCGACGGCCGCGTGCTCGCGTTCTGCGAGGTCAAGACCCGGCGTGTCGGCGCGGGCACCGGCACGGCGCTCGACGCTGTCGGCACGGGCAAGCGGGCGCGCGTGCGCAAGATGGCCGGCAGCTGGCTGATCGAGCGCCGCCAGCGCCCGTTCGCCGAGACGGTCCGCTTCGACGCGATCGGGGTCACGTTCGACGCGCTCGGGCGGTTGGTCAGCCTCGAGCACCTGGAGGGCGCGTTTTGACGGCGGGCTACAGCGACAACTGCTGGTAGGCCGCCGACTGGAACGAGAGCCGGTGCAGCGGCGAGACGCCGAGTCGCTCGATCGCCTGGCGGTGCTCGGGGGTCGCGTAGCCGACGTGCTGGGCGAACTCCCAGCCCGGGTGGGTGGCGTCGGCGCGGCGCATGTAGCGGTCGCGGGTCTCCTTGGCGATCACCGAGGCGGCGGCGATCGCCGCGCTCTTGGCGTCGCCGCCGATCACGGCGCGCTGCTCGTGGACGAGGCCGCGCACCGGGAAGCCGTCGCTGAGGCAGATGCAGCTGGGGCAGGCGACGCGGTCGAGCGCGTCGCGCAGCGCGGCGAGGTTGGTGACGTGCAGGCCGCGGGCGTCGATGCCCGGAGCGCAGCGGGCCACCACGACGACGCGGGCGGCGATGCGGAGGATCACCGGGTAGAGCTCGGCCCGGGAGGCCGCGGTCTGCTGCTTGGAGTCGTTGAGCGCCCCGAGGGCGCGGACCTCGGCTCGGCCGAGGCGCTCCTGATCGAACAGCACCGCCGCGGCCACGAGCGGTCCGGCGAGGCACCCGCGGCCGGCCTCGTCGGCGCCGGCCACGAACCGGAGTCCGAGGTCACGATCGAACTGGAACAGCTTCCGCCCCGGTCGCGCCGGCCGCCTCGGGCGGCGGCGCGGCATGCGATCAGAGGAAGCCGATGCGGTCCGGCGGCCAGTAGGTGAAGAAGGCAACTCCGATGACCCATTTGTCGGGGACGGGGCCCCAGAAGCGGCTGTCGTCGGATTCGCCACGGTTGTCGCCCATCATGAAGTAATCGCCGGAGGGAACCACGACCGGCTTGGGATAGTTGCAGGAGTCACAGGGATCGATGTAGGGATCGCTCTCACGCTGGCCGTTGCGGTAGACGTGCCCGTGGATGATCGCGATCGAATCGCCCGGCCCGGCCACGACCCGCTTGATGAACGTCTGCGAGGACATCTGGGGCGTCGGGAGGCCGCACGGCTGCGGCCCCGAGCCACCCTGGTTGGGGTTGCCGCAGATCGGGGTCGACGGATCGGCACCGGCGGGCGGGTGGAAGACGACGATGTCGCCGACGCTCGGGTGGTTGATGAGCCGGTTGGTCAGCACCCGCTGCCCCACCGCCAGCGTCGGGACCATCGACGGACTGGGGATCCGGTAGGGCTTGACGATGAACGCCTGGATCAGCAGAGCGAGGCCGACCGCGACGGCGATCGTGACCAGCAGCTCGATGATCGACTTGAAGCGCGTCTTCGGGGTGGCGGGTTCGGACTGGGCCACGGCGTCTTCCTACAGGAACCCGATCCGGTCCGGTGGCCAGTAGGTCAAGAACGCCCGGCCGATGATCCACGCCCGTGGCACCGGGCCCCAGAAGCGGCTGTCGTCGGACTGGCCCCGGTTGTCCCCCATCATGAAATAGTCGTTCTTGGGGATCGTGATCGTGCCCGGGAAGTCGCACGCGCCGGAGCCGTCGCATGGCGCGATGTAGGAGTCCTGCTCCGGCACGCCGTTGCGGATCACGTGCCCGCCGCGGATCGAGATGCGGTCGCCCGGAAGGCCGACGACGCGCTTGATGAACGTCTCGCTCGACTCCTGCGACTGGGGCACGCCGCACGCCCGCGTGCTGTCCTTGCCGACGTCGCTCTGCCCCTCCTGCGGGTCGGCGCAGCCCTGGTCGTAGCCCTTGGGCGGGTGGAAGACGTAGATGTCGCCGACGCTGGGCGAGCCGAAGTGCGTCCCCAGCCGGTTGACCAGCACGCGCTGATTGATGTGCAGCGTCGGCAGCATCGATCCGCTCGGGATCCGGTAGGGCTTGATGATGAAGGCCTGGATCGCCAGCGCCAGACCGAGCGCGATGGCGACGATCACGACGAGCTCCAGTACGGAGCTCATAGCCGACTTCTTGCCCTGCGTCACACCTTCTCTTTGCCGGCGGGGGGCTCTGCGGCCGCCGGCTCGGCGTCCTGCGCCGCCGTCGGTGTAGCGGCAGGCTCATCCCCGTCGGCAGCGGGCTGCGCGGCAGCCACGGGTGCGGCGGCCTCAGGCGCGGTGGCCTCGGGCGCCGCGGCCTCGGGCGCCGCGGCCTCGGACGTCTCGGCCCCGGCTTCGGGCGGCGAGAGCTCGGCGTCGGCGGGTGCCTGGGCTTCCTCGTCGACCGGCGCGTACAGCAGCTCGCGCTCGACGACTTCCTCGGGCCCGACCGAACGGCGCTCGCGAACCCGGGCGCGCTTCCCCACCCGCTGGCGCAGGTAGTAGAGCTTGGCCCGCCGGACGTCGCCGCGAGCGGCGACATCGATCCGCTCGATCTTGGGCGAATGCAACGGGAATGTGCGCTCGACGCCGACGCCGAACGACTGCTTGCGGACCGTGAACGTCTCGCGCGCGCCGTGGCCCTGTCGCTTGATCACGACGCCTTCGAACACCTGGGTGCGGCGACGTGTGCCCTCGATGACCTGGAAATGCACCCGCAGGCGGTCCCCGGCCTCGAACGTCGGTACGCGGCGGAGCTGTGCACGCTCCAGGCTGTCGATTACGGTGCTCATGGCAAGAAAGGCTCCCGACTGGGCCCGCCGGAGGTCGAGCCTTCCGGGCTGGCGATTGGGCTGACAGGGACCGCGGCGGTCCCCGCACCGCGCGGGCGGCCAATGGTAGCGGAGAGCTTCTCGCATCGCGGATCCGCACGCCACGACCTCATTGCGGCTCCGCGTCCCCCAGCATCCGGCTCTGCTCCAGGCGCCACTCGCGGATCCGGGCGTGGTGGCCGGAGAGCAGCACGTCGGGCACGCGCCAGCCGCGATGTTCGGCCGGACGTGTGTAGTGCGGGTACTCCGGCGCGCCGGCCAGCGCCGCGCTGAACGACTCCTCGACCGCTGAGTCCTCGTGGCCGAGCGCTCCGGGCAGCTTCCGTAGGACGGCATCGCAGACGACCATCGCGGCCAGCTCCCCGCCGGCCAGGACATAGCGGCCGATCGAGAGGCGTTCGCTGACCATGTGCTCGAGCACCCGCTCGTCGAAGCCCTCGTAGCGGCCGCACAGCAGCGTCAGCGCGGGCTCGGCGGCGAGCCCGTCGACGAGCGCGTCGTCGAGCACGCGGCCACCCGGGGTCAGCGCGATCACGCGCCGCTCGGCGGCCAGCTCGACGGGGTCGCGCCCGTAGCGGGCCCGCAGGGCCGCCTCCACCACGTCCACCCGCAGGACCATGCCGGCGCCGCCGCCGAATGGCGTGTCGTCGACCTGGCCCGAGCCGAGCGGCGTGTGGTCGCGGTAGTTGACGTATCCGAGGCGGGCACCGGCGGCGATCGCGTTGGCGACGTGCCGCTGCCTCTCGAACCACTGAAATGCGGGCGGGAAGAGGGTGAAGACGTCGATCTCCATCGCCGGCTCAGTCACCGAGGAAGCGCAGGTCGACGTCGATCTCGCGCCGCTCGAGATCGACCGTGCGGACGGCGTCGCTGACCAGCGGCACGAGCAGGTCCGGGGCGCCGCCGGGGCGCGCGACTTCGAGCACCTCGCACGAGGGCAGCGCCAGCAGCCGCGTGACGGTTCCGACCTCCTGGCCCCCGTCTCGCACCGCGCAGCCCTCGAGGTCCTCGGCCCACCATTCGTCGTCCCCGAGTGGCGGCGCGGCGCTGCGGGGCACGAGCAGCAGATCGCCGCGCAGCGCTTCGGCGTCGTCGCGGCTCTCGCAGGTCTCCAGGCGCAGGATCGGCTGGCGGTCGGTCCCGGCGCGGCGGACGATGCGCAGCTCGCGGCCGGCCACGGTCACGGTGGCGCCCAGCGTCAGAAGGTCGGCGTTCGCCTCCCACACGTGAAAGCTCCCGTCGAGCCCGTGCGGGCGACCCACTCCGCCGGCCCGCAGCCATCCGGGGCCCGGTTCGCTCAAGAGTCGACGATGTCCACGAACACGCGGCGCTTGCTCTTGACCGCCGCGGCCTTGATCACCGTGCGCAGCGCGGATGCGGTGCGTCCGCCCCGGCCGATCACGTTGCCGTAGTCGTCCTGGGCGACCGAGAGCTCGAGCACGATCGTTCCGTCGTCCTCCTCGACCTCGGTCACGCGCACTTCGTCGGGGTATTCGACGAGTCCCCGCGCCAGGTACTCGAGCAGCTCCTTCATCGCCCCGCCGCGTTGCTACCGGGGGGTGAGCTCGATGCCCTGGATGCGCAGGAGCTTGCGCACCTGCTCGCTCGGCTGCGCGCCGCGCGAGAGCCAATCCAGGATGCGCTCCTCGTCGAGCACGATCGTCGACGGATCCGTCTGGGCGTTGTAGTGCCCGACCGTCTCGATCACCCGACCGTCGCGCTTGGAGCGCTGGTCCGCGACGACCACGCGCCAAATCGGGTTCTTGCGCCCGCCGACGCGGGTCAATCTGAGTCTGACTGCCATGAGCGCGATGAGGTTAGCGTGATTGCGCAATCCGCGCAGCGCGCGCCCGGCTCAGCGGCTCTGGCGCATCAGCGCGCCGAGGTCGGGCATCTTGCCCTGGGTCACCTGGCGCATCACCTTGCGCATCTGTTCGAACTGCTTGATCAGCGCCTTGACCGCCTGCACGTTGGTGCCCGATCCGCGCGCGATCCGCAACCGCCGCGAGCCCTTGATCAGCTCCGGGTGGCGGCGCTCCTCGGGGGTCATCGCGAGGATGATCGCTTGCAGGCGATCGAACTCGCGCTCGTCGAGCTTGACGCCGCGCAGCTCCTTGCCGACGCCGGGCAGCATCCCGAGCAGTGACTGCAGCGGCCCGAGCCGGCGGACCTGGCGCATCTGGTCCAGGAAGTCGTCGAGCCCGAACTCCTGCTTGCGGATCTTGCGCTCGAGCTCGGCCGCCTGCTCCTCGTCGTAGGTGCCCTGCGCCTTCTCGATCAGAGTCATGACGTCGCCCATGCCGAGGATCCGCTGCGACATGCGGTCGGGATGGAACTTCTCGAACTGCTCGAGCTTCTCGCCGGTGGAGGCGAACAGGATCGGCTTGCCGGTGATCGCCTTCACCGACAGCGCCGCGCCGCCGCGCGCGTCGCCGTCGAGCTTGGTCATCACGACGCCGTCGAACTGGACCACCTCGGCGAACTGCTCGGCCACCGCGACCGCGTCCTGGCCGGTCATCGCGTCGACGACCAGCAGCACGTCGTGGGGCTTGACCGCCTTCTTGATCTGGGCCAGCTCGGTCATCAGCGCCTCGTCGACGTGCAGCCGGCCGCTGGTGTCGATGATCAGGACGTCCTTGCCCTCGGAGATGGCCCGGTCGCGCGCCCAGGCGGCGATCTTGACCGGGTCGCGGTCGGTGCCCTGCTCGTAGACGTCGGCTCCGGCCTGGGTGCCGACCTTGACCAGCTGGTCGACCGCGGCCGGGCGGTACACGTCACAGGCGGCAACGGCGACCGAGGAGCCGTGCTGCTCGCGCAGGTAGCGGGCGAGCTTGGCCGTGGCCGTCGTCTTGCCCGACCCCTGGAGCCCCGCCATGACGATCACCGTCGGCGGGCGCGGCGAGAACGAGAGCTCGCGCGCCGCCCCGCCCATCAGCTCGGTCAGCTCGTCGCTGACGATCTTGACCACCTGCTGGCCGGGATTGAGCTGCCCGACGATGTCGGCCCCGAGCGCCCGCTCTTTGACCGTGCTGGTGAAGCTCTTGACGACCTTGAAGTTGACGTCGGCCTCGAGCAGCGCGAGCCGGATCTCGCGCATCGCGGCCGACACGTCGTCCTCGGTCAGCGTGCCGCGGCCGCGCACGTCGGCGAGCGTGGCCTGCAGCTTCTCGGCGAGTGAGTCGAACATCCCCTGTCAGCCTACCGTGGCGCCGGACAGGCCACGACTACTGCTCGGTCAATTCCCCCGGCCCCGGATCCTCCTTGCGCAGGCGGAGCGCCTTGCCGAAGCCCCCGAACGCCTCGGCGAACTCGGACGGGATCACGAACACCTTGTTGGCGTCGCCCTGGGCCAGCTGCGGCAGCATCTGGAGGTACTGGTAGCTGAGCAGGCGCTGGTCGGGCTTGCCCTGGTGGATCGCCTCGAACACGGTCGCGATCGCCTTCGCCTCGCCCTCGGCGCGCAGGATCGAGGCCTGCTTGGCGCCCTCGGCGTTCAGCACCGCAGCCCGCCGGCATCTGGACTACTTGATCACGCGGAACACACCACGCATGAACGGGTGGATGCGGCAGAAATACGTATAGGTGCCGGGCATCAGATTGCTCGGTGTCTTCCACGTCAGCCGGTTGATCGCCGGCGTGCCGAGCCCGAGCTGGCCCGAGTCGTAGTTCCCGGCCCCGTTGGCCAGCGGGTAGGAGATCCCCGTGTCCAGGCCGCACGGGTACTGGCACGAGGTGACGGAGTGGAAGATCGACGACAGGTAGGCCGGGCTCGGGTGGGTGTAGTTCCCCGGCGGTAGCGGGGAGGCGTCGTCGTTGACGAAGGTGATCGACTGCCCCCGCCGCACGGTCGGCGTGCAGCGATCGGATCCGGTCGACGTGAAGTCGCCGGGCGTGAAGTGGAAGCCGCCGATGATCACCTTGTGCGTCATGCAGGTCGGGAACTTCTTCAGGTCGACGCCCAGGGAGAGGCTGCCGCCGCGGTGGTTGTTCTCGGGCAGGTGCCCGTGGGTGAGGTGGTTGCTCAGATCGAGCGTGTGGGTGAACGGGTCGACCCCGGTCTGGTCGTTGTAGGCCTCCCACACGACCATGATCCCCATCGACTCGTACCACGAGGCGCGCCGGGTCTCGTACGTGGCGCTGATCCGCAGCACGTCACCGACCTTGACCGCCGGGCGCCAACCAGGCGCGGTCCCGCCCATCGCCATGTCCCACGAGATCGGGCCGCGCTTGTCGAAGTAGTGGGCGCTGGAGCGGAACAGCCGGACCGAGTTCGGCACCGTGCCGGGTACGGCACCGCCGCTCGGCGTGGCGCCGGGCCGGATCAGGTCGAGATCGTCGTACAGCCCCCCGGGATGGAGGTGGCCCGCCGTGGCGACGAGCGTGCCTGCGTGGTCAACGGTGAACTCGTTCAGCGGCCGGCCAGAGCCGTACGGGTTGGTCGCCATGTCGGGGAACGTGTAGATGCCGCCGCGGCCGCTGTAGCGCTGGACGTCGAAGACCGGGTAGATGTGCCCATCCTCCACGTCCATCCAGATCGGGTGCACGGTGCTGATGCCGGCCGCGAGCGGCGAAGTCAGCGGCACGAAGTCGATGTCGTAGGTGATGTAGACCCGCGCCGCCTTGGCGGTGAGGTTGTGGATCATGTAGTTGAGGATCCACTTGTCCTTGGCGGCGATCGGATATCCGTAGCCGCGCGGCAACTGGTAGATCGTCTTCTCCTCGCCGGCGGCCATGAACGGGTACAGCCCGCTGAAGCTCCCCTCGCCGGCGCCGGCCTGTCCGTCGCTCAGCCACACGCCGTGATGCAGGTGGATCACGTCCACGCGCGGCACCGCGCCGCAGCACGAGCCGTCGGGCTTGGCGTAGTGCAGATTCGGCGCCATCCGGATCATGTAGCCGTCCTGGTTCGGCTTGGGCACCTTGTTGGAGTCGAGCAGGATCAGATTGGCGCCGGGGGTGACCAGGTACGGCCCGGCCGCGAAGTGCAGGTGCTCGACGCCCGTTGCGGCGCCCGCGGGCGCAGCCCAGAACGCAAGCGCACACGCAGCCAGCGCCGCCAGACCCAGAATCGACCTCGTCACAATGCTTTCCTCCCGGCGCCCGTGCGCCTCCCCGCCGGCATCCTACGTGACGAGCGCCCGGGCGAACTCCGTGGCGTCGAACGGCCTCAGGTCCTCGAGCTTCTCACCGACCCCGATCAGCTTCACCGGGATGCCCAGTTCGTGGGCGATCGCGAGCGCGATCCCGCCCTTGGCGGTCCCGTCGAGCTTGGTCAGCACGAGGCCGTCGACCGCGACCGCCTCGGCGAACAGGCGCGCCTGGCGCAGGCCATTCTGACCGGTGGTGGCGTCGACGGTCAGGAGCGTCTCGTGCGGCGCCTCCGGGATCTGCTTGGCGATCACGCGGCTGACCTTGGACAGCTCGGCCATCAGGTCGTCCTGCGTGTGCAGTCGCCCGGCGGTGTCGATGATCACCACGTCGGCGCCGTCGCGTCGGCCGGTGGCGATGGCGTCGTAGGCGACCGAGCCCGGATCGGCTCCCGGGGGGCCCTTGACCAGCTTCACGCCGGCCCGCTCGGCCCAGATCTCGAGCTGTTCGACGGCGGCGGCGCGGAACGTGTCGGCGGCTCCGATCACGACCGTGCGGCCGAGCTCCTGGCGCAGGTGCCACGCGAGCTTGCCGATCGTCGTCGTCTTGCCGGTGCCGTTGACGCCGACCATCATGATCACCGTCGGCTGCGGGGTGATGTCGATGTGGTCGTCCCCGGTCCGGGCGATCCCGGCCAGCAGCTCGGTCAGCCGCTGCGTGAGCGCCTCCCCGCCCGACACCTCTCCCCCGGTCGCCTCGCGCTCGAGCTGCTCCACGACCCTGGCCGTCGTCGTGGCGCCAACGTCGGCGTAGATCAGCGCTTCCTCCAGCCTCTCCCAGGTCTCGTCGTTCAGATCCTCGAACAGCGTCGCCTGGATCTCGCTGGTCAGCGCCTGGCGCGTCTTGCGCAGATTCTCGCGCAGCCGGCGAAAGCGGCCCATGCGGCGCTCGGAGCCGCCGCTCTCCTTGGCGTCCTCGCCGGTCGCGGCGGGCGCGCCGTCAACGATGAAGAGATCTCGCCAGTCGCGGGCCATCGGGCGCGCGACCTTACCAAGCGCCTGCCGTCACGCGGCAGCTTCGCGCGGGAGGCGGCGCGAGACGACCTTGGAGATGCCGTCTGAGCCCATCGAGACGCCGTACAGCGAGTCCGCCGCCTCCATCGTGCGCTTCTGGTGCGTGACGACGATGAACTGCGCGCGCTGGGAGTACTGCCTCAGGAGCGCCAGGAAGCGGTCGATGTTGAGGTCGTCGAGCGCCGCCTCGACCTCGTCGAGGATGTAGAACGGGCACGGCCGGGCCAGGAACACCGAGAACAGGAAGGCCAGCGCGGTCATCGACTTCTCGCCGCCCGAGAGCAGCGTCAGGCGCTTCATCGCCTTGCCGGCGGGCGTGATCTCGATCTCGACCCCGAGCAGGTCCTCGCGGTCCTCGTCCTCGTCGAGCTCGGACACGGGCTCAGAGGGCTCGGCGCCCTCTTCGGCCGGCGGCGGCGTCTGGCCGCCCAGCACGCGGGCCGGGCCGTCGCGCTCGGTCACCAGCCGAAGCCGGCCCCGGCCGCCGGGGAACAGCTGCTCGGCCAGCTCCTCGAAGTTGCGCGCCGCCGCCTCGAACGTCTGCTCGAACGTCTCGCGAATCTGGCGGTCTGTCTCCGTGATCAGCTTCTGCAGCTCGCGCAGGGCGGTCTCGAGGTCGGTGCGCTGGCGCTCGAGCTCCTCGACGTGCTCGAGCGCCTCGGCGTACTCGGCCTCGGCCAGCGGGTTGACCGGACCAAGCTGCTCGCGCCGGCGCGCCAGCCGCTCCAGGCGCGCACTCAGCGTCTGGCGCTCCTCGGCCCCGAGCTCCTCCGGAGCCGCCTCCGGCTCCAGGCCGAGCGCTCCGGCCAGCTCGCCCAGCTCGGACTCGGCGTCGGAGGCCTGGTCGCGGGCGCGCTGAGCGCCGACCTCGGTCGTGGTGAGCTGCTCGTTCTCGCGGTGCAGCCGCGTCTGCAGGCCCGCCTCCTCCTGGGCGCAGGCGCGGAGCGCCGAGGCGACGTGCTCGCCGGCCTCGCGATCGGCCGCGAGCGCCGCCTCGAACGTCCGCCGGTGCTCGGCGATCGACTCCGCGGCATGCTCGAGCGCGCCGATCAGGCCCTCGAGCACGGGCTCGAGCGCCTCGTCGCGGGCGACCTGAGCCCGCAGCCGGGCGATCCGCTGCTCCCGCTCGCTGCGCTCGCGCTCGGCGCGCTCGGCCATCCGGCGCTCAGCCGACAGCTCGGCCGCGATCTGGGCGCGCCGGTCGCCGCGCGGGCCGTCGTCGGGCGCGGCCCGGCGGGCCTCGACCCGGCGCCCGAGCCGGCGCTCCTCCTCGGCGGCCTCGTCGCGGGCGCGAACCGCAGCGCGATGGGCGCCGAGCGCCTGCTCGCGCTCGCCGTCGGCCTCCGTCACGGCCGCGGCCACCCGCTCGAGCTCGGCCCCCGCCGCGACTTCGGCCTGCACCGCCTGCTCGCTGGCGCGGATCAGCTGCTCGCGCCGGTTGCGCTCGGCCAGCACGCGATCCTCGCCGACGGCCGGGGCCTGACGGACCTCGCGCGCGAGCGGCGAGAACACCCGCCCGGCGCGGGTGACGGCGATGCCCGCGAAGTCGTCGCGGACCGCGGCGAGGTCGTCCACGACCCACGTGTCGGCCAGCAGCTCGCGGGCCAGCGCCACCGCCTGCCCGGGCCCGCGCAGCAGCTCCGCGAGCCGCTGGGCGCCAGGGGCGGGTGGCTGGCCGGCGGCGGCTGGCCGGCCGACGGGTGATCGACCGGCGGCCGCTGGTGCGCCGGCGACGAGCACGCGCCCGCCGTCGGGTCCGGCCCGGTCGAGCAGCGCCGTGGCAGCGTCGCGATCGGCCACGACCGCCGCGCGCAGGCGCCCGTCGAGGGCCGCGGCCAGCGCGAGCTCGTAGCCGGTCTCGACCTGGAGCTCGTCGGCCAGCGCCGTCGCGCCGCCGGGCGCGCCGGCCTGGGCGCGCAGGAACTGGTTGACGGCGGCGAGCTCGCCGCCGACCCGCGCCGCCTCGCGCCGGGCCGCCTCGATGCCGCGCTCGGCCTGTCGGACCCCGGCCCGGGCCTGCTCGGCGACCTGCTCGGCGGCGTCGCGCGCCGCGCGCGCCTCGGCCACCGCGGCGTCACGGCGGTCGATCTCCGCCGCGGCCGCGGTACGCAGCTGCTCGAGCTCGGCGAGCTGACGGGCCAGCTCGGCCGCGCGGTCGCGCTCGAGACCGGCCAGCTCCTGCTCGAGCGCCGCGATCCGCTCCGCGGTGCCCTCGTCGGGAACGTCGGCGGCGGCCTCGGCTTCGAGCGCCGCCAGCGCCTCGCGTCCGCGCCTCACGCGGGCGGTGAGCGTCGCCGCCGAGGTCCGCGTGGCCTCGGCCCGGTAGGCGACGCGGTCGCCGGCGGCCTGCGTCGCATACGAGCGCCGCGACAGCTCCTCGCGACGGGCGCTGCGACTCGCCAGGGCCTCCTCGGCCTCCTCGCGGCGCTTGCCCACGGCGCGCAGCTCGCGCTCAACCGCCTCTCGCCGTGAGCGGGCGGCGGCGGCCGCGTCGGCGGCCGCCGCGAGCGCCAGGCGGCGCGCCCGCAGGTCGTCACGGGCCAGCTCCCAGCGGGTCTCCAGCGTCTGACGCTCGAGCCGGGCGTGCAACTCGGCCGCCTCGGCCTGCCGCTTCAGCGGCCGCAGCCGCGAGCGGGCCTCACGCTCGACGTCGAGCGCGCGGTCGAGGTTCTCCTGCGTGCGGGCGAGCTTGAGCTGAGCCCGCCGGCGGCGCTTGCGGTGCTTGCCCAGTCCCGCCGCCTCCTCGATCAGCAGCCGGCGATCGCGCGGCTTGGAGGTGACGATCGCCTCGACCCGACCCTGCGAGATGACCGAGTGCATCTCCTTGCCGAGACCGGTGTCGGACAGCAGCTCGATCACGTCGACGAGGCGGCAGCGCGCTCCGGCCAGCCGGTACTCGCCCTCGCCCGTGCGGTCCAGGCGGCGCAGGATCGAGATCTCGGGCGTGCCGAGTCCCAGCGTCCCCTCGCTGTCGTCGAGCACCAACTCCACCTCGGCGCTCGTGGCCGCCTGGCGGCCCGGGGCGCCGCCGAAGATGACGTCCTGCATCGACTGGCCGCGGACCGCGAGCGGCGACTGCTCCCCGAGCGCCCACAGCACGGCGTCGGTGACGTTCGACTTGCCCGAGCCGTTCGGGCCGACGATCACGCTGACGCCGGGTCCGAACTCGAGCCGGGTGCGGTCCGGGAAGGACTTGAAGCCCTTGAGGGTGATCGATTTCAGATGCACGTCCGGATCACCCCCCGATCGCGTCGAGGGCCACGCGCGCGGCCTCCTGCTCGGCGTCCTTCTTGCTGCGCCCGGTGCCGCGGCTGAGCTCGCTCTGGCTGACCGTCGCCGCGACCGAGAACGTCCGGTCGTGGGGCGGTCCCTCCTCGCACACGACCGAGTAGGTCACGACCTCGCCGCGCTGGGCGAGCCGTTCCTGCAGGGCGGACTTGAAGTCGACCGGGTGCTCGAGCGCCTCCTCGATCTCGGGCCCGAACGCCTCCACTACGGCGTCCGCTGTGCGGTCGTACCCGAAGGCCAGGTAGCAGGCTCCGATCACCGCCTCGATCACCGACGCCAGCACGCGCTCGGTCGAGACCAGCGCGCCCACCGTGCCCGTGGCGCCCGTGGGGGCGGCCGCGCGCAGGCGCTCGGGCAGGCCGAGACGCTCGGCGACCTCGCGGCAGGAGCGGCCGGAGACGGTCTGCGCCCGGATCTTCGTCAGCCGACCGGCGCCGAAGCGGTCGGCCTCGAGCCGGGGGTACAGGTGCGTAGTGATGGCCAGCGCGAGCACGCTGTCACCGAGGAAGGCGAGCCGCTCGTAGGACTCCGACCGCCGCGTCGTCCACGAGGCGTGCGTGAACACGGGAACGGCCAGCTCTTCGGGCAGATGCTCGAGCAGCGCGTTGAGCTTCTGGCTCACGCAGGGCTCAGGGCCTTGAATCGCTCTCGCCGACAGAGGCGGTGGCACCGCCGCTCGCGAGCACGAAGTCGACCGCCTGGCCGACGGTCAGGATCTTGGCCGCCTCTTCGTCTGAGATCCTCACGCCGTAGGAGTCCTCGAGCTCCTGCACCAGCGTGTAGAGATCCAGCGAATCGGCTTCCAGATCCTGCCTGAAGCGCGTGGGCTCCTGGATTGTGTCCGGGTCCACCTCGAGCTCATCGGCCAGGTGGTCGCGGATCAGTGAGAAGACCTGCTCGCGGGTCATCGGTTCGACACCGTAGCCTGGCGTTCGGACGGGCTGCCGTCCCCTGCCCCGTCCCCTGCCCCGTCTTCTCCCTGGCCGCTCTGGGATCGCAGCGCCCCGGCCGCCTCGAGCGCGCTCCGGGTCTGGCCGATCACGTCCTCCTGGACCCCGCGCGCGGCGACCTCGATCGCGCGGGCAAAGCCGCGGCGAGTGAACCGGCCGTGGGCGATCACCCCGAGCTGACGCAGGCCGAGCATGTAAGCCCCGCCGGGGCGTTCGGGATCGATCTCGTCGCGCAGGCTGCGCACCGCCGGCGCCAGCAGCAGGCCGCCGACCTTGGCCCGCCACGAGGAGTGGGCGGCGTCGCGGATGGCCCGCAGCGTGCGTCCGGAGACGCCCTCGATCAGCTTCAGCGTGATGTTCCCGGTGAAGCCGTCCATCACCACCACGTCGGCGACGCCGTCGGTCACCTGCGTGCCCTCGATGTTGCCGACGAAGTTCAGTCCCTTGCCGCCGGGTCCGGCCAGCTGCTCGTGCACGGTGATCAGCTCCGGGGTGCCCTTCATGGGCTCCTCGCCGTTGGAGAGCAGCGCCACGCGGGGCGAGGGCAGTCCCATCACGGCCTGCGCGAACGCCGACCCCATGTGCGCGAACTGGACCAGGTGCTCGGGGCGGCAGGTCACGTTGGCGCCGACGTCGAGCAGCAGCACAGGCGGCGCGCCGGGCATCGGTACCGGAAGCGCCAGCGCGGGCCGGTAGATGCCCCGGTCGCGGCGCAGGTTGAACAGGCCGGCGGCCAGCGCCGATCCGGTCGAACCGCCGGACACCAGCGCCTGGGCGCGGCCCTCGGCGACGGCGCGGGCGGCCTGGACGATCGAGGCCTGGGGCGTCGATCGGACCGCGAACGCGGGATCGGTTGCCTTGGCGATCGAGATGGGCGCGTCGACAACCTCGACACCGGGGGCGACGGGGCCGATCTGGCTCGCGGGACCGAATAGCAGCACGCCGATACCGGCGGCTGCCGCATGGGCCGCGCCGGCTGCTACCTCCGCGGGGCCAAGGTCAGCCCCGCCCGCATCGACGGCGACGGTGACCACAACCGGAGCCGTCAGAGGGTCTCGCCGCGCTGGTCCGCGCCGACCACTTCACGGCCCTTGTAGGTGCCACACACCGGACAGACTCGGTGGGGCATCCTAGGGCTGTGGCATTGCGGGCACGCGTTGTAAGCGGGCGCGCTGATCTTGTGCTGCGCGCGGCGTTGGGCTGTGCGGGCGTGTGATTGCTTCTGCTTCGGGACGGCCATGGGCGCATGAGTGTAGTGATGATTGCCACCGGGCACCTGATGGCGGTCTCCGGGTGTGACTGACGGGTCAGTCTAGGCGCAGCTCCGACAGCTTCGCCCAGCGCGGATCGGGCTCGGGCTCGTGGGCGTGCCCGGGGCCGCCCGCGTTCAGGTCCGCCCCGCAGATCGGGCACAGACCGGCGCAGTCGGGGCGGCAGAGCACCTGAGTCGGCAACGCGAGCGCAAGCGCGTCGCGAGCCCAGGCCGAGAGGTCGAGCACCTGCCCGGCCACGTAGGGGCTGTCGAGCTCGTCCACCTCGCCGGGCTGGGATATCTCCCGGGCATCGATCGTGTACGCCGGGGTGGCGGGACCGAGGCAGCGCATGCACGGGCCCTCGAGGGCCGCCTCGAAGCGCAGCCGCAGCGCGTACCCCTCGCCCGTCGTGCGCGAGATGTCCAGCCGTACCGGGATCACCGCCGGCGTCACCCGGTACTCCTCGCCGCCGAGCACGAAGGGCTCGATCTCGACCTCGAGCTCGAGCTGGCGGCCCTCTCCGCTCGTCAGCTTCAGCCGCCCGAGATCGAAGCTGTCCGTTCTCAGACCCATGCTCCGAGCTTATCGAGCGGGTGGCCTGGATCCGGGGGCTTGGCCGGGCTGGTGGGGATCCGGCGGGGCGCCGGTGGGCCGGTGGGCCGGTGGGGCCGGTGGGCGTTGCCCGGGCCCAGTGAGGGGCCGGCAGGCGTTCAGGGCAGGGTCAGACCGTCCGGCAGCTCGCCACGATCGATCAGCGCGTGGATCTCCGCCGCGCGACGCGGGTTCAGGAACACGTGGCGTTGCCCTACGCTCGGCTTCTCGACCAGCAGCCCCGCGCTGATCAGCCGGCCCGCGATCTCGACCACCAGCGCCCGATCGTGGCGGGCGAATCCGCGCGACAGGTGCTCGAATTCGGTGTGATAGCCGCCCCACTTGCCCATTCCCGCCAGCCGCTGGAGGATGCGCCGCGCGACGCGGAGACCCGGGTCGAGCTCCTGGTGCGGCCGCGCCACCGCCGCCCCGGGCTCGAGCGCGGCGAGCACGAGCTCTTCGTGCTCGGACACCGAGCGCTCGTCCGCGGGCCGGCCGTCGAGTCGCGCCACCGCCTCGGCGACCCGGAGCGGGTGGGCCGTGCCAATCGGCTCTCGGAGATCGGCGACGCCCTCGAGGACGGCCGCCGGAACTGCGTGGGCGCAGGCGCGCAGCCGGTCGATCGACGCGGCGTGGTCCTCGAACGCGAGCGGCGCCAACTCGGCCGCTTCGATCGCATCCTGGGCGCCGACCGGCAGCCCGAGGGCGAGCCAGCCCCAGAGCTCGCCCGCCACCAGCTCGTGGGCGAGTGAGAAGGGGCCGTCACCGGCGTGCGCGGGTGGGAGTCCGCGGGCTCCCGAGGCGGAGCGCGCGCGCGCACGTCCGGGGGCTCCGGAGCCGGAGCGCTCGCGTGCCGGTGCGCCGACGTCGACGAGCGCCCCCACCACCGCCGCGGTCAGCAGCCACTCGCGTTCGCGCACCGAGGCCGCGTCGGCGCGCAGCATCGGATCGACCGGAACCACCGCCAGCAGACCCGGGCCGCCCGGGCCGATCGCCACCGCCACTGGTCGCCGGTAGCCCGAACGCGTGAGCCGCAGCTCGGCGGCGCCGGCTCGCAGCTCCTCGAGCAGTAGCGCGCGCAGCTGACCCGCTCGCTCGCCCGGCGCGCTGACACCGCCGGCTTCCGCGAGCGCCACGGCCAGCGCTCCGCCGCCGGAGAGGTCGGTGGCGCGAGGATCGTCCATCCGGGCGAGCGTAACCGGCCGGCGCGAGCGCGCCGGGCGAAGCCACCAGCGATCATGTGGGGCCGTGTCGAACTGGTTTCGCTCATACGGCTTTGCCGACGTGCTCGACGATCTGCTGATCGGCGCCTACCCGCTGGACGCCGACGACGTGAAGATGCTCGGCTGGATGGGCGTCAACCAGATCCTGAACCTGGTCGAAGACGAGGAGTATCGGCGCGGAGAACGCGAGGCGGTGCAGACCGCGCTCGCCGCCGCCGGCATCGCCGAGGCTCGGCGCCGCCTGACCGACTACGGCGGCCTGCCCGCCGACGAGCTCGAGGGCGCCGTGCAGGACGTGAACGCCTGGCTCGACGACGGCCGCCGCGTGTACGTGCACTGCCGCGCCGGCTGGCAGCGATCGGCCGCGGTGGCCGCCGGCGTGGTCGCGCTCCGCAAGGGCATCGACCTCGACCTGGCGCTCCGGCACGTCCAGGCCCGCAAGCCGTCCGCCGACCCGCTGCCCCACCAGCGCGAGGACCTCCGCCGCTGGTGGAAAGCCCGCGCCGACGGCGCCCGGGAGGGGTAGCCGGGGCGCTACTCGGCCGCGCGGAGGCGGCGGGCGGTGACCTCGCCGGCCGCCGGCTCGCCGAGGCTCAGCTCGCCCTGTGCCGGCTCGGCCGGCGCGTCGTCCTCGTCGGGCAGCTCGGCCGCGCGCACCGCGCGGGCGCTGACCGTCACGTGCTCGAGGTGCGGCAGCTCGCCGGCGGCCACGCCATGGTCGGCGAAGCGCCGGGCGCCCGGGAGCACCCGGGCCTCGTAGGAGCCCACGGTCTCGTTGTAGGCGCGCACGGCCCCGTTGAGCCGGTTGCCGAGCGTGGCCAGCAGGCTCGAGAGCTTTACCAGCCGCGCGTGCAGCTCGCGTCCGAGGTCGGAGACGGCCTGGGCGGACTCGGCCACGCGCTCCTGCTGCCAGCCGTACCCGACGGCCCGGAGCATGGCCAGCAGCGTGGTCGGCGTGGCGATCAGCACCCGGCGCGCCATCGCGTCCTCGATCAGGGTCGGGTCGGACTCCAGCGCGGCGCCGTACAGGTGCTCGCCGGGCAGGAACATGACGACGAAGTCGGGGGCCGAATCGAGGCCCGACCAGTACGCCTTGTCGGCCAACTGCTTGACATGCTTGCGCAGCAGCCGGGCGTGATCGCGGAGGTGACGCTCACGCTCCTCCTCGTCGCGGGCCTCGTAGGCGTCGAGGACGCCCTGCAGCGGCGCCTTGGCGTCGACGACGACGTGCTTGCCGCCGGGCATCCGGACCACGAGGTCCGGGCGCAGGGTCCCGTCGTCCCCGGGCACCGTGGACTGCTCGACGAAGTCGCAGTGACGGACCATGCCGGCCAGCTCGACGACGTTGCGCAGCTGCATCTGCCCCCACTGACCGCGGGCGTTGGGCTTGCGCAGCGCGGTCACGAGGGCGCCGGTCTCGCTGCGCAGCTTCTCGCCCGTCTCGGTCAGGTTCTTCAGCTGGGCCTCGAGCGCGCCGCGTGACTCGCGGCGCTCCTGGTCGAGCGCCAGCAGCTGCTGGTCGACCCGGCCGAGCTGCTCCCGGAGCGGCGCCACGAGCTGCTCGACCGCCTGCTGGCGGCGCTCGAGGTCGCCCTTGGCCTGCACCTGCGCGGTCTGCAGCTGGGCCCGGGCCAGGTCGGTGAGCTGCGCCACGCTCGTCTGCAGCGCCTCGGCGCTGAGCGTCTTGAACGCGTCCGAGAGCCGCGCCTGGGCGTCGTGGACGGTGGCCAGCCGGTCATCGGCTCGGATCCGTTCGTGCTGGAGCTCGGACCGGGCGCGCACGAGCTCGCGATCGAGCTCGGCCGCGCGCGCGGCCGCGGCGCCCAGCCCCCGGACGCGGGAGCCCAGCACGAGGACCGCCAGGGCTCCACCGACGATCAGACCGATCAACAACCACAGTGCGCTCATAGGATGGTCCAGCATGGCGCGCCGAGCGGACGGAACGGGTGCGAGAATCGCGCCGTGCCGAGCAACCGCGTCCGCCGCCACGTGATCGTCCACGGCCGCGTCCAGGGGGTCTTCTTCCGCGACTCCCTCCGCGAGCGAGCCCGCACCGCCGGCGTCGCCGGAGGCGCGCGCAACCTGCCCGACGGGTCCGTCGAGGCGATCTTCGAGGGCCCGCCCGAGGCGGTCGAGCGCCTCGTGCGCTTCTGCGAGCTCGGACCGCCGCGGGCCCACGTGGACCGAATCCAGGTGCGGGTGGAGGAGCCGGCCGGCCTGCAGGCGTTCGAGGTTCGGTAGGGCCGGGGGTTCTCGCTCGGCGCGGCCGTGGCGCGCCAGTTCGCCGTTCACCCAGCCGCCGTTCACGTGTCCACCGGTACGCGCCTGGAGTCCCGCCCCCTGCAGGGCGCGATCCGCTGTCGGACGCCGCCCCTACCCCGCCAGCGCACGCTCGAAGGCCCGCTTCGCCGCCGCGCCCCGCACCGCGAACACGACGCGCTCGGGGGTGCCGTGGGCGGCGAGGTGGCGGCGAACCTCCTCGACCTCGATCCGGGCCGCCTCGTCCAACGGGAAGCCGCCGACGCCGGTGCCGAAGGCGACGAGCGCCAGCGACCGGGCGCCGAGCTCGCTGGCCTTGGCCAGGGTGCTTGCGGTCGCGCGGCGGATCACCGCGGCCGAGGTGGGGCCGCCGGGCTCCATCGTCGCGGCGTGGATCACCCAGCGGCAGGGCAGCGCGCCGGCCGTCGTCTCGATCGCCTCGCCCAGCCCGATCGGGGCGCGCCGGTGGCTCTGCTGCTGGATCTCGGGGCCGCCGGCGCGGGAGATCGCGCCCGCGACGCCGCCGCCGTGCAGCAGGTGCGTGTTGGCCGCGTTGGCGATCGCGTCGACCTCGAGGCGCGTTATGTCCGCCTCCATCACGCAGACAGGCGGCGCCGTGCTCAGGAGACTTCGGCGGGCTCGTCCTTGCCGGCGAGCCGGTCGCGGCCGCGCTGGACGGCGGCGATGAACTTGGAGAGGTTTACCTCGAGCGTGTTGAGGATCTCGTCGGCGTAGTCCTCGGCGCCCAGCCGGATCTCGCGCTCGCGGCCGCGGGCGTCCTCGATGATGTCGTCGGCGGCGCGCTCGGCCTGCTTGGTGACCTCCTCCTCGGAGATCAGGCGCTCCTGCCGGTCGCGGGCCTCCTTGACGATCCGCTCCGCCTCGCGCTTGGCCTCGGCGAGCATCTCCTGGCGTTCCTTGACGATCCAGCGCGCCTGCTTGATCTCCTCAGGGATCGTGGCGCGCATCTGATCGAGGATGTCGTAGATCTCCTCCTTGTCCACGCGGACCTGATCGGTCAGGGGGACAGGCTTCGCGTTGTGGACGAGATCGTCCAGCTTGTCGATGAGTACCAGGACGTCCATCGCGAACCTCTGTTTCGTCAGCGGCCGAGCCGTTCCTGCAACTGCACAGCGACCTCATCGGGCACAAGATCTTCGACGTTGCCACCGAAGGTGGCAAGCTCCTTGACCCCGCTGGATCTGAGGAAACTGTACTTGGGCGAGGCCATCAGGTATACGGACTCGATATCGGGGGCCTGTCGGCGGTTCAGCTGATTCATCTCGAACTCGTATTCGAAATCCGAGATCGCGCGCAGTCCCTTGACGATCGCCTTCGCCCCGCGCTCTTTGGCGAAGTCGACCACGAGGTTGCTGAAGGTCTCGACGCTGACATTCTCCAGATGCGCCGTGGCGCGCTCCACGAAGCTCACGCGCTCCTCGGCCGTGAACAGCGTCTGGCCCTTGCGAACGGGCAGGTTGACCACGGCCACGATCACGTGCTCGAACATCGCCGAAGCCCGCGAGATGACGTCGAGATGACCGTTGGTGATCGGGTCGTAGGAGCCGGGACAGACTGCGATGCGGTTATCGGGCGTCATGGATTCGAATCAGGGTGTCGCCGTACCGGCGCTCATCGGTAAGGGGAAGGTCGAGCTGCAGCGGGGCCCGGCGGTCGCTTTCCGAGACCACCCGGGCGCCGGACGCGAGCACCGGTGCCAGAGCGGTCGAGAGCTCACGTCCGAGGCTGCTCGGCCGAGTGTATGGGGGATCGAGGAAGACCAGATCGTATTGACGACCGTGAGCCCGTGCAGTCCCCAGGAACTTGGTCGCGGTGGCGTGGCGTACTTCGGCCACCAGCGCGAGGCTGTCGAGGTTGCGACGGATCGCCGCGATCGCGGCCGGTGCGGAGTCGACCAGCGTCGCCGCGGCCGCGCCGCGGGAGAGCGCCTCGATCGCCAGCGCACCCGATCCCGCGAACAGGTCGAGCACCTCCAGGCCGTCCAGGTCCCCGAGGATCGAGAACACCGCCTCGCGCACGCGGTCACCGGTCGGACGGGTCGCGCTGCCGCGCGGCGCCACCAACGGGCGGCCACGATGGCTGCCGGCGATCACCCGCACCGGCCTAGGCCCGGATCGGGGCGATCGCCTCGGCGCCGTAGACGCCGGCCAGGGCGTCGGCGAGCAGCGCATTCTCCGGCAGCGCGAGCCCGGGGTCTTCGGCGGCGATCCGCTCGGCGTGGACCCGGGCCCGCTCCAGCAGCTCCGCATCGCGCGGCAGCTCGGCGAACCGGAAGCTCTGCAGCCCGTGCTGCCGGACGCCGGTGAGGTCGCCCTCGCCGCGCAGCTCGAGGTCGATCTCGGCCAGCTGGAAGCCGTCGCCGTGGGTGGCCAGCGCGTTGAGGCGGGCCGAGGACTTGGAGCCGAACAGCAGGCACAGCGAGGCGTGCGCGCCACGACCGATCCGCCCGCGGAGCTGGTGCAGCTGCGAGATCCCGTAGCGATCGGCGTCCTCGACCAGCATCACGGTCGCGTTGGGGACGTCGATCCCGACCTCGATCACCGAGGTGGCGACGAGCACATCGGCCGCGCCGGCGGCGAACGCGCCCATCGCCGCCTGCTTCTCGGCCGGGCGCATCTGGCCGTGCAGGAGCACGACCTGGAAGTCGCGCAGCTCGCCGGCGGCGAGCCGCTCGTACTCCGCGGTCGCCGCGCGCGCCTGCAGCAGCTCGGACTCCTCGACCAGGGGGCAGACCACGAACGCCTGGCGGCCGGCCCGGAGCTCCTCGCGGATGCGGTCATAGGCGCGGGCCCGCTCGCGCTCGCTCGAGCACACGAACGTCTGCACCGGCTGGCGGCCACGCGGTAGCTCGCGCAGCAGCGTGAAGTCGAGGTCGCCGTAGCCGGCCAGGGCCAGCGTGCGCGGGATCGGGGTCGCGGTCATGTGCAGCACGTGCGGCGCCAGGACGTCGCCCTTGGCGTCCAGCGCCGCGCGCTGGCGCACGCCGAAGCGGTGCTGCTCGTCGACGACCGCGACCCCCAGCCGCGCGAACGCGACCGAGGACTCGATCAGCGCGTGGGTGCCGACGATCAGCGACAGCTCGCCACTCTCGAGCTTGCCCAGCAGGTCCGCGCGCCGGCGCGCCGGGGTCGAGCCCGTGAGCAGACCGGCCGGGACGGCCTCGCCGGGCATCAGCTTCTGAATCGTCGCGAAGTGCTGCTCGGCCAAGGTCTCGGTCGGGGCCATCAGCGCCCCCTGCAGGCCTTGCTCGATCGCCCGCAGGATCGCGTACAGCGCCACGACCGTCTTGCCGGAGCCCACCTCCCCCATCAACAGCCGCTGCATCGGGCGGGCCTGCGCCAGGTCGGCGTCGATCGCGGCCAGCGCGCGCTCCTGGTCGCCGGTGGGCGCGAACGGCAGCAGCTCCGCGAGCCAGCGGGCGGTCAGGGTGCGTTCGCCGTCGAGCACCGGGGCCTCGCTCGCGTCGCGGCGCCGCGCGCGCCGGCGCAGCAGGCCGAGCTGCATCAGTAGCAGCTCGTCGAAGGCGAGCCGGCGCCGCGCGATCCCCTGGTCGTCCTCGCCGCCGGGGAAGTGCGCGGCGCGCAGCGCCGCGGCGCGGTCGGGCAGCGCCTCGCTCACGCGCAGCCGCGCCGGCAGCGGCTCGATCACGTCGGCGATCGTGCCGGCGTGGTGGCGCACGAGGGCGTGGATCGCGGTCGAGCCGAGGCCCTCCGTCGCCGGGTAGTGGGCCACCGCCTCCCCGCCCGTGGTGGCGTCGGTGGTGATCGCGTGGCCCTGCACGCCGAACCGGTTGCGGGCCTCGAACTTGCCGTGCAGCAGCAGCCGCGTGCCGGGCGGGTAGCGCTGGGCGAGCCAGGGCTGATTGAAGAAGGTGGCCTTCATGACGCCGCTGTCGTCGGCGACGGTGGCCTCGACGAGCGGACGCATCCCGCGCCGGCGCACGGGACGCGAGGCGATGCTGCGGACCTCGACGACCACGGTCGCCGTCTCCCCCGCGACGAGCTGCGCGACCGCACGCGACTCGCGACGGTCCCGCGGGAGGTGCTCGAGCAGGTCCCCGACCGTGTGCAGGCCGAGCGTCACCGCCGCCTGTTCGCTCTTGGCGCCATCGAGCTTCAGCGCCACCGCCAGCCGCGAGGGGTGCGGGTAGGTGACGGACGCGGCCTCGAGCTCGTCTGGTCCGAGTGGATCGGGCGTTGCGAACGCGGTCGCGGTCATTGCCACGAGCTGATCATGACCGGCCCCGCGGTCGGGACGGGAGCCTGAGCGGTCCCGGACCTACTCAGCGGACAGCAGCCACCAGTAGCTCGACTGGCCACCATGGCTCAGCTCGAACTCGACCTCACCCGCGGCCAGCGCGTGCACCGTCTCGTCGTCCAGCGGGACTTCGGCGCCGCGCAGGCACGTGATCAGCTCCGCGTCCTCGGCCAGCTGCTCGAGCACGCCGCGCAGCGTGTCGCGCGGCCTGCCCCAGGCGACGAGCTCCTCTTCCACGAACCCGATCGCATCCCCTTCGCGGAACCGGCCCTGCTTGTCGTCGCGGGCGGCCCGGGCGACGGCGCCCGTGCGGATCCGCTGCAGCGTCTCGGTCATCGCCTGCGCGTTGGCCCGGGCGCCGCGCGTCGGGTCGAGGCTGACCGCGGCCGCGAGACCGGCCTGCTGCGAGCGGCAGATGACCACCCGCACCGTCTTGTCCGACAGCTCGGCGGCGCGCTCGGCGGCCATCACGACGTTGGGACTGTTGGGCAGCACCACGACCTGTTCGGCCGGAATCGCGTGGATCGCCGCCAGCAGGTCGTAGGTCGACGGGTTCAGCGTCGGCCCGCCGTCGAGGACGTGGACCCCGAGGCTCTCGAACAGGCTGCGCATGCCCTCGCCGGTCGCCACCGCGAGCACGCCGCACACGTCGGCGACGGTCGGCGTCGCGAGCCGCTGGTCGCGCCGCTCGATCTGTGCGCGCATGTCGGCCACGTCGAGGTGCGAGACCACGCCGGCGTCGGCAAACAGGGCTGTCGCCCGATCGGGGTCGTCGGTGTGGACGTGGATCTTCAGGGTCGTCGAGTCGCCGACCACGAGCACCGAGTCGCCGAGGCTCTCGAGCTCCATCACGAACCGGCGCGCCTCGAGGTCGGAGCCGGTGACGGCGAAGTTCGTGCAGTAGCGGTAGGTGCTCGAGGCGTGCTGGGGGTGGGTGACGCGTGCCGGGGCGTGATGCTCGAGCGGGGGCGGCGCCGTGCCCCGCAGCGCGCCGACGATGCCGGCCAGGAGAACCGTGAGGCCGTAGCCGCCGGCGTCCACCACGCCGGCCTCGCGCAGCACGGGCAGCAGGTCGGGACCGCGCATGACCGATTCCTCACCGGCGGCCAGCGCCCGCTCGATCACCTCGGCGACGACGGCGTTCTGCTCGGTGGCGGTCACCTCCGGTCCGAGGCGCGCGTCCTGCATGTGGGCCACCTCGGAGGCGACGCGGCCGGCCATCTCGCGCACGACGGTGAGGATCGTCCCCTCGGCCGGGTCGCGCACCGAGCCGTAGGCCTGGTCGGCGGCGCGGGCCAGGGCCGCGCTGATCAGAACCGGATCAATCAGCTCCCCGGGACGGCTGGCGAGCTCCTCGGCGGCTCCGCGGATCAGCTGCGAGAGGATCACGCCCGAGTTGCCGCGCGCGCCGAGCAGGGCTGCGCGGGCGACCGAGGCCACGATCTCATCGCGGTCGATCTCGTCGATCGTGCGCTCCTCGGACGCGTCGGAGAGCCGGTCGAGCTCCTGCTGCACGGCGCGCAGCGTGAGCACCATATTGTCGCCGGTGTCGCCGTCGGCGACCGGGAACACGTTGAGGTCGTTGACCTCCTCGCGGCGTGCCTCGAGCTCGGCCAGGCCCGCCTCGATCAGCGCCCGGAACCTGACGATGCTGGGATCGGACACCGGGGTCACCCGGTGATCAGCGAGCCTTCGCGACCTTGCCAGCCTTCAGGCAACGAGTGCAGACGTAGACCCGCCGCGGCGTGCCGCCGTCGTCGATCCTGACGCGCTGGAGGTTCGGGTCGAAGCGCCGCTTCGTCGCGACCATGGAGTGGCTGCGGCTGTTGCCGAACGCGGGACCCCTCGCACATACATGGCAGACCTTTGGCATGGCGCGTGCGAGTATAGACAGCTCGACCTGGGTACAGATCCCAGCTTGAGCGCACACATGCTCGAAGACATCCAGCTACCGGAGCGCTACGCGCTCGTTCGCCACCTCGCGAGCGGCGGCATGGCGTCCGTGTGGTGCGCCGAGGACCAGGTTCTCGGCCGCCGGGTCGCGATCAAGCTGCTGGCCCCGCGGCTTCAGCACGATCCTGGCGCTGTGGCCCGCTTCGGGCGCGAGGCGCGGGCGGCGGCGCGCCTGTCCGCGCACCCGCACGTGGTGACGATCTACGACGTCGGCGAGTCCGGCGGCGGCGCGTTCATCGTCATGGAGTACCTCGCGGGCGGCACCGTCGCCAACGCGTTGACGCTCCGCTCGCCCGACCGCGCCGAGACGCTGCGGTGGATCCGCGAGGCCGCCCAGGCGCTCGACTACGCCCACCGCCGCGGCGTCATCCACCGCGACATCAAGCCCGCGAACATGCTGCTCGACCGGGGCACGGTCCTGCACGTGGCCGATTTCGGGATCGCCCGCCTGGCCACCGAGAACACGATCACGACGCCCGGTGAGCTGCTCGGCACCGCGGCCTACCTGTCACCCGAGCGAGCGCTCGGCGAACCGGCCAACGCGGCCGCGGACCGCTACGCGCTCGGGGTGGTGGCGTTCGAACTGCTGACCGGACGGCGCCCGTTCACGGCCGAGCACTTCGCCGCCCAGGCCCGCCAGCACATCGACGAGGGGCCGCCCACGGCGAGCTCCGTCCGACCCTCCCTGCCCCCGGCACTCGATCCCGTGCTCGCTCGCGGGCTGGCCAAGCGGCCGGAGCGGCGCTGGGACAGCGCCATCGCGATGGCCGACGCGATCGACGACGTGATGGCAACGCATGACTGGCCGGCGCCGCGAGCGGCCGGGGCGCCGCCGGCGGCCGGCGCTGCGCGGGCGGCCGCGGTTGCAGCCGCCCAGCAACCCGAGCGCCCCGCCGAGCGCCCCGTCCGGGGCGGCCTGCGGAGCCGCGCCGGCGTGCTGGCCGCGTTGGCCGGCGTCGCGTTCGCGGCCGGGGCCGTAATCGGTTCCGGTTCGGACTCCGGCGGCACGCCCTCGGCGTCGCTGAGCGCCCGATCGCACACCTCGGGTGCCGCCCGCGCGCCGGTGACCCGGCACGTGGCCAGCGCGACCACCACGCATCGGCACAGGACGCCCGCGCGGCGGCGCACGACATCCACCGCGACCGCGACCCAGCCCTCGGTCACCGCAACGCCGCCGGTCCCGGCCCCGGCCCAGCCTCCGGTCACGGCCGGGACCCCCGTCTCGCTCGAGGCCCAAGGCCACCAGCTGATGGTCAACGGCGCCTACGGCCCGGCAATCGACCTGCTGCGCAAGGCGGTGGCCACCGCGCCCAAGAGCGACATCACCTACGCCTACGCGCTCTATGACCTCGGTCGCTCACTGCGCCTCTCCGGCGACCCGCAGGCGGCGATCCCGGTGCTCCGGGCCCGGCTGCAGATCCCCAATCAGCCCGACGCCGTCCGACGCGAGCTGATGCTGGCGGTCGCCGGCGCCAACGGCGCACCGACCGGCGGCGGACCCAGCCACGGCCACCACCGCGGGCACGGCAAGCGCGACTGATCCACGGCCGGGCGCGACTGACGCGCTCGGCCCGAGCCCTACGCCCGGGCAAACCCCGTCGGCCCGCGGCGCGCCGACAAGCTCTCCTTCACCTTCAACGACGCCACCACCGCCTCGACCGCGTGGCGCCCGGTGTCGCGCTTGGAGCCGCCCTGCACCCGATCGAGCGCCTGCTCCGTCGTGTCCACGGTGAGGACGCCGAAGCCGCAGGGAATACCCGTCAGCAGCTGGACCTGCTGGATGCCGCGGGCGGCCTCGCCGCACACGTAGTCGTAGTGGTCGGTCTCGCCGCGGATCACCGCGCCGAGACAGACGATCATCTCGAACCGGCCCGACTCGGCCGCGTACTTGGCCGCCAGCGGCAGCTCGAACGCCCCCGGGACGTCGAAGCGCTCGACCTGATCAAAGCCCGCCTCCGCGAGCGCCGCGCGGGCACCCGCCTCGAGCTTGTCGGCCAGCTCGGTGTAGAAGCGGGCCACACACAGCGCGACCCGGCGCTCATCACTCATGCTCGGCGCTGATCCCGGACTCGCTCACACGCTCGTCCCGGATCCGGTCGTGCTCGTGCTCGGAGCGGATCATCTCCTCGTCGAGCGCGAGGCCCTGATGGTGCAGGGTGTGGCCGAGCTTCTCGCGCTTGGCGGTCAGATAGGCCTCGTTGTGGGGGTTGGGCACGTGCTCGATCGGCACCTGGTCGGTAACCGAGAGCCCGTAGCCGGCGAGGCCGGAGATCTTCTTCGGGTTGTTGGTCAGGATGCGGATGCTGGTAAGCCCGAGGTCGACGAGGATCTGGGCTCCGATCCCGTAGTCGCGCAGGTCGGCCGGGAGCCCGAGGCGCAGGTTCGCGTCGACGGTGTCGAGCCCCTCCTCCTGGAGCTTGTAGGCCCGCAGCTTGTTCAGCAGCCCGATCCCGCGGCCCTCCTGGCTCAGGTACAGGAGCACGCCGCGCCCCTCGCTCTCGATCATCGCCAGCGCCGATTCGAGCTGCTCGCCGCAGTCGCAGCGCAGTGAGTGGAACACGTCGCCGGTCAGACACTCTGAGTGCACCCGGACGAGCACGTCGTCGGCGCCCTCGACGTCGCCCTTGACCAAGGCGACGTGGTGCTTGTTGTCGACCAGTGAGCGGTAGCCGACGGCGACGAAGTCGCCGAAGGCGGTCGGCAGCTTGGTGGCGACGACCCGCTCGACCAGCTTCTCGTGCCGGCGCCGGTAGGCGACCAGCTCGGCCACGGTCACCATCTTGAGCTCGTGGCGCTCGCAGTAGGGGGCCAGATCCGCGACGCGCGCCATGGTCCCGTCGTCGTTCATGATCTCGCAGATCACGCCGGCCGGGTTGAGGCCGGCCAGCCGCGCGAGGTCGACCGCGGCCTCGGTCTGGCCGACGCGCTCGAGCACGCCCCCGCCGCGGGCCTTGAGCGGGAACACGTGACCGGGCTGGACCAGCTCGCGCGGGCTCGTCTTGGGGTCGATGGCGACCTGGATCGTGCGCGCGCGGTCGGCGGCGGAGATCCCGGTGCTGACGCCCGAGCGAGCCTCGATCGAGACCGTGAACGCGGTCTCGAAGGCCGATTCGTTCTTGGCCGCCATGAGGTCGAGCCCGAGCTGGTCGCAGCGCTCCGGCGCGAGCGCCAGGCAGATCAGTCCGCGCCCCTCCTTGGCCATGAAGTTGATCGCCTCCGGGGTCACGAACTGGGCCGCCATCGTGAGGTCGCCCTCGTTCTCGCGATTCTCGTCGTCGCAGACGATCACCATCTTGCCCTGGCGGATGTCCTCGATCGCCTCCTCGATGGTGGCGAACGGAGCCTTGGTCGTGCTCATTGGCCGGCACGTCCCGCGTCGATCAGCTTCTCCACGTACTTGGCCAACACGTCAACCTCCAGGTTCACGGGCGTCCCGGGCCGAGCGCGACCTAGGGTCGTGCGCTCGAGCGTCTTAGGGATGAGAGAAACGGTAACGGATAGTTGATCGACCTCTGCCACGGTCAGCGACACCCCGTCGATGGCGATCGAGCCCTTCTCGACCACGTAGCGCAGGACCTCGCGGGGCGCCTCGATCTGGACGCGGCGGGCGAATCCGTCCTCGCTCACGGCGCCGACGGTCCCGACGCCGTCCACGTGCCCCTGCACCACGTGGCCGCCGAGGCGATCCGCTGCGCGCAGCGGCAGTTCGAGGTTGACGCCCGACCCCTCGTCGACCCCAGCCAGCGACGTGCGCTCGAGCGTGGCGTTCATGACCTCGGCGGCGAACGCGCCGTCCACGATCTCGGTCGCGGTCAGGCAGACGCCGTTGACGGCGATCGAGTCCCCGCCGCCCAGCTCGGCGGCCAGCGGCGTGGCCACCCGCAGCACGCATCCGTCACCGGAGCGCTCCACGGCGGTGACGGTGCCGGTCCCCTGCACGATGCCGGTGAACACCCGCTCACCACTCCTTCAGTCGGGCCGAGACGAGCACGTCCTCGCCGACCGGCTCGACGTCGAGCGTGAGCGCGTGCACGGCCTCGGCGATCGTGTCCACGCCCTGGCCCTCGAGTGGGTCCAGGGCCGTGCGACCGCCGAGCACGAGAGGGGCCAGGAACAGCCGGATCTCGTCGATCTCACCGGCATCGAGGAACGCGCCGGCCAGATGGGGGCCGCCCTCGAGCAGGATCGCGGAGATCTCCGCGCCGCCGAGCTGGTCGAGCGCCGAGCAGACGCGCGCCGGCTCGTTCTCGCCAGTAGCGACGATCACGTCGACCCCGTGGGTCTCGAGCGCGTCGGTCGAGGCCCGCGGCGCGGCCCGGGAGACGACGACCGTGAGCGGGATCTCACGCGCGTCGCGCACGAGCTGGCCGGACAGCGGCAGCCGGGCGAGCGAGTCGAACACGACCCGGCGCGGCTGGCGATGGACGTTCTTGACCCGGGCGGTGAGCTGCGGGTCGTCGGCCAGCGCCGTCCCGATCCCGACCGCCACCGCGTCGCACTCGGCACGCCAGTGATGGGCCAGGTAGCGGCTCTTCTCGCCGGAGATCCACTTCGAGTCCCCGGCGCGCGTGGCGACCTTGCCGTCGAGCGTCATCGCGGACTTGAACAGCACCCACGGGCGGCCCGTGCGCGCGTGCTTGCGAAAAGGCTGGTTGAGCAGCCGTGCGCGGGCGGCGAGCTCGCCGTCGGCCATCACCACCTCGACCCCCTCGTCGCGCAGAATGCCCAGCCCGCGCCCGGAGGCGTGCTCGCTGGGGTCATCGGAGGCGACGACCACACGGCCGATGCCGGCGGCGCGGATCGCCTCGGTGCACGGTGGCGTGCGGCCCTGGTGGCAGCACGGCTCCAGCGACACGTACAGCGTCGCGGCGGCGAGATCGCGCTCGCCGGCGGCGCGGATCGCCTCGACCTCGGCGTGCGAGGAGCCGACGGCCTCGTGGTAGCCCTCGGCGATGATCTCTTCCTCGAGCGCGATCACGGCACCGACGAGCGGGTTCGGGCTGACGCGGCCGCGGCCCTGCTCGGCCAGCTCGATCGCGCGAGCGAGGTGACGGCGGTCAGTATCGGTCCTCGGCGGCGGCATCCCGGACAGCTGAGGATAGGACGCCGGCGCGGATCGGGCGCGGCTCGGGGCCTATGAGCCGCAGCGGCCGCCGGTGAGGCGGTACACGCTCATCTCCGGGCCCGGGTAGCGGTACTGGCGCGGGTAGTAATCGATCGACCAGTCGAAGCTGAACGGCACCGAGTCGACCCCGCTCGCGAACGGGCTGGCGTGGTAGACGAGCTTCCCGCGCCGGGCCAGGGCGGCGTAGTAGGCGATCGCGCCCGGCGCCAGGTTCGGCTGGGCGAACGCGCGGCCGGCCTGGAGCGAGCCGATCACCACCCAGCAGTAGCCGCCGTTGACGTACTCGTCGAGCAGCTCGGGCCGCAGCGTGCGCTCGTACTGGTCCACGAGCACGTAGCGCTTCTGGCCGGCGGGCAGCGGCTTGCCGTTCGGGTCGAGGTTCGTCAGCCAGGTCGGATAGCGCAGCCACCGCTCGCCGGTCGGCGTCCAGGGCCGGAATGTGCCGACGTCGGTCGTCCAGTCGTCGGGCACCAGCGGCTCGAGCACGACGCGGGCGCCGGCCGGGATGTTGTTGACCATCCAGGCGCGGGTCTGGTTGCGGGTGTCCGGGCGCGAGAGGGCGATGTCGTTGTCGACCACCGCGCCCACGCTCTGGGCCAGCAGCAGTACCGCCACCACGCCGCCGGCGAGCGCCACCGGGACGCGCCGGTGGCGCACCAGCCAGCGCACCAGCTCGACCGCGGCGTAGCCGCCGAGAATCGCGACGATCGGGAAGATCGGCATCAGCCAGCGCCCGAAGTACCGCTGCTGGTCGCCCATGAAGATGATGAAGGCGATCGGCGCCGGCAGCAGCACGAGCGCCATCGCCACGCGCTTGCGCGCGATCAGCAGCGCGGCGCCGCCCGCCGCCGCCACCGTCGGGCCCCACCCGAGCCCCCAGGTCAGCGTCCACACGTAGTAGGCGATGCCGCTGCCCCGGGTGGTCCCGAGCTTGACCGGATCCTGGCCCGCGGCCAGCGACGCCTGCGAGGAGACGCCGGAGCTGAACGAGCCCCAGTCGAGCACCGAGTACGGGTTGGCGATCAGGAACGCGGCCAGCGCGACGAGCAGGGCCAGGCCGAGGCGGCCGATGGCGGCGAGACGGCCGCCGCCCGCGGCGTCGCACACGGAGGCGGCCACGAGGCATAGCAGCGTGACGCCGCCGGTGTACTTGGTCGCGGAGGCGAGGCCGATCCCGATGCCGGCGATCAGGTAGTCGCGCGTCTTGCCGCGGCGCACCACGCCGGCGACCCCGTACAGCGACAGCGCCACCGGCGCCAGCGTGGGGACGTCGTTGAGCGCCAGGTGGCTGTAGAAGATCGGCAGGAAGGCGAAGCCGAAGATCGAGGCCGCCACCAGGCCGACGGGACGGCTGAACATCCGCGCCCCGGCCAGATACGTGAGCCACGTCGCGATCGTCCCGAGCGCGGCTGCGACCACCCGCGCAACGACGTAGAGCGTGGTCGGATCGCTCGTGTAGGCCCGCGTGACCGCGTCCCGGCCCCCGAACCAGAGGTCGAAGACGATGTGCAGCAGGTAGCTGTAGGCGGGCGGGTTGAGGAAGTAGTGCGGGTTCAGGTCGTGCCCGAAGAACGCGATCGCCCGCGGCACGAAGTGCGTCGCCTCGTCGACGTTGTAGCTGTAGGGCAGGCCTTGCTTGACGCCCCACACCCGCAGCAGGAAGGTGATGACGAGCACCGCACCCACCGCGGGGCGGATCAGGTCCGGCCTGCGGCGACGGCGCCGCTCGGGCCAGCGGCGCCGCGTGGGAGTGGGCCGTCCGGTAAAGGTTTGGGCCGGCTCGGGCCGGGTGAGCGTGGCCGCTTGCATCGCGAGGAACGAGTATCTCGACTTGTGCGGCGGGACGTGCCAGCGACGGCAAAGTCGTCGATCCTGCCTGTCTGGGATACTTCACCGTGAGTCTAGGGCACCCGCCGCGACCTTTCGCCCCGCTTCCGTGTCGTGCTCTACGCCCTCCGGCGGGGCCCCTACCATGCTCGGGAGCGGCCGAAGTCAGGCCATGAAGCTCATCATCCAGATCCCCTGTTTCAACGAGGAAGACCAGCTTCCGAACACGCTCGACCACCTGCCCCGGCACGTCGAGGGGTTCGACACGGTCGAATGGCTGATCATCGACGACGGTTCTGAGGACCGCACGGTCGATGTCGCGCGCGCCCATGGCGTCGATCACGTCGTCAGGCTGACCAACAACAAGGGGCTGGCGGCCGCCTTCCAGGCCGGTCTCGACGCCGGCCTCAAGCTCGGCGCCGACGTGATCGTGAACACCGACGCCGACAACCAGTACGAGAGCGCCGACATCCCCAAGCTGGTCGGCCCGATCCTGCGCGGCCAGGCGGACATGGTCGTCGGCGACCGTCAGGTGGAGACGATCGAGCACTTCTCGGCCGGCAAGAAGCTGCTCCAGCGGCTCGGGTCGTGGGTAGTCCGGCAGGCATCGTCGACCGAGATCCCCGACACGACCTCCGGGTTCCGGGCCTACAACCGCGAGGCGGCGCTGCAGATGCAGGCGGTCTCCAAGTTCACCTACACGCTCGAGACGATCATCCAGGCGGGCAAGCTGATGGTCGCGATCGACCACGTGCCGGTACGGACCAACGACAAGACGCGCGAGTCGCGCCTGTTCCCTTCCACCGGCGCCTACGTGCGCCGCAACGCGCTCTCGATCTTCCGCATCTACTCGCAGTACGAGCCGCTGCGGGTTTTTTGGGGCGCCGCGCTCCTGCTCGGCCTCGGCGCGCTCGGGGTGTTCATCCGCTTCCTGGTCGCGTTCGCCGAGGGTCAGGGCAAGGGCCACGTCCAATCCCTGATCCTGGGGGCGGTCCTGTTCAACGCGGCGATGCTGATGGCGGCGCTCGGCGTCATCGGAGACCTGCTCGCCGCCCAGCGCACGCTGTCGCAGCGGACGTTCGAGCGGATCCGGCGGATCGAGCTCCAGCTCGGCGTGGCGCCGTCGCACTACGAGCCCGGGAGCGGCTCCGAGAACCGCGAGGCGCTCGAGGTATGAGCCAGCCGACGGTGTCGCCGGAGACCGTTCCCACCGGCAACACGTTCGACAAGTACGGCTCGACGAATCCCGTCGTCCGGCGCTTGATGCACGGCTTCGAGACCGCGCTGCAGTCGCTGTTCGCCGAGGCCGCGCCCGACTCGGTGCTCGACGTCGGCTGCGGCGAGGGCGTGCTGACCTACAGGTGGGCCCAGCAGCTCGGCCAGCGCCGGATCGTCGGCATCGACCTCGCCGACCCGAAGCTCGAAGCCGAGTGGGCCACCCGTCAGAGGCCGAACCTCGAGTACCGCACGATGCGGGCCGAGAACCTCCCGTTCGCCGAGCACGAGTTCGGCCTGGCCTCGGCGATCGAGGTCCTCGAGCACGTCCCGGATCCCGAGCACACGCTGGGCGAGATGGCCCGCGTGGCCAGCGGGCACCTGCTCGTCTCGGTCCCGCGTGAGCCATTGTGGCGGGGCCTCAACATGGCCCGCGGCGCCTATCTGCGCGAGCTCGGCAACACCCCCGGCCATCTCAACCACTGGTCCAAACGCGCGTTCGCGAGCCTGCTCGGACGCTACGGCGACGTCATCGAGGCCCGCTCGCCGTTCCCGTGGACCATGCTGCTGGTCCGGGTCCGCTGATGGCGGGGCGACTGGCCTCCCTGACCGCCCGCTCGGCGGCCAAGGACTCCGACCCGCCCGCCCCGCCGAACGGGGGCCCTCCCCCACCGGACCCGAAGTCCAAGTCCTACGCCTCGGGAGCCCGTGTGCTCTCGATCGGGATCGCCTCGACCGGGATCTTCACCTTCGCCTACCTGGCCACGGCCAGCCACGTGCTCAGCCAGAAGGCCTACGGTCAGGTATCGCTGTGCTGGGCGGTCATGTTCGTGATCCTGTCGGTGATCTACCGGCCGATCGAGCAGCTGCTCTCGCGCACGATCGCCGATCGCCGCGCGCGCGGCCTGCACGGACATCCGCTGATGGTCCCGGCGCTGATCCAGGGCGGCTTTGCACTGCTGTTCCTCATCGCCGCGCTGGCCCTGCGGCCCGAGATCGAGCAGAACCTGTTCGGTGGCTCGGCTGCGCTGTACTGGATCCTCGTCGTCGGCGTGATGGCCTATGCGGCCAGCTATTTCGCGCGCGGCTGGCTCGCCGGCCACCAGCGCTTCGCCCTCTACGGCGGGCTCGTGTTCCTCGAGTCGACCTCGCGCTTCCTGTTCGCGCTGGCGGCGGCGATCGGGATCACCTCGGGCGAGGGGGCGGTCGCGCTGGGGATGGCGGTGGCGCCGTTCGTGTCGCTGTGCGTGGTCCCGTTCGCGTTCACGCGCTACCGGGTCCAGGGCCTCGAGGGCATCGCCACCGCCGACGCCGCGCGCGAGGGCCCCGCCCACGCCCAGGTCGAGGAGGCGACCTCGGACCTGTCGTTCAAGATGGGCACCGGATTCGCGATCGCCGTGGTCTGCATCATGCTCGCCGAGCAGACGCTGATGAACGCCGCGGTCCTGATCGTCAACCACGACTCGGGGCAGGCGCTGGCCGGGTTCGTGTTCAACGTGCTCTTGATCGTGCGCGCGCCACTGCAGCTGTTCCAGGCCATCCAGACCTCGATCCTGCCCCACCTCGCCGGGCTCGAGGCGAATGCCAGCGGCGAGGACTTCCACAAGGCGATCATGGTCACGATCAAGGCGATCGCCGCGTTCGCCGGCGCCGTCGCGCTCGGGCTGCTGCTGGTCGGGCCGTTCGTGATGACCGCGCTGCTGGGCAACAAGGGCTTCCACTACGACCGCTTCGGACTCGCGCTGGTAGGTCTGGGGATGGGCCTGCACCTCGCCGCCGGCACCCTGAACCAGGCCGCCCTGGCCCGCGGGCGCGCGCCCATGGCGGCGGTCGCGTGGCTGCTCGCCGCGGCCCTGTTCGTGGCGCTCGTGGCCGCCCCCACGATCTCCAACGTCGTCACCCGCGTCGAGATCGGCTACTTCACCGCCGCGCTGGTGCTGAGCGGGCTGCTGCTCATCGTCTACCGTCGCGGGGCCGCCCCGCCCGCCGCCGCGGCGAGCGCCGTATAGGCGGCGGCCGGGTCCGCGGAGCCGAACACGGCCGAGCCGGCGACGAGCAGGTTGGCGCCGGCGGCGACGCAGCGGGCGGCGGTGTCGTGGTTGATGCCCCCGTCAACCTCGAGCGCGACGTACGGCGGGAGCAGGTCGCGCATGATGGCGAGCTTCTTCAGCGAGCGCCCGATGAACCGCTGTCCCCCCCAGCCCGGGTTGACGCTCATGCACAGCGCGAGGTCGAGCGTCTCCTCGGCGACGTCGGACAGCGCGCCCGCCGGGGTGGCCGGGGTCAGCGACGCCCCCGCCGAGCAGCCCGCGTTGCGGATCTCCGACAGCGTGTAGTGCAGGTGCGCGGTGGCCTCGACGTGCACCGTGATCCCGTTCGCGCCGGCCTGCGCGAACTCGGCCACGTAGCGCTCCGGGCGCTCGATCATCAGGTGGACGTCGAGCACGCCGCCGGCGCTGTGGACCTGGTCGGCGAGCGCGCTGACGATCAGCGGCCCGATCGTGATCGGCGGTACGAAGTGCCCGTCCATCACGTCGACGTGGATCACGCGGGCACCCGCGCTCATCACCTCCTCGACCTGGGCGCCGAGGCGCGAGAAGTCGGCCGAGAGGATCGACGGCGCGACCCCCCGCTCCCTGAACAGCTCGGCGCTCAACTGCGGTCAGACCGCCTTGAGCATGCTGCCGTGACAGTGGTTGCAGGCCACGATCGCGGTGCTCGACATCCGGACCATGGTCGAGTGCTCGCCGCAGTTGGGGCACACGGACACGAGCTCGTAGCGCTGCAAACAGTAGACACAGCGGTAGCGACCCGGCGCCGCGGTCGGGCGGAGCCACGGCTCGCCGCATCCCGGACATTCGGGACCGAGCTTGGAAGGAGGTTCGGTCACGGTGGGCGTTAAGCGTAGTGAGGCGGGCGGTGAAGCGACCGGCGGCGGTCAGGCGGGCTCGATCCTGACCCGGGGGGAAACCCTACCGGCGCCGCAGGCGGCCGATGAAGAAGCCGTCGGTCAGGTCCCGGTGCGGCAGCGACTGCAGGTAGCGCGCGGCGTTCGGGTGGCGCCACTCCGGGTACTCGTCACCGAGCTCGTCGGCCGCGAACTCCGGGTGTGCGGCGAGGAAGGCCTCGAGCACCGCCTCGGACTCCGCGCGGGAGATCGTGCACACCGAGTAGACGAGCACGCCCCCGGTAGCCGTGGCCGCGGCCCCCGCGGCGAGGATCTGCGCCTGCAGGGCGGCCAGCTCGGCGATCTTCTCCGCACTGGCCCGCCAGCGGATGTCGGGACGGGACTGGAGCGTGCCGAGCCCGCTGCAGGGCGGATCCACGAGCACGCGCTGAAAGCCCCCGTCGGCGCGGAGCGCCGCCGCGTCGCCGACCTCGACCCGGACGCAGCCGGCGCGCATCCGGCGGACCGTCTGCTCGAGCGCGGTCGCCCGGCCGGGATGCCGCTCCACGGCCACCACCGCGCCCTCGTCGCCGATCAGCGCGGCCAGGTGGGTGGTCTTGGCCCCGGGCGCGGCGCAGAGGTCGAGAACACGCTCGCCGGGGCGGGGATCGAGCACCCGCGCCACCAGCATCGAGGCGCGCGATTGGGGCATGATCGCGCCCTCGTGCCACAGCTCGGAGGCGAAGGCGTCGAACGGCGCCTCGAGCACGAGGCCCTCGGGCAGCCACGGCGCCGGGCGCGTGGCCGCGCGCAGCCGCGCCGCCGCCTCCCGCGGCGCCGCGACGAGTGTATTGACCCGGAGCGCCGACTCGGCGGGCGTGTTGACGTGGGCCAGCAGGGCTGTCGTGGTCGGCGCGCCGAGCTCGTCCCACCAGCGGTGCACGAGCCACTCGGGGACGGAGTGGCGCAGCGCCGCTCCCTCGACCGTGCTCTCGTCGAGTGCGTCGAGGATCGCCTGGCCCTCGCGCGTGGCGCGTCGCAGCACCGCATTGACGAGCCGGAAGCCGCCGCCGCGGCCGCGCTTGGCCAGCTCCACGCTCTCGTTTACGGCCGCGTGATCGGCCACGCCGCCCATGAACAGGATCTGGAACAGGCCGAGCCGCAGCGCGGCGAGCACGTGGGGTTCGAGCGCGTCCACCCCGCCGTGCAGCAGGCGCCCGGCGACGTGGTCGAGCGTGTCCCGGCGCTGGACGGTCCCGTAGGCCAGCGCCATCGCCAGGGCACGGTCGCGGGGGTCGAGTCCGGCGGCCTGGGCCGTGAACGCGCGATCGGCGTAGGCCCCCTGCTCGAACACCCGGCGGAGGACGGCGAAGGCGCACGTGCGGGCGGGGCCCGCGCTCACCGCCTGAGCCCGCGCAGGAAGTCCTCGCCGCCCATCGGCCGCCGGCCCGGGGGCTGCACGGTGACCAGCTCCAGCGCGCCGTCGCAACACCCGAGCACGGGGAGCTCCCCGCCGAGCGAGACGACTCCCGGCGGCGGTGCCGGCGGCGGTCCGGGCGCCGGTCCCGACGCCGGTCCGGGCGGCGCCAGCGCGCGGGCGGCGTGCACGCCGAGCAGCGTCCCGTCGCCGAGCTCGACGTTGGCGCCGATGTGCGGGCTGAGCGCGCGCACCAGGCGCTCGAGCTCCGCCGCCGGTCGCCTGCCGTCGAGGCGTCGGTCGGCGGCGGTGATCTTCTCGGCGTACGTCGCCGCCGCGTCGTCCTGCTCGGTGAACGGCGGGGATTCGTCGAGGGCGCGCACGAGCAGATGGCCGCCGAGGCGTTCGAGCCGCGCGGCGAGCGTCCCGTACGTGTCCTGCGGGCCGATCGGCTCCGTGCCCACGAGGCACACCGGGCCGCTGTCGAGCCCAGCGGTGACGCGCATGATCGAGACGCCGGTCCGCTCGTCGCCGGCCATGATCGCGCGTTCGACCGGGGCGGCCCCGCGCCAGCGCGGCAGCAGCGACGGATGGACGTTGAGCATCTGGTGCTCGGACAGCAGCGGCTCCTTGATCAGGGCCCCGAACGCGCACACGCAGACAGCGTCGGGCGCGGCGGCGGAGATCCGTGCGCGGGCGTCGTCATCGTTGACCGATTCGGGCTGGAAGACCTCGATCCCGAGTGCCTGCGCCCGCTCCGCGACCGGCGGCGGCGCCAGGCGCCGTCCGCGCCCACGCGGACGCTCGGGGCGGGTGACCACGAGCGCCGGGCGGTGCGCCGAGTCGGCCAGGCGCTCGAGCACGGCCGCGGCGAAGTCCGACGTGCCCAGATAGACGGTGCGCACGGGGTCGTGCCCGCGCGGCGTCAGGCCGCCGCCTGAGCCTCGCGCAGCGCCCGCATCGCTTCCTTGCGCTGGTCGCGGCTGGTGCGGTCGAGGATCAGCACGCCGTCGAGATGGTCCATCTCGTGCTGGATCACACGGGCCTCGAGCCCCGAGGCCTCGATCAGGATCGGCTCCCCGTACGCGTCGAAGCCGCGGACCCGGACGTGGACCGCGCGCTCGACGTCGACGAGGACGGCCGGGAGGCTGAGGCAGCCCTCCTCCATCGTCTCCGTCTCGCTGCCGGCCCAATCGATCTCCGGGTTCACGAGCGCCAGCACGGGCGACTGCTGCTGCACCCGGTAGACGAGCACGCGATGCAGGACGCCGACCTGGGTCGCGGCCAGCCCGACGCCGATCGCGTCGATCATCAGCTCACCCATCCGCCTGATCTCCGAGCGCAGCGCCTCGTCGAAGCGGTCGACCGGCCGCGCCCGTGTCTTGAGCACGGGATCCCCGAACTTCCGCACCTGGGCGAGGGCCGCACTGCGGCGTGCCGCGACCTCCGGATCGAGTTCCGGCTCCTCCTCCTCGAGGAGATCCTCCTCCAGGGCGTCGTCCTCGGGCTCGGCGTCGAGGTCTTCGGTCGTGTCATCAACCACGCTTTCAGTTTAGTTCGCGGGACCGGCGCGGTTGGGCGCCGCGAGCGCGAGGCACGCGATCGCCATCAGACCCTCCCCGAGCAGGACAACGGCGCGGTCGCCGAAGCGGTCGCCGAGCCCTCTAGCGTAGGCCCGGAGCGTTACGCCCCGGGGCGAAACGTGGGCTCAATCGAGCTGCGCGAGCTCGACCGGCGGGAGGTCCTTGACCTCGTCCTTGCTGAGCGTGACGCGCACGCCGAAATCGACCTTGGTGACGGCGCCGATCGGGATCGCCACCCGCTTCGCGCCCCACAGATGGCCCTCGTCGAGCAGCACGTGAGTGACGTGATGATCGGCGGGGTCGATCACCAGTCCGGCGACGTGCCCGATCTCCCCGTCGGTGGCGTGCACGCTGTCGCCGCGGCGAATATCGACCTCGCCCACGGGCACCTTGTCCTCGATGAACGCATGCGGGCCGGATCCGGCCTTGCCCAGGCCGGTGCCCATCGAGCCGATCCCCGCCGCGCCGAGCCCGGCGGCGTAGGGCAACGACAGCATCTCGTTCTGCTCGTAGTTCCACTCTCCGCTCGCCCCCGAGATGTACTCGGATTCCTCGGCATCCTCGAGCAGGTGGAACTCGTGCAGGTCCGATTGCAGCCGGATCTCGGTCTCGTCCGCCGCGGTCACGAGCCCGATCGGGACGAGATGGCCGCAGCCCTTGCGGTGCTTGGGCTCGACCACGAGGTGCGTGATGGCGCGGGCGACCGGGTCGATGACCACGCGGCGGAGCTCTCCGCAGGCGCCGTCGCTGCACACGACCTCGGTGCCGATCACGTATTCCGTCGCCTCGCTCATTTCCGAACCGAGACTACCGCGTGGAGGGGCGACTACTGCGGGTCGACGTCCACGCTCACGTTCACGCCGCGCGTGTCCTTGTCGCGTGGCAGCGCATCGACCGCCGCCCCCGCCGCGGCGATCGCGGCAGCGCGATCCTCGGCCTTGATCACGAGCTGGCTGCGCTCGCGGCCGCGCAGGCGGAACAGGGGCGCGGGCCCGAGCAGCTGCGCGGTGGGCAGTTCGATCGCCCGCCGCAGCCGGTCGGCGACCGCGTGCGCGGCGCCCGCCTCGATGGCCGAGCACACGATCCGGATCAGCGACGCGTACGGCGGGTAGCGCAGCACCTCGCGGCGCCGGAGCTCCTCGGCGAGAAAGCCGTCGGAGTCGTGGCGGGCGGCGAACATGATCGAGCGAGCGTCGGGCGCGAGCGTCTGCACCAGGACCCGGCCGCCGCCTTCGCCGCGGCCGGCGCGGCCCGCGAGCTGCGTGATCAGCGCGAACGTGCGCTCCTCGGCCCGGAAGTCCGGGAACCGCAGCGTCTGGTCGGCGTCGAGCACGACGCCGAGCGTGACGTCGGGGAAGTCGTGGCCCTTGGCGACCATCTGCGTGCCCACGAGCACGCCCGCGCGCGCGGTCGAGAACCGGGCCAGCGTCTGCGCGGCGCGATCCTTGATCGCCACCGAGTCCGCGTCGAGCCGGAACACGGGAAAGCTCTCGTCCCCGAGCGCCGATTGCAGCTCATGCTCGATCCGTTCGGTACCGGCGCCGTGGCGCGCCACCGAGCTCGAGCCGCATTCGCCGCAGCGCACCGGGGCGCGGCGCCGGTAGCCGCAGTGGTGGCAGGTGATCGTCCCCGAGGCGCGGTGCAGCACCAGCGCGACCTCGCAGTCGGGGCACATCCACACGTGTCCGCAGGAGCGGCAGGAGAGGAAGTTCGACCATCCGCGGCGGTTGAGCAGCACGATCGCCTTGCGTCCGGCGCGACGGACCTCGGCCAGCGCGATACGGGTCTCGGGATGCAGCGGATGGTGCTGCCCGCGCATGTCGAGCACGCGCACCGGAGGCAGGCGGCGGCCATCGATGCGGGTGGGCAGGCGCAGCCGCGGCAGCGACCCGGCGCTCTCGGGCCGCGGCGTGGCGCTGCCCGCCAGCAGCACCGCGCCGTGCTCGTCGGCGCGGCGCTGCGCGACCGCTCGGGCGTCGTAGCGCGGGTCGCCCTCGTGCTTGTAGGAGCTCTCGTGCTCCTCGTCGATCACGATCAGTCCGATCTCGCTCAGCGGCGCGAACACGGCCGAGCGCGGCCCCACGCAGACCCGCGCCTCGCCACCGGCCAGCCGGAGCCACTCGTCGTGGCGCTCGCCCTGACCGAGCGCGGAGTGGAGCACCGCCACGACGTCCCCGAAGCGCGCCCGGAACCGCCCGACCGCCTGCGGGGTGAGCCCGATCTCCGGCACCAGCACGATCGCCGAGCGGCCGGCATCGAGCGCCGCGGCGACCGCGCGCAGGTAGATCTCGGTCTTCCCTGACCCCGTGACACCGTGGAGCAGGAAGCGGCGAGGGGATCCCCCGGCAGGCGCGGATCCCCCGGCAGGCGCGGGTCCCCCGGCAGGCGCGTGGGCCCCGGCGCCGGCGAGCGCCGCCAGCACCGGCGCCAGTGCGGCCTCCTGCTCGGCGGTCAGCGGCGGCGGGATCACGCTCGCCTCGCCGACGGCGTGATCGGCCGGGCGGCGCACCCTGACGCGCCGCTCGAGCACGACCAGGCCGCGCGCCTGCAGCCGGCGCAGGCGCTCGCTGCCGAGCACGGCCGCCGTCAGTGACCCCTCGCAGTCCAGGCGCTCGAGCACCGCGCGCTGGCCGGCGGTCAGCCGCTCCTCGCCCGCGAGCGCCGCGCGACCGGCGCCGGTGAGCTCCGCCTCCAGCGTCAGCCGGCGTCCGACCCCGCCCGCGAACCCGGGCGGGAGCACGAGCGACAGGGCGCGCGCGGCCGTCGAGCAGTACTCGCGCGCCATCCACTCGGCCAGCGATACGAGATCGGCGGGCAGCGCCGCGGCCAGCACCTCGTGCGGCTCGGCGAGCCGGCCCGGGGCCAGCTCGGAGCGGTCGGCAAGCGAGGTCACGACCCCGAGCGTCCGCCGGCCGCCGAACGGCACCGAGAGGAGCGATCCGACCGCGACGCCGGCCTGGTCGGGACCGAGCCGGTAGTCGAACGGGCCGCGCACCGCACGGGTGCGGGTCAGCGGCTCGACGCGTGCGATCGCCGCGCCTCGTTTACTCAAAAGTACGTCGCCCACGGAGTGACGCAGGGTAGAGTGGGCCCAGGATGACGGCGGAACGGCTTGTCGGGGAGCCAGCCCGCTCGCAGCGGCCGGGCCCGCCGGTGCGGGCGCTCGCGGTCGCCGAGATCCTCGGTCTGTGCGACCGGATCGTCGGCGAGCCGGGTCGCCGAGCGCACCTGTTCGCGTGGCTCAAGGCACCCGGCGCCGGTGCCGAGCAATGGCTCGCGGTCGACTCCTACTATCCGGCCAGCCGGTTGGTGGTCGTGTGCCGAGCCGATCCGCCGGGACCCGACGACCTCGTCTACGGCGAGCTCGTGCCGCAACACGGCCTGCGGCTGCTGCAGCTCACCCCCACCGACCTCGGCGAGGACCGAACGCGGGCCGAGGCGAGGCTGCACGAGCTGATCGCCGCCACCCGGGGCCGCCCTCGGCATCTGAGGCGCCCGGGTCGCTACGCTGCGCGCCGGTGGAGCCAGAGCCCGGCGAACGCGTCTTCTTCATCGGCCACCCCTCGTGGCGATCGATTCTGGGCTTCTACGTCGTCGGCTTCCTGGGTGCCGTGCTCGCAGGCGCGCTGGCGGGCGTCGTGACCGCGATCGCGGTGGGGCACGTCGAGGTCGGCTGGGTGGTGCTCGTCGTGGCCGCAGTTCTGCTGCTCCTGCTCGGCGGCGGCGCGCTGCGGCGGATCGGGACGACGTACGGGATCACCGACCAGCGTCTGACGATCCAGCACGGCATCTTCTCGCGCGAGATCCACCAGACCCGACTCGATCGGGTCCAGAACGTCAATTACCGTCAGAGCCTGTTCGAGCGCCTGCTGCGCGTGGGCACCGTGGACTTCGACACGGCCGGCAGCGCCGAGTTCGACTTCTCGTTCCGCGGCGTGGCGGTGCCGGAGCGGATCGTCCGCACCGTCGACCGGGCGATCCACGAGCGCAGCGGCGCATCGGTCCACGACCCGTTGGACGGGCCAGGACCGTCTGCGCCGGCGTCGTACTGAGCTGCGCTGGTGGCTACGCCCCGACGGGCGCGGCGTCGCTGAGGCCGGCGGCCACACGCAGGGCGGCGGCCTTGTCGGTGCGCTCCCACGTGAAGTCGTGGTCCTCGCGACCGAAGTGGCCGTACGCGGCGGTCTTCTGGTAGATCGGGCGGTGCAGCCGCAGGTAGGACCGGAAGGCCCCGGGCCGCAGGTCGAAGTGCTCGTTGATCAGCTCGAGGATCTGCCCGCGACCGATCTTCTCGGTGCCGAACGTCTCCACCATGACCGAGACCGGGTGAGCGACGCCGATCGCGTACGCGACCTGCACCTCGCAGCGGTCGGCGAGCCCGGCCGCGACCACGTTCTTGGCCACATAGCGGGCCGCGTAGGCCGCGGAGCGGTCGACCTTGGAGGGGTCCTTGCCCGAGAAGGCGCCGCCGCCGTGCCGGGCCATGCCGCCGTAGGTGTCGACGATGATCTTGCGGCCGGTGAGGCCGCAGTCGCCCATCGGGCCGCCGATCACGAACCGTCCCGTAGGGTTCACGAGGAAGTTCTTGTGCAGCTTCTGGGCGTCGAACAGGTGGTCGGGCAGGATGGGCTCGACCACGTGCTCCCACAGGTCGTCCTTGATCAGCGACTCGGCGCCCTCGCGGTGCTGGGTGGAGATCAGCAGCTTCTCGATCTCGACCGGGCGGCCGTCGAGGTAGCGCACCGTGACCTGCGTCTTTCCGTCCGGGCGCAGGTAGGGCACGATCTCGGCCTTGCGCACGTCGGCCAGTCGCTTGGCCAGCTTGTGGGCCAGCGCGATCGGGAGCGGCATCAGCTCCTCGGTCTCGTTCGCCGCGTAGCCGAACATCATGCCCTGGTCGCCCGCGCCGGCGATGTCGAGCTCGTCGTCGTCGCCGGGCGTGGTCCGGGCCTCGTAGGCCTGATTGACACCCTGGGCGATGTCCGGGGATTGCTTGTCGATCGCGTTGATCACCGCGCACGTCTTGCAGTCGAAGCCGTACTCGGCGTTGTCGTAGCCGATCTTGCGGACCGTCTCCCGCGCGATCTCCTGGATGTCCACGTAGGTGTCGGTGGTGATCTCACCCGAGACGACGATGAGCCCGGTGTTGACGAGTGTCTCGCACGCAACGCGGCCGGTGGGGTCATCGGTGAGCACGGCATCCAGCACGCCGTCCGAGATCTGGTCGGCGATCTTGTCCGGATGGCCCTCGGTGACGGACTCGGACGTGAACAGGTACTCGTTGTCGGAAAGCTTGGTCATGAGATCTGGAGAAACAGCTCCGCGGTCGAATCGGCCTCCCCGCTCGACGATTGCAGACCGATCGCGCGGATCCTCTGAAGATCCGCCCGCAGAGCGCGGTCGCGCGCGCTGCGCGTCAGTCCAGTCTGCTCACCGAGGCTGAGGAGCTGGTCAAAGTCGAGAAAGAGTAGCGATGTCACCGTCGCCGGGCGATCCCCGACCGTCGCCTGGTAGCGATTGTGGTCCACCAGCGATCGCGCGTGGTCGCACACAGCAGCGATCGCGGCAAGGCTCGTGGCCACCACGACCTTGCCGTCGACATCGGCACCCGGAGTGATCAGGTCACGCTGCGGCTTCTCCTGCGCCACCTGGCGGCTCCTCGTGGTCGCTGCCCCGTCCGCGGCCGCGTTCGCGGCCTTGTTCGCGGGTGCCACGACCGTGGTCGCGCGCCCCCCGCTCGGCGCGGGACCGGCGCTCGTTGCGCTCGACGAAGTCGATGATCAGCGGGATCCCCTCGAGCCGGTAGCGCTCCCGCAGCCGGTTCTCGAGGAAGTACGCGTAGTCGCGGGTCACCCGGTCGCGCGTGTTGACCTGGATCGAGAACCGCGGCGGACGCTCTCCGGTCTGGGTCATGTAGATCAGCTTCAGCCGATGACCCTGGCCGGCCGGCGGCTGGCGGGTGGCGATCGAGTCGGAGAGGAAGCGGTTCAGCTGCGGCGTGGGGATCCGCCCGAACGAGCGGTCGGCCAGCGCCAGCGCCTCGATCAGCAGCCGCTCGACATGGCGCCCGGTCTTGGCGCTCGCGGTGAGCACCCGCGGCCGGAGCCGCAGCTTGGAGTGCGCCCGCGCCCGCTCGTACTCCAGGTCGACGTTGTCGGCGATGTCCCACTTGTTGAGCACCAGCGCGGTGGCGCAGCCGCTCTTCATGGCCAGCTCGGCGATCCGCAGGTCCTGCGAGGTCACGCCCTCGGTCGCGTCGCACACGACCAGCGCCACGTCCGCGCGCTCGGCGGCGCGGCGAGACCGCAGCGACGTGTAGTACTCGAGCGACTCGCCGACCTTCGCCTGGCGGCGCAGGCCGGCCGTGTCGATCAGGACGAGGTCGCGATCCTGGAACCGCAGCGGCAGGTCGATCGCGTCCCTGGTCGTGCCGGCCACGGCGGAGACGATCACCCGCTCGGCGCCGATGAGCTTGTTCACCAGCGAGGACTTGCCGACGTTGGGCCGGCCGATCACCGCCAGCCTGACCGCGTCGTCGGCGCCGTCGGCCTGCTCGTCCTCTGGCACCAGCGCCGCCATTCGGTCGAGCAGGTCACCGGTGCCGAGTCCCTGTGCGGCCGACACGGCCACCGGGTCCCCGAGGCCGAGCGCATGGAACTCGGCCGCCAGCGGCATGTCTCGGACGGAGTCGATCTTGTTGGCGGCCACGATCACCGGCACCGGCGCGCGCCGGAGCAGATCGGCCAGCTCGAGGTCCCCGGGGCGCAGCCCGGCCCGGGCGTCGACCACGAGCACCGCCGCCCCCGCGTCGGCCAGCGCCGCGCGGGCCTGGTCCTGGATCTGGGAGGCGAGCGAGTCGCGGTCCTCGAGGTCCACGCCGCCGGTGTCGATCAGCGTCAGCGGGCGCCCGTTCCAGTCGGTCTTGATCTCCTTGCGGTCACGCGTAACCCCGGGGCGCTCGTGGACCACCGCCTCCCGGGACTCGGTGAGGCGGTTGACCAGCGAGGACTTGCCCACGTTGGGATAGCCGAGGATCGCGAACTTCATGGTCAGGCCAGGCTAGTTGGTTTGTGGTGGCCAGCCCCTCCCGAACCCCGATCCCCTTCCCCATCAAGTCGCGGCGAGCCCCGCCCGCGCCCAAACGACAACGCCCCTATCCCCCAACCCCCCGCACCAACGCCACCACCCGCGCCACCACGTCCTCCAGCGTCAGCCCCGTCGTGTCGAGCTCCAGCGCCCCATCCGCCGCCTCGAGCGGCGACACCGCCCGCGTACGATCGCGCTCGTCGCGGATCGTCTGCTCGGCCAGGACCGTCCCGACATCGGCCCCGAGCTCGACCGCCCGCCGGCGCGCGCGCTCCTCCGGCGATGCCGTGAGGAACACTTTGACCTCGGCGCCGGGGGCGACGACGGTGCCGATGTCGCGGCCCTCGGCGACCCAGTCCCCGTGCGACATCAGCCGGCGCTGCTCCGCCACCATCGCCGCCCGGACCACAGGGTCAGACGCCACCCGCGACGCAGCCTCGGAGATCTCAGGCCGGCGGATCGCCTCGGTCACGTCGCGGCCGTCGAGCAGCACGCGCGCCCCGAGCGAGATCTGCAGCTCGCGCGCGATCTCTCCCGGCCGGCGCCCGCGCTCCACAGCGGCCGCCGCCACGCATCGGTACATCGCCCCCGAGTCCAGGTAGGTGAAGCCGAGCGCCTGGGCAACCGCCTTGGCGACGGTCGACTTCCCGGCCCCGGCGGGACCGTCGATCGCGACCACCACCGCCGCTACACCAGCCGCGCCACGTCTTCGGCGAAGCCGGGATAGGAGACGGCGGCGGCCTCCATGCCCACCACCTCGACGCCCTCGCGGGAAGCGAGGCCGGCCACCGCGCCGAGCAGCGCCAGGCGATGGTCGCCGTGGGCCTCGATGATCCCTCCGCGCAGGCCGCCGGTGCCACGCACCACGAACCCGTCCTCGGTCGCCTCGATGTCGGCGCCGAGGCCGCGCAGGCCGCCGACCACGGTGGCGATCCGGTCCGACTCCTTGACCCGCAGCTCGCCGGCGCCTCGGACGACCGTCTCGCCTTCTGCGAAGCACCCCATCAGCGCCACGAGGGGCAGCTCATCGATGGCCAGCGGCACCTCCTCGGGCTCGACGACGGTGGCCTCCAACGGCCCGTTGCAGATGTCGAGGTCGGCCACCGGCTCGAGCGGCCCGAACCCGCCTTCGGGCTCGACGTCACCGACCACAATCGCCCCCATCCGCTGCAGGATGCGCAGGAACCCGGCCCGCGTCCAGTTGACGCCGACCCCCTCGATCAGCAGCCGGGAGCGTCGCACGAGCACGCCGGCGGCGATCAGGAACGCGGCCGAGGACAGATCGCCAGGGACCTCGATCAGCTCGAGCTCGAGCTCGTCGGCGTTGCCGATCGCGGTGCGATACACGCCGTCGGGGTCGCGCGCGCGCTCCAGCGGCGCGCCGGCCCCGAGCAGCATCCGCTCGGTGTGGTCGCGGCTCGCGACCGGCTCCACCACCACCGTGCGCGCGGTCGTCATACCGGCGATCAGGATGCACGACTTGACCTGCGCGCTGGCCACCGGCAGCTCGTACTCGATCCCCGCCAGCCGCGCGCCGTGGACCGTGAACGGCGGGAAGCGCTGCTCGGTGGCCTCGATCGTCGCCCCCATCCGCCGCAGCGGCTCGGCGATCCGGTCGATCGGCCGACGGCGGATCGAGGCGTCGCCGTCGAGCACGAAGCTCGACCCGGCCTGGAACGACAGCCAGCCGGGCAGCAAACGCATCAGGGTGCCGGCGTTGCCGACGTCGATCGCGTGCCCGGGCGGCTGCGCGTTGCGCAGCCCGCCGCCGCGGATCAGCAGATCATCGGCGCGCATCTCGACGATCGCGCCGAGCTCGCGGACCGCGGCCAGGGTCGAGTTGGTGTCGTCGGCGTCGAGGTAGTTGGTGACGCGGACCGGCTCGGAGGCCATCGCCGCGAACAGCGCCGCGCGGTGCGAGATCGACTTGTCGGCCGGCGGCGAGATCCGCCCCTTGAGCGGACCCGAGGGCGCGAAGCGGGCGTTCATGCCCGCGCCACCGGGAACCCGAGCGACGCCACCAGCTCATCAGCGCGGCGAGCCGGCTCCTCGCCGGCGATCCACAGGGCCACGACGCCCTCGCTCATGTCGGCCGCGGGGTACAGCGCCATGTCGGTGATGTTGACGCCCGCGCGCCCCAACTCCAGCGACAGCTGCGCGATCACCCCGGGACGGTTGGGCACCGACACGCGCAGCTCGTACAGCGGACCGCCGGCGAGCTGGGCCTCGAGCAGGCGCCGGCGGTCGGCAGCGGCCTCCTCGTTCCAGGCCGTGATCCGGTCCGCATCCCCCGCGGCAAGCGCCTCACGGACCGCGCCGAGCCGTTCGATCGTGTCGTCCAGCCCAGCCGCCAGCGCGTCGCGGTTGGAGACGTAGATGTCGGTCCAGATTGCGCTCGGAGCACCGGCGACGCGGGTGGCGTCGCGAAAGCTCGGGCCGGTGGCCGGCATCCGCTCGTCGCCGGAGGCGAGCGTCTGGGCGGCCTGCGAGACGAGCACGTTCGCGAGCACGTGGGGCAGGTGCGAGATGGTGGCCAGGATCGTGTCGTGGAGCTCGGGCTCGATCGCCGCCGGGAGCGCGCCGAGCCCGTGCAGCAGCCGGTAGAGCCGCTCGTAGAGCACCCCCGAAGTGCTCGCGGCCGGTGTCAGGTACCAGGTCGCGCCCTCGAACAGGTCCGCCCGCGCGTTCTCGACGCCGGCGTTCTCGGCCCCCGCCAGCGGATGGCCGCCGACGAAGCGCGGGTCGGAGTGCGCAGCGACGACGGCGCGCTTGGTCGAGCCGACGTCGCTGACCACGCAGTCGGCCGGCGCCTGCGCCAGCACGGCGCCCACCGTCTCCGCCAAGACACCGACGGGAGCGGCCACGAACACCGTCTCGGCATCGGCCACCGCCTCGCCCAGCTCCGGGCAGGCCCGGTCCAGCGCCCCGCGCTCGAGCGCACTGGCCAGCGCGTCGGCCGACGGGTCATAGCCCGACACCGTGGCGCCCAACCGCTCGCGCGCCGCCAGCGCGACCGAGCCGCCGATCAGCCCGACGCCGATCACCCCAATCCGCATGCCGGGCGCTGGTCAGTCCTCGCCGCGGCGGGCCCTGACCGACTCCGCCAGGCGGTCGAGCACCGCGACGGTTGTGTCCCAGCCGATGCAGGCGTCGGTGATCGACTGACCGTAGGCCAGCGGCCCCGCGTCACCGGGATCCTGGCGGCCCGCGAGCAGGAACGACTCGAGCATCACCCCGACGAGCGCGTCGTTGCCGGCGGCGATCTGGGCCGCCACCGCGCCGGCCACCTCGGGCTGGCGCTCGGGATCCTTGCCGCTGTTGTCGTGGCTGAGGTCGATCATGACCCGCTCCGGCAGCTCGGACGCCCGCAACAGCCCGATCGCCTCGGCCACCGGCTCGGCGCCGAAGTTTGGCCTGCCCCCTCCCCCGCGCAGGATGATGTGACAGTCCCGGTTGCCGCGGGTGTAGAGGATCGCCGGCGTGCCGGCGACGTCGATCCCCGCGAACGCGTGCGATGCGGCGGCGGCGCGCACCGCGTCGACGGCCACCTGCACATTGCCGTCGGTCCGGTTCTTGAACCCGACCGGCATCGACAGTCCCGAGCCGAGCTGCCGGTGGATCTGGCTCTCGGTCGTTCGAGCGCCGATCGCGCCCCAGCAGACGGCGTCGGAGATGTACTGCGGCGTGATCGGGTCCAGGAACTCGCAGCCGACCGGCATGCCGAGCGCGAGCACCTCGAGCAACAGCCGCCGGGCCATCCGCAGGCCGGTGTTGACGTCGCCGGAGCCGTCGAGGTGGGGATCGTTGATCAGCCCCTTCCAGCCGATCGTCGTGCGGGGCTTCTCGAAGTAGACCCGCATCGCCACGCACAGATCCGCCGCCAGCCGCTTGGCCTCATGGCTGAGCCGCTCGGCGTACTCGCGCGTCGCGTCCACGTCGTGGACGCTGCACGGCCCGACCACGACGAGCAGGCGATCGTCATGCCCGTCGAGGATCGCCTGCACCGCGCGACGTCCGCCGAGCAGGACCTCGGCGTGCTCGTCGGTCAGCGGCAGCTCGTCGAGCAGCGCCCGCGGCGCCACGAGCGGCACGACCTGCTCGATCCGCTGGTCGCGGACCGACTCACTCAGATTCGACCGGGCGAGAGCCACGTCAGCCGAGCGCGCCGGTCGTGAGCGGCTCGCCCGACAGCGACTTTCCGGCCACCGCGGCCGCGGCCAGCACCCGCTCGAGGTAGTCGCCGAACTCGTCGGCGGGCAGCTGCTGGGCGGCGTCGCAGATCGCCTCGTCGGGGCGGGGGTGCACCTCGACGATGATCCCGTCGGCACCGGCCGCTGCGGCGGCGAGCGACAGCGGGAGCACGAGGTCGCGCCGGCCGGCGGCGTGGCTCGGGTCGACGATCACCGGCAGGTGGGTCATCTGCTTGAGCACCGGGATCGCCATCAGGTCGAGCGTGAAGCGGTACGCGGTCTCGAACGTGCGGATCCCGCGCTCGCACAGCATCACGTTGTCGTTGCCCTCCGCGAGAATGTACTCGGAGGCCATCAGCAGCTCCTCGAGCGTGCTCGACAGGCCACGCTTGAGCAGCGCCGGGCGACCGGAGCGGCCGACCTCGGAGAGCAGCGCGTAATTCTGCATGTTGCGGGCGCCGATCTGGACCACGTCGGCCACCTCGAGCACCTGGTCGATGTCCCGCATGTCCATCAGCTCGGTGACGATCGGCAGACCGGTCTGGAGCTTGGCCTCGGCCAGCAGCCGCAGCCCCTCCTGGCCCAGTCCCTGGAACGCGTACGGCGACGTGCGCGGCTTGTAGGCGCCGCCGCGGAACATCGTCGCGCCGGCCGCGCGCACGATCTGCGCGGTGCTCAGCGTCTGCTCCCGTGACTCGACCGTGCACGGTCCGGCGATCATCGCGAAGTGCTCGCCCCCGACCTTGCGGCCGCCGATCTCGAGCACGCTGGGGACCGGCTTGAACTGGGTCGAGGCGAGCTTGTACGGCTTCAGGATCGGCAGCACTCGGTCGACGCCGGGAGCGCCCTCGAGCTCGAGCCGCTGCACGTGCTCGCGGTCGCCGATCGCGCCGATCACGGTCAGCTCCTCGCCCACGATGGGATGGGTGCGGGCGCCGACGCCCTCCACCCTGTCGATGACGGCCTGCACCTCCGCTTCGGTGGCCGTCGGTTTCATCACGATCATCATCAGCTGGTCCTTTCTACACCTAGGAACTGTACGTTCTGTCTGCTCCCGGGGGATCAGCGCCCCCGGGGCGGGGCGCCGATCGGATCGGCACCCGGGTCGGTTCTGCGGCGCTCGGCCCAGTGTCCTGCCCGCCGGGTGGACGGGCCTCACCGTGTCGCCGCCGGCCGGAGCCGGCGATGGACCGGGCGCCTAGCTAAATCGCCAGGCGTAGAAGCGCGCGTAGGTGTAGCCGAGCGGCGACCGGCCGCGGGACGGCTGGCCGGCGAGGTTGTCGCTGGGGCTGATGCTCTTCTCACGCATGCGCGGTCCCGGGTTTGTAGCAGACCGCTGCGCCGCCGCCAAGCCGCAGGCGCCAGCCGGCCGGCCGCAGCCGCCGCCAAACCGCGGGCGCCGCGACAGCCTCACAGCAGCTCGCCCAGCGCGGCGACGAACTTCGCGTTCTCGGGCTCGGTGCCCACGGTCACCCGCAGCGCCCCCGGCCGCCCGAGCGACGCGCCGGCCCGCACGAGCACCCCGCGCTTGGCCAGCCCGCGCACGATCCGGGTCTCCTCGGTGGCAGGATCGTCGGCCTCGGGCAGCCGCAGCCAGACGAAGTTCGCCTCCGACTGCGCGCACCACAGCCCCAGCCGCCCGATGCCCTGCTCGAGCTCGATCCGCGCGGCGAGCGTGCGCGCGACCCGATCCTCGACCGCGTCCTGGTGCCCCAGCGCCTCGACGGCGGCCGCCAGAGCGGCCGCGCCGAGATAGAACGGCTGGCGGACCTGGTCCACCGCGGTGCGGAACTCGACCGATCCGCACAGCCCGTAGCCGACCCGCAGGCCGGCCAGCCCGTACACCTTCGAGAACGTCCGCAGCAGCACGAGGTTCGGCCACCGGCGGAGCAGCTCAACCGACGCGAACGGATCCCCGAGCACGAGCGCGAACTCGCAGTAGGCCTCGTCCAGGATCACGCACACGTGCCGCGGCACGCGCTCCATGAAGGCCGCGATCTCGTCGAGGCCGAGCGCCGTCGAGGTCGGGTTGTTGGGGTTGCAGACGAGCACCAGCCGGGTCGCGACCGTGATCTCGGCCGCCATCGCGTCGAGGTCGTGACGATCCTCGGTGTCGAGCGGCACCTCGATCGCGCGGGCGCCCGAGGCGGCGGCGAGGTGCGGATAGACCGAGAACGCAGGCCACGCGTAGACGACCTCGGCCCCGGGCTCGAGCAGCGCCTCGCCCGCGGAGATCAGGATGTCGCAGGAGCCGTTGCCGAGCGCGATCCGGTCGGCCGGGATCCCGTAGCGCTCCGACAGCGCCCGCCGCAGCCGGGCATACGACGGATCGGGGTAGCGGTTGACGCCGCTCAGCGCGCGGGCCGCGGCCTCGACCACCGCCGGCGCCGGCGCGAACGGCGACTCGTTGGAGGCGAGCATCGCGACCTCGGCGCCGAGGTCGTACCCCGCGGCCACGGGGTAGACGGGGATCCGGCGGATGCGCTCTGCGAACTCGAGGGACACGGCTCGCCTATTGTGCCGATTCGAGGTCGGCGCGCAGCGCCCGGGCCTCGCCCAGGTACACGTGGCGCGGCTCGTGCCCGTCGTCGGCGTAGTAGTGAAGGAGCACGCGGATCACGCGCGGCAGGGAGCCGGGGACGGGCACCTCGCGGGCGCACAGCAGCGGGACCCGGCTCAGGCCCAGGCGGCGCGCGGCGACGGCCGGGAACTCGGCGTCGAGGTCGTCGGTGAGCGTGAAGATGCAGCTCACCATGGCCTCGCTGGCCAGTGAGTTGCGCGCCATCAGCTCGCGCATCAGCACGTCCGTGGCGCTGAGGATCGAGCTGGCGTCGTTCGCTTCGACGCTGTTGGCGCCCCGAAGCGCGAAGAGCCGCATGGTCGGCGCGGGATGCTACTGCTCGAGCACGTGCTGGCGTGCGTGCGAGGCACGCCCGGCGGAGCCGTTCATCGGGTCGATATTGAGCTGCTGCAGGATCAGCCCGGTCGCGGGCATGAACGTGAGCACGAGGAAGGCGCTGAAGATCAGCGTGGCGCGCCGCAGCCGCACGCTCGTCCCGAGCGCGGCCAGCGGCAGCACCCAGACGATGTACCACGGCACCAGCCAGGCCAGCGACGCGACCAGCGCCAGCGTCGACCACCCGGCCCCCGAGAGCCAGTCGCCGCGGCGCCGGACGTTGTAGGCGATCGCCAGCACGACGCAGACGTTGGCCACGCGCAGCAACCCCGGCGTCCCGCCGCCGATCCCGATCAGGTCGCCGAACAGGTTCGGGACGCTGAAGCCGGTCAGCAGCGTGCTCTGGTCCGACAGGTTGGGGATCGAGACGCCGAACAGCACCAGATACGCCAGCGCGAGCGGCACGGCAGCCATCACGAAGCCCTGCATCACCCGCACGCGCCGGCCGCCCGGCCGCGCCGCGATGAGCAGGAACGGCAGCAGCAGCAGGGCGGTGAACTTGACCGCGACGGCCAGCATCAGCACCGCGCCGGCGGAGCGGTCGCGGCCGTCGAGCAGCAGCGAGATCGAGGCCATCGCCGGGATCAGCATGAACACGTCGTTGTGGAATCCCGAGACCCCGTACATGAGCACGAGCGGATTGGCGGCCACGAACAGGACCGCGAACCGGGGATCGCGCCCGAGCTGCTTGGCGATCCGGGCCACGAGCGCGATGAACCCGAGGCTGCCGAGCACGGTCACGACCTTGAGCACCCAGTAGGCGACCGGGAGCGGCACCCGCGCGAGCGGGTAGGTGGCCACGGTGAACAGTGGTCCGTACGGGCTGCGCAGGTGGTGCCACGTCGTCAGGCGGTAGACCGGGTCGTGCGTCGCCGCGGCGATCACGTGCGTGTACGGGTTCAGGTCGTGCAGGCCGCCGAGGCGCGCGTAGCCGATGTAGTTGAACACGTCGGTGAGCTGCAGCGGCGGGCTCATCAGCAGGATCACGTGCAGCGCCACGATGCAGGCCACGATCAGGCGCATGGACAAGAGCCGGGCCGAGGCCACCACCACGAGGTAGGCGACCGACATGATCAGGAGCACGGCGCTGAAGCCGATCTCGAGCGTCTGGTCGTGCTGTCCGATCTGCGGGATCAGGCCGTGCAGCGGACCCGAGAACCAGTGCGGGAAGGACACCGTGCTGCGAGGCACGAGCACGTTGGGACCGCTGGTCGCGACCACGACCACGGCCATCGAGCAGAGCAGCAGCGTGCCCATCGCGACGCGACCGGCGAGCGGGCGAACGGCGATCCGGGGCAGCGGCAGGGGCAGCCGCGCCGTCAGCCAGGGCGGCCGCGGCAGCGCAACCGCGCCGTCGGGTTGGCCGGCTCCCGCGCCGGCCACGGAGTGCTGCCCGAGCGCAGCAGAACGCTCGGCAGGGCTCGAGTCCTGTCGCATTCCCCGCAATACTGCCCGGAAAGCCGTTTGCCCGGAGATCCGCGTAGATTGGGATTCGGTTAGGCGGGTCCTCACCGCCCGCCGCCCCGTGCGCCGATAACCTCAGCTGCCGTGAGCGTCGGCACGCTAGCCCACGAGCTGCGCGACGACGGCGCCCGCCCGCGGTCGCCGTCCCACAGGGTCTCCGACCACGTGGCGATCGTCGCTGGGCTGACCGTCCTCGCCGCCGTCCTGCGGTTCGCCGCGATCGGCCACCAGGGCTTCTGGTACGACGAGGCGAGCACGGCGCTGCTCCTCCACCTCGGGCCGATCAAGATGCTCCGGGTGATCCCGGCGCGGGAGTCGACGCCGCCGCTCTACTACTGCCTCGCCTGGATCTGGGCCCACATCTTCGGCTACGGCGAGGCCGGGCTGCGCTCGCTGTCGGCGCTCGCGGGCACGGCCACGGTGCCGGCGATCTACGCCGCCGGCGCGAGGCTGATCTCCCGCCGGGCGGGGGTCGTGGCCGCCGCCCTGGCCGCCTGCAACCCGCTCTTGATCTGGTACTCCCAGGAGGCCCGCTCCTACGCGCTGCTCGTGCTGCTCACGGCGCTCACGGTGTGGGCGTTCGCGAGCGCCCGCGAGCAGCCGACGCCGCGCCGGCTGGCGCTGTGGGCGCTGGTCGCCGCAGTCGCGCTCCTCACGCACTACTACGCCGTGCTCGCGGTCGCGCCCGAGGCGGTGTGGCTGCTGGTCACCAACCGGCGGGACCGGCACGTGCAGATCGCGATCGGCGCCGCGGCGCTCGTCGGCGTGGCCCTGATCCCGCTGGCGATCCGCCAGGCCGGCACCGGCCACTCGAACTGGATCGCGGCGACTGCGCTCGGCGGGCGCCTGGGTCAGGTCCCGCCCCAGTTCCTGATCGGCTTCGGTGCCCCCGCCGCCGGCTGGACGGCGCTCGTCGGCGCCCTCGCGGTGGCGGGGGCGATCGCCTCGCTGGTGTGGCGCGCGGACCTCGATGAGCGCCGCGGCGCGGTCGTGGCGGCGGGGATCGCCGCCGGCGGCGTGGCGCTCGAGCTGCTGCTGATCGCCGGCGGGATCGACGACATGATCACCCGCAACGTGCTCGCCCTGTGGGTGCCGGCCGCGCTCGTGCTCGCCGCCGGCCTGGGGGCGCGGCGAGCCGGGGCGTTCGGGCTCGCCGGCGCCGCCGTTCTGTGCGCGACCGGTGTCGTGGCCGCGGTCGGCGTGATGAGCGAGCGCAACCTCCAGCGCCCCGACTGGCGGGGACCGGGTCGGGCGCTCGGGCCGCGCCCCGCGGCCGGCGCGAGCGCGGGCCGCGCGATCCTCGTGCAGCACTACCGCGAGCTGCTGCCGCTGTCGCTGTACGTGCCCGGCCTCGAGAGCTTCCCCCACCGGGGCTCGCGCGTCTCCGAGCTCGACGTGATCTCGATCGCCGCCCCGCGCGTGCGGTTGTGCTGGTGGGGTGCGGCCTGCAACCTGACCGGCTCGCAGATGCAGAGCGCCTATCCGATCCCCGGCTTCCGGATCGTTTCCCGCACGCAGGCGTTCCAGTTCACCGTCCTGCGGATGGTCACCGCCACGCCGGGGCGGCTGACCTCCCAGATGGTCTCGCGGGCGCTCACGACGACGTCGCTGCGCCGCGACGAACTGCTTCTCCAGCCGCCCGGTTGAGCTCCTCCACTTCCGCCGCGGTGAGGCGCCGGAAGGCGCCCGGCCGCAGATCGCCGAGCTCCAGCGAACCGAAGCGCACGCGCTGGAGCCTCGTCACCGGGTGCCCGACCGCCTCGAGCATCCGCTTGACCTGGCGCTTGCGGCCCTCGTGGATCGTGATCTCGAGCGTGTCCGGCGACAGCCGCCGGGCGCGGGCCGGGGCGCTCGGGCCGTCGTCGAGCCGGACGCCGTCGCGCAGCGCCCGCAGCGCCCGGTCGCGGATCGGTCCGTGCGTGACCACGACCCGGTAGGTCTTGGGGACCTCGAAGCTGGGATGGGTGAGCCGGTGGGCCAGCGCGCCGTCGTTGGTGAGCAGGATCAGGCCGGTGGTGTCGAGATCGAGCCGGCCCACCGGGTACAGGCGCGCCGCGGAGGGCACGAGCGAGACGACCGTCGGGCGGCCCTGCGGGTCGCTCGCGGTCGAGATCACACCCGCCGGCTTGTGCACGGCGTAGACCACGCGCGCGGCCGAGTCCTGAACGCGCTCGCCGTCGAAGCAGATCTCCTCGTCCCCGGACACGTCGCGGGCGGGATCGGTCACCGGCGAGCCGCCGACGGTGACCCGGCCCGCCCTGATCAGCTCCTCCGCGGCGCGGCGTGAGGCGACGCCGGAGGAGGCGAGGTACTTCGCCAGTCGCACGCCCTGGCACCATAGACGGGATGGATCTCGGACTGCTCGAGCAGACGCTGGCCGAACTCGGCCAACCCGCCTACCGTTGTCGGCAGGTATGGAGATGGGCGGCGCAGGGCGCCGCCTGTTTTGAGGACATGACCGATCTGCCGCGCGATCTCCGCGCGACGCTGTCCGAGCGGGTGCCGTTCACGAGCCTCGAGGTGATCGCCGAGGCCCGCAGCCGCGACGGCACGGTCAAGTCCCTGTTCCAGACCCACGATGGGCGCCCGGTCGAGGCCGTCCTGATGATCTACCGCGACGGGCGGCGGTCGCTGTGTCTGTCCTCGCAGTCGGGCTGCCCGCTCACCTGCACCTTCTGCGCCACGGGGCAGATGAAGTTCGGCCGCAACCTGACGGCCGCCGAGATCGTCGACCAGGCGCTCCACTTCCGCCGCATGGGCTCCGTCGACCACGCCGTGTTCATGGGCATGGGTGAACCGGTGATGAACCTCGACCACGTGCTCGGCGCCTGCCGGCGCCTGCCCGACCTCGGGATCACCCATCGCCGCACCGCGATCTCGACCGTCGGCTGGATCCCGGGGATCGAGCGGCTGGCCGCGGACCCGATGCCGATCCGCCTGGCGCTGTCCCTGCACGCCGCCGACCCGGCGCTGCGCTCGGAGCTGATGCCGGTCAACGAGCGCTATCCGCTGCCCGACGTGCTCGCCGCCTGCCGCGCCTTCTACGAGCGCAAGCACCGCCAGGTGTTCGTCGAGTACGTGATGCTGGCCGGCGTCAACGACTCCCACGCCCAGGCGCTGGCGCTGGCCGAGGCGCTCGACCCGCGCGTGTTCAAGGTCAATCTGATCCCCTACAACCCCACCGGCTCGGAGTACCGCGGCTCGACCCCGAAGGCGATCGCCGCGTTCAAGGACGAGCTCGGGCGCCGCGGGATCTCGGCCACCGTGCGGCTCACCCGGGGCCAGGACATCGACGCGGCCTGCGGGCAGCTGGCGGCGCGGTCGGGCTAGGACCCGTCGGGCCACGGCGCGCGTGCCGCGGGCCGATTCAGCCCGCGCCGGCCCGGGCCTCGCCGGCCCGCATCAGGCGATCGCGCAGCTCCGCCTCGATCTCCGGCGAGGGGTCGAAGGCCGAGGCGTCGGGCAGGTCGTCGATCGACTGCAGCCCGAACAGGCGCAGGAACAGGTCGGTGGTGCGGTACAGGATCGCCCCGAACTGCGAGCGCCCGGACTCCTCGACGAGGCCGCGCTCGAGCAGCGTCGCCGCCGCCGACTCCGCGTTGACGCCGCGGATCCGCGCGATCTCCGGCCGTGAGACCGGCTGCAGGTAGGCGATGATGGCCAGGGTCTCGGCCTGCGCCGGCGTCAGCGGCGGGGTCCGGGGGCGAGCCAGCAGCCGCCGCGCGGCGGGCTCGGCGTCGGGGTGGGTCGCCAGCACGTAGCCGCCGGCCAGCTCGCGCAGGACGAAACCGCGGCGCTCGAACTCGTAGTGCTCGCGCAGGCGCTCGAGCGCCGTCACCGCCTCGTGCAGCTCGACCTCGGCCGCGTCGGCGAGCGCCGCCGCGTCGACCGGCTCGGCGCTGAGGAACAGCAGCGCCTCCAAGGTGCGCTCGAGCTCGGCGCTCATGCCGAGAGCTCCGCGCGCCGGGCCTGGGCGTCGATCGTGATCTCGCCGAACGGCTCGTCCTGGGTCCAGGTCAGCTCGCCCTGCTTGTAGAGCTCGAGCAGCGCGAACAGGGTCACCGCAACGGTCACCCGGTCTGCCCGGGACACCGCCGCGTCGAACGTGAACGATCCGTGGCGCAGCAGCGCCCGCAGGTGGGCGAGGCGCTCGGAGAGGCTGACCTTGGCCACCGTCATGTGGCGCACGTCGACCGGCTCGGGCAGCTCGAGCAGGCCGCCGAGCGCCGCGGCCAGCGAGTTCGGGTCATACACGGCGGACGCGTCGGCCAGCGAGGCCCGCCGCAGCCACGGCGGCAGCGGCGCGGAGCGGAAGCGGAAGCCGGACTCGTCCCCGAGCCGGTGGGCCAGGTGCTCGGCCACGGCGCGGTAGCGGTGGGCGTCGAGCAGCCGGGCCAGCAGCTCCTCGGCGGCCTCGCCCGGATCGAGCTCGATCTCCTCCTCTTCCTCGCCCGGCAGCATCAGCCGCGATTTCAGCTCCAGCAGGGCGGCGATCAGGACCAGGAACTCGGTCGCCGCCTCGAGATCGAGCTCGCCCCGGCGCTCGAGATGGTCGATGTAGGAGATCACGATCTCGGCCAGGTCGACCTCCAGGAGGTCGACCTCCTCGCGCAGGATCAGCGTCAGCAGGAGGTCGAATGGACCCGCGAACACGTCGAGGTCCAGCTCGAGGTCGATCAGCCGCACGGTGCAGACGTTACAAGCGCTACCGGACCGGCCCGAAGCCCATCGCCGCGCGGACGTCGGTGACCGTGTCGGAGGCGATCACGCGGGCCTTCTCGGCGCCGGCGTGGAGGATCGCGTCGAGCCCCTCCACGTCCTCGCGCAGCTCGCCGTAGCGGGCCCGGACCGGGGCCAGGAACTCGACCACCGCGTCGGCCACGGCCTGCTTGAAGGCGCCGTAGCCCGAGCCCTCGAACTCCTGTTCGACCTGCTCCGAGGAGATCCCGCGCACGGCGGCCAGGATCTCGATCAGGTTCGAGATCCCCGCCTTCTCCCGCGAGCGCTTGATCTCGGTCCCGGAGTCGGTCACCGAGGCACGGAGCTTCTTGAGCACGACCTCGGGCGGGTCGAGCACGAGCACCGTGCCCTGCGGGCTGCCGCCGGTCGTCGACATCTTGCGGTCGGGGAACTGCAGGTCCATGATCCGCGCCCCGATCTGGGGAATCCGGTGCTCGGGCACGACCAGCGTGTCGCCGAAGCGCTGGTTGAAGCGCTCGGCGATGTCGCGCATCAGCTCGATGTGCTGGCGCTGGTCGTCGCCGACCGGCACCTCGTCGGCGCGGTAGCCGAGCACGTCGGCGGCCTGCAGCACCGGGTAGAAGAACAGGCTCGCGGAGACCAGCTCGCGCTGCGCTCCGGCCTTGTCCTTGAACTGGTGCATCCGGTTCAGATCGCCCCACGAGGTGACGCTGCACAGCAGCCAGCACAGCTCCGTGTGCTCCATCACGTCGCTCTGGCGGAAGAAGATGCAGCGCTCGGGCTCGAGCCCGGCGGCCAGCAGGGTCGCGGCGGTGTCGTAGACCGACTCCCGCAGCTCCGCCGGCTCGAACGGCACGCTGGTCGCGTGCAGGTCGACGATGCAGTAGATCGCCTCGCCGCGGTCCTGGCCGGCCACGTACTGCTGGATCGCTCCGATGTAGTTGCCGAGGTGCTTACGCCCCGTCGGCTGGATGCCAGAGAAGATGCGCATGATCTGAACGCGGCAGGCTACCCCGCCGCGCGCGATTCCGGCTAGCCGGTCAGTGCCTTGGCCGGCGCGGCCCGCTTCGCGGCATCGCTGCGGGCCAGCCACCACGCCGCCACGATGCCGCCGATCGCCCCGCTGACGTGCCCCTGCCACGAGATCCCGTAGTGCGGCACGAGGCTCGCCAAGAGCGCGCCACCCCAGACCGCGATCACCACCACGCCGATCAACAGCTCCATCGTGTTGCGGTCGAAGAACCCCCGCGCCAGCAGGTAGGACGCGTAGCCGAAGACGAGGCCGCTGGCGCCCACGGTGACCGAGTGCGACGGTCCGATCAGCCACGTACCCAGGCCCCCGATCACCACCACGATCGCCGTCACCACCGCCAGCCGCGCCGCGCCCTTGAGCGCGATGAACACGCCCATGAACACGAGCGGGATCGTGTTCGAGATCAGATGCGGAAAGCCCGCGTGCAGGAACGGCGCGGTGAAGATCCCCCACAGGTGCGACACGCTGCGCGGATAGATCCCGTCGTTGTCGAGGCGCTGACTGTCGATCGCGTTGATCACCTCGACCAGCCACATCACCGCCACGATCACCAGCAGCAGCTGAATGCCCTCCCGCTGCTGTTCGTGCTTGGCCGGCGTCTTCGGGGCGATCGGGCTCTTGGTCGGGCTGGTCACGCTCATGGACACGATTCTCGCAGGCCGGGGGTGTCGGGCTCCGGGATTCTTACGGTCCTGTTCATCGCCGGCGTCATGCGCGCGCCAACACCGGCGCCGGCGACTGGGGAAGGAGGGTGGTTGGAGCCGGCTCGCGCTGCCGGGATCCGTGCGCGCGGCGGCGCGCACACCGTCGCGCTCGTGGTCGCGCTCGCGGTCGCGCTCGTGGTCGCGCTCGCGGTCGCGGTCGCGCTCCGGGTGTCGCATCACGGCCCGATGCACCGGATTCCAGCCGTGCGTAAGTCGACAAATTGCCGCTGGCAAGTCGAGTTTGGGCGCCTAAGCACGCATGCCGTGCTTATCTGCGCCAGGAGGCTCGGAGGCCCTTCAATTTGTCGACTTATGCACGTATTTCACCCCCAGGGAACGCCCAGACCCGCCGGCGCCGCCGGCCCAGCCACCACTCCTCCCAGCCAGCCGTCTACGCCCCAAAGCGCCGGCACCACCAACGAGCCCCACCCTACCCCGCCGACCCGCCGACCCGCCGACCCACCCCACCCCTACCCCGCCAGCACCTCCACCGCCACCGCCAGCGCCACCTCGGCCCGCTGGTGCAATGACGGTGCGGTGACGAACTCGCCCGGGGTGTGGGCGCCGCCGCCGCGCGGGCCGAGGCCGTCGACGGTCAGGGCGATCGCGCCGGCGAAGTGGCTGGCGTCGCTGGCGCCGCCGCGGGAGACCGGGGCGATCGGGCGCCCGAGCCGCGCGGTCGCGCCGGCCAGCAGCCCCTCGGTCGCCGCCCGGCTGTCCATGCCGGGCCATTCGCGCAGCAGCGCGGGCTCGAACCGGACCCCATCGCGCTCGGCCGGGACGGCGTCGCGGACGGGCGCGAAGGCCTCGAGGCGGTCGGCGCGCAGGTCGATCATCAGCCGTCCCTCGGCCGGCACCACGTTGAGCGCGTCGCCCGAGCGCATCACGGTGGGCACGACGCTCAGGCGGTCCGGGCCGGTGGGCGCGTGCAGCTGCGCCAGCTCGCCGGCCAGGCTGGCCAGACCGAGCAGCGCGTTGCGCCCGTGGTCGGGCGCCGAGCCCGAGTGAGCCGAGCGCCCGACGGCGTTGACGCGCAGCGTTCCGGCGGCCTTGCGGCGCACGACGACCCCCTCGGCGCCCCCGGGCGTCCGCTCGCCGGCCTCGAAGCACAGGCAGGCGTCGTAGCCGGCGAACCGCTCCACGTGGGCGAACGGGACCGTGCGCCACTCCTCGTCGGTGACCAGCAGCACGGCGAGCTCGGCGAAGTCCCGCGGCGCCGCCGCCAGCGCCCGGGCGACGCCGAGCGCGAGCACCACGCCGCCCTTCATGTCGGCGGTGCCGGGTCCGTAGAGCCGCTCGCCGTCGCGGCGCATCGGTCCGTGCGCGTCGTGGGCGATCACCGTGTCGACGTGGCCGAGCAGCAGCACCCGCCGGGAGCCGGTGCCGCCGATCCGCGCGACCAGGTCGGGCGCGCACCCGGGCGTCGAGCACGGCGGGCGCTCGATCCGGGCCTCGGGCGGCAGCAGTGCGGCGCACACCGCGGTCGCCTCCTCGGCGCCGTGCAGGTCGCCCGAGGGCGTGGAGACGGCGACCAGTGCCTCGAGCTCACGCTCGCAGCGCGCGGCGATCTCGGCGGCGGCCTCGGCGATCGAGATCGTCACGCCGGGCACGCTAGCGAAGGCCGGTCCCGATCCGCCCGGGCCGCCGTCACGTCGCGTCCCACGGCGCCAGCACCGCGACGATCCCAGCGCGGTCGAGCCCCGCCCCCAGGCAGCACAGCAGCGCCACCCGGGCCGCCGGGGGCGACAGGAACGGCGCGCAGAGCGCGCCGCCGGCCCGCAGGTCGGACTCGGCGCCGGCGAACCCGTAGGTCGAGAACAGCATCGTGGGGCGCTCCGGGCGGCAGGTCACCACCACGGGCAGGCGCCGCGACGCCGCGCGAAGCTCGGCCAGCACCGGCGGCGCGACGTGGCCGGCGCCGAGCGCGACGAACACGATCCCGTCGGCGTCCTCAGCCGCCCGCGCCAGCCCGACGCCGTCGTCGCCGAGGGCCGTGGCGACGATCTCGACCCGGTGCTCGAGCCGCTCGACGGCCAGCGCCGCCGGGCGCAGCGGGGTGGCGTGCAGCCACACCCGGCCCTCGGCCACGCGTCCGATCGGGCCGGTCAGCGGCGACCCGAACGCGGCCGGCGAGGTGCTGTCGACCTTGCGGACGGTCATCGCGGCGTAGATCTCGCCGCCGAACACGAGCACGGCGCCGAGCCCGGCGGCCCGCGACGCGCCGGCCACGGCGACCGCGTCGAGCAGGTTCGCGGCGCCGTCGGCGCCGGGGCTCGAGGCCGGCCGGATCGCGCCCGTGAGCACGATCGGCGCCTCCCCGTCGTGGACGAGCGCGCACAGGACGGCGAGCTCCTCGAGCGTGTCGGTGCCGCTCGTCACCACGACGCCCTCCCCGGCCGCGGCGGCCGCGGCGGCGCGGCGGCCGAGGTCGAGCGCCTGGTCGAGCGCGATGTGGGCGCCGGGCAGCGACAGGACCGTCTCGGCGGCCAGCTGCGGGACGCCGGCCAGCGCCGGCACCTGCTCGATCAGGTCCCCGGCCGCCAGCTCGGGCACGGCGTGGCGGCCGCGCATCGAGATCGTGCCGCCCGCCGCCAGCAGGCGCACGGGCCGCACCAGCGCCTCGAGTGCCTCCTGCACCGCCTCCGTCGCCTACAGCGCCTGTCGCACGACCGGGTGCCGCGCGGCCTGGGCTTCGTCGAGCCGCCGCACGGGCGTCGTGTAGGGCGCGTTTCGGGCCACGTCCGGGTCCTCGGCCGCCTCGCGCAGGATCTCGGCCACGATGTCGGCGAAGCGGTCGAGCGTCTCCTTGGTCTCGGTCTCGGTCGGCTCGATCAGCAGCGCCTCGTCCACGATCAGCGGGAAATAGACGGTCGGCGGGTGCACGCCGAAGTCGAGCAGCCGCTTGGCCAGGTCGAGCGTCTTGATCTTCAGCTCGCGCTTCATCGGCGCGCCGGAGAGCACGAACTCGTGCATGCAGATGCGGTCATAGGCCTGCGGGAGGTACTCCATCACGCCCTCGCGCCGCAGCCGCGCCAGCAGGTAGTTGGCGTTCAGCACCGCGACCTCGGAGACCTCCCGCAGGCCCGCCGCGCCGAGCGAGCGGATGTAGGCGTAGGAGCGCACGAACACGCCGTAGTTGCCCTGGAAGCCGCGCAGCCGGCCGATCGACTTGGGGCGCTCGTAGTCGAGGTCGTAGAGTGGACCGGCGCCGTTGCGCGCCTTGCGCACGACCACCTGCGGCCGCGGCAGGTAGGGCTCGATCCGCTCCGCGACGGCGATCGGCCCGGCGCCCGGGCCGCCGCCGCCGTGCGGCTGCGTGAACGACTTGTGCAGGTTGAAGTGCACGATGTCGAAGCCCATGTCGCCCGGGCGGCAGATGCCCATGATCGCGTTCAGGTTCGCGCCGTCGTAGTACAGCGTCGCTCCGACGCCGTGGACGATCCGCTCGATCTCCTCGATCCCCTCCTCGAACAGCCCGACCGTGCTCGGGTTCGTGAGCATCAGGCAGGCCACGTCCTCGGTGGCCTTGGCCCGCAGGTCGTCGAGGTCGACGTTGCCGCGCGCGTCGGTGCCGACCTTGACCACCTCGTAGCCGGCCATCGTGACCGTGGCGGGATTGGTGCCGTGGGCGGTGTCGGGCGTGAGCACCTTGGTCCGCGGATCGCCGCGGTCCTCGTGGTAGGCGCGGGTCAGGAGCACGCCGGCGAGCTCGCCGTGCGAGCCCGCGGAGGGCTGCAGCGAGACGTGCGGCAGGCCGGCGATCTCGCCCAGCGACTGCTGCAGCTTCCACATCAGCTCTAGCGCGCCCTGCGCGCGCGAGGGATCCTGGAGCGGGTGCAGCCGGGCGTGGCCCGGAAGCGCGGCCACCCGCTCGTGCAGCTTCGGGTTGTGCTTCATCGTGCACGACCCGAGCGGATAGAAGCCGGTGTCGAGGTCGAAGTTGCGCCGCGAGAGGCGGTTGTAGTGGCGCACGATCTCCGGCTCGGCGACCTCGGGCAGCCGCGGCGGCTCCGCGCGCCGCAGCTCCGCCGGCAGCAGCTCGTCCAGCGGCCGCTCGGGCACGTCGAGCGCGGGGGCCACGAACGCGCGCCGGCCCGGCTTGGAGCGCTCGAAGATGGTCAGACCGTCGTCGCCGGGGCGGTTCATGCCCGCACCGCCATCGTCTCGAGCTCGGCGGCGACGGCCGCGCTGAGGATCTCGGCCAGCCGGTCGATGTCGGCCCGGGTGCGGCGCTCGGTGAGCGCCACCAGCAGGCCGTCGGCGAGCTCGGGGTAATCGCGGCCGAGCGGATAGCCGGGGTTGATGCCCTGCTCACGGCAGCGCGCGATCACCCGCTCGACCGGGGCGTCGAGCCGCAGCGCGAACTCCCGCACCACGGGCCGATCGACGAGCAGCTCGACGCCGGGGACGGCAGCCAGCTGCTCACGCGCGTAGGCGGTGCGCTGGAGCATCAGCTCGGCGAGCTCGACGAGTCCGCGGCGGCCGAGCCAGCTCAGGTAGATCACGCCGGCGAGCGCGTTGAGCGCCTGCGAGGTGCAGATGTTCGAGGTCGCGCGCTCGCGGCGGATGTGCTGCTCGCGCGTCTGCAGCGTGAGCACGAAGCCGCGCCGGCCCTCGACGTCGGTGGTCTCGCCCGCGATCCGCCCGGGGATGCGCCGCAGCAGCGCCTCGGTGGCGGCGAAGAACCCGAACGACGGGCCGCCGAAGTCGAGCCGGTTGCCGAGCGTCTGGCCCTCGCCGACGGCGATGTCCACGCCGCATTCGCCGGGCGGTTTGAGCAGCGCCAGCGGGATCGGGTCACACGAACAGATCGTCAGCGCTCCGGCCGCGCGGGTCGCCGCCGCGAGCGGCGCTATGTCCTCGACCACGCCGAGGAAGTTCGGCTGCTGGAGCACGACCGCGCTGACGCCCTCGTCGAGCGGCGGCAGCTGCGTGACAGCGTCGCGCAGCGGCACCTCCTCGATCTCCATCCCGTAGCCCACGGCCAGCGTGGCCAGGGTCTCGCGGGCGTGCGGGTGCACGCCGCGGGAGACGACGAAGCGCCCGCGATGGTTCTCGAGCTTGGCCACGTATCCCGCCGCCGCCACCGCGCTCGGCCCCTCGTACACCGACGCGTTCGAGACCGGCAGCGCGGTGAGCTCGGAGATCGCGGTCTGATATTCGAACATCGCCTGCAGCCCGCCCTGGGAGATCTCGGGCTGGTACGGCGTGTACGGGGTCAGGAACTCCGAGCGCGAGATGATCGAGTCGATCAGCGCCGGGACGTAATGGTCGTACATGCCGGCGCCGAGGAACGACACCTCGTCGTCGGCGGACACGTTGCGGGCCGCGAGCGCCCGGAGCTCGTCGAACACCTCCTGCTCGGACCGGCCGGCGTCGAGCGCCAGCGCGCGGCCGAGCCGGAGCGCGGACGGGATCTCGGCGAACAGGTCCTCGATCGAGCCCACGCCGATCGTCGCCAGCATCTCGCGGCGCTCGGACTCGGTTGCGGACACGTAGCTGGTCAAGTCAGTGTGGCCTGGTAGGCGGCGGCATCGAACAGCGACTCCGCCTCGGACGGATCGGCGAGCTTGACCTTGACCAGCCAGCCCTCGCCGTACGGGTCCTCGTTGATCGTCTCGGGCTTGTCGCCGAGCGCCTCGTTGACCTCGGTGATCTCGCCCGACAGCGGCGCGATCACGTCGGAGACCGCCTTCACCGACTCGACCTCGGTGTAGGGCTCGTTCTTCTCGATCGTGGCGCCGACTTTGGGGGCCTCGAAGAAGACGACCTCTCCGAGCGCCTCCTGCGCATACCAGGTGATCCCGAACGTGGCGGTGTCGCCGTTCACCCGGGCCCAGTCGTGCTCGGGGTGGTACAGCAGGTCGTCGGGGTAGCTCGCTTCGGCCATCTTCAGTCGCCCTTTCGGTACAGAGGCTTCTTCTTAACGACGGCGGCTCGATACGTCCCCCGCACGTCGATCTCGACGCGGGTTCCCGGCACCGCTCGCGCCACGGGAAGGTACGCCATCCCGATGCCGGTACCGAGCGACGGCGAGAACGTGCCGCTTGTCACTTCGCCCCCGCCGAGCACCGGGTTGCCCGCCCGGGCGATCCCCGGTCCGTCGATGATGAACGGCTCGAGCCGCTCGGACGGACCGGCGGCGCGGACCGCGGCGACGGCCTCGGAGCCGATGAACCCGGTGTCCTCGCGGCAGCACCACCCGAGACCGGCCTCGATCGGCCCGCGGCTCTCGCTGAGGTCGTTGCCGTAGAGGTGGAAGCAGACCTCGAGCCGGAGCGTGTCGCGGGCGCCGAGCCCGGCCGGCACGGCGCCGGCGGCCACGATCCGGTCCCAGATCTCCGGCGCATGGCCGGTGTCGAGCAGGAGTTCGGCTCCGTCCTCGCCCGTGTAGCCCGTGCCGCAGACGAGCATCGGGACGTCCGCGACGGTGCGCTGGCAGCAGTGCATCCGCGGCGGCAGGGCGCCGTCGGCGAGCCCGGCCATCAGCGCCCGGGCGCGCGGGCCCTGCACCGCGAGCATCGCGAAGTCCTCGAGGCGGTCGATCACGTCGACGTCGAACCCCTCGGCGTGGGCCGTCATCCAGCGGAAGTCCCGTTCGTGGTTGCCCGCGTTGGTGACCGTCAGGTAGTGGGATTCGGCCAGGCGGTACGTGAACAGGTCATCGAGGACGCCACCGTCCTCGTTGCACATCACGCTGTATTGGGCGCCGCCCTCGGGCAGGCGCCGCAGGTCGTTGGAGAGCAGGTGCTGCAGGAATGCCTGGGCGTCAGGCCCGCGGGTCTCGACCTGCCCCATGTGGGAAACGTCGAACACGCCGGCCCCGGACCTCACCGCTAGGTGCTCCTCGCGGATGCCGGTGTACTGGACCGGCATCGACCACCCGGCGAATGGGACCAGCCGCGCGCCCGCCTCGGCGTGGCGCTCGTGCAGCGGCGTGCGTCGCAGGTCTGTCCCGGAGCTCGAACTCACGTGATAGGCAGGCTAGTACACGGGCTGGCCGACAAAGGCCATTGGCCCGCGGCGCAGGTCCTGTTCAGTCGGCGGCGGGGGGCTCGGCCTCGGGCCGAACGACCGCGGCCTCGACTCCGTGAGGAGTGTCAGCGGTCCTTGAGGAACGACGGGATGTCGATCTCGTCGTCGCGGATCTCGAGCGAGGAGCGCTGGCGATCGTCCATCGTCACGTCGCGGTCGCGACGTGAGCGCCGGGTCGACTCGCGCGCCTGGTGGGGCCGCGGCGAGCCGTGGTCGAAGCCGGTGGCGATCACGGTCACGCGCACCTCCTCGTCCAGCTTGTCGTCGATCACGGCGCCGAAGATGATGTTGCAGTTGGCGTCGGCGGCGCTCTGCACGATCTCCGCGGCCTCGTTGACCTCGAACAGGCCGAGGTCGTTGCCGCCGGTGATGTTGAGCAGGATGCCCATCGCGCCCTCGACGGACTCCTCGAGCAGCGGCGAGGAGATCGCCATCTTGGCCGCCTCGGCGGCGCGGTTCTCGCCGTTGGCCGCGCCGATGCCCATCAGCGCCGTGCCGGCGTCGTGCATGATCGTGCGCACGTCGGCGAAGTCGAGGTTGATCAGGCCGGGGATCGTGATCAGGTCGGTAATGCCCTGGACGCCCTGGCGCAGCACGTTGTCGGCCTCGCGGAAGGCGTCGAGGATCGTGGTCCGGCGCTCGACGATCGCCAGCAGCTTCTCGTTCGGGATCACGATCAGCGTGTCGACGTACTCGCGCAGCTTCTGGATCCCGTCCTGGGCCTGGCGGGCACGCTGCGAGCCCTCGAACAGGAACGGGCGCGTGACGACGCCGACGGTGAGCGCACCGATCTCGTTCTTGGCGATGTCGGCGATCACGGGCGCGGCGCCGGTGCCGGTGCCGCCGCCCTCGCCGGCGGTGACGAACACCATGTCGGCGCCCTTCAGCCCCTCCTTGATCTCGTCGCGCGATTCCGCCGCGGCGCCCTGGCCGACCTCGGGGTCGGCGCCGGCGCCGAGACCCTTCGTCAGCTCGTGGCCGATGTTCAGCTTGATGTCGGCGTCACACATGGCGAGCGCCTGGGCATCGGTGTTGGTCGCGATGAATTCGACCCCGCGCAGGCCTGCGTCGACCATCCGGTTGACCGCATTGGTTCCGCCGCCGCCGACACCGACGACCTTGATGACTGCCAGATAACTGCCGCTTTCCATGGTTACCGTCCGACCTTCGAGGTAGCGTTGAGCGTTTGCGGCGCTTCCGCTGATAGCGGGAGTTTCGCACGTTATGGCCTGAGGATGCGCGAAGTCAACGGAACCACCCGGTCCGCAACGATCGTTGCATATCTGCGAAGTCTCGACGGGCCTGGGAGACTCGGCCAAAATCCAGGGTAAGGCTCGACTCGAGGTTTAGCCTCCGCCCATGGTCGAGGAAACCGCACCGGACGCGCTCCCCGCGGCGCCGGAGGCGCCGGTTGAGCCCGTGTCGGACGCCCCTGTCGCGCCGCTGGCGGCGGTGCCCGGGGACCCGGTGGTGCTCGAGCCGGAGGCCGTGGACGCGGCCGGCGCCGCGCCGCCGGCCGCGGCGCGCTCCGGGTCGGTCACGTCGATGTACACGGAACTGGACGAGCCCTGGTCGGCCAGCAGGGTGGCGACGGCGGCCCACTTGGCCTCCAGCCGGGTCGTGTCGCCGAAGTAGAGGCTCGGCCCGTTGCGCAGCGAGGCGACGAGCCCGTGCGCGGCCGTGGTCTGGACGCCGCTGACATGCGCGAGCAGCTGGTAGGGGGCAGCAGCGAGCAGCTGCACGGCCGCCAGGGCGTGCGGATCACTGAGCCGCGGTCCGCCCGGGAGCACGGTCACGGGGATCGTGGGCAGGTTCGGGGAAGCGATCACGTCGTGCAGCAGGGTGCCGTCGCCGGCGACGGCGATCGTGCGCCCGGCCACGACCACGGCCGCGACCGGAACCTGCTCGATCACCCGGATCCGGATCCCGTGCGGGAACTGCGTGCTGACGTTCAGGCCCTTGACGACCGGGAACGGCGCCACGGCCGAGCGCAGCTGGTCCATCTGCACGTCGAGCGTGGTCATGTTCCGTGCCGCGACGACGAGCGCCGCGCGGATCTTGCCCGCGTCGGCGCCGCTCGCGCCGACGACGCTGACCTTGTGGACCGCCACCAGCGAGGAGCCGCGCAGCCACATCCAGCCGCCGGCCGCCAGCGCGAGGACGGCGATCAGCACGAGCCAGTGCTTGCGCCGCGGGCGCGGCAGCCGACGCGAGCGCGCCGGGCGCTTGGTCCCTGGCGAGGACCGCCGCACGCGCGCGCTGCCACGCGGATGACGCTGCAGGCGTTGGAGCAGGGCGTCGATCATCCGGACCCGGCCTCGAGGTGGGCGATCGAGACCGGACCGAGCGTCTGCACCTCGGCCTCGAGCTCGACGCCGAAGCGCTCCCGCACGCGCCGGCGGCCCTCCGCCATCAGCGCGATCACGTCCGCGGTCGTCGCGTCGCCGTGGTTCTCGACGAAGTTGGCGTGCTTGGCCGAGAAGCTCGCGCCGCCGACGCGCAGCCCGCGGCACCCGGCGGCCTCGAGCAGCTGACCGGCCGTCTTGCCCTCCGCGCGGGGGTCATCGGGGTTCTTGAAGGTGGAGCCGAACGTCTTGATCCCCGACGGCTGCGCTGCCTTGCGCCGGGCGCGCATGTCCGCCAGCGTGGCCTTGACCTCCTCCGAGGCCGCGACCTCGAGCACGAACGACGCCCGCGCGACGATCTCGGTCGGCCCGAGGTTGGAGCGCCGGTAGGCGAAGCCGAGTTGCGCCGGCACGCGCCGGTCGCGGCCCGTCGGCGTGACGATGTCGACCCACTCGAGCGCGCGGGCCAGCTCCCCTCCGTAGGCGTTCGCGTTCATCCGCACCGCGCCGCCCACCGTGCCGGGGATGTTGACGCCGAACTCGATCCCCGCCAGGCCCGCGTGGGCGGCCTTGGCGGACACGGACGGCAGCCGCGCGCCACCGCCACACACGATGCGCGTTCCGTCCAGTTCGATCTTGCTCAGGTCCTTGTCCAGTTTCACGACGAGTCCACGGACCCCTTCGTCCGCCACCAGGAGGTTCGACCCCGAGCCGACGACCCCTACCTCGAGTCCCTCCGATGCCGCCCACGCGACCAGGCGCGCGAGCGCGGACAGGCTGCCGGCGCGGGCGAAGTACTCGGCCGAGCCGCCCGTGCGCACCGTGGTGAGGCGCGAGAGCGGGTAGTCGCTCTCGACGCCCTGGGGCGGATTCGCCATGCAGGCAGGGTAGTAAGCGGTCCGGCGGGCTTTGGGGTGCTGGCGGCTCGGGGCGCGACGACAGCAGCCCCACTCAGCCGCCCGCCACCACCAACGACCGCCCCAACGCGTCCACATTCCCGGCCCCCATGACGAGGCACAGGTCGCCCGCCCGCAGGATCCCCGACAGATAGCGCTCGGCGAGTGGGAAGCCGGGGACCCAGGCGACCTCGCGGCCGTCGCCGGCGTCGGCGGCTGCCGCCGCGACGAGCCGGCCGTCCACGCCCGGGAAGTCCTCGGCGCGCTCGCGGGCCGGGTAGATGTCGAGCACGGCGACGATGTCGGCCGCGGCGAGGGCGGCGCCGAACTCCCGCCCCAGCGCCCGGGTGCGCGAGAAGAGGTGCGGCTGGAAGACGGCGATCAGCCGTCTGGGCTCGAACGTCCGCGCCGCGGCGATCGTGGCCGCGACCTCCGTCGGGTGGTGGGCGTAGTCGTCGTAGACGGCCGCGCCGCGGGCGGTCTCCCCCAGCCGCTCGAATCGCCGCCGCGCGCCGGCGAAGCCCGCCAGTGACGCCGCCGCCCGCCGAGGATCGGCGCCGGCGAGGCGCGCGGCCTCGAGCGCACCGGCGGCGTTGACCGCGTTGTGCGCGCCCGGCACCGAGAGTGAGACCTCGATCCCGTGCCACTGAAACCGCGAGCCGCCCGCGTGCAGCTCGGGGGCGGGCACATCGTAGGCGATCGCGTGCGGCGGGCACAGCGCCCGGAGCCCGGGCCGGTCCCAGACGATCGCGTGGGCCGGGCGGGCCATGAAGGTCGTGAACGTCTGCTCGAGGTCGCGCAGCGAGGAGTACGTCGAGTGGTGGTCGAGCTCGGCGTTGGTCAGCACCGCGATCTCGGGGTCGAGCTTGAGCAGCGAGCGGTCGGACTCGTCGGCCTCGATCACGATCCACTCCCCCGTCCCCCAGCCGGCGTTGGAGCCGGTGCTGCGCAGCTCCCCGCCGACGAGGTAGGCGGGGTCAAGTCCGGCGCCGCCGAGGGCGTGGACGACCATGCTCGCCGTGGTCGTCTTGCCGTGCGTGCCGGTGATCGCGATGCAGCGCTTGAGCCGGGCGATCTGCGCCAGCAGATCGGCCCGGTGCAGCTCGCGGCCGGCGGCGGCCATGCGCTCGGGGTTCTCGGGCCCGACCGCGGTCGAGTAGACGACCTCGGCGCCGGCGGGGACGTTCCCGGCCGCGTGGCCCATCGCGGGCACGATCCCGTGCTCGCGCAACCGCGCCGTGTAGGCGGATTCGGAGCGATCGGAGCCCGTGACCTGCGCGCCGAGCTCGCCGGCGACGATGGCCAGCCCGCTCATGCCGGCGCCGCCGATCCCGACAAAGTGCAGGCTGCGCGAGGACCAATCGCTCATCTGGGGGCGCAGCGCGGCGTCCGCGTGCGGCGCGCTACGCGCGCTCCAGCACGACGACCGGGATGTCCCGGCTGGTCTTCAGCTGGTACTCGTCGTAGGCCGGCCAGCGGCCGGTCATCTCCTGCCACATCTCCGGCTTCTCCTCGGGCGTGGCCGTCCGCGCGTTGGCGGTGAAGCGGTCGCCGAGCACCTGCACCTGGACCTCCGGCTCCTCGGAGAGATTCAGATACCAGGCGGGATCCTCCGGCGCGCCGCCCTTGGAGGCGACAACGAGGTAGTCATCGCCGTGGCGGCCGTAGATCAGGGGCGTGCTGCGCTGCTCGCCGGATCGGCGGCCGGTGGTCGTGAGGATCAGCACCGTGGTGCCGTTCCATTCGTGACCCTCCTCACCGTCGGTTGCTACGTAACGCTTGACGTGCTCCTGACCGAACAGCATGTGACTCCACCCTTGTGTTGGGAACTCGTTGCGCAGACTATCGATTGGCGGCGAGAGAAAAGGCCCGCACACGACCAACAGCCAGACTCTAAGGTGGCCTGCAGTGCAGCCACCTGGGACGGGAACCCCGCCGGCCGCGGACGCCGGCGCCGATGCGATCCGGCCCGTGGAGCTGACGGCCGGCGGCGTCGCCCCCGACGACGTGCTGGCCGTCGCGCGCGGTGGCGCCCGCGTGGTGCTGGGCCCGGGTGCCCGCGAGGCGATGGAGCGCAGCGCCGCCGCCGTCGCCGCGCTGGCGGACTCCGCCGAGCCCGCGTACGGCATCTCGACCGGGTTCGGCTCGCTGGCCCGGGTCCGGATCCCGGTCGACCGCCGCGAGGAGCTGCAGCGCTCCCTGATCCGCTCCCACGCGGCCGGGATGGGCGCACCGATCGAGCGCGAGGTGGTCCGCGCGATGATGCTGCTGCGCGCCCGGACGCTGGCGATGGGCCACTCGGGCGCGCGCCCGATCGTGGCCGAGGCGCTGCTGGCGCTGCTCAACGCCGGCCTCACCCCGCTGGTGCCCGAGCACGGGTCGCTCGGCGCCAGCGGTGACCTCGCGCCGCTGGCTCACTGCGCCCTGGCGCTGATCGGGGAGGGCGAGCTGCAGGACCCCGACGGCGTCCTCCGGCCGGCCGCCGCCGCGCTCCAAGCGGCCGCGCTCGAGCCGCTCACCCTGACCGTCAAGGAGGGCCTGGCGCTGATCAACGGCACCGACGGGATGCTGGGGATGCTGGTGCTCGCGCTGGCCGACCTCGGGCAGCTGCTGCGCGTGGCCGACATCACCGCGGCGATGTCGGTAGAGGCGCTGCTCGGCACCGATCGGGCGTTCGCGGCGGACCTGGTGGCGCTGCGTCCGCAGCCCGGCCAGGCACACAGCGCCGCCAACCTGCGCGCGCTGCTGGCCGGCTCGGAGATCGTGGCCAGCCACCGCGAGGGCGACCCCCGGGTCCAGGACGCCTACTCGCTGCGCTGCGCCCCCCAGGTCACCGGAGCGGCCCGGGACACGCTCGAGCACGCACAGCGGGTGGCCGGCGCCGAGCTGCGCGCCGCGATCGACAACCCGATGGTGCTGCCAGACGGTCGCGTCGAATCGTGCGGCAACTTCCACGGCGCCCCGATCGCGTTCGCGTGCGACTTCCTGGCCATCGCGGTGGCCGAGGTCGGCGCGATCGCCGAGCGCCGGACCGACCGGCTGCTCGACGAGACCCGCTCGCACGGCCTGCCCGCCTTCCTGGCCCAGGACCCCGGCGTCGACTCGGGCGTGATGATCGGCCATTACACGCAGGCGGCGATGGTGGCCGAGAACCGCCGCCTGGCCACTCCGGCCGGGGTCGATTCGCTGCCGACGAGCGCGATGCAGGAGGACCACGTCTCGATGGGCTGGGGGGCGGCGCGTAAGCTGCGCACCGTGGTGGCCAACCTCGGCCGCATCCTCGCCGTCGAGCTGACCTGCGCGGCGCGCGGGCTCGACCTGCGGGCGCCGCTGCGCCCCGCCCCCGGAACCGCGGCCGCCCTGGCCGCGGTGCGCGAGCTGATCCCGGGCCCCGGCGCGGATCGCTACCTGAGCCCCGAGCTCGCCGCCGCCGCGGAGCTCGTCGTCTCCGGCCAGCTGGTGCACGCGGTCCAGAGCCGGATCGGGGCGCTGCAGTGAGCCCGCGGCCGGTCATCCGCGCCCCCCGCGGAACCGAGCTCTCGTGCCAGGGCTGGCAGCAGGAGGCGGCGATGCGGATGCTGATGAACAACCTCGATCCGGACGTGGCCGAGGACCCCGAGCACCTGGTCGTCTATGGCGGCACGGGCCGCGCCGCCCGGTCCTGGGAGGCTTTCGACGCGATCGTCCGCACACTGCGCTCGCTGCGCGAGGACGAGACGCTGCTCGTGCAGTCGGGCAAGCCCGTGGGCGTGTTCCGCACCCACGAATGGGCACCGCGGGTGCTGATCGCGAACTCCAACCTGGTGCCGGAATGGGCCACCTGGGACGAGTTCCGCCGGCTCGAGGCGCTCGGGCTGACGATGTACGGGCAGATGACCGCGGGGTCGTGGATCTACATCGGCACCCAGGGGATCCTCCAGGGCACCTACGAGTGCTTCGCCGAGATCGCCCGGCGCCGCCACGGCGGCTCGCTGGCGGGGACGATCACGGTCACCGCCGGCCTCGGCGGCATGGGCGGCGCCCAGCCGCTGGCGGTGACGATGAACGGCGGCGTGGCGCTGTGCGTCGAGGTCGACGCGCACCGGATCGAGCGCCGCCTGCAGACGCGCTACCTCGACGAGTTCGCCGACTCGCTCGATGACGCCGTTGCCCGCTGCCTGCAGGCCAAGGCCGAGCGCCGGGCGCTCAGCATCGGGCTGCTGGCCAACGCCGCCGACGTGCTGCCCGCGCTGCACGCGCGGAGCTTCGAGCCCGAGATCGTCACCGACCAGACGAGCGCCCACGACCCGCTGAACGGCTATGTCCCCAACCGGATGAGCTTCGAGCAGGCACTCGAGCTGCGCGAACGCGATCCCGACGAGTACCTGCGCCGGTCGCGGGCGGCGATTGCGGCGCACTGCGCGGCGATGGTCGCCTTCCTCGACGCCGGCAGCGAGGTCTTCGACTACGGCAACAGCCTCCGGGCCGAGGCGCTGCTCGGCGGCTTCGAGCGGGCGTTCGCCTACCCGGGCTTCGTGCCGGCGTACATCCGGCCGCTGTTCTGCGAGGGCAGGGGGCCGTTCCGCTGGGTCGCGCTGTCGGGCGATCCGGCCGACATCGCGGCGACCGATCGCGCCGCGCTGGAGGAGTTCCCCGAGGACGACGGGCTCGCCCGGTGGATCGAGCAGGCCTCCGAGCGCGTCGAGTTCCAGGGCCTGCCGGCGCGGATCTGCTGGCTGGGCTACGGCGAGCGCCGGCGGCTCGGGCTGCGCCTCAACGCCATGGTTGCCTCGGGCGAGCTGAAGGCGCCGATCGTGATCGGGCGCGACCATCTCGATTCGGGCTCGGTCGCCTCGCCCTATCGCGAGACCGAGGCGATGGCCGACGACTCGGACGCGATCGCCGACTGGCCGCTGCTGAACGCACTCGTCAACACGGCCGCGGGCGCCACGTGGGTCTCGATCCACCACGGCGGCGGGGTCGGAATCGGCCGCTCGATCCACGCCGGCATGGTGTGCGTCGCCGACGGCACCGAGCTGGCCGCGAAGAAGCTCGACCGGGTCCTGACCAGCGACCCCGGCATGGGCGTGATCCGCCATGCCGACGCCGGCTATGAGCGCGCCGCGCACGTCGCCGCCGAGCGCGGCGTCCGGATCCCGATGCGGGAGGACCCCCACGCGTGAGCTCGCTGTGGTGCGAGCTCGCGTGGATCTCCGGGCCGCGCGCCGAGCCCGGCGTGCTGCTCGAGCTCGACGGCGAGCGGATCGCCTCGCTCGCCACCGGGGTCGCGTCGCCGCCCACCGGCTCCACACGGCTCGACGGGCTCGTCATCCCAGGCCTGGCCAACGCCCACTCGCACGCCTTCCAGCGCGCGCTGCGGGGCCGCACGCACGCCGCGACCGGTTCGTTCTGGACCTGGCGCGAGCAGATGTACGCGCTCGCCGGGACGCTTGATCCGGACTCGGTCCTCGCGCTCGCCCGGGCGACCTTCGCCGAGATGGCGCTGGCCGGCGTGACGGTGGTCGGCGAGTTCCACTACCTGCACCACGGACCCGGCGGCGTCCCCTACGCGGACCCCAACGCGATCGGCGCCGCCCTGCTCGAGGCGGCCGCGCAGGCCGGCGTGCGGATCACCCTGATCGACGCCTGCTATCTGCACGGCGGCCCAGGACGCGAGCCCGACCCGGTCCAGCGGCGCTTCTGTGACTCGAGCGCGGAGGCGTGGGCCGAGCGCGTGGACAGGCTGCGCCCGGGACCGGGCGCGCGGATCGGCGCCGCGATCCACAGCCTGCGGGCCGTCGACCCGGACTCGGCCGCGACCGTCGCGGCGTGGTCGCGGCAGCGCTCCGTGCCGCTGCACGCCCATGTCTCCGAGCAACCGGCCGAGAACGAGGCCTGTCTCGAGGCCTACGGCGACACGCCCGCCGGTCTGCTGGAGGCCGCCGGCGCGCTGTCGCAGAGCTTCACCGCCGTACACGCCACGCACGTCACGGGACGCGACGTCGGGCTGCTCGGCGGCGCCGGCGCGTGCTGCTGCCTGTGCCCGACGACCGAGCGCGACCTGGCCGACGGGATCGGCCCGGCCAAGCGGCTGCTCGACGCCGGAGCGAGCGTCGCGCTCGGCAGCGACTCCAACGCGGTGATCGAGCCGTTCGAGGAGGCCCGCGCCGTCGAGCTCGACGAGCGCCTGGCCACCGGCATCCGCGGCCACCACGAGCCCGCAGCGCTGCTGCAGGCCGCGACCGGCGCCGGTTACGCGAGCCTCGGCTGGGGCGAGGGTGGCGCGCTCGCGCCCGGTGCGCTCGCCGACATCGTCTCCGTGCGCCTCGACGGCGTGCGGATGGCCGGCGCCCGGTACGGCGACCCGGTCGCGACCCTGGTGTTCGCGGCCGCGGCGGCCGACATCCGCGACGTGATGGTGGGAGGGCGCTTCATCGTCCGCGACGGACGGCACGCCTCGCTCGACGTGCCGCGGGAGCTGGCGAGCGCACTGGCGGCGGTGTGGCGGTGAGCTCGCTGGTGATCGACGACATCGGCCTGCTGGTCACCAACGACCCCGAGCTCGGGGAGGGGCCGCTCGGGATCCGCCGCAACGCCGCGCTCGTGCTCGACGGCCACCGGGTGGGGGCCGTGCAACCGGCCGGGGCGCTCGCCGACGCCCGCATCGACGGCCACGGGCTGTGTGTGATCCCCGGCTTCGTCGACAGCCACACCCACCTCGTGTTCGCGGGCGACCGCGCCGATGAGTTCGCCGCCCGGATGGCCGGCGCCCCCTACGCGGCCCGCGGCATCCGCGCGACCGTGTCCGCCACCCGCGCCGCGGACACCACGGAGCTGCTCGCGCTGGCCCGCGCCCGTCGCCGCGAGGCGCTCCGGGCCGGGATCACGCACCTGGAGATCAAGTCCGGCTACGCGCTCGACGTCGACGGCGAGCAGCGGCTGTGCGAGCTCGCCGCGACGCTGACCGACGACGTCACCTTCCTCGGCGCCCACCTCGTGCCGCCACAGTACGAGCACCGCCCCGACGACTACGTCCACCTCGTCTGCCACCAGATGCTGGCCGCGTGCGTGCCGTTTGCCCGCTGGATCGACGTGTTCTGCGAGCGCGGCGCCTTCGACGCCGACCAGGCGCGTCAGGTCCTGCTCGCCGGTCGCCACGCGGGGCTCGGGCTGCGCGTGCACGCAAACCAGCTCGGCGAGGGTCCGGGCGTGCAGCTCGCGGTCGAGCTCGGCGCCGCCTCGGCCGATCACTGCACCCATCTCTCGAGCGCCGATGTCGATGCCCTGGCGGGCTCGAGCACCGTCGCCACGCTGCTGCCGGCGACCGACTTCTGCACCCGTCAGCCGTATCCGGACGCCCGCCGGCTGCTCGACGCCGGCGCCACCGTCGCCCTGGCCACGAACTGCAATCCCGGCTCGAGCTACACGACCTCGATCAGCTTCGCGATCGCCCTTGCCGTGCGGGAGATGCGGATGAGCGCCGAGGAAGCGCTGCGCGCCGCCACGCTGGGCGGAGCGCAGGCGCTGTGGCGCGAGGACCTCGGCCGCCTCTCCCCCGGCGCCCGCGCCGACGCGGTCGTGCTCGCCGCCCCCTCCTACACCCACCTCGTCTACCGCCCCGGCGTGCCGCTGGTGGCGGCGACGATCTCCCGCGGCCAGCTGGCGTGGCGGGACCCGGAGCTGGGGGTCGGATAGGCGCTCAGTTCAGCTGCGCGTGGATCGCCCGCAACTCCGCCTGCAGCGTGCCGCGCTGGGCGCGGTCGGACGGCAGCGCCAGACGCAGCGAGGCCGCCCGGATCGCCGCCCCGAGGTGACCGCGACGATGGTAGGACCCGACGAGGTTGTTGAGCATCCGCATCGCGATCTCGTGCGCGGACCACGGCCGGAGCAACTGCCGCGAGACACCCGTCTCCAACCGCGCGCCGGCGTTGAAGGGATCGAGCAGCAGCGGCGGTTCGGTGCCGAAGTGGCCGACCACGAAATGGCCCGGCAGCCCCACCCCGTCGAGCGCGATCCCGGCGCGGCGCGCGGCCTCGACGTAGACCACCGACAACAGGATCGGCAAGCCGCGACGGCGCCTGAGCACGAGGTCGAGCATCGAGTTCTCCGGGTCGTCGTACTGCTCCCGATCGCCCGCGAACCGGTGCACGCCGCCCAGTGTCTGCCCGCAGGCGACAGTCAGCGCCGCCGGACTGCCGCTCGTCTGCTCGGCGGCGCGTGAGAGCTCGGCGCCGAGGGCGTCGAGCTCGGCCAGCGCCCCCGTCGCGTCGACGTCGCGGAATTCGGCGGCGATGGCCAGGGCGAGCAGATCGAGGGTCGCGTCAGGGGCCGCGGCCAGCTCGGCGAACGCGGGAAGTTCCTCCACCCTCCCATTGTCCCCTGTTCATCCCGATCGGGTGATGGGCCCGGCGCGCAGCGGAGTACGGTCCGGGCACACTTTCCGACCTGATTCCCGCAAGCCCACTCCGAGGGGGTATCCGGTGTCCGTCACTCCTGCAGACCGTGCGGCCGACCACATTGCGGAGGCGCCGTACGGCGGCCACTGCGACGACGCCGGCGCGAGCTTTGCGCTGTTCAGCAGCGTGGCGGACGCGGTCGATCTGTGCCTGTTCGACGAGACAGGGCACGAGACGCGCTGGAGCCTCGAGCAGGGCGACGCGTACCTGTGGAAGGGGTACGTGCCGGGCGTGCGGCCGGGTCAGTACTACGGCTTCCGCGTGCACGGCCCGTGGAACCCGGCGGCGGGCGCGCGGTGCAACCCGGCCAAGCTGCTGCTCGACCCCTACGCACGCGCCATCGCGGGGGAGGTGCGCTGGGATCCGGCGGTCTACGGCCACGCCGACGATGACCCGAACCGCGCGGAAGGCACCGACTCGGCCCCGTACGTCCCCCGATCGGTGCTGATGGGCGAAGGCTACGACTGGGGCGATGACCGCCATCCGGGCCGGGCGATGGCCGACTCGATCCTCTACGAGGTCCACGTCAAGGGCTTCACCAAGCTGCACCCCGACGTCCCCGAGGACCTGCGCGGCACCTATGCCGGGCTGGCCCATCCCGCCGCCGTCGCGCATCTGCAGCGGCTCGGCGTGACCGCAGTCGAGCTGCTCCCCGTGCACCAGTTCGTCCACGACGCTCAGCTCGTGGCGCGCGGGATGCACAACTACTGGGGCTACCAGTCGATCGGCTACTTCGCGCCGCACAACGGCTACTCGTCCGCCGGCCGGGGCGGCGGTCAGGTCGGCGAGTTTCGCCGCATGGTCCGTGCACTGCACGCCGCGGGCCTCGAGGTGATCCTCGACGTCGTGTTCAACCACACCGCCGAGGGCAGCGAGTGGGGGCCGACGCTGTGCTTCCGCGGCATCGACAACGACGCCTACTACCGCCTCCAGGACGATCGCTCCCGTTACGTCGATGACACCGGCTGCGGCAACACGGTGGACCTGCATCACCCCCACGCGCTGCGTCTGGTCATGGACGCGCTGCGCCACTGGGTGCAGGACATGCACGTGGACGGCTTCCGCTTCGACCTCGCCGCCAGCCTCGGACGCGGGACGAGCAACTTCGACCGCTACTCCTCGTTCCTGGAGACCGTCGCCCAGGATCCCACGCTCTCGGAGGTGAAGCTGATCGCCGAGCCGTGGGACATCGGCTGGGGCGGCTACGACCTCGGCGAGTTTCCGCCCCGCTGGAGCGAGTGGAACGGCAAATACCGCGACAGCGTGCGCGACTTCTGGCGCGGAACGACGGGGATGCTGCCCGATCTCGCCACCCGCATCACCGGCTCCAGCGACCTCTACGGGCACGGCGGCCGGCGACCTACGGCCTCGGTCAACATCGTGACCGTCCACGACGGCTTCACGATCGCGGACCTCGTCAGCTACGACAGCAAGCACAACGAGGCCAACGGCGAGGACAACCACGACGGGACCGACGACAACCGCAGCTGGAACTGCGGCGTCGAGGGCCCCACCAATGTCCCCGCCGTGCTCGAGCTGCGGGCCCGCCAGCGCCGCAACCTGATCGCCACGCTGCTGCTGTCAGAGGGCGTGCCGCTCTTGCTCGGCGGCGACGAGTTCGCGCGCAGCCAGGCCGGCAACAACAACGCCTACTGCCAGGACAACGAGCTCACCTGGTTCGACTGGAGCGCGGCCGAACAGCACGCCGACCTGATCGAGTTCACCGCCGGACTGTGCCGCCTGCGCGAACAGCATCCGGTGTTCCGCCGCCACCAGTCCTTCCGCGGCACGCCGGCGGCCGACACCAACCGCGACGACATCGACTGGTACCGCCCGGACGGCGGCGCGATGACCGCCCAGGACTGGGGTGTGTCCTACGCCCAGGCTGTCACGGTCGCGCTGAGCGGCGCCACCGGCGAGCACGACCGCCAGGACGACCCGTACCTGCTGATGCTCAACGGCTGGTCGGAGCCGCTGGACTTCAGCGTCCCCGAGCCGCTGCGGAGCATCGCCTGGCAGGTCGAGGTCGACACCGCCGATCCGGGCACCGCCGGACGCGCGGTCGACGCCGGGGCCGGGGTGCAGCTGATCGGACGCTCGCTGATGCTGCTGCGCGGAACCCCGGGCTAGGGCGAGCGGTTCACGCTCACGCCCGGGCCAGCGGCTGGCGGATCACCGTCTTGAGCTTCTCGGGCGCGGAGCGCCGGGGGTCGCCGAGATAGATCTCGTGGTGCTTGCCGGTCAAGGTGCAGCCCTGCTCGGCGATGAACGCGTGCAGGGCGGCGATCGTCGGGCCCTCGTCCTTGTAGGGGCCGACGTACATGACCTGGGCGGCGGTGCCCTCGGCGAACCGCTCGTACCGCATCAGGTCGAGCGCCGGCAACGACTTCTTGGCCGCCGCCTGGTGGCGGGCCTGCGCGACGAGCTCCGCCGTCACCGGCTCGGGCTGCATGATCATCGCGGTCCAGTTCCACTCCGATTTGTCGCCGGTGCTGAACACCGTCGGGTCCTCAGCCCACCACAGGCCCTCGAGCGGCATCACCCTGAAGTCGATCGCCGCGGGCCCGCGCTTGACGGCGAACTTCACCGTGTAGCTGACGGAGTACAGCGCCTCGATCGCCTCGCGATACGAGTCCGCCGTGTTGGGATCGCCGTGACCGTCGATCATCACGAACGCCATCCCGGGCACGTCGACCAGTACCGGCTTGCGCCCGGGCGCGTACAGCTCCCGCAACTCGCGCTTGAAGTCGATCTTCGTCGTCGGCACCGTCGCCTCCTCGCTTCAACTCTGAGCTCTGCGCACGCGGCGCATGGTGAGCTCAAGCTTCGCCCGCCGCGGGAGGCCGCACATCCGCGATTGGCCGCACGCTGACTGCGTGTTCTTCCCAGGCGCGCGGTGCGCGGCCGGGCGGCGCGCGAAGGAGCAGCAGACCGCAGACCGCGCCGGCAGCCACCAGGGCGACGGTCATCGGGGGTTGACTCCGGGGGGAGAATCGGGGCACCAACCTTCCGTCCAAGGGGGCTCCATGTCCTGGAAGCTTGAAGGGTCCTATTTCGAGACGTGCTCGTGCGACGTCGTCTGTCCGTGCACCGCGTCGCTCGCGTTCGGCGCCACGCACGAACGGTGCCGGGTCACGCTGGTCTTCAACGTCAAGGACGGCGACGTCGAAGGGACCGACGTCAGCGGCCTCACCGTCGCGGCGGTCACGGACACGCCGAAGGTGATGAGCGAGGGCAACTGGCGCCTCGGCGTGTTCATCGACGCGGCGGCCTCCGACGAGCAGGCCGAGAAGCTGGGCGCCGTGTTCTCGGGCGCGCTCGGCGGGCCGATGCAGGCCTTGGGCCCGCTCATCGGCGAGAGCCTCGGCGTGCAGCGCGCGCCGATCGAGGTGCACGAGAGCGGCTTGCTGCACTCGATCCGGATCGGCGACGAGGTCGACTTCGAGATCGAGGACATCGTCCCGTTCGGGGTGCAGACCGGCGAGCCCGTGAAGCTCACGGGCATCTTCCACCCCGCCGGCCACGAGCTCGCGGTCGCCCACGCGACCCGCTCGAAGATCGACGCGTTCGGGATCCAGTACGACGGGACAGCGGCGTTCTCGACCTCGCAGTTCTCATGGGCGGCGTGAGTCTGACCGCGGCGGACGCGATCGGCGAGCGCCGCGGCGAGAGCTCTGACCTCGCGGCGGCGTTCGCAGCCGTCCGCGCGCGACTGGGCCTGATCGCCTTGCTGCTCGCCCTGGCCGCGGTCGCGTGGTGGTCGACCGCCGACCGGATGGCCGGAATGGACGCCGGGCCCGGCACCGACCTCGGTGCGCTCGGCTGGTTCCTCGGCGTCTGGGTGGTGATGATGGCCGCGATGATGCTCCCCTCCCTGGCGCCGACGGTCGCGCTGTACACGACCATGACCCGCCGCCGTGGGATCGGCCAGGCGCTCCTGTTCACGCTCGGATACCTGCTCGTGTGGGGAGCCGCGGGCGTAGCCGCGTACGGCGTGTTCCGACTCGGCCGGAGCCTGTTCGGCGGCGATCTGGCCTGGCACACGGGCGGCCGCTGGCTGGCCGGCGGGGTGCTCGCCGTCGCGGCGGTCTACGAGCTGACGCCGCTCAAAGACGTGTGCCTGGGCAAGTGCCGCAGCCCGCTGGCGTTCCTGCTCGGAACCTGGCGCGAGGGCCGGCGCGGCGCCCTGGAGATGGGCTCGCGACATGCCGGCTGGTGCCTGGGCTGCTGCTGGGCGCTGATGGCCGCGCTGTTCGCCCTCGGCGTCATGAGCCTCGCCTGGATGGCGTTCGTCGCGGCGCTGATCGCGCTCGAGAAGACCCTTCCCTGGCGCCGGACGGTGACCTGGGGCGCCGCGGCGATCCTGCTGGTGCTCGCGGTCGCGGTGGTGGCGGCGCCGAGCAGCGTGCCGGGGCTCGTGGTGCCGGGCTCGAGTGGCGCCATGCGCGCCACGAACACGATGTCCTCGATGCACCAGATGCACTAAACCCTAGGCCGTCTGCGGTCTACTACCGATGCCGGTGGTTGACCGCGCACATAGCTTGGTGATCATGTGCGGCGGTCGGCGGATTGTCGCTCGCGCCCTCGGCGCGTGTGTGGCACTGGCGTCGTGCGTGGCGAGTGCTGCGCCCGCCACGGCTGCGAGCTGGCGAGTTATCCCATCACCCGGCGACGGCGCGCTCGGCGCAATCTCGTGCGTGTCCACGAACGCCTGCTTTGCCGTCGGAGTCCAGACAGACCACGGCGGCAGAACGCCACCCCACGGCGGAGTCGCGTTGGCGGAACGCTGGAACGGCACGAACTGGACGATCCAACGGACCCCCGTGCCCGCCGGATCGACGGTCAGCGAACTGCTCGACGTGACGTGCACGTCACGAAGCTTCTGTATCGCGGTTGGCACGTTCAGCAGCACCCCTCGCCAAGCGCCGAACGCACTCGTGGAGCGCTGGGACGGGTCACGGTGGTCGATCCAGCGGGTCCCCAAGCGCTTTTTCGCCAGCGGCGTGTCGTGTACGTCCACGGTTGCCTGCACGGCGGTCGGCGGAGGGCCATATACAGACGGCATCGTGGATAGCAACTTCGGGTTCCGCGCGGTGGTCGAGCGCTGGAACGGCTCACGGTGGACGATGCAGCAAACGCCGAAACTCGGATTGGTGGGCCTCGACGCGGTCTCGTGCACCTCGGCAACGGCGTGCGTCGCGGTCGGGCAACGCTCGACCGCCTCGGACACAATGGGAAACGTCACCCTGGCCGAGCGCTGGAACGGCAGCAGATGGTCGATCCAGAAGACTCCCACCCCCGGTAGCCTCGACGACTGGCTCTGGGGGATATCCTGCCCGTCTGCGACCGCGTGCATGGCGGTTGGGGACTCCATCTATGGCCAGGGCACGGGCGTTCCCTACCCAGTACTCGAGAGTTGGACCAACGGTCGTTGGTCGATCCAATCGCGGTCGCTCTTCACCCCCTTCGGAGGGCCACCCGCCACACTCAACAGCGTGTCGTGCCGCTCAGCGAGGTCGTGTACCGCCGTCGGGCAGATCTCGACCACCACGTACCCGTACAGCATCGTCGCCCTGGCGCTGGGCTGGAACGGCCGGAACTGGTCTCGCCAACTCCTCCCCGATACGTCCCCGCCGGGTTCCTATGCGTCCCTCACCGGCGTCTCGTGCCTATCCGCGACTACGTGCACGGCGGTCGGATCGGTCATCACCAGCTCCGGCCAGCGGTTGACACTGGTCGAACAAAGGTGAGATCGGTCGCTCTCGCGGCCGCCCCCCTACCCCGGCCGCGCCACCGCCAGGATCACCTCGGCGATCTCGCGCGCGGCGTCGGGCTTGGCCAGGGCCGCGGCGACGCGGCCCATCGCCGCGAGGCCGCTGGGGTCGGCGAGCAGGGAGCCGACTTCCGTGGCGAGGCGAGCGCCGGTCAATTCGGCGTCGGGGATCACCACGGCGGCGCCGGAGCGCGCGAAGTAGGCCGCGTTCTCGGCTTGGTGCATGGCGGCCGCGTGCGGGTACGGGATCAGGACCGAGGGGCGGCCGTGGGCCGCGATCTCGAACACGGAGCCGCCGGCGCGGGCGACGACCAGGTCGGAGGCCAGGAGCGCCTGGCCGAAGTCGCTGATGTAGCCGCGCAGGTCATAGTGCGGGCCCGGGGACTCGAGCGTCGGTAGGTCGCGCTCGCCGGCGGCGTGCAGGACGTGAAAGCGGGCACCGGCGAACGCCTCGACGGCGGCGTGGTTGATCGAGCGCGCGCCGAGCGAACCGCCGAACACGAGCACGCAGGTCTCATCGGGCGCGATCCCGAACCGGGCCCGGGCCGCGCTCCGGTCGGTGGCGGGCGGCGGCGCCGGCCGTCCGGTGACGCGGTAGCGCGGGCCGTCGCGCCCGTCGATCGGGAACGCGAGGCAGACCCGCCGGGCCAGCGGCGCCAGCATCCGGTTGGTCAGCCCCAGGTGGCTGTCGGCCTCGGTCAGCACGAGCGGCACGCGGCGGCCGACCGCGGCCAGCCCGACCGGACCGGCCACGTATCCGCCCGCGCCCATCACCGCGTGCGGCCCGAGGTCGCGCAGGATCCGCCACGCGGCGCGCAGGGCGCCGGCGTCGACGAGCGCCGCCCGGGCGGCCGCCACGGGGCGTCCGCGGTGCAGCGGCTCCACCTGGATCGTCTGCAGCTCGTAGCCCGCCGCGGGGACGAGCTCGGCCTCGGCGCGCTCGCCGCCGATGAACACGACCTGGGCGCCCTCAGCGTGGAGCGCGTCCGCGACCGCCAGAGCCGGAACGACGTGACCGGCGGTCCCGCCGGCGGCGATCACGATCCTCGGCGGTGTCACGCCCTGAGTCCCCGACGACCTCGAGGCGCCGCGTGTCCGGTGAGGCGATGTTGAGCAGCAGCCCGACGCACGCGAGCATGATGCAGAGATTCGTCGGGGCGTAGGAGATGAACGGCAGCGGCACGCCGGTGAGCGGCGCGAGCCCGAGCACGACGAAGATGTTGAGGATTCCCTGGCACAGAATGAGGGACGTCAGCCCGGTCGCCAGCAGCTTGGCATACCGGCCCGCCGCTCGGCGCGCGGTCCGCAGGCCGGCGTAGGCGATCATCCCGTAGAGGCACACCACGCCGAAGATCCCGAGCACGCCGAGCTCCTCCCCGATCACGGCCAGGATGAAGTCGGTCTGAGCCTCGGGCAGGTAGAAGACCTTCTGCACGGAGCGCCCGAGCCCGACCCCGAGCAGCCCGCCCGAGCCGAGCGCGATCTGGCCCTGGACGGCCTGGAAGCCCGCCGTCGACTTCGACGACCACGGGTTCAGGAACGAGGTCAGCCGCGCGCGCTGGTAGGGCTGCGCGACGATCATCAGCAGCGCCAGCACGGCCGCAATCAGCGCCAGCAGCGCCAGGTAGCGCATCGGGACCCCGGCGGCGACGAGCAGCGCCGTGATCGCGAACACGATCACCAGCGTGGTGCCGAGGTCCGGCTCGACCACGATCAGCAGGCACGCCGGGGCAGCCACGAGCATGATCGGCGCCAGCGCCTGCTTGAAGCTCCGCATCCGCTTGGGGTGGTCGGCCAGGAAGCGGGCCACGTAGAGGACGATCGCGAGCTTCATCACCTCCGAGGGCTGGAACTGGATCGGCCCGGCGGCGAACCAGCGCCGGGCGCCGTTGACCTGGACCCCGAAGCCGGGCACGAGCACGAGCAGCAGCAGCGCGAAGGAGCCCACGAGCATCAGTGTCACCACGCGCTGATTGATGATCGCCAGGCCGCGGCGTGAGAGCACGTGCATGGCGATCAGCCCGATCCCGCCGAAGACGAGGTAGCGCAGGAACGAGGCGGTCCCGGTGCCCGAGCCCGAGAGCAGGTCGCGCGGCGAGGACGCGCTGTAGACCATCACCGCCCCGAAGGCGAGCAGGCACAGCGTCGCCGTGATCAGGATCCGGTGCTCTAGCGGGGGCGTCGCCGCGCGGGCCTGGGGGCGCCCGCGCGAGGATGGGGAGGCCGTCTTCGCCGATGCGCCACGGCTTCCACTCCGTGCGGTGGCTGAGCCACGCGCGCCGGCGGCCGCCTCGGCCATCAGCGGCCGCTCTCGACCAGCGCGCGGAAGTGCTCTCCGCGCGCCTCGAAGTTCGGATACTGGTCGAAGCTCGCGCAGGCCGGCGAGAGCAGGACCGTGTCGCCCGGCCGGGCGGCGGCGCGCGCGGCGGTGACCGCGTGCGCGAGGTCGCCGGCGCGGTGCAGCTCCGCGCCCGCGGGCGCGAACGCCGCGGCCAGCTCCTCGCTCGCGTCGCCGATCAGGTACACGGCCCGGGCGCGCTCGCCCACGACCGCCGCCAGCGGTGCGAAGTCCTGCTCCTTGCCGCGGCCGCCGAGGATCAGGTGCACGCCCCCGGGATAGCTCCGCAGCGCGACGATCGTGCTCGCCACGTTGGTCGCCTTGGAGTCGTTGACGTAGGCGACGCCGTCGATCACGGCCACCCGCTCCAGCCGGTGCGGCACGCCTCCGAACGTCCGCAGCCCGTCGGCGACGGCGCCCGCGTCGACGCCGCGGGCCAGACACGCCGCCGCGGTGGCCATCGCGTTGAGGCGGTTGTGCGCGCCTGGCAGCGAGATGTCCTCCACGGCGATCAGCGGCTCATCGAGCCACCACAGATGGCCCTCGCGGTCGGCGAGGTCGGCGTCGCGTCCGGTCCCGAACGTGACCCGGCGCGCGCAGCCGCCGAGATCCTCGACGCCGATGTCGGTCGGGGCGACGGCGAGGTCGTAGTTGCCCTGGTTCACGAACGCCCGCAGCTTGGCCGCGACGTAGTCCTCGAACGTGGCGTGACGATCGAGATGGTCCGGCGTGAGGTTGAGCAGCAGGGCGGCCTCGGGCGCGAACCGATCGGTGTCCTCGAGCTGGAACGACGAGGTCTCGCAGACGACGGTGGCGTCCGGCTCCAGCGTCCCGATCAGCGAGGACACCGCGGTGCCAACGTTGCCGGCCACGGCGACCGGCAGCCCCGCCTCGCGGTGCACATGGCCGATCCACTCGGTGGTGGTCGTCTTGCCGTTGGTCCCGGTCACGGCGATGAACTCGTTGGGGATGAGCCGCCACGCGAGCTCGAGCTCGCCGAGCACGGGCAGCCCGCGGCGGCGCGCCGCCACCACCGGTGGCGCGTCCTGGGGTACACCGGGGCTCTTGATGAGCGTTCGGGCACGGGCGGCAAAGGCGTCGCCTGACGCATCGAGGTGGATTTCGACGCCGGCGTCGCGAAGCCTTCCGGCCGCGAGCTCGAGCTCCGGCGTTCCGGCGGCGCCCGCATCGACTCCGATCACCTCCTCCCCGCGGGCGCGCAGCGCGAGCGCGATGCCGACGCCGGAGCGCGCCAGGCCGACGACGAGGAACGGGCCCGGCGGCAGCGGCGGACGTGGCTTCATCAGGTGCTCCCGCCGGGCAGCGTGAGCGTCGGGTGGGACGTTTCGGCCGGGACCACTACCCCCGGAGGCTCAGCTGGTAGACCGTGAAGCCGATCGCCGCGCAGGCCGCGGCGACGATCCAGAAGCGTAGGATGATCTTCGTCTCCGACCACGCCTGCAGCTCGAAGTGGTGGTGGATCGGCGCCATCAGGAAGACGCGCTTGCGGAACAGCTGGAACGAGACCACCTGGATCACGACCGACAGCGCCTCGATCACGAAGATGCCGCCGAGCAGGATCAGCAACACCTCGGTCTTCGTCATCACGGCCATCCCGGCGATCGCGCCGCCGAGGCCGAGCGACCCGGTGTCGCCCATGAAGATGCTGGCCGGGAAGCTGTTGAACCACAGGAAGCCGATGCAGGCCCCGACCAGGCAGGCGGCCAGCAGGGCCAGATCCGCCTTGCCGGTGGTGATGAACGTGATCCCGATGTAGGCCAGCAGCACGATCGCCGCGCACCCGGCGGCGAGCCCGTCGAGCCCGTCGGTCAGGTTGACGGCGCTCGTGGTCGCGGCCACGACCACGTAGATGAACACGGGGTACAGCGGACCGAGGTCGATCTGGAGGTCGGTGAACCGCAGCCGCACGGTCGGCTGCAGCCCCGCCTTCTGCGTCGCGATCCACCACAGCCCGAACGAGATCACGATCGTCACGATCAGCTTGGTCCGCGCCCGCAGCCCGAGCGAGCGGCGCTTGACGATCTTGGTGTAGTCGTCGGCGAACCCGAGCAGCGCGCAGGCCAGCGCCACGCCGAACACGCCCATCGCCGCCCAGGTGCGCTGCGAGAGGATCAGGAACGGGACCGCGATCGCGGTGAAGATGATGATCCCACCCATCGTCGGCGTCCCCGCCTTGGTCCGGTGGCCCTCCGGTCCCTCCTCGCGGATGTTCTGCCCGAACTCGCGCCGGCGCAGGAACACGATGAACTTGGGGCTCAGGAACAGGCACATGAGCAGGGAAACGGTCCCGGCGATCAGGATCCGGCCGGAGATCGAGCCCATCAGGCGCCGCGCCCGCTTGGCTCGGCCTCGGTCGCCAGCAGCGCCCGGCAGACGAGCTCGAGCCCGACGCCGCGCGAGGCCTTGACCAGCACCACGTCGCCGGGCTCGACGAGCTCGGGCACGAGCGCCTCGGCCTCGCCCGCGTCGGCGACCGCGCAACTCTCGCCGGGAAAGCGCTCGGACATCGCGGCGGCCAGCGGGCCCACCGTGACCAGCAGGTCGACCTCCGCCGCGGCGGCGTGCTCGCCGATGTCGACGTGGAAGTCACGCTCCTGGGGACCGAGCTCGAGCATGTCGCCGAGCACGGCCACGCGCCGCCCGCCGGCGGGTCCGGAGGCGGTTTCGGCCAGGTCGTCCAGGGCGGCGCGCACGGACATCGGGTTGGCGTTGTAGCAGTCATCGATCACGGTCACCCCGTCGGCGCGCGTGGTCCGCTGCCCCCGCCCGCTGGAGAGGACGATCTCCAGCCGGCCGTCGGGGACGACGCCGATCGCGCTCGCGGCGGCCACTGCGGCCAGGAGGTTGGTGCGCATGTGGGCCGAGGTGAACGGCACCTCGAGCGTCACCGTGCGCCCGTAGAGGTCGATCTGCACGCGCTCGCCGTCGGCCGCGATCAGCCGCACGTCCCCATCGGCGCCGAACGTGAGCGTCCGGATGTCGTCGCGTAGGTGCGGATCGAGCAGCCGCTCGCCGGCCGGGACGATCGCGGTGCCGCCGGGGGCGAGGCCGGCGATCAGCTCCGCCTTGGCGGCGGCGATCGCCTCGACGCTCCCCAGCAGCTCGAGATGGACGGGGCCGATGCTGACGATCACGCCCACGTCAGGCTCGCCGATCGCCGCCAGCTCGGCGATCTGCCCCGGCCCCCGCATGCCCTTCTCCAGCACCAGCACCTCGGTGCCCGCGGGGGCGCCGAGGATCTCCAGCGGCAGCCCGATCTCGGTGTTGAAGTTGGCCCGCGAGGCCACCGTACGGTGATGCGGGGCGAGCACGCCGTACAGCATGTCCTTGGTCGAGGTCTTGCCGGTCGAGCCGGTGACTCCGATCACCTTGGCGCCGAGCTCGCGGCGCCATGCGGTCGCGAGCCGCTGCATGGCCGCGAGCGGATCATCGGCCGCGAGCACGACGCCCGGCGCGGCGGCCTGCGCGGCCTCGGCGTGCTGCTCGGTCGCGAGCACCCCCCACGCTCCGGCGCTGAGCGCCTGCGGGGCATAGCGCCCGCCGTCCTCGCGCTCGCCCTGCAGGCCGACGAACAGCGCGCCGGGGCCGGCCTCACGCGAGTCGATCGTGACCCGCTCGGGCCCGATCGCCATCGACCCCGGCGCGATCAACCTCGCCCCGGCTGCGTCGGCAATCCGCTGAGCGCTCCAGAGCTTCATCGTGCGAGCCGGGCTCCGCGCAGCACCTCGCGGGCGACGGTGACGTCGTCGAACGGGATCTTGCGCCCGGACTCGAATTCCTGCCCCTGCTCGTGTCCCTTGCCGGCGATCACGACCACGTCGCCGGCCTGGGCACCCGCGATCGTCGCCTCGATCGCCGCGCGGCGCTCGACGATTGCGTCGGTGTCGGGAGCGCTGCCGGTCAGGATCTCCGCGACGATCGCCGCGGGATCCTCGGAGCGCGGATTGTCGGAGGTGACGATCACCCGGTCGGCCAGCCGGCTCGCGATCGCGCCCATCAGCGGCCGCTTGCCGCGGTCGCGATCCCCGCCGCAGCCGAACACGACGTGCACGCGGCCGCCGGTGAGGTTGCGCGCCGCCCGCAGCACGTTCTCCAGCGAGTCCGGCGTGTGGGCATAGTCGACCAGGACCGCGAACTCCTGGCCCTCGTCGACCGGCTCGAAGCGGCCCGGCACCTGCCCCGCGCTCCGGATCGCGTCGGCGATCGTGTCCAGGTCGACGCCGAGTTCGCGTGCTGCGGCGATGGCGCCAAGCACGTTGTAGACGTTGAAGCGCCCGCGCAGCGGCGAGAACAGCTCGCGCTCGCCCTCGGGGGTGGCGATAACGAACCGCGAGCCCGCGAGGCCGGTTTCGACGTTTCGCGCCCGGTACACGGCCTCGGCGTCGATCGCGAACGTGACCGGGAGCTCGAGCTCGGCGGCGATCCGCGCGCCGTAGGGATCGTCGATGTTGACCACCGCGATCTCGGGGCGCAGCGTGAACAGCCTCCGCTTGGCCTGGTAGTAGTCCTCCATCGTCGGATGGAAGTCGAGATGGTCCTGGGTCAGGTTGGTGAAGATCGCCGCCGCGAAATGGATCGCGTCCGTCCGCCGTAGCTCCAGGGCGTGCGAGGACACCTCCATCGCACAGGCCCGGTCCCCGGACTCGAGCATCGCCCGGAAGTCCCGCTGCAGCTCGATCCCCTCAGGCGTGGTCCGCTCGACTCCGTGCTCCTGACCACCAACGATGCTCTTGACCGTCCCCAGCAGCCCGGTCTGGCGGCCGCCGGCCTCGAGCAGCTCCCGGACCAGGAACGCCGTCGTGGTCTTGCCGTTGGTGCCCGTGATCCCGACGACCCGAAGCTCCGCGGTCGGGTCGCCGTTGAACCGCGACGCCGCATGCGCCATCGCCTCCCGGACCGAATTGACCAGCACCTCGGGCACATTCAGGCCCAGCGGACGCTCCACCACCAGCGCCACCGCGCCCCGTTGCAACGCGTCCGGCGCAAAGTCGTGCCCGTCCCGCGTGAACCCCGGGACGCAGAAGAACAACGTCCCGGGACCGACGCGACGATCGTCATACGCGAGGTCCCGGATCTCGACGTCCCGGGCAGCAGGCGGGGCGCCTGGGATCACGTCTTCCAGCCGCATCGGGGGGAGAGGTTACTTGGGGTGGCGGCGGGGGGTTGGGGTGCCGGCGGCAGGCCCGCTCACCCTCGACGTTGACGTCCCCTGGTCTCGCTGCTCCATTTTCCGCTTCACTAAGGGCAGTGCTTCCGGGGAGCGAACGTAACGAGCTCGTGTTGGCAGGGACTGAGGCTCGCGGACGGGGATTGGGCCAAGTTCTGGTCGAGCGCGAGCGGGAGCTTGCGGTGCTCGAGCAGGGACTCGCCGGCGCCCAGGCGGGCGCCGGTGGTGTGGTGCTGCTCGAAGCGCCGGCCGGGAAGGGCAAGTCGCGGCTGTTGACGGTCGCTGGGGACATGGCGCGAGAGGCCGGGCTGCAGGTCCTGGTGGCGCGGGGAAGCCATCTGGAGCGGGAGTTCCCGTTCGGGATCGCGGTGCAGCTGTTTGAGCCACGGTGGGTGGCGACCGATCCCGATGGTCGGGCTCGTCTGCTCGACGGTCCCGCGCGCCTGGCGGGAAGCCTGCTCGACGGCGAGCCGCTCGATCCGCTGCGCTCGCCGGAGGATCAGGGATACCCGCTGATCCACGGGCTGTTCTGGCTCGCGTGCAACCTTGCGATGCGTCCGGGCGAGGATCTGGGGGGCGGGCCGGTGGTAATGCTCGTGGACGATGCGCAATGCGCCGACCGGCCGTCGCTTCGCTTTCTCGCCTACCTGGCCGAGCGGCTGGGGGACCTGCCGATCATGCTGGTGGTGTGCCTGGGCCGCGGCGACATCTCGGTGGATCCGCAGGCGGTGCAGGCGCTACGCGACGCGCCCGCGACCACGCTGCTTCGGCCCGGTCCGCTCAGCAAGGCAGGCGTCGACGAGGTTGTACGCGCTCACTTCCCCGACGCCGAGCCCGAGTTCTGCGAGGCCTGCAGCCGGGTCACCCATGGCAATCCGTACCTGCTGGTGGAGTTGCTGGCCCAGGTCCGGGCCGACAAGGAGCCGCCGGATGCCGGGACGGCGAAGCGGTTGGCGGATCTTGCGCCCGAGTCGGTCCTGCATGCGGTGGTGGCCCGCCTGGACGCGATGGCCGGGCCGGCGAAAGCGCTCGCCTCCGCGGTCGCAGTGCTCGGGGACGGCGCTTCGCTCCAGCAGTCCGCCCTGCTGGCGGGACTCGATCTCGACTCCGCCTATCAGGCCGCCGACGCGCTCGCGGCGGTGAACATCCTGCACCCCGGAGAGCCGCTGTCGTTCATTCACGCGCTGATCGCATCGGCCGTGGCGGCCTCGGTCTCAGCGCTCGCGCGGGCCGACGCTCACCGCCGGGCGGCGATGATCCTGCTCGACGAGGGGTCTCCGGCTGAGTCCGTCGCGGCGCACCTGCTCGAGGCAGCGCCGGATGCCGATCCGCGCGCAGTCGAGGCGCTTCGCAGCGCCGCCCACACCGCGCTCCTCAGCGGAGATGCGAACGCTTCCGTCAGGCTCCTCGGGCGAGCGCTGGCCGAACGGCCCGCCGATGAGATCCGTGCCGACCTGCTCGCCGAGCTCGGTCAGGCCGAGGCGAGCGCCGGTCTCCCCCAGGCGGCAAGGCGGCTGGAGCAGGCGATCAGTATCACCAAGAAGCCCGAGCGCCGCGCGCAGCTGCCGCTCGCGCTGGGTCGCGTTCTCCTCGCGCAGAGGCGCTACCGGGAGGCCGCTGCCGTGTTCGACTCCGCACTGGCGGAGCTCAACGGACGCGACGCGGCGCTGGCGGACGAGCTCCAGGCCGCCTACATCTCGGCCGCGTCCCTTGCCCCGGCCCTCGCCGCAGAGGCCGAGGCGCGACGGGAGGGGATGCTGGCGCAGATCGGCGATGAGCCCGCGGCATCCCAGCGAGCGGCGCTGGTGTCGATGGCGGTGCGCGACAGTCTGGTGGGGAAAGCCCGCGCCGGGGTGATCAAGCAGGCGGAACTGGCGTGGGGAGACGGCGCGCTGCTGCAGGCAGAGACGGCGGAGGGCAGGAGCTGGAGGCACCTGACGGCGGCTCTTCTGTTCGTCGATGAGCTCGAGCGCGGCACCGAGATCTGCGATGCCGCGCTGGCGGACGCTCGCCGGCTTGAATCGCCGATCGCCTACGCAAGGGCCAGCCAGCTCCGAGCCTTGCCGCTGTACGCCCAAGGCCGGATCGTCGACGCCCTGGCCGACGCCCAGGCGGCCGCAGCAGTTCACGGAGATGCCCTCGAGACCGACACCGTGATCGCCTGCGCCGCGCTTGCGCTTTGCCATCTTCAGCGCGGGCCGCTCGAAGCCGCCGAGCAGGCCCTGGCGATGATCGACGATCCGGCCGTACACGACACCGTCCAGCGCCCCTACCTGCTGGACGTACGTGCGCGGCTGCGGCTCGCGCAGCGCCGCCCGCAGGAGGCGCTGGAGGACGCGACCCAAGCCGGGGAGCATCTGCAATCGCACTGCGCGACGACAAGTCCCGGCGTGGTCGCCTGGCGCTCCACTGCGGCGCTCGCCCACCTGACCCTCGGCAACAACAACGCGGCGATCGAGCTGGCGGCCGAGGAGCTGGAGCTGGCACGGCGCGCGGAGGTCACGCGCGTGGTGATCAGGGACCTGCGGGTACTCGGTCTCGCCGAGCGCGGCGAGCGCGGCATCGAGCTGCTCGCCGAGGCAGTCGACACCGGCGAACGATACCCGGCGCGACTGGAATACATCCAAGCGCTCGTCGACCTCGGCGCCGCGCTGCGGCGCGCCAACCAGCGGGCGGCCGCCCGCGAGCCGCTGCGCAAGGCGCTCGAGCTCAGCTATCGCGGCGGAGCGGTCGCCCTGGCCTTCGATGCCCGGACGGAGCTGACGGCGACCGGCGCCCGCCCGCGCAGCATCATGCGGAGCGGCGTCGAGGCGCTCACCCCCAGCGAGCGCCGAGTCGCCGACCTGGCGGCCGAAGGGCTCACCACTCGCCAGATCGCGGAGGCCCTGTTCGTGACCCCCAAGACCGTCGAGTTCCACCTCCGCAACACCTACCAGAAGCTCGACATCAGCTCGCGCACGCAGCTGGCCGACGCGCTCGCGGCGGGCAGCCTCGAGTGAGCCGCGACGCGGGCCCAGGTCGGGCGAGCGCGCCGATCACGCCCAGAGCGAGCGGCCGAGCGGAACCGGGAAGCGCAGGTGCCCCGCCCCCAAAAAAACGGGTCCACGCGCTTCCCGCCGGTCCATTGTTCCGCCTCGAGCCCGCCGGTCAGGTCCCTCGGTGAACACCCGGTCCCTGAGTCCCGGTCCCGGTGTGCGCCTCAGTGCGATCAAGCTACGCCGTCGCCGGCGCCCCCACGCCAGGGGGGCACCCTAGTCTTTGCTTAGCCCTGGCCGAACCCCCTGGCCCGGCCGGGCAGGTCGCGGCTGGCGATCACCCGGTCCACGAGCCCGTAGGCGACCGCCTCCTCGCCGGTGAAGAAGCGGTCGCGCTCCATGTCGGAGTGGACCCGCTCGACCGACTGGCTCGTGTGCTTGGCGTAGAGCTCGTCGACCCGGGCCCGGAGCGCCAGCACCTCTCGGGCGTGGATCTCGATGTCGGTCGACTGGCCCTCGAATCCGCCCGAGGGCTGGTGGATCAGGATCCGGCTGTTGGGCAGCGTCATCCGCTTGCCGGCGGCGCCGCCGGCCAGCAGCAGCGACCCCATCGACATCGCGATCCCGTAACAGATCGTCTGCACGTCGGGACGGATGAACTGCATCGTGTCGTAGATCGCCAGGCCGGCGTAGATCGACCCGCCGGGCGAGTTGATGTAGAGATGGATGTCCTTGTCTGGGTCGTCTGACTCGAGATGAACGAGCTGGGCCACGATCAGGTTCGCGGTCTCCTCGTCGACCTGCCCGCCGAGGAATACGACGCGATCGTTGAGCAGGCGCGAGTAGATGTCGAACGAGCGCTCGCCGCGGGCGGTCTGCTCGACGACCATGGGCACGAGTGGCATGCGGTCTCCAATCTGATTGCTATCGTTGTGCAACCGGCCGGTTGCGATCAACGTAGCAGATCCGCAACTCCACGGTTGCACATCAATGTTTCGCGCTTGACCCGGAGGCCCACCGTGAGCGACAGAATCGAACGAGAGATCCTGCTGATCGCCAGCCCCGAGGAGGTCTGGGCGGCGCTGACCGACCCGGCGTGGCTGGAGGGCTGGCTGGCCGAGGAGGTCCAGTTGGAGCTGCGCCCCGGCGGCGATGCCCGCTTCCGCGACGGCGACGTGCTGCGCACCGGCTGGGTCGAGGAGGTCTCCCCTCCCCCCGCTCGCGACGATCTCGCCGACCGCGGCGGACGGCTGACGTTCTGGTGGGCGGCGAGCGGCGAGCCCGCCAGCCGCGTCGAGCTGACGCTCGACCCCGCCGCGCACAAGGGCACCGTGCTGCGCGTGGTCGAGGCGCGCCCACTCGAGCTGCTCGATCTCGTCGGCATCCCACTCCCCGGCGCGGGCGGCGCCAGCTACGGGCCCGCGCTCGTGGCCGCCTAGATGGCCCCCGCAAGCAGAGCGGGGGCCGTGTTCGGAGCGCTCGCGGATCCCACCCGCCGCGCGCTCCTGACCGCGATCTCCGACCATCCCTCGGCCACGGCCACCGAGCTGGCGGCCGAGCTGCCGATCTCCCGTCAGGCGGTGCTCAAGCACCTCACCGCGCTGGCTGACGCCGGACTGCTCGACCGCGAGCGCTCGGGCCGCGAGGTCCGCTACCGGGTCACGCCCGAGCCGCTCTCGGACGCCGTCTCGTGGATGACCGAGGTCGGGGGTCAGTGGGACGCGCGGCTGGCCGCGCTCGGGCGCCAGCTCGGCGGCGGCCCGACGGCCTAGCGGACCGCCGGCTCGGTCACCGTTGCCCGAGGACGACCCCACGCTGGAGCTCCTCGCCTCGCTGTACGCCGATCTCGGCGTGGTCGTGCGCCGCGGCGGTCGCGCATACCCGACCGTCGTCGTGCCGACACGGGAGCGGTCGCCCGATCGGCTCCTCCGCGTCCGAGACGGCGGTCACGCGATCGACCCCGAGCTGCGGCAGCGGGGACAGGCGCACCTGGACGACGTGCTCGCCCGCGCCCCCGGCACGCACGACGGCCGGGTCACGGTCGCGACCTCGGTCGATGAGGACGGCATCGACGCCGTCCCCGGCAGCTACTTCGACATGATCGCGACCTGCGACGCGCTGCGCGCCGAGTACGTGGACGCCCGAGCCACCGGCCTGGCGGACCTTCCGCTGCGCAAGCTCGCGCACGCCGCAGCCGGGCCGGACGGCGTGCTGGCTAGCGGCCGGGGCCGGGCGGCCGCCGTCGGCGTGTCCGTCGTGGTCACCGTCCGCGCCGGCGCAGACCGAGCGTTTGTGATCGCCCGGCGTCGCGGAGATCTCGCCGCCGACCCGGGCGTGTGGCACGTGGCTCCGTCGGGGATGGTCGAGCCCGCGGCGCGCCGCTCCGCGCTGATCGAGAGCCTGGCGCGCGAATTCCACGAGGAGCTCGACCGACCGGCGCCGAGCGACGGGCACCTCACCGTTCTCGGGCTAGCCCACGACCTGCTGCGGCTCCGGCCCGACGTGTGCCTCCGCATGGATCTCGAGTCCGTGGCCGGCGTGCGGAGCGCGGAGTACGACGCCCATGCTCTCGTTCCGATGACCCGGGACGGGCTCCGCGGGTTCTGGGCGCTCAGACCGCCCGGGCATGTGACCCCGGCAGCGGCGGGAGCGATCGCGCTGCTGGAGGCAGCGCTGTGAGACGTGCGCGCACCCGCCGGCACGGCCACGCTCAGCCGCGCTCGGGCGCAGTGCCCGCGGTCTTCGGCCCCGGGAACTGCGGCAAGCCGTCGTCGGGCAGCTCGTCCCACGGCGCCCGCGAGGCGAAGAAGGTGTGGAGCTGGGGCCTGATCCCGGGATCGTCGTCGAGCGTGCCGAACCGGATCGAGACCTCGGGCCCGTCGGGCCAGGTGCCGCCGAACAGGCTCGAGCCGCAGACGCTGCAGAACGCCTTGACCATGCCCGCGGGCGGCCGGTAGACGCGCAGCACATCGGCGCCGGCGATGAGCTCGAACCCCTCGCACGGGACGCGACCCTGGGCGAGCGCGTGCGCGCCCGAGTGCTTGCGGCAGCGCGAGCAGTGACAGAAATTGGCCCGCAGGAAGGGTGCGGTGACCCGGTAGCGAACCGCCCCGCACAGGCAGCTCCCGGTGACCGGATGGTCGGGAGAGGGCTGGCTCACCGCGACCCCCGCGCCCTGCTCAGCGCGGCGAGATCCCGAGGTAGGGCACGGCCCAGCCGACGATCTGCTGGAACGCGGGCGCGGCGACGGTGCCGCCGTAGATCGCCCCCTGCGGCTGATCGACCATCACCGCGACCAGCAGCTGCGGGTGGCTGGCCGGGACGAAGCCCATGAACGAGGCCACGTAGTTGACGCTCGAGTACTGGTGCGTGACCGGGTCGATCTTGTTCGCCGTGCCGGTCTTGCCGGCAAGGTCGTAGCCGGGGATCGCCGCCTCGGAGGCGGTGCCGCCGGGGGCCAGCACGCCGCGGAGCATGTCGCGCAGGTTCGCCGCCACGGTCGGCGAGATGATCCGCTGCCCGGCGGGCATGGGCACCGGCTTGCCGCCGATCGACTTGACGATGCGCGCCGGGCGCAGGATGCCGCCGTTGGCGATCGCCGCGTAGGCGGTGGCCATCTGGATCGGGGTCACCGACTCGCCCTGACCCATCGGCAGGTTGCCCATCGAGGAGCCCGAGTACTGCTGGTGGTGGAGCACGATGCCGCGCTCCTCGCCGGGGAGGTCGACCCCCGTCTTCTGCCCGAAGCCGAAGCGGTGCACCCAGTAGTCGAAGCGCTGGGCGCCGAGCTTCATGCCGATCTCGTCGGCGCCGATGTTGCTCGACTGCTTGAGGATCTGGGCCACGTTGGCGGTCTCATCGCCGCGCGCCTCGGCGTCGTGGATCTGGCGGTCGGCGACCTGCAGCACCGAGGGCAGGAAGAACTGGGTCCACGGGGTCACGACGCCGTCCTGGAGCGCGCCGGCCACGGTGAAGGCCTTGAACGTCGAGCCCGGCTCGTAGGTGAAGCCGACGGCGCGGTCCTGGCGCGCGTAGGGCGGCGCGCCGTTGATGTCGTTGGCGTTCACCCGCGGCCAGTTGGCCAGCGCGAGGATCTCACCCGTGTTGGGGTTCATCACGATCGCCGTGGCGCCCTTGGGCTGGTACATCGCGCCCACGCCGGCGAGCACCTGCTCGACCTCGTCCTGCAGCGGCGCGTCGATCGTCAGCGCCACGGTCTTGCCGGGCTGCGTCGGGCGCTGGTCGTCGATCGAGATCGGCTGGCCGATCGCGTCGTTGACGATCCGCCGCACGCCGTCGATGCCGCGCAGCACGGAGTTGAAGGTGTACTCGAGCCCACTGAGGCCCTGGTCGTTCCAGCCGACGGTGCCGAGCACCTGGGAGGCGGCCCAGGAGCGCGGGTAGACCCGGGTCACCTGCGGGATCAGCGTGATCCCGTCGAGCCTCAGCTTCGAGATCGCCGTCGCCATGTCGCCCGGGATCAGGTGCGCGACGTAGACGAACCCGGTGTGCGGCCGTGTGAGCGCGGTCAGCACGGTGGCCACCGGCTTTCCGACCAGCGGCGAGAGCTGCTGGGCCATCGCCTGCGGGTTCTTGATCAGGTACGGGTCGGCGGCCACGTCGGCGGCCGACTCCGAGATCGCGAGCTCGACGCCGTTGCGGTCGGTGATCGAGCCGCGCTGGGCGGGGATCGTGACCAGGGACACCTGCTGGGTGACGGCCGCCTTCTGCAGCGAGCCGGCGCGGATCGCTCCGAGGTAGGTCGCGCGGGTCACCGCGACGCCGAGCAGCGCGATGAACGCGACGAACAGGAGCCCGATGCGCCGATCGATCAGGGCCATGTCGGCCGCTCAGCCCCCGTTCGACTGGCTCTGGATCCCCACTCCTCCGCCGCTCGCGGTGGCGCCGGCCGCGGCTCCGGTCGCGGCGCCGGAGATGCCGGCGCCCGTGGACGCGCCGGTGCCGGTGGCGGCCGGAGCGCCGGAGGCGCCGCCCGAGGATCCGGTGCTCGAGGTGCCGGAGGCGGTGGAGCTGACGGTCGGCGGCGACGTCGCGCCGGTGGCGGTTGGGGCGGCGGTGCCGGTTCCGGTCGCGCCGGTGGCGGTTCCGGTGCTGCCGGTGGTGGCGGTGGTCCCGGTCGCGGTCGGGCTGAGCGCGGGCGTGACCGACGCGCCCGCGGTCGACGGCGTGAGGGCCGACGAGGTCCCGGTGCCCGCGGAGGCCGACAGGCCGGTCAGCGGGTCCGTTGCCGTGGCGGCCGGCAGCGAAGCCAGGAAGGTGGCCGCGTCGGGCGTCTTGATGTTGGCCACCGACTGCCCGATGCCGCCCGCGGGCTGCGCGGAGAGGAAGCCGACGGCGGCGGGCGCGGGCATGATCATGCCCATGCCGGCGGCGATGCGCTCGATCCGCTGGTCGTCGGCGAGCGTGGCCACCGAGGCTTGCAGCTGCTGGTTCTGGCTCTGCAGCGCGGTGCTGCGCTCGATCGAGCGGCCGATCGAGGCGTTCAGCTTGAGCATCGAGACCTGCATCGCCACGATCCCGGTGAGGAGCAGGCCGAGCACGGGGATCCAGGCCCGGCCGCGGACGAGGCGGTCGACGACCGCGTGATCGGGCAGCCCGCGCACGAAGGCGGCGGCGCGGATCGGCAGCGTGGCCGAAGTGGTGCGGCTCCGGGCGGCGCGCCGGGTCTGGCGCGACGTGCGGGCGGGGCGCGCCGGCCGTGCCGGGCGAGTCGGGATCGCGATCGTGCCACCGCCCGCGACGGCGGCCGCGACCTCGGCGGCGCGACGACCGCCGAGGGGACCGGAGACGCGCCGCGGCGACCGGGGCGCGGGCTGCCGGCGCAGCTTGCGAGGATGGGCGTCACTGGAGCCGGGAGGCTTGCTCTTCGAAGCCGACCCCCTGCCGGCTGAGGTGACTGCGGGCGGCGTCATGACGTCGGAACCTCCAGCTTCCGGGCCGCACGGAGGTGCGCGGACTTTGACCGTGGATTCGTAGCGATCTCACCCGGGGTCGGCGCCACCGCCCGGCGCGTGAGCAGCTCGGCCTCGGGCTCGTGGCCGCAGACGCAGATCGGGATCTCCGGCGGGCACACGCAGCCGCGGGCCAGGGCGGCCAGGAAGCGCTTGACGCGCCGGTCCTCGAGCGAGTGGAACGAGATGGCGGCGAAGCGCCCGCCGGTGCCGAGCACGTCCCAGGCCAGCGGTAGGGCGGCGTCGAGCTGGGCGAGCTCGTCGTTGACGGCGATCCGCAGCGCCTGGAAGGTCCGCCGGGCCGGGTGGCCGCCGGCGAACTGGGCCGGGACCGGGATCGCGGCCTTGATCGCGTCGACGAGCTCCTGCGTGCCGGTCAGCTCCTCGCGGGCCCGGGCGCGCCCGATCCCCCGCGCGATCTGGGTCGCGTAGCGCTCCTCGCCGTACTCGCGCAGCAGGCGGGCCAGCCGGCGCTCGTCCCACGTGTTGACGATCTCGCGTGCGGTCAGCTCCTGATCGGGATCCATGCGCATGTCCAGCGGCGCGTCGTAGGCGTAGGAGAAGCCGCGCGCCCACGTGTCGACCTGCATCGAGGACATCCCCAGGTCGAGGTAGAGCAGGTCGGCCCGGAGCCGCTCCGCGCTCAGCTGCTCGAGCCCGGCGACGAAGTCGGCCCGGATGAAGCGGGTGTGGCACGCCACCTCGCCGGCCAGCTCGGCGAAGCGCTCCTCGGCGACCGGGTCGCGGTCGATCCCGATCAGCGTGCCGGACGGGCCGATCCGGTCCGCGATCAGCCGCGCATGGCCGCCGCCGCCGACGGTGCAGTCGACCGCAACCTCGCCCGGGCGCGGATCTAGGAGCTCGATCAGCTCGCCGGCCAGGACCGGGATGTGGACCTGTGTCATGTCAAGCAGTGTGGCCAAGGCTCGCTGCGATCTCGGGAATGCGGGTGAGGACGTCGTCGCGGTAACCGGCGTACTTGCCCCGGTCCCACACCTCGAGGAAGTCGCCCGAGCCGGTCACCACGACCTCCTTGGAGAGGCCCGCGTAGTCCATCAGGAAGGGCGGGATCATCACGCGGTGGGCCGAGTCGAGCTCTGTGTCAAGCGAGGAGTTGAAGAGAAAGCGCTGAAGTTCGCGGGCCTGGGGTGACATCGGGCTGAGGTTGGCCAGCGTCGCCTGCGCGTAGCGGTCGTAGGCCTCCGGCGTCCAGATCGCGATCGAGCGCGGGCTGCCGGGGTTCGTCTCCGGCGAGGCGGCCAACACCACTCCCCCGGCGAGCGCGGCACGGAACTTCGACGGCACCGTGAGCCGGTGCTTCGCGTCGAGCGCGTGTTCGAAGGTTCCGCGGAAGGTCAAGGTTTTTCATTCGCCTGCCCGAAATCTGAACCCGGGTGGCTGGGTGGGAGGAGCCCTGCCACCCGGGTTCCTGCATGCGTTCCCCACCATAACCCACTCTCCCCCACAATGCAACCCAACTCCCACCACTTCTCCCACCCGGGCCTAGTGTTCGGTCTCTGAGCGTCCGGAACCCAGTGGTGCCGGGGCGATCCGGGGGTGGGAGAAGGTGGGTGGCGGGGACAGCGCCCCACGCACGATCCGGTGCAGAGACCGAGACTGGGTAGGGCGTTGCAGATTCCGGCCCGGTCCGTCCGAGGGGTGTGCCTCGGGGCTGGTGGGACAGCCGGGGCGCTGTTCGGCGTGCGCCACCCAGCCTTCTCGAGCGCGTTGCGAGGACGTGGACGATCTTGACTACCTATGCGGTAGTCAAGATCGTCCACGCCAGGCGACGCCTCGCTGGGAGGCGCAGCTCACGGCAACCGCCCCACCACCGGCCAGCGGCCGGCTCAGGCCTACTAGCGTCGGACGTAGGCGACGCGGTTCCAGCTCGGCTCGGGCGCCAGCTCGATCGGCTCGCCGCCACGGTCGGGCTGGATGTAGACGAAAGCGTTCGCGTCCTCGTCGAAGGCGACGTCGAGCTCGCCCTCCTTGACCCGCTGGTCGAGCCAGGCGCTGCGGAAGATCAACCGCCGCAGCCAGTGCACGAGCGAGCGCTCGGAGGGGCCGACCAGTTCCGGCCAGCAGTCGTTGACGTGCTCGCCGAGCGCGGACGCCGGATCGGTGACCTCGCCGTTGACGACGAGGTTGATCAGATCCTCGGACTCGTCCTCCTCGACTCGGTCGCCGAGGAACCCGAGCTTGCGCGCCGCCTGCTCGCAGCGCTCGCCGAAATCACGCTCGTTGAACGTGAATCGAAGCTCCCCGTACTCGAGCACGAAGTCTTCGCCGGAGCTGTAGTTCCCGCGTCGGTACATAACCGTCGGCATCATATTTCGGATTCCTTCCCGGCCGCAGGGTTTGAATGCGATGTTGCAGCTTTCGCGGCGCTGTCGGCGCTCCGCGGAGCGGCTCCGAACGAAGGGGGTGATTCTAGGCCCCGGAGGCACTCCGACGGGCATGGAAGACCTCGGTGCAACGATCCTCGTCGTCGAGGATCACGGGCCCACGCGGATGTTCCTGGCCGACAACCTCAGCGCCGACGGCTACGAGCCGATCGGGGCCGATTGCGCCCACGACGCCCGCCTGCTGCTGGCGACCCGCTACCCGGACCTCGTGATCGTCGATCTCGGCCTGCCCGACGGCGACGGGCTCGAATTGGTCCGCGAGATCCGCTCCGGCGACCGCCGCGTCGGCGGCCTCGACCCCGAGCTGCCGGTGCTCGTACTCTCGGGCCGGGGCGGCGAGCTCGACCGTCTACGCGGCTTCGACCGCGGCTGCGATGACTATGTGGCGAAACCCTTCAGTTATCCGGAGCTGAGAGCCAGGATCGCGGCGCTGCTGCGGCGCACGCGGCGGCGCGCGGCGCTCGCGCGGCTGCGCGTGGGGCCGCTCGAGCTCGATCCGCTCGGCCGTCAGGTGTGGCTGCACGGGGAGGAGATCCAGCTCTCCAAGAAGGAGTTCGCGCTGCTGCGGGCGCTCGCCGCGGAGCCGACACGCGTGTTCACGCGTGAGGAGCTGCTGCGTGGTGTGTGGGGTTACCAGTCGATCGGTACGACGCGAACGCTCGATTCGCACGCCGCGCGCCTGCGCCGCAAGCTCCGCGCGCGAGGCGACGGGCTGATCGTCAACGTGTGGGGAGTCGGGTATCGACTCGTGGACGGGATGCCATGACGCCGCTGGGCGCCGAGATCGCGGCGTTCGGCGGCTGGCCCGCCGCGCTCGGGGGCTGGGCCGCGGCCCTCGCGGTGGCCCTCGGCGCGCGGGCGGTGCTGGCGCGGCGCTCGGAGAAGATCGCGCGCGCCTGCCACGAGCTGCGCGGGCCGATCACCGCCGCGCGGCTCGGCCTCGAGCTGTGCTCGCGCCGCGGTGAGCTGCCGCCGGTGACGTTCGGCGCGCTCGAGCTCGAGCTCGAGCGGGCGACGCTGGCGCTCGAGGACCTGCGCGGCCCCGGTCGGGTGCGCGGCTCGGGCCGGCGCCGGATCCGCGGCTCGCTCCGGCACCGGATCCGCGGCTCGGGCCTGCGCGCGGGCTCGGCGGCCGCGTGCGCCTCCGATCGCCACGACGGGCCGGGGTGCCAGGAGATCGACGTCCCGGACCTGCTGGCGCGCAGCGTGGAGGCGTGGCGGGCGGCCGCGCTGACCTGCGGCGCCGAGCTGGTGATGGGCCCGGTGGCCGGGCAGGTCGTCGTGCGCGGCGACCGCCTGCGGCTCGCCCAGGCCACCGGCAACCTGATCGCCAACGCGATCGAGCACGGTGGCGGGACGGTCGAGGTGCGTGGCCGCCCGCACGGGGCGGGAGTCCGGCTCGAGATCACGGACGAGGGTCCGGGCCTGCCCGCACCTGTCGACGAGCTGGCCCGGCGCCCCCGCGCCGGGCGCGGGGATCGCGGCCGCGGTCTGGCGATCGCGGCCGCTATCGCCGCCGACCACGGCGGCCGTCTCGCCGCCGCTCCCACCGAGCGCGGAGCCCGACTCGTGCTCGACCTGCCCGCCGCCGGCCCCCAGCGCCCCCGCCGGCGGTGGGGCGGGGTGAGACGCCGGCGGTAGCCGCGGCGATCTGGGCCTCGGCGGCGGCGGTCACCCGCCGGCGCGCAGGCGCTCTGGGGCTCAGTTGCCTTCGACCAAGCTCGCGGGGAGCTGCTGGTTGGCCGGGGCCGGATTGTCCAGCAGCAGCCGGGGCACCGTCACGAGGTGGTAGCCGCGGGCGCGCAGCTTGTGGATGATGATCGGCAGCGCCTCGACGGTCTCGGTGCGGTTGCCGCCGGCGTCGTGCATGAGGATGATCGCGCCGGGTCGGGCGCCGGTGACGGCGGATTGGACGATTGCGGCGACGCCGGGCTCGCGATAGTCCGAGGTGTCGACCGTCCACATGATCATCAGCATCCGGAAGCCCTTCAGGATCGAGAGCGTGGTGTTGTCCCAGAGTCCGTAGGGCGGGCGGAACAGGCGCGGGAATGGCGCCCCGTAGTCGCCCGTGGCCGAGACCTGCTGCAGGAGCTGGGAGCGCTGAGCGGCCGCCGAGAGCTTGGACATCGGGGCGTGGCTCTCGGTGTGATCGCCGATCGGATAGCCGCGGGCGACGATCTGGGCCGTCGAGTCGTGGAAGTACTTCTCCAGCACGCCGACCTCGAAGAAGGTGCCGGGCACGTGCTTGTGGAGCAGAACGGAGAGGACCTGGGGCGTATACGGGCCGGGGCCGTCGTCGAAGGTCAGCGCGATCTCCCGGTGCTGCGCTCCGGCAATGCGGACGTAGGGCGTGTAGGCGAGCGTGCGGTCGATGGCGGCGTTCTCGGCCACCGTCTCCTGGGCGGCCAGCGAACCGGCGCCGCTGCCGGCCAGGGCGTGGATGCGGGAGAAGTAGCCGGCGGGACCGGCGACCTGGTGGTGCACGACGCTGCCGCCACCCGATCCGGCCGAGATGCCGGCGATCAGGGCGAGGAGGGCGACGATGCCGAGCGCGAACCAGCGGCGGCGGCGGTGATGGGACTGCCTGCTCCGCGTGCGGACACCGTGCAGCAGGCCGGCCGGGAGGCTGGGCGGCTGCTGTCGTCTATATGTCGTCGCGCGATCGTCCACAGTTGGTCCCCCTCGCGAGCATGATGCCGGGTGGGGCGGTCGGGTGTATGCACGCGGGCACGGCGCTCCGCGTACAGCCTGCTGTCACTACCCTCCCCCACCGATGTGTGCTCGGACCTGGGTCGTGATTCCCACCTACAACGAGGCGGTCAATGTCGAGGGTATCGTGCGCGCCGCCGCAACGGAACTCGACCGCGTGGCCGGCGAGGACTACCGGATCCTCGTCGTCGACGACAACTCCCCTGACGGCACCGGCGCGATCGCCGACTCCGTGGCCGCCGAGCTCGACTCCGTGGAGGTCATGCACCGGCCCGGCAAGTCGGGGCTCGGACACGCCTACCTGGCCGGCTTCTCCCACGCGCTCGCGGGCGGGGCCGAGCGCGTGGTGGAGATGGACGCCGACTTCTCGCACGATCCCCGCTACCTGGAACCGTTGCTGGCCGCGGCCCGCGACGCCGATGTGGTGCTCGGCTCCCGCTACGTTCAGGGTGGCGGCGTGCGCGACTGGGGGCTGATGCGGCGGTTGATCAGCCGCGGCGGCGGTGTCTACGCGCGCGCGATCCTGCGGGTCGACGTACACGACCTGACCGGGGGCTTCAAGTGCCTCAGCCGCGAGGTGCTCGAGGCGATCGACCTGCCAAGCGTCCGCTCCGAGGGGTATGTGTTCCAGATCGAGATCACCTACCGGGCGCTGCTGGCCGGTTTCACCGTGCGCGAGATTCCGATCGTGTTCCAAGACAGAACCCAGGGTAAGAGCAAGATGTCGGCGCGAATCGCGATCGAGGCGATGTGGCTGGTACCCCGCCTGCGCCGGAACGCTCCCGCAGCGATCGCGGCACATGCCGCTGCCAGTTCCGACAGCCTAACGTGATCTCAATGTCGCCCAAACCGCATTCTTCCGCCATCCGGGCATCCTCCTTGTCATGAGCGTGAGCGGGCCGCTCGGCGCCACGCCACAGGGCGGTGCGTACGGGCTCAGAACAACCGTCATCCGCACCCGCAGCTCGCGGTACCGCGCCTATGCGGGAGCCGTGGGTTTCAGTGGCCTGCTGCTGACCGGCGGCGTGATCACGCTGGCGGCGGCCGGCACCGACCTGCTGCTGCCCGAATCGGTCCGCCCGATTCCGACCTGGCTGGCCGGCCCGTTCGGTGCCACCGGGCTCAGCCTCGGCAACGGCGGCCTGATCGTCGCGCTGTTCCTGATGAGCGGCTTCTACGTCCTCGCGGTCACCCACGCGGGGCGCCTCTCGAGCCGGGCCGTGCTGGCGACGATCGCCGGCCTGTACGCACTCGTGCTGCTGGCGCCGCCGCTGCTCTCGACCGATCTCTTCAGCTACCAGTCCTACGCCCGGATGGGGGCGCTGTACGGGGCCAACCCGTATCTGAGCGGCCCGCACGCGATCGCGCTCGATCCGCTCTACGCCTTCGTGGGCGCGAAGTGGGTGACCACGCCGACCGCCTACGGTCCCCTGTTCACCGCGCTCAGCTACCCGTTCGCGACCCTCGACATCGTTGCCAGCGCCGTGGCCTTCAAGGCGATCGCAGCGCTGTCGAGCCTGGTGCTGGTGGCGATCGTCTGGAACGCCGCGCGCCTGCGCGGGCTCGACCCGGTCAAGGCGGCCGTGCTCGTGGGGCTCAACCCGCTGCTCGTGATCTACGGCGTCGGTGGCGGCCACAACGACCTGCTGATGCTGGCGATCCTGTGCGCCGGCCTGTATGCGCTGCTGCGCCAGCGCGAGCGGGCGGCCGGGGCGCTGACGGTCGTCGCCGTCGGGATCAAGCTCACCGCCGGGCTGATGCTGCCGTTCGCGGTCGCGGGACGCCCCGGGCGCCGGCGCGACCTGCTCACCGGAGCCGGCGTCGCGGCCGCGGCGCTAGCCGTGCTGGCCGCGGCGATGTTCGGCACCGGCCCGCTGCACCTGCTCGGGACGCTGCAGCACAACCAGGCCAGCGGCGACTGGCACAGCATCCCGGGGTTCATCTCGACCCGGCTCGGCTTCGGGAACATCGGTCACGTGGTGAGCTTCGTCCTCGCGGGCGGCTTCGCGGTCGCGTTCTGCCTGCTGCTGCGCAAGGTCTGGCACGGCGAGATGGACTGGATCACGGGGGTCGGCTGGGCGACGGCGGCGATGCTCGTCACCGCCGGCTCGCTGCTGCCGTGGTACGTGGCCTGGATCCTCCCGTTCGCGGCGCTCGCCGGCGACCGCCGGCTGCGCGCGACGGCGATCGTGCTGACCTGCGTGGTCCAGGGAATCCAGCTGATCGGCTACGTGCCCCACTGAGGCTCCTGGCCCCGATGCTCACCAGCGCCCCTACCATGAACGCATGAGCGACGACCTCCCTGCACCTGAGCCGGTTCTGAACGGGGATTACGCCCCGCGGTCGCTCGGTTTGCTCAGCGTCGTTGCCCCCGTCTTCAACGAGGAGGCGACGATCGATGAGTTCTACGCCCGGGTGTGCTCGGCGCTCGAGCAGCTGCGCTTCGAGCTGGTGCTCGTCGACGATGGCTCCACCGATGGGTCGGCGGCGGCGCTGGCGCGCCTCGCGAACGCCGACCCGCGCGTCAAGATCGTCTATTTGTCGCGCAACTTCGGCCATCAGACCGCGCTGACGGCTGGGCTGGACCACGCCAGCGGCAACGCGGTCGTGATGCTCGACGCCGACCTGCAGGACCCGCCGGAGCTGATCCCGCGCATGCTCGACCACTGGCGCCGGGGCTGCGACGTCGTCTACGCCGTGCGCGAGGAGCGCGAGGGCGAGTCGCGCTTCAAGCTCGCCACCGCGCGCTGGTTCTACACCCTGTTCGACAAGCTGGCCCAGGTCGAGCTGCAGCACAACTCGGGCGATTTCCGCCTGCTCGACCGGCGCGCGCTCGACGCGCTGCTCTCGATGCGCGAGCGCAACCGCTTCCTGCGCGGGATGACGGTGTGGGTCGGCTACACGCAGGCCGCCGTCCCCTACAACCGAGATCCCCGTTACGCCGGCGAGACGAAGTACACGCTGTCGAAGATGCTGCGCTTCTCCCTGGACGCGATCTCATCCTTCTCGCACCGCCCGCTTCAGGTCGCGACCTGGCTCGGCTTCTTCTTCTCGCTGATCGCGTTCATCGCGATCCCGGTCGTGATCGCGCTGCGCATCTTCGACTCCTACCTGCCCGGCTTCTCGTCGGTCACGATCGCGGTGCTGCTGCTCGGCGGCATCCAGCTGATCTCGATCGGGATCATCGGCGAGTACGTGGGACGCATCTACGACGAGGTCAAGGGACGGCCGCTGTACCTCGTGCGGGCGCGCAAGAACATGCCCGATCCCGAGTCCGGCGTCGACATCGAGGCCCCGCACGGGAGCGCCGCCGAACCGCTCGAGCGGTTCCAGACCCGCCCCTAGGCCGGTGCTTCAGCCGCCCGCCGGGTTCGGTCCGTAGGCCGGGTTGGCGCGACCGCCGACCTCGCGCCGCAGGGGCAGGGCGTGGATGTCGGCCGGTTGGCCCTGGGGCCCCCCGGTGGCCGCCTCGAGTGCCTGCTCGAGCGCGGCGATGCGACTGGCGAGTCCCTTGATCGCGTCGGCGACCGGGTCGGGTAGGTGGATCCAGTCGGCGTCGGGGCCCTCGGGGCGCCGGCCTTCGACTCGGACCGGGTGGCCGGGGTTGCCGACCACGGTCGAGTTCGGCGGCACGTCGTGGATGACGACGCTGTTGGCGCCGATCTTGGAGCCGTGCCCGATCGTGATCGGCCCGAGCAGCTTGGCGCCGGAGCCGATGGTCACGTTGTCCTGGACGGTCGGGTGGCGCTTGCCGGCCGCGAACCCGGTGCCGCCGAGCGTGACCCCCTGGTACAGCGTCACGTCGCGGCCGATCCTGGCCGTCTCGCCGATCACGACGCCCATTCCGTGGTCGATGAAGAAGCCGGCGCCGATCCGGGCCGCCGGGTGGATCTCGATTCCGGTCACCGATCGCGAGGCGGACGCGATCGCCCGGGGCAACAGCGGCGCGCCGGCGCCGTGCAGGGCGTGCGCGAGGCGGTGGGCGAGCAGCGCGTGGACCCCGGGCCAGGTGGCGAGGATCTCGACCGCCGTGACCCCGCGCGCGGCCGGATCGCGGCTCTGGGCGGCCGCGACATCGCGCCGGATCTCCGCGGCCGTCCGTGCAAGAAGCCCGAGCCCGAACATTCGCCACAGCCTAGCGCCGCCGTCCGGCGGCCCCGGCATCAGGGGGCGAAGAACGGAGTCGAGACGTAGCGCTCGCCGGAGTCGGGCAGGATCGTGGCGATCCGTTTGCCGCGGAACTCCGGGCGGTGGGCGATCTGCAGCGCGCCCCACACCGCCGCGCCACAGGATATGCCCGCGAGCACGCCCTCGCGGCGGGCCAGCAGGCGCGCGGTCTCGATCGCATCGTCGTCGTCGACGGGGATGACCTCGTCGATCACCGCGCGGTTGAGCACCGGGGGCACGAAGCCCGCGCCGATCCCCTGGATCTTGTGCGGGCCGGGCGGACGGCCGGAGAGCACCGCCGAGGCGCTCGGCTCGACCGCCACCACGTAGAGCTGCGGGTTGCGCTCCTTGAGGTACTCGCCGGTGCCGGTGATCGTGCCGCCGGTGCCGACGCCGGCGACGAACACATCGACCGCGCCCTCGAGCGCCTCCCAGATCTCGGGGCCGGTCGTCGCCCGGTGGATGGCCGGATTGGCGGGGTTGGAGAACTGGTCGGGCAGGAACACGTCGTCGCTGGAGGCCATCGCCCGGGCGGCGTCGACGGCCTCGCTCATTCCCCCGAGCGACTCGGTGACCTCGACCCGCGCGCCGTAGAGGCGCAGCAGTCCCTCGCGCTCACGGCTCATCCCCTGGGGTAGCGTGAGCACGAGGTCGTAGCCCTTGGCCGCACAGACGAAGGCGAGGGCGATCCCCGTGTTGCCGCTGGTGGCCTCCACGATCGTCGTACGGCCCGGCTCGATCCGGTCCTCACGCTCGGCCGCCTCGATCATCGCGACACCGATCCGGTCCTTGACGCTGCCGCCGGGGTTGAACTGCTCGAGCTTGGCGAACAGCTCCACCTCGGCGCCGTCGAGCACCCTCGTCAGCTGGACCATCGGCGTGCGACCGACGTACGCCGCGATGCTGGTCGGAACGGTGGCCATCAGGCAGGAAACCGTACGAGATCCGCGCCGATTCCGACGCTTGCCCTGTTTTCGGGTCGGGAATTGGGTCTACGAGCGCGACGCGTGCCTGCAGTGAATCCCGCGCTCGGCGCCGAGCCGGCGCCAGCGCTCCTTCGTTCGCTCCCAGTCCGGCGCCAGCGTCCCGTCGATCGCCTCGATCACCGCCAGCCACTCGAGCGCCTCGCGGAAGTCCTGGCCGGCCGCCGCGTCGCGCGCCCAGCGCAGTGTTTGCGCGACGGCGTGTTCGTGACGCTCCTGGCGGGCCCGCGGCGACCACGCGCCGCTGATCGGAATGGCGACGGGGTCCGTCCTGCGCTCGATCACCGTCATGCAGTGCTCCTCGGCCGAACGTTTCAGCGCCGCGTCCTTCTGACCGCAGCACTCCCGCCGGCCGGGGGTTGGAGCCGGACACCTCGCCCGCCGAGCTCTGAAGCGGGCACGACTCACCATACACCCGCCGGGGCGGGTCTACACTCGATCGGCGTGGAGAGTCGAGCGTGAGCCACCGCGACACCAAGCACCTGCGCGTCCTGATCGCCAACGAGCGCGCCGATCGCCTCGCCCTCGTCGCCCCGATCGTGATCGCTCTCGGCCATGAGGTGATCGCGCGAGAGATCGCGGTCGCGGACATCGGCCGGGTGACCGCCCGGGAGCGGCCCGACGTCGCGCTCGTGGGCCTCGGCGGCAGCTCCGCGCACGCGCTCGAGCTGATCGACCAGATCGTGCACGAGGCCGCCTGCCCCGTGATCGTCCTGATCCACGGCCGGGATCCGGGCTTCATCAGGGAGGCGTCGAAGCGGGGCATCTTCGCCTACATCACCGACGCCGACGTCGAGGACTGGCAGAGCTCGATCGACATCGTCCTGCGCCGCTTCACCGAGTACCACGACCTCGAGGGCGCGTTCGGCCGGCGCGCGACGATCGAGCGCGCCAAGGGGATCCTGATGGAGCGCCACAGCATCGACGAGCAGGACGCCTACGCGATGCTGCACCAGCACTCGCGGGTCAACAACCGCAAGCTGCTCGAGCTGGCCACCGCCGTGATCGACGGCCATCGACTGCTGCCTGCGCAGCCGCCGGCTCCCCCAGCTCCGCCCTCGTAATCGCCGCCGGCCGGGACCGTTGCCGCGCTCACGCAGCGGCGCGCGAGCCGCGCAGGAAATGCGCGATCGCGTCCTCGAGGAGCCCGTCGAGCTGCGCGTCGTCGATCATGCCGGCGGTCAGGAGCGCCGCGATGCCCTGGACCGTGGCGAACAGGAGGAGCCCGACGCGCTCGGGTTCGCCGGGCTCGAGGACGCCCTCGGCCTGGCCCTGCTCGATCAGCTCGAACAGGACCGAGAAGGCGCGCTCGGCGGCCTCGTGCAGGGCTCCCGCCGGCTCGCGGTGCTTGCCCGCGAACATCAGCTCGAGCATCGCCGCGTCGCGGGTGGCGAAGCGAACGTAGGCGGCCGCGGTCGCGGCGAGTCGGGCCTGGAAGTCATCGCCGGCGCCGTCGGCGGCGCTACGCAGCTCCGCGCCGAGGCGCTCGAAGCCCGCTTCGGCGAGCGCATCGAGCAGCGCCTGGCGATCGGGAAAGTGGCGGCGCGGCGCGCCGTGGCTGACGCCGACCTCGCGGGCGAGCTCCCGCAGCGACAGGTCCTGGACGCCGCGCTCGCGGACGGTGCACTCGGCCTGCTCGAGCAGAGCCGTGCGCAGGTTGCCGTGGTGATACGGACGCTCGGTCATCGGTTGGCAGCGTAGCGGAATGAAGTTGCCATTGACATCTTTGTTGTCGTCGCCTACATTGTTGCCTATGACTACATCTACCGCCGCACCACTCCCTGACATTACCGGCCGGGTCGTCGTGATCACCGGCGCCAACAGCGGCATCGGCCGCGCCGCCGCGAACAAGCTCGCCGGCGCCGGCGCCCGCGTCGTCCTCGCCGTGCGCAACACCGACAAGAGCCAGGCCGCCGCCGCGACGATGCCCGGCGAGACCGAGGTCCGCCGGCTCGACCTGGCCAGCCTTGCCTCCGTGCGCGAGTTCGCCGCAGGCTGGGACGGTGAGATCGACCTGCTGATCAACAACGCCGGCGTGATGGTGCCGCCGCTGAGCCGTACTACCGAGGGCTTCGAGCTGCAGTTCGGCACCAACCACCTGGGCCACTTCGCGCTGACCAACCTGCTGCTCGACCACCTCACCGGTCGCGTGGTCACCGTTGCCTCGGGCGCGCACCGATTCGGCAAGATCGACTTCGGCGACCTCAACTGGGAGCGCCGACCCTACAAGCGCTGGCGTGCCTACGGGCAGTCCAAGCTGGCCAACCTGCTGTTCAGCGCCGAGCTGCAACGTCGCCTGGTCGCCGCGGACTCGACCGTGCTGGCCACGGCCGCGCACCCCGGCTGGGCCGCGACCAACCTGCAGTTCCACAGCGGACAGCGGCTGATCGACATCGTCAGCGTCGCCGGCAACAGGCTCATCGCGCAGGACGCAGACGGCGGCGCGCAGCCGACGCTGTTCGCCGCGACCGCCGACATCCCGGGCGACAGCTACGCCGGACCCGGCGGGTTCATGGCGGTACGCGGCGCGCCGAAGCTCGTCGACCGCAGCGCCGCCGCCAAGGACGCCGCGGTGGCGCGCCGGCTGTGGGACGTCTCCGAGCAGTTGACCGGCGTGCGCTTCCCGCTCGGGGCGGCCGCTCAGGCGGCGTAGAGCTCAGGCGGCCTGGGTACGCCGGCCATGCCCGAGGCCGCGACCTGACGTCTCGTAACGGACCTAGCCGTTGTGATCGTCTGTTAGGTCGCTTACCGTGGGCGTCCCGCGGGCCCCACCTCTCCTCGGCACGCGGGAACGCCCGGCCTGTGGGCACATCGGCCGGTGTGTCGCTGGAGAGCGTGACCGGAGGGGGCGGCGTGTCGTCTGGCGGGGGGTGATCTGGGGTCGCGTGGGGTCGTCGCCTTGCCGAGCCAACCCAGCCCATGGCCGCGCACCCCGAGGTCCTCAGACACGGCGAAAGGCCGCCTCGTCGATCCTCTGGAGAGAATCTTCTTGACGACCTTTCGACATCAACGATGATCCCACTCACCGACACAGCCCAGCATCCGTACTTCCCACCTGTCCACGCGGCGGAGGTTACGGACGGGCGCATAAAAGGGGTCGCCCCGCCCGGACCATCCTGACCCGGACGGGGCGTGCGGCCCGGGGCAGGGGGGCACCTCTCCGGGCCGCGTTCGGGGCGCCGGGGTGAACGGCACCCCGATGTCTATTAACGCCGCGATGGACTGCGCGCTTGCGTAGAGCCCCGCCCGGCCAGCCCCTGAGGCCGGGCGGGGCGCGCGGCCCGGGCTTATCAACGAGCCGCGTCGGGGGGTGCCAAGGCGTGGCGGCAGCCCCACTGTCCTGGTTAACGGCGCGACGGCCCGCGCGCTTGCGTACACGACTCCCGACGTCACAGAAAGGGCGCCCCGCCCGGACCATCCTGACCCGGACGGGGCGCGCGGCCGGGCAGGGAGGCGCGGCCGCGTGGGGGCATCGTGCTGGGGCGCCCCGACCTCTTGAGTAACGGCGCGGTGGAACGCGCTCTTGCCAGCCAGTTCGGCGAACACGCGCGACGCAACCGTTCCAACTCGTAAGGGTTGCCAGGTCCCATGGTTCTCCGCTGGTCCGAGCAGCTCCCCCAGCGATCCCAAGCGCGAACGGCGGCGAGGCGGAATACAAAACGGGCGCCCCCCCGGAGGGTGAGCCACGTGTCACCCGTTCTGGACCGCAAGGCCCCCCAAGATCACCCGCCGGAGGGGACGACGGTGGCATCAATACCCGTAAGGATGCGTCCGAGCTTGTAGCAGGAGGCGCAAGGACCGGGAGGCAGGTTCACCGAGGACGGGGGCGACCTCGGAGGGGACCATCGGGAGGCAAAGCAGGGACCGGAAGTCAATGAGAGCGGGGCCGGATTCGGGGCCCCGCTCTCATTGTTCGTGGCGGCGCACTCCTGGTCGTCGTCGGGGCGGCGAAGGGCCACGGCTACGGGCCCCACTCGGGATGGCGCGCAAGCGCCTCAGCGTGCATCGCCCGCTCGGTGGCGGCGAACGCCCATGCCTGCTCGGCACTCGCGAGGTCCCCACGACGCGCGAACACCGCCGCGGCGTTGTCATGCGCCCGAGCCGCCTCCAAATGCGCGTCCAACGCGCTCAGCCAGGCTAGCCGTGCCAACTCTGGCTTGGAAGACATACATCCAGCAACGGTATCTACAAGACACGCCAGCGAATCAAGCGCCCGCCACGCGGCGTGCGTGAAGAGCGCATTGGGCGGGCAGTCTTCCCGCGTGCTGAAAGAACGTGCCGGAGCTACTCGTCGGCGTGCCAGTCGTCCTCGTCGGCGTCCTCGTTACACGTGAGCAGGATCGTGACGCCCTGGTACATGATCGTCAGGCTCGTGGGCGTGGGTTGCTCGGCGCTCTCGAAGTGCGTCTCCTGGATCATCAGAACCCCGTTCGGACCGGCCTGCCCCGACGATTGCAGTTCGAGAACGATCGTGTCACTGCTGCCCAGCTGACCGATGGGTCCACCGCCGAGCCGACCGATGGTCGTGAGCACGGGCACCCTGTCCCCTTCGGGGAGGAACACCTGAGCCACGCATTCAAGCTGCTGAAGGCCGATCAACGCGCCGAACAGATCGTCCCATTCCATGCGCGCAAGCATCTCATCCCCATCGCCGCCCCGTCATCGCCGGGCGGTCAATCCGCGACACGATGGTGGCGGCAGACGCACACGCCGTTGCTCGGGTCGTTCGTGCCGGGACCAGCAGATCCCCGCGCCCACCGACGTGAACGCCCTCCCGAATCTCGCTGCAGCGCACCCCATTGACGCCTGATTGACGTTTCGGGCCAAACTGCCGCGAAACGTCAGGCGATATGGAGTCCTGACTCAGATGTAGTACATCGCCGCCCCGGCGGCGCGCGCCTCCTGCTCGGCCACGTCGGCGATCGTCGAGGCCGCGAGCACGGAACGCGCGGCGCCGGCGGCGTCGGCGAAGACCCCGGTCGAGCCCTGGCCGACGGGCCCGTCGAGCAGCTCGACCAGCTCGAGCACGGTCACCTCGGTGGCCGGGCGGGCGAAGCTGTAGCCGCCCTTGACGCCGCGCTGGGAGCGCAGGACGCCGGCGCGGCGGAGCGTGGCGAAGAGCTGCTCCAGGAACTGGACCGGGATCTCGCGGCGCCGGGCGAGCTCGGCGATCGGGACCGGGCCGCTGTCGCCCTGGCGGTGCAGCTCGACGAGTGCGTTGAGGGCGTACGGAGACTTGCTCGTGATCGAGATCATCGCCACATCCGATCGTATGACACGCGGCGGCGCGAGGGCCGGCGGGGGCGCGGCGCCGGCGCCGGCAGGGCGGGAACAAGGCGGGCGGAGCCCGCCCAATCAACACCCGGTGCGGCCTAGATCCAGCCGCGCTCGGTGGCGATCAGGACCGCCTGGGCGCGATCCATCGCGCCGAGCTTGCCGTACACGTTGTGCAGGTGGGTGCGGACGGTGCTGGTCGAGAGGCCGAGCTCGCCGGCGATCTGCTTGTAGACCATGCCCTTGGCCAGCCGGCGCAGGACCTCGACCTCGCGGGTCGACATCGGGCACGGGTCGATCTGGCGCGGGCGTCCGCCCGAGGTGGGCAGCGGCAGGTCGTACATGACCGAGCGCAGCTCCCCCGGCTTCATCCCGACGATCCGCGCCACGGCCAGCAGCTCGGACGGCGCGACTGAGCCACCGAGCGCGTAGTGGGCGAGCATGTCGGCCAGCCGCACGACCGCGGCCTCGCCGTCGCAATCCTCGGCGTGGTGCCGCTCGATCACGGTGGCGATCGAGGTCGGCAGACCCCACCGGCGGGCGAGCACGCCGCCCACGAGGGCGTGGTCGACGCCGACCTCGCGGCGCTCGCGCTGGATCCGCTCCTCGGGCGTCCGGGCCTCGACGTGGACCTGGCGGGGATAGCCGGGATAGGCGTGCACGAGGACGAGCTTGCCGACGTCGTGCAGGAGCGAGGTGACCATGAGGCGATCGCGCGCCTCGTAGTTGAGCTCGCGGGCGATCCGGTCGGCGGCCCGCTGGGTGGCGACGGCGTGCAGCCGGAAGCGCTCGGGGATGCCCTGCCAGACGGCGGTCCGCTCGAAGAAGTCGAATGTGCGGGCGCGACTGGCGATCGCGTGCACGGTGCGCGGCGAGAGGACCTCGACCGCCTTGACGGCGCTCTCGACGTGGCCACGCGTGCGGCCCTCGAGCCGGTTGGCCAGGCGCATCACGGCCACGGCCAGCGCCACGTCGGCCTCGACGGCGGCGACCACGTCGGCGGTGGCGGGGTCGCCCGACTCGAACAACCGCATCACGCGGTTGCGCGACTCGACCAGGACCGGAAAGGCCTCGAGTGCCTCGAAGGCGGCCGTCAGGCGACGGCCGTGACCCTCGTTGTGGTGGCGCTGACGGTTGCCGTAGGACTCGCTCGGAGTGGTCTCGACGACTTCGACGGGGGCGACGGCTGCGACTACTGATGCCACGGGCGGCTCTTTCATCCTCTTCCGGTTCTCAGACGGGCGTGATCAGACGACCTTCGGAGGTCCTCCGGCCCAGTTGGTATATCGGCAGCGCGGCGCCGTCAGTTTAGGTGCATGAAGTGCGTGCGTGTGAAAGGGCGCGGTCGATTCTTACCAGCGCCTCCTCCCGTCCGAGCAGCGCCAGGCTCTCGAAGATACCCGGCGAGACGGTCGTTCCGGCGATCGCCACGCGCACGGGCTGGAAGACCTCGCCCGGCTTGACCTCGTGCTGCTCGACGACGCAGCGCAGCGCGGCCTCGATGGCCGGCACCGAGAACGGCTCCGGCACGGCCGCCAGCGCGTCGCGCGCGACCTCGAGCAGCGCGACCCCGTCGCCCTTGCAGATCGTGCGCTCGAACGCGGCCTGATCATCGGCGGGGCCGTCGAACAGGAAGCCGGCCAGGGGCCAGAAGTCGGCCAGCGTCTGGATCTTCTCGGCCGAGATCTCGACCGCTCCGCGCAGGCCCTCGCGCCCGGTGAACTCCTCCAGGCGGCGGGTCAGCTCGTCGAGCCCGAGCTCGCGCAGGTGGCGGCCGTTCATGTGCCGGAGCTTCTGCTCGTCGAACACGGCCGGGTTCTTCGACACGCGCTCGAGCCGGAAGCGCTCGGCCATCTCGTCGAGCGAGAAATGCTCCTCGTCGGCGGAGAACCCGGCCCCGAGCAGCGCGATGTAGTTGTCGAGCGCCTCGGGGATGTAGCCCGCGGCGCGCAGCTCCTGCACCGAGGCGGCGCCGTGGCGCTTGGACAGCTTGCGGCCGTCGGGGCCGTGCAGCAGCGGCAGGTGGGCGTAGCGGGGCGGCAGGGCGCCGAGCGCCTCGAATACGAGCAGCTGCTTGGGGGTGTTGGAGAGATGGTCCTCGCCCCGGACCACGTGGGTGATCGCGGCGTCGAGGTCGTCCACGGCGACGGCGAAGTTGTAGAGCACGGACCCGTCGGCGCGGGCGATCACGGGGTCGTCCATGTGCTGGTGGCGGAACGTCGTGGCGCCGCGGATGACGTCGTCGACGACCGTCTCGCCCTCGTCGGGCACGCGCAGCCGGATCGCCCCTTCGGCCCCGGGCTCGCCGCGGAAGCCGCGCTCGTGGCCGTGGCGCTCCTTGTACGCCTTGACGTCCTCGGCCGTCGCGCTCGAGTGGTAGGCGTGACCCGACTCGAGCAGGCGGCCCAGCGCGTCGGCATGCCGACCCGCGCGCTCGGACTGGAAGATCGGCCCCTCGTCCCAGTCGAGCCCGAGCCAGCGCAGCGCATCGAGGATCTGCTCCACGTTCTCCGGGGTCGAGCGCTCGCGGTCGGTATCTTCGATCCGCAGCACGAGCGTGCCGTCGCCGCCGCGGGCGAGCAGCCAGTTGTAGAGCGCCGTCCGGGCACCGCCGATGTGGAGCGCCCCGGTCGGGGATGGAGCAAAGCGAACGCGCATGAGAATCCGGTCAGCATGCTAATCGGCGCCCACGTCTCACAGGCGGGCGGTCTCGCGCGCGCGATCGACCGGGGGGTCGAGCGCGGTTGCGATGCGATCCAGATCTTCAACCAGTCGCCGCGCATGTGGCGGCCGACCGCGTACGGCGACGAGGACTTCGTGGCGTTCCGCGCGGCGATGGATGCCAGCCGTATCGACGCCGTGCTGATCCACGCCGTGTACCTGCTCAACTGCGCCTCCGACGATCCCGAGATCGCCGCCAAGTCGCTGACCTCGCTGACCCAGTCGCTGCGCGTCGGGGACGCGATCGGGGCCGCCGGCGTGGTGCTACATCCGGGGTCGGCCAAGACCGGGGACGTGGGCGAGGCGATCGCGCGGGCCGGCGCCGTGATCCGCGAGGCGCTCGCCGCCACCGAGAGCTGCCCGCTGCTGCTCGAGAACACGGCCGGCGCCGGCGGCACGCTGGGCCGCTCCTTCGATGAGCTCGCGGCCCTGATCGAGGCGGCGGGGGGCGACCAGCGCCTCGGACTGTGCCTGGACTCCTGCCACCTGCTGGCCTCCGGGTACGAGATCCGGACGGCGGCCGACCTGGCCGCCACGCTCGAGCAGTGCGACCGGGCGGTCGGCCTCGACCGGCTCGTGGCACTGCACCTCAACGACTCCGAGCAGCCGCTCGGGTCCAACCGCGACCGTCACGCGAACCTGGGTCGGGGCGAGCTCGGCGAGCGCGGCTGTGCCGTGTTCCTGTCCGAGCCGCTGTTCGAGGATCTCCCCTGTGTGCTGGAGACGCCGGGAGCCGATCACAGCGGCCCGAGCGCTGAGGAGGTTGCATTCGCGTTCACGCTGCGCAAGCGCGGCCGAGCCTCGCGGGCCCGTGCCGGAAAGAGCAAGCGGCCGCGGTCCGCGGGACAGGCCGGCGCGCGGAGAGGCTGAGGGCGGCTCAGGAGCCGCCGGAGGGGCGCTTGGGCACGCGCGGGACCCGCGGCGTGCGGCCGCCGGCGGCGAACGTGCCGTCGACGTGCTCGACCGCGTCGCGGAAATTCCGGGCCGACTTCTTGTCGCCGAAGTGCTCGGCGCCGCCGGCGAGGGCGAGGAGCAGCTCGCGGGCCTCCTCCTGCTCGGCACGCTGGGTGGCGAGGTCCTCCGGCGAGGCCTCGATGTCGGTCAGGACATCCGGTGCCCCCGGATGCGGGCGGCCGGCCAGATACGGGCCCAGGTAGCGCCCGGCGATCTTCGACTGGGGCGAGAACAGCGGCGCGAAGCCGGCGGCGGACTTGCCGGAGATACCCGAGCTCAGGTACACGGGCGCCTCGCCGGTGAGCAGCTGAGCGCGCATCACGGGGCTGAACGGAGCCGGGTCGAGCGCGGCGCCGAAGCCGGCGGCGATGTCCTCGGCCGCGGCATCGGCCTGCTGGGTCGCGAGCCCGCCCTGCTTGATCGGGAAGGCCACGCTGTCGCCCGCCGCCCACACCTGCTCCAGACCGACGACGCGGCAGTGCTCGTCGATGGGGATGAAGCCGGCGGGATCCGCGGGGACGCCGGGCATCGGCCGGCCCTCGATCCGCCCCAGCGCGACGACCCGATCGGCCGCGATGCTCTCGCCGCCCACGAGCGTCAATCGGCCGCCCTGGAGGCACTCGGCGCTCACGCCGGCCAGCAGCGCGATGCCGCGCTCGGCCAGCAGCTCCCGGACCAGGCTCACGCTCGCGGGTCCGAAGGCCTCGAGCGGCTCGTGCTCCGGGGTGACGATGGCGATCTCGACGTCGAGCCCGCGGCGGACGGCGTGGGCGGCGGTGAGCAGCGCGAGCTCGTAGGCCGGCAGCGACCAGCCGACCGCCGACGGGATGGCGAAGACGATCCGCTCGATCCGCCCCTCCTCGAGCTCGCTGACCACGTCGGCGAGCGCGCGGGTGTCGCGCGGGCCGGCGAAGCTGACCGCGCCGTCGAGCCAGGTCACCGACCGGGCGCCCGTGGCCAGCAGCAGCGCGTCGTAGGGCAGCTCGCTGCCGTCCTGCAGCACGACCGTGCGGCTCTCGGGCTGCACGATGTCAACGCCCCCGATGTGCAGGTGCGCGGCGTGCTCGGCGGCGATCGCCCGCAGATCGAGCCTCCGCGCCTCGCTGAGCCAGAACGGCTCGCCGACCGCAAGGGGGCGGAACAAGAACTCAGCGCTCGGCGCGACGATCTCGATCGCCAGGCGACCCTCGAGCAGCGCTCGGAGGGCCAGCAGCGACTCGAGCCCGGCGACACCACCGCCGGCGATCAGGACGCGTGGATGATGGATCGGAGGTTTTCCTTTACTCCGTCGGACTCCGGGGCTGGGACTCATCACCTTCGAAGCTACGCCTCGGGTTCGTGGAGGCCATCGGGCAAATGCCCGGGAGGTGTGAGCGGAGAACTACGGATCACCGTTGGCTCAGCGCTGCAGGCGGCGCTCGGCGGGCGCTCTGAGCGGCTACGGTGTGGGTGTGTGCCGACTGTTCGGGTTGAGCGCTGGGAGCGAGCCGGTCACGGCCACCTTCTGGCTGCTGCAGGCACCTGACTCGCTGGAGGCCCAGAGCCACCGCGACCCCGACGGCACCGGGCTCGGCTACTTCGCCGCCGACGGCATGCCGCACATCGACAAGCAGCCGCTGGCGGCCTACGGCGACCGGGCGTTCGCCGAGGAGGCGCGGACGATCGCCTCGGCGACGTTCGTGGCCCACATCCGCTTCGCCTCCACCGGGGCACTCGAGTCGCGCAACACGCACCCGTTCGAGCAGAAGGGCCGGCTGTTCGCCCACAACGGCGTGATCCAGGGACTGCCGGCGCTCGAGCAGCAGATCGGCGCGGACATGAACCTGGTCGGAGGCGACACCGACTCCGAGCGATTCTTCGCCCTGATCACGGCCGAGACCGAGCGAGGCGGCGGCGACGTCGGCGCGGGGATCACCACGGCGGCCCGGTGGGTCGCCGCCAACCTGCCCGTGTACGCGATGAACCTCGTGCTCGTGACCGGATCGGACCTGTGGGCGCTGCGCTACCCCGACACGCACGAGCTGCACGTGCTCGAGCGCGCGCCCGGCACGGCGCTGCACCACGAGTCGAGCCACGGCACCAAGGTCCACTCCGAGCACGGCGCGACGCGCACGACCGTCGTCGTGGCCAGCGAGATGATGGACTCCGACCCGGCCTGGAGGGCACTCGCGTCGGGCGAGCTGATCCATGTGAGCCCGGATCTAAAGGTGAGCTCGGAGATCGTGATCACCGAGGCGCCGGCGCATCTGCTGCGGCTGGAGGACCTCGACCCGCACGCGCGGGCGTCGCAGTCCGTGCATCAGAAGGGGTAGGGCTGTTTGCGGCTGGCCGTGTCCGCGCGGTGGCGGGCACGGGCGCTTGGGGTCAGGCGGAGATCGCGGCGCCGGGGGCGGCGCCGGGCGTTTCGGCCACGCCGGGTGCGGTGGTGACGATCGAGGCGCCGAGCAGCGCGTCGAGCTCGGCGTGCAGGCCCGCGGTCCGCGCGACGCGGAAGTCGGGACCGAGCCGGAGCCGGCGCGGGCCGGTCGAGGTGGCCAGCTCGATCACCACGTCCGAGTCACCCGGGAATCCGGTCAGGAGGTCCTTGAGCTCCCCGAGCACGGTCGCGGGAAGGGCGGTGGCGTCGAGGCGCAGGCGCAGCGCGCTCGGCGCGACGACCACCTTGGCCGCGTGTTCCTGGGCGACCCGGACCTCCTCCTCGGTGGGCTCGAACAGGTCGATCTGCTGCGCGACGATGCAGGTCTTCTCGCGGTCCTTGTGGTCGACGCGGCCGCGGACGACGACGATCGAGTCCGTGTTCAGGGCGGCCTCGTGGGCGGCCAGCGCTTTGCCGAACACGATCACCTCGATCGACGCGTCGAGGTCGTCGAGGGTGGCGAACATCATCGGGTCGCCCTTCTTGGTCCGGATCCGCTTGGCGGCGGTGATCATCCCCCCCACCGTGACCCAGTCGCCGTCGCGCCGGTTGGAGAGCTCGGCCAGCCCGCAGTCGACCTGGGCGCGCAGCGCCGCGCCGACCTCCTTGAGCGGGTGGGCAGAGATGAACAGGCCGATCGACTCCTTCTCGGCCGCGAGCAGCTCGGTGCGATCGAACTCCTCGGAGGGGATCGGCGCGTGGCTCGGGGAGGAGAACGGCGAGGCCTGCGCGGCCGGATCGGGGCCGAGGTCGAAGATCGAGCCCTGGCCGATGAGGGCGTCCTGCTGGGCCTTCTGGCCGGCCCCCTGGGCCTGCTCGAGCACCGTGAGCATGCCCTTGCGGCTGGCCCCGGTGGACCCGAAGGCGCCGCACTTGATCAGCGCCTCGATCGCCTTCTTGTTGACCGTCCGGTTGTCGACGCGAGCGCAGAAGTCCCACAGGTCGCGGAACGGTCCCCCGTCCTCGCGGGCGCGCTTGATCGCCTCGACAGCCTGGAACCCGACCCCCTTGACGGCGTCGAGCCCGAAGCGGATGTTGCCCTGGTCGACGACGAACTCGTGGTCGGAGAGGTTGACGTCGGGCGGCAGGATCGCGATCTTCATCTGCTCGGCCTGGGCGACGAAGAACGGCACCTTGTCCTTGGTGTCCATCACCGAGGAGATCAGCGCCGCCATGTACTCGGCCGGGTAGTTGGCCCGCAGCCAGGCGGTGCGGTAGGAGATCAACCCGTAGCAGGCGGCGTGAGAGCGGTTGAACGAGTAGTCGGCCGACCGCTCGTTGGTCGCCCACAGCCATTCGATCACCTGCTCGCCGGCGCCCGAGGCGCGGCAGCCCGCGACGAACTCGGGCTTCAGCTTCGCCATCGCCTCGCGGTTCTTCTTGCCGATCGCCTTGCGCAGGTCGTCCGCCTTGGCGCCGCTGAAGCCGGCGAGCTCCTTGGCGACCTGCATCGCCTGCTCCTGGTAGAGGATCACGCCCTTGGTCGCCTCGAGGATCGGGCGCAGACGCTCGTCGGGATAGGTGATCGACTCCGGATCGCGCTTGCCGCGCGCGTAGGTGGGGATCTGGTCCAAGGCCCCCGGGCGGTACAGGGCGTTGAGGGCCACGAGGTCGTCGAACTCGGTCGGGCGGACCTTCTTCAGCGCCTCACGCATGCCCTCGGACTCGAACTGGAACACCCCGATCGAGTCGCCGCGGGCGAGCATCTCGTACGTCGGGGCATGGTCGAGCGGCAGCCTCGACATGTCCGGGCGCTCGCCGGTCGAGCGCTCCACGATGTCCAGCGCGTCCTCGATCACGTCGAGGTTGCGCAGGCCCAGGAAGTCCATCTTGAGCAGGCCGATCTGCTCCACCGGCTTCATCGTGAACTGGGTCACCGTGCGGAACACGCGGTCGCCGTTCTCGTCCGTACCGGCGTCGGCGATCTGCAGGGGCACGATGTCGGTCAGCGGCCGGTCGGCGATCACCACCGCGGCGGCATGGATCGAGGAGTTGCGCACGATCCCCTCGAGGCCCTGCGCCACGTCGACGATCTGCCGCGCGATCGGGTCCCGGTCGACCTCGGCCCGCAGCGGCTGACCTGGACTCAGGCACTCCTCGAAGCTGGGCGGACGGCCCATGATCGGGTCGGGGATCAGCTTGGCCAGCCGGTCCCCCGCCCCGTAGTCATGGCCCAGCACGCGGGCCGCGTCCCGGGTCGCCGCGCGCGGGAACATCTTGCCAAAGGTGACGATCTGCGCCACCGACTCCTTGCCGTACTTGTCGGTCACGTAGCGGATCATGCGCTCGCGTCCACGGACCGAGAAGTCGATGTCGATGTCCGGCATCGACACGCGCTCGGGGTTCAGGAAGCGCTCGAACAGCAGGCCGTAGCGGAGCGGATCGACGTCGGTGATCTGCAGGCAGTAGGCCACGAGCGAGCCGGCGGCCGAACCGCGGCCCGGACCCACGGCGATGCCCGAGTCCTTGGCGTACTTGACGAAGTCCCACACGATCAGGAAGTAGGCGTTGAAGCCCATCCGATCGATCACGCCGAGCTCGTAATCGGCGCGCTCGATCGCCTCGGCGGGCGGCGGAGAGCCGTACCGGTGGGCCAGCCCCTCGAGCACCCGCTCGCGCAGGTACTCGCGCTCGCCGAGCCCGTCCGGGGTCGGATACCGCGGGATCAGCTGCCGGTCGAGCTCGAGCTCGACGTCGCAGCGCTGGGCGATCTCCAGCGTAGTCGCGATCGCCTCCGGCCAATCCGAGAACGCGTCGGCCATCTCGTCGCTGGAGCGCAGGAAGAACTCGTTGGTCTCGAAGCGGATCTTCGGCTGGCTGAGCGTCGACTTGGTCTGCACGCACAGCAGCGCCGCATGGTGGTCGTAGTCCTCGCGGCGCAGGTAGTGCACGTCCCCGGTGCCGACCAGCGGCCGCCCGACCTCGCGCGCGATCCGCACGATCCCCTCGTTGACCTTGTCCTGCTCGGCGAGGCCGTTCTTCTGCACCTCGAAGTAGACGTTCCCGGCGCCGAAAGCGCCCATCAGCTCATCGGCGTGGGCACGCGCGTCGCCGGGCCGGTCGTCGAGCAGGTACTGGCAGAAGCGCGAGGCCAGGCAGCCGGTGAGGGCGATCACACCCTCGGCGTGGGCGGCCATCTGCGCGAGGTCGACCGACGGCTTGCCACGCTGATAACCGTCGAGGAAGCCGGCCGAGGACAGCTTGACCAGGTTGCGGTAGCCCGCCGGCGTGGCCGCGAGCAGGGTCAGGTGGTAGCGGTCCAGGCGCCCGGGCAGCCGGCGCGCGTGATCGTCGACGACGTAGACCTCGCAGCCGAGGATCGGCTTGATGCCGTGCTTCTTGCACGCCGTGTGCAACTCCACCGCGCCGTTCATGACGCCGTGGTCGGTCAGCCCCAGGGCCGGCTGTCCGAACGAGGCGGCGCGCTCAGCGAGCTTGTCGATCCTGCACGCCCCGTCGAGCAGCGAGTACTCGGAGTGGACGTGGAGATGGGCGCAGGAGAAGCTCATTCGCGACCAAGCAGGATAGGGAGGCCTGCGGACGGGCCGGGCGCAGTTCCCGGAGTTTGTGCGGACTTTGCGAGCGTGGCGCGCGCCGCGCTGCGGGAGCGCTGTCCGCGGCGGCTCAGCGGTGCGCGCGCGGGCGCTGGGCGCGATCGATCCAGCGCTCGAGCGCCAGCAGCGGGCGCTTGTCGCCCTCGACCGCGCCGGCGGCATCGCGATCGCCGGCGAGCACCGCCAGCAGCTGCTCGGGCGGGCATGCGACCGACGTGACGACGGTCCCCATCGGGGGCATCGCCGTGACCGTCAGCGGCGCGCCGTCGCGCACGTGCAGGTAGGCGGCGCTGGGAAGGCCGGGGTGCTCGGAGCCCGTGTCGAGCCCGATCGAGAACCGCTCGCCGGCGGTCCAGCGCGGCTCGATCATCAAGGACACCAGGGTCAGGGCCAGTCGCGCGTCGAGTGTGATTCCGGCGCCGTGCAGGGCGGTGAGGTCGAGCTCGGAGGCCACGAGCGCCCGCAGCGGCGCCCACGTCCGCCGACTCCCGTCCACGCGGGCCACGTGACGCGTGAAGCGGCGCCGGATCCGTCCTCGCGTGAGCAGGCGAGCCAGTCCGGCCAGGTCGCCCTCGACGGTGAAGTCGAGCTCTTGCCGTGGGCGCCGGGCGTGGTCGACCGCGACCGTCGTGGTGGCGTTGGCGACGCTGACCCGAACCGAGCCGACGTCGGACAGGTACAGGTCGTAGGCGAGCGGCGAGGGATGGGCGAGGTGCTGCGCCGGCAGCAGCTGTTCGATCAGCCGGCCGGCGAGCACCGGATCGGATGCGGCCAGCCGGCGGAGGACGGGACGGATCCAGGGCGAGCCGGGCTGCGGGGGTTTGCTGGCTTGCGCCGGCTCGGGCTCGGCTTGCGGCTCGGGCACAGCCGGGGTCGCGTCGCGCAGCCGGGACAGGGCGGCGCCGAGCCGCTCGATCTCGACGGTGCCGGAGGGGTCGGGCGGTTGGGGTTGGGGTTGGGGTTGGGGTTGGGGTGGCGGTTGGGGCGGCTCCGGAGGTGGTTCGGCCTGGAGCTCCGGTGGCGCTTCGGTCTCGGGTTCGGGGGCGGGGACGGCGTGTGGCTCGGTGGCGGGCTCGGCGTGTGGCCCGGCGTGTGGCTCGGCGTGGAGCGCGAGCAGCGTGTCGAGCCGGCGGCGCAGGTCCTCGACCGCCTGCCACGTGCTGAGCGCGGTGGCGCGCTGGGCCGCGAGCCGGCGCTCGAGCTCGGGGTCGGGGCTTGGTGCGGGGGTCCTTACGGGTTCGCTGGGCGGCGCAGGCGCGGCGGGTGGCTGGGGCTCATATCGCGGCCGGGCGTCGCGAGCGGGCGCCATGGCGCGCTCGAACTCGAGCAGACGTGCGGTCTGAGCGGACGCTCGCGGCCCTTGGTCGGTCGCTGCGGGCGCCGGCGGGACCGCACGCGCGAGTCGCAGCTCGCTGCGCAGGTCGCGGGAGCGGTCGGTCTCGGCGAGCTCGCGCAGCCGGCGCTCGGCGCGGAGCTGCGCGGCCTGGGCAGCGGCCACCGCGTGGTCGGCCTCGTCGGCGCGCCGGCGAAGCTCGTCGAGGTCACGCTCCTGGCCCCGGATCCGGCGTCGCTCGGCCTCGAGCTCACGTTCGAGCTCGTCGAGCTCCTGCTCGAGCTCGTTGCGCAGCGCCCGCTCGGAATGGAGGCGCTGCTCGGCCTGGCGCAGCGCCCGCCGCTGCTCGGCGAGCTGGGCGCGCAGGCCGTCGGGCTCGGTGCGGGCCGCCTCGAGCTGCTGCTCGAGCTCGAGCAGGGCCGCCGCGAGCTCATTGGCCTCCTTCTCCGCCTCACCCATCCGCTGCCGCGCGCGGTCGGCCGCGAGCTCGGCGGCACGGACGCGACGATCGGCGATCGTGAACTCATCGACCCGCGCCTCGGGCACTGATGCGAGACCGGGCTGAGCCGGGAGCGGCGCGTCCGGGACGACCGAAAGCGACGGCGACTGGGAGGCGGTCACCAGCGCCGTGGCCGGCTCGCCGGCGGCCTCGGTGACGGAATCGGCTCGTACGGCCGTCGGCAGGGGAATCGCCGCACCGCCGAACAGCAACGACAGCCGCCCTCCGAGCGCGGGCGCCAGCACCGCGGGCACCGAGAACGTCATCCGCCACATGCCGGGTGGGGCGCTGCCGACGCCGGGTGGCTCGGGCAGCGCCGGGAAGCGGTGGCGGGCGGCGTCGGACTCGATCACGAGCACCGGCCGACCCGTCGCCCCGGTGTGCCGCCGGCGCCAGCGTCCGGTCACGTGCAGCAGCAGCTGCTGGGACCCGGCGCTCGACCATTCGACGGTCTCGACCCCGAGCGGGTACTGGACTCCGGGCGGGTCGTTCATCGGCCGCCAGACGCTAGCGGCCTTCGCGGACAGATGTCGCGTGGCTCGGGGCCCGTGCGACGGTCAGCCCGACGCCGCTCAGCGCGGCTGTGAGGACTGCCGGGCAGCGAGCGCTCCGGCGATCACGCCGGCCATGATGACCAAGGCCACCGTGCTCGTGGCGATCTTCTGCCGGTTGGCCAGGAAGCGACGTCGCGCGAGGCGCTTGCTCGACTGCCAGACCGTGAATCCAATGATCTTGTAACCCATCTCGCTCGGAGATTACCCCTCGTCGCGGTGGCGTACACGCCACGCCATCCGGGATTGCAGCGACCACAGCTCGACGAAGCCCGGGGACGCGGCCTGCGAGAACATGCCGCCGGACTCCGAGAAGGTCGCGAGCTGGGCGTCGTAGACCGCGTTCGGCGACTCGCGGGTGACGACGCGGGCCGAGCCCTTGTACAGCTTCAGGCCGATCGTCCCGGTGACCTGATTGTTGACCACGTCCATGTACGCGTCGAGGTCGGTGCGCAGCGGCTCCCACCACAGGCCCGCGTAGACGAGGTAGGCCCATTTCTGGTCGAGCGCGGGCTTGAACTGGTTCTGGTGGATCGTCCCGACCAGCTTCTCCAGCTCCTGGTGGGCGGGCAGGACAATCGCGGCCGCCGGAACCTCGTAGATGTCGCGCACCTTGAGGCCGACGATCCGGTCTTCGATGTGATCGATGATGCCGACGCCGTGCCGGGCGCCGATCTCGGCCGCGCGCTTGAACAGCTCCACCAGTCCGAGCCGCTCGCCGTTCAGCGCCACCGGCACCCCGCGCTCGAACTCGACCGTGACCAGCTCAGGCTCGTCCGGCGCCTCCTCGGGACGGGTCACGAGCTGGAACACGTCCGGCTCGGGGGCGTGGTCGAGGTCCTCGATCCAGCGGCCCTCGCTCGAGCGGCCCCAGAGGTTGTCGTCGATCGAGTAGGGGGCCGACTCGCTGCCGCCCTTGACCGGAATGCCGTGCTCGCGCGCGTAGGCGACCTCCTCGTCGCGGCCCATCCGCCACTCGCGGACCGGCGCGATCACCTTCAGCTCGGGCGCCAGCGTCGCCACCGTGGCCTCGATCCGGACCTGATCGTTGCCCTTGCCCGTGCACCCGTGGGCGATCGTGTCGCAGCCGGTCTTGCGCGCGAACTCGACGGCCAGCTTGGCGATCAGCGGCCGCCCGAGCGCCGTGAACAGCGGGTAGCCGAGGCCGTAGATCGCGTTGGCCTTGATCGCCGGCAGCACGTACTCGTGCGCGAACTCCTCCCGCGCGTCGACCACGTGGCATTCGACCGCGCCGATCTGGAGCGCCTTGGCCTTGACGACCTCGTAGTCCTCTCCCGGCTGCCCCAGGTTGACCGTCAGGGCCACGACCTGCGCCGCGTACTGGTCCTGGATCCATTTCAGCATCACGCTCGTATCGAGCCCGCCGCTGTAGAGCAACAGCACGCGGTGGACCTCGGCCGGGTCGGCGAGGTAGGTGGCGGTCAGGAGGTTGTTCTGGTCGTCGGCCATGCGCAGTGGCGAAGAGTATTGGGCGCATGGCGGTGGCGGCGTGACGCGGAGCCGCGGTCACAGATCTGTTGCTGCTGCAATCCATGGGACATATGGACGACGCCGAGCTTCTGGCTTGCGAGCGCTCGTGGCGACGCCGATGCGTTCGGGACCTTCTAGCGCCGGCATCTTGGAACCGTGGTCGGGTTCTGCTGCGCGCGACGGGCAGCCGCGAGACGGCGGCCGATCTCAGCCCCGAGGTGTTCGCGGCGGCGCTGGCAGCGTGCGGGGAGCCGGTGCACGGTTCCGCCGCCGGCTCGATGATCGGGATCGCGCGCAACAAGCTGCTCGAGGTCCGCCGCCGCGGCCGCGTCGAGGATGCGACCCGCCGGCGCCTGGGCATGTCCCGGATCGCGCTGAAGGACCCCGACCTGACTCGGGTGAAGGAGCTGGCGGGGGCGAGCAGCCTCGCGCCGCTGGCCGCGCTCAGCGGCTTGCCGGTGGCGGAGCGCACCGCGATCGAGGCGCTCGTGATCGACCGAGCGCGACTACGCGGACATCGCGCTCGAGCCCGAATGCTCGTAGTCGGTCGTCCGCCAGCGGGTGAGCCGAGGGCTCGCGCGGGTGCGCTCGCGGCTGGCTGCGGAGGGGGATCACCAATGAGCGACTACTTCGATCGGTTGGAGAAGGAGCTGCGCGGTGCGGTGGTGCGGGCGGCCGGGGGGCGGCGGGGCGGCGGTTTGCGGTGGCCGGGCTCGTCACGGCGCTCGCGGCCTGCGCTGCCGTGGTCGTCGTCGTGCTGGCAGTCGCGCTGATCGGCCACGTGGGAGGGTGGGCCGACGACGGTGGGCCGACGAGGGTGGGCCGATTCCTCGCGCTCATTGCAAGGAATCGGCCCACCCTCCCCGCGGGCCAGATCACCCGGGGCAGGCGCAGCCGCGCACACCCAAGCCCATCCCCAGCCGCTGCTTACGCCGACGAACCGCCCGCCCCCGAACCGCCAGCAGCACCGGAACCGCGAGACAACCCCGCGCCATCCCCCGCCCCCGCCGCATCCAACCGCCGCTTCACGTCGCACCACAGCGCCTCGTACGACAGCGCCGCCCGGCCGCCCGGTGCGATCTCCGCCACCACCGACCGATCCACGCCCATCCGCTCGACCTCGTCGGCGGAGGGGATCGCGGCGCCGAGCATGGTCACGTGGCGGGCGCGGAGCTGGGCCATGACCTCGCGGTGCAGGGACTTGCGGACCTCGACCATGGAGAAGAAGGCGAGTACCTGGGGGCCTCCGGCGACGAGGTCCTCGAGCTGCTCGAAGGTGCGGGAAGACAGGGTCGCCGGGATGATCGGGACGAGCAGGGCGTCGGCGGCCTCGAACACGCTCTCGGACACGAGCGAGATGCTGGGCGGGCAGTCGAGGAAGATGTACTCGTAGTGCTTGTACAGGGGCGCGAGCACGCGGGCGAGGCGGGTCTTGGGCCGCTTGGAGCCGCCGAGGGCGAGGTCCATGTGGCGGTAGGAGAAGTCGGCCGGGAGCAGGTCGAGACCGAGGTAGTCGGTGCCCTTGATCGAGTCCTCGGGCCGGGTCTTGAGCCGGATCAGACGGCGGCCGCCTCCGTGCACCTTGGGGCGGATCCGGAACAGGTACGTGCTGGCGCCCTGGGGGTCGAGGTCCCACAGCAGCGTGCGAGCGCCGCCGCGCGCAGCCAGGTAGGACAGGTTGACCGCGGCCGAGGTCTTGCCGACCCCGCCCTTGATGTTGTAGGTGGCGAGAACACGCGTCACCGGAACGTCTCCTTGACCAGCTTGCGCTGCCCCCCGGACGCGAACTCGTGGAACGTCGCGGCAAACTCGCCCCGGGCCGCGCGCTCGTCGATCAGCAGGCGGTCGACGAGCAGGCCCATGGCCATCAGCGCCGCCGCCCCGCCGGGTAGCGCCGAGACCTCGTCGGCCAGCGAGCGCAGGGTCGCGACCTGGACCTCGCGGTCCTGGTGGCGGCCGAGCACGTCCTGCAGCGACTTCAGCGAGCGCACCATCGGCTTGACCACCTCGGACGCGAACAGCGGCAGGCCGAACAGCTCCAGCAGATAGCGGAGCTCCTTGCCCTTCTTGCGCAGCTCGTGGTAGGCCTCGGGCGGGGTCGACGCGTCGATCGCCCGCCCCATCCGCACCATCCCCCGATAGACCTTCCTGATCCGCTCGCCCGCCACCGAAGCGATCGGCCGGACGGCGTCGGGCCTCCCCTCCTCGGGCAGCGATTGCAGGCGCTGCAGAAACGAGCCCCAACTCGTGATCGCCTCCCGGGCCCGGTCGGAGCGCAGCTCGCGCACCATCTCGCGCCGCGCGGCCAGGCGCCGGCCGCGGAGCACCGCGAGCAGCGGGTCGAGGTCGCCCCGGAACTGCTCGGGCACCGACTCGCGGAACTCGTCGAAGTCGAGCACGTAGACGTCGAGGTCCCGCGAAGGACCGGTCACCTGCTGCAGCCACCGCAGCTCGCCGCGGTGAAAGGCGAGCGGGGCCGACGGGAAGACGCCCTTGAACTCCCGCTGGACGGCCCGAGAGCGGCGCACCGCGACCCGGAAGTCGTGCAGGAACTCGGCGTCGACATCGGCGAGCGTCCCGGGCAGGTTCGCCTCGATCACCTCGAGCAGCCGCCCCAGCACCGCCGCCGCGGCCACATCGGAGCGCTCACCCGCCGATAGCTCCACGTCGATCTTCGACGACACGCCGCCGAGCACGCCGCCGGCGCCGAGCACCGCCTCGTCGAGCACCGTGCGCTCGGCCCGGGCCAGGCCCAGGTCGTCGTCCAGTGCGGCCCGGACCGCAGCCTGCTCCTCGTCGTAGCCGCGGACCCCGAACAGCCGGACCCGCGGCCGCAGTGCGATCCGGCGCCCCGAGCTCGTGATCACGGCCGGGCGCTCGAGCGCGAGCCGCACGACGAGCTTGTCCTCATCGTTGACCACGCCGAGCTCGCGCACCTCGCTCTCCAGATGCACGAGCGGCAGCAGCGCGCGGACGTCGACGACGCGCTTCAGCTGCTCGCGCAGCGGCCCGGGCGGCAACTCGTAGGCCAGCAGGCGCTCGGGCGGCTCCGCGAGTTCGACCGCGGCGAGCACCTCCCCCGACCCCGAACCCGAGCCCGCGTCGGTCAACGAAAGCCGCCCGTCCTCGTAGGACACCTCCCGGCCGGCCGCCCGCAGCAGGCCGTCGAAGGTCTCGTAGAAGCGCCGCTCGGTGCTGCGGGTCGTGCCCTTGCGGAGCTCCAGCCGGCTACCCAGCAACTCGCCTGCGTCCTCGAGCGTCACCCGCCCGGGCAGCAGGTAGTCGTGCGCGTCGGGAGCCATTCGGGGCGCCTAGTGTTCCATCTGAATCGGACCGGGCCTACGCCAGTGCCGAAAGTCGCCCCAGCGCCTCGTCGATCTCGGCCTCCGAGACGACGAGGGGGGGCAGGAAGCGGATCGTTCCCGGACCCGTCGCGTTGAGGACCAGCCGCTGCTCGAGCAGCGCCTTGCGCACCAGGTCGGGAGCCGTGAGGCCGTCGACCAGGTCGGCGGCGAGCATCAGCCCCCGGCCGCGCACGGCGGCCACGAAGCCGAGCCGCTCGAGCCCGGCCGCGAGCCGCGCGCCGAGCGCGTGCACGCGCTCGAGCAGGCCTTCATCGGAGCAGATCTCGAGCGCCACCAGGGCCGCAGAGGCGATCACGGGTCCGCCGGCGAAGGTCGAGCCGTGGTCCCCGGGCTGGAAGATGTCGGCGAGCCGATCGCCGGTCACGAGCGCCCCGATCGGCAGCCCGCCGCCGAGCGCCTTGGCGCTCGTCATCGCGTCGGGCACGACCGGCGTCTGCTCGTAGGCCCACAGCGAGCCCGTGCGTCCCATCCCGCACTGGATCTCGTCGAACACGAGCGCCGCGCCGACGCGGTCGCACGCGGCGCGCGCGGCCAGCAGCAGCTCGTCGGAGAGGACGTTGATGCCGGTCTCGCCCTGGATCGGCTCGAGCAGCACGCCGGCGGTCTGCTCGGCGACGGCGCGGTCGAGCGCCTCGGGATCCTTGGGCACGACCACGAAGCCGGGGACCAGCGGCGCGAACGGGGCCTGCTTGGCCTCCTGCGGGGTCGCCGACAGGGCGCCATAGGTGCGCCCGTGGAAGGCCTCCTGAAGGACCACGATCTCGCCGCCCGGCTTGGCGCGGCGCATCAGCTTGATCGCGGCCTCGTTGGCCTCGGCGCCCGAGTTGCACAGGAACACCTTGCCGCCGAGCGAGCTCTCGGCCAGCTGCGCCGAGAGCTTCAGCCCGGGCGCGGTGTAGTAGAGGTTGGTGGCGTGGAGCAGCGTGGCCGCCTGCTCGCGCACCGTCTCCACGACCCGCGGATGGCAGTGACCGACGTTGAGAACCGAGATTCCGGACAGGAAGTCGAGGTACTCGCGCCCGTCAACGTCCCACAGGCGGCAGCCGGATCCGCGCACGAACTCGACCGGGTAGCGGGCGTAGGTCGGGATCGCATGGGCGCGCTCGAGCGCCTGGAGCTCGGACAGGGACATGCTCAGCTCGCCGGTCCGATCTTCGTGCCCTGGCCGGCGTTGGTGAACAGCTCGAGCAGCAGCGAGTGCGGCACCCGGCCGTCGACGATGTGGGCGTTCCAGACGCCGCCGTGAATCGCGTCGAGGCAGGCCTGGAGCTTGGGTCGCATGCCGCCGCCGATGTCGGGGAGCGCCGCCTGCACGGCATCCGCCGTCGTCTCGGAGACGACGCTGGACGGGTCGTCCGGATCGCGCAGCCACCCGGCCACGTCGGTGAGGAACATGATCTTGTACGCCCCGAGAGCGCGGGCGACCGCGCCGGCCGCCTCGTCGGCATTGATGTTGTACGAGTTGCCCTCGCGGTCGGCTCCGACCGAGGCGACGACCGGGATGTAGTCCTGGGCAACGTGGGTGAGCACGTCGACGTCGACGCGCTCGATCCGGCCCACGAAGCCGATGTCCTGGCCGCTCGGCGCCGCCTGGCGCGAGGCCCGGAACAGCAGCCCGTCGTCGCCGCACAGGCCGACCGCCGGCTGGCCGTGGCGGTTGATCAGCAGCACGATGTCCTTGTTGACCTTGCCCACGAGGACCATCTTCGCGACCTCGACGGTGGCGGCGTCGGATACGCGCAGGCCGTCGACGAACTCGACCGGGAGGTTGAGCCGCCTCATGTAGGCGGTGATCTCGGGGCCGCCGCCGTGCACGATCACCGGCCGCATCCCGACGTACTTGAGCAGCACCACGTCGCGGGCGAACTCCTCCTTCAGCGCCGGGTCGGTCATCGCCGCGCCGCCATACTTGATCACGACGGTCTTACCGTGGAACTCGCGGATGTACGGCAGCGCCTCGAGCAGAGTGGATGCGTCGCGCATGGCCATCAGGTCGTGTACTCCGCGTTGATCGTCACGTACTCGTGGCTGAGGTCGGAGAAGAACACCTCGGTCTCGGCGCCCTCACCGGGCAGGCCGATCTCGTACTCGACCTCGTCGCGGGACACGAGCCGGGCCAGGGCCTCGCCGTCATGCGGTGACCGTGCACCGCGCGTGCACACCTGCATCCCCTCGATCGCGATGTCGAGTGCGAGCGGCGCCGTGCCCGGCAGGGCCATCCCGACGGCCTGGGCGATCCGGCCCCAGTTCGGGTCTCCCCCGTGCAGGGCCGTCTTGACCAGCGGCGAGTCGGCCACCGCACGTGCGGCGGCTTCGACGGCACGTTGGTCTCCGCCGCGGACGACGACGCGACCCACCCGCCGGGCGCCCTCACCGTCGCGCACGATCAGCAGCGCGAGCTGGCGTAGGAGCGCGTCGATCGCCTCGCCGAGGCGCAGCTCGTCCTCGGTCTCCTGCTCGACCGTGATCCCGGACTCGCCGCTGGCCAGCAGGATGACGGTGTCGTTGGTCGACAGCTGGCCGTCGACGCTGATGCGCTCGAACGAGCGCTTGACGGTCACCCCGAGCAGCAGGTCGCAGGTGTGGGGCGAGAGTGCGGCGTCGGTCTGCACGAAGCACAGGAGCGTGGCGAAGTTGGGCGAGATCATGCCGGCGCCCTTGGCCTGCGCGCTCAGCCTGACCGTGCCCGAGGGCAGCCTCACGTCGAGCGTCGCGCGCTTGGCGAATGCGTCCGTGGTGCGGATCGCCTCCGCGAACGCGATGTCGCCTTCAGGGCTCAGCGCGCCGGAGGCGGCGGCGATCCCGCGCGTCACCACTTCCATCGGCATCGGCACGCCGATCACGCCGGTGGAGGCGACGGCCACGGCGTCCTCGCGCACGCCGGCCACGATCGAGCCCGAGCCCTGCATCTTGGCGGCGTCATCGAGGCCGCGGCCGCCGGTGGCCGCGTTCGCGTTGCCGGAGTTGACCACCACGGCCCGGATCCCGTCCGGGCGGCAGCGCTCCATCGTCACGAGGACCGGCGCCGCCAGCACGCCCGAGCGCGTGAACCGCGCCGCGCTCGTCGTCTCAGGGGCGCTCGCGACCAGCATGCCGAGGTCCGGTTTCCCGCTCGCCTTGATCCCGCAGGCCACGCCGGCGGCCCGGAACCCGAGCGGCAGGCCGCCCTCGAGCACGGTCACATGCTCGGGCTGGGCGATCCAGCGGCTGGAGAAGAACTCGCCCTCGCTCACGAGATCCCCTCTCCCTCATCGAGGCCGAACATCAGGTTCAGGTTCTGCACGGCCTGCGACGCCGAGCCCTTCCACAGGTTGTCGATCACCGAGAACACGATCACGCGGCCGGTGCGCTCGTCGCGGTGGACCGAGATGCGGCAGATGTTCGTCTCGCGCACGTCGCGCACTCCGGGCGGGCCGCCGGCCAGCTCCACGAACGGCTCGGCGGCGAACTGCTCGGCGTAGAGCGCCTCGAGCTCGGGCAGGCCGACCCGGGTTCCGTCCTCGGTCGGGGTCACGTAGCAGGACACGAGCTCGCCCTGGTCGAGCGGGAGCAGATGGGCGGTGAAGGTGATCCGAACGTCGGCGCCGAGCTCGGCCAGCTCCTGCTCGATCTCCGGCGTGTGGCGGTGGCGAGGCAGGCCGTAGGCGACCACGTTCTCGTCCACAGTGACGAAGTGGGTCTTGTCGGTCGCCGCGCGGCCGGCGCCCGAGACGCCCGACTTGGCGTCGACGACGACGTCGGCGATCAACCCCGCCCGCGCCAGCGGCGCGAGGCCGAGCAGCGTCGCTGTGGGGTAGCAGCCCGGGTTGGCGACGATGTCGGCGCCCCGGATCTGCTCGCGATAGAGCTCGGGCAGCCCGTACACCGCCTCTTCGAGCAGCTCGGGCGCCTCGTGCTCGCGGTACCAGGCGCCGTAGACCATCGCGTCGCGCAGCCGGAAGTCGGCGCTCAGGTCGACCAGCCGCACGCCGCGCTCGCGCAGCGCGGCGACCAGGGGCGCGGCGGCGCCGTGGGGATAGGCGACGACGGCGGCGTCGACGCCGGCGTGGCGGTCGAGGTCGAGCTCCTCGAGCGTCAGCGGCACACGATGATGGGGGTACAGGTCGTCGAGGCGCCGGCCGACGTCCGAGCGGGCGGTCACCGACCGAAGCTCGAACGAGGGATGACGGAACAACAGGCGCGCGGTTAGCGCGCCCGTAAACCCGGCCGCTCCGAACACCGCGACGCTAGGCACGGATCCTCCCGCCCAGCTCCTCGGCCACCGCGGCGGTGATCGACGCTCGGGCGGCGGCGACCTCCTCGTCGGTGAGCGTGCGGTCCGCGGCGCGGAACAGCAGCCGCAGGGCGAGCGAGACGCTGTTCGGGCCGAGCCGCTGCAGGTCGCGGTAGACGTCGAATACCTCGGCCGCGGCGAGCAGCGGCTGCCCGCTGCGGCGCACGACGGCGAGCAGATCGGCCGAGGAGACCGCGTCGGGCACGACCACAGCCAGGTCCTCGCGCACCTCGGGGAAGCTCGTCAGGTCCTCGTACATGGGCACCGTCACGGCGTGCTCGATCATCGCGTCAAGGTCGAGCTCGAATCCGGCCACCGGCTCCTCCAGCTCCCACTCGGCGGCCACCAGCGGATGCACCTCGCCGAGCCAGCCGACGCCGCGGCCGGCCACCTCGATCGCGGCCGAGCGGCCGGGGTGCAGGAACGGCTCGCCGGCGCGGGCGACCGTCCACGGCACGCGCAGCGTGTCCAGCAGTCCGCCGAGGACGCCCTTGGCGGCGAAGAAGTCGGCGCGGCGGGGATCGGGATCCCGCCACGTCGCCGGCCGTGCCGGGCCGAGCAGCACGGTGCCGAGATGCTGGGGCTCGCGCGGCAGCTCGCCGCCGCTCTGCAGGTACACGGCGCCGGCCTCGAACAGGCGCACCGCGGAGCGGCCGTGGGCGCGATTCCGGCGCGCGGCGTCGAGCAGCGAGCCGAGCAGCGTGGTCCGCATCTGGGCGTGCTCGACCGACATCGGGTTCTGCACCTCGACCGCCTTGCGACGCTCGTCGTCGGGCGCGAGCCGGAGCCGGTCGGCGAGCTCGGGGGCGACGAAGCTCCACCCCACGATCTCGTGCAGCCCCTGGGCGGTGAGCGCATCGGAGGCCCGCCGGCGCAGGCGCTGCCGCGGGGTCAGGCGACCCGACGCGTTGTGGCGGGAGGGCAGCGTCGCGGGGAGCTGCTCGAGTCCGCCGAGCCGCGCCACCTCCTCGATCAGGTCCGCCTCGCGCGTGATGTCGGCGCGCCGGAACGCGGGCACGGTGACGTCGAGGCCGTCGTCGGCGTCAATGACCGTGAACTCGAGCGCGGTGAGGATCTCGGCGTTGCGCTCGCGCGGGAACGGGGCGCCCAGCAGGCCGCTGACGCGTGCGTCGCGGAGCCGGATCGTGATCGGATCGGGTCCCGGGCCGCCAATGTCGACCGTCCCGGGGGCGACGCGCGCCCCGCACAGGTCGATCATCAGCCGGGTGGCGACGGCCTGCGCCCACATCGCCTGCTCGGGCTGGATCTGCTTCTCGAACCGGGCCGAGGCCTCGCTGCGCAGGCCGAGCAGCTGCGAGGTGCGGTGGATGTTGGGGCCGTTCCAGTTCGCCGCCTCCATCAGCACGCGGGTCGTGCCGGCCTCGACCTCCGAGCGGGCGCCGCCCATCACCCCGGCGATCGAGGCCGGACCGCGCTCGTCGGCGATCAGCAGCATGTCGGCGTCAAGCGTCCGCGTCTGGCCGTCGAGTGTGTCGACCTTCTCCCCCGGCTCGGCGCGCCTGACCGTGAGCCGGTTGCCGACGACGTGGTCGAGGTCGAACGCGTGCAGCGGCTGTCCGGTCAGCAGCATCACGTAGTTGGTGATGTCGACAACGTTGGAGATCGGGCGCTGTCCGGCGGCCATCAGGCGGGCCTTCAGCCACGGCGGCGAGGGCCCGATCCTCACGTCCTCGAACACGCGCGCGGTGAAGCGCGGGCACAGCTCGGGCGCGCTCACCGCGATCTCGATCAGGTCGGGGTCGACGGGGCCGGTGCCACCCGGGTCCTCGGACCACGGCGGCGGCTCGAACGGGGCGCCGGTGGCGGCGTGGACCTCGCGCGCGACGCCGTAGATGGCCAGGCAGTCGGGGCGGTTCGGCGTGATCTCGAGCTCGAGCACGTCGGTCGCGATGGTGAGCACGCTGGCCAGGGGCGACCCGGGCGAGAGCCCGTCCGCGAGCACCATGATTCCGGCGTGCTCGGTCCCGATCGCCAGCTCGTCCTCGGCCAGGATCATCCCCTGCGACTCGATGCCACGCAGCTTGGCCGCCGTCAGCTCGCTCCCGTCGGGCATCACCGCGCCGGGGGTGGCCACGGCCACGTTCTGGCCGGCGGCGACGTTGGGAGCGCCGCAGACGATCGTGGCGTGAGCCGGGTGGCCGGTGTCGAGCACGCACACGGTGAGGCGGTCGGCGTCGGGGTGGCGGTTGGCCTCGAGCACCCGACCGACGACGAAGTGCTCGAGCGCACCGACGCCGTGGTGCTCGACCCGCTCGACCTCGGTCCCGGTCATGGCCAGGCGCTCGGCCAGGGCGGCGGGGCTGAGCGCCGGGCGCACGTACTCGTGCAGCCATTCGATCGGGACGCGCATCAGCCGAACTGCTCCAGGAAGCGGACGTCGTTGTCGAAGAACAGACGCAGGTCGGGGACGCCGTGCTTGAGCATGGCGATCCGCTCAATCCCCATCCCGAACGCGAACCCCTGGACCTGCTCGGGGTCGTAGCCGTGCTCGCGCACATAGGCGAACACGTTGGGGTCGACCATCCCGGCGCCGAGGATCTCGATCCAGGCGGTGCCCTTGCACAGCGGGCAGCGGCGGCCGTCGGCGGTGATCCCGTCCTTGCAGTTGAAGCACGACACGTCGACCTCGACGCTCGGCTCGGTGAAGGGGAAGAAGTGCGGGCGCAGGCGCACTTGACGCTCCTCGCCGAAGATCGCGCGGGCGAAGGCCAGCAGCGTGCCCTGGAGGTCGGCCAGCGTGATGTCGGTGTCCACGGCCAGGCCCTCGATCTGGTGGAACTGGGGCGTGTGGGTGACGTCGGAGTCGCGGCGGTAGACGCGGCCGGGGACGATGCTGTAGATCGGCGGCGGCCCCAGCTCCATCACGCGGACCTGCACCGGCGAGGTATGGGTACGCAGCACCACGTCGTCGCTCACGTAGAAGGTGTCGGTCCGCTCCCGCGCCGGGTGCGTGATGTCGTGGTTGAGCGCGTCGAAGTTGTAGTAGACGGTCTCGATCTCGGGGCCGTCGGCGACGTTGAAGCCGAGGCCGATGAACACGTCCTCGATCTCGCGGCGGGTGGCGCTCAGCAGATGCAGGCGCCCGATCGCCGGCGCCGGGTGGCCGGGCAGCGTGACGTCGACGCGGTCCCCGATCAGCTTCGCGTCGAGCTCGCGGGCGACGAGCTCCTCCGCGCGGCGCGCGAGCCGCTGCTCCAGTGCCTGCCGGGCTTGGTTGGCGGCCTTGCCGACGGCTCCGCGCTCCTCAGGCGGGAGGTCGGCGACGCCGCGCAGCAGGTTGGGCAGCTCGGCCTTGCGGCCCAGGTACTGGATCCGCACCTGCTCGAGGGCGGCGCTGTCGCGGGCGGCAACGATCGCCGCCTCGGCCTCGGCCCGGATCTGATCGATGCGCTCGTTCATGGGGCCGGGATCCTATGGGTGAGCTCGTACAGGGCCACGGTCGCCGCCATGGCCGCGTTCAGCGAGTGGGTGCAGATCGGGATGTGGGCGATGTGGTCGGCGCCGGCGGTGACGGCCTCGGGGAGGCCGTCGCGCTCGGAGCCGACGAGGATCGTGACGGGTCGGGGGGTGGCGGTGGTGGCGGCGGCGGTGGGGGTGGCGGCGGTGGCGGGGGTGGCGGCGGTGGTGGCGGTCTTGCGAGGGGCGCGAAGCGCTGCATCTGAGTTCCGGCCCCCGACACTCAGATGCAGCACTTCGCTCAGCGCCACCCCGGCGCCGGCGACGAGCGCGATCGTCTCCCCGGGCAGCTCGCCGAGCTCGCCCGACGCGCGCGCCAGCGGCACCGCGAACAACGCGCCCATGCTGGCGCGAACGGCCTTGGGTCCGAACGGATCCGCGGTCCCGGGGCCGAGCGCGACGCACGAGGCGCCGAAGGCCTGGGCCGAGCGCAGTACCGCGCCGACGTTGCCCGGGTCGTGGATCCCGTGCAGGTACACGCACACCGGCCCGGTTGGTGCGGGCGCCCAGCGCTCCGCAAAGACGCCGAGCGTGCGGGTGCCCGAGCCCAGGCCCGATGCGGCGGCCAGCAACTCCGGCTCGACCTCCACCCCGTCAAGCCCGCTGCCCGCCACGCAGTAGCGCTCGAGCGCCGGCCAGCCGGCGGCGTCGGCGGCGGCGAGCAGATCCTCGCCCTCGGCCACGAACCGCCCCGCCTGCTCGCGGGCGCGCCGCTGGCGGGTCAGCTTGCGGATCTGCTTGAGCTTGTCGTTGTGCGGGCTGGTGATGGTCATCTGAAACAAAAAAGGCGCCGTCCTTGGAGGAGCGGCGCCCGGGTGGCGGTGCTGGTGGGTCGGCGTTTCGGTCAGCCGGCCGCCAGCGCCTCACGGGCGCGGTCGGCAAAGCGTCGGAACGTGTCCGCGTCGCGAACGGCGATGTCCGCGAGGATCTTCCGGTCGAGCTCGACGCCGGCGAGCTGCAGACCGTGGATGAACTGGGAGTAGGAGAGGCCGTTGATGCGGGCCGCCGCGTTGATGCGCGTGATCCACAGGCGGCGGAAGTCGCGCTTGCGGTTGCGCCGGTCGCGGTAGCGGTACTGGTCGGCCTTGAGCACCGCCTCCTTGGCGGTCCGGTAATGCCGGCTGGCGTCGCCCCGGTAGCCCTTGGCGAGCTCCAGCGTGGCGCGGCGCTTCTTGCGCGCGTGCAATGAGCGCTTGACGCGGGTCATGACTTCTTGGCTCCCAGCATGACCTTGATCCGAGGTGTGTCGTGCTTGGAGACGGTCACCGGCCGGGCCAGCTCGCGCTTGCGCTTGGGCGACTTCTTCTCGAGGATGTGGCTCGAGAACGAGTGCCGCGCCCGGACCTTGCCGGTGGCGGTCAGCTTGAAGCGCTTCTTGGCGCCCGAGTGGGTCTTCATCTTCGGCATGGCGACGGCCAAGTAAAGCAGACGTTCGCCTTTCACCCGCTCACGCGGGTGCGAGGGCCCCCGAGTCAGGCCGCTGCGTCGCCGGCGGCCGGCTTGGCGACGGGGGCCTCGGCGGCCTGTGCGGGCGCCTCGGCGGCCTGTGCTGGCGCCTCGGCGGCCTGTGTGGCGGGGGCAGCGCCGTCCTGTGTGGCGGTGGCAGCGCCGTCCTGGGAGGTGGCGGCCGGCGCCGAGGCGCCGTTGGCGGCGTCTGCCTCGCCGTCCTCCTCCTTCTCCTTCTCCTTCTCCTTCTCCTTCTCCTTCTCCTTCTCCTTCTCCTTCTCGCCGGCGAGGATCGCCCTGGAGGGGGCGAGCATCATCGTCATGTTGCGCCCGTCCTGGAGCGGGGACTGCTCAATCACGGCGATCTCCGACAGCTCGCCGGCGAGCCGGTCGAGCAGCGCGGTGCCGCGCTCGGGGTGGGTGACCTCGCGGCCGCGGAACATGATCGTGATCTTGACCTTGTCCTTGCCCTTGAGGAAGCGGGTGACGTGATTCTTCTTCGTGTCGTAGTCGTTCTGGGCGATCTTCGGCCGGAACTTGATCTCGCGGATGGTGATCTGCTGCTGGTGCTTGCGCGCGGCCTTCTGCTTCTGGGCCTGCTCGTACTTGTACTTGGAGTAGTCGAGCACGCGACACACGGGCGGGCGCGCGTCCGGAGCCACCTCGACGAGATCGAGATCGCGTTCCTGGGCGTAGCGCAGCGCATCGGGCGTCTTGACGACGCCGATCTGCTTGCCGTCCTCACCCACGAGCCTGACTTCGGGCACGCGGATACGGTCATTGGTGCGAGTCGTGTCGCGGTCCGGCGGACGCCGGTCAAACCTACGAGGAACCGGCACTAGCTGCGGTGGGGACGCGACGTCAAGCGGTTCGCGACCGTGTCTGGTGATGCACTTGGATCAACACGGATCAGTATAGCGGCGCTCAGCCCGTCGAGCGAGTCATCGTCTCCGATCGGACCCGGGCGATGAAGTCATCGACTGCGACCGAGCCCGCATCCCCCCTGCGGTGCTCGCGGAGCGCCACCTCGCCGCCCTCGAGCTCGCGGTCGCCGACGACGAGCATGTACGGGATCTTGCGCAGCTCCGCGTCACGGATCTTGCGCCCGACCGACTCCGTGCGGTCGTCGACCTCGATGCCGACGCCGGCCGACCGCAGGCGATCCTCGACCGAGCGGGCGTAGTCGTTGTGGCGGTCGGCGATCGGCAGCACGATCGCCTGAACCGGGGCCAGCCACACCGGCAGCTCGCCGGCCAGGTGCTCGAGCAGGATGCCGATGAACCGCTCGTAGGAGCCCATGATCGCCCGGTGGATCATCACCGGTCGGTGCTCGGCGTTGTCGGCGCCCGTGTAGGTGAGGTCGAAGCGCTCGGGGAAGTTGTAGTCGAGCTGCACCGTCCCGAGCTGCCAGGAGCGCCCGAGCGAGTCGGTCATGTGCATGTCGATCTTCGGCCCGTAGAAGGCGCCCTCGCCTTCGTTGAGGTCGTACTCGAGTCCGTGGCCCTCGAGCGCCTGCTTCAGCGCGGCTTCGCTGTGGTCCCACAGCGCGTCGTCGCCGATCCGGACATCGGGGCGGGTGGAGAGCTCGAGCCGGACGTCGATGCCGAACACGGCGTAGGTCGCGAACGCGAACTCGAGGCACGCGGCGACCTCGTCCTGGATCTGGTCCTCGGTGCAGAAGATGTGGGCGTCGTCCTGGATGAAGTGACGCACCCGCAGCAGCCCGTGCAGCGTGCCGCTCGGCTCGTTGCGGTGCAGCAGGCCGGGCTCGGAGTAGCGCACCGGCAGGTCGCGGTAGGAGTGCGGTCGCAGCGAGAACAGGTGGGCGTGGCCCGGGCAGTTCATCGGCTTGAGGCCGAGCGGCCGGTCCTCGGACTCGGTCAGGAACATGTTGTCGCGGTACTTGTCCCAGTGGCCCGAGGTCTTCCACAGCGCGCTGTCGTAGAGCAGCGGCGTCTTGACCTCCGTGTAGCCCCGCTCGGCGCCCATCTCCCGGCTCAGCGCCACCAGCGAGTTGAACACGCGCGTGCCCGCGGGCAGCCAGAACGCCGAACCGGGCGAGACCTCCGAGAACATGAACAGGCCGAGTTGCCGGCCGAGCCGGCGATGGTCGCGCGCCCGCGCCTGCTCGAGTCGCTCCAGATACTCCTCCAGACCCTGCTTGGAGAAGAACGCAGTCCCATACACGCGCGAGAGCATCGTGTTGGCCGCGTCCCCGCGCCAGTACGCGCCGGCGACGGACTGCAGCTTGAACGCCTTGATGCGCTTCGTGGAGGGGGCGTGCGGGCCGCGGCAAAGATCGGTGAACGGGCCGTTGGTGTACAGCGAGACGGTGTGCACGCCCTGGTTACGCACGAGGTCCTCGATCAGCTCGACCTTGTAGTCCTGGCCCTCGGCGAGGAAGCGCTCGAGCGCGTCGCCGGCGGCGATCTCCTCGCGCATGAACGGCTCATCGGCGCTGATGTGCTCGCGCATCTTGGCCTCGATGGCGGGGAAGTCCGACTCGGTCACCGTGACGCCGTCGGGGAACTCGAAGTCGTAGTAGAAGCCGTTCTCGATCGGCGGCCCGATCGAGATCTTCACGCCCGGGTAGAGCTCCATCACCGCCGCCGCGAGCACGTGCGCGGTGTCGTGCCGGATCAGGTCGAGCGCGTCGGTGCCGCTGCGCTCGGTGACGATCTCGAGCTTGCCGGGGCCGCCCTCGGGCAGCGGCCGGGCAAGGTCACGGACCTCCCCGTCCACCTTCACGGCCAGCGCCGCGCGGGCCAGGCCGGGCCCGATCGCCGCGGCCGCGTCGACGCCCGTGGCGCCGTCGTCGAGATCCAGCTTTGTTCCGTCGGGGAGCTCAAGTTGCATGCGTGGCGTATGCTAGCCCGGGGCCGCTGGCGGGGCTCGTTAGCGGTGGGTGGTCTTCTTCGCCGGGCGCTTGACGCGGAAGCTGAAGCGCCCGATGGTGCCGCGCAAGACGACGAACGCCGGGCAGAGCCGGGTGACGTGAAGCTCAGCGTGAAGTGCGTCTTCTGCGTCCCGGTGCCAGGGCGGACGTCGATCGCGGAGGTGGTCGTGGTGCTCTGCGCCCACGCCTGCGCAACCGCCAGGCCCGCGATCAGGACCAACGCAATCGCCAGCGCAGCGCTCCCTCTCCTCACGATCGCAGCGTAGCCAGCGGCGCCGGTTCTTGACCCACGTCGGCACCGCGATCCCGATCCTCCCGGGCCCCAGTTGGTACATTTCGGCCCTCCAGGGCGATTAGCTCAGCTGGGAGAGCGCCGCCTCGACAAGGCGGAGGTCACTGGTTCGAGCCCAGTATCGCCCATCTAATCTCGTCCTCTGCGTACCTCTGCACTGGCGCGCAAACCGCGTAACCACGGGCAGAATGCCTGGCCTTGCAGAGCGGTGCAGGGGACGAGTGGGACGCAAATCGTGACGCAGATCGTCGAGGGTGCGTCACGCGAGGGGAGACGCTGTCTGCCGCGCCGCCCAGTGTCGCAACTCGATCGAACCGGAAGTCGGCGAGTGGAACGGCAGCGGGCGCAGGTCGGCCCGCCTGCACGCGGCGCCGCACCGGCGCCTCGGGGGCCGAGGCTTCGATGTTGCCACCGGACCACCGGCGGTGTTGACGACACTGGATCGTCGTCTCTGGTGAAGCGTTCGCGCTGTCCGAGCCGCGCGAGGTCTCGGGCGACGTCGAGGCGATAACAGGCGAGTTTCCTCGTTGCGATTGGCACGCGGTACACTCGCGCCTTGGATAGCAACGCGGCGCGACAGTCTGCGGTAGCGCGTGTCGATCCGGCGGCGCGGAATCTCGCTAACTCACTGATGGTGCGAGTCGGGACATGGTGGTACGCCGACGCGCGAGCTCCCCTGCGGCGGGTGCCAATCGCGGCCTTTCTGTACGCCGCCTTCCATGTCTCGATGGTGGCGCTGTCGTGGCGCTTGGACGGGACGTCGGCGGCGGGTGTGCTGAGCCGGCTCTGGGGCTGGCAACTGTGGCGGCGCGTGACCGGCCGCCCCGTCATTGTGCGGTGCGCCGACGGCTCGAGGCTATATGCCCCGGCCTGGAGCCGGATGGCCGGGCTCGTGGCGGCAGCGGGCCTGACCGAACCTGACGACGCGCGATTTGCGCTCGACTTCCTCAGACAGGGAGATCTGTTTGTTGATGTCGGAGCCAACATCGGCTTCTACTCGGTGCTGGCAGCTCGTCGCGGCGCCCGCGTCAAGGCATTCGAACCAACGCCCGACGCTCGGGCGGTCTGCCAAGGCAACGCTCGCCTCAACGGCGTCGAGGGCGCGGTCTCGGTCCGCGAGGCGGCCTGCGGATCGGTCTCCGGGACGGCGGGATTCACAATCGGGCTCGACATCCAAAACCACCTCGCGCCAGACGACCCATCCGCAGTCGCCATCGAGATGACCACGCTCGATCAGGAGATCACTGATGCCGTCACAGGACAGCTGATGCTGAAAGTCGACGCCGAGGGCCACGATGCCGAGGTATTGGCCGGCGCCGGAGAACTCATATCTCGATACCGCCCCGTCATCCTGGTTGAGGTCTGGGATGGCGGTCGCTCGATTCGCAACGTGCTCTCCGGGCACGCCTACCGAAGCTACAAGTACGACCCTCGGCACCGGCGGCTGTTCGAGGTGCCTCCCGGCACGCGGCGGCAAGGCAACCTCCTCTTCATCGCCAATGTGACGCTCGGTCAGGTCACTCGACGGGCGCAGGAGGGCGCGCGGGCCCCTTTGAGGGCACCGGCAATCCACTGGCGGCTGCCACGAACGACCGGGCTCGCTGGGGGAGTGCCCCGCCAATAAGCCCGGCCTGCGGCATATCATCCACGCCGCAGGTTTCCCACGGGGGCTTTGAAGCACGGCACTGAGCTGCCTGCACGAAGCAGTTCGGGCTGCCGGAGAGCCCTCAGAAGGTTCTCCCATACGGCTTCACGCACGAGGAGCCGAAAGGACAGCGCTGTATGCACTACCGCCGGCGATTCCAAGACACCGGAGATCCATGGGGGACACCAGCGATGCGTTTCAACTCTGCTTTGAAGGATCGCGGCTACGGGTACAAGTGGGCGTACATAGCGGCCCGCGCTTAGGCTGTCCGACGTGCCTTAGCTTAGGAGGCAGACTTCCGCTTCGGGCTACAAGCAGCAGCGCGTCGCGCTGGCCGTGATCGTGCTCAAGCTGGTCGCGCGCGAGACTGCCGGATCTCGATCAGTGCGAAACGCGTTCCGTACTCGACCGTGCTTCAGAGCCGCAGTGACTACGGCTGACAGCGGGCTCGAACGTCGTGATGATCGCGTCGGTGCATAGGAGGCCCCTCATCATGCCGTGCTCGAAGTACGTCATGGCCCTGGTCGCAATGTTGGCGCTCGTGATCGCTGGCGGGGCATCGGCGTTCGTCATCTCCCACGCAAGCAGCCAAGTTGTGCAGCGGCAGCCGCCGCACGGCAGCTGTCACGTCCGCGGCCACTCCCCGTTCAACATGCCGGACGTGCACTGCACGCCGGGCGCGTTAAACCCTGCCGTCACCCAGGCGACGATCCACAAGACGATCTGTCGAACCGGGTACACCAGCAGCATTCGCCCGCCCACGAGCGTGACGGGGCCTGAGAAGCTCGCCAGCATCCGCGCCTACGGCTTCCACTCTGGCGCGGGGAGCTACGAATACGATCATCTCATTTCGCTGGAGCTGGGCGGCGCAGCCAACGACAGCCGCAACCTCTGGCCGGAGAGCGGCGCGTCACCGAACCCGAAAGACAAGGTGGAGAACTACCTCCACGCGCGCGTGTGCGACGGCCGCGTGTCGCTCGCCCGCGCACAACGCATCATCGCGCTTGACTGGGTTACGTTCTACAACCAGAACGTCAAGCCGAAGCCAAAGCCGAACCCAAAGGCGACCACCAACCCTCCCCCGCCGCCTGCACCGCCACCGGATGAAGGCGTCGTGCACCCCGGCGCGTTCTGCTCGCCGGCGGGCGCGACCGGCCACACCAGCAAGGGTACCCCGATGGTGTGCGGCCCAGCTTCAGATGGCCGTGATCGCTGGCACAGCGGCTAGAAGTGGAGGCTCGCAAGGGTCGGCTTCGGCTTCGGGCTCAGAAGCGGTAGCGGCGTCTTTGCTGGCGCGGGCGTGGTGGCGGGTGCTCCGCAGACCACGGCCGCGATTCGCGATACAGCCGCTCATCGCGATGATCGATCACCAACCCGGCGCCAGTAGCAGTCACACGATGCGACCGCACCGGGAGGGGCCGATGCCGTTCGTGGCTGAACACTGAGCCGTGGCGTGTAACCGCCCTGACGCAGGCGATCGGCGGCGTCAGGGTCGAAGCACCGGGCGGTCAGCTATGCGTCCACTGGGGCGCTCGGTCGCGGTTTCCGGCGTGATCCGCGCAGGGCGGGCCGTCGAGTGAGGAGCCCCGCCGCCCGAAAGGGGGAGGCGGCGGGGGAACTCCTCCGATACAGTCCACGCACACAAGCAAGACAAAAGTGCGAGACCGTGAGCCGGCTCGGCGGTCGAGGCCGGGCCGGCGCTTGGCCGGCGAACTCGGCAAACGCCAGCCAATGGGTGAGACAGGTTTTACGACAGGCGACTAAGCGCTACTTCAAGGTTCGGCTCGTTTACGCTAAGAGCTGACACGCCAGCGTGCGACGGGACTGTTGTTGAAGCGGATGGCCGAAGAAGGCGAACGCGCAACTCAAAAGAAACGTATCCAGACGATACGTTTCTTTCACCGCCTCCGACTCTCTCGTTGATCTCGGTCTGGCGGACCAGGCCGCGAAGGCTCGCAACCGGGCCAGGGGGCCGCCTGACGCCATACGGAGAGCCCACGATTCGTAGCTACCCGATGGAGTGGACCATGGGGTCCTAGTCCCCATACCCTCGAGGGGCGGACGGACCCCAGGGGACCGACCCTCCCCCCGGAGGCGGGACCAGAGATCGATCGCCGGCGCGCGGGGCTTTGTACGAATTGGTCTACTATGTCTCTTTGTGAGGTCCGCAATGCTTCAGCTCCGCGTCTCCGAGGGGATGATGGCCGCCATCGACCGGGCCGCCACCAACCACGGGATGCATCGCCCCGAGTACGTGCGGAGTTTGCTCGCCGCCGCGCTCGACTTGTCCGAGCAGCCCCACGCGTCGAATGGCGTGGGGCGTCCGCGTGTCGGGACGCCGGCGGATGAGCCCGCCGCCGGGTCGGCGGACTTGCCCGAGACCCTGCTGATTTTGAGCAACCGCGCTCGTGCGGGGCACGTGTCCGCTGCGCTCGGGCTGCTGAGGCATCATCAGCGTGAGATGCCGCCACGGGCGCCGCGCGAGGATGATCCGCTCGCCGAGATTGATCGGATCGCCGCGCGACGGTTGCGCGAGCTGGCCGAGGAGCCGGAGGACGACGGCGTCGCATGAACTGGTCGGAGCCAGCGTGGGACGCCCATCAGCGCGTCCGCCCATCGTCGATCGAGCGTTCGCCGGCGCCCCGCGTGCCGCCGGCTACGGGTGCTGCCCGCGCCGGCCGCATCGAGCGGCTACTCGGCGAGGGCGCGGCTGACGATCCTGCTTGCTGGGCGTTTGCGATCTCGCGCGGCTGGGTCACTCAGTCTGACGGGACGACGTACCAGCACAGTCCTTGGCCCCGACCGAAAGTGGAACCTGATGCCGACCCCACCTGACCGATTCCTTCCGCGAGGGGAGTGGTCCGCTGAGGATTTCGCGCGCTGGCAGCGCGATTCGACCTACCGGCCCGAGAACCCCGCCTACGCTGAGGCGCGCCGGAAGGTGCTGGCCGATGCTGGCTTCGCCGAGGACACGTCCGACCCCACCGACCCGGCCGAAAGGTCAGCACAGCAGTTCCTCGACCAAATGCAAGGAGCAGCCCGCCGATGACCGACACCACCACCGTCCTCAGAACTCAGCTCAGCGGCCAGCCGCTGACCGGCGATGATCTGCCGGTGCCCGACGCCCCCGGCGTGCCGGGACCCGTTCTCGAGGCTCAGGAGCTGGTTCGCGAGTCGATGCAGAGCTACTCCGAGGCGCGAGCGGCGCTCCGGGCTGCCGAGGGCGAAGCCGGCGCGGCCCCCCGCTTGGATCGAGCGCGCGACGCCGCCGCGTTGGCCGCCGGCAAGTCAGCGCCGCGAGACAGGCTGACGTTCGCAGCCGCGGAGGCCGTGAAGGCCGCCCAGCAGCGTGCGGATGCCGAGGCCGAGCTGCTCGCGACCCGGCAAGTCGCCCTCGGCGCAGCGATCTCCGAGGCTTACCCGAGCTGGTCGGCTGAGCAGGACCGGATCGTCGCCGCGGCCGAGGCTGAGGCGCTCGACCTGCTCGAGCAGCTCGGCGTGGCGGTCGACCAGCTTCAGGCTGCCCGGAGTATTCGCGAGGGGTTGAAGCAGTGGCCGGAAATCAGGGTGCTGGGACAGGCCAGGTTTTTCAAGGAGAGCGAGGCCCTGGTGCGCTCTCGACGCGAGCAGGCTGAGCAGGCGCTCGACTTCGCCGACTCGCAGGGCGCTTCCGACTCGACGCGGCAGATCTCTCGCGACGTCGTCTCGTTGCTGGTCGCCCTACGTCGCGAGGTTGGCGGTAGGACGCCCCGGGCGCTCGTTCGTATTCGCTGATGGCGTTGGATCCCGCGCCGGCCTTCGCCTTGCGCAGGTATCTCGCGTCGGCGCGCTGGGCCGGCGTCACCTTCGATGATGCCTGGGAGGCTGCCCTGAGCTGGGCTGTCGGGGGCATAGCGAAGCGGGAGCGGGGGCAGTGGCGAGGAGTGCTCGCCGGCCTGCGGGCAACCTGGCAGTGCGCCTACGAGCGGCGGGCCTCCGTCGCCGCTTTCCGGTTGAACGTCGAGCCTGGACGCCGACTGAGCGGGCCGGCGGTCGAGGATCGTCGCGAGGCTATTTGGAGCATCGCCGAGGGCGATGGTAGATTCCGAAGCGTCGTCTGATCGCGCGCTTCGCGGACCCATTGCAAGCTGTGAAGCAGCAGCGCCCCTCCGCCACCCAACCGGGTGGCGGAGACATTTTTCGGGGCGGGGGGATCTCTGACCGCGGCCCTCCCTATAGTTCCCAAGCGCAATGGGTACTCATCTAGACGACAATGCTCTCGGCTAGTAGCGGCACGCACACCTCTCCCTGGGCTCGGCTATGGGCCAGCCGCCGCGCCGCGTTCCCGGCCAAGCTGTCCGCAGCGTGGTGCTTCGATGTGGCGAAGGCGGCCGCGACCGGCGAGTCGCTGCCGCCGTTCCCGCCCGAGGTCAAGACCGCGACGACGCCGGCCGCTGTCCTCACGGCCATGGCGCGCAGGACCCGCGATGGCATATTTCCCGCGGCGCACCGCGGTCGCGCCACACCGACAGCTCGTTGCCTTCGCCCCCGTCGCGCACCGCGGTCTCGCCGCTCGCGCTGTAGTCGGGCGCGTCGTGTCGTCGCATCGCGCGACGGTCCCGACGGCGAAGGTGAGCCGCCCGACGGCGATCATGTCGGCGGGCGGCGAGAACATCTTCGTGATGTAGAACTACACCATCGGCGGCCGGCGTGAACGCGATCCCGGCCGAACTGCGCAAACGCGATCAGTGGGTGATCTGGCGCTACGAAACGCGCGACGGCGATAGCAAGCCGACGAAGGTTCCATATCGCGCGGATAACCCCGATCGTCGCGCGGATTCGACCGACGCAAGTTCGTGGAGCTCGTTCGAGGTCGCGTTAGCGTCCTGGGAGCGTTCCGGCTACGACGGGACCGGCTACGTGTTCGCGGCCGACGACCCGTACACCGGCGTCGACCTCGACCATTGCATTGACGCCGGCACGGGCGAGATCCATCCGGCGGCCACCGCGATCGTCGAGCGGCTCGCGAGCTACACGGAGCGATCCCCGTCCGGCACCGGCCTGCATGTGATCGCCGCCGCCGAGCTCCACAGCGATCGGCACAAAACCTCAAAGACGCCTTGGTCCGGCGACTTCGAGGTGTACGAAAGCCGCCGGTTCTTCACGATGACCGGCAACGGGTCCGGGGCGATCACCGACCACCAGGAGCAACTCGACGCCGTGGTCGCCGAGATGCTCCCTCCGCCGCCGCCCCGTCAAGGATCGACACCGCGGGCAAACGGTCGCGTCGATGCCGATGACGCAGAACTCATGCGCCGGGCGTTCGCTGCCAGCAACGGCGCGAGAGTGCAGGCGCTCTACAACGGCGACACCAGCGGTCACGGCGGCGACGACTCGGTAGCCGATCTCTCGCTGTGTGCGCATCTGGCGTTCTGGACCGGACCGGATCCTGACCGTATTGACGGGCTGTTTCGCCGCTCGGGGTTGTATCGCGAGAAGTGGGAGCGGGAGGACTACCGCAACCGGACGATTAATCGGGCGCTCGACGGCTGCACCGAGTTCTACGACTGGCAGGCGAACGGCCGCCGCGGACCTCAATCCGCCGGATCGAGCCAGGCGGCCGGAGAGCCCAGCAGTAGCGGCGCACAACCGTCGGGTGCTCGCCCCGTCACCAGCGCCAAGGACATCAGTAAGGCGCGCGTTCGGTGGCTGTGGCAAGGACGGCTCGCCCTCGGGTACCTCGCCGTCTGGTGTGGTGCTGGCGATATCGGCAAGAGCATGTTTGCCGCGTGGACGATCAGCGAACTCACTCACGGACAGCTGCCAGGCCAGTTTCGCCGCCATTCGCAGAGTGCGCTGATCGTCTGTACCGAGGACGGCCGTGATGACATGTGGGTGCCACGATTGGAGGCCGCAGGCGCGGATCTGGAGCGCGTCGGATTCCTCGACTATCCGCGCGGCTGGAACCTTCGCGATGGTGTCGCGTGGATCGACCGCGCCATCGACGGCACCGATACGCCGCTGGTGTTCGTCGATGCGCTGATGTCGCATATGCCGGACGCGCGGGGAGGTGAGAACACGCGTTCGCCGACGTTCGTTCGTGCGGCATTGCAGCCGTTCGCGGACCTCTGCAAGACCCGGAAGGTGACTGGACTGTTTGGCCTCCACCCCCGCAAAGCAGGAGGTGACACGTTCGCAGATGTAGTTCAGGAATCCGGCGTGTTTACACAGCTGCCGCGACTCGGGCTGCTGTTCGGCTATCACCCCGACGACCTCGAGCTGCCCCAGGATCAGCAGCGGCGTGTGATCTTGCGCGGCAAGGGCAACGTTGGCCGGAATCCGGGCGCGTTGTCGTTCCGCATCGCAGAGAGGTTTCTCGACTATGGCGACGACGATCCTCCCGAAGTCGCGGACGGCGTCGGCTACATCACCGACGTGCAGAAGTGCGACGTGACCGAACGGGCGCTGCTCAGCACGAAATCGCGACAGGAAGAGCGGCCTCTGACGAAGGTCCAGCAGGCGGAGCACCTGATCGGGATGGCGCTCCGTGATGGTGGCTGGCATCTCGCGGCGCCGATTCGGGCTCGGCTTGCCCTGCTCAAGCTCGACCACAACGCGACCGTGGGCGCCGCGAAGCGGAATCTCGGAGTGGAATCGCGCCAGCAGGAGGGGATCAGGAACCCGCCGTGGGAGTGGCGATATCCGCACTACTCGTCAATTTCGACCGCCGAGGCTGACTCTGCCCCCTCGCGCGGGGGGTCTCTTGAGGTCTTGACTGTGCCCCCTGAAAACCCCCCTAATCCCAATAAGGACGGGCAGAGTCGCAGAGTCAGCCCAAATGAACGAAACGGGGACGGGGAGGGGCAGAGTCCAAAGTTAGGCACACATCGCGCGCGTGCGACAGTGGCGAGCCCACCCCACCCGCCGCAGACGCATATCGAGTGCGCCTGGCCCGACTTCCACGGCCAGCACCACCGCCCCCACCCGACCACCGGCCGGGTCGTCTGCCAGGCCTGCCACCCGATCCCCGAGACGGTCGCGTGATGCCGGGCAGGCCCCGCACCCGGTACGCGAAGGCCATCGCCGACTGGATGCTGCACGAGCTCGAGCACGCCGGCCCCGGAACGATGCCCGAACTGCTCCCCCGGATCGGATACGGCAACCCGGCCGAGCTCACCGCACGGCAGGTCGCCGTCGTGAACATGGCCACCCGCGAGCTCCTGGCGGGCCCGGTCGCGCTCTGCCCGTGGACCGGCCGGCTGCACTACCACCAGCCGGGAACGCCGGCGCCGGGGCGCGCGAGGGTGGCGCCGTGAACGCTCACGTGCAAGGCCTCGAGCCCTGGCTGGACAAAAAGGGTCTCGCCGAACACCTCTGCTGCTCGGTGAGGTCGCTCCAAACCGCGCTTGCCGATGGCCTCCCGCACGTCGTCATCTTCGGCAGGGTCAAGTTCCGGGTGTCGGAGGTGGAGCCGTGGCTCGAGGCGAACGGCTATCTCGTTCGCTACGGCGACGATGCTGGCGCTACGCTGGATTCAGAAATAGTGCGGGCCGGCGGCGTCCCCACGCCCCGGCCCCGGACACGAGGAGGAACCCCTCATGCCAGCTAGGAAGCCTAAGACGTGGCCTGGTCGCGTGTACCTTGGTCGCGACGAGAACGGCCGACAGCAGTTCCACTGGGTCGGCCGGTTCGCAACAAGACGCGAACGTGACGACGCGGTCGCCCGGGCGCGCACAGAACGCCCCTGGGAAACCGCAGCGGCACCCGACGAGATGACCTGCGACCAATGGGCCGAGAGGTTCCTGGCGCGGATGGAATCCGGGGCGTTGCACACTCAAGCCGGGCGGCGTTTCAAGGACTCAAGCATCGACACGGCGCGCAGTCAGCTCAAGGCGTTCAGGGACGAGTTTGGCCACCGCTCGCCGCGGTCGATCACCCGTGTCGAGGCCGAGGACTGGGCGGCCAGGGTGGCGCCATCGAAGCTCCCGACCGTGATCCAGCTCATGAATGATCTGTACCGCGCCGAGGAGATCGACCGCAACCGCTTCGAAAGGCTGAGCCGTCGCCCCGCAGGCCGCAGGGACGAGCGGCCACCCTCCGAGGAAGAGATGGTGCTGTTGCTCGACGGCTGCAGCGCTCTGGGTGACGCCTACGCACCGATGATGCGGGCGCTGTTCACGTTCGGTGCGTACACGATCATGCGACCCGGGGAGCTGATGGCGCTCGACTGGGAGGACTTCGACCTCGATGCGGGCAGCCACGGGCGGGCTTGCGTCCGGCGGCGCTTCTATCGAGGTCGCACAGATCTGCCGAAGTCGAACAAGGAGCGCACGATCACGATCGTGGCGCCGGCCGGGGCGGCGCTCGACTCGCTGCTCAGGCTGCCCGGCTACTACCCGCACGGGCTCGTCTTCCGCAACAAGACGGGCGGCCAGTTGACCGCGCCGACACTGACCGCCTACTGGAAGGAGGTCCGTGCTCGCGCCCGGCTCGACCACGACTTCTATGTCGCCACGAAGCACTACGGCGTCTGGTACATGAAGGTGATCCTCGGGCTGCCGGATGCAGCGATCGCGGCGCAGGCTGGCTGGTCGGAGCGGTCTGTCACGAAGATGGTCGAGACCTACGCCCATGCTGTCGACGATCGGCGCCTGGACGAGATCGACGCGGCGTTCAGGCGTGACGCAGATCTCGCGTAAGCCCGCTCTGTAAGCGGATCTGAACCAGTATCGCCCACTCCGGAAACCCGCTGCACACGGCGGGTTTTCCGCTATCTGAGGCGGCCGCCAAGGTAGCGATGAGGTAGCAATCCGCTTGCCCCGCCCGGCGAGGTAGGCACCTCGCCCGAGGCATTGGCAGGAGGCGCAGCGGCGCGCCGAGGCCGAGGGCCCCCTGGGTTCGGCGCTGTCTCAAGCGTGCGTCGGGACGCGCAGCTTGATCTCTGCAGCCGCGGGCCGCTCGCGTATCAATTCGACCGACACGCCGTCTAGGTCGCTCACGTAGAGCATGTAGGCCTCAGTCAGCGCTTCGACGAGCTCATCAAGCGTGTCGCCGGACGCGAACAATCCCGGCATATCGGCCACTTCAGCCCAATACGAGCCATCCTCTTCATGGATAGTGGCGATGAATTCGGCCGAGTGACTCATTTGATGCCGGCCTGCTTGAGAATCGCCGCAGTAAGCCCCGGCTGGTAGTCCCGCCGCTTGTGGGCCGGCAGCGTGATTGGCCGGTGACCTTCCTTTGTCATCTTGACAGAGTGCTTGCCGCCGGTCGAACGTGTCCAGCCGTGTTGCGCGAGCAATTTGATCGCCTGCTTCTGATTGAGCGTCATGGCGCGTTCCTAGCGCGCTCCTCAGCCTCGGCCAGCACGCGGGCGATCTCGTCCACGAGCTGCCCCGCGTCCCACCCCTTGACGCCCTCTCCGCTCTGCCGCTCGATCTCCAGCTGCGCGGATATCGCGAACGCGGCCATCAGATCTTGGTAGCCGGCGCGCAGGCCAATCTCGGCCACGTCCAACGCTCGCAGCGTCTCGATCAAGCCGTGCTCCCCGGCCAGGGGCAGCGTGAACCGCAGGTGGCACTTCGGACACTCCAGTTTCGCGCCATTCGGGCGGTAGGTGACGACGCGCAGCGGCTCCCAACGCGACGGCTTGCGCGCGAGCTCCGACTCCACGTCCCGTCCCCCGGTGTCGCAGATCGGACAGTGAACGAGGGCCGTTAGCGCCCTTCCGGTGGCTCGACGAGGACGAGGCGAGATCTTTTTATCGACGGCACCCATCGTTACAGCTCAAGGGTATCCGAAACTGGATATCGGTCATGCCCGTCGTCGCGATTCTCACGCCACCGAGCGCCCTCAAACAACGTCGGCAAGCAGCCGGCCTCGGGCAGCGGCGCCTAGCGCAGCTCGTCGGAACGAGCCAGGCGGCGATCAGCCGATATGAGAGCGGCCGGAAGCGGGCGAGGCCCGCGACCGCTGAGCGGATCCTCGCGGCGCTCGCGATCTCGGGGGACGAGATCGGCGACTACTTCCCCCACCTAGCGCAACGCCACCCGGACGAGGTGGCGTTGCAGAAGTCTCCCGATGCGGGCGGGCGACGTGTACAAGCGTAAGGGATCGACCACCCGGACTTGCGCCTGTGGCCGCGAGTACCGGCCCAAGCGGGCGCACCACGCCCAGTGCGGAATCTGCTTCGAGAACCGGAAGCGCCGCAAGGCCCGGCAAGCCCGGCAGGCCCGAATGACGAAGGCCTTCAAGCGGGGACTGGCATGACCGAGCCGCGTCGACGCCGGCGCGCCCGGAGGGTCATCGCCGACCCTCCGACGACCAGGCTATGCCGCTGCGGTGAGCCCGCGATGCCGCGTTGGCGCAGTTGCCGCGCGCACTGGCGGATCAGCTCGGCGCCGAACGTCGTCGCCATCCTCGAAGCCGAAACGAGGCGGGCGGCGTGAGCGGCTCCCGCGCCGAGGCTGAGCGGCAGATGCTGGGACGCGAGATCAAGGCCGCGTGCGCCGAGATCCTCGAGCTCGACCCGTCGACCGTCCCGACCACGATCCTCCGCAAGCTGAGGCGCACGCTCGGCGCATTTGCCGCTGAGGCCGCCTGCGCCGCCGAGCGGGAGGCATCGTGAGCGCGGCCACCGTCCACCTGGTCGCACGCCACCGTCCACCTGGTCGCACTGTTCACGCGCGCGCTGGGACCACCGGTCGCCACACCCGAGTGGATCAGCGCCGGCGACGGACGGATCGAGCGCGCGACGTACCGCGTCTTTCGGTGGGCCTGTCCCGTCTGCGGCGCCGGCGCCGACGATCCCGGCTACCGGCCGCTGGTGATCGACAGCGAAGGGCTCGTCCGCTGCGACGCATCGCCCTGCTCGGCGAAAGCGATCGCCGCCGAACTGCGGGTCCAGCTCGACATCTGCGACCTGCTCGACTCGCTGGAAGCCACATGAGCAGCGACGAGAACATCGACGCGGACGCGATCATCGCCGCACTGCGCGCCGAGGAGACCGGCGGCGAAGGCGCGGCCGACTGGCTGGCCGGGGAGCCGATGGACCCGTCCGCGGTCTCGCCCGAGCCGCTACCGACCGTCCCCGGCTTCCCGTTCCTGCACCACGGAACCGGAGCGATGATCGTCGGCCCAAGCGGCGGAGGCAGAAGCTCACTCGTGCAGGCCGGGCTCTACGACGCCGCGCTCCGGGGCGTCCGCGCCGCCTACCTCGGCTTCGAAGTCACCGAGCCTGAGTTCAACGCTCGCGCGGGAGTCCTCGCCGGCCTGCGCGGCGATGCGATCAACGACGAGCTGCGCGGGCACCTGGCGGCAGTCCGCTACCTCGACCTCTCGAGCGTCGTCGCGCGAGCGATGGTCGATCCCGGCTCGTGGGTCGCGGGCGTGCGCTCCGGTTACGACCTCATCGTCATCGACCCGCTATCCGCCGTCGCCTCGGCGCTCGATCTCGACTTCGATCGCTCCAACGCCGAGTTCATCCGCTTCTACGACCTGCTCGTGTGCAGCCGCTCACCACGAACGGCGTCACCGTCGCGATCGTCGATAACGTCGGATGGGCGCCGGAGGCGCGCAACCGCGCCAAGGGCGCCAGCGCCAAGCTCGATCGCGTCGACCTGGCGTTCTCGTGCTCCACTTCGGCGGGCTCCACTGGCCTCATCGTCAAGGCCCAGAAGGTCCGCTCCGTCCGCGCCGCGTTCCGCAAGGGCGACGAGTGGCTGTTCGTCCGTGACACGCAACAGATCGACCGGCTCACCACCACCACGGGCGGAGACACCGAGCACAAGACGTTCCGGCCGACCGTGCTCATGGAGCGCGTCTCAAAGCTCGTGGAAGCCAACCCCGGCATTGGCAAGAAGGACATCCGCAAGGGCGTCACGGGCAGAGGCAAGTATGTCGACGACGCTCTGCAAGTACTCGTCGACGACGGCTACATCGAGCGCCGGGAAGTCACCGGACCGCACAACTCCAGGGAACACCACCACCACACGCTGCGGCCATTCACCGAGGACGCCGACGCGGGTGTCCCGGAGGGTGCCGATCAATCCGTCGTGTCCCGTCGTGTCCCCCGCGATGTCCCGGACCGGTGTCCCGTCGTGTCCCCAGTGTCCCCGGGCGTGTCCCGTCGTGTCCCCGAAAGCGAAATCCGTCGTGTCCCCAATACGGGTACAGGAGTATTGGGACACGGCAATAACACCCCCCGCGCCGAAAACGAACGACCGGGGCGCCCGCACTGGCAGACAGACCTCGACGAGGAGTCCCAGTGACGACACCGAACGGGCGCCGCGACCTCAAACCGGTCTCGAGTCATTCGGGCGGCGTTCTCACGAACGGCGCGCCGGCGGTGCGGTTGGACCCCGTATCGGCGGCGGCGGCCCGCGGCGCGCGCTCGCCCACGCCCCAACTCGCCGGCGCCGATCGAGGGTGCTAGCTGCCCAAGACGACGGATGGCGCGATCAGCGCGCGCCTCGCTCGGCATTCACGAGCTCGGGATGCTGGCCGAGGCAGCGCGCCGATCGCGTCCCTCACGTTCATCTTGGGCGCTATGTCCCCTTCGACGCCGGCGACGTTGCGGGCGTCGGCCAGCGCGCGTTCGCGTGGCCCGCGGGCGCGCCGCACTGGGTACGTACCAGTAGGCCTCGGAAGGAGGCAACGATGCGATTCTCGACCACCCACGACGCTCGGAAGGCGAGGAATGACGCGCCGGTGCGCTGCTACTCGCTCGGCCTGCCCGATTGGGCGATACCGGCGGCCGGAGGCTCGACGTACGGTTCGCGAGCGCGCCGGAAGTCCGGCCTCGTGCCCGAGGCGCTGCGACGGATGCGAAGCCACTCCAGCGGCGCCGGACGATGACCGAGGCAGCGTGCCAGCCGTTGCGCACGGTGGGGACGATCGCCGAGCGCGAGCAGAGGCCTGATCGGTTCGCGGAGCTGCTGGTATGCCTGGCGGACCTGATGGTCGAGACTCGCCGGCAGCACAGCGAGATGGCGCCGCACCAAGACAGTGACGATGAGCGGGTCCAAGAGGCGATCGCCCGGCTGATCGAGCTCGAACACTCGCTCGGAGAGGTCGGCCTCGAGGCCGCGTCGGTCCACCAGCTGCTGCAGCACCTGCAGCTGATCTGCGTCGCGAACCGCGGGAAGTCGCGCGGGCGGTCACGGGACCAGTCGCGGCAGTCACGGAACCCGGCATGAGATCGGGGTCGACCACCCTGCCGATGACGACGCGCGGATCAGAAGACGAACGCCGACAGCGCCCTGGCCACGTCGACCGCGCGCAGCGGCCCAAACCGCAGCGTCCAGCCGCCGTCGAGCTCCTGACGGAAGCCGTGGGGCACACCGCGGCGCGTGAGATCGGCGTGATGATGCTCGGCGCGCTCGTAGCCCGACACGCCCTGGAAGGTCGCGTCGAGTCCGTAGCGGCCGTCATCGACCGGCCAGATCGTGAGCCGGTCAGGGACGGGCCCGGCCTTGGCGGGAAGGTGCGTGTCTGACCCCACGGATGGGTAATCGACGGCGCCGATCGGCGGCTTGAGGTCCGGGGGCAGCGCTGCCTCCCCAGCGCCGTCAGCGCCTTCGCCTGGCGGGGGGCCTGACCCGCCCCGCCTCAGCCGTCGAGCGTGATCGCCGACGACTGCCCCGGGCCGGTCCCGAGCTCGAACCAGACGCAGAAGCGCTCGCCGCCGGCGCTCGGCATCCGCCGGGTACCCCAGCGGCTGGCGCTGCGGTCGACCACCATCAGCCCTCGGCCCCCGAGGTCGGTCGGCTCGGGGCTGACGTTGGCGGGATCGAATCCGGGCCCCGGATCGATGACTTCGACCTGCAGCCGGTCGTCGGAGCAGATGATCCGGATCGCGATCGGCCCCGGACCATCGTTGGCCGAGTGACGAACCGCGTTGGTGACGATCTCAGATCAGAGGTCAGCAGTACGGCAGTGAACGGGTCGCCGTCGGACTGGGTGCGCTGGAGCGCGGCCCGCACCTCGGCGCGGGCGATGCCGGGCGCGGTGAGATCGCAGGGCAGATCGAGCTCGATCCGCTCGGCGAACTCGCCGGCCTGTGCCTCGTCCAGCTCCGAGGCCAGCCTCACACGCGTGGCGAGACCGGTGATCCGCAGGAGGTCGAGCAGCGGTCCGGAGGGCGGCACCAGGACCAGCTCCAGCCCTCGCGCCTGGGCGATGCGCTCGAGGATGATGACCGCTCTCAACCCCGCCGAGTCGATGAACGCGAGCCCGCTCAAGTCGATCACGATCTCGGCCACGTCGCCGCCGGCGATCGCCTGCTCGAACACGTCGGCCAGGCGATCACAGCTTGCGCTGTCGAGCTCGCCGGCGACCCTGATCGCGCTCGCGCTCCCCTGCGGATTCGTCTCGATCCGGAAGTTGTCCGTCGACGTCACCCGTTCCGCGCCCTCAGCCGGCGTGCAGCTTACGGACGGCCGAAGGCGTCCTACCCTGATCGGACCGGCGGGAATCCGCGTCTGGCACGAGCCGCAGCGCCAGCGCAGCCGTGTCGTCCGACTGGCCCTCGAGCTGAAAGTCCGCGAGCTCGGCCTCGAGCGCTCTCAGCATCCTCTCCGGCGGCTGGGAGGCATGCTCGATCAGCACCCGGCGGAGGCGGTGAGCGCCGAAGCGGCCCATCTTGCCGAGCGTGTCGACCACGCCGTCGGTGTAGATGAACAACGTCTCGTCGGCCTCGAGCGGCATCGTGCGATCGACCCAGTCGCTGTCTGGCCAGGCCCCGAGGATCGGGCCCTGGGTGCCGATCTCGCGGATCCGCCCGTCCTCGCGCACCAGTAGCGGCGGCGGATGGCCCGCGCAGCTCACGACGACATGGTCGTCGGCCAGGCGTACGCACAGCGCGGTGCACAGGGAGAGCCCGGACTGTTCGCGCAGTGACTCGTGGAGGCTGGCGATGATCTGGCTCGGGCGGTCCTCGTAACGGCCGACGAACCGGGCCCGGTGGCGCACGAGTGAGGTCATCGCCGCGGCCTCGACCCCCTTGCCGGTCACGTCTCCGAGCAGCACCACCCAGCCGCTCGGCGTGCGCACGAAGTCGTAAAAGTCCCCGCCCACCTCGACCTCCCGACCCGCGCCCGCGGGCCGGTACATCGTGGCGACCTCCCAGCCGCTGATCGATGGTACGACGTCGGGCAGCAGGCTCCGTTGCAGGGTCTCGGCGATCTGTCGGCGGGATGTCGCGAGCCTCGCGTTCTCCACCGCGACGGCGGCGCGGGCAGCGATCTGCTCAGCGAACACGAGGTCCTCCTCGGTGAAGCGCCGCGCCGACTCGGCGGTGACCAGCGTCATGGCGCCGACCACGCGGCTCCCCGCGCGCATCGGGATGACGAGCGCCGATCGCAGGCCGAGGTCGAGCATCAGCCGCAGATGCTCGTCGTCCACAGCCGCGGCCCGGAGCATCTCGGGCGCGATGTCGTGGTAGAGCTCCGACTTCCCCGTCCGCACCACGGCGCCGAGGCCCCGGCTGGGATCGAGCTCGGGCGGTTCGTACTCGCGTAGCCGCCCGGCGAGAGCGAGCTTGTCGGGATCGCGGTGAGCGGCCACCACCTGCTGACGCCGGCCCTGCTCGTCGATCAGGTCCACGGCACACCAGTCGGCGATCTCCGGCACGGCCAACCAAGCGACGTTGCACAGTGTCTCCTCGTAGTCGAGCGACGAGGCCAGGATCTCGCTCGCGCGTGAGAGGAAGCTGGTCTGCAACTCGGAGCGCTTGACCTGCGTGACGTCCTCGATGATCGTGACTGCGGAGTCCATCGTCCCGCGCGCGTCGTACAGGGGCGTCGTCTTGAGCAGTGACCAGCGCTCGTCGCCCGTTCGGGGATCGACGACCCGGATGAGCAGCGGTTCGGCCGGCTCTCCGGCCAGCAGGCGCACGGACGGGATGCGGTCCATCGGGACCGGCTCGCCGTCCTCGTCGGTGACGATGTACTCCTCGATGATCGACTGGGGAGGGCGCTCGCGGATCTCCTCGACCGACGCGAACCCCATCGACGCGAGCGCGGCATCGTTCGCGTACACGATCCGGCCGGACAGGTCGCGGATCGTCACCGCCTCGGCGAGCGAGCCGATGATCGCCCGCATCCGCTGATCGGCCTCGTGCACGTCCTGCTTGAGCCGGACGTTCTGGGTCGCCAGAGCCGCTCGGGAGGCGACGACGCGCGCGAAGCGGAGATCGTCGGACCCGAACCGCCGCCCCGACGGGCCGACCCCCAGCGTGAGGACCGCCAATGTCTCACCGGAGGCGCGCATCGGCGCATAGATCAGCGACGTCATCCCAAGTGCCTCGATCAGCCCCCGGTCCCGGTCGTCTGCCGCCAGTTCGGCGACTTGCTCGAAGCCGACACGCCGGATCAGCAACGCGTCGGCGAGGTCGCGAGCGCTGTGGGTCAGCTCGGACGCGCGCTCATCCGTCGGGCGCTCGAGCATCCGGCGCTCGAGCTCCTCCGATCCGCCGGCCACCTTGGCCACGGCGCGCCGCATCGACCCGTGCTCGTCGACGATCAGGATCCCGCACATGTCCGCGACCGCGGGAACGAGCAGCTCGGCGACGCGCCGCAGCGTTTCCTCGAGCGAGCCTCGGGTGTCGCCGATCCGGGCGATCTCGGCCAGCAGCTCGATCCGCTCACCGGCGCGCACCGCGCGCGTGCGCGCGATCGCCCCGGCAACGGCGAGGACGGAGCCTCCGGCCACGACCAGCACGCGGTACACGTAATTGCTCGTGGACACGTTCTGATCCCACAGGCCGCTGGCCAGCGCGAAGGGCACGGCGCCGGCGGCCACGACGGCGGTCCGCTCCCCGGTCTCGACCAGCGCGACGCCGAGCACCGGCAACAGGATGACCGCGGGAGCGATCACCGACCGCTTCGCCGCCGCGTCGACGACGGTCAGGACGAGTTCGAAGGCCAGCGCCAGCAGCACCCATCGGCTGACGAACCGTGCCAGCCGGCCCCTCACCGCACCGTTCGCTCGCGCGAAGGTCATCTCGACACCCCGGATGCCACGAATCAGCTAATGCTAAATCCCCGGGCAAGGTCAGGAGCCGCCTGATAACAGTGACGCAAAGGTTCGCCGGTAGCCTGCGCGCATGAGCCGACGTGAGATCCATTCGTGGCTGATGGACATGGACGGTGTGCTCGTCACCGAGGAGCACCTGGTGCCCGGCGCCGACCGCTTCCTCGCCCGCCTGCAGGAGCGCGGCACGCCGTTCCTGATCCTCACCAACAACTCGATCTACACCCGCCGCGACCTCGCGGCGCAGCTGCGCTGGTCCGGGGTCGAGGTGTCCGAGCACTCGATCTGGACCTCGGCCCTGGCCACTGCGCGGTTCCTCGAGGATCAGCGGCCGGGCGGGTCCGCGTTCGTGATCGGAGAGGCGGGCCTCACGACCGCCCTGCATCAGGCCGGCTACACGCTTACCGATCGCGACCCGGACTACGTCGTACTCGGCGAGACGCGCACCTACAGCTTCGAGCGGATCACGCATGCGATCCGGCTCGTGACCGCCGGCGCGCGCTTCATCGCCACCAACCCCTACGCCACCGGTCCGACGCCCGATGGGCCGCTGCCCGCGACCGGCTCGGTGGCCGCGCTGATCAGCCGCGCGACCGGGATCGAGCCTTACTTCGTCGGCAAGCCGAACCCGCTGATGATGCGCTCGGCCCTGAACGCGATCGACGCCCACTCCGAGACGACGGCAATGATCGGCGATCGCATGGACACCGATATCGTGGCCGGGCTCGAGGCCGGGCTCGAGGCCGGGCTCGAGACGATCCTCGTGCTCACCGGCGTGACCTCCCGCGCCGATGCCGAGCGCCACCCCTTTCTCCCCTCCCGGATCGTCGACTCGGTCGCCGACCTGGTCGAGGAGCTGGGCTGAGCAGGCGGCGCTGCCGCGACCAGGACGGGTCGGCCCCACCGGCCTTGAACGCCTGGTTGTGATCGCGCAGTTGGGCGACGTCTCCGGCCTGTCCGGGGCCGAAGGCGTTACCGGCGTTGGCGTCGCTGTGCGAAACGTGGGCATCGGCGATGTAGTCCATCGTCACCGGGATCCCGGCCTCCTGCATGCCCGGACGTGGTCAATCGGTAACCGGGGTCGCCAGTTGACCCGTCAACTATCTCCGGTTATACTGATTGTATGGCTGTCACGACCCCCGCTCTTCTCGATGGCGCCGAGCTCGAGGCGTGGCGTAGCTACCTGCAGAGCCATGCGTCGATCCTCCGCGAGCTCGACTCCGATCTCGCCGCTGGCCACGGTCTGACGACCCGCGATTACGAGGTGATGCTGTACCTCGCGCAGTCGGAGGACCGGATGCTGCCGATGTCGGCGCTCGCGCACAGCACGATGCTGACCCGCTCGGGCATCACTCGCCTGATCGACGGACTCGTCGCCGGCGGGATGATCGAGCGCGTGTCCTGCTCCAAGGACGCCCGGGTCTCCTATGCACGCCTGACCGACGCCGGCTACGAGAAGCTGCGCGTGGCCGGCGCGAGCCATGTCGCCAGCATCCGCCGCCTGTTCCTGGAGCGCTTCTCGGCCGAGGAGATCGAGCTCCTGGCCACGCTGCTGAGCCGCCTGCCGGGCGCGCACGGTGGCACCAGCTGCACCGTCGAGTAGGCGGCCAGCCGGCCTATTCCGTCCCGTGGCGTGCGCTCGGCGGGCACCCAGCCCGGCGCTCGGCCCAACACTTGACGGCACAACCATGCTGCCCTATAATGGTTGCTAACTCAAGCACTTAAGAGACCAGGAGCACCATGACCGCGACACCTCTCTCCTCCGGCCCGATCCGCGTTCTCGCGATCTCCGGAAGCCTCCGGGCCGGATCCCACAACACCGCGATCCTCAGGGCCGCGGCCGAGCTGGCGCCGCCGGGCGTCGAGGTCGAGCTGTTCGACGGCCTCGACCTGATCCCGGCGTACAACGAGGACCACGACGGCGCCACTCCGGACCTCGGCGTCGCCAGGCTGCGCGACCGGATCGCCGGCGCCCACGCCGTGCTGTTCGCCACGCCCGAGTACAACGGCAGCGTGCCCGGCCAGCTCAAGAACGCGATCGACTGGGCCTCCCGGCCCCGCGGCAGCAGCGCGCTGGCCGGCAAGCCGGCGGCGGTCATCGGCGCCAGCCCCGGCCAGTACGGCGCCCAGTGGGCCCATGCCGACCTGCGCCGGACACTCGGCGTCGCGGGCGCACGCGTACTCGACACCGCGCTCGCCATCGACCGCTCGCACGAGCGCATCGGCGCCGCGGGCGAGCTGCTCGACGGCGAGACGCGCGACGGCCTGATCGCGATCCTCGAGCAGCTTTCCGCAGCCCACGACCGCGCCGCGGTGGCGGCGTAAGCCGACGTCGTGGCCATCCATCCCGATACCAGCGTCGGCACCGTCCGGCTGACCGTCTCCGATCTGGATCGCTCACGCGAGTTCTACGAGCGGGTCATCGGCCTGCGCGCAACCGAGCGCGACGATGGCTCGCTCGCCCTTGGCGTCGAGGACAACCGCGCGCTCGTCGAGCTGCGGGCCGACAGCGCCGCGGCGGGCCTGAACCGGCGCGCGACCGGCCTCTACCACCTCGCGATCCTGCTCCCCACCCGCCACGACCTCGCCGTCGCTCTGCGGCGGCTCGCCGAGTCGCGGTGGCCGCTCGACGGAGCCTCCGACCACCTCGTCTCCGAGGCCCTGTACCTGTCGGACCCGGACGGCAACGGGATCGAGATCTACCGTGACCGCCCGCGCGAGGAATGGCGCCGCGAGGCCGGCGAACTCCGCATGGCCACCCTCCCCCTCGATCTCGAGAGCGTGATCGGCGAGCTCCACGACCAGGACGACCGCGACGAGCGAGCGCCCGCCGGAACCCGCATGGGCCATGTGCATCTCCAGGTCGCCGACCTGGCCGAGACCGAGGCCTTCTACTCCGGCGCGCTCGGCTTCGACGTCGTCGTCCGCGGCTATCCGGGCGCCCTGTTCGTCTCCGCTGGTGGCTACCACCACCACATCGGCCTGAATACCTGGCACAGCGCAGGCTCCGGCCCGCCCGCCCCGGGCTCGATCGGGCTGCGCTCCTTCGAGGTCGCCCTGCCCGCGCCCGAGGAGCGCGAGCGGACCCTGCAGAGCCTCACGGACGCCGGCATCGGGTACGAGCGCCACAACGGCGGCGCCCTCGTCCGCGACCCGTCCGGGAACGCCGTCCTGCTCACGACGCCGTAAGCGTCGCGGCCCGGCGCGGCCGGCGGCCCGATTCGCCGGGAACGGGAGATCCCGGCCGCGCCGCTACATTTCAGGTTCCTGGGCGACGTGGCGGAGTGGCTACGCAGCGGCCTGCAAAGCCGTCTACACCGGTTCGATTCCGGTCGTCGC
>CAWFKF010000016.1:0-132136 GCA_963816005.1 uncultured Solirubrobacteraceae bacterium | reverse complement strand
GGCCTGCCTGCTCGACGACCGCGACAACCCGCTCGACGTCCTTGTAAGCGAACGGCGCCTCCTCGGCCAGGCCGCGGTTGGACGGGCAGCGCACCACGATTCCCTGCGCCTCGAGCTGGTGGCGCAGCTCCGCGCCGGTGATCTGGCGCCGCGCACCGGTGCGGCTCATCCGCCTGCCGGCGCCGTGACAGGTGGTGCCGAACGACCGCTCCATCGCTCCCTCCCGGCCAACAAGCACGAAACTGCTCGTGCCCATCGAGCCCGGGATGAACACCGGCTGCCCAACCTTGCGAAACGCGCGCGGGATCTCGGGCGAACCGGCGGGAAACGCCCGCGTCGCGCCCTTGCGATGCACGCACAGCTCCCGCCCGTCGTGGATCTCGAGCTTCGCGACGTTGTGCGCGACGTCGTACACCTGGAGCGTGCCCTCCGCGATCCGCGGCCCGAGGATCCGCGCCACCGACTCGCGCACGCGATGCGCCAGCACCGCCCGATTGGCCCACGCGAAGTTCGCAGCACAGGCCATCGCCGCCAGGTACCGCCGGCCCTCGGGCGAGCTCAGCGGCGCGCACGCCAGCTCCCGGTCGGGCAGCGTGATCCGGTAGCGCGCCTGGACCGCGTCCATCATGCGCACGTAGTCGCTGCACACCTGATGCCCGAACCCGCGCGACCCCGAGTGAATCAGCACCGTCACCTGGTCCTCGCGCAGGCCGAACACACCGGCAGCCTCGGGATCGAGCACCTTCGCCACGCGCTGCACCTCCAGGAAGTGGTTGCCCGACCCGAGCGTCCCGAGCTGATCGGAGCCACGCACGCGGGCCCGCTCCGACACCGTCGCCGGATCGGCGCCGGACAGACAGCCCTCCGACTCCGTGTGCTCGACGTCCTCCGCGGTACCGATCCCATGCTCGGCCAGCAGGATCCTCGGACCGTGCACCAGCACCCGGTCAAACGCCGGGCCCTTCAGCCTCAACGCACCGCCGTGGCCGGTGCCGACCGGCACGCGCCGGGAAATCTCGTGCACCAACGCCGCGGTGCGGCCAACGAGCTCGCCGACGGTCAGCGGCAACGCAAGCAGCCGCACACCGCAGTTGATGTCGTACCCGACCCCGCCGGGCGAGACGATCCCATCAGGCGGCTCGGTCGCGGCCACGCCACCCACCGGGAAGCCGTACCCCTGATGGATATCGGGCATCGCCAGCGCCGCCCCCGTAATGCCCGGCAGCGTCGCCACGTTCTGCAATCGAGCTCCCGCCTCACGATCCGAGCAGCCCTCGAACCGCTGCAACACCATCACGACCGCCACGATCATCGGCGGCACACAGTTACGACCCGAATCCGCGAACAGATCAGCGAACATCTCATCCGGGAACAACCGGAAACACTCGCGATGCAACAACCCGTAGATCGAGTCAGGAGACACCCTCGACTCGCAAAAGCCGGTCGTCGTCGTGAACACATCCGCCTGCGTGGAAGTCAATCCAAGGCTCATACCCTCAAGCATGACTTGAGACTCAGACGGACCGGACCCCTCAACCCGAAAAACACCAACCTTCTAGTCTAGATCTAGAACGCCTGGGCGCAGCGGCTGCCGCGGACGTGACCGCAACTCTGGCCCGCCGCCCGGGTTTGCTGCAGAGGGCGATACATACCAGCTACTACTCTAGGAGTTCATCTTGAAAGTACCGGGATCCGCTCGCATGATGCGGGCATGTTTGACAGTGGTTGTGGCGGCGATTGCCGTCTCCGCCTCGACGGCGGCCGCGGCCTCCGCGAAGACGCTCTACGTCTCCAAGACCGGGAGCGACGCGAACGCGTGCACGAAGAAGGCGTCATGCAAGACGATCGGCCACGCGGTGGCCCAGGCGGGCAGGGGCGACACGGTGAAGGTGTCTGCGGGCATCTATGCCGAGATGGTCACGATCGGCAACAACATCAGACTGGTCGGCACCGGCGCCACGATCGACGCCACCGGCCTCGCCAACGGAATCGTGATCGCCGGCCCGCGCTCCCCCGGCGCGGTCGTTCGTGGCTTCAAGGTCGAGAATGCCAACTTCGAGGGGATCCTCGCCCAACACACGTCCCGCCTGACGATCTCTGGCAACGTGGTGCGCCACAACGACCTCGGCATGTTCGCGTCAAAGCCGCAGGGCGAGTGCGCGCCAAGCGGCCAGGTCCCCGGTGATTGCGGCGAGGGCGTGCACCTGATGTCGGTCACCAACTCGCGCGTGACCGGCAACCTGGTCACTGACAACAGCGGCGGCATCCTGCTGACCGACGAGCTCGGCCCGACGTCCGGCAACACGATCTTCGGGAACAGGGTCCTCGGCAACCTCTATGACTGCGGCATCACCGTTGCCGGCCACAACCCGAACGCGGTGTCGACGACGAACGGCAAGCTGGCGCCGAAGACTGGCGGCATCTACCGGAACACGATCAGCAACAACGTCTCCAACGGCAACGGTGTCAAGGGTGAGGGCGCTGGCATTCTGCTCGCGGTGGCCGGTCCCGGCGCGGCCGTGTACGACAACGTCGTGCAGGGCAACACCGCAAACGGGAACAACCTCGCGGGCGTGACGCTTCACCTCCACGCTCCGGGGTCCTACCTAAACGGCAACCAGATCATCGGTAACCGCCTCAGCCACGACGGCCTCGGCGGCGACCGCGACTTCGGCGTGAGCAGCACGATCGGGATCCTGGTCGGCAGCGCCGTGCCGCTAAACGGGATCGTGATCAGCGCTAACAAGATCAGCAACGTTCACTACGGGATTTGGACCAAGAACGTGAAGAAGATCAACCGCTTCTCGAACACGTTCGCCAAGAGCGTGGTCGTGCCGCTGACGCAGTCCTAATCGCGTCACGCGGGACCGGCTGAGGCCGGTCACAAGTTCAGGGAGCCGGCTGACCCGGGAGGGTCAGCCGGCTTTCCTGCGGGTGCGCGGGCTAAGCCTAGAACGCGCTCGTGCCGTTCGGGGTGCCGAGCCCCGTCGGACCGTCGTAGCCGGGTTCGGCCGTACAAAGGTAGGAGCCGCCGCACGAGCCGTTGGAGCCACTCGTGACGTCGAACAGGGAGCCCGTGTGGCTGTAAGGGAAGCTGCCGTAGCTAACGGATGCCTGGTTGCCCGCCAGCGCGTAGACGCTCGCGACGATCGGTGAGGCGACGCTCGTGCCGCCGAAGACGAGCCAGCCGCCCGTGCGGTAGGTGTCATAGACGGCGACGCCCGTGTTCGGGTCGGCGTCTGCAGACACGTCGGCGACGGTGCGGTTCGAGCAACCAGAACCCGTCTGCCAGGACGGCCTGGGCTCGAACGCCGAGCAACCCGAGCCGGCGCCCGACCACGCGGTCTCGCTCCATCCGCGCAAGTTCGACGCGCGCGTGAGCGACGTGCCGCCGACGGCGGTCACGTACCCGTATGACGCCTGAAAAGTACCTCCCGCGCGATTCGTGGAGCGCGGAGCATTTTTCGCGCTGGCAAAAGGACTCGTCCTTCCGGCCGATCGACCCTGAGTGGACCGCTGCCCGGAACGCGGCGCTGGTCGCCGCCGGCTTCGATGAGGACGCCTCCGAACCCGAGCGCGACCCGGGCAAGATGACAGCACAAGACCATCTCGATCGACTCCAAGGAGCCCGATGACCGCCACCACACAGGTACCGAGGTTTGTCCTCGGTGCCAGCAACAAATTGGACGGCAGCCTGATCATCCCGGACACGGTCAACATGCCGCCCGCGGTCGAGGAGGCGAACGACGTCGCCCGGCTGGCGATCGAGGACTTCCGGCTTACCTCATACCAGCTCCGCACGGCGCAGGCGGGTGTTGGTCAGGCCAAAGCGGCCGACGCGGCAGCCGATCGGGCGGCGATCGCTGGCGGCACCGCGCTCCCCGGCGACAGACAGAAGGCCGCGCCGAAGGCCGTGGAGGCGCTCGCCGTCGCCCGCCGCCGCTGGGAGGCTGCCCGCGGCCTCGCCAAGGACGCGAACGTCTTGTTGGCGAGGGCGATCAGCAGCGAGCACGGCGCCTGGATGCCGGCCGCCGAGCGGGCGGCCGAGCAGCTCGAAGCGGAGGCGCTCGCCGCGCTCGATCAGCTCGTAGAGGTCGCCGACCGTCTGGCAGCCCAGCGGTCGGTCGTCGCGGCGCTCGGGAAGTGGCCGGTCGGTGGCGGCGCGCTGACGGTCACCACCCTCGCGCCGATGCCGGCCGAGCATGTCGAGCGGCTCCGCGATGAGGCGCTCGCACGGCTCGACCGCGCTGATCAGCAGACCGGCCAGCGCGACCAAGTGGCGCGCGATCTGCCATCGCTGGTCGCCGCGGTCAGGCGGGCGATCACGGGCCCTAAGGAGCGGGTGGTGCTGACCCGGAGCTGAGTCACCGCAGCTCCCCCGGCCGCATTGGTAGATTCTCGAGTGTGATCGTCGCCTAGGAGCGTGGGTCGCTATCGGCTCGCGGGGCAGGTGAGCAGTGAAGATTGGTGCTCTTGGTGGTGGTGACGGGCGGCGGTCACAGCGGTCTGCGCGTCCGTCGCCGGGGTGGCTGAGCGTTGGGGGGGCTTCTGGCCCTGGGGAGCCGCCCCCGGGGCTTGTCAGCTGGTGTTGAGGATCGCCAGGCCGCCTGCGCGGTGCAGCTTGAGCAGGTTGTGGATCGCGCACTCCAGTCGCCACTGCGCACGGGCGGCCGGTTTGCCACGTATCAGGACTCGGCGGCCGTCTTGGACGGTGCCGATCTGGCCGAACACCGGCTCGACGATCGCTTTGCGCCGGCTGTAGATCGCCCGGCCTTTCTTGGTTCTGGTCTTGCGCGCCATCCGCTGCTTGGGGGTCGCGTCGGTGGGGATCGGTCCGCGCGGTGCCGGCGGCTGGGGCTCTGAGTGCTTGAACCGCCCAGTCGCGATGTAGGGATCAACTCCGTGCTGCTCGCAGGTCGTGACGTTCTCCTCGGAGAAGTAGCCGCCGTCCGCGGTCATCACCGCGCCGTCGGGCAGCTCGGCGCCGATCGCCTCGAGGTTCTGATCAAGCTGCTCGAGCGCCGGCTGAAGCTGACACTGATCGGCGGCCTCATCAGACAGCTCCGCGACGACGATCACCTGGGCGACGGAGTCAACGACCGCCTGGCCTGAGTAGCACTGGTGAAAGGACCCATCCGCGGTCTTCATGATCTTCGACTCAGGATCGGTGAAGTTGCGCTGTGCGGTGGGCTTGGGCGCGAACGGGTCGCGCCCATCACGCGGCGCTCGCGGCTGCTTGCCTTGGGCCTCAAGCTCGGCGCGCCGCGCGGTCTCCGCCTCGCGCCTCGGCCTCGAGTGCCTCCTTCGCCTTCCGGATCTTCGCCAAACGCTGCTCGCGACGCTGAAGCTCCTCAGCCTCGAGTGCCTCCTTGGCCTCCCGGATCTTCGCCAGCCGCTGCTCGCGACGCGTCAGCTCCTCGGGCAGCTCGTCGCCGCGGCGATCGGGACCGAAGCGCTCATCCTCTTCGGCATCGATCTGCTCGGCCTCGGACAGCAACGCCGCGACGTTCGCTTGGATCTCAGCGATTTCAGCCTCAAGCTGCTGCTCCTTGGTGACCATCCGCTCATAGCTCATCGCCTTATGCCGCGAAGCGTTCGCGCGCAGCTTCGTCCCATCCAACGCCAAGCTCCCAAGCCCGACCAACTTCGCCTGCTTGCACAACCGCAGCGCCTGCACGAACAACTCCCCCAACGCCTCCAGATGCCGCTTGCGAAACCTTGCGATCGAGCGGTAATCAGGGGGGTGCAGGTCCCCTGGAGGGACGCAGGCTTGAAGAGTCCGATCGAGACAAAAACGCTGCTTAACTGGTAGTTTGAGGTCAACCTAGACCCGCTTCGACAAGGGGCCACTCGGTTGCAGAACCAGCAACGCGAAGCCAGTGTTCGCGGCCTTTCGTAATCTCGCGGCTCGGATTGGCGGACGAAATCGACGCTAAGGTCAAGCCGCGCCCTCGAATCGCCCGTAGATTCAAGCCGCAGTGTCCCTCTGGGGGACCTGCACCCTAATCAGGGTGCTGGTCGGCGCATAACATCCGCACCGCCACATCCCTGAACGTCGCGCGCTCCAGCTTGCGCGAAGACATCACCGCGTTCGCGTACCCGTAGATCAGCAGCTTGACCATCAACCTCGGGTCATACGGCGGAAAGCCACGCTCCTCCTCATAAGAGTCATAGATCGCCTGAAGGTCAAGCGTGCCGGACTCCACCAAGTCAGACACGAAATGCGCCAGATCCCCCTCCGGAACCCACTCCGCCAACACCGGCGCCATCAACAACACCTGGTCGGGGTCATACCGACGAAAGGTCTTCTCCTCACCCACCGCCCGACGGTCAGCCACCACCGACTCGTCGGCCTCCACCTCCACCAACCGCTCCTGCGCCACCGCCATTGCCATCCGATCCTCCTGGTCGCGTGCACCAGAAATCGTCTTAAACGCACCGGACGTTCCCGCCGAACGGTTGACTACTCAACCGCCCGGCATAAAGCGGTTACTGACCCAGGCTCCTAGTAGTGCTTTGTGAGGTCGCCCAGATTGACCTCAAATCTCATTTATCTGGAATCCAGCGCAACGCGTGTTCAAGCCAAAGAAGGAATTTGGCGCCGCACGTCGTGGAGGACCGAACACCCCGACCTCACAAAGCACTACTAGGAGCCTGGGTCAGTAACACTCAGTCTCATTAACGACGCCCTGAGAGCCGTTCTGCGGCCATCCGAGCGATCGCCGCTGGTGAATTGATCCCCTGAAACGGGCCAAAACGGCGTTCTACGGGCATTGTGACCCACGCTCCTAGGGATGGGCTAGGCCCCGCATTGCAGCCCCAACCTCGGGGAGGGGGAGCCAGGGGCATCGCTCTGGAACTCGGATGGGTCGGCACGTCTCCTCACGGGTAGCCCAGACGGGCTCTTCGCGAGCCTCGGCCGGTTGCAAGGCACGCGAGAAGGATTCCTTCTTGGGCGGGATGGCTCAGCCGGTACCGGTGCGGTGCTCGGTAGGACGGCGCATCCCGGACGATGCGTGTGGCCTACTACGGATGCCACGGTCTCGCGGACTGGGTACGAGTTCAGGTAATCATGAATCCTGATCGACACGTCGCATACACGATGTTCGCTTTAGCGTTCTTCCTAGCTGCTCTCACTGTTGGGCTCCTGCTGTTGATGCCCGTGTTGGACGCCGCCACATGACACCTCTTCCGCGCGCAGGCGCGCCCGGTGAGCCAAAGCTTCTCGCGTCAGAGCCAGCCTGAGCGGCGGAGAGGGCCACCGGTGCCGGTGTAAGGCTGCTGATGCTGTTCAGAAAGCGATGCACCCGCTCATCGGATTCTGATCGAGCTGAAGCCCCGATCGAGGTCCCGACAGGTCCGGCCCGTCGAGAGAGCCGTGTCGGGATACCACGCAGGCGACAACGCCGTCATTGACCGATCGCGAGGTCAGCGACAGCAACGACGATCAATCCGAATCCGACCGCACAAGGCTGCAGTAGTGGAATGGAATTGCACGCACTACTGCAAAACGCCCAAATCCCACTTTCAGGTACATCACCTCCTCAGAACCTCAACCTCACCGCCCCGCAGGCGTGACATGTACGCGTCAGGGTCACGTCGCGAGGCAGGTAACGAGCAATGCTCTCATCGATAGGGATTGCCGATACGACGGTAGACCAACGCATCGAACACCAGCAGCGCAGCTATGGACAAGAGGCCGATCATCTCAATAACCTCCTCGCCTCTTTGATTCGATTGGAGGTCGAACACCTCAGGGTTACTTGTTCGACCAGGACGGCGCATCGGGGCGATGCCGCAGAAAATGCCCGGGAACTACGGATCCTTCTTAGGAGTCATGAATGAATTAGTGGGTTGTGGCAGGATGTTGGGTTGTGGTGGCGTATCGCGAAGGCATGATCGATGAATCGCGGATTGCGGAGCGTTATCGGGGGTTGGGGCCGGAGTTGAACGAGCGTCAGCGGCGGTTGTGGGCTGCGTCGGAGGCGCGTGCGTGTGGGCGGGGTGGGATCGCGGCGGTTGTGCGGGCGACGGGGATCGGCAGGAACACGGTGGTGCGTGGGATCGCGGAGTTGCGGGAGGGGACGAGGCTGGAGGCGGGTCGTGTCCGTCGGCCGGGTGCGGGGCGCCCGCGGTTGACGGAGTGTGATCCGGAGCTGGTGGGGGCGTTGGAGGCGTTGGTGGATCCGGATACGCGGGGGGATCCGTGCTCGCCGTTGCGGTGGTCCTCGAAGAGCTTGGCGAAGCTCGCGGGGGCGTTGGTGGCGGCTGGGCATCAGATTTCTGATCGGAGCACGGGGAAGCTGTTGCGGGGGCTCGGGTTTCGGTTGCACGCCAATCAGAAGACCAGGGAGGGGAAGGATCATCCCGACCGTGACGCGCAGTTTCGCCACATCAACGAGACCACGCGGGCGGCGCTGGCGGCGGGCGAGCCGACGATCTCCGTGGATGCCAAGAAGCGGGAGCTTGTCGGGGATTTCAAGGCTGTCGGGCGGGAGTACGAGCCGACCGAGCGGCCGGTCGAGGTTCGCTGCCACGATTTCAAGGACAAGGATCTGGGGCACGCGATCCCCTATGGGGTGCTCGACCTCGCCGCGAATGAGGGGTTCGTGTCGGTCGGTGTGACCAACGACACGAGCGCGTTCGCGGTCAGCTCGATCCGCGCGTGGTGGATGCATCTCGGCCAGAAGCGCTACCCGAACGCCACGACGCTGCTGATCACCGCGGACGGCGGCGGCAGCAACTCCAGCCGCACCCGGCTGTGGAGGACCGAGCTGCAAAAGCTGGCTCTCCGGGCATGATCGGGGGTGACGACACACGAACACGCGTTTTCTTTCTGGCCCTCCGAACCGCGTCACCCGTATTCCGCCACGACGCTCGCTCGACCCCGGGATGACCCGGTGCGCACGCACGGCAAACGGCGCAACGAGAAGGGAATGGAGCAGGCAGCTCCCCGGCACGCCACGACCCCCGTCAACGCGGGCAGCGACCCCGACGCCCCCCAACGACGCCCTATGGGGCGAGTCTCGCCATGATCATCCGGATGCGCCTGCGCGCAGGCGCGGCCATCCCTGGCCGCTTGAGCACGCATCCGCTGTGCCCACGATCGCCGGGCACGGGGCCCAGCGAGCAGTCCACAACCCAGCAGCAGAGGCGCACGCGACTTCCACCCGCCGCTCCGACGACCAAAAGCCCTGCTCAGGACGGAATCTCGATCGAGAGTCACCCCCGATCATCCACGGAGCCCCCAAAAGCTCGCCAACGAGCTACAGATCGCGATCCGCGTCTGCCACTTCCCGCCCGGAACCTCGAAATGGAACAAAATCGAGCACCGCCTGTTCAGCTACGTCAGCCTGAACTGGCGCGGGCGGCCGCTGGAGAGCCTGCAAGTCATCATCGACCTGATCGGATCGACCACGACCAGCACCGGCCTGAAGGTCTACGCGCGCCTTGACCCCCGCGAATACGAGAAAGGGATCAAAGTCACCGACGCGGAGCTGGCCGAGGTGAACATCATCCGCGACGAGTTCCATCCGGACTGGAATTACACGATCCACCCAACCCAAAAGGGCCCACTAATTCATTCGTGACGACTTAGCGTCGGCCGATGTCCGCATGCCGTGGCCCCTTCTGGGGCCGAGCGTTCACGTTGGCGACGTCTCTCGGCGCGCCGGCGTCGCAGGACCCGCGTGCCAAGCCGCATCCTCGCCTTCACCAGACACCCGGGTTGGTCACGCACCCATGGCCCACGTGCTGGATGCCCAGCGTCCTGGATCTCGCGAGAAGCCGACCGCGGCATCCGGACGCTCGAGCGTCCCGCTTGTCGCTCAAGCCGGGGTCTCTCAGCAAGCTGCGGCAGGCTGTGGCGCAACACGAAGGCAGGTGCGTGGGCGCGAGTGCCGCTGCGGCGAGAACACGGGCGGGGTCCCCCCGCAGCTGCCCGGGAGATCGCTTCGCATGACGACCTCAACGGGCGGTCTCGTCGCGCTTGACAAGGGTCAGAGAGTGGGACTATGTTGCCCGACGCATCGACCAGGACGCCGGTGGGAATCGTCTAGAAGCTGTTCGCTGTCTCGCGGGTGGACTCCGCGATGCAGGTGCCGGGAGGGCCGCTGGTGATCGTTGACGCCGCTTCCCAGAAGCTTGGGATGTATTGATTGGGGTGTGGCTACTTCAGGACGACAGTGAAGTTGCTGGTAATGGCCGGTTTTGGCGCGATGGGCGGAGGGCTTGAGGTGCGCTGAAACCGGGGTTATCGCCCGGTCGTGCCAATAACCGGGGTTTGAGCGGCGCTCAGGCGGTCCGGCGGCGGGGCCGTTGTGGGCCGTGCAGCGGTCGGCCGCGGCCGGCGAGAAGCTGTTGTGCGGCGTGGCGGGAGATGTCGCGCATCTCATCGAGGACCTGCTCCAGTGCTCGGCGGTTGGCGATCCATTCCTGGTAGAGGGCGGCGTCGTCGGCGGGCAGGATCTTGGAGACGGTCTTGCCGTTCTGCTTCCAGGAGATCTGCCAGTACGGGCCGTGGCGCTGGTCGGGGTCCTGGCAGCGGCAGTTGGGGTTCTTGCAACTGGTGTAGCGCTCGATCAACGAGCCCTCACAGGTGAACCCGATTTCCGCGAGGCGGGCTTTCGCCGCCTCGTAGTCGGCACGCAGACGTTCCAGTCCCGCTGGCTGACGCCGTTCCGTCATCGCCCAGTATCATACTGGGCGCTCGGATGGGCGATCAGTCGTCTCCGAGCAGCGGGATCGACGCGTTCCGGGATCTGGAGCGCTGGCTGTCAGGTCAGACGGCACAGGACGCCGGCATGTCAGAGCTCGAGCGTGAGTCCGAGCGCCGCGGCCGCGAGATCCTCAGGCTCGCGTTGCAGGCGCACATCGACGCGCGCGGCGACGGGGACATCGGTGAGGCGATCGTTCTGGTCGGCGAGCAGGAGTCGGTGCGTTTGACTCACAAGCGCCTGCACACCCGGCCGCTGGTGACCCTGTTCGGCGAGGTCCGCGTCACGCGCGTGGGATACAGCGCCCGTGGACATGAGGCGATCCATCCCCTCGACGCGCAGCTGCGCCTGCCGGGGCGCCTGTGGAGCTACGAGTGCCAGCGCAGGCTGATCCGCTCGGTCATCTGCGGCCCGTTCGACGAAGCGATCGCGCTCGTCGGTGAGATCACCGGCACGACGATCCCGAAGCGCTCCGCCGAGCAACTCGTCCACGACGCCGCCGTGGACTTCGACACGTTCTACGCCGGGCGCGCACAGGCCGCGACCGGCCCAGCCGACGGGGAGATCCTCGTTGGCGCGATCGACTGCAAGGGCATCCCGATGGTCAAGCCTGACGGCGCGATCAAGGTCGTCCGACGAACGAAGGGCGAGAAGGCCAACAAGAAGAAGATGGCGACCGTCGCCGCCGTCCACAGCCAGCCACCGATCCACCGCACCCCCACCGAAGTGATCGACAGCCTGTTCGCAACCCAGCATCCCTCCGAACGGCCCAAACACCCCAAGCCGACCCGCAAGCGCGTATGGGCGAGCCTCACTGCCGGCAAGGACGCGTTCATCGCAGACGTCAAAGCAGAGATGACCCGCCGCGACCCCGACCACGAGCGGACGTGGGTGATCCTCACCGACGGCGAGCGCGCGCTGCAACGCCGCGTCATCGCCAGCTTCGAGAACGTCACACTCGTGCTCGACCTGCTGCACGTCCTCGACAAGCTCTGGAAGGTCGCGCACGCGCTGCACGCAGAAGGCAGCCCCGAAGCCGAAGCGTTCGTCAAAGCACGCACCGAGCGGATCCTGTGCGGGATGACCGGCCAGGTCGTCAAAGGACTGCGCCAGATCATGACCAAACGCCGGATCGCCGGCGTCAAAGCCAAGACGATCCACGGCGTCTGCGACTACCTCTACCGCAACCGCGAACGGATGCGCTACGACGAGTACCTGCGCAACGGCTGGCCGATCGCATCAGGCACCGTCGAGGGCGCCTGCAAAAACCTGATCCGCGACCGGTTCGAGCGCTCCGGCATGCGCTGGACACCCCAAACCGCCGAAGCGCTCCTCAAGCTACGCGCCACCCACCTCTCCGGCGACCTCGACGATCACTGGGAACACCACATCACGCACGACCAGCAACGCCTATACCGCCGCGACGTCTGGCAGCCCACCCCGTCGTCCTGAAGTAGCCACACCCTATTGATTGGAGATGAACTGACGCTGGGCGCGCGCGTTCAGCGTGACGGCCACGTGAACGGACGGCAGCTCGAGGCGCCAGCGCAGGGGGTAGGTGCCGGTTGCCCCCGCTGGCCGGATAGCCGGCTGGAGCGGCACGACCGTGTAGCGCCGCAGGTGCGTAACCGTGCCGTGCGGCGAGACGAAGGTTCCGCTCTGTACCCCCGTCGGCCGCCCTGCGGGAGTGATGAACTGATAAAGCATGAGATCGCTACCGTCATGAGCCGGCTCACGTTCCCGATCGCGGCCATGAAGGTCGCCGCGCGGATCAGGTTCAGGCCCGGGACGGTCATCAGCCGGCGGATCTCCGGCCAGCCCAGTGCCTGCTGGGCGATCAGCCGCTCGAACTCGGCGATCTCATGGCCCATGAACTCGACCCGAGAGGGTGCGACGCGGTGCCCCAGCGCTCCGTCCTCGAGCCCACGATCCCGCCGAGCGAAATCCCGATGATCGTCCTCGTCCGATGCTCAGCGCTTCACGCGCCGTAGTTGGTCGTGCTCGGGTTCTCAGCGGCCACACGTCGAACCTCGGTCCAGTCCGTTTCCCGCGCCGCGTCACCGCTGTTAGGATGGCGATCCGTCCGACCATTCGTCTCTTCGCCGCGGACACCGCGTCAAATCGCAACATGCGCGACCGTCATAACGCCCCCCGCTCCCGCCCGCGGGAAACAGGCCCCGTGCCGGAGGAGGGACGATGAGCAGCTATTGGCGTCGGCGGGTGATCGATCAAGTCGAGCGCGGTGACTCGCTCGCGCAGGTCAACCGGGACCTCGAGCTAGCTCGGAGCGTGACCGACGACGAGCGCGCGGCTCTGTGGCTGTTGGCCTGGGGAGAGCTGCAGCGAGGAAAGCATCTCGCGCATCCGTTGAGCACCAACACCAAGGACCTCGAGCCGCCCGCCCGTCACGGGCGGTCCGCGCCGAGCACGGCCGCGGACCCGATAACGGCAGCGCTCGAGCTCGCTCACGCGGAGACCGAGATGGACGTCGCAGTGCTCGGCGAAGTCTGCGACGGCTGCGAAGTCGTGCGTTTCGCGGCCGGAGACGTCGGATCGTTCGGCCTCGTGATCGGCGCCTCGATGCCGATCGAGGACACCTATTGCCACCGCCTGCTCACCGGGAGGCTTTCGAACTTCGTGCCGGACGCGCGCGCCGAGGAGGAGCTCCGGGATCTCGAGATCACACGTGCTGCTCGCGTCGGTGCTTATCTCGGTGTTCCTCTGACCGCGCTCGATGCTCGCCTTTACGTGCTCTGCTGTCTTGCACACGAGCAGCAACCACAACTGGGCCAGCGCGACGTTCTGTTTCTGCGCGGTCTCGGAGAGGCGATCCTCGCCAAGCTCGAGGAGCGCTGGACAAGTCCGAGTGATAGTTCCGACCTGACGCACGCTCACTAGCAGCGTCGTGCGGGGCGAGAGGACGGCGTCGAGGCTCGCGGTCGAGGACGGGTATCGCGAGCACCGACTCCCGCGCCGGTGTGTCCGCGATCTCGAGCACCAAGCACGGCGTCGGGCAGCGCGTTGACCATCCGGCGGTAGGCCCCTTCGAGATCGGAGTGGAGCTCTGGCAGCCCAGCCGCTCGATGTGGTCGATTGCTGGTGAGTCGAGATGCCGTGCTGTGATTTGTCCCTCCGGACGGTCGTGCGTGTTGTTGGGCCGGCGCTTGGACTTGGCGGTAGCCTCGTGCCATGGCGACTACGCAGGTGATCCGCAGGGAATCGTTCCCCGACCTTGCTGACGAGGTGCTGTTTCCACGGCTGTCTGACACCAAGCTGGCGTGGCTGGGTAAGCGTGGTCGGCGGCGGACGGTTGCGCCCGGTGAGATCCTCTACGAGCACGCCGTCCGCGACGCGCCGTTCTTCGTCATCGAGCGCGGGCTCGTCGAGTTCATCGATCGCAAGCCCGGCAAGGACGTCTACATCGCCCAAGCCGACAGTCGCACGTTCATTGGTGATATCGCCGTGTTCACCGGTGAGCCCACGATCAGCGCGTGCGTGGCCGTCGAATCGACGGACGTCATCGAATTCGACCGGTCGAAGCTGCGGGAGATGGTTGCCCGCTGGCCGGAGTTCGGCGAGCACATCTTCGCCACACTGCTGGAACGGCGTGCATGGCACGAGGCCCGCGGGCAAGGTGTTATGCGACTCATCGCCCCTCGCGGATCCCGCCGGGCCTTCGAGGTCCGCGATCTGCTCGAGCGCAACCTTCTACCGGTGCGATTTGTCGACGTCGACACCGACGCGGAGAGCGCCGCCCTGCTGAAGTGGCTCGACATCCCGCGATCCGAGACGCCGGTCCTGGTCCACGCGACCGACGTGATGCGCAACCCGTCCGCGGCGCAGGTCGCGCGGTCACTCCGACTTCGCGCAGAGGTAGAGGGTGAGCGATTCGACCTGGTCGTGCTCGGCGGCGGACCAGCTGGCCTGGCGGCGGCGGTATACGGTGGATCGGAGGGGCTGAGGACGTTTGTCGCGGAAGCCTGGGCGCCCGGCGGCCAGGCTGGGACCAGCACACGGATCGAGAACTACCTCGGGTTTCCGAGCGGCATCTCCGGCGCCGAGCTAACGCGTAACGCGACGCTGCAGGCACGTCGCTTCGACGCGGTGTTGTCGAGTTTCCACCGCGTCGTCGAGATGGCCGACGGACCCGAGGGCCTGCTGCGCGTGGACCTCGACGACGGGCAGCACGTGCTCGCCCGCGCGATCGTGATGGCGACCGGTGCACGGTGGCGTGAGCTCGAGGCCGAGGGCATCGACCGCTTCCGCGGCGCCGGCGTGTACCACGCGGCGACGGCCACCGACGCGGAGCGCTGCCGCGACGAGGATGTGATCGTCGTCGGTGGGGGCAACTCTGCCGGCCAGGCGGCGGTCCACCTGGCCTCGCGGGCACGCAGCGTTCGCATCGTCGTGCGCGGCAAAGCCCTCAGCTCGACCATGTCGCGCTACCTGATCGACCGGATCGAGCGCTCCCCCCGCATCGAGGTGATGACCGAGACCGAGGTGGCGTCCGTGCACGGTGCCGGGACGGTGGAGTCCGTCAGCCTGCGTCACTCCCCCTCCGACACTGTCGAGCCGGTGGCCGCCACGGCGGTCTTCGTCATGATCGGCGCGATCCCGTGCAACGAGGCGGCAAAGGGGATGCTTGCCCTCGACCCCGCCGGCTACCTATTGTGCGGCAGCGGAGCGGCGGGCTGCGACGGGCACCTGTCCTGGCCACTGAAGGACCGCGAGCCGCATCTCCTCGAGACGATCCGCCCAGGAGTGTTCACCGCCGGTGACGTGCGCGCCGGCGCGACAAACCGGGTGGCGGGCGCGGTCGGCGACGGCGCCCTCGCGGTGCGGTTCGCACACGAGGTACTCGCGAGTTAGGGCCTGAAGGCCGGGACCTTCAGGCCCGCGACGCACCGCGTGTCCGCGCGCCGCGGACGTGCTGGCAAGATCGCGGTGGGCAGCGGACTGCGCGGGGTCGTGCGCCCCGTAGACGTTCCACTGCCGGATCCGCAGCGCGGTTCGCAGATCGGCGAAGTCGGCGGCGTTCTCGGTCGTGTTGTGGGCGCCGAGGTTGATGGCCGCCGACGCGAGGCACTTGCGGCACGCGCGCGTGGCGGCGACGTGCAGGACGATCGCCAGCGCGCGGGGGCGCGTCGGAGTGCGCGCCCCCGGCGCGGCGGTGCCCATGGTCGGCTACGCCAGTGTCGTCTCGAGGTAGTGCTGCCAGCTCTGCTCGAGCTGCTCGGGCTCGGCCCCGTCGGCGAACAGGTGGATGGTGATCGCCACAGGGGCGCCGAAGGCGTTGCGGCCGAAGAAGCAGTAGAGCGCGTCGTCGGTGCGGATGCCCACGAAGTTGGACCGCAGGTAGTCGACGACTCCATCGAGCGGGTCGAGACCTTCCGGGGTCAGCCGCACAGAGTCACCTTCCTTGACCTGCTCGTCGAGTCCGAGCGCCCGCCGGAGGCGGTTGAGCCGTCGGGCGTTGCCGACGCGGGCGGCCCCTGGATCCCTCCGGGCACCTCGCCGACGTATGTGGCGGGGCGACCGTCGAAATGCTCCAGGTACTCGCCAAGCGTGTGCAGGTAGAAATCCGTGTGCTGCTGGATCTCGTCGTTCCGCGCGTCGAAGCCCTCAGGCGGGAAGACGCCGCAGTGCACGTAGCGCAGCGCGCTGGTCCCGTCCCCGCGGTCCGCGATCGCGAACTCGAGCGCGTTGTACCAATCGCCCTGCTCGTGGCGGATCGCGAAGCGGCGGGGCGATCCCACGCCTTCGCTGCCGGCGCCGTCCGGGGCGATCTCGTTCGGGAACAGCCAAGCGGCGTTGCCCTCGGTGGTGGCCACTGCCGCCCAGACCCGATCGGGACGGGCCCGCAGGACGATCTGGCGGCTGCGGTCGAACTCTGGCAGGTCGTCTCTCCTTGGTGTTGTGAGGTCAAGCACGGGTGGATCGTCGATGAAGTGTTCGACGATGTCGCGGAGGAACGCGTCGGACTCGCCATGCGGTGAAGTCCACCATCACGGGGACCGGCAAGGTCATCCCAATGACGAGCCGGGACCGAAGAGGGTTGCCCACGACAGCGCCTGTGGGGGCGCCGCGATGGAGGTGAGACTCATGGACCTCGAACGATCCGGAGCATGGACAGCCGTGCACGAACGTCTGGTCGCGAACGTCTGGTCGCGAACGTCAACGCGCAACGTCGTCGTGCCGTAGCCGGGGAAGAACACCACCGGGGTACGCGCCGTCGCCGCCGACGCGGCGAGAGGAGCCAGCGCCAGCACCAGCAGCAGGACGAACGGAATGATCGCGCGGACGCGCTTCTTGTACGCGGGGTAGGCGTCAGGGAACTGTCTGCTCATGATCTGCTCCTCCTGGCGGGCCTTCCACCACAGGCCTCCGCACAGCCCGACGAGCACGACAAAACCGATCGCCCGCCCGACATTGATCGCCGTGCCAAGAGCCATGCTGATCAGCCCGGTGTAGATCGGATGCCGGGCGAGCGCGTACGGGCCTGACTCGATCAGGTCATGATCGTCCTTGAGCGTCACCTCTGCGCTCCAGTTGCGACCCAGCGTGATGCGCGCCCAGACCGCGAAGGCGGCGCCGGCGAGAACGATGCAGTCGCTCACAATTCCCGCCGCGAGCGACGTCTGCCACAGCCGTGACTGCGGAGACCCGTGCACGAGGCGAACGATGACGAAGGACGCAGCGACCAGAACCAGCGCCACCACGCGATAACCGATGATTCCGCCTCGCTCGATCGCCCGCTTGGTGGAAAAGGCCGTGATCACCCAATAGACGGCCCAGGCGATCCAGCAGCACACGATGACCAGCGACGTCGAGTCGGTCATCCGAGGGCGCGCTTGAAGCTCATTGACCCTGCTCGATGCTCGCTGGCAGCTCTGCTCGGTTGCACGCAAGAGCTCGTTCAGTGCCACCCGCATACCCTGCCGATTGTGCTCCAGGCTGCGACGCGGGGTGCTCAGACATCGGCGGGCGCGCTGAGCGACTCAGCCGGTCGGTGGTGGATCGCCGGGGGTGAGGAGGGCGCCGATCTCGGTGTAGATCGGCGTGGCCCAGTTCGGTGCCTTCCCTTCGGCGTCGAAGCTGCCTTCGCGGTACGTGGTCGCGACCGCGATCGAGATGCGTTGCGCGGGGAGATACGCCTCGATCGCGAAGTACCCACCGAACCCGGGGTTCTGCAGGACCCAGCCTCCGTTGCGGAAGACGCCGAGTCCATAGCCGAGGACGCGATTCAGCGTCTGGCAGGCTGCGCAGCCGGGTTGTGGATGCCCAAAACCGATGCGCGGGGCGATCTGCTCGGCGTAGGAGGTCCGGGACAGGAGCCGGCCCTGGCCGAGGCCGATCGCGGTGCGGGTCATGTCAGCGATGGTGGTCGTCTCGACGGCGCCTCGGGGGAGAGTCCAGGACGGGTTCCAATAGGTCGAGTCCTCGAGGAACGGGATCGACGCTTTGATGCCGAGGAACTGCCGTCGCTCCGAGGTGTAGGCGTGCAGCACGGGCGCGGGGATCGCGGCCGTCGTGGAGTTGCTGGTGCTCCGCAGGCCGAGCGGGCGCAGTACGATCCGGCGCAGCGCGACGTCGAGCGGCTGGTGCGTGATCTTCTGCAGCACGAGTCCGAGGATCACGTAGTCGGAGTGCGAGTAGCTCCAGTTCGTTCCGGGCGTGAACAACTGGGGCGTTGCGAGCGCGAAGGCCAGCTGGTCATGGGCCATGACCTGGAGGAACGGGTTTGCGTAGATCTGATCGCCGAGAACCGGATTCGTCGCGTAGTCGGGGTAGCCGCTGCTCATCCCGGCGAGCATCCGTAACGTCACGCGACGGGAGTCGCGCAGTCCCGGCAGCCACTTGGAGATCGGGTCGTCCAGCCTGACCCGCTTCTGATCGACGAGACGGAGCAGCAGCGTCGACATGTACGAGATCGCGACCGCGCCGTTGCGGAAGTGCATCTGAATGGTCGCCGGAACGCCGGTCATCGATTCGCCGTAGGCCTTGGTGAACAGCGTCCGACCGCCGACCGTGACCTGCAGGATGACGGCGTTCAGATCGTGGGCGACGATCGCCTTGCGAACCAGCGCATCGATCGCACCGCGTTCAGCCGCGGCGGAGGCATCAGTCCCGCGCGGGCTCGGATGGGCCACCGCGCCGGAGGCGACAGGGGCGCCAGTCGTGAGCAGCGCGACCACACAGACACAGCCAACCGCCAGCGCCGCTGCCCGTCTCCGACCAATCCCGGTGCTCGGGCCCATGTCAGCTTCCTCATCGTTGAGTGCCCGCTCGACGCGGCGGGACTGAGTATCGTCACCCTCCTGGTGACGCTGTGATCCTAGCCCGGCTGGTCGGGATCTGCGCGGCGGGGCTGTTGCTCGCCAGCGCCGGGGCCGCGTCGCGAGGCCTGCCCTCCCCGCCGGCGGCCGCCGCAGCGCGGATCGCGTGGAGGCCGTGCGGCCAGCGGCTTCAGTGCGCCCGCGTGCGGGTTCCGTTGGACTGGACGCATCCGATCCTCGCGGGACGGGTGCCAGCACTCATGTGCGCTGCTTCGCAAGCGCGACGAATCAGGCCAGGTTCTGGGGCGTCAACTGGTCGATCCCGACCACGCGGGCCCAATCGCTGCGCTACGTGAGCAAGACCACCGCTTTTGCGCGGCGCCGCAGTGAGCTCAGCGGCAGCCTGCTCGCCCACATCTCCACCGAGGACACGGTCCGCGACCTCGACTACCTGTGCCGGCTCGTGGGCGACCAGCATCTCACCTATCTCGGGTGGTCGTATGGCACCTTTCTCGGCCAGACCTACGCCAACATGTTCCCGCGGCGCGTGCGGGCGATGGTGCTCGACGGCGTCGTGGACCCGGTTGCGTTCACGACGTCGGTCGCTGCATCGGTCGCCAGCAACATCGGCGACACCGACCGGGTGTTCGCCGAGTTCCAATCACTGTGCCAGCGCGCCGGTCCGGCGCGCTGCGCTCTCGCCGGTCATGGTCCCGTCCCGGCCGCGCGTGAATCGTCTACTGGCGCGTGTGCGTCACGGCCCGATCCCGGCGCCGTCGGCGACGCCGTCGCGGCTGACCTACGGCGATCTGCTGCTCGACCTGTACGCGGTGATGGGGCCACGGCGACTGCTGGCCGTCAAGTGGGCGAGCGCTCACCCGCACTGGCGGGTCAACGCCGCCGACCCCGGCTTCACCGCCACGATCTGCGGCCGCATGCCCAGCCCGCTTGCGGGCTCGAGGTGACCACCGGCAGCTGGGCGCCGGAGCACTCGCAAGCTCGTGGCGGACTGGCCTCGCCTGCTCACACCGAGCGCAGGCTCGCAAGGCGCTCCGCCGCTTCGGCGATCGTCGCCTCGCGCTTGCAGAAGGCGAACCGCACCAGCGTCGGGGCTGCGGTCCTGTCGTCGTAGAACACCCCAGTCGGAATCGCGACGACGCCACAGCGCCCCGGCAGCGTCCGGCAGAAGCTCACCGCATCACTCCCGACGTCGGCGTTGACGAAGTAGGTGCCCGCGGAGTGCAGCGGCCGCAGGCCGGCCGCGGCGAGCCCAGCGCCGAGCTGGTCGCGCTTGGCGCGCAGCTCGTCTCGCAATCCGGCGAGATACGCGCGCGCACCGGTCAGCGCCGCGGCGGCCGCGTGCTGCAGCGGGGTGCCGCCGGCGAAGGTCAGGTACTGCTTCACCGTCCGGGTCGCGGCGACCAGCTCGGCGGGGCCCGAGCACCAGCCGATCTTCCAGCCGGTGAACGAGAACGACTTGCCGATGCTGGAGACCGTCAGGGTCCGCTCGGCCATGCCCGGCAGCGTCGCCGGGGGGATGTGCTCCCCGTCATAGACCAGGTGCTCGTAGACCTCGTCGCTGACACAGACCAGATCATGCTCGACACACGCGTGGGCGATCGTGGAGAGCTCCGCGCGCGAGAGCACGCGCCCGGTGGGGTTGTGGGGTGAATTGAGCAGGAGGACCCGGGCGCGCGGGCCGATGGCCGCGCGGAGCGCGTCGGCGTCCAGCGCAAAGTCCGGCGGGCGCAGGGTGACCGGCCGCCGGCGCGCCCCGGCGAAGCTGACACAGGCCGCGTAGGAGTCGTAGTAGGGCTCGAGCACGACCACCTCGTCGCCCGCCTCGCACAGAGCCAGCAGTGCGGCGGCGATCGCCTCCGTGGCGCCGAAGGTCACGAGCAGGTCCTCGGGCTCGAGCCCGTAGAAGTCACGCTGATGGGCGAGGACGGCCTCGCGCAGCGCCGGGACTCCGGGTAGCGGCGCGTATTGGTTCTCGCCGCCGCGCAGCGCGGCGACCGCCGCCTCGATCGCGGATCCGGGGCCATCGGTGTCCGGAAAGCCCTGGCCGAGGTTGATCGCGCCCGTCTGCGCCGCGAGCGCGGTCATCTCGGTGAAGATCGTCGTCCCGAGTCCGTCGAGTCGCGTCGCGGGTCTCATGCCGGATCGGCCGAGCCCCACAGCCCCGGACCGCGGCTGTGCTCGTAGATCAGCGATGTCTCGGCGTGCGCGACGGCCGAATGGGTCGCGAGATGGTCGACGACGAAGTCCCGCAGGTCCTGCGCGTCCCGAGCGGCGACCCAGACCAGGTAGTCGGTGGCACCGGCCAGATGGAACACCATGAGCACGCCCGGCAGTTCGCGGACCGCCGAGGTGAAGGCGTCGATCTGCGCGCGCGCGTGCACAGCGAGACGGACGGCGATCAACGCCTGCAGTGGCCGCCCCAGCGCGGCGAGATCGATCTCGGCGTGAAAGCCGCGGATCACCCCGCGCCGGCGCAATGCGCGCAGGCGGCTCAGCGCGGTTGACGGCGCAACGCCGATGCGCTCGGCGAGGCGCTGGTTGGTGACCCGTGCGTCCGCAGCAAGCAACTCGAGCATCGCCCGATCGATGTCGTCCACGCCAGGCTGTTGATGATTCGGCACGCGCGAGTGAGGTCGGTCACGGGCTGAAGAATCTTCGTCCAAGGAGCCGATGCTCGCAGAATCGTCGGCGGTTTGACCGACGGCCGAATGATCATCAGACTGGTGGGATGAGCCACTTCGCCACCACCTCCGCCGTGAAGGACTCGATTCTCGACACGATCGGCGACACGCCGCTGGTCAGGCTGTCGCGGATCGGAGCCGGCCTGCGTCCCCAGCTCATCGCCAAGCTCGAGACGTTCAACCCGGGCGGCTCGATCAAGGACCGCGTCGCGGTGGCGCTGATCGAGGCCGCTGAACGGGATGGGCGGCTGCGTCCCGGCGGCACCATCGTGGAGCCGACCTCGGGCAACACCGGGACGGGATTGGCGATCGCCGCGCGGTTGAAGGGCTACAGCGTGATCGCGGTGATGCCGGACAAGATGTCGAAGGAGAAGATCGACCTCCTGCGCGCCTACGGGGCCGAGGTCGTCCTTGCGCCGACCGACGTTCCGCCGGTCTCGCCGCAGTCGTACTACCGGGTCGCCGATCGGCTGACCGCGGAGATCCCCGACGCGTTCCAGCCCAATCAGTACTTCAACCAGGCCAACCCGCAGGCGCACTACGAGTCCACCGGACCCGAGCTGTGGGAGCAGACCGGCGGACGCATCACGCACCTCGTCGCCGGCGTGGGGACGGGCGGCACCGTCACCGGCACGGTTCGTTACCTGCGCGAGCGGCGCCCCGACCTCGTCGTGATCGGCGCCGACCCCGAGGGCTCGATCTACGCCGGCGGTGAGGAGAACGTGCGCCCGTATCTCGTCGAGGGCGTGGGCGAGGACTTCTGGCCCGAGACCTTCGACCCGGCGGTGATCGACCGCTGGATCACGGTGTCCGACCGCGACGCGTTTCTGACCACGCGGCGGTTCGCCCAGCTCGAGGGGGTCCTGGCCGGCGGCTCGGGCGGGCTCGCGCTGCACGCCGCGCTCACCGCGGCCGCGGAGATCGACGACCCCGAGGCGATGATGGTGGTGATCGTGCCCGACGGCGGTCGCTCTTACCTGTCCAAGATCTACTCGGACGCGTGGATGCGCCAGTACGGCTTCCTGGAGCGAGATACCGAGCTCCGGGTCGGCGACGTGCTCGCGCGCAAGCGCGAGGCCGGGGAGGTGCCGACGCTGGTCACCATCCGCACCGACTATCGGGTGCGGGACGCCGTCGCGCTGCTGCACGAGCACCGCGTGTCCCAGCTTCCCGTGGTGAGCGCGCACGATCCCTCGGCGGTGGTGGGCGCGATCGGCGAGCGGGGACTGCTCAAGCACGCGGCGCAGGATTCCTCGCTGCTGGAGGCGGAGATCGCCCAAGTGATGGAGCCGCCGTTCCCGGCCGTCTCGGTCGAGGACCCGGTACGCGAGGCGGTCGAGTTGCTGGTGGGCGATCAGCAGGCTCTGATGGTCACCCGCGACGGTCATGCCGAGGGGCTCGTCACCCGCACCGACCTCCTCGAGGCGCTCGTTTCATGAGTGAGCGCCGCGACGCGTTCGCCACCCGTGCGGTGCACGCGGGCCTCACACCAGACCCGACCTACGGCTCGGTGATCCCCGCCATCCACCAGACCTCGACCTTTGCGCAGCCTCGCCCGGGCGAGTTCGTCGAGGACTACGACTACGCGCGCTCGGCCAACCCGACGCGGATGGCGCTCGAGCGGGCCCTCGGCGAGCTGGAGGGCGGCAGCGCCGTGACCTACGCGTCAGGGCTCGCGGCCGAGCACGCTCTGATCACCGTCGTGTGCGAGGCGGGCTCGCATGTCGTGCTGCCGGCCGACCTTTACGGCGGAACGTATCGGCTCGTCGACAAGGTGATGGCTCGCTGGGGACTCACGTACGACCTCGTCGATCAGACCGACCCCGACGCGCTCGAGCGCGCGGTCCGCGGCGACACGCGGCTGATCTGGGTCGAGACCCCGACCAATCCCCGCCTGGACGTGATCGACATCCCCGCGGTGGTGGCCCGGCGCCGCAACGCGCTGGTCGCGGTCGACAACACGTTCGCCACGCCCGCGAACCAGCGCCCGCTCGAGCAGGGGGCCGATTTCGTCGTGCACTCGACGACCAAGTACCTCGGCGGCCACTCCGATGTCGTCGGTGGGGTCGTGGTGACGCAAGATCCGGACTGGTACGAGCGCCTGCGCTTCGTCCAGAACGCGGTCGGCGCGGTGCCAGGGCCGTTCGACTGCTTCCTTGTCCACCGCGGCCTGCGCACCCTGCATCTGCGGATGGACGCCCACGCGCGCAGCGCGCAGGCGGTCGTCGAGCTGCTGCGGGCCCACCCGGACGTGCATGACGTGCGCTGGCCCGGGTTCAGCGGCATGGTCAGCTTCCGCCACCCACGGGCCGCGGAGATCGCCGGCGCCACGCGTCTGTTCACGCTGGCCGAATCGCTCGGCGGCGTCGAATCGCTGATCGAGGTGCCTCAGCTGATGACCCACCAATCGGTGGAGGGATCGAGCGCGGCGGTGCCGGCCGATCTCGTGCGACTCAGCTGTGGTGTCGAGGATCCGGCCGACCTGGCCGCGGACCTGCGCGACGCGGTGGTCGCCCTGCCCGTCCCGGCCTGAGGGCTCCCGCATCCGGCTGACGCGGGCGTCGGCCCGCTGTCTGCTCAGACGCTCGTCGAGCTCCTTACCCCTCTTCGCTGTGTGGCCGGCGCGGTGTTCTGCGGGCTCGTGCTCCCCTCACAACCGAAGGCGATGCCGACAGGGAACCTCGGCGCTGGCCCAGGCGACAGAATCAGCATGATGACCGGAATCAGCGCGTACGGTCTCACCGAACACGGCGAAGGTCTCACGGCCGCCCTCCAGGACCTCATCGTCTGGGGCACGGATCTGCTCGAGCACACGGACGCCGAGATCCACGGGGACGAACGTCGCCTGGAGAAGCTGCTCGAGACCTTCCGGCTGCCCGCGCCATGAGCGCTCGTCCGGACTCCGGCGCCGGAACCGTCGCCTCGGTGAACGTCGGCACGCCCCGCCCGGTGGAGGTCGACGGCCGCACCGTGATGACCGCGATCTGGAAGCACCCGGTCGAGGGTCGCGTGCCCGTGCGCGGGGTGAACCTGCGCGGCGACGATCAGGCCGATCGGAGCGTCCATGGCGGTCCCGACAAGGCCGTGTACGCCTACGGGCTCGAGGACACCGAGTGGTGGGAGTCCGAGCTCGGACGCGCGCTCGATCCGGGCGCCTTCGGCGAGAACCTCACGATCCGGGGCCTGCCGGTGTCCGAGGCGGTGATCGGCGAGCAGTGGTCGGTCGGCACTGCGCTGCTGGAGGTTTGCCAGCCGCGGCTGCCGTGCTTCAAGCTCGGGCTCCGCATGGATGATCCGCGGTTTCTCAAGCGCTTCGCCCAGGCGGGCAGGCCCGGCGCCTACCACCGGATCCTGCGCGAGGGCGATATCGGCGCCGGCGACCCGGTCACGGTCGTGAGCCGTCCTGCGCACGGCGTGACCAGCGCGCTCGTCTCGCGGGCCATCCTGGGCGAGCCGGAGCTGCTCGCCGTTGCCCTGGAGGCACCCGAGCTGCCACGGGACCTGCGCGCCTGGATGCGGGAGCGCGCCGCGGCGCGGGGCCGGTCCTAGGGCGCCGATCTGCAAGGCGCGCAGGGCGGCCTACGTGCTCGCCGGCCGGTAACGGAACCCGTCGAGCGCCACCTCGAGGATGTGTTCGATCTGCGCGGGATCGGTGGTCGGGATCTTTGCGATCGCGCCGACGATCTGGATCACCTCGGTGAGGTCAGTGTCGGCGCGGACGACTTCGGCCTCCTGTGCGTCGTCGTCTTCACCGTCGCCTCGGTCCTCTGCGGCTCGGCGCCCAGTCAGGGCTTTCTCATCGCCGCCCGCCTGATCCAGGGCATCGGCGGCGCGCTGCAGGCCTCGGTGATCCTGGCAATCATCGTGACCGAGTTCCCTGCGCCCGCCGATCGCGCCCGGGCGATGAGCGCGTACGTCTGCTCGTGGTGCTGGTCTGCGCCGCGCTCGCACTCGACTCGTCCGTGTCTCGCGCGAAAGCACACGGCCGCCGGCGTTCTGGGATCGTCCCGGTCATGACCGATGCCGATCAGCCGGTTCGCGTTCGTCGTCTACGCGATGAGGACCTGGGGCGATGGCAAGCGCTGTGGAGCGGCTATCTCTCGTTCTACCGCGCCCGTCTGACCGACGAGGTGACCGCGACGACGTTTGCACGCCTGCGTGACGGCGAGCAGGGGGTCCTCGGCCTGGTCGCGGTCGACGTGGACGACGCGCCGATCGGTCTGGCTCATCTCGTCTTCCACGCCTCGACGTGGAGTGCCGTCGGCTACTGCTATCTGGAGGATCTCTACGTCGATCCATCACGTCGCGGCGGTCGCGTCGCCCGGACGCTCATCGAGGCGGTCTACGCGCGGGCCCGCGAACGCGGCGCGGAGCGCGTCTATTGGCACACCCAGCAGTACAACGGCGCGGCCCGGTCGCTCTATGACACCGTCGCGCAGCCGACCTCGTTCGTGGTGTACGAACACCCGCTCGACTGACGGCTTCGGACCGAGGGCCTTCCGCCGCCCTCCTCGGGCGCAGCGCGGCGTGAGGGGGAGTACCAGGGGTACGGACCAGTGTGTTCCACGGGCGCGATGGACGGCGCCAGGCCCGACGCTGAGGCTCCACCACGACCGTCGGGAGCGAGGATGTCCATACACGACACGATGCGGATCGGGTTCCGGTCCGTTGACGGAGTCAGGATCCGCTACGCCGAGGGCACGGGGCAGGCCGAGCAGTCGATCCTGCTGACGAGTCCGTGGCCCGAGAGCGTGTATGCCTTCGCTCCGATCTGGGCCGCGCTCGCCGAGCACGCTCGCCTGTTCGCCGTCGACCTTCCCGGCTTCGGCGGATCCGAGCGTCGCGACGACCTCCTGTCGCCCCAGGCGATGGGCGAGTTCATCGTGGAGCTCATCGAGGAGTGCGGGCTCGGCAACCCGCACATCGTCGGGCCCGACATCGGGACCTCGGCCGCCCTGTTCTCGGCCGCCTCCCGCCCCGGTCTGTTGTCCAGCGTGGTGGTGGGCAGCGGCGGCGCGGCCGTCCCGATCGCGCTCGGCGGACCGCTCGAGGAGTGGACCCTCGCCCCCGACCTCGACCGCTTCCGGGCGATCGACCCGCGCGCCATCGTCGGCGCGGCGCTCGACACCATCGAGGGCCACCCGCTGCCGCCGGAGATCCGCGAGGACTACCTCGCGTCCTACGCCGGCGACCGGTTCGTCGAGTCGATGCGCTACGTGCGCAGCTACCCCGAGGAGCTCCCGAACCTCGCCCAACGCCTGCCCGAGATCGAGACTCCGGTCACGATCATCGCCGGCCGGTGCGACCGGGCCGTCCCGCTGGTCAACGCCGAGTTCCTCGACGAGCGCCTGCCCAACAGCCGGCTCGTCATCGTCGACGCCGGACATTTCGTGTGGGAAGAGGCCGCCGGCGAGTACGCGTCCATCATCGCCGACTGGGTGACGGGCGGCTACCGCACCGTGGCGGAAACGCCTCAACCGACCTATGGAGCCTGAGATGAGCAGGACCGGCGTGAACCGTGACTACGACGTCATCGTCCTCGGCGGGGGCGCCCCGGGCGAGCACTGCGCGGGCGCGCTGGCCGACGGCGGCCTGCGCGTCGCGGTCGTCGAGCGCGACCTGGTCGGAGGAGAATGCTCGTACTGGGCGTGCATTCCCTCCAAGACGCTGCTGCGCCCCGGCGAGGCGGTGCACGCTGCGCGCGAGGCGGCAGCGAGCGCCGAGGTCGACGTCGAGGCGGCGCTGGCCTGGCGTGACTTCATGGTCTCCGATTACTCCGACGCGGGGCAGGAGCGGTGGCTGGCCGCCCGGGGCATCGAGCTCCTGCGCGGCAGCGGCCGGCTCGCCGGTCCGGGTGTGGTCGACGTCGACGGCGTACGCCGCACCGCCGAGCACGTCGTCGTCGCGACCGGCGCCGATCCGGTCGTGCCACCGGTGCTCGGCCTGCGCGAGCTCGACGGCGTGTGGGGCACACGCGAGGCCACCAGCATGAAGGCCGTCCCGCGCCGTCTGCTCGTGCTGGGCGGGGGGCCGGCCGGCGTCGAGCTGGCCCAGGCCGTGCATCGCCTTGGCGGCGAGGCAGCTCTCGTCGAGGCCGCCGAGCACCTCCTCGCCCGCGAGCCTGCCCCGCTCGGCGACGCGCTCGGCGACGCCCTGCGTCGCGACGGCATCGAGATCGTCCTTGGCGTGCAAGCAACCGCGGCACGGCGGGAGGGCGAGGACTACGTGCTCGAGCTCGACGACGGCCGCGCGCTGCGCGGCGATCGCCTGCTCGTGGCCACCGGCCGCCGCCCCCGAGTCAGCGGGATCGGACTCGAGACGGTCGGCGTCGAGGCCGACGGCCGCGGGATCCAGGTCGATGCGCATCTGCGGGCGGGCGAGCGCCTGTGGGCGATCGGCGACGTCAACGGCATCTGGCCGCTGACCCACGTCGGCGAGTACGAAGGCGACGTCGTCGCTGCGAACATCCTCGGCGAGCCGCGACCGGCCAACTACGACGCCGTGCCGCGCGTCGTCTACACCGACCCTCAGGCCGTGGCGGTGGGTGCACTCGAGGCGCGCTTCAGCGCCACTGTCCCAGTGTCGGAGGTGTCGAGGACCGCCACCTACACGCGAGCCTACGCCGAGTCGGGCGGCTTCCTGACCGTGCTCAGCGACGGCGAGGTGGTGACCGGCGCCCACGCGCTCGGCCCCGAGGCCGGCGAGTGGTTGCAGCAGGCCACGCTGGCCATCCGCGCTCGGGTCCCACTCGACGTGTGGCGCGACACGATCCAGCCCTTCCCCAGCTTCTCGGACATCTACGGGGCGGCCCTGAAGGCGCTGCGCGGCGAGATCAGAGCCGCGCACCAGCCGGTCGGGGCGGGCTCGGAGGACTCATGAGCACCACACCCCCTGTCTCGCTCACGCCGGCACGCCTTCGCGGTCCCGGCTTGGCAGGGCGTCGTGGAGACCTTTGCGCGAGCTGATCCCGAGCTTGGTGAACACCTTGCGCAGGTGCCATTCGACGGTGCGAGGGCTGATGAACAGCTCCGCGCCGATCTCCGGATTCGTCCGTCCCTCGCGGGCGAGCCGGGCGATGTGCTCCTCCTGGGGCGTGAGCTCATCGCGCGTGTCCTCGCGACGCTTGCGCACCTTCTCGCCCGTGGCCAGCAGCTCGTGTCGCGCGCGGTCGGCGAATCCGTCGGCGCCCATCGCGGCGAACACTTCGTACGCGGCGCGGAGTTGCCGGCGTGCGTCGACGCGCCGGTTCTCGCGACGCAGCCACTCGCCATAGCTCAACTGCGCACGAGCCCGGTGCGCCGCCATGCGGCATTGGCCGAGCCACTCGATCGCCTGGCGGTGGAGCTCTTCGGCCGCCTCACCGTCCTCGACGAGCGCGCGCGAGCGCGCGTCGGTTCCCTTCGCCCAGGCGGTGCCGCTCGCGCCGGCGCGCTCCGACAGACGTTCCACGGCTGCGGATGCGATCTCGCGCCGGCCACTGCGCGCCGCTGCCTCGACGAACTCGTACAACGCCCAAGATGACGTCGCGATCTCGTCCGCGGCAGCCGCCCGCTGGGCGGCGTCGAGCGCGAGCTCGTAGTGGCCGAGGCCGTTGTGGAGGACCGCGGTGGCGTATTCGGCCGCCGTGATCGCGCATCCTTCGCCTCGGGTCCGGGCGCCGCGGGTCATCACCCCGATCAGATTCGCGGCCGTCGACGCCTGACCCCGCCAGGCGGCGAGCAGAAGTGGGATGTACGGCAGGGTCTCGGCGCGGACGCCCGGATCGAGACGCTCGGCCTCGGTCAGGAGTCCGGCCGCCACGGACAACTCGCCCGCGTGGACGTGATGTCCGGCGAGGTAGTCGAGCGCATACGGCAGCAGGCTCAACGTTCCCGTCGCCCGCGCGAGCTCGATCTGGCCGGACGCGAGCTCGAGCCAGGCCTGGTCATCCCACAGGTCCATCGCCGCAATGTTGTAGGACACGCACAGCCAGTCCGGTTGCTGCTCCTCGGCCCGGTAGGCGCGCAGCGCCTGGCTCAGAGTCGGCGCTGCGGCGCCGTAACCGTCGGTCAGACGGGTCGCGAGGCCGAGCAGCAGCAGCTGCCGGGCCGGCAACGGGTCGGGTCCGACGGGCGCCGAGCGAGCCGCGCGGGCGATGTCGGTCACGTCGCTGCCGGTGGCCAGACGGGCGGCGTAGATCGCGGCCACCAGCGCCTCGAGATACGTCTCCCGGGCGCGCTCGGCGTCGAGCGGCTCGAGCCGCTGTGCGGCGCGCAGCAGCAGCGGCGGAGCATCGCGACCGCGCCGCAGATCAAAGGCGATCTGCGCGCGCACACGCTGTACCTGTGCGTGCCCGAGCTCGTCCAGCGGCCCGGCCTCGGCGGTCGCGAGCAGGGACTCGGCGGCCACGAGATCGCCGGCGGCGAACTTCGCTCGCGCGGCCGAGAGCCCCCGCGACGCCCGCTCGGCGGGGTCAGGAGTCAACGCGACCGCCCGTTCCAGAAACGCGGCGGCGGCGGCGATACCGCCGCGGCGCTGCGCACGGCTCGCGCCATGGACCAAGTCGCCGGCCACCTCCTCGTCCGGAGCGGTCGCTGCGTGCGCTCGATGCCAGGCGCGCCGATCGGGATCGCTCTCAGGGTCGGTGGCGGCGGCCAGCGCGTTGTGCGCGGTGCGTCGATCCGTCGCCGGCGCCGCGCGGTACACGGCCGATCGCACGAGCGGATGCCGAAACCGCACCCGCGCTCCGATCTCCAGCAACTGCTCGTTCGTCGCCGGCGCGGCCGCGTCCCGTTCGATCCCAAGCGCGTGGGCGGCACGCCAGAGGAGCGTCGTGTCACCGATCGGGTCGGATGCGGCCAGCAGTATCAGTCGCTGTGTCTCCTCGGGCAGCGCCCCAAGGCGGCGCCGGTAGTGCTCCTCGATGTGAGCCGGAAGGTCTCCCGCATCGGGAAGCGCGAAGCCTCCGGCGAGCTCTGCGGCGCTCATGGCCCGAGGCAGCTCCAACAGCGCCAACGGGTTGCCACGTGTCTCGGCGACGATCCGGTCGCGGACGCGCTCGTCAAGTCGGCCCGGGATGACCGTCCGGAGCAACGCCCGCGCATCCTCCTCGTCGAGCCCTCCGAGCGCCAACTCCGGCAGGCCCGTCAACGTGTGCTCGTCGCTGGGCTCGCGCACGGCGAAGACGATCGCCACGGACTCCGCCAGCAGCCGTCGTGCGACGAATCCGAGGACCTGACCGGAAGCGGCATCGAGCCACTGGGCGTCATCGACCAGACAGAGCAGCGGCCGCTCGTCGGCAACGTCGGACAACAGGCTGAGCGCCGCCAGGGCGACGAGGAAGCGGTCGGGAGTCTCGCCGGAGGCGAGGCCCAGGGCGACGCTCAGGGCGCTCTGCTGAGGCCCGGGAAGAACGTCGAGCCGGCCCAGGATCGGCGCGCAGAGCTGATGCAGTCCCGCGTACGGCAACTCCATCTCGGACTCGACCCCGGCGATCTGGGCGACACGAAAACCGGACGCCTGCCGCGCGCCGTAGCGCAGAAGCGCCGTCTTGCCGACGCCCGCGTCACCGCGAATGACCACGACCGCGCTCTGGCCACCGCGCACATTGTCCAGCATCCGGTCCAGGACCTGGCGCTCGCTGGACCGACCGCGGAACCCGGGCAGGCGCTGAGCGGCCATTGGTCCAGAAAGCCTAAACGACCAGGGATGCGACCCGGGTAATCCCCTAGCGCGACGATCGGGAAAGACCGCCACAGTGTGTGCGTGGTCACCGACCTGGGCGACATGACGAGCACCGGCCGCGTCGCGATCGTCACGGGAGGCTCGCGCGGGATCGGCCACGAGGTCGCGCGCACGCTGGCGCGCCGAGGCTACGCCGTGGTCATCGATTACGCGCGCAACCAGGCTGTCGCCGACGCCGCTGTCGAGGAGATCCTCGCCGCGAACGGCATCGCGGTCGCGGTTCGCGCCGACGTCGCCGACGAGCTCGACGTGGAGCGGCTGTTTGCTGAGACGACGGAGGCGTTCGGTGGTGTCGACGTCGTCGTGCACGCCGCGGGCCGGCTGGTCCTCGGTCTCGTGGCCGACTTCGACCTAGACATGACCCCCTAAAGCTTCTAGGGGTGCGTTCTGGCCGTGAGGATGCTCACTTGGATGCGTTGGTCGTCTGGCGTGGCGGCTATGTTGGCGCGACTGATGTCGTCGCTGGGGAAGAGCTGGAGCAATGCCAGGGCGGTGTGTCCGAGGCCGGAGCACGCCGGGTCGCGGGTGCGGTTCGACGGCCATTACGGTTCGCCGGAGCACCGCCGGCAGCGCTATCGGTGCGTCCCGGTCACGGCGATCGCCCGCACTGGTTCACGGAGGTTCTGCCGCGCGAGGAGTCCTGGACGGACGCCTGCGAGTCTTGCGAGCGCGACGTCGGCTCTCACGAGGGTCCGCACGCGGCGCGGCGCTACCAGTTCGTTGCGCTTGGCATCGCCGAGGCGTTGAAGATGGTCGGGTCCGGCTCGACCTACTGCCAGGCGGCGCTGGTGGCGCGCGAGCGCGCCCGGCGGATGCGCACCGATCCCGCCTGCGGTGAGGTGCGCTTCACGCGCCATGGGTCGCTGGTGATGGACTGGGTGGAGGTGTTCGCGCCGGTCGTGTTCGAGCCCTACCGGCCGCGCGAGTGGCCGGCGAGCGGGTCGCTGTTACTCGACGACCTGCCGTTCAGCGTGCGTTTCGCGGACGGCGGCCCACCGCGGATCGTGTTTCGCGTTTTCTGCGCGATGGGCTACGAGAACGGCCGGGCGAAGATCTGGCGAATGGAGGCGTTCCCGTCCAAGTCCCAGGCCGACTGGGAGGCGTTCCTTCACCGTCTCGAGGGTGCGCCCGAGCGCGTGGTGTGCGACAACGACAGCGGCCTCACCCGCGCGGTGCGCGCCCGTTTCCCGCACGCTGAGTTGTACCTGTGCGAGTGGCATCTGCGCCACGCGCTCGAGCGGCTGATGAAGAACATCCGCGCCCAGCAGCCCCAGCACAAGGAGACGATCGACGAGCTGCTGCCGCAGGTCGAGACCGCGTTCACTGGCCCGTCGTTCTGGGCGCCGTTCCTCGAGCGCGCGCATGCCGCCGGCATCGCGCGCGTGAGCGACTGGCTGAACAGCACCGGACGGATCGTCGAGGATCAGTTCGGTCGGCGTGGGCCGCGCTCGACGCGAGGCGCCGACACGCCGTTGAGCACCTCGCCGATGGACGCCTTCATCAACCCGGTGCGCGACTCGATCCGCCCCCGCGCCTACGGGCTGAAGAACCGCGAGCGCACCAACCGGATGCTGATGCTCATGCAGCTGCACGCCAACCGCCGGGACGACGAGCGCGCCTACGTCAGGCACATCCGCGACCACCTTGAGTCCAACCAAGGCCGCCCCCGTGTCACTCGCCGCGCGATCGTCGACGTCGACCGCGTCGCGTCGCTGCGCTGACCGCCATCCCTACCTGGCCGCCGGCCCGCCCAGCGCGCCGCCAGAAGCAGACGAACGCATCCAAGTGGGCATTCCGGCCCTCAGAACGCACCCCTAGAAGCGTTTAGGGGGGACATGACCTAGACACGTTCGACGCGTTATTGCGCGCCAACGTGCGCGGTACCTTCGTCGTCAGCCGGCAGGCTGCGCGCGAGCTCCGTGACGGGGGGGCGATCGTCACGCTCTCCAGCTCCGTCGTGGACTTGGCGCGGCCGGGCTGTGCCGCCTCCGCGGCGAGCACGGGTGCGGTGGAGGCGATCACGCCGGTGCTCGCGCGCGAGCTCCGCGCCCGTGCCATCACCGTCAACACCGTGGCGCCCCGGCAGGAGCGTTCGGGCGCCCTCGCGGACACCGCCAACGTCGTCGCATTCCTGGTCGGCGAGCAAGGCCACTGGGTCAACGGCCAGGTGATCCGGTCCACCTGCGTGCTCGAGTGACCAGTGCCCCGACCAGGGACGTCCACGGGGGCGTCGAGAGCGAGAGCCTGATCTCGCCACCAACCGACGGAGGTCACAATGAGCGGCGATCACGACCCCTACGAGAAGGCCGCCCTGAAACACGGCGGCGTAAGCTGAAGCCGTGGTGGTGACGCAGCGCGATCTCGAGACCGCTATGTCGTATGGAGCCCAGTGAGCTGAGCCGTCCGGGCGCCGCCGTGCCGGCGCCGCGCGGTCGCGCGATGCCCGATGAGCTGAATCCGCGGCACCTGGCCGTGCGTGTCGCCGAGGTCGCGGCGGTCGCCGCGCTGGTCGTGATCGCGCTCAGCGCGCTGCCCGGCCTCGATGAGGTGCGCGCCCGCCTGCAGGGCGCGGACCCGGTCTCGGTTGTGGCGCTTGCACTGGCCGAGGTGGGATCGTGCGTCGGTTACCTGCTCGTGTTCCGCGCGACGTTCTGCTCGCAGATGTCGTGGGGACTGAGCTACGACATCGCCATGGCGGAGTTGGCGGCGAACTCGTTGCTGCCGGCCGGCGGCGCCGGCGGCCTCGCGCTCGGGGCCTGGGCGCTGCGCCAGGCCGGCATGCCCACCGGTCACATCGCGCGCCGCACGGTGGCGTTCTTCGTGGTCACGAGCGCCGCGAACTTCGTCGCGCTCGTGGTGGTCGGACTCGGCGTGTTCGTCGGGATCCTGGACGGCCGCGGTTCGGCGGTGCTCACGCTCGTGCCGGCACTGATCACCGCCCTGGGCGCGCTCGTGGTCGGGTTGAGCCCGCGGCTCCTCCGTGCGCTGGGCGAGCGCGGCGCCGAGCGCGACGGCTGGCGCGGGCGCGTGCGTCTGGCGCTGCGCGCATGGCTGGTGGCCGGCGCCGACGGCGTGGATCAGGCGATCGCGCTGCTGCGCTCGCATAGCGTCGGCGTGATCGTGGGTTCGTTCGCGTACATGGCGCTCGACATCGCCGCCCTCGGGTTCGGCTTCGCCGCCGTGGGTCACGTGCCCCCGTTCGGCACGCTGGTGCTCGGCTACCTCATCGGCCAGCTCGGCAACCTGATACCCGTGCCCGGCGGGATCGGCGGCACCGAGGGCGCGCTGATCGCGGTCTTCGCGCTCTACGGCGTCAACCTGACCGAGGCCACGGCGGCGGTGCTCCTCTACCGCCTCTTCCAACTGGCGGTGCCGGCGCTGCTCGGCGCGCCGGCCTTCGTCGTCCTGCGACGCAAGCTGATTCGCGCTGATCGGCCGGCACTGGTCTGCGCCCCCCTAGGACTCGACGTCGTGAAGCTCCCGACGCAGAGCTGACGGGGCACGATTGGCGTGATGGGCAACCCGCCCGCCGCTCCGACGTGGGAACGACGCTTCCGCGTCGTCGAAACTGACGGGAGTCGCCGCCTGGAGCTCGTGTACTAGCTCGCGCGCTGGCGCCGCCGCGGCCGAACCCTTTTCGGATCGTGTCGGGTCTATCCAGACACGAACAAAGAAAGGACCAGACGTGTTGAATTCCAACGGTAGAGAGCTTGAGCGGGCGACGTTCGCCGCCGGATGCTTCTGGGGTGTCGAGGCCTCGTTCCGTGAGCTCGAGGGAGTCGTGCGGACGACCGTCGGCTACACCGGAGGGCGCACAGTCGATCCGAGCTACGAGCAGGTCTGCTCCCACAGCACCGGTCACGCGGAGGCGGTTGAGGTCTGGTTCGACCCGGCCACGATCAGCTACGACGACCTGCTGAGGACGTTCTGGTCGATCCACGACCCGACCAGTCCGAACCGGCAGGGCTGGGACTTCGGCAGCCAGTACCGCTCGGCCATCTTCTTTCACGATGCCGAGCAGGAGCAGCTGGCGATCGCATCCCGTGATGAGCTGCAGGGAGCCCGGAGCACGCCGATCGTGACCGAGATCACCCCTGCGCCGGCGTTCTACGCCGCCGAGGAGTACCACCAGCGCTACTTAGAGAAGCACGGCGGCGCCGTCTGCGCGACCACGCTCAGGTAGTCCCCTCAGCCCTCCTCGAGCTCCAGGTACGGATCGAGGAGGGCGCGCAGCTGCATCCGGCCACGGTGAAGGCGGCTCTTGAGTGCCGCCGGGCGGACGTGGACGACCTCCGCCGCCTCCTGCGTTGACAGACCCTCGATGTCGCGGAGAACGACGGCAGCGCGCCAGTCGGCGGGCAGTTGTGCCAGGGCCTGCTCCAGGACCTGCGCGAACTCCTGGTCTAGGGCCCGAGCCTCCGGGCCGAGATGCGGCGCCTCCGGCACGGAGGCGACCGGGTCATCGCGATCGAGGCCGGCCTCGACCTGCGGTAACGCGCGTCGCGAGAGCCGCCGCTGGGCTTCGTTGAAGGCGATCCGGTACAGCCACGTGGAGAACTGCGAGCGCTCCTCGAACCGAGGCAAGCCGCGCCACGCCCGCAGAAACACCTCCTGCGCGACCTCGTCGGCCTCGCCCGCGTCGAGCCCGAAGCGTCGCAGCGCGCCACGCACACGGTCGGCATTGATCGCAACCAGTTCGGCGAATGCGTCCTGGTCACCGGCGCGCGCACTCCGAATCAACTGATGCTCGGAGGTCGGCCCGCCGCTCACCGCGCGGTTATACCGACTCGCCGGCGGGCGACACGCGAACGTGCCGCCCGCCGAGCGTTCTGTCTATGAGCGCTCGTCGAGCTCCAGCGAGCAGGAGTTGATGCAGTAGCGCTCGCCGGTCTCGCCCGGTCCGTCGGGGAACACATGGCCAAGGTGGCCTCCACACGCCGCGCAGGTCACCTCGATTCGGTGCATGCCGTGGCTGTGGTCCTCGTGCAGGTTGACGTTGGCACGGTCCGCCGGCTCGGTGAAGCTCGGCCAGCCGGTGCCCGAATCGAACTTGGTCTCCGAGGAGAACAGCTCGGCGCCGCAGCCGGCACACCGATAGGTCCCGTCGCGCTTCTCGTTGACGTAGTGACCGGTGAAGGGACGCTCGGTGCCCTTGCGCCGCAGCACCTCGTACTGGGTGGGGGTCAGCTGCTCGCGCCACTCGCGCTCGCCCTTCTCGACGCGAGACTCGACAGCCTGATTCTGGGGGGGAGTGATGTCGTTCATGCCTGGTTGGACCCGCGGCACCCCGTCAACGGTTCAGGCCCGGCGCCGGCGGCTCGTCCAGGCGCAGGCGCACGGAGGCAGCGATCGCGATCGCATCGGCACCCCCCGCCGGAGGCGGCAGGCGTTGCAACGCGCCGAGCATCCGGCGCAGACCGGCGAGCAGCGCCCGGCACTCGGCGCACTGTCTGACGTGACGCTCCATCCGCGTGCTCCGCGTGACCCCAAGCTCTCCGTCGAGGTAGGGTGACATCTGGCCTGGGGCCCACCGATGATCACGCCGGAAGCGCGCCCGGTAGAAGAGCTCGTTCATTCCACGTCTGACCCGATCACCGTCCGAAGAGGTTCGCACACGGCGCCGGGCCGGCGCGGACGAGCGGCGCTGCGATACTCAACCGACCGTGCCTCGGCTGGCTGCTCGGAGACCGCTTCACCGTGGCCGACGTCAGGCCGCCTCACGGGGTGACATCATCCAGTCGACCGTCGGCTCTGTCGCGCCGGCACCCATGGGTTGCGGGCGGCCGGAGACGATCTTGACGAGCGCGCCCGTGTGTCGCTCGATCCGGCGGGGCAGGTCCGAGCTGAGCCAGCGCGACTTCGAGGAGGGCAGGGTCGAGATCAGGATCTCGTCGTAGTTCGCCGGATCCCACTCCTCGTGCGCGGCCATGAACGGGTCCGGGTTGGAAAGTCGACCGTCGGCCTCCACGCCGTCCTCCCGCAGTTCCGCGAGCGCGCGCGCCAACCGGTCCTCGGCCTCCGCGGTGTAGCGGTGCGGGAGCAGCAGCATCACGGCAGTCGGTCGTTTCCGGCAGCGCTCCTGCAGCTCGCTCCGCAGCTCTGCCGAGCCCACCGTCTGGTTGGCGATGACGAGTAAGCGTTGCTTGAAGGGCATCGGGCGCCTTCCGGTTGGGGTCTGACGCGTGGTCCGCGGCTGCGGCGTGGTCCACGGTTCCGACAGCGTGGACGACACGCGCCGACCGGTCATCTGCGAGGGGGCCAGACTTGTCGGCGCCGACTTGGACCGCTGGCCGGTGGCGCCGAGTGAGCAGCACGCTCGAGACCAGCGCCGAGGTCGCTAGTCAGGGCGACGTCGGACAGAGTTCGCGCCTGTGGCGCTCCTCCGCGAACGGGTTTGTCTTCCTGCCTCGGGCTTTGCCCTGACTAACACATCGGTCCTCTAATCTAACTACCCGACGGGCAGGGCCTCGAAAAGACTGTTGGGCACGCGGCCCTCCCGCGACGGCGCAATATGAGTATCAGCTGGGAGGATCCGGCACGCCGGTTCACCCCGCCAGCCACCCTTGGGTGGGTCGGACGCCACCCTGGTCGACCGTCTCCCACCCTCGAGCCGAGGATCACCGATCGATACCGCCGGATCCTTCGTCGTGCGGGGTCTCCTGAATCGCGGCACGGGCACCGGAATCGTACGCAGCCTGAGCGGCTCGGGCGATGGGGTACGCTCGCTCGAGAGTTGACTTGCCCGCATTCGCCGAATTGCTCGCGCCGGCCACCGATGGCCGATGACCGCAACGGGCCGTTTCGTCAATGCGACAGAAACGCCAAGTGATGCATCGTGTGAGGAGAGTGGCATGGCCTTCTGGTCACGGAAACGACCGGTCGACGAGCCTGAGACGTCCGAGGAGCGCGAACGTTCTGGAGGGTGGTACTCGGATCCCTATGGGGCCGCAGCGCGTCGGTGGTACGACAACAAGAAGGGGTGGACGGACCGCGTCGAGGGAGCAGGCCTCAAGCCGGACAAGACCGGTGTGGCGCGTCTGGATCAGGCCGCGGCGGCCGATCCGACCGAGTAGACCGTCCGCCGGCCGGGCGACGATGCGGACGTGACGTCCGTGGGGCTCGACTCGTTCTTCGCGGCATCGGCCGGCGTGGCCGGCGCGCTGATCGGGCTGCTGTTCGTGGCGATCACGGTCGCTCAAGACCGGCTGACGGCGGAGAATGCCGCGCAGGCGCACCGCGTGCGCGCGTCGGCTGCGCTGACCGCGTTCATCAACGCGCTCACGGTCTCCCTGTTCGCCCTCATCCCGGGCGAGCACATCGGCTGGCCGGCGCTGAGCGTGGCCGTCGTGGGGTTGGTCTTCGTGGTCGCATCCCTGCTGTCGCTGTTACGCGTCCGGCGCACACAACCCGGAGAGCTCCGCGACGCCGTGTTCCTGGTGTTCCTCGTGATCACGTTCGGGTTGCAGTTTCTGTTCGGGCTCCTGCTGATCATGCACCCTCAGAACGTGAGCGATGCCCACACGATCGCGATCCTCGTGATCGTGTGCTTCTTCATCGGGATCGCCCGTGCGTGGGAGCTGGTCGGCGGCCCGTCGATCGGACTGGTCAGCGAGCTGCGCGCGACCGTCCGCGAACGCGGTCAGTCAGAAGCCGAGGGGCCGACCGACGCTCGCAGCTGACTGCGGCGCGTCTACGGGCTGGTCGGTGCACGAGCCGGACGACGGGCCTGCGATCAGGCTGTCGATCTGGCCGGCGCGCAGGGCGAAGATGTGGGCTAGCTATCGTCGTGGGCGAACAACCGAGGAGATGACATGAAGGCTGTGCGATTCGACGAGTACGGCGGCGTGGACGTGCTCGAGGTGCGTGAGGTCGAGGATCCCGTCGCCGCCTCCGGGCGCGTGCTGGTGGCGATCAAGGCCGCGGGGATCAATCCGGGCGAGATCAGCATTCGCGAGGGGCGTCTGCACGAGCGCTGGCCGGCGATCTTCCCGTCCGGTGAGGGCACCGACCTCGCCGGGGTGGTGCAGGCCGTCGGTGACGGCGTGACGGGCTTCGCCGTCGGCGATGAGGTACTGGGCTGGACCGAGGAGCGCGCGAGCCAGGCCGAGCTCGTGGCGGTTCCCGCCGATCAGCTCACCGCCAAGCCGGCCGCGGTTCCGTGGGAGGTGGCCGGCTCGCTGTTCGTTGCCGGACTCGCCGCTCTGGCGTCGGTTCAGGCCGTCGCCCCGCAGCTGGGCGAGACGGTCGTGGTCTCGGCCGCCGCCGGTGGCGTCGGCTCGGTTGCCGTCCAGCTCGCCCGGCGCACCGGCGCGACCGTGATCGGGCTGGCGGGCGAGCACAACCACGACTGGCTGCGTCGTCACGACATCATCCCGGTGACCTACGGAGATGGGCAGGCCGACCGTATTCGCGAGGCGGCCGACGGGAAGGTGGATGCGTTCATCGATACGTTCGGCGGCGGTTACGTCGATCTGGCCATCGAGCTCGGTGTCGCTCCGCAGCGCATCAATACGATCATCGATTACGACGCGGTCCAGCGACTGGGGGTCAACGCCCAGGGCACCCACGCGATCGCCACGGCCGCGCTGCTGGCCGAGCTCGCCGGTCTGGTCGCCGACGGCAGCCTCGAGATCCCGATCGCGCGCACGTACCCGCTGGACGAGGTCCGGGACGCCTTCCGCGAGCTGGAGCTGCGTCGGACCCACGGCAAGATCGTGCTGCTGCCCTGAGCGAGCCCAGCGTCGACGCCGCAGCGATGCCGGAAGGCCCGGGCGGCAGCTGCTGCCAGATGCGGGCGAACTCGAGCTCGTGATCCGAGGCCGACGGGTTCTGCGCCTTGGCGGTCTCCCAATACACCATCGCCTCGTAGAGCCCGCGTCCGCACAGGTGCGCGCTGAGCTCCTGGGTCTGCTGGTTGTGGAACCGATGCAGCTGCTCGTCCGGCGCCGATCGGTGAGAGACCCTCTTAGAGCTCCCCGTCCCAGTAACCGACGCTGTCGCTCATCCGGAAGCGCTTGCCCGGTGGCCACACCGAGACCTTGTCACTGTCGGGGTAGACGGTGATGCTGATCGGATCGCCCGAGCCGGCGATCCGGGTCTCGGGAATGGTCGAGAGCATCACGATCCGAACGCCGACGCGCTCGCCGTCCGGAGTCCAGAGCCGCGGGGTACCCGCGACCACCAGCAGCCACTCCTCGATCCCGTGATGGAAGTGGTACGGGTGGGCCCGCTGCCCGTCCGCCGCGCCAGCGGTAGCCGTCGCGCTCGGAGCTGTGATCGAAGGCAGGGACCCGTACGTTGAAGCGCCGCACGGCGTCATCTTGGCAGCTTCCGGTGGTCCCGCGCCGGCGTCGAGACCGCCGGCGAGCTCGGCAAAGTGAGCCGCGAGCGGATGCAGGGTCATCGGACGCAGCGTAGAGAACGCCGCATGGCCCTCCGGGCACGGCGGTCAGTTGGGCGTGGGAGACGCTGGTAGCCGAAGCCGGCGGCATACTTACCGGGTGCCTGATCGCAATGTGCTCGGAGGCGAGCTCGAAGCCTGTGGGACCGACCCGCTGACCGGCTTCTACCGCGACGGCTGCTGCCGGTCTGGGCCCGAGGACCACGGCAGCCACACGATCTGCGCCGTTGTCACGGGCGAGTTCCTCGAGCATCAGCGCAGCATCGGCAACGATCTGATCACGCCGGTGCCCGAGTTCAGGTTTCCCGGCCTCGTGCCCGGAGATCGCTGGTGCGTCACCGCGATCAACTGGCTGCGCGCGCACGCCGACGGCGCGGCGGCCTATGTCGTGCTGGCGTCCACCCATGAGCGGGCGCTCGAAGTCGTGCCTCTCGTCGCCCTGCGGGAGCACGCGGTCGACGTCCCCGCCGATCCGGGAGCCCTGGCGGACTGACCGCCGGCAGCCGGTCGGGCACTGCGAACGCGTACAAGCGCCGGCGCAAATGTTTGGACAACGGGCTAAAGCCCGGGATGGTCGCGGCGGGCATCATGACGCCATGCTGACCACCATCCCGCAGGGGGGCGGAGTATGAGCCCGGAACGTGTGCAGGCCTATCGGCGAGTCGTCCAAATACTCGATGACCTCGGCCCCAGCAAGCTGCTGGCCGACGAACAGGAGCGGATCCGGCACGCCGCCGACAACCTGATCTTCAGCAGCGACGTCGATCAGGACATCATCGCCCGCGAGTCGCTCGGCGACGTCGGGAACCTGTGCCGGGAGCTCGTGGCGAGCGGGCGCTGGGAGCAGGTCACGGCGGCGCGTCTGGCTGACAGCGTCTGCGGCTGCGGTCCGGCCCCGATGGCCGAGCTCGAGGCGGCCTGACGCACGGCCGGCGCGCGAGGTCATCGACCCCGTGCGCTGAGCACTGCCGTACGGCGGTGGTCAATCCGCGTAGGGACCGGTACGCGCGGGGAGTAGCATCGAAGTCATGCTGGTCTTGGGTCTCGTATTGGTGGTCGCTGCCGTCGTACTGGTGCTGGCCGAGGCTCATCTCAGCACCGGGGGCTTCATCGCCAGCGTGGCCGTGGTCGCGCTCGTGGCGGGCGCGTCCGTTCTGCTCGTAGGCGCGGGCGCCGGGTGGCTCGCCGTCGTCGCGGTCGGGGTGTGCCTGATGCTGGCGTCCGCCGCGGGTCTGATGTTGCTGGGCCGGAGTCTCGGCTCGGTGCGGCGGCTGCGCCCGCGCGCCGGCACGGAGGCCATGATCGGTCACATTGGCGTGGTCCGCGCGGGCGCCGCCGGCGCCCGCGTGTTCGTCGACGGAGGACTGTGGCGGGCTCGGCCGAGCCACCCGGAGGAGGCAAGCGCGTTGCACGAGGGCGACCGAGTGGTCGTCGAACGCGTCACCGGATTGACCTTGGGCGTGCGCAAGGCCGAAGAATGGGAGCTGAACCCATGATCCTGGACGTCCTCGTCGTTGCCGTCGTGGTGATCGTGCTGGTCGGGTTGATCGTGGCCGCCTTCTCCGTGCGTGTGCTGCGTGAGTACGAACGCGGTGTCGTCTTCCGCCTTGGCCGCCTGACCGAGCAGAAGGGGCCGGGCCTGGTGCTCCTGGCTCCCTTCGTCGATCGGCTCGTGCGCGTCAGCCTGCGCACGGTGACCCTGCAGATCCCCCCGCAGGAGGTGATCACCCGCGACAACGTGCCCGCACGGGTCACGGCCGTGGCCTACTTCCGGGTCGTCGACCCGAACCGGTCGATCGTCGAGATCCAGGACGTGATGTCCGCCACCTCGCAGATCGCACAGACGACGCTGCGCTCGGTGCTCGGGAAAGCCGAGCTCGACCATCTGCTGTCCGAACGCGAGCAGCTCAACGAGAGCCTCCAGCACATCATCGACGACCAGACCGAGCCCTGGGGGATCAAGGTCACGACGGTGGAGATCAAGGACGTCGAGATCCCGGCCGGTATGCAGCACGCGATGGCCCGCCAGGCCGAGGCCGAACGCGAGCGGCGGGCGAAGATCATCGACGCCGAAGGCGAGTTCCAGGCCGCGGCCAAGCTGCTCGAGGCCGCGGATCTGATCAGCCGCAACCCGGTGACGATCCAGCTGCGCTACCTGCAGACGCTCCGAGAGATCGGCGGCAACGAGAACTCGACGATCGTGTTCCCGTTCCCCTTGGATCTGCTGCAGGCGCTGAAGGCCGCGGGCGGTGAGGCCGGGAGTGCCGCCGGCGCGGCGCCGGGATCCGCGCCCGGGACCGCGATCGTCGCCGAGACACCCACCGCGCCCGTCGCCCGCAACGGCCCCGCTCGCAGACGCCGGACCGCAGTTCCAGCGCCGGAGTCGGAGACAAGCACGGATGACGGCGAGCGCGCGGGGCGATGAAGCTCAGCCGCTGAGCAGCGCGCTGCACCGGTCGCCGAGGAGGGCGTCCGCCCGGCCGAAGGCCGGGACTGGGTAGCCTCTAGGTAGTGAAGTCGGCCTAACGGCGGGCACTGGTTCATACCCGGCGCACGTTGCGCCCGCGTCCGACTTTCCAGCAAGATCGCTGGGATCCCCGGTCACGAACACGGAATGGTATGAGCAGCGTTCATGCTGAAGTCGAGATAGCGGCGCCGGTCGCCACCGAGCCGCCGGAGACGACGCGGCGCAGCGGGCTGGACGGCTTCGACCTCGTGCTGCTGCTCGTGTTCGCGCTCGTGTCGGTGTGGGTGCTCGGTCTCGATCTGTGGCAGGTGATCGTGCACGGTCGGGCGTGGACCGGAACCGATGGCAGCTACATCGTGGACCAGATGCAATACCTGGCCTGGATCAGGGATGCATCGCACCACGTTCTGGCGGCGAATCTGTTCGTCCTCGGCCACACGAACTCGGACTACTTCCAACCGGCCATCACGATCTCCGGCTTGATCGCGGCCCTGGGGGTGGCTCCGTGGCTGGTCCTGCTGCTGTGGAAGCCGGCGGCCGTACTGGCGGGGTTCGCTGCCGCTCGGGCCTTTGCCCGGCGCAACCTCGCCGGGCTGTGGCCGCGCCGGGCCGCACTCGTGCTGGCGCTGTTCTTCGGCTCCTTCACGGTCGTCTATGGATCGTTCGGCGTGGTCGGCGACCTGTTCCCAGGCTTCTTGACCTGGGGCTACACGTTCAGCCTGATCTCGATCGCGGCGCTCGGCTTCGCGGTGCTGACGTACGACCGCGCGCGCGCCGAGCGCCGGCGCCTGTGGCTGCCAGGCGTGCTCGGAGCGGTCGCGAGCGCGCTGCATCCGTGGCAGGGAGAGACGCTGATCCTGATCGTGATCGGCGCCGAGCTGGTGATGTGGCGCAGCCGTTCAACGCCGCGGCCCCGGCTGCCGCTGCCGGTGCTGACGATCGTCATGAGCGGGCTGCCGCTGGTCTACTACGCCATCCTCGGGCGGGTCGACGGCTCCTGGGGGCTGGCGCGCGAGGCCAGCAAGCACACGTTCTCGCTGTTGACGATCGTCGTGGCCCTGCTGCCGCTGCTGATCCCCGCGGCGCTCGCCTATCGCAAGCGGCCGCAGACGTTCCTCGAACTGCTCACGCGGACGTGGCCCGCAGCGGCGTTGGCCGTGTACGTGCTCTCGGCGACCGAGTTGAGCGCGACGCCGCTACACGCGTTCTCCGGGATCACCTTGCCGCTGTCGGTCCTCGCCGTCCAGGGCCTGCAGGCGGCCGGTTGGAATCGGATCCGTCGCCCGCGTCTGGGCGCCGCGATCGCCATCGCCCTGGTGACGATCCCGGCAACGGTGTGGGAGCTGCACGGCGTCAGCGACCTCGTCACCCCCACGCCGGGCAACCCCAACTTCGTCACCAACGATGAGCAGCACGCACTCGACTATCTGGCCGGCAACCCGCAGTCCGGCGGGGTCCTGACGCGCTTCTACCTCGGTACGGTCGTGCCGGCCGAGACCGGCCGCCGAACGTACATTGGCAACTGCCTGTGGTCGGAACCCGACTGCTCGGGGCGGGCGAGGATCACCGAGGATCTGCTCGAGGGGGCGCTCAGTCCCGCCGCGGCCCGCTCCCTCGTGCTCGGCAGCGGCGCCCGCTTCGTGCTCGCGGACTGCACGTCAGTGGACCTTCGCCGGACCCTCGCCCCGATCCTCGAGTCGGTCGCCAATTTCGGCTGCGCGAGCGTCTATACCGTGCGCTCGCCGGCCGCCCGCGTCCCGCCCCCGCGGCGCCGTCCCGCCCCCCGCGCATCCCCGGCTACTCGACCACGATCAGCTTCGCCCGCATGAAGGCGTGGAACACCGCGTACCTCGGTCAGGCGGGCAACATCCAGAGCAAGCAAATCCTCGGCGCCGCGCTGGCGATCCACACCGTCGGCGGAGTCCGGTGATCCGATTGCTCGATGGGTGCGTAGAACCATCGCCATGATGTTCCGTCCAGGTCGTCTGACGCGTGGGTCCGGTGTCGGTGATCTCGCCGATGAGGATTTGATCGGTCTCGTGCGTGAGGGGGGATGCGCGGGCGTTTGAGGTGATCTTCGATCGTCATAGCGGGGCGGCGTTTTCGTTGGCGTATCGGATGTGCGGGCGTCGGGCGATGGCGGAGGATGTGGTGCAGGAGGCGTTTTTGTCGTTGTGGCGGTCGGGGGCGCGGTATGACCGGGCGCGGGGGAGTGTGCGTTCGTGGGTGTTGGGGGTGGTGCACAATCGGGCGATTGATGCGTTGCGTCGGGGGATTGTGCGTGAGGGGCGGGATGTCGGTGATGAGGCGTTGGCGGAGCGGTTGGCGGCGCCGGAGCGCACCGATGTGGAGGTCGCGCGGCGGGAGGAGGCGCGGGCGGTGCGCTCCGCCCTTGGTGAGTTGCCGGTTGATCAGCGGCGGGTGATCGAGTTGGCGTATTTCGGTGGGTTTACGCATTCGCAGATCGCGGAGGTGTTGGGGTTGCCGGTGGGGACGGTGAAGGGCCGGATGCGCCTGGGTTTGACGAAGATGCGGATGTCTTTGGGTGATCCGGCGGAGGTGGTGGCGTGAGCTCCGCGGATCGGTGTGGTGGGGACGCGGCGGCGTATGTGCTGGGCGCGCTCGAGGATCACGAGCTGGACACGTTCCGCGCCCACATGGCGCAATGCGCCGTCTGCCGCGACGAGGTCGCGAGCCTTCAAGGAGTCGTCGATTCGCTGCCGCTGACCGCACCCCCGGTCCAGGTCTCCCGCGCGCTCAAGCGCCGGGTCATGGACGGAGTGCGCGCGGAGCCGATGGGCGCCCGAGAGGCACGGCGCCCGCCGCGATGGCGCCCGTCGTTCGAGATGCCTTTGCTTGGCCGTCCGGCCTTGGCCGGAGGCGCCCTGCTGGCCGCTGCCGTGCTGGCGTTTGCCGGGATCGAGCTTGCCGGCGGCGGGTCGACCTCTACGCGCGTGATCCAGGCCAGCGTCGCCGGCCCGGCGCGCGAGGCGGCGGCGTACGTCCGGCTCCAGGGCGGTCGCGGCGAGCTCGTGCTCGCGCGCATGCCGGCGGCCCCGCCCGGCCACATCTACGAGGTGTGGCTGAAGCGCGACGGCGAGTCGGTCCGTCCGACGAGCTCGCTGTTCGGCGTGACCTCGGCCGGCACCGCAGCCGTGGACGTCCCCGGGAACCTGCGCAACGTGAATCAGGTCCTGGTCACAGCAGAGCCCCTGGGCGGGAGCTCGGTGCCCACAAGTGCTCCCGTGATTGTTGCTCAGCTCACGAGCTGATACGTCCGAGTGATCTGAATCGCCGCGCGGCTCGTAGTGCGTAGAGCCAAGCCAAACCACCTGGGAGTAGTCATGGGTCTAGACAATCCGCTTCACCTCGCTTTCATCGTCGTTCTGCTGCTGCTCGTGTTCGGAGCCAAGCGGCTGCCTGAGATGGGACGTTCGCTGGGCGCCGGCATGCGCGGCTTCAAGGAGTCGATCAGCGGCGAGGCCGCTCCGGCTCACATCGCCGAGATGGGCGCCTCCAGCACAACCGCGCCGGCCGCCGAGACGGCGCAGCCGGTCGCCGTCGGCGACCCTGCCCACCAGGCCTAGCGGGCAGGAAAGTCGACCCAGGCGAAGCTGATGCCGGGCGCGATTCGCATCCCGACCACGATCCGTCCGATCTCGCACGACGAGCGGGTGAGCGTGGTGAGCCATCTCGACGAGCTACGGACACGAATCATCGTGTCGCTGATCGCCTTGGCCGTAGCGTTCGGCATCTGCTTCTGGCAGAACCATCGCCTGCTCCATCTGATCGACACCCCGCTGGCGCACCAGACGCAGGCGCAGGTCAAGGCCGGTCACGGTCCGCTCGGGTCGACGTACCAGGTCCAGCTGAGCACGCGCGACGTTGCCGTCCAACTGCGCTCGGTGGTCGGGATCCTCAACGCTCCGGGTCAGCGCCAGTCGCCCGCGGTCGCGGGCGCGCTGCAGCACGTCGGGGCCGGGCTCGACCGCGACATCAAGCGCCTGTCGGCCCCGCCGCAGGGCGACCGGCCGGTGACCCTCGGGATCGGCGAGCCGTTCACCACCACGGTGACCGTGTCGCTGATCTTCGCGCTGATCCTGTGTCTGCCCGTTCTGCTCATGCAGGCCTACGGCTTCGTGATGCCGGCTTTCGAGCCCGGTCAGCGTCGGCAGCTGCGCCCGCTGCTGATGGCGATCCCGTTCCTGTTCGTGATCGGGGTCATGTTCGGCTACTTCGTGGTCCTGCCCGCGGCCGTCCACTTCTTCCAGAACTTCAACAGCGCCCAGTTCAACGTCCTCGTCCAGGCCAGCCAGTACTACAAGTTTGCGGCCACCACGATGCTGGCGATGGGCCTCCTGTTCCAGGTCCCGGTGGGGATTTTGGCCATCACCCGGGCCGGCATCATCACCCCCCGCCAACTGCGCAAGAACCGCCGCTACGCGATCGCCGCCTGCGGCGCGGTGGCGGCGCTGCTGCCCGGCGACGCGGTCACGATGCTGCTCGAGACGGTGCCGCTGTACCTGCTGTTCGAGCTCAGCGTGCTGCTCGCCTCGGTCGCCGAGAACCGCGCCCAGACGCGCGAGCTCGCCGCCGAGCCGAGCGCCGGCGACGCGGCGTAGCCGCGGTCCTCGGATGCCCGCCGCGGCGCCGCCGGCGCGCCGGCGGGGCACGCGGCCGTCTCGGACATCGGACCTTGGGGGTGTCGCGTGCGGATGTGCGGGGATACGCGCCGGCCCGGCACTGTGATACTTGGGGTGCGCACCGTGCCCGCTGCACCGTTCACCTCACCGCTCGCCGAGTCGCTGGCCGAAGGGCTGCTCGAGCGTTTCCTGCGCTACGTCAGCGTCGACACGCAGTCGTGCCGGGAGCGCACCTCCTCGCCGAGTACCCCGGGACAGCTCGAGCTGGGCCGGATGCTGGTGCGCGAGCTGCATGAAGCCGGGATCGCCGACGCGGCGCTCGACGGCAACGGGTACGTGACGGCGACGCTCGCCGCGACTGATCCCGGCGCCCCGGTGATCGGCCTGATCGCCCACCTGGACACGAGCCCGGACGCGCCCGGAGCCGGCGTCGTGCCGATCGTGCACCGCGCGTATGCCGGCGACGTTGTGGAGCTTCCGCTCGAGGGCACGCGCCTGGACCCGGCGGCGATCCCGGAGCTCGTGGCCAAGCGCGGCCACGACATCATCACGGCCAGCGGCGACACCCTACTCGGCGCCGACGACAAGGCCGGTGTGGCCGCGATCATGACCGCGGCGGCTCACCTCGTCGCTCATCCGGAGCTCCCCCGCCCGACGCTGCGGATCGCCTTCACGCCCGACGAGGAGATCGGCGAGGGCGCGACCCTGTTCGACATCGAGCGCTTCGGGGCCGTGTGCGCCTACACGATCGACGGCTCCGAGCTCGGCGAGCTCCAGGACGAGACGTTCACTGCCTCCGAGGTGATCGTCACCGTGCGCGGGGTCGAGGTCCATCCCGGCCAGGCCACCGGCAAGCTGGTCAACGCGCTGCGCCTGGCCGCGCAGATCGTCGCGGCGCTCCCGTCGGACCGGCTCACGCCGGAGACCACCTCGGGCCGCCAGGGGTTCATCCATCCCTACGAGCTCACGGGAACCGCGGCCCACGCGCAGATCCGCGCGATCGTGCGCGACTTCGACGACGAGCTGCTCGATCGCCACGTCGAGCTGCTGCGGGCCACGGCCACGGCGATCGTCGGCGCCGAGCCGAGGGCGCGCCTCGAGTTCGAGGTCCGCCCGCAGTACCGCAACATGCGCCACTACATCGACCGCGTCCCCCACGTCGTGGCGGCCGCCGAGGCGGCCATCCGCGGCGAGGGGATCGAGCCCCTGCGCGGGCCGATCAGGGGCGGAACCGACGGATCGCGGCTCAGCGAGATGGGATTGCCGACCCCGAACATCTTCGACGGCGGGCACGAGTACCACTCGGTCCGGGAATGGGCCTCCGTCCAGGACATGGCCGCGGCCGCTGCGACGATCGTGCGGCTGGCCGAGGTCTGGGCACGGCTGGGAGCGCGGGACGTGGAAGCACGTGTGGCCGGGTAGGCTGCGCGTCATGAGCCCATCCGGTCCGACCTCGATGGCGTCGCTCGACGGGGCGATCCTGCCTGCCGCCGAGGCCTCGATTCCGGCCACCGACGAGGGCCTGCTGCGCGGCGACGGGGTCTTCGAGGTGATCCGCGTCTACGACGGGCGGGCGTTCGCCTTCGAGGCCCACCTCCGGCGGTTGCAGAACTCGGCCGACAACATGCGCCTGCCCCTGGACCTCGAGTCGGTCCGCGCAGACGCCCACCGATTGCTCGCCGAGGCCGGTGCCGGACCCGACCACGACGCGCTGCGGATCGTGATCACCCGCGGGGGCCGGCGGTTGCTGCTCACGGAATCGCTCCCGCCCACGCGCGAGACGATTCGCCTCGCCTCCGTCACCTACGCGCCGACCCGGATCCTCGACGGCATCAAGTCGCTCTCATATGGGTCGAACATGCTCGCGACGCGACTCGCGCAGGAGCGCGGCTACGACGAGGCTCTGCTGGTGACCCCGCACGGACGCGTGCTCGAGGCGCCGACGAGCTCGCTGTTCTGGGTCAAGGACGGCAGCGTGCTCACGCCGCCCCTCGACGATCACATCCTCGCCTCGATCACCCGCGCGCTGGTGATCGAGGTCGCGGGCGCCGCGGAGCGCGCGTGCACGCTTCCCGACCTCGAGGCCGCCGACGAGGTGTTCCTGGCCTCGACGATCCGCGAGGTCCAGCCCGTTGTGGCCGTCGACGAGACCGTCTTCGCCGCCGCCGGCGCGGTCACGGCACGGACGGCGGCCGCGGTTCAGGAGCGGATCCGCTCCGAGCTCGCGGCCTGATGCCGGCGCTCTGCGCCGCGACGCCCGACTCGCCCCGGGGGGCGGGGCGATGAGGGTCCTGACCGTGATCGGCAACCGGCCCCAGTTCATCAAGGCCGCCGCCGTCTCACCCAAGCTCCGCCGCCACCACGAGGAAGTGATGGTGCACACCGGCCAGCACTTCGACGACGAGCTGTCGGCCGTGTTCTTCGGCGAACTGGGGTTACCCGCGCCTGAGCGGCAGTTGAACGTGTCGCTGGGGTCGAACACCTCGCAGGCCGGCCGGATGCTGCTCGCGCTCGAGCCCGTCCTGGACGAGACCCGCCCGGACGTGGTGCTCGTCTACGGTGATACGAACTCGACCCTGGCCGGGGCGATCGCGGGCGCGGATGCCGGCGTTCCCGTGGCCCACGTAGAGGCGGGTATGCGCTCGTTCGACCGCTCCATGCCCGAGGAGCTCAACCGGGTGCTGACCGACCACGCCGCGTCGCTGCTGCTGTGCTCGAGCACCGTCGCGGTGGCGAACCTGCAGGCCGAGTCGGTGGCCGGCGAGGTCGAGCTCGTCGGCGACGTGATGGTCGACGTTGCCCAGGCGATCCAGCCCCGGGCCCGCGAGCGCCTCGATCTGCTGCAGGCGCGCTCGCTTGCGCCCGGCGGGTTCGTGCTCGTCACCGCGCACCGGGCCGGGAACGTCGACGACCCCCGGCGCCTGGCCATGCTCGCGGAGCTGCTGCTCGCGGTCCCGGACCCGATCGTGCTCCCGCTGCATCCCCGCACGCGGCTCCGGCTCGAGGCGGCCGGCCTGCTCGAGCGCCTGCGGGGCGCCGCGGGCATTCAGCTGACGCCACCCCTCGGCTACGTGGAGCTGACCGCGCTGCTGTGCAACGCCCGCGCCGTGCTGACCGACTCGGGCGGTCTGCAGAAGGAGGCCTACCTCGCCGGCGTGCCATGCGTGACGCTGCGCCCGAGCACCGAATGGACCGAGACCGTGGAGCATGGATGGAATGTGCTCGTCGACCTCGACACCGATGCCGCCCTCGCCGGCCTGCTGCGAACCCCGCCCGCCGAGCGCCCCGAGCTCTACGGCGACGGCCGGGCCGGGGACCGCGTCGTCGCCGCTCTTACACTGCGGTACGGATGAGTCAGCGAATTCCATGACCGAGGCGGCGCTTCGGGTCGGCGTCGTCGGCCTGGGCTACTGGGGCCCGAACCTGGCCCGCAACTTCGCGGCGCTGCCCGGCTGCGAGCTGGCCTGGTGCTGCGACGCCTCCGAGGAGGCGCGGGCGCGGATCGCGCCCCAGTTCCCCGGCGCCCGCTTCACCGGTGAGCTCGAGGACCTGCTCGAGGACCCGACGCTGGACGCGATCGCGCTCGCCACGCCGGTCCCCACTCACGCCGACCTGGCCGTGCGCGTGCTGGAGGCCGGCAAGCACTGCTTCGTCGAGAAGCCGCTGGCGCAGTCGGTCGTGGGGGCGGAGCGCGCGGTGGAGGCGGCGCGTGCTGCCGGCCGCGTGCTGATGGTCGGCCACCTGCTCGAATACCACCCCGGTGTACGCAAGCTCAAGGAGCTGGCCGACACCGGTGAGCTCGGTGACCGGATCTACTACATCTACGGCAACCGGCTCAACCTCGGCAAGCTGCGCGCGGATGAGAACGCGCTCTGGAGCCTCGGGGCGCACGACGTCTCGGTCGTGCTCTACCTGGCCGGCGAGGAGCCGGTGGACATCGTCGCTCACGGCGAGTCCTACGTGCGCGACGGCGTCGAGGACGTCGTATTCTGCTTTCTGCGCTTTCCATCCGGGCTCTCGGCCCACCTGCATCTCTCATGGCTCGATCCGCACAAGGAGCGCCGATTCACGGTCGTCGGCTCCCGGCGCATGGCCACATTCGACGACATGGCGCTCGAGGGCAAGCTGAAGGTCTACGACAAGGGCTTCGACGAGGACGCCCGGACCTACGGCGAGTACATCACGCGGACGGGCGACATCTTCTGCCCGAGCATCCCCAATCTGGAGCCGCTGCGGATCGAGTGCGAGCACTTCGTGGAGTCGGTGCGCAGCGGGCATCAGCCGCGCTCGGACGGCGCCAGCGGGCGGCGCGTCGTGCGCGTGCTCGAGGAGCTCCAGCGCTCGCTCGACGCGTCCGCCCGGCCGGCCGGGGATCGTGTCTGCTGACGCACCCGCCGGCGGGCCGCCGGCTCCGGGCGTGCATCCGGGAGCGCACGTCGACCCCGAGGCGATCGTGGCCGCCGACGCGACCGTCGGGCCCGGAGCGGTGCTCGGAGCCGGGGTGCGCATCGCTCCGGGCGCGGTCGTCGGAGCCGGGGCGGTGATCCACCGCGGGACCGAGGTCGGGGCGGGCTGTCTGGTCGAGGACGGCGCGATCCTGGGTAAGCGCCCGCGGCTGCGGGCGTGCTCGAACGCGCCGCGCGCGGAGCTGGCTCCACTCGTCCTGGAGGGCGGCGCGACGGTGTGCAGTGGAGCGATCGTCTACGCCGGGGTGCGGATCGGGGCCGAGGCGATCATCGGCGACCAGGCCCACGTGCGTGAGCGGGCCACGATCGGCGAGCGCACCGTGGTCGGTCGCGGCTCCTCGGTCGAGTACGACGCCCGCGTCGGAGCCCGGGTGATCGTGCAGACGAACGTGTACGTGACCGCCGGCACGGTGATCGAGGACGACGTGTTCCTGGGTCCGTCGGTCGTGACCACCAACGACGACACGATGGGCCGCCATCCCCGGGGCGAGCCCTCGCCCGGACCGCGCTTCCGTCGCGCCTGCCGGGTCGGTGGCGGGGTCGTGATCGTCCCCGGCGTCGTGATCGGCGAGGAGGCGTTCATCGCCGCCGGCGCGGTCGTGACCGCCGACGTCGCCGACCGGGCCGTGGTCATCGGCGCGCCGGCGCGGTTCGTCCGCGCGGTCGGCGACGAGGATCTGCTCGAGCGCTGGCGCCGGCGCTGAGCGCGGCGGCTCGGGCCAGGCTACGGCTGGGCGGGTGCGGCCGGCGCGGCGCCGGTGGGGTCTGCGGGAGCGTGACCGGCAGAGGCGGCGGGTAGGGTGTCCTCGATCGAGTAGGCCGCGAACTCGTCGAACAGCTCGCGCAGGCGATCGAGCACGGCCGCGGTCGTGCGCAGCTCCTGATCGCTGAAGTCGGCCAGTGCGGCCCGCCAGCGCGGCTCGAGCGACGCCCGGCGCTGCTCGATCACGGCGCGACCGCGCTCGGTCAGCGAGGTCAGGACGATGCGCTTGTCATCCTCGGAGCGGATCCGGTCGACGAGCCCCGAGGCCGCGAGGCTGTCCAGCATCTGGGTCACCGTGGCGGCGGAGAGGTCGGCCGTTTCCGCGAGCTCGCGCGCGGACAGGCGGCCGTGCTCGCCGAGTCCGAACAGCAGCCCGTACTGGGCGTAGCTGATCGCTCCCGGCCGGTGCGTGTCACGGCCGCGCAGGCGCCGCACGGCGCCCATCGCGGCCTTGAAGGCCCGGCGCACGAGCTCGGCCCCCGACGGGTCTGGCGTGCCCGCAGAGTCCATGGGGGCCTCATGGGCGCCCGCCGGTGGGACCGGCGCGGCGCTCGGGGCTGGAGCCGCGCTCATGCCGCGACCGCCTCCGCGACCGCTTCGGAGGGGATGGGCTCGGCATCGTGCTTGGCCGCCCGGGCGTTGCGCTCGGCGCGCACGAGCACGATGCAGGGGATGATCGCCAGCGCGGTGATCCCGGCCGACCACCAGAACGCGGTGCCGTAGGCGGAGGCGGCGCCGCTGAGCGTGTGGACGCCGACCAGGGCGCGCTGCAGCACGACCGCCAGCACCGCCGTCCCGATCGAGCCGCCGACCCGTTGCAGCACGTTCAGCTGGGGCGTGGCGTCGGAGATCTCGGAGCGCTCGAGCGACGCGAACGCGGCCGACATGGCCGGCATGAAGGCGAACCCGATCCCCATGCCGCGCAGCAGCATCGCCACCGACAGCCACAGGATCGGTGTGTGGGCGCCGATGAAGCCGAACGGGATCGTGGTGACCGCGGTCACGATCACGCCGATCAACGCCAGCGGGCCGCCGCCGTAGCGATCGGTGAGCTTTCCGGCCAGCGGCATCACGAGGGCCATGCCGAGGCCCTGGGGCGCCGTCAGCAGTCCGGTGTCGATCACGCTCATGTGCCTGATGTCCTGCCAGTAGAGCGGCAGCAGGATCATGCCGCCGAACAGCGCCGCGCCGAGGCAGAACATCGCGATGGAGGCCGAGGAGAACGTGGGCCTGCGATACAGGCGAAGGTCGAGCAGCGGGCGCGGCACGCGCAGCGCATGCACCGCGAACAGCGCCACCAGACCGAGGCCGGCGAGGATGGGCACGATCACCTTGGTGGCGGTGAAGCTGCCGGTGACGCCGATCTCCGCCAGTCCGTAGGTGAGCAGCGGCAGCCCGGTGGCCATGAGCGCGAACCCGAGGAAGTCCAGCCGACCCGCGGGCGCCGGCTTGGGGCTGGGCAGGATGCGCATCCCGGCGAGCACGGCCACCGCGCCGATCGGGACGTTGACGTAGAAGATCCAGCGCCAGCTCAGGTTCTGCACGATCACACCGCCGAGCGTCGGGCCGAGGATCGGCGCGAGCATCATCGGCACCGCGACGATCGACATCACGCGGCCCATCCGCTTGGGCCCCGCGGCCTCGGCCATCATCATCTGCCCGATCGGCAGGATCATGCCGCCGCCGAGGCCCTGGATCACCCGGAACACGGTCAGTTCCGTGGTCGAGGTGGCCAAGCCGCACAATGCCGATCCGAGCACGAACAGGACCAGCGACACCAGGTAGACGGGCTTGGGGCCGAACCGGCGCGCGGCCCAGCCGGAGACGGGGATCACGGCCGCCAGCGCGAGCATGTAGCCGGTCACCACCCACTGGATCTGGGCGATGGTGCTGTGCAGATCACGGCTCAGCGTGGCCAGCGCGACGTTGACGATCGTCGTGTCGAGGATCGACATCATCGAGCCGAGGATCACGACGGCGCTGATGCGCCACACGTATGCGTCGATGCGGTTCTCTGCGCTCGCCATCGCGATCCCCTTTCTTCGAGCCTAGGTTCGTAAGGTGCCGAAAGATTAGGTACCGAACGACCCGGTTGTCAAGGGGCGCGGTCAGGGATGCTCGACCACCGGGTCGGGTGGTCGGCGGAAAGCTGCGCCGGAGTGGGAGGTGGGCCTCGACGTCCGGCCCGTCGGGCACTATGCCCGGCCCGTGTCTGCGCTCCGGTCGGTCGCTCATCCCCCCTCGAATCTGCGTGCCTGGCAGCAGCTAGCGCTGTCGGCGATGTCCGGCTGGCACGAGGGGAGCTTCCTGCTCTCGGCCGCTCCGGGAGCGGGCAAGACGCGGCCGGCGCTGGAGTTGGCCCGCCGCGAGCTGAGCTCGGGAGCGATCGGGGCGGTCGTGGTCGCGTGCCCCACGGCTCCGCTGACCCGGCAGTGGGCCCGGGCGGCGGCGGAGCTCGGCCTAGACCTTGTCCCCGACTCCGACTCGCCGTGCGCGCCGAGCGGGTTCCAGGGCGTCTCGATCACGTATGCGCGGGTGGCGAGCGCGCCGCTGCGCTGGCGCCGCGGGCTGCCCCGCCGGGTGCTGGTGATCGGCGACGAGGCCCACCACCTGGGCGAGGACCTGGCCTGGGGCGAGGGGTTCTCGACCGCGTTCGGCGAGGTGTCAAGGTGGCTGCTCCTGTCCGGGACCCCGTTTCGCTCCGACGCCACCGCGATCCCCGGGGTCAGCTACGACGGCGGCGGTCTGGCCGAGCCCGATGTCTCCTACACGTATGCCGAGGCCGTCAGGGACGGCGTCTGCCGCCCGGTCTGCTTCGTCGCCTACGACGGGACGCTGTCGTGGCGCAGCGGTGACGACGTGATCGAGTCGAGCTTCGAGACCGTCCTCTCGACGCGGGAGGCGAGCCGCCGCTACCGCACGGCGATCTCGACCGAGCTCCCGGACGGGCTGCCCCGGATCCTGCGCGAGGCCGACGAGAAGCTGCGTGGGCTGCGACACGCGGGCCACCGTGACGCCGGCGGCCTGGTGATCGCCGCCGACTCCGAGCACGCCCGCCGGGTGGCTGGGCTGCTGCTCGAGGTGACCGGGCGCTCGCCGCTGGTCGTGCTGCACACCGAGACCCAGGCCGCCGCCAAGCTGGCCGCCTTCACCCACTCACGGGACGCCTGGATCGTCGCCGTCAACATGGTCTCCGAGGGGGTCGACATCCCCCGGCTGCGGGTCGGCGTCTACGCCACCGCCGCCAAGACGTCGCTCGTGTTCCGGCAGATCGTCGGGCGGTTCGTGCGCACGGTTCCCGGCCGCCCGCTCGAGCCGAGCTGGCTCTACATCCCCGCCGATCCGGTGCTGCGCGACCACGCGAGCTCGATCGAGTCGGAGCTCCGGCAGTCGCCGCGCAAGGTCGCGGAGGATGACGAGGGCTGGGAGCGCGAGGAGCGGCTGCGCACCGAACCCGGCGAGACGCTCCACTTCGAGCCGCTGAGCGCCGACGTGGCGCCGCAGATGACCCTGTTCGGGCCGCCCGCTCCCGCCGCGCCGGCGCCCGTGGCGCTGCCGGCGCCGGCGCCGCAGGACTCGGATCGGGCCGGCGAGGGGTGGGGCGGCGTGCCGGCGTTCGAGCGCCGCGCCCTGCTGCGGGCCGAGCGCCACCGGCTCGTCTCGGAGCTCCGGCGCCGTGACTCCACCTCGCACCGCGAGATCAATGCGTGGCTCAATCGCACGCTCGGGATCACCAGCGTTGAGGCCGCGACTCTGGACCAGCTCGAGCGCTCGATCGAGCTGCTGGTCGGGAAGCTGACGCGCCGGCGCTGAGGACTCAGCCGACGACCGGGGCGGCCCCGGCCATGCCCTTGCTGGCCTCGGTCCAGACGATCTCGTCCCTGCTCGCGCCGACCCCGATCAGTGCGATCGGCACGCCAACGTGCTCGGTGACGAACTCGAGGTACTCCCGCGCCGCGAGCGGCAGATCGGACTCGCTGCGGCATTCGCTCAGATCCTCCGACCAGCCCGGCAGCTCGATGTACTCGCCGGTCGCGTGGTGCAAGACGCTCTGGTGATAGGGGAAGTAGTCGAACTCGGCCCCCTCGGCGCCGCGGTAGCGCGTGCAGACGCTGATCCGGTCGAGGCCCGAGAGCACGTCGAGCTTGGTGACGGCCAACGCCGTGAGCGAGTTGATGCGGGCGGCGTAGCGCAGCGCGACCAGGTCGAGCCATCCGACCCGGCGCGGCCGGCCCGTGGTCGTGCCGTACTCGCCGCCGCACTCGCGCATCAGATCGGCGAGATCGCCGTCGAGCTCGGTCGGGAACGGGCCCGACCCGACCCGGGTCCCGTAGGCCTTGGCGACGCCCCAGACCTCGTCGATGTCCTTGGGCCCGACTCCGGCGCCGATGCAGGCCGCCCCGGCGACGGGATTGGAGGAGGTGACGAACGGATAGGTCCCGTGGTCGATGTCGAGCAGCGCGCCCTGCGCGCCTTCGAACAGGACCAGGGCGCCCTCGTCGAGCTTGTCGAGCACCAGTCGGCTGGTGTCGGCGATGTAGGTCTCGAGGCGGTGTCCGTAGGTCAGGTAGTCGTCGGTCATCGCCTGCAGGTCGAGCTTTGGGTCGCGCGCGAACGGGCGCAGCGACAGCCGCTTGGGCTCCAGCGCGGCGACGATCTTCTTCTTCAGGATCTTCTCGTCGAGCAGGTCCTGGACCCGGATGCCGAGGCGCGCCGCCTTGTCGGCGTAGCAGGGACCGATCCCGCGCCGCGTGGTCCCGATCTGGAGCTTGCCCAGCTTCGCCTCGCCGGCGTGGTCGAGCATCATGTGGTACGGCATGATCAGGTGGGCGTTGGCCGAGATCCGCAGGCCGCTCGTGTCGACGCGGCGCCGGCGGAGCTCGTCGAGCTCGTCGGTGAGCACCTTCGGGTCGATCACGACCCCGTTGCCGATCACGCACAGCTTGCCGGGGTGCAGGATCCCCGACGGCATCAGGTGGAGCTTCCAGGTCTGACCGTCGCGGACGATCGTGTGCCCGGCGTTGTTGCCGCCCTGAAAGCGCACGATCGCATCGGCCCGCTCGGCGAGCAGGTCGGTGATCTTGCCCTTGCCCTCGTCGCCCCACTGGGCGCCGACTATCACGATTCCTGGCACGGGCTCAGTGTACGTGGGGGCGCGGGTGCCAGGTCGGTCAGGCGGCGTGGTGACCCAGGCGCCGGTCTTCGCCGTAGACCGGAAGCTCGTCGCACATTTCCGTCAGGCGCGAGACGGTGCGAGCCGTGATCTGGGCCTGAAGCTCCTCGCGGTCGGTGATGTTCGTGGTGATCACGATCGACTTCTCGTCCTCGTAGCGGGCGTTGACGATCGAATACAGCTCCTCGAGCACCCAGTCGGTGGTGCGCTCGGCGCCGACGTCGTCGATGTGCAGCAGGTCGACCGCCGTGAGCCGGTCGAGCAGGTCGACGTGCGAGCGCTCGGCCCGATGCGTGTCGCGGATCTCGTTCAGCAGCCGCGGCAGCGAGTAGATGGCCACGGATCGGCCGGCCTTCGCTGCTGCCTTGGAGATGAGCATCGCCAGCGTGGTCTTGCCGGTGCCGACCGGCCCCATGAACCACAGCCCCCGGCCGGCGTCGAGCTGGGCGTCGATCGCGTCGGCGAACCGGCGCACGTGGGCCACGACGGGCCGGTCGATCTCCGTCACCGGCGGTCGATCGAAGGCGACGTCGCGATAGCGCCGCGGGATCACCGCGGACAGGGCGCGCGCCTGGTTGTAGGCGATCTGGTGGCGCCGGCAGCGGCAGTCGAACGCCGTGTTGGTCTGCTCGTCGTAGACGAACCCGGAGCCGTCGCAGACGCCGAACTGGCAGCGGTCGCTCATCAGCCGAACCGCTCCCCGGCGTAGTTCATGAACTTGGGGAACTCGTTGCGGAACGTGAGCACGAGGTCCCCGACCGGCCCGTTGCGGTGCTTGGCCACGATGATGTCCGCCTCGCCGGGTCGCTCGGACTCCTCCTTGAGGTAATACTCCTCGCGATAGATGAACATCACCAGGTCCGCGTCCTGCTCGATCTGGCCCGATTCGCGGAGGTCGGAGAGGATCGGCTTCTTGTCCCCACCGCGCTGCTCGACCGCTCGGCTCAGCTGCGACAGCGCGATCACCGGGACGTTCAGCTCCCGCGCGAGCGACTTCAGCCCGCGGCTGATCTGGCCCACCTGCTCGACGCGGCTCTCCACCCGTCCCTCGTGGCGCATCAGCTGCAGGTAGTCGACGATGATCAGGCCGAGTCCGTTTGGCACCTGGTTGTGCAGCCGCCGCGCCTTGGCGCGGATCTCGAGCACCCCGGTGTCGCTGGAGTCGTCGATCCACAGCGGCGCGTCGGCCAGTCGCTGGCAGGCAGCGAGGATCGACGCCCAGCGGTTCTCGGCCACCCGGCCCTTGCGCAGCTCCTCGCCCTTGATCTTCGCCTGCGAGGCGACGAAGCGCTGGGCGAGCTCGGACTCGGACATCTCGAGCGAGAACAGCGCCACCGCATGCTCCTCGAGCACGGCGTTCTCGGCGATGTTCGTCACCAGCGCCGACTTGCCCATGGAGGGACGGGCAGCGAGGATGATGAGGTTGCCGGGCTGGAAGCCGCCGGTCAGCGCGTCGAGGTCCTTGAACCCGGAAGGCGTGCCGGTCAGCGGCGTCTTGGCGATTGAGAGGCGATGGAGCTTGTCCGTCTCCTGGACCAGGATCTCGGAGATCGCCCGGAACTTCTTCTGGCGGTCGTCGTGCGCGACCTCCAGCACCGCGCGCTCGGCCTGCTCGACCAGCTCCCGGGCCGGTGCCTCACGCGAGAGCACGCTGGCCTGGATGTCATACGACGTGCGCAGCAGTTCCCGGAGCTGTGCGTTGTCACGGACGATCCGCCCGTACTCGCGCGCGTGCCCGGCGGCCGGGACCCAGCCCGCCAGCTCGTCGATCGCCTCCGGTCCCCCGATCTCCTCCAGCTTGCCATGCTGGCGCAGCGTCTCCGCCACGGTCAGATGGTCGATCTTGCGGTCGCTCTCGTGCAGCTCGAGCATGGCGGCGAACACGTATCCGTGCTGCTCGCGGTAGAAGTGCTCGGGCCGCAGGTGCTCCTCCACGAGCAGGCCGTAGAGGTGGCGCTCGTCGAGCAGTACGGCGCCGAGCACCGACTTCTCGGCCTCGAGGTTGTGTGGCGGAACGGCGATCGGCGCAACGACGCTCATCGGATTTCCGAGTCTAGATTCGAGCCCGGCGCCCGAGCGGCCGCGATCCCGCAACCAGCGACGGAATTCGTGGGGGGTCTGTGGAGGCGGCGGCTAACGCTGCTCGACGACCATCGTCTTGACCACCGCGGTCACACCGTCGGCGATCTCGACGACCACCATGTAGGTGCCGATGTGGCGGATCGGCTCCTCGAGGTGGATCTTGCGGCGGTCAATGCGAATGCCGCGCGCATCGCGGATCGCGTCCGCGATGTCCTGCGTGGTGACCGAGCCGAACAGCCGGCCGTCGTCGCCGGCCTGCTGCGGGATCGTGAGCACCGTCCGCCCGAGCGTCGCGGCATTCTCCTGGGCTCGTTCCTCGGCCTCGCGCTTGACCCGCTCCGCCGCATCCCGGCGGCGGCTGGCGGCCTCGATCGACCCCCGCGTTGCGGGTTCGGCGAGCTTGCGAGGCAGTAGGTAGTTGCGCAGGTAGCCGGCGGACACGTCCACCACGGTCCCGCGCTCACCGAGCGACTCGACGTCCTGGAGCAGGATTGCCTGGGCCACGAGTGCCTCCGTCAGCGGTCGCGGTCGCGGTCGCGGTCGCCACGACCACCGCGCTCACGATGGTCGCTGCCGCCCTCGGCCACGTAGGGCAGGAGGGCGAGCTCGCGCGCGCGTTTCACCGCGCGCGCGACCTGGCTCTGATGACGTCGGCAGGCTCCGGTGATCCGCCGCGAGCGGATCTTGCCGCGCTCGGATATGAACCGGCGCAACGCGGACACGTCCTTGTAGTCGACCTGGTCGATCTTGTCCCGGCAGTACGGGCAGGGCTTGCGCCGGCCGGAGGTCGGCCCGCCCTTCCTGTCCCGCCGGCGCACCGGCCGTCTACGTTGCTTTGCCACCTGAAATTACCTCTACTTGCTGCCTCGGACCGGGCTACGCGGTCATCTGTTTGGTCTCGCGCCTCAGAACGGAATGTCGTCGTCGGCGACTCCGGCACTCACGGGAGCGGACTCGAAATCGCCGGTGTCGATCGGGACGTCGTTCTCCGCAGCGCGGACGTTGCCGGAGAACCCGTTCCCGTTGACCGCGTCATCGCGCCCTCCGAGGAACTGCACGGAATCAGCGATGATATCGACCGACTGCCGCTTTTGCCCCTCGACCTCGTACTCGCGCCACTCGAGCCGTCCGTCGATGGCCACCGGGCGACCCTTCGAGAGGAAGCGCGCGCAGTTCTCGCCCTGGGCGCCCCACACCGTCACGTCGAAGTAGTTGGGCTTGTCCTCCCACTCTCCGGTGGCGTTGTTCTTGCGTCGTGTGTTGCAGGCGATGCGCAGCTTGCAGATCGCCATGCCGCTCCCGGTGGAGCGCAGTTCCGGGTCGCGGGTCAGGTTTCCGGTCATCACAACCCGGTTGATGTTGGTGGCAGCCATGCTCGAGGCTCCTTTCCAGGAATCGTTGTAAGCCTTGTAGGCGAGTCTAGGCCCGGCGCGGTCGGCAACCGGGGGCGTGCCCGGAAAATGGTCGGAAACGTTTCAGTCCCGACGCCAAGTGGTCACGTGCCGGCGCGAACCTGCGCCATCTGGGCCGCCTCGGGCCGGGCTCAGTTGCCGGCGCCGTACTCGGCGGCCGGCGCGGCGGCAGCTACGGGGACCGACAGCGGACGCGGATCCGGCGGCGGCGGCGTTCCCGGCAGAACCTTGATGATCCGGAATCGGATCACCCCGTCCGCGATGTGAAGATAGTGGCTCAGCGTCTCGAGCAGAGCCGGTGGACCGGCGAACTGCAGCAGGTGATACTCGGCGTCGGTCTTGTGTTCGATCTCGTACGCCAGCGGCCGCGTGCCCCAGTCGTCATTGCGCTCGACCTTGCCGCCGCCATCCGAGATCGCCGACTCGACGTCGGCGAGGATCTTGGCGCGCTGCTCCTCCTCCGCACTCGTGGAGAGCAGCAGCAGCAGGTCGTAGATGAGTGGCGGCTTTGACATGGGCGGGGCCAGGACGGCGGCCGACTATAGCAACGGTACGCTGAGGCACATGCCTCCCCGGGACGAGCTCCCGATCCTCGAGCTGCCCGACGGCGGCGCGTGGGAGCGCTGGCTCAATCGCCATCACGCTCAGTCCCCCGGTGTCTGGCTGAAGCTGGCCAAGAAGGGAGCGGGGGTTGCCACCGTCACCTACGCCGAGGCGCTCGAGCTCGCCATCTGCTTCGGCTGGATCGACGGGCAGAAGGCCGCCCACGACACGTGGTTCTGGCTGCAGCGCTTCACCCCCCGCGGCCGCCGCAGCAAGTGGTCGCAGATCAATCGCGACAAGGCCACGCAACTGATCGCCGCACAGCGCATGAAGCCGGCCGGGCTGACCGCGGTGCGGGCGGCCCTTGAGGACGGCCGCTGGGAGGCCGCCTACGAGCCGCAGGGCTCCGCCACCGTCCCGGAGGACTTCCAGCGCGCGCTCGATGCCGACCCCGGCGCCCGAGCGTTCTTCGCGACCCTCACCGGCGCGAGCCGCTACGCGTTCCTGTACCGGCTCATCGACGCCAAGCGACCGGAGACGCGGGCGCGGCGGATCGAGCAGTACGTTGCGATGCTGGCCGGGGGGCGGACGCTGCGGTAGGTGCATCCGCGCGCTTCGCGGCCGCCTGGTCTCCGGAGAGGAGAACGGCGGCTGGGGAAGGGGGGTCTGATGCGAGCACGGCGCTTCGGGGTGGTGCCGGCCATGCTTATCTCGACAAATCGACCTGGCTCGGAGGCTCCTTGGCCGCCTAAGCACGACATGCATGCTTATCTGCCCAACGAGCCCCGAAGAGGAGCTGATCTGTCGACATAAGCACCACCGAACTCCGGTGCATCACGGTCAGGTCCGCGGCCACGGCGAACCTCCCGGTTGCGCGGGCCTCGCCCGACCTGCCGCGAGCGCCGTACGCACCCCCTTCCCAGCCGCCGTTACGCCACGACACGGCGGTGCGACGAAGCCCGACCAGACCACGGCCGGCACCGACTACCTCATATCCGCCAGTTCCTTCTTCCGGATGTCGTCGAGCTGCTCGTCGACCCAGTGCCCCGGGTCGCGGGCCGTGACGATGGCCTTGAGGCCCTCGTGGCGGCGCTCCCGCTCGGTGACGCGCATGGTCAGGGCGGCGTGGATCGAGTCGGCCAGCTCCTGGATGTCGAAGGGGTTGACCGAGAGGGCGAACTCGCCGAGCTCCTCGTGGGCGCCGGTGTTCTCGGACAGGATCGAGACGCCGGCGCGCTCGTTGACCATCGGTCCTTCCTTGGCGACGAGGTTCATGCCGTCGAACATGGCGTTGACGATCAGGACGTCGTAGTGCTTGTAGGCCGCGACGGCCTCCTCGAGGTCGTCGCGGAGCTTGAGCTGGATCGGCATCCAGTCGGGGGAGCCGTGGCGGTGGTTGACGACCGCGACGACTGCTTCGATGCGCTCCAGGTACTCGGCGTACTCGGGGACGTCGGTCCGGGAGGGCATCAGCTGGGCGATGAAGGTGACGTGCTCGCGGAACTCTGGATGCTGCTCCAGGAAGACGTCGAAGGCGCTGAAGCCGCGCAGCACGTTCTTGGACAGGTCGGCGCGATCGACGCGGAGGATCAGGTGGTTGCGGCGCCGGCGCAGCAGCTCCTTCTCGAACTCCTTGGTGCGCGGCCGGGCGGCGACGGCCTGGACGGCCGTGGCGTCGATCGGGAGTGGATAGGCGCGGACCCAGACCTCGCGGTCCTCCACACGCACAACCCCGCGCTCGTAGTCGACCTCGTAGCCGAACAGGTCCTCGCAGCACTGCAGGAAGTTGCGCCGGTAGGAGCGGGTGTGGAACCCGATGATGTCGTTGGCCAGGATGCCCGCGTAGATCTCCTGGCGCATCATCGACGGGAGTACTCGCCACGAGTCCGATTGCGTCCACGGGATGTGCACGAAGTGGTGCAGGAAGGCGTCGGGCCGGGCATGGCGGATCAGCCCCGGGAGCGTGTAGAGGTGGTAATCGTGAACCATCACCACCGGGCCCTCGGTGTCCTCGATCTCCTCGAGCACGGCCCGGGCGAGGTCCTCGTTGACGACGTTGTAGCCGAACTCGAACGCCTCGGTCTCGTGGCGCCGGATGTCCGGGGCGTTGGAGAGATCCCACAGGTAGTGCTGGATGAACCACAGCATCGGGTTGGCCATGATGTTGTAGAAGCGGTCGTAGGCGTCGGGGTCGGAGGCCACGAGCTTGACCAGGTACTCGCTGTCGCCGTCGGGCGCCTTGACCGGGAACGCGTGGCCGTTGTGGCGCTGGGCCACGAGGACGTCCTCTTCGGTCATCGCGGAGGCGATCCAGGTCACTTCGCGATGCGATGCGAGCCCGGTCAGCGCGGTGACGAGGCCGCCGGTACCGCGACGGACCGAGCCGTCGGACTCGAAGGTCACGGGGCCACGATTGGACACCAGGACGAGCGGATCGGCGTGCATCGGCACGAGCTATACCCCGATCTCCTCGAACAGCACCAGCCAGTCGCGCAGCAGCCGTGGTGAGAGGAAGCGGCGCCGCACGGACTCCTTACCGGCCCGGCCGAGCCGTTTGCCGAGCCCGGGGTCGGCGAGGATCTCCAGTGCGCGCTGGGCGCACTCCTCGGGGCTCGAGACGAGGAAGCCCGACTCACCGTCGGACACCTGCAGCGGGATGCCGCCGACGTCGCCGCCGATGAACGGTCGCGCCTTCCAGATCGCCTCGCTCACGGTCAGGCCGAAGCCCTCCCGGGTCGACTTCTGGATCACCACGTCGGCATGGGACTGGAAGGCGTTGACCTCGATCGCCCCGACGCTGTTGAAGTTGTTGAGGATGTGGATGTCGGGATCACCGTCGGCGTGGGCGACGGTCGCGTTGAAGTAGTCCCAGCCTTCGGGGTCGTCGGTGGCCATCGAACCGACGAGAGCGAGCTGCACCTCGGGCATCTGCGCCTTGACGATCCGGTAGGCGTCGATCACGCCGAGCGGGTCCTTCCAGGGATCGAAGCGCGACACCTGGGCCAGCAGCGGGCGATCGACGTCGATCCCGAACTGACCGCAGATGTACACGGCGTCGTCGGGCGAGAAGGCCATGTTCTTGGGCGCCAGCGGGTCGATCGCCGGGGGCACGATGCGAGCGCGACCGTCGATGCTCGGCGGCACGTAGTCGGGGAGGTGGAACACGGCCGCAGGGTAGTCGTCGAGGTATGGCAGCAGAACCTCGAGCGTAGCGGGATTCGGCGTCGACAAGTCGATGTGACAGCGCCAGATCCAGTGGCGCGCCTTGGCGGGGACGAGCGAGGCGATCGCCGCCGGCTGGGGATCGTGGACGATGATCGCGTCCCACTCATCCATCAGCTCACGGGCGTTGATCTCGTTGTAGTGCTTCCAGATCTCCCATTGCTCCGCGGTCAGGTCCTGGGGGTTCCCCTGCAGTGCGTTGTGCATCACCTTGGTCGCGTTGAAGAACTCCTCGCGGCCGTAGATCACCTGCCACGAGACGTCGAGGCCGACGTCGGCCATCAGCGGGACGATCGTGTACAGGATCTCCGAGACGCCACCGCCGAACGCGGTCGCCGACAGGTGCAGGATGCGCTTGCCCTCGAGCCGCTCGGCTCGCTCCCTGATCTCCTCCACGAGCGGGCGCCCGACGATGCTCGTGTAGTCGGAGAGGTGCTTTTGGCCGACGGAGACGGGCTGCAGCATGGGTCAGCTCACCGGACGCGGCCGCACGATATCGCGCGGGTCGATGCAGCAGTAGGCCACCGGCGAAGTTTGGCTGCGCCCGCGGTCGGTACGCCTCGCCTCGGCGATCGGGATCAGCTCCTCTGCGCCCGCAGCCGGCCGATCCCCGTGTCGACCTCGCGCACCAGCCGGGCGTGCAGTGCGGGGTTGGCGGCCGAGATCGAGGACATCTGAAACTCGTGGCCGGAGCCGAGTAGCGGGCGGTCGTCCAGCGGCTGACCCCACCCATCGGTGAGGATCCCCCCGGCCTCGGTCAGGCAGAGCGCCGGCGCGGCCAGGTCATAGGGCGAGTTGTTGAGCACGTGGCCGGCCCCGACCCGCTCGAACTCGTCCCGCATCCCGGGGACCTCGTCGATCAGCCGCGAGCCCACCTCGATCACCGCATCGAGCTGGCCGGTGACGATTCGGGTCATCGCGAAGGCCTGCGACCCGAGCTCGAATGTCCCGCCGCCGACCGAGGAGGCGTCGATCAGGTCTCCGAGCACCTCGACCGTGGGACGTACCGGCCGACCGCGGAAGCCGTAGGCCCAGAACATCCGCCCCGGGTCGGAGTTCGGGCTCAGGCGCACGCCGCGCGTGGACTCGACACCGGATCCGCGGACGGCCACGAACCGGTCCCCCGACTTGATCTCGAGCACGCAGGCGATCTCGACGTCGGCCATCGTCGGTGCGCCGTCGCCGATCGGCGCCAGCGCCACGGCCACGCAGGCGGCCTCGAATCCCGCCATCGCCGGCCGGGTCCCGTCGATCGGATCGACGATGAGCACGTGGGTCGCGTCATCGGCCGCCACCAGGCCGCGGTCCTCGGAGTAGAAGGCCAGCCTCGGCGCGCGCAGCGTGACGAAGTCCTGCAGCTCCGCCTCGGCGGCGGCGTCGATCGCGAACGTCACGTCGCCGCCGGCCCCATCACCGGTGTGCGCGCGTCCGGCCGCCGACCCGAGCTCGGGCAGCACACGATCGCGCAGGCGCAGCGCGAGCTCGACGACCAACTCGCGCACCGGCGCTCGCGCCTACCCGCCGCCCGAGTTGGGCCGGGTGCCGAGTGTCACCTTGACCGTCCGCGGCGTGTTGCCGTTCCACACCTCGAGCGTGAGCGTCTGGCCCGGGCTTGCAGCGGTAATCGCATCGGCGAGGTCGTAGTTCTGGTCCAGCGACCGGCCGTTGACCTTGGTGACGACGTCGCCGCCCACGTGGTACTGCTGGAAGTCGAACGTGATCGCGTTCGTGCCGCCGTGCAGTCCGGCCTTGTCACCCGGTCCGCCGGGAGCCACCGTCTCGAGCAGCGATCCCTGCCGGACCTTGAGCCCCAGGTGCTCGGCGAGCTGAGGGAACAGCGGCACGCTGGAAGCGCCGATGTAGCCGTAGGTCACCGAACCGTGGGCCCGGAGCTCCGCGATCGAGCGCTTGACGGCGTCGACCGGGACGGCGAAACCGACACCCGAGCCGCCGCCGGTCGAGTCAGGGGCGATCTGTGAGTTGATCCCGATCACGGCGCCACTCGCGTCCACCAACGGGCCGCCGGAGTTGCCGTGATTGATCGCCGCGTCGGTCTGGATCGCGCCGAGGATCGCGAAGGACCCCTGGCTGCTCGACCCGTTGAGCGACTGGATGGCGCGGTTGGTGGCGGAGATCACGCCCACCGTCAACGTCCCCTGCTCGCCGAACGGCGTCCCCATCGCAGCGACAGGAGCTCCGACGATCAGGTTCGAGCTCGACCCGAGCGTCAACGGCCGCAGCGTCAGTCCCGACGGGTCGATGCGCAGCAGTGCCACGTCGGCGTTCGGGTCCGCACCCAAGATCTTGGCCGGAACCTCGTTGCCGTCGGGGAACTTGACGTAGACGGCGCTCGCCCGTTGCAGACTCGCCCCGGTGCCGTTGGTGACGACATGGGCGTTGGTGACGATCTCGCCGCTGTTCGAGATCACGAAGCCCGATCCCTGGGCGGCCGCGCCGGCGCCGCTCGCGCCCGGGGAGCCGCCCGAGAAGACGCTGATGATCGTGACCACACCCGGGGCGTCGCGAGCGTAGATCGCGCTGGGGTTGAACTGCGTGGTCTGGTTCACCTGGACGATCGGGAGCGGCGCCGTCGCGCTCGGCGTGGACGAGGCGGACGAGCTGGCCGAGATGCTGCTCGACCCGCTCGAGCCCCCGCAGCCGGCGAGCAGTGCAGTCGCGGCCAGCGCCGCGAATGTCGGCCCGAGCGCGCGCCTCATGACGGGATCTCGAGCGTGAAGGTCGTCTGGCCGGGCGCCGACTCGACGGACAGGTGGCCGGACATCCGCTCGGCCAGCTCGCTGGCGATCGCCAGCCCCAGCCCGGAGCCCTGCGCGTCGTCGGAGGTGTAGAAGGGCTCGAAGATCCTGGCCAGTGCGGCCCGGTCGATCCCTTCCCCGTTGTCGCGCACGGCGAGCCGTACGCGCCCGTCCTCGCGGCCGGCCGTGACGACGATGCGCGTGCCGGACGCGGTGTGGGTGAGGGCGTTGTCGAGCAGGATCCGCATGATCTGGGCCACTCGCACAGGATCGCAGAGCGCGTCCACCGCCCGCGCCGAGACGCGCAGCTCGAGGTGCGCATCGTGCTGGGCGAGGGTCGGTTCGAACTCGGCCGAGACCGATCGCGTCAGCTCACCCATGTCCACCTGCTCGGGCCGCAGCTCGAGCGAACCGGACTCGAGCTTGGAGAGGTCGAGCAGGTCCACCGACAGCTTGCGCAGCCGCTCGACCTGGTCGCGGACCTGATCCAGGAATCGGCGTCGTGTATCCGCGTCGAGCTCCTCGTCCTCGAGCAGCTCCACGAACCCCCCGAGCGAGAAGATCGGCGTGCGCAGCTCGTGCGACGCGGTGGCGATGAACTGCTTGCGGGCCGACTCGACCTGGGCCAGGCGCTGCTGCATCTCGTTGAACGCGATCGCCAGCTGGCCGAGCTCGTCCGAAGAGTCGACGGCGATCGGCTGGGCGAAGTCCCCGGCCGCCACCTGCTCGGCGGCCCGCTCGAGCCGCTTGACCCGCTGCGTGAGCGCGCGGGCGACGAGGTAGCCACCGATCAGCGCCAGCAGCAGCGCCAAACCGCCGGCGACGAGGATGTCGTGGCGGACGATCGCGACGTTGTGGACGATGTCGGCGACGGGATCGGAGAACACGATCACCGCGCCGACGCGCCCCTGGTAGGGGACCGGCCACGCCGCCTCGGCGATCTGGCCGGCGGCCGTGGACTCCAGGCCGGTCGTCGGCTGTGCGCTCCTCGCGGCGTGCTCGGCGACCGGATAGGCGAGCGGCTCGGCGGCCGCCTTGTTGCTCGAGTCCTGCTGCGGGGAGAGTTGCGGGCCGGACGGCGTGTGGGCGACCGCGAGCAGCGCCACGCGGTTGCCGGAATCGAGCGCCGCGGTGTCCACCCTGAGGCGCACGACGGGCGGCAGGTCCGTGGTGCCCACTGTGGCGCTGATCCGAGGCGAGTAGCGGGTGGCGGCGACCGCGAGCGCTTGCAGCTTCTCGTTGATCAGTTGCGTCTGCAGCCCCGGCGCGACATACAGATACAGCACGCCGATGGCGATCAACGTGATCGCGAAGAACATCAGCGTCAGGCGGTTGCGCAGTGAACGCATCGGCGTGAAGCGTGACGCTAGAGCTCTGAGTCGCGGAAGCGGTAGCCCACCCCGCGCACCGTGAACAGGTACTCGGGGTCCTTCGGGTCTCGCTCGATCTTCTCGCGCAGATGGCGGATGTGGACGTCGATCGTGCGCGGATCGCGGTACGCGGAATCGCCCCAGACGCGGGCCAGGAGCATGTCGCGCGTGAACACCCGTCCGGGTCCGCGGGCGAGCGCCGAGAGGATCTCGAACTCGACGAACGTGAGCTGTGCCTCCATGCCCCGGACTCGCACCGAGCGTTTCGGAAAGTCGATCTTCAGCTCACGCACGATCAGCGGCGCCTCGTCCGGTGCCGTCTCAGCCGGCCGGCTCATCTCGGCCCGCCGCAGCGCCGCTTTGACCCGGCTCGAGAACTCGCGCATCGAGAATGGCTTGGTGATGTAGTCGTCGGCCCCGAGCTCGAGGCCGACGACCTTGTCGATCTCCTCCGACTTCGCCGTCAGCATGATGATCGGGACCGGGCTCTGGCTGCGCAGGCGCTTGCAGACCTCCAGCCCGTCGACGCGCGGGAGCATCAGATCGAGGACCACGAGATCGAAGGGTTCCTCGGCGAACCGCTCCAACGCCTGGTGCCCGTCGGTGGCCTGGACGACGTCGTACCCCTCCTTGCGCAGCGGATAGGAGAGCAGCGTCTGGATCGACTGCTCGTCGTCGACGAGCAGGATGCGCGCTGAGCGATCGGCCATGGTCTGCTTCCTGCTTCCTCTCACCGGGAAGAGTAGTCGCACCGGGCCGGGTGAGCCGGTTGGCGCGCCCGGATAACCTCAGAGCGGATGTTCGATCCGCGGATCTACCGCACCGCGTTCATTCCGGTCGCGCTGGCTGTGGTTGCGCTCGCGTTCTCACTGACCGATCAACAGGGAGCGCTCGGGACCAATCTCGCTCCCGACGCGTTCAACCCGCAGAACGCCTATTCGACCCTGCTCGGGCTGGCCGCGGCGTACCCCGACCGGCGGCCCGGCTCGACCGGCGATGACGACTTGGCCGCCACGGTCGGCCAGGACTTCACCCGCCACGGGTTCACGGTGGCCACGAACACCGGCAGCGCCCGGACGGCGGACGGGACTCGCGCGATCGAGACGGTCACCGCGACGCGCACGGGCTTCTCGAGTGGGGAGATCGTCGTGGTCGCACATCGCGACGCGCTCACCTCGCCCGCCACCGCCGACCTGTCCGGCACGGCGACGCTGCTCGAGCTCGCCCGCGTGCTCGCGGGGCGGACGCTGAACCGCACGATCGTGCTCGCCTCGATCAGTGGCTCTGACGGCGGGGCGGGACTGCGCCAGCTCGAGGCGTCGCTGTCGGGGCCGGTGGATGCCGTGCTCGTGCTGGGCGACATGGCCAGCCCCGGGACACGGCAGCCGATCGTGGTCCCGTGGTCCCAGAGCGACGTGGTCGCACCGACGATGCTGCGCAACACGGTCGCCGGCGCTCTCGGCGCCGAGGCCGGGCTGCCGCCCGGAGGCGCGGGCGTGGGCGGACAGCTCGCGCGCCTGGCGTTCCCGCTGACGCTCTCCGGTCAGGGCACGTTCAACGCCGCCGGGCAGCCGTCGGTGATGCTCTCGGCTTCGGGTGAGCGCGGACCCGCGCCGAACGCTCAGGTCTCGCAGACGCAGATGAACACGTTCGGACGGACGGCGCTGCAGACGATCACCGCGCTGGACGCCGGCGGGAGCATCACCGCCCCCTCGGCCTACCTGCTCTACGACCGCAAGGTGATCCCGGCCTGGCCGATCCGGTTCCTCGTGCTGGCGCTGCTGCTGCCGGTGCTGGCGGTCACGGTCGACGGGCTGGCCCGGGCGCGCCGGCGCGGACACCTCGTGTGGCGGTGGACGGCCTGGGCGCTCGCCTGCGCGCTTCCGTTCCTGCTGGCCGCGCTGTTACTGCTCGCGCTCAGGCTCGCGGGGCTGATGAAGGTCGCACCGCCCGGGCCGGTGGGCGAGGGGGCGATCCCGCTGCACACCGCCGGCATCGCGATCGTGATCGCACTGGCCTGTGTGCTGCTGCTCTCGTTTCTCGTGCTGAGGCCGCCCCTCACCCGCGCGCTCGGGGTCCGGGGGGATCCGGCGGAGGGCGGCGGCGCCGTGGCCATGTTGCTCGTGCTGTGCGTCGCCACGCTCGCGATCTGGGTGATCAATCCATTCGCGGCCGCGTTCCTGGTGCCGGCGGTCCATCTGTGGATGTGGGCGGTGGCGCCCGATCTCAGGATCGCGACGGCGGTCAGGCTGCTGCTCGTGGTGGCAGGGCTCGTCCCGCTCGCGCTCGTCGCCGTCTACTACGCGGTCGGCTTCGATCTCGGGCCGGTGCAGACCATGTGGATGGGCGTCCTGCTCGTCGCCGGCGGCCAGGTCGGGCTGCTCGGCCTCGTCGAGTGGAGCCTGGTGCTCGGATGTGCCGCGGGCTCGACGCTGATCGCGCTGCGCGCAGCGCGGCACAACCAGGTCGGCACGGCCGCGGTCACGGTGCGGGGTCCGGCCACGTACGCGGGGCCGGGCTCGCTCGGGGGCACACGGTCGGCCCTCCGGCGTTGAGGCGCCAGCGGTGAGACGGCTCATCCGCGACATCTCCTCGGTCCTGATCATCTCGGGGGCGTTGCTGATGCTCGATGCCGCCGCGACGCTGGTCTGGCAGGAGCCGGTGACGGCGGCAATCGGCCTGATCCAGCGCGGTGAGATCAACCAGCGCTTCCTCGGCTACCAGGAGGTCCCGCTGACGCAGCTCGACCGCCACGCGCTGGGGAGCCTGAACACGATGCGCCAGCGCATCTCGTTTCTCGCCCGCCGGGAGCAGCATCTGCTGGTCGCCGGCGACGCGATCGGCCGGATCGAGCTCCCGAAGCTCGGCCTGCGCTTCGACGTGGTCCAGGGCACCGACACCGTGAGCCTCGAGAAGGGGCCCGGTCACTATCCGGCCACGGCGCTGCCGGGACTCGGGCAGACGGTCGCGATCGCCGGTCATCGCACCACCTACCTGGCCCCGTTCCGGCGCATCAACGAGCTGCGTCCCGGCGATCAGATCATCCTCAGCATGCCCTACGCGCGCTTCACCTACGTGGTGCAGAAGACCGAGGTGGTGCTGCCGACGGCGCTGTGGGTGACGCGCAACGTGGGCTATGAGCGCCTGGTCCTGTCCGCCTGCCATCCGCTGTACAGCGCCTCGCACCGGATCATCGTGTTCGCGCGCCTGCAGGAGGTCACGCCGGCACCGGCGGCACGCGTGGCGGCATGAGATCGGGGGGCGAGTGGGTAACCCGTCCACAGGCTTCAGATGTCATGAAGCCCGAGGACGGAGCCGCCGATCTACCCGTCTCGAAGGGATTTACTCATGGATGAGGAAACGGAAACCAGGCTCTCGCAGCTCCAGCAGCGCATCGACCGCGGCGATTACCGCATTGAGCCCGGTGCGATCGCGGACGTGATGCTGCGCCGGCTCAGGGAGCGCGCTGCCCAGCGGGCGTGGGGCGAGGCTCAGACGGAGTGCTCGTACCCGGCCAGAGGCAGGTCGGAGTCGGTGAAGGCCACTCCCGGGGGACCCGCGACCACGTGGCCGATCCAGGTCCACTGGGCGCCCGAGCCGACGGTCGGGGCCGCCTGAGCACTGCCTGGCGGCACGCAGGCGCAGAGCTCGTAGTCCTCGCCCGCCGTGGCGGCGAGGATGCGTGGATCGGCGCCGATCTGGGCCGCCACCTCGGCGACGCCCTCGGCCACCGGCAGGGCGGCGAGCGTGAGCTCGATGCGGACATCGCTGCGACGGGCCAGATGTCCGGCATCGGTGGCCAGTCCGTCGGAGAGGTCGATCATCGCGTGCGCTCCGGCGCCGGCCAGCGCGCGTCCCTCCGCCAGCCTCGGCTCGGGCCGCGCGAAGCGCCGCAGCAGGTCGCGCACGACCGGATCGGCCAATCCGTCGGCCGATGCCCGCCCGTCGAGCAGCGCTAGGCCTGCTCCGGCGCCCCCGAGCGCTCCGGTGACGCCGACCAGATCACCGCGCCGGGCGCCGTCGCGGCCGACCAGCTCGCCGGGGTCGTCGATCCAGCCGACTACGGTCACCGACACGCTGAGCGCACCCGATTGCGTGACGTCACCCCCCGCGATCGTGGTGCCGGTCCGCGCGGCCAGCGCCTCGGCGCCGCCCACCAGCGCCAGCGCGTCCGCGCGCGGCGTGCCGGATGGCAGTCCGAGCGCGATGTAGGCCTGTCCGGGGTGCGCGCCCATCGCCCCCAGGTCCGACAACGCGCCGGCGAGCGCTCGGTGGCCGATCTCCTCGGGTGAGAGCTCGGAGCTGCGGAAGTGGACCTCGTCGGTCATCGTGTCGATCGAGGCGATCGCGTAGCCGCGGGCCCGTATGACCGCGGCATCGTCGCCCAGCCAGCGCACGACGCGCGGATCCGCGCGTGTGAGCACGAGCTCGAGTGCGCCGATCAGTTCGAGCTCGCGCACGCCGTCGCCCCGCGGGGCCCCCTGGGGCTAACGGTGACGGTAGACGATCCGGGCGCGGTCCAGATCGTAGGGTGAGAGCTCCACCCGGACCCGGTCGCCCGGCAGGATCCGGATCCGGAAGCGCCGCATCTTGCCGGCGACGTGACCGAGCACGACGTGGTCGTTGTCCAGCTTCACGCGGAACATCGCGTTCGGCAGGGCCTCTACGACTTCGCCTTCTAGCTCGACCTTCTCTTCTTTGGGCATCGCGCCGATCCGGTTCGGGGACGCGCAGGCAGCCGACGATGGCGCCGCACTCTGAACACGGTACCAGCCGGGGAGCGCAGAGCGCTCCCGAGCTGAGAGCCCGTCTCTTAGTGGTGCACGCCGACGCCGCCGGTGCCCTGCGTGTGCCCCGTCCCGAGTCCGGGCGGCGGTGTGTTGTGCGTGCCCGTACCGGTGCCCGTCGGGCCCTGCGAGGGCTGCTGGTAGAGGTTCGGGTTCGTGTACTGGTTGGCGCCCGTCCCGGGGGTGGTGGTGCCCGTTCCGTTCGTGCCGGCGCCCGAGCCCCCGGGCACGCCGGAGTTCGAGTTGCCGGTCGACGAGAACCGGCCGAAGTAGGCGGTGCCCTGCCAGGGCTGCGTCGGCGGCGCGAAGTCGCCGCAGAAGCCGTCGCTGGCCTGGCTCATGTAGTCGTGCCAGATCGGCGCCGCCAGCGTGCCGCCGAAGCCGGGGCCGAGGCCGTTGACGTCGTTCATCGACGTGGTCGCGTTCGGATAGCCGACCCAGACCGCGGTGGACAGCCTCGGCGTGAAGCCGACGAACCAGGCGTCGGTGTAGTTGCTGGTGGTTCCAGTCTTGCCGGCGGCCGGGCAGCCGTAGTCGGCCGCGGTTCCGGTGCCCTGCGTGATCACGCCCTTCATCACGTTGATGGCCGCGGCGGCCTCGCCGTCGGAGAACACCCGCTTGCGGGGCGGGTCGCCGAGGTCGACGCTGCTGCCGTCGCCGAACACGACCTTGGTGATCGCGGTCGGCGGGATGTGGTAGCCGCCGTTGGCGATCGTCGCGTAGGCATCGGCCATCTCGAGCGCCGAAACGCCGATTCGCAATCCGCCGATGCCCTCGGCCGGGATCCCGTCCAGGTGCGAGGTGATGCCCATCGCGTAGGCCATGTCACGGACCTTGTCGGGCCCCACGTCCGCGTCGAGCTGCGCGAACACCGTGTTGTCGGAGAGGATCGTCGCCTGGGTGATGTTGATGTCGCCCAGGTAGCTGTGCTCTGAGGTCTGCACGTGATAGGTCGGGTAGCCGGGGCAGCCATCCGGGCAGCAGCTCGTGGGAGTTGTAGTACGTCTGGTTGGGGTCGCCGTTGTAGTCGTGGATCAGAGTCATCAGGACGAAGATCTTGAACGCCGATCCCGTCTGCCGATGCGCCTGGGCGGCGTAGTTGAAGTTCGTCTTGTCGTAGCTGGAGGAGGACGCCATGGCCACGATGTGCCCGTTCGACGGATCGATCGTGACCAGGGCGGCCGCGGGATCGCCGGGCTGGCCCTCGTTGTTGGCGATCGCCTGCCGGGCTTCCTGCTGCTTCTTGAGATCGATCGTCGTGTAGACCCTGAGTCCGCCCTGGCGTACGCGGGCGACGCCGAACTTGTCGAACAGCGCCTGCTTGACGTAGTCGAAGAAGTACTGCTCCTTGTGGAACGTGTAGCTCGTGTTGTGCTGCGTTCCGAGCGGCTCGTTGTCGGCGGCGTCGGCCTGGGCCTGGGTGATGTAGCGGGACTTCACCATCGAGCTCAGCACGTCGTGCCGGCGGGCCCGGGCGAAGTTGGGGTTCAGGAACGGGTTGTAGTCCGACGGCGCCTGCGGTAGCCCGGCCAGCAGCGCCGACTGCGCGAGGTCGAGCTGCCACACCGGCTTGTTGAAGAACATCTCGGCGGCGGCGCCCACGCCGACCGCGGTCTGGCCTCCGATCGTCCCGTATGAGACATCGTTGAGGTAACTGGTGAGGATCCAGGACTTGGTGTGGTGCTGCTCGAGCTGCTCGGCCAGCTTGGCCTCGATGATCTTGTACTTGAGGTTGCGGTTGGAGGCGATCTGATCCGGGAGGTACACGTTGCGCACGAGCTGCATCGTCAGCGTGGATCCGCCCTGGATCGACTTGCCGCCGCCGAACACGTCCTTGATCGCGGCGCGCAGGATGCCCTGGTAGTCGACACCGCCGTGCTGGTAGAAGCGACGGTCCTCGATCGCCACCGTGGCCTGCTTGAGCGCGGCGGGGATCTGGTCGTTGTGGGCGTAGGTCCGCAGGATGTCGGACTGGATGTAGCCGAGCGGGGTGCCGTCGGCCGCGAACACCTCAGATACCTGGCCGGGATCCCGCGGCTTGAGCTGGTCGATATTGGGGGCGGACTGCGCCACGCCGACGATCCAGCCGACCACCGCCAGGCCCGCCAGCGCGATCCCGCACACCCCCAGGACGATCGCCATCACGAGCACGCGAGCAACGGGGTGCCCACGTTGGCGCTGTCGGCGCCGTTGTCGTTCGCGTCTGCTCATACGGTGTGTCGGCGCCGAGCTCGTCTGTCCGGGTCGGCCCCGCGGCGCCGCGAGTGGATCCGGGATTGTACCCAGCGGGGGTTTTCGCACCCGCGGGCTCCGGTCCTTCAGCCTGGGCGCGCGCGCCCACGTCGAGCGCTCCGCAGCGCTCCCCGGACGGGTCCGCAGGCCCCGGGGTTCAGGAGCCGGGGACGCCGAAGCCCGAGCGCAGGCTACGTTGCAGCCGGCGGGCGCGATCGGTCCCGCGCCGTCCCGCCCACGGGTGCGGGCCCTTCGCCCACGGATGCCACCCGAGCGTTCCGTAATCCTCGCGCAACTGCGCCTTGAGCTCGCCACGGTGCTCGCCACACGCGTAGGTGTTGGGGCCGTACACGCCCCGTCCGTGCCACGTCAGCCAACGGCCGGGCTCTGCGTCGACGTACTCGCCGTGGCGCAGATCGAGCATCTGGCGCTCGAGATCGGCCTGGGTGTCGGGGTCCGGGCGCCGGTCGCAGATCTCACACCGGAAGATCACCTTCACGCCCATCGGACCACCGTAGCGCCGATCTGGCGCAGCGCAACTCGTGCCGACTCGAGCCGTCGGGGATTCGGTCCGCCGACCCCGGGGGATCGGTGCGGCCTAGCCGCTGGGGATCGGCGCGAGCAGGTTCTCGGCCCGCAGCGCCCGCAGCGCGGCCGCGAGGAGCTCCGCCTCCCGCCCGGCTCGCTCGGGCGCGGGAACCGACTCGGCGATCAGGGCGATGCGCACGGCGTCCGGCGTCATCTCGGCGATCGCTACGACCAGGCCCTGCTCGAGTCCGGTCAGGCGCGACAGCGCCAGGTCGGTGTCGGCCGCGGGCGGAAGCCAGACGGATGCCTCCGGACGGACCCGCTCGTCCAGGATCGTGTCGTTCCGGAGCACCCCCGAGGCGAGTCGCTCGTTGGGGATGAACAGTCGTCGTCCCTCGGCCGTGCGCAGGACCGTGTAGTTGAGCCGCACGTCCTCGACCACGCCGGTCTCCTCCTCGATCGTGACCTGGTCGCCGATCCGCAACGGCTGGGCCACCATCAGCATCACGCCGGCGATCAGGTTGGCGAGCGTCTGGCGGGCAGCGAAGCCGACCACCGCGGCGACGATCGCGCTCGACGCCAGCACTCCGGCCGCGAGCTTGTTCAAGCCCGCGAACTGCGACAGCGCGAAGAGACCGCCGATCACCAGGATCACGAGCGAGATCAGGCGACGCAGGAAGCGGATGCGGGTGTCCACGGCGGGGTTGAGTTCCGTCCGCGCCGCCCAGTGGGAGACCCCGCGATCGGCCAGCCAGGCCAGCACCAGCGTGAGCACCACCGTGAGGATCGCCGTGAGCTGGTGCGAGTGGCGATTCAGGAACGAGCTGCCGGTAATGAGAACATCGCTTGCGCTCATGGGCCGCGAGACTACCGTCACCGACACGCCCGTCCGCTTCGCGTGGCGTGCGCTGTGGACCTCGCGCCTGGTCGTCCTGATCGGCGGCGTGCTCGCCGTCCTGTCCTTCGGCCGCGCGCCGGCCACCGAGGGCTTCGACCCGGCACGACTGACCGAGCCGTTCGGCTACTTCGGCAATCTGCTGGCGGCGCCGTTCGCCCGGTGGGACTCGGTCTGGTACCTGGCCATCGCCCAGGGCGGCTACGGCCGTCAGGCGTCCAGGACCGCGTTCTTCCCGCTCTACCCGCTGGTGATGCGGGGGCTCGGGTTGGTGATCGGGTCTGATCTGATCGCCGGGGTGATCATCTCGCTGCTCGCCTTCGGCGTGGCGCTAGTGCTGCTGCAACGACTCGTGGCGCTCGAGTTGGGCGAGCGGCGCGCCCAGGTCACCGTGCTGCTGCTCGCCTTCTGTCCGATGGCCTACTTCTTCTCGGCCGTCTACAGCGAGTCGCTGTTCCTGGCCCTCTCGGTGGGGTGCATCTACGCGGCCCGCGTCGGACGGTGGACCTCGGCCGGGATCCTCGGCGCGCTGGCCGCCGCCTCGCGCAACGGCGGCGTCGTGCTGGTCGTGCCGCTCGGGCTGCTGTACCTGTACGGGCCGCGCGCCGATCGCGCCGCCGTCGTGCGCACAGGGTCGGGGCTGTGGGCGAAGGTGCGGCCCGCCTACGCGATCCGGCCGTCGTTCGCCTGGATCGCGCTGGTCCCGGTCGGGCTCGGGGCCTACCTCGGGTGGTTGGCGCTGAAGACCGGCGACGGGCTGGCTCCGTTCCACGTCCAGCAGGTCTGGTTCCGTCACTTCGCTGGTCCCTTCGGCGGTGTCTGGGACGGGATCGTCGCGGCCTGGGACGGGCTGCGACAGCTGCTCCACGGACCGCCGCCGCCGATCTACTTCACCAAGGCCGGCGGCGACCCGCTGCGGGTCGCGGGGCAGAACCTGATGCTGTTCGGCTTCCTGGTGCTCGGGGCGGTCGCGTGTGTCGGGGCGTTCCGCCGCCTGCCGCTCGCCTACGGGGCCTACGCGCTGGTGGCACTCGCGCTGCCGCTCAGCTACCCCGTCGGCCCGCAACCGCTGGCATCGCTGCCGCGCTACGAGGTGGTGCTGTTCCCGCTGTTCATGTGGGCCGCGGTGTGGCTGGAGGAACGACGGCTGAGCACCAACGCGATCGCGATGGGCGCGGTCCTGCTGGGCCTGTTCACGGCCGAGTTCGCGACCTGGCGCTTCGTCGCGTGAGCCGGGTGGGGGGCTCCGCCGCGCCGGCCGCGCTGCTGCTCGACGCGCTCGGGACGCTCGTCGCCCTGCGGCCGCCGGCACCGCGCCTGCGGGCCGAGCTGGCGGCGCGCTTCGGGGTGACGATCTCGGGGGCCGAGGCCGAGCGCGCGATCGGCGCGGAGATCTCGTATTACCGCGCGCACCTCGACGAGGGCCGCGACCTCGCGGCGCTGGCGGGATTGCGCGCACGCTGTGCCGAGGCGCTGCGGCGCGCACTGCCGGCCACGCCGGAGCTCGCGCGGGTGGGGAGCCCGGCCTTGACGGGCGCATTGCTCGCGTCGCTGCAGTTCGACGCGTTTGCCGATGCGTCTCCCACCCTGCAGGCCGCGCGCGCCGCCGGCCGGCGGCTGGTGGTGGTCAGCAACTGGGACGTCTCGCTGCACGAGGTGCTCGCGCGGCTCGGTCTGGCCCCGCTGCTGGACGGGATCGTGACCTCGGCCGAGGTCGGCGCGCGTAAGCCGGCGGCCGAAATCTTCGCCCGCGCGCTCGAGCGTGCGGGCGCCGACGCCGCCGCTGCGATCCACGCCGGCGACAGCGTCGAGGAGGACGTTGCGGGAGCGCGCGCGGCCGGCATCGAGCCCGTGCTCGTGCGCCGCGACGGGGGCCCTGGGCCCGAGGGCGTGCGTACGATCTCGACGCTGAGCGAGCTGCTGCCGTGAGCGGGCCGGCCCGAGTCGCCGCAGACCCTAATCTTGCTGGCAGCGTCATGAGCGTTCCTCCTCCCCAGGCCCAGCTGCCCGAGCCCGTCGCGGCGCCCCCGCGCGAGGAGCGTGGCTTCGACGAGCCGCCCTGGAGTCCGTGGACCGCGCCCGCCGCCGTGGTGCTGGGCTTCGCGCTCGGCGTGTTCGCGAGCCTCGTCGTCGCGATCATCGCCTCGATCGGTGGGACGAGGATCGGCCATCCCACACCGGCCGTGAGCATCATCGGCGACGTCATGTTCGACCTCTCGTTCGTCGTCGCCGCGCTGTACCTGGCCTCGACCCAGGGCCGGCCGACGCCGGCCGACTTCGGCTTTCGCCGGGTGTCGTTCCGGCTCGCGGCGAAGGCGTTCCTCGCTGCCGGGTTCGGCTACTACGCGCTGACGGCCGTCTACGCCGCCGTGTTCCACCTGCATGGCCAGGACAAGCTGCCGAGCGAGCTCGGGGCCGACAAGAGCACCGCGGCGATGATCGCCACCGGCGTGTTCGTTTGCGTGATCGCGCCGATCGCCGAGGAGTTCTTCTTCCGGGGCTTCCTGTTCGGCGCCCTGCGCCGCTGGAAGCTGCCGCCCCCGGCCGCGCGCCCGTGGGTCGCGGCGGTGATCACCGGGCTGCTGTTCGGGCTGGCCCACACCGGGTCGGCCAACGCGCAGTACCTGATCCCGCTCGGCTTCCTCGGCTTCGTGCTGTGCCTGGTGCGCTGGCGGACCGCGTCCCTGTACCCCTGCATGGCCCTGCACGCGACCAACAACGCCCTCGCCCTCGGCGTCAATCAGCTGCACTGGAACCTCGGCGCCATCCTCGTGCTGATGCTCGCCGCCAACGCCGTGATCGCCGCCGCGACGTGGCCGCTGGCCGCCCGAGGACCCGCGGTGGCGCCCCTCACGTCGTGAGCGGGCGGCCACCGGCCGTCCGCGCGCGGACTGACCAGCACTGCGACGGGAGCCTTGCCGTCGACGGGCTCGACTTCGAGGTCCGGCGCGGAGAATGCTTTGGCGGCGGACCGTCCTCGGGAACGCGCTCTGGCTGTCGGTGTTGACCGCGATCGTGGTGATCGTTCCCGTGCACGCGACGCGCCGGCGCTTGGTCGCGTGAACCGATTGTTTAGGATGCAGCTCGTGACACGGATCGGTCGGGGCATCCTGGGACTTGTCGTGGCCGTCTCGCTCGGGCTGGTGCCCGCGAGCGCACTTGCGGCAACCACCGCCCCGCCGAGCACCCCGTCGACCACCCCGACGGAGCTCACGCCGAAGCCGGCGAAGGGCCAGCTGCTCCTCAACCTCGCCGGCATCTTCCACGTCAACCGGCAGCCGGTGACGATCACCAACCGCGCGGTCGGGGTCAACGGGTTCGTGCGTCCGTTCGTGGCCGGTCAGGTGGTCGTGGTGAAGGCCTTTGTCGGCCGCCGCTTGATCCACTCCGAGCGGCTGCGCGTGATTCGCTCCCGGGGCGGCACCTACGGTCACTTCTCATCGCGCTTCTCGAGCTCGCGGGTGGGCCAGGTATCCGTCTCGGTTGTGCACGCGGCCAGCCCTCAGCTCAGCCGCCTGGTCGCCAGCACCGGCTTCGCCGCGCTGGACCCGAGCGCCGGCTTCGGGTCCACCGGCCGCTTCGTGCAGCTGATCCAGGGCCGGCTCGCGCTGCTGCACTTCTACGTCCCGCAGACCGGCGTCTACGACAACGGCACCGGGTTGGCCATCGATGCCTACCACCGACTCCGCGGCTGGGGCACGAGCCAGACCCTCGGTCCGGCGACGATCGCGGGCCTGCTCGACGAGGTCGGCACCTTCCCGGTCCGCTACCCGAGCGACGGCAAGCACGTCGAGGGCAATCTCAGCAAGCAGTTGCTGGCGCTGATCCGTGGCGGCCGCGTGCTGACGATCTATCCGATCAGCTCCGGCAAGCCCTCGACGCCCACCATCCTCGGCCGCGGGTTCAAGGTCTACAGCCGCGTTCCCGGTTACCTGCCCGACGGGATGTACTACTCGAGCTTCTTCATCGGCGGCTACGCCATCCACGGCTACGACCCCGCGCCGGACTACCCCGCCAGCCACGGCTGCATGCGCGTCCCGATCCCGGACGCCATCTCGATCTACCGGTGGCTGAACTACGGGGACATCGTCGACGTCTATTACTAGGCCGGCGGGTCGGGCCGGCCATCGACCACGCCCGCCGACGCCCACGCGCCACGCGCGTGCCGGCGGTCCCGCCCTACTTCAACCCGCGCGAAAACCTCGCCAGGTATCCGATCCCGGCGCCGTACACGAGCAGAGCGAGGATCGTCGGCAGGCCGCGCTTGACCCACTCGCTGTCGGACTGCACGAGCGAGCCGAACGGGGAGGTCAGCGCGGAGGCGGCGCCGTCGATGAAGAGGCGTGGCTGGGAGTGGTCCTTGGTCACCGGGGGCACGGTGGGGGCGGTGGGCAGGCCGCTGGCGAGCTCTTGGACCTGGTGCTTGGACGCGCCCGCCATCTGGTCACGGGCGAACATCGCGAAGGACGCGATCAGGAGCACGCAGCACGCATATGCGATCAGGACCAACCCGCGGTGGATCACACCGGAGGTATCGGCCGCTGAGCGGGTTAGCATGACCCGCGCCCGATGAATATCGACAATTCGTCCGTCGCCGCTGCGCGCGAGCGCCTGTTGTCCGAGCTGCGCGAGCATGCGCTGGTGATCGGAGAGGTGGTGCTCACCAGCGGCGCGATCGCTCAGTACCTCGTCGACGCGAAGCGGGCGATCCTACGGCGCTCCGGCTTCGAGGCGCTGTCCGTGCTGGTCGCCGCGCAGGCCCGCGCGTGGGACGCGACCGCCGTCGGCGGGATGACGATGGGGGCGGACCCGATCGCCTGTGCGGCGCTGGCCGGCGGCGCCGATGTCAAGGCCTTCTTCGTGCGCAAGGAGGTCAAGGCGCACGGCCTCGCGCGCCGGGTCGAGGGGCCGCTGCTCGAGCCCTCCGACCGGTGCATGCTGGTCGAGGATGTGGTGACCACGGGCGGGTCGACGATCCGCGCCCTGGAGGCGCTGCAGGCGGAGGGACACGAGGTGGTCGGCGTGCTCGCGGTCTGCGACCGGCTGGCCGGCGGGGCGGCGCGGATCGAGCAGGCGGCGGCGGCGCCGTTCCTGGCGCTCACCACGATCGACGAGGTGTACCCCGAGCGCCCGGACCGCCGCGAGTGAAGATCCGCCAGGCCACGGCCGCCGACGAGCGGGCGTTGTGCGTGCTCGACCGCGCGACCTGGACCAGCGAATCGAGCCCCGCGCCGACACCGCCTCCGGAGCGGAGCTTCTTCGGGCCCGAATGCGCGCCCCGGGACGTACTGGTCGCCCTCGACGGCGACCAGATCGTCGGCTACATCCGGATCGCGCCGCCGACGCCGCTCGAGTCCAACCGCCACGTGCTCGAGATCCGGGGTCTGTCGGTCGACCCGCGGCGCCGGCGTCAGGGGACCGGGCGGGCGCTGCTGGACGCGGCGGCGCAGGAGGCAGCCGGCCGAGGTGCGCGGCGCCTGACGCTCCATGTGCTGGGCCACAACGCGACCGCGCGGGCGGTCTACGCGCGGAGCGGCTTCACCGTCGAGGGCGTTCTCCGCGAGGAGTTCAAGGTCGACGGGCGCTACGTCGACGACGTGCTGATGGCGCGCTCGATCGTGCCGGCCGACTCGGCCGGGCCACGGCCGATCAGCTGATCGGGGTCCGCGCAATCAGCCGACGGCACTGCGCCCGCATCCCCCGCCGGGTGTGGTACGGGTGGACGTGCCAGCCATAGCCGACGGGCTCGAACTCCACGATCGGTCGCCGGCGTCGGTAGATATCGCGGGCGGGGTGGTAGGCCACGCTGCCGACGTTGAGGTTCGTCGACCAGGCCAGGGCGCTCTGGAACGAGAGCTCGCTCCCGGGCACCCCGCAGGCGGTCACCGCGGCCGGCCCCCCGATCCGCGCGATCACCCCCGACAGCCGGTTGATCTGCCGCGTGCGGGCGCGCTCGTGGTAGAGGTCCTTGTGCTCCGCGCGCAGGCGGGTGATCGCCGATGGAACCAGCGCCAGCGCAATGAGCGCGACGATCGCGATCCCGACCCAGTCGGGAATCGTGGCCAGGCTCGGGCGACCGGCGGCGCTCCAGGCGGAGAAGCCCTGGAGCAGCCGTCCGACGAGCACCGCGGCGACGACGACGGCTACCCCGGCGGCCTCGAACATGTAGCGGTTCAGCGCCGGCCAGCCGTGCAAAGCGAACGCGATCTCGACCACCACCCAGGCGACCGCGCCGGCGGCGAGCACGAGCGTGGGCCGATCGCGGCGCCAGATCGCCACCGCGACCGAGAGCAGCGCGGCGATCCAGATCGGCGCCTCGTGGAGGTCGAGGAAGCGGTCGATCGTCCCGAAGACCTTGTTGTTGTGCAGGGCGCGGCCGGAATGCAGCGCGAGGTTGCCGGCGACGAAGAAGCTGTTGGCGGTCAGCGCCGGGATCCCGAACCAGAGCAACGGGATCACGATCAGCCCGGCCACGATCAGCCCGCGCATCTGGGGAACCGAGCGCCAGGCCCAGAGCGCGTACAGGCCGACGAAGGGCCACACTTCGGGCCGTCCCAGCGAGGCCAGGACGGCGAGGCAGAAGGCGATCCGCGGCCGTTTGGACAGATGGCAGTCGATCGCGCCCAGCGTGAGCGCGACGATCATCGTGTCCGACTGCGCGCTGAGGATGTAGTGCATGTAGTCGCGGATGCCGAGCAGGCTCACGCCCGCGAAGACGGCGGCGACGTACGGCGCGTAGGGGTGCTCGGGCGAGGGCCCGGTGAGCTTGTAGGCGATCCGGCCGGCGAAGATCGCGCCGCTGAACGAGATTGCCACGGCGGTGAACATCCACAGCCACAGGGCGTAGTGCCCGGTGACCGCGTAGGGCACCGTGAACAGATACGGGAGCGGCTTCCAGGACGGCGATCCGTTCGTGTTCAGACTCAGGTGCAGTGTCTGATGGCCCCAGACGAGCCAGCCGTAGGGGTCAAAGCCGGGTCGGGTCTGCGCCCACAGCACGAGCAGCACCGAGAACGTGACGAGGCCGACGCCCGTACTCGCTCCGGGATGCTCCCGGAGCAGCGACTTCACGGACGTGCCACGTCGCGCTCCGGCGCGATCCGATGTCGCCAATCCGGGGATCGGCGGTGCGTCAATCGTTCGCTCCGACACGAGAAGCGGACAAATGTACAGGCGCAGCCTTAAGCGCGCCTCTGGCCCGTCGTGGGCCGCCGGGCGCGCAGCTTTGGCGGAGCGGTGATGACGCGGTTGGCCGGATGGGCTGATTGGCGGTGGGCGCCGACGGGTAGTGGGGTTCAGACTCTGACTGCGAATACCGAGCGCAGACCTGCACTCGGACCGGGGGCGTACAGTGCCCCCGGCAGGAATCGAACCTGCATCCCGCGCTTAGGAGGCGCGTGCTCTATCCATTGAGCTACGAGGGCCAGGCCGGCCCAAGGGTATCCGGGACCATGGCTTCATTGAGGAGCCGTTAAACCTTGGTGACACAGGTACCGGGTTGTGGTATCCCACCGTCACGTGGTGGAGGGAACCTGCTAGCGACGCGGAAGATCGGCTGACCGATGAGTGTCGGGTCGCCAGAACTGCTGATCGAGGCCGAGGGCGCTGCCCAGGCCGGAATCGAGCCCGTCGCCGGAGAGATCGCGGCCCGCTCGCCGCTGGAGTTGTTCTGGCGGCGCTTCCGCGCCGACCGCGTGGCGATGGCGTCGCTGATCTTCATCGTCTTGCTGATCCTGGCGGCCATCTTCGCGCCGCTGATCGTCAAGCTCATGGGCGTCCAGGGCCCGAACGTCCAGAACCCGAACGCGCTTGACCAGTTCGGGACGCCGACCGGCCCGAGCCTCGCCACCAACCACATCTTCGGCGTCGACAACCTGGGCCGCGACGTGTTTGCCCGGGTGCTCTACGGCGCGCGCGTGTCGCTTGCCGTGGCGTTCATCGCGACCGGCATCTCGCTCGTCATCGGTGTGGTGTCGGGGCTGTTCGCGGGCTTCTACCGCGGCAAGGTCGACATGGCGATCTCGCGCTTCATCGACGTGCTGCTGGCGTTCCCGATCCTGCTGCTGGCGCTGGGGCTGGCGGCGGCGTGCTCGAACGCCGCAGGGTGCCTGGGCGGTCTGATCAAGCCCGGTCTGACGAACGTGATCTTCGTGATCGCGTTCGTGAACTGGACGTACATCGCGCGGATCGTGCGCGGGCAGGTCCTGTCGCTGCGTGAGAAGGAGTTCATCGAGGCGTCGCGCTCGCTCGGCGCGTCGAACCGGCGCATCATCTTCAAGGAGGTGCTGCCCAACCTGGTGGCGCCGATCATCGTCTACGCGACGCTGATCATCCCGCAGAACATCCTGTTCGAGGCGGCGCTGTCGTTCCTGGGCGTCGGCGTGCAGCCTCCTCAGGCGAGCTGGGGGGCGATGCTCTCGGACGCGTCGTCGAGCTTCAGCACGGCCTGGTGGTACATGGTCTTTCCGGGCGTGGCGCTGCTGCTGACAGTGCTCGCGTTCAATCTGGTCGGCGACGGGCTGCAGGACGCACTGCACCCGAAGGCGTCGGACAGCTGACATGCAGACAGAGAGAGGAGCAGAGCGTGGACTTGACAACAGAAAGGAAGCCAATGCGGAGATTTGTGAGGTCGGTGCCGCTGCTGGCGACGGCGGTCGCGTCGATCGTGATCGCCGGATGCGGTGGCAGTAGTAGCAGCAGTAGTAGCAGCACGAGCACCGGCAGCACGGCGGCCAAGAGCGGCGGCAACGTGACCGTGCTCGAGATCGCCGGTGGCGTGCTCAGCCTCGACCCCGGCTACTGGTACTACCAGACCGACTACACCGATCTCTACCAGCCGACCCAGCGCGCGCTGTACGGATTCACCCCGCAGGCCACGAGCCCGGTCCCGGATCTGGCCACCAGCCAGCCGATCCTCGCCAACGGCGGCAAGACGCTGACCTTCCACATCCGGCCCGGCGTCCACTACAGCGCGCCGCTGGCCAGCCGCACGGTGGCCGCGGCCGACATCAAGTACGCGATGGAGCGCTGCTTCGCCGCCAGTGTCGGCAACGGCTATGCGTTCTCCTACTTCGGCAACATCGTCGGGGCGCCCTCGAAGCCGGCGACGACGGTCCCGACCGTCTCGGGCATCGAGGCTCCGAATGCGAGCACGCTGATCATCAAGACGACCGTCCCCGTCGGCGTGCTGACCGTGCCGAACGCGCTCGCGCTGCCCTGCACGGTGCCGATCCCGCAGGACTACGCGGCCAAGTACGACGCGGGCGCGCAGTCTACATACGGGATGCACGAGGTGTTCACCGGCCCCTACATGATCGCGGGCGCGGGCACCGGAACCGTGCCGAGCTCCGGCTACCAGGCGGGCAAGCTGCTGGCGCTGGTGCGCAACCCGAGCTGGGTCAAGTCGACTGATCCGATCCGGCCGGCGCACTTCGACACGATCACGTTCAAGGGCGGCAACGACATCACCGTGGCCTCCCAGCAGATCCTCAACGGCCAGAGCCTGATGAGCGGCGACTTCGCCGTCCCGCCGCCGGCGATCCTCAAGCAGGGTCTGACCAGCTCGCAGAGGAGCCAGTTCCAGATCGCCCCCGGTGGCAGCAGCCGGTACATCGCCTTGAACACGACCATCAAGCCCCTGGACAACGTCAACTTCCGCCGCGCGATCGCGGCGGTGCTCAACCGCAACGCGCTGCGCCTGACCCGCGGCGGTCCCGCCGTCGGCACGGTGGCGACGCACTTCATCCCGCCGCAGAATGCCGGCTTCCAGCAGGCGGGCGGTACGTCCGTGAACCCGGGCGACGACTTCTACGCCAACCCGAACGGGAACGTCGCGCTGGCAGAGTCGTACATGAAGAAGGCGGGGTATCCGACCGGCCAGTACACCGGAGCGCCGCTGCTGACCATCGCCGACAACCAGCCGCCGGCCTCCAACACGGCCCAGGCCGTGCAGTCGCAGCTGGGACAGATCGGGATCAAGCTGACGTTCCGCGAGGTCCCGCACGCGACCATGCTGAGCAAGTACTGCGAGGTCCCGAAGGCGATGGTGGCGATCTGTCCGACGCTGGGCTGGGGGAGGGACTTCTTCGACTCCCAGAGCTTTATCACGCCGTTGTTCTACGGGCCGAACATCGTCCCGTCGGGCAACACGAACATGTCGCAGGTCAACGATCCGACGCTGAACACGCAGATACAGGCGGCGGAGCAGCTGACCGACTCGAGATCCCGCGCCAGCGCCTGGGCCAACCTCGACAAGGAGATCACCAGCCAGGTGTACGTGGTCACCTGGTTGTGGGACAACGAGGTCGGGTTTCACTCGACGAACGTTCAGGGTGTCCAGTGGCCGTTCAACGGGAATGACTGGGACCTGACCGCGAGCTCGCTCAAGTGAGGACCCGCCCGAGCTGAAGAGACGATCACGGACGGCCCCGCCGCCACCGCGGCGGGGCCCCGTGAGCGAGAACCGCCCTCATGGCCAAGTACATAATCCGCCGCCTCCTCTGGGTGATCGTGCTCCTGTTCCTGGTGAGCCTGATCACCTTCATCATCTTCTATCTGCTGCCCTCGGCGGATCCCGCGACCCTGCGCGCGGGCCGGCAGCCCAGCCCGGCCGTGGTGGCCCAGATCCGCCACAACCTGGGGCTCGACAAGCCGTGGTACACGCAGTACTTCAACTACATGAAGGCGCTCGTCCTTCACTTCAACTTCGGCTACAGCTACACCAACAACGTCAACGTCCGCACGCTGATCTTCGATCGGCTGCCGGCGACGATCTCGCTCACCGTCGGGGCGGCCATCCTGTTCCTCGTGCTCGGGATCGGCGTCGGCACGATCTCGGCCGTCCGGCGCCGCTCGAAGTTCGACCGCGCCGCGATGGGCACGGCGCTGGTGGCGATCTCGGCCCCGGTCTACTGGCTCGGATTGCTGGCGCTGTTCCTGTTCGCCAAGGACATCGGCAAGATCGCGATCTTCCCCGGGGCCAGCAGCTACGTCCCGCTGACCGAGAACCCGGCCAAGTGGTTCACGTCGCTGCTCTTGCCGTGGATCGTGCTCGCGGCGTCGTTCGCGGCCATCTACGCCCGGCTGCTGCGGGCGAACCTGATCGAGGTGATGTCCGAGGACTACATCCGCACGGCGCGGGCCAAGGGCCTGCCCGAGCGCCGGGTGATCTACCACCACGGGATCCGGTCGGCGATCACGCCGATCGTGACCGCCGCCGGTCTCGACATCGGCGTGCTGCTCGGCGGCGCGATCCTCACCGAGACGGTGTTCAACATCCCCGGCATCGGCCGGCTCGCCTACGACTCGATCCTCGCCGGTGACCTCCCGATGATCCAGGGCACGGTGCTGCTGGGCGCGTTCTTCATCGTGATCATGAACCTCGTCGTCGACGTGGCCTACGCGTTCATCGATCCCCGGGTGCGGTACTCGTGAGCACCGACTCAGGCGCCGCTGCTCCAGGTCGAGGACCTGAAGGTCGAGTTCACGACCGACGACGGGATCGTGCACGCGGTCGACGGCATCTCGTATTCGGTCAGGGCCGGGACCACGCTCGGCATCGTCGGCGAGTCGGGCTCGGGCAAGTCGGTGACGTCGCTGACCACGATGGGCCTGACGCGCAGTCGCTCGACCAGCGTCTCCGGCAAGATCCTGTTCGAGGGCAAGGACCTGACCACGCTCTCCGCGGACGAGATCCGCCACATCCGGGGCAACGAGATCGCGATGATCTTCCAGGACCCGCTGTCCTCGCTGCACCCGTTCTACAAGGTCGGCGCGCAGATCTCGGAGGGGATCCTGGCCCATCGCAGCGTGTCCAAGGCGGCGGCGCGCGACCGCACGATCGATCTGCTGGAGATGGTCGGGATCCCCGATCCCCATCGCCGGGTCGATCAGTATCCGCACGAGTTCTCCGGCGGCATGCGCCAGCGCGCGATGATCGCGATGGCGCTGGCCAACGAGCCCAAGCTGCTGATCGCCGACGAGCCGACGACGGCGCTCGACGTGACCGTCCAGGCCCAGATCCTGGCGCTGATCGCCGACCTCCAGAAGCGCCTGGGGATGGCGGTGATCGTCATCACCCACGACCTCGGGGTGGTGGCTCAGATCGCCGACGAGATCGCGGTCATGTACGCCGGCCGGATCGTCGAGCACACCGACACCAAGCGGCTGTTCGCCGCGCCGGAGCATCCCTACACCTGGGGGCTGCTGAAGTCGATTCCGCGCCTCGACAGCCCGCGCGGCGAGGAGCTGGTGCCGATCCAGGGCCGGCCCCCGAGCCTGATCAACCGGCCGTCGGGCTGCTTCTTCCATCCCCGCTGCCCGTATGTGCTCGAGGACCACAAGCGCATCGACCCGAAGCTCGAGCCGGTGTCCGGAGAGGTCGACCACCAGGTCGCCTGCCTGCTGCCGGAGGCGGTCCGGCGCGAGATCTGGCAGGGACTCAGGGCGGGGAAGGCCCCGGAGGAGCTGCGCGCGCTGGTCGAGCCCCCGGCGGCCAAGGTCGCCACCACCGTACCCCCGGATGAGGGAGGCGGCGGATGAGCGCAACCAGCCGGGAGGCGCTGATCGAGGTCCGCGACCTCGTCAAGCACTTCCCGATCACCAGCGGGATCGTCTTCCAGCGCAAGGTCGGCGCCGTGAAGGCCGTCGACGGCGTCTCCTTCGACGTGATGAAGGGTGAGACGCTCGGCATCGTCGGCGAGACCGGCTGCGGCAAGAGCACGACCGCGCGGCTGCTCGTCCGCCTGCTCGACGCGACCTCGGGGGAGCTGCGATTCGAGGGCGAGGACATGACCCGGCTCAAGGGCGCCGCGCTGAAGGCCCGGCGCCGGGAGATGCAGATGATCTTCCAGGACCCGTACTCGTCGCTGAACCCGCGCAAGACGATCGGCTCGATCATCGCCGAGCCGTTCGCGATCCACGGGCTCCTGAAGAGCGACGGCGCACGCAAGAAGCGCGTGCAGGAGCTGATGGACACGGTCGGCCTGAACCCCGAGCACTACAACCGCTACCCGCACGAGTTCTCCGGCGGGCAGCGCCAGCGGATCGGCGTCGCCCGGGCGATCGCGCTGGAGCCGAAGCTGCTCGTGGCCGACGAGCCGGTCTCCGCGCTCGACGTCTCGATCCAGGCCCAGGTCCTCAACCTGCTGCGCCGGCTCCAGCGGGAGATGGGGCTGACCCTGATCTTCATCGCCCACGACCTCTCGGTGGTCCGCCATATGTGCGACCGCGTCGCGGTGATGTACCTCGGCAAGATCGTCGAGCTCGCCCCGGGCGACGCGCTGTACGGCTACCCGCGGCATCCGTACACCGGCGCGCTGCTGTCGGCGGTGCCGGTCCCGGATCCGGAGGGCGGCGCTCACACGGCCCAGCTGCTGACCGGCGACGTACCGAGCCCCGCCAATCCGCCGTCGGCGTGCCGCTTCCACACGCGCTGCCCGAAGGCCCAGGGCAAGTGCGCCGAGGTCGAGCCACTGCTCGAGGACATGGACAACGGCACGCAGGCCGCCTGCCACTTCCCGCTCACGCCTGAGGAAGCGGCGCTGAGGCTGCCTCCGACGCTGGCGAGCCGGCTGGTGTGAGGGCGCGGCCGCCCCGGCCACCCGGGCCCGCGGGACAATCGCTACTCCTCGGCCTCCACGGCGGCGTCGCCCTCCACGGAGTCCTCGTCCTCGTCGTCCTCGACGTACAGAGACTCCACCGCGATCTCCTCGCCGCGCTTGCCCCAGAGCTTGACCTCGAGGAAGTCCGAGCGGTAGTTGTCGGGCGCGATCAGCGTGAAACGCTCGTCGAGGAGCTCGCACTGATCGACGGCGAGATTGGCGAGCTCGGCGGTGACGATCGCGCCGCCGGCGAGCAGGGGGACGCCCCAGACCAGGGTGATGTCGGCGGTCTTGCCTTGCTCGCCGCGCCACGTGGCGATCACGTCGTCGTTGAGGTCGAGCTTCCAGTCGGGGTTGTTGTCGGCGGTCTCCGAGGTGAAGTCGGCGCGGGCCTCGAAGTCGTTCGGTCCGCCGGAGCCCTCGCTGAATGACACGAACCCGAACAGCTCGTAGCCCTCCGTGGTCCGGGCCACCGCCGGCACGTAGGTCCGGCCCGCGTAGGTCCGGTCCGGGAACCAGGCGATGTCGCCGGGGTCGCCGATCTCCTCGCCGTCGGTCTCGATCTCCTGGCAGGCGTAGAGGAAGTGCTCACGCAGGGTGTCGGCCCAGCGACCGTAGGGCAGGGTCTCCTGCGGCGGCTCGGCGGCGAAGCTGATCACGAAGCGGTCTGTGGGGGGCATGGCTTGCAGCCTACCGGCGCGGGCGCCGGCGACCGCGCCTCGGGTGTGCCCGGGCTCAGAACGCGCCGCGCCGCGAGAACACAGCGGGAATCGTCTTGACCAGGATCGAGAGGTCCAGGAACACCGACCAGCGCTCCAGGTAGAGGAAATCGAGCCGGACCAGATCGTCGAAGTCGAGCTCGGCGCGTCCGGAGACCTGCCACAGACCGGTGATGCCGGGCAGCACCAGGTAGCGCTTCTTGTGCCACTCCTCGAGGCGCTCGAAGTCACGCATCGGGAGCGGGCGCGGCCCGACCAGCGACATCTCGCCCCGCACCACGTTGACCAGCTGCGGCAGCTCATCGAGTGAGAAGCGCCGCAGGAAGCCGCCGACCGGCGTCAGCCGCGGATCGTCGCGGATCTTGAACAGCGCACCGGAGAGCTCGTTGAGCGGCTCGAGGTCGGCCTGGATCTGATCGGCGTGCTCGCGCATGGTGCGGAACTTGAAGCACTCGAACGGCTTGCCCGCGATCCCGGGCCGCACCGAGCGGTAGATCAGCGGCCCGCGCGAGCTCACCTTGATCGCGATCGCGATCACGAGCAGGATCGGCGAGAGCAGGATCAGCGTGATCGTCGAGACGACGAGATCGAAGCCGCGCTTGAGCGCGTAATCGATCCCGTCGAACACCGGCGGGCGCAGCGTGAACAGCGGCACCGACTCGCCGGGCACGAACTCGGCGCGCTGGATCAGGATCTCCATCGTCGACGGCGCCACGTGCACCGTGATGCCGCGCTGGTGGCAGAGGTCGACGAGCTCCACCGCCCGCTCCTGCGGGAAGTCGGGATCGGCGATGATCACCTCCTGCACGCGCTCCTGCCCGAGCACCTGGGGAAGCTGCTCCAGCTCGCCCAGCGATCGCAGGCCGTTCTGCAGCCGCGGCATCAGCGAGATGTAGCCGACCACGTCGACGGGCGTCCGCGCCCGGCCCGACAGGGCGTGAGCCACCGCCTCGATGTGCTTGCCCGAGCCGACCAGCAGCGCCCGGCGGCGATACCCGGCTCGCTCGAGCATCCAGCCCGTGATCCGCAGGTGCAGGTAGCGGAGCGTCGAGATGTAGACGATGGCGACGAACAGCGAGCCGTAGAAGATGTAATAGCTCGAGAAATGCTCGCCGTTGGCGAGCGCGAACACGAGCGCAACGATCGTGGTTTGGAACAGCGCCGCCGCGATGCCCCCGAGTCCCGGCCGGCGGGGCCTGTCCGCATACAGGTCGGCCCGCGCGAACATCAGCACCGTGACCAGGTACGCGAATGCGATCCACTGCCGGGTCTCGTCCCAGGCGACGGTGAAGCTGAAGCCTTCGCGCACGGCGAGCTTCAACGTCAGTGCCGTGAACAGCGCGCCCACGACCCCGATGTAGTCGAGCGCCAGCAACGAGAGCACGCGCGCGACCTTGCGCATCGTCTCCACGCGCACGCAGGAACGACAGCGCCGGCGGGCGCTTGCGGCGGACGTCGCGGAGCGGCAGCTCCAGGCGCTCCGGTTCGTCGAGAGCCTGGTTCGGTCTCGCCTATGGCTTCACGCTGCTGGATCGTCACGTCGCACCAAGCGGTCGGTCTTCCTCCCTTACCCGTGGTAACGGTATCGTGACACCGAAGTTACGCCGATGGCCGTCCCGCGCCGGCTGGAGCTGGTGCGGACGGGCAAGAACGGGGTGATTTCGGCGCCGCCGGCGGCCTACCGCGCGGCGCCGACCAGCGCCTCGAGCGCCGGACTGCTCGATCGTCCGCCGCAGCCCTTCCCGCAGGTCGACCTCGGGCTCCCAGCCGAGGATCTCCCGCGCCAGCGTGATGTCGGGCTGGCGCACCTGCGGGTCGTCGGTCGGCAGCGCCTCGTAGACGATCTCGCGACTCCGAGCCGGTGATCTCGATCACGGCCTCGGCCAGCTCGAGCAGCGTGAACTCGTTCGGATTGCCCACGTTGACCGGATTGTGGTGCCCGGACTCCGCCAGTCCGATGATGCCGCGGATCAGGTCGTCCACGTAACAGAACGACCGCGTCTGGGAGCCGTCGCCGAAGACGGTGATCGGCCGGTTCTGGAGCGCCTGACGCAGGAACGTGGGGATGGCGCGGCCATCGTGCGGCCGCATGCGGGGGCCGTAGGTGTTGAAGATCCGCACGATGGCCGTGTCGACCCCCTGCTGGCGGTGGTAGGCCATCGTCAGCGCCTCGGCATAGCGCTTGGCTTCGTCGTAGACCCCGCGCGGGCCGATCGGATTCACGTGGCCCCAGTAGCTCTCGGGCTGCGGATGGACCTGCGGATCGCCGTACACCTCGCTGGTCGACGCGATCAGGAAGCGGGCCCGGTGCTTCTTGGCCAGGCCGAGCGTGTGATGGGTTCCGTATGAGCCGACCTTGAGCGTGTGCAGCGGCAGCCGCAGGTAGTCGATCGGCGAGGCCGGCGAGGCGAGGTGGTAGACGAAGTCGACCGACTCCTCCACCTCGTAGGGCTCGATGATGTCGGTGTTGAGGTGGACGAACTGATCCGTGCGGATGTGCTCGATGTTGGCGAGCGATCCGGTTTCGAGGTTGTCGACACAGATCACGCGATGGCTGCGGCGCAGCAGCTCGTCGCACAGGTGGGATCCGAGGAAACCGGCTCCGCCGGTCACGAGGCAAGTTGGCATGGTGGGCAATCTATCGCGGCATCGCGCTCGAGGCCGCCGGTGAATAGCATCAGTCGTTCTTCGAGCCCAGGAGGAGCGATGGCAGCAGCCCGAGTCGTAGAGCGCCTGAACGAGCAGATTGCCTACGAGTTCGCGGCGTCGCAGCAGTACATCGCGAACGCCGTGTACTACGACGCCCAGACCCTGCCCCGGCTGGCCACGTTCTTCTACCAGCAGGCCGTCGAGGAGCGAAACCACGCGATGATGATGGTGCGCTACCTGCTCGATGCGGACGCCGCGGTCGAGATCCCCGGCGTGTCCGAGCCCGAGACGCGGTTTGGCGACATCGTCGCTCCCGTGGCGCTGGCGCTCGATCAGGAGAAGCGCGTCAGCGACCAGATCGCCGGTCTGATGGCCGTCTCCCGCGAGGAGAACGACTTCACGAGCGAGCAATTCGTGCAGTGGTTCCTCAAGGAGCAGGTCGAGGAGGTCTCGACCATGTCCTCACTGCTCGCCGTCGTCGAGCGCTCGGGCGATTCGCCCGAGCGGGTCGAGGACTACGTGGTGCGCGAGCACGGGTCCTCCGAGGGCGCGGACCCCACCGCCCCGCCGGTCGCCGGCGGACCGCTGTAGACCGCCCGTCAACCCCCGGCCGGCCGGCCGCGGGCCCGCAGGGTGTGGGCCTCGCCGCGCCTGATCGTGACCCGCTCGGTGTCGAGGTGCTCGAGCAGAGCTTGGGCGAACTTGCGCGAGGTGCCCAGCTCGTCGCGGACCTCGGCCAGGGTCACCTGGCCGCCCCGGCGCTCGGCCAGCGCGATCACGCGCCTGCGGACGTCGGCCAGGGCGTCGGGGTGGTAGTGCAGGGTGCGGGACACGCGAACCGCTCGCCCGGCCGCCCGCAGCGCCGCCAGTGCCGCCGGGTCGAGCTCGGTGTCCAGCGGCGGCTCGACGCCCGCCGCGCGCAGGCGGTGCTCGAGCGCGAGCGCGTCGCCGGTGAGCGGCTGGGGACGGTGGCTGCGCCGGCGTTGCCGCGCGATTCCTGTGCCGGACGGTCTCCGCGTCATTCGCCGCGTCGCCGGGTCCGTGGTCGGGCTCGCCGCGCTCCAGCCGCGCGAGCCGCGCGGTCACGTCCGTGCCCGGGCCGTGCTTGCGCGGTCGCGGGTCGAGGATCGGCCCTCCCCCGAGCGTGTCCGGCGACGCGATCCGCCGCACGACGAGGCGGTCTCCGGCCGCGGGAACGAGGGGCTGCTCGAGGCGGAGCTGCCAGAAACGGCCGCCGAGCCAGGCCACGCGGGCGGGGGCCTCGCGCGTGCCGTGGTGGACCTGGACGCGGTCGCCGTGCTCGAGCTCACGATCCCCGCTCCCGCTCGGCGGCTCGAGCTCGAGCGCCACGTCGACCAGGAAGGTCGCGTGCGCATCGGTCCCGGGTGAGGCGAGCACGTCGCCCCGCGCCACCTCGGTCCTGGCCACGCTCGAGAGGTTGACGGCGACCCGTTGACCCGCCGGCGCGGCCTGCACGGGCTGGTCGTGGACGTGGAGGCCCCGGACCCGTGCCGCGCGGCCCTGCGGCAGCAGCACGAGCTCGTCTCCGCGTCCGATCACGCCCGACCACAGCGTCCCGGTGACCACGGTGCCGGCGCCGCGGATCGTGAACACACGGTCGATGTGCAACCGGGCCGGGCCGGCCGCCTCGGCCCGGCTGCGGGCCCGCGCGGCGGTCTCGTCGAGCGCTTCGACGAGCCGCTCGAGGCCCATGCCGGTCCGGGCCGACACGGCGACCACAGCCGCGGCGTGCGGCAGCAGCGCCCGCGCCTGTGCGAGCGCGGCCCCGGGATCCGCGATGTCCGACTTGGTCACCGCGACGACGCCGAGATCGACGGCCAGGGCGCGGAGCACGGCCGCGTGCTCCCGCGTCTGCGGCATGACACCGTCGTCGGCGGCAATCGTCATCAGGTACATGTCGACCCCGGTGGCACCCGCCACCATCGTGCGGACGAAGCGCTCGTGGCCGGGGACGTCGACCACCGACATGCTGCGGCCGGAGGGCAGCGTCAGTTGCGCATAGCCGAGCTCGATCGAGATCCCACGGCTCTGCTCCTGCGGGAGCCGGTCGGTGTCCGTGCCGGTCAGGGCCCGGATCAGCGCCGTCTTACCGTGGTCGATATGCCCTGCGGTCCCGAGCGTCAGCGGGGCGTCGCTCATCCGGGTGGGGCGGTTGCCAGGGCGGCGGTCACGGCTGCGGCCACCGGCGCCACCTCGTGATCGCCGAAAGTGCGGGGATCGAGCAGCAGCCGGCCATCGTGGACACGCCCGATCACGGGCGGATCGGCGCTCCGCAGCGCCGTCGCGACCGCCGCCGGATCGAACCGCTCGGAGATGGCGACCGCGGGCCCACTCAGCTCGAGCAGCGGGAGCGCGCCCGCCGCCGGCCTTGGCGGTCGCGTGCACGAGCTCGCAGTCGGCCTCCCCGATGGCGTCCCGCAACGCCGCCGCCCGCGTGCCCAACTCCTCCTCGCTCGCCTCGAGCATCGCCAGCACCGGGATCTCCCGGCGAGCGCGGGCGGGATCGCGGTACAGCGACAGCGTCGCCTCCAGGGCGGCGAGCGAGAGCTTGTCGATCCTCAGCGCCCGGGCCAGGGGGTGGGAACGAGCCGCGGCGACCGCGTCGCCCGCGCCCAGCACCAGACCGGCCTGGGGACCCCCGAGCAGCTTGTCGCCCGAGCAGCAGACGAGCGCGGCGCCGGCGGCGACCGAGCGCCGCAGCGGCGGCTCGTCGCCTAGCGCCACGATGCCCTGGGCCAGAGCGCCGGAGCCGACGTCGTCGATCACCGGCACGCCCAGTCCGCACAGCGCCTCGATCGACACCTCCTCGACGAAGCCCAGCGTGCGGAAGTTCGACTGGTGCACGCGAAGGATCACGCCACGGCGATCCCCGGCGCGGTCGAGCGCACGCTGATAGTCGGCGAGGCGGGTGCGGTTCGTGGTTCCGACCTCGACCAGGTCCGAGCCCGACTGCGCGATCACGTCGGGGATCCGGAACCCGCCGCCGATCTCGACCAGCTGCCCGCGCGAGACGATCACGAGCCGCCCCGGCCCGGCGAGCGCGGCCGTGGCCAGCAGCACCGCAGCTGCCCCGTTGTTGACCACGATCGCCGCCTCGGCGCCGGTCAGCTCGCACAGTTGCCCGTCGACGTGCGCGTGTCGTGAGCCCCGCGCGCCCGCTTCGAGGTCCAGCTCGAGGTTGGCGTAGCCCGCGGCCACCCGCTCCACGGCGGCCCGCGCGGCCGCCGGCAGCGGCGCGCGCCCCAGGTTGGTGTGCAGGATCACTCCGGTCGCGTTGATCACGCGGCGCAGCGACGGGCGGCGCATTCGCGCCAGCGCGGCGCGGGCGTCGGCGAGCAGGTCGGACGCCGGCGTCTCTCCGGCCAGCAGGGCGCGGCGGCGCTCGTCGATCGCCAGCCTGGCGGCCGCCACCGCCTCGGCGTGCGGTGCGTCGAGCGCGCCGGCCAGCTCGTGCACGGCCGGGAGGTCGCTCAGCGATCCCGCGGTCAGGCTGGTGTCATCCCCGGCACCCATTCCCCGTCCTCCTTCTTCCAGATCGGCGCCTGAGCCTTGATCCGGTCGATGATCTCGCGGGCTCCGGCGAATGCCTCCGCCCGGTGTGGCGCGGACACGGCGACGCTGACGGACGGCTCCGACAGCGGCACCCGGCCGATCCGGTGCTCGGCGGCCGCGGCGCACAGCCCGTGCCGGTCGATCGCCGCCGCGACGATCTGCTCGATCTGCGCCAGCGCCATCTCGGCGTACGCCTCGTAGTCGAGGAACTCCACCTCGCGCGTCACGCCGAGAAAGGTGACCACGGCTCCGGCCCGGGGGTCACGCACGCGGGCCACGAGCGGATCGAGGGTCAGCGGCTCATCGGTGACGCGGGCGTGAAGCCGGCGCTCTCCAAGCGTTCCGCCCGACACCGGGGGGATCAAGGCCAGCTCATCGCCTCCGGCCAACGGCGCGTCCGGATCGGCGTACGCGTGGTTGACGGCCATCACGACCGACAGCCCGGAGGTGATCGCAGCGACGCGCTCGAGCGCGTCGCGGACGCGGGCGCCCTCGGGGAGCTCGAGCTCAACCGCGTCGCACCCGGCTCGCTCGCGCAGGATCGCGAACAGTCGCACCCGCACCAGCATGGACCGTAGGCTACGCGAGCGAACGTCCTTCGATCGCTCGCAACCGTGGACGGGCCGCGACTACCTCGATGCGATCGCCAGTCTGGTGATCGGGGACGGTGATCGAAAGGTAACCTCTGTTGCACATGGCGACTACACCTGAGCACCGCACCATCGCGCCGATCGTCGGCCCCGATGACCCGCGCCACTTCACCGATTCCGGCATCGAAATCGAACCGCTGTACACCGAGGCCGACCTGCCCGAGCGGCTTCCGGAGCGGCTCGGCGAGCCCGGCGGGTACCCGTTCACCCGCGGCGTCCACCGCGACATGTACCGCAAGCAGCTGTGGACGATGCGCCAGTACGCCGGGTATGCGAGCGCCACGGAGTCCAACGAGCGCTACCACTACCTGCTGCAGAACGGGTCGACGGGCCTGAGCATGGCCTTCGACCTGCCGACCCAGCTCGGCCTCGATTCCGACGACCCCCGCTGCCTGGGCGAGGTCGGTCGCACCGGCGTGGCGATCGACACGATCGACGACATGCGGACCGCCTTCAACGGCATCCCGCTCGATCAGGTCTCGACATCGATGACGATCAACGCGCCGGCGTCGGTACTGCTGCTCCTGTACGAGCTCGTCGGCGAGGAGCAGGGTGTTCCCTCCCAGCAGCTGCGCGGCACGACCCAGAACGACATCCTCAAGGAGTACATCGCCCGCGGCAACTTCATCTACCCGCCGGAGGGCGCTATCCGCCTGACCACCGACCTGTTCGCGTACTGCAACGAGCGGGTGCCGAAGTGGAACACGATCTCGATCAGCGGCTACCACTTCCGGGAGAAGGGCTGCTCGGCCGTGCAGGAGGTCGCGTTCACGCTGGCCAACGGGATCGCCTACGTCCAGGCCGCGCTCGACGCCGGCCTGGAGATCGACAAGTTCGCGCCGCGGCTGGCCTTCTTCTTCAACGGCCACAACAACGTCTTCCAGGAGGTGGCGAAATTTCGCGCCGCCCGGAAGATGTGGGCGGAGATCATGCGCGAGCGCTTCGGTGCCCAGGACGAGCGCTCCTGGCGCCTGCGCTTCCACACCCAGACGGGCGGCGTCACCCTCACCGCTCAGCAGCCGCAGAACAACATCGCCCGTGTGGCGCTGCAGGGCTTCGCGGCCGTCTGCGGCGGAACGCAGTCGCTCCACACCAACGGCTTCGACGAGGCGCTCGCGCTGCCGACCGAGCAGGCGGCCAAGATCGCGCTGCGCACACAGCAGATCATCGGGCACGAGTCCGGCGCCGCCGACACGGTCGACCCGTTCGCGGGCTCCTACTTCGTCGAGGCGTTGACGGAGGAGATCGAGGTCAGAGCCGGCGAGCTGATCGCCAAGATCGATCAGCTCGGCGGCTCCGTGAACGCGATCGACTTCATGAAGAACGAGATCGAAGAGTCGGCCTTCGGCTACCACGAGCGCTACCGGATCGGCCAGGACGTAGTCGTCGGGGTGAACAAGTTCATCGATGAGAGCCTCGAGGTGCCGGACACCCTGCGCGTAGACCCCGAATCCGAGCGTGAGCAGCTCGACCGCCTGAAGACATTCAAGGCCGACCGCGACCAGGAGCTGGTCCGGCGTCGCCTCGAGGAGATCCGCCAGGCGGCGCGCGGAACCGAGAACCTGCTCCCGGTGCTGCGCCAGGCGCTCAAGGACCACGCGTCGATGGGCGAGGTCTGCGCCGCGATGCGCGACGAGTTCGGCGCGTACCGCCCCACGCTCTGACGGTCTCCTGCTTACAACCGTGGCGCGGGCAGCGCGCTGGTGACCATCGCCGTGCTCCTGACGATGATAAGCCGCGCAGAGGGTCTCATGGCCGGTTCCGACGGCCCCCGTGGCGGTCTGGCTGCAAGCGCACGACCGCTGAAGGAGTCGTGGCCGGCCCCGCGAAATCCCGATCCATGACCGAGCACGAGGCAAGCCGAACCCTGGTCAAATCTCCGCCCGAGCTGTGGGCCGAGCTGAGCGACGAGTCATCGCTTGAGAGGCATTTCGACCAGTTCGGCGAGATCCGCATCACGAGGCTCGAGCCAGAGACCGCCGTTGCCTGGGAGGGCGAGCGTGTAAGCGGCACGGTGCGGCTCGAGCCGTCAGGATGGGGCACCAAGGTGATCCTCACGGCCCGGGCTGCGAGGGTGGATGAGGCGCGCGCGGACGAGGAGGCCGTGGCGGACGAGGCGCCGGAGGTCGTGACAGATCCGGCGCACGAGGCGCCTGCGCCCCCGGTGCCGCTGCCCCGGCCCGTACCGTACCCCGAGCTGCTTCCCCCGGCGCCCGCCTCGAGCCGGGCGCTACCCGCGAGCCGGGTGAAGGAGGGCGTCTTCGGACGGCTGTTCGGCTTCCTCGGCGGACCGCGTCCACAGCCGGGCGCGGCGGTCGAGCCGCCGGTTGCCGCGTTGGAGCCGGTTGCGCAGGTCCCCGAGCCGGTGGCGCCGGAGGGCGCGGTCAGCGCCGAGAGTGAGCCGGAGCCCACGGCGGAGGTCGCCGGCGTGCTCGCGGCGGCGCTCGACAGTCTGGGGCAGGCGCATCACCGCCCCTTCTCGCGCGGCTGAGCAAGACGCGCGCACACGCGAGCTCTCCGAGTCCCTAGGCTGATGGGGCGGGGTGAGGCGATCCACAGCTAGACTCGCGCCCCCATGAGAGACCGAGCCCCGGAGACCTACGAAGAGAAACTGGCCCAGCTCGAGGAGCTGCGCTTCGAAGCGATCCACGCCGGCTCCGAAGCCGCCGTCGAGAAGCAGCACGCGAAGGGCAAGTACACCGCCCGGGAGCGGATCGAGAAGTTGCTCGATCCCGGCTCCTTCCAGGAGCTGGACACGTTCGTGCGTCATCGCACGTCCGAGTTCGACATGCAGAAGAACCGCCCCTGGGGCGACGCGGTCGTGACCGGCCACGGAACGATCGACGGCCGCCGCGTGTGCGTGTTCAGCCAGGACTTCACCGTGTTCGGCGGCTCGCTCGGCGAGGTGATGGCCGAGAAGATGTGCAAGATCATGGACCTGGCGTCGAAGATCGGCTGTCCCGTGATCGGAATCAACGATTCCGGCGGCGCCCGGATCCAGGAGGGCGTGGTCTCGCTCGGCGCCTACGGCGATGTGTTCCTGCGCAACGTCAGAAGCTCTGGGGTGATCCCCCAGATCAGCCTGATCATGGGCCCCTGTGCGGGTGGCGCGGTCTACTCGCCCGCCATCACCGACTTCATCTTCATGGTCAAGGAGACCTCGCACATGTTCATCACCGGCCCCGAGGTGATCAAGACGGTCACCGGGGAAGAGGTGGGCTTTGAGGAGCTGGGGGGCGCGATGTCCCACAACACGAAGTCCGGAGTCGCCCATTTCGCCTCGGACGATGAGGATGTCTGCCTCGAGGACACGCGCTACCTCCTGTCCTTTCTGCCCCAGAACAACCTCGAGATGGCTCCGCGCGTGCAACCGACCGACGATCCGCTGCGGATGGACCCCGAGCTTGATCACGTCGTGCCCGACAACCCCAACAAGCCCTACGACATGCGCGAGGTCGTCCGCTACGTCGTCGACGACGGCGAGTTCTTCGAGGTCCACGAGCACCACGCCAAGAACATCATCTGCGGGTTCAGCCGCTTGAACGGCTACTCGGTCGGCGTGGTCGGCAACCAGCCGGCGCAGCTCGCGGGCGTGCTCGACATCGAGTCATCCGAGAAGGCGGCTCGGTTCATCCGCACCTGCGACGCCTTCAACATCCCGATCATCACCTTCACCGACGTGCCCGGGTTCCTGCCCGGCACGACGCAGGAGTGGGGCGGCATCATCCGCCGCGGCGCGAAGCTGCTGTACGCGTACGCCGAGGCGACGGTGCCGAAGATAACGATCATCACCCGTAAGGCCTATGGGGGCGCCTACGACGTCATGGGCTCCAAGCACCTGGCCGCTGACATGAATTTCGCCTGGCCGACGGCGGAGGTCGCGGTGATGGGGCCCGAGGGCGCGGTCAACATCATCTATCGCCGCGACATCACCGCATCGCCAACGCCCGATACGCGTCGCCAGAAGCTGATCAACGACTACAAGGCCCACTTCGCGAACCCATACGCGGCGGCCGAGCGTGGCTACATCGACGACGTGATCGTGCCGCACGAGACGCGTCCGAAGGTGATCACCGCACTCGAGACGCTCCAGACCAAGCGCGAGCCGGGGCCCAAGCGCAAGCACGGCAACATCCCGCTCTGAGCGGTCGGCGCGGTCGGCGCGGTCGGCACGCCACGCCCCCACACTCACAGCGAGATCGTCTGGGCCTCGATCCGGCCCTCGCGCCAGGACTCGAGCGCGGCCTGCGCGATCGCCAGATCCTGAATCGCCAGACCGGTCGAATCGAACAGCGTCACCTCCTCGGTCGAGCTGCGGCCCGGCGCCGACCCCGTCAGCACCGCGCCGAGCTCGGTCACCTGGCGGCGCGTGACGATGCCGTCGCGCACCGCTCCCATCAGCTCGCCGCCGTGTGAGGCCTGCTCCCACTCGTCGCAGAAGAGCGTGCACGAGCGGACGGCGCCGACCGTGGCCTCGGCCTTGCCCGGGCCATCCGCTCCCAGCATGTTCAGGTGCTGCCCCGGACGCAGGTCGCTCGCGTCGAGCACGACCTCGCTCCCCGGCGTGACGCAGCAGACCAGATCGCAGCGCAGCGCATCGGCGCGGCCGCCGACGCTCCAGCCGAGCTCCGCCGCGAGCGCCTGCGCCGCCTCCGGCCTCGGGTCGCGGCAGACACCCGGCCCGTAGCCGGCCGCCACCAGGCAGCGTGCCGTCCACGCGCCGTGGAGGCCGCAGCCGACGATCCCGGCGCTACGAGCATCGGCTGGTGCCAGGGCGCGCGCCGCGACCGCGGCCACGGCCCCGGTCCGCAGCGCGGTCACCGAGCGCGCGTCCAGCAACATCAGGGGCTCTCCGTTGCCCGCGTCAGAGAGGCAGATGACCCCGGTGACGGTGGGCAGTCCGCGCGACGGGTTGCCCGGAAACGACGTCACCCACTTGAGCAGCGCCAGCCCGTTGCCGCGCGCCGGCATCGCCCGGAAGTCCCCGAACGGCGGGCTGTCCAAGTAGACCTTCGCGGGCATCGTCCAATCGCCGGCCGTGAAGCGCAGGAACGCTGCGCGGACCCGCTCGATCGCCTCCGCCGGGGAAACGGCGGCGAGGACGGCGTCGTGATCGAGGACGGGCAGCACGGGCACCGGGCGGGCACGATACCCTCGGCTCGATGAACCGGCGGCCCAGGCTCACGATCGTCGCCCCCGGCGCCTCGCCCGAGGAGGCGGCCGCCGTGGTCGCGGCGGTGGAGCGTTTCATGCGCGAGACGGTGCCCCCGCCGGTGGCCCCACCACCGCCTCGGAACCGCTGGCAGCGCGCGTCCCTGTTCGAGGGGGTGGGTCGCGAGCCCACCGACCCGCTGCCCTGGGGTTGAGCTCGGGCCCGACGAGCTCGGCGGCGCACACCCCGCAACGGTGAAGATCTGCGCCGACACGACGGACTGTGCCGAGCGCACGTTCGTGCTTCAGAGCGCTCCCATCCCGAATCCCACGAACCCAGATCGGGTTTTGGTACATTCTGTCGAGCATCGATCCGGCCTACCCGTGCCTATCGGGCCGTGCCCGCCACGACCACAAGGAACATTCGATGGAGCCCGCATCGCTCGACAGCAGCAGCACAGCGACCGGCCGCCGTTCTGGTTCGCTGGAGAACCCGGAGATCGTGGAGAACGTTCCGGGGCACGTGATTCCGATCCTCGAGCGTGAGTTCGACGACTTCGACACGGAGTCGACGCGCTACCTCGGGGGCGGCCTCACCGAGGAGGACTTCGTCAAGTTCCGCCTCAAGCAGGGCGTGTACGGCCAGCGCCAGCCCGATGTGCAGATGATCCGGGTCAAGCTGCCGTTCGGCGGCGTGACGCCGGACCAGCTCGACGCGTTCGCCGAGGTGATCGAGAAGTACGTGCCGCTGCGCAAGGGCCACGTCACGACGCGGCAGAACATCCAGATGCACCATGTGCCGCTGCCCGATGCGGCCACGCTGATCCGCGAGCTGGGTGATGCGGGCCTCTCCTCGCGCGAGGGCTGCGGCAACACGATGCGCAACGTCACCGGCGACCCGCGCGCCGGGGTGCTGGAGGGCGAGCTGTTCGACATCACCCCGTACGCCGGCGCCTACGTGCGCTACTTCGTGCGCCATCCGACCACGCAGGCGATGCCGCGCAAGGTCAAGACGGCGTTCACGGCGACCGACGAGGACAACGCGATCACCGGCATCCACGACATGGCCTTCATCCCCCGCGTCCGCGACGGCGTCCGGGGCGTCGAGGTCCGGGTCGGCGGCGGCACATCGATCATGCCCCGCATCGCCCCGACGCTGTACGAGTTCGTCGAGCTCGACAACGGCGACTACCTGAAGGTGACCGAGGCCTGCATGCGGATCTTCGATCGGCAGGACTTCCTGCGGGTCAACCGGGCCCGGGCCCGGATCAAGGTCCTGGTCGACAAGATCGGGATCGATGCATTCCGCGAGCTGGTAGAGGAGGAGCTCCAGGGCGACTGGGTCTCCGAGCGGGACTTCTCGCTCGACGCCATCCTGTTCGAGCACGACGAGGAGTCGGGCGCTCCCGCCGAGCCCGAGCAGTCCGGCTCTGCGAACGGCGAGCACCGCGAGTTCCGCCACTTCCTCGAGTCCAACGTCCAGGCGCAGCGCCAGGGTGGCTTCTCGACCGTCGAGGTCAAGATCACCCGCGGTGACCTCACCCCCGAGCAGCTCCGCGGCCTCGGGCAGATCATGCGCGAGTACACGGGCGGCTACGCCCGGACCACGGTGCATCAGAACCTGGTCCTGCGCTGGGTGCGGGACGGATCGGTGTACGACGTGTGGCGGCGGCTGGGCGAGCTCGAGCTGGGCCGGGCGGGCGCCGACGAGATCAGCGACGTCGTGAGCTGCCCCGGCACCGATTCGTGCAAGCTCGGGATCACGAGCTCGATGGGCCTCAACCAGGCCGTGCAGGAGCGCGTGGTGCAGATGGACATCACGGACGAGCGCACCCGGCGGATCCACATCAAGATGAGCGGCTGCCCGAACGGATGCAGCCAGCACCACATCGCCAACATCGGCTTCTACGGAGCCTCGATCAAGGTCGGCGAGCACACGATCCCGGCCTACATCCCGCACATCGGCGGCGCCTACGACGGCGGCGACGTGCGGTACGGAGCCCGGCTGAAGGCGCGTCTGCCGGCCAAGCGCGTGCCGGAGGCAGTCGAGCGCTGGATAGTCTATTACGAGACCGAGCGCGCCGAGGGCGAGGAATTCAACGCATTCGTCGACCGTGTCGGCGTCCCGGAGTTCGAGGCGCTCGTCAAAGACCTGACCTTGCCCATCGAGTTCAGCCTCGAGAACATGAACCTCTTCGTCGACTGGAGCCGCAACGGCCCGTTCGAGGTCCAGCGCGGCGAAGGCGAGTGCGCGGTCTGATCACCCCAGACCTCGAGGCCTCCTCGGCCGAGGAGATCCTCGCCTACGCCGTGGAGCGGTTCCATCCACGGCTGACGATGGCGTGCTCCTTCCAGAAGGAGGAGTCGGTGCTCGTCCACATGCTGACCCGGATCGAGCCCTCGGCCCGCGTGTTCACGATCGACACCGGCGTTCTGTTCCCGGAGACGCTCACGACCTGGCGGCTGTTTGAGGAGCGCTTCGGCATGCAGATCGAGGTCATGGATGCGCGCAGCCCGGGTGAGCCGTGGACCGCCGAGCGCTGCTGCGGCACGGCGAAAGTGGACGCGCTCGAGCGCGCACTGGAGGGCGTGGAGGGCTGGATCAGCGGCATCCGCCGCGAGCAGGCGGTGACGCGCTCGGCGGCGCGCAAGCTCGAACGCGACGAGCGACGCGGGATCTGGAAGGTCAATCCGCTGGCCGACTGGTCCGAGCGCGATCTGTGGCGCTACATCCATGCCCACGATCTCCCGTACAACCCGCTGCACGACCGCGGCTACCATTCCATCGGATGCGCGCCCTGCACGAAGCCGGGCTCGGGGCGAGAAGGACGATGGGCGGGCCAGGACAAGACCGAGTGCGGGATCCACGAATGAACCCGTTCACGTACGAGCTCTCCCATCTCGAGACCCTCGAGGCCGAGGCGATCCACATCTTCCGCGAGGTAGCGGCCGAGCTCGAGCGGCCGGTGCTGCTGTTCAGCGGCGGCAAGGATTCGATCGTGCTGCTGCGCCTCGCCGAGAAGGCGTTCCGGCCCGCGGGCTTCCCCTTCCCGGTCATGCATGTCGACACCGGGCACAACTTCCCCGAGGTGATCGAATTCCGCGACCGCCGCCTGGCCGAGCTCGGCGAGCGCCTGATCGTCGCCAGCGTGCAGGAGTCGATCGACTCCGGCCGGGTGGTCGAGGAGATGGGTCCGCGCGCCTCGCGCAACCGACTGCAGACGACCACCCTGCTCGACGCGATCGAGGAGCACGGGTTCGACGCGGCGTTCGGCGGCGCCCGGCGCGACGAGGAGCGGGCCCGCGCCAAGGAGCGCGTGTTCTCGTTCCGCGACGACTTCGGCCAGTGGGACCCCAAGCGCCAGCGTCCCGAGTTGTGGTCGCTGTACAACGGGCGGATCCGCAAGGGCGAGCACGTTCGCGTGTTCCCGATCTCCAACTGGACCGAGCTCGACGTTTGGCAGTACATCGCCGAGGAGGAGCTCGAGATCCCCCCGATCTACTTCGCCCACGAGCGCCGGGTGTTCGCGCGCGACGGCATGCTCTACGCCGACAGCGGCCACGTCGAGCTGATGGACGGCGAGTCGACGTTCGACACCTCGGTCCGCTACCGCACGGTCGGGGACATGACCTGCACCGGCGCGGTGCGCTCGCGAGCCTCGACCCTCGAGCAGGTGGTCGCCGAGATCGCGGCCACCCGGATCACCGAGCGCGGCGAGACGCGGGCTGACGATCGGGTCACCGAGGCGGCGATGGAAGACCGCAAGCGCGAGGGATACTTCTAGTGTCCGTGGCCGCCGCTACGAATGGCCATCGCAGCCTGGAAGACGATGTGAAGATCTCCGAACTGCTTCGCTTTGCCACCGCCGGCTCGGTCGACGACGGCAAGTCGACCCTGATCGGCAGGCTGCTGCACGACTCCAAGTCGATCTTCGAGGACCAGCTCGCGCACGTCGTGCAGACCAGCGAGCGCCGCGGAGACGGTTACGTCAACCTCGCTCTGCTCACCGACGGTCTCCGGGCCGAGCGCGAGCAGGGCATCACGATCGACGTCGCGCACCGCTACTTCGCCACCCCCCGGCGCAAGTTCATCATCGCCGACACGCCCGGGCACGAGCAGTACACGCGCAACATGATCACCGGGGCGTCGAACACGGATCTGTCCCTGATCCTGATCGATGCGCGCAAGGGCATGACGAAGCAGACCCGGCGTCATGCGTTCATCTCCTCGCTGCTGCGGATCCCGCACATGGTCGTGGCCATCAACAAGATGGACCTCGTCGGCTACGACGAGGACGTCTTCGAGGGCATCATCGGCGACTTCACCGAATGGGCCGCCAAGCTGGACGTCGGCGACCTGACCTTCATCCCGATCTCCGCCCTGCTCGGCGACAACGTCGTGGACCGCTCCGAGGCGATGAGCTGGTACCAGGGGCCGCCCCTGCTCTATCACCTCGAGCACGTGCACATCGCCTCTGATCGCAACATGATCGACTGTCGTATGCCGGTGCAGTGGGTGGTGCGTCCCCACCGCGACGAGTACCACGACTATCGCGGCTACGCCGGCCAGGTCGCCGGGGGGCTGTTCAAGGTCGGCGACGAGGTGATGGTGCTCCCCGGGAGGCGACCGTCGCGGATCGCGGCGATCGACACTGCCGGCCGGGAGATCGAGGAGGCGTTCCCGCCGATGAGCGTCACCCTCCGGCTCGAGGACAACCTCGACATCTCTCGGGGCGACATGCTCTGCCGGCCCCACAACCAGCCCACAGTCGCCCGCGAGCTCGACGCGATGGTGTGCTGGATGGCCGAGCAGCCGATGCAGGTCTCGTCGCGCTACGTGATCAAGCACACGACCCGCTCGGCCAAGGCGGTGGTCGACGAGGTCCAGTACCGCGTCGACGTCGACACGCTGCACCGCGGCGAGACCGACGGCGGTCTGGCCCTCAACGACATCGGACGCGTGCGCCTGCGCTCCAGCGTCGAGCTGCTGGTCGACGCCTACGCCCGCAACCGCACCACGGGCAGCTTCATCCTCATCGACGAGGCCACCAACGACACCGTCGGAGCGGGCATGCTCCTCGGTGCCCGTTAGCCGCCCGACGGGCGTTAGCGCTCGGTTGGGCTTACGGGGGCCCGACGGGAGCGCCTTTATATTGGGGCTCTTATGAATCGCTCCTGGGGAGAGCGGCTGAGGAGCCGCACCTTCATCGGCCCTGCTCTGTACGTCCTCGCGACCGTGCTGCTGGTCGCCGTCGTCGGCATCCCCTACCAGCGCGACATCCTGGCCATCTGGCTGCTGCTCGGCCTCTTGTGCTTCTCGCTGGCGGACCTGCGCGGGTACGCGCGCGGGGTGACGCTCGAGTGGCTGCCGTTCATCGCCATCCTGATCGCCTACGACTCGCTGCGGGGCACGGCCGGGCACCTGTTCGGCGTGCACTACCTGCCGCAGTTGCAGACCGACCAGGCCCTGTTCGGCGGCACCGCACCGACGGTCACGCTGCAACACTGGCTCTGGCACGGGCAGGTGGTCTGGTACGACCTGATCCCGTGGGGCGTCTACCTGACCCATTTCTTCGCCACGCCATTGGTAGCGGCGGTTCTGTGGAAAGTGGACCGCGCCCGCTTCCGCTACTTCGCCTCGCTCGTCGTGGTGCTGTCGTTCGCCGGCCTCATGACCTACGCGCTCTACCCGGCCGCGCCGCCGTGGATGGCGAGCGACGCACACCTGATGGCGCCGATCACGCGGATCATCCCTGCCGTGTGGAGCTTCCTCAGCATCCACTCAGCCGGGTCGCTGGTCGAGAACGGGTACCAGTACGCCAACAATGTCGCGGCGGTGCCGTCGCTCCACGCTGCCTTCTCGCTGCTGATCGCGATCACCCTGTGGCCGCGCAAGCGTAAGTGGCTGCGCCCGCTCGTGGCGCTGTATCCGCTGGCGATGGCCGTCTCGCTCGTCTACACCGGCGAACACTACGTCAGCGACATCCTGCTGGGCTGGATCTACGCCCTGGTCGCGGTGTTCGCGGTCCGCGTGTTCCTGCGCCGGCGCGCCGCCCGTCGCTCGGCTCGGGTGCCGGTTCCGGCGCCGGTCTTCCCGCGTGACGGGCTTCCCGAGCCCGCCTACGCGCGCGAGCAGACCCGCTGATCAGTGCCCTGACCCGGCTCCTGCGCCACGTCCGCAGGGCCCTCACCCGCCACGCGCCGGTCATTGGCACGGACCTCGCCGCTCAAGGGGCGGTAAAGTCCCGCGCCGTCATGTTCTCGAAGGTTCTGATCGCCAACCGCGGCGAGATCGCGGTTCGCATCATCCGCGCATGTGAGGAACTCGGGATCGCGACGGTCGCGGTCTATTCCGAGCTCGATCGCGATGCTGTCCACTCCAAGCGCGCCGACGAGGCGTACCTGCTCGGCCCCGGGCCGGCGGCCGAGAGCTATCTCGTGATCGACAAGATCCTCGACGTGATCGAGCGCTCCGGTGCCGATGCGGTGCACCCGGGCTACGGATTCCTGGCCGAGAACGCCGCCTTCGCGGCCGCGCTCGAGGAGCGCAACATCACCTTCATCGGCCCGCCGGCCTCGGCCATCGACGCAATGGGATCGAAGACCAAGGCCCGCGAGCTGATGGCCGCCGCGGGCGTCCCGATCGTGCCCGGCACGACCGAGCCCGTGGTCAGCGTCGAGGCCGCGCGCAAGCTGATCGCCGAGACGATCGGGTTCCCGGTCGCGGTCAAGGCGGCTGGCGGCGGTGGTGGCAAGGGCTTCCGTGTCGCCCTCTCCGATGAGGAGCTCGAGGGCGCGTTCGAGGGCGCGTCCCGCGAGGGGGAGAAGTTCTTCGGCGATCCGACCGTCTACCTCGAGCGCTACCTGCCCGATCCGCGCCACGTCGAGGTCCAGGTGCTCGCCGACAAGCACGGCAGCGTGATCCACCTCGGCGAGCGCGACTGCTCGATCCAGCGCCGCCACCAGAAGCTGATCGAGGAGGCGCCGGGTCCCGCCGTCGACCCGGATCTGCGCGAGCGGATCGGTAAGATCGCCACCGACGCCGCAGCCGCGGTCGACTACGCGGGCGCCGGCACGATCGAGGGACTGCTCCAGGACGGCGAGTACTTCTTCCTCGAGATGAACACGCGCGTTCAGGTCGAGCACTGCGTGACCGAGATGGTCACCGGAATCGACATCGTCAAGGAGGGGATCCGGGTCGCCGCCGGCGAGCCGCTGTCGATCTCCCAGGAGCAGGTGCAGCTGCGCGGTCACGCGATCGAGTGCCGCATCAACGCCGAGGACGCGAGCAAGAATTTCGCCCCCGCCCCTGGCTCGATCGGGGCCTACCACGAGCCCGCCGGCCCTGGCGTGCGCATCGATTCGGGTGTCGGTCCCGGCTCGGAGATCTCCCCGATGTACGACCCGATGGTGGCCAAGCTGATCGTCTGGGACGTCGATCGGGAGCAGGCGACGGCACGCATGCTGCGCGCTCTGAGCGAGTTCGAGATCGAGGGGCTGAAGACGCTGCTTCCGTTCCATGACGCCATCCTGCGTACCGATCAGTGGAAGGCGGGCGAGACCTGCCGCGACCTGATCGAGGACAAGAAGTGGCTGGGGTCGCTGGCCTTCCCGGCGGTGGAGGCGCCCGCGGACGAGGATGCCGACGAGGTCCCGGTCGAGCACGCCTACACGGTCGAGGTGTCCGGCAAGCGCTTCGACGTCAAGGTGATCGGCCCGCCGATGGGCGCGGCGCTCGCCAGCAACGGCTCGGGCCCGGCCGCAGCCGGCCGCAAGGCGCCCCGGCGCAGCGAGCGGGCCGGCGGCGCGGGCGGTGGCGGTGGCGGCGACGCGCTGGCCTCCCCGCTGCAGGGCACCGTGCTCAAGGTCGTGGTGGAGCCGGGAGCCGCCGTCGAGGAGGGCGCCCTCGTGTGCGTGATCGAGGCGATGAAGATGGAGAACGAGATCACGGCGCACAAGTCCGGGACGGTCTCGGACCTGCCGATCGCCGTGGGCTCGTCGGTGGCCTCGGGCGACACGATCGCCGTCATCACCTCAGCCGCCGAGTAGCGCCGCGTTCTGCTCGTGGATCCGGCGCTGCGCCCTGGTCCGGCGCCCTGCCGGCAGGTCCGCCGCGAGTCCCTCGGCCTGGAGTGCGCGCAGGTAGGCGGTGTCCTCGGCCAGCAGCTCGAGCGCTCCAGGTCCGGTGAGCGGCCCGCCGTGACCCGGGATGACCGTGTCGGCCAACCGCACGAGTGGTTCCAGGCGCGCGAGGGTCGCGAGATATGCGTGGGCCGAGCCGCCGGCGGAGATCATCGGAATCTCCACCGGTGAGAGATAGTCGCCGCACGCGAGCACCTTGAGCCAGGGCATCCAGTACGCGGTGCCGTCGGCGGTGTGACCGTCGGCGGGAAGCAGATCTAGCTCGAGGTGGTGTCCGAGCGCGAGGCTGCCGGGCACCGGCAGCCCCTGGATGCCCGCGAGCGCGAGCGGCGGGCGACCGGTCACGTAGTGCTCCTCGTCGAACTCGCGGAGCTTGCGCTGCGCATCGCCGGGCTCGGCCGCGAGCCGGGCCGCCGTGCTCTCCCCGCAGCCGAGCGTGGCCTCCGGGAAGCCCAGCCGCGCGAGCAGGTGATCCCAGTCGGCATGCGTGACCAGCAACCCTGAGACGGGAAACCCCGCCTGCTCGGCGACGGCCTCGAGCGCCTCGAGCTCGTCCGGATACACGGGCGAGTCGATCACGAATCCCTCGCCGTCGGCCCGCACGAACGTGCAGGTCGTCTGCCACACGCGGCTGACCAGCACGATCACGTCGGTGTGGACGGCGAGCGCCCGCACGGGGCACTAGGAGATGCCGAGGAGCTTGGCCGCCTCGCGCAGGGATCCGACCTCGGCGTCAGGCTTCTTCTGGCCCGACTCGAGCACCTGCTTGCTGCGGTTGACCCAGATCACGGGGATCTTCTTCTTCAGGCACGGCTCCACGTCGTGGTAGTAGCTGGCCGCTACGTGGACCCAGCCCTTCTTGCCGCCGATGCGCCGCTCGCATTCGGTGAAATGGGCGGGATCGGGCTTGTAGGAGCGCACCTGCTGCGCCGTGACCACGAGGTCGAAGTCGCTGGGGATGTGCCGGCGCGTCTGTCCGAGCAGCTTGTCGTCGATGTTGGAGATCAGCCCGATCTTGTACTTCTTGGCGATCTTCTGGAGCGTGGGGTTGGTCTCCTTGAACGGCTGCCAGCGCTGCACCGAATCGGGCAGGAAGCCGGAGCGCGAGGGCTCGAGCGGCCACCCGAGCTGCTTGGAGATCTGCACCGCGGTACGCCTGAGCACCTCGGCGTACAACTCGTAGGAGCCGGCCTGGATCTGCTGTTGGACCTCGTGGAAGAGCGGGATCAGCTCGTCGCGCTCGATCGTGAACCCGTCACGCTCGGCCTCGGCGCGGAATGCATCGTAGGCCCCTGTCTCCCAATCGATCAGGGTGCCGTACACGTCGAAGGTCACAAAATTGACGGTCTTGGGGATAGCCACGGCGGCGGATAATGCCACGGGGGTCCCTGATGTTGCGTCTTGCCTGTCCTCGAGGTGCGGCGCGCGTCTTGGCCCAGAGCTTTTGAGATAGGCTGCAAACGCCGCCCATGGACCTGCTCGAATATCAGGGAAAGCAGCTTTTCGCCCGCCACGGGATCCCGGTTCCGACCGGAAAACCGGCGCGCACGGTCGAGCAGGCCGTGGCTGCCGCCGAGGAGATCGGCTATCCATGCGTGGTCAAGGCCCAGGTTCAGATCGGCGGCCGCGGCAAGGCCGGCGGGATCAAGGTGGCCCAGGGCCGCGCCGAGGCCCAGCAGCACGCGGAGGCCATTCTGGGGATGGACATCCGCGGTTTGACGGTCAACGAGGTGTGGATCGAGTCGGCGTCGGAGATCAGCTCCGAGTACTACGCCTCGATCGTCTTCGACCGCTCGGCCAAGGCGCCGCTGATCATGCTCTCGACCAAGGGCGGGATGGACATCGAGGCGGTGGCCGACGAGGACCCCGACGCGATCGCGCGACTGCACGTCGACCCGCTGCTCGGCTTTCAGGACTTCCACGGGCGCCGGCTCGCGTTCGAGGCCAGGGTCGACGACGACGTCGTCCGGCCGGTCGGCGCGATGCTCTCGAAGCTGTATGACGCGTTCATCGCCGAAGAGGCAACGTTGATGGAGGTCAACCCCCTGATCGTGACCCCCGAGCGGTCCGTCAAGGCGCTCGACGCCAAGGTCACGCTGGACGACAACGCGCTTTATCGCCATCCCGACAACGCCGAGCTGCGCGATCCCTCGGCCGAGGACACGCAGGAGCAGATGGCCCATGAGCGCGGGCTGATCTACGTCAAGCTCGACGGTGACATCGGGATCCTCGGCAACGGCGCCGGGCTGGTCATGTCGACGCTCGACGTCGTCGCCTTGGCCGGTGGCAAGCCGGCCAACTTCCTCGATGCCGGCGGCGGCTCGAAGGCCGAGGCGATCACCAGCGCCGTCGAGGTGATCCTCTCCAACCCCAAGGTCAAGGCCGTCCTGTTCAACATCTTCGGCGGCATCACCCGCTGCGATGAGGTCGCGATGGGACTGATCGAGGCGTTCAAGCAGATCAACCCACAGGTGCCGTTCGTCGTCCGCCTCGACGGCACCAACGACAAGGAGGGCCGGCAACTGTTGGCCGAGGCTAACCTTCCCAACGTGCACATCGAGTCGACCATGGACGGGGCGGCCAAGAAGGTCGTGGAGCTGGCGGCCGGCCAATGAGCATCCTTGTCGACAAGGACACGAAGCTCGTCGTGTCCGGGATCACCGGCCGCGAGGGCACCTTCCACAGCCTGCGCAACCGCGAATACGGCACCCAGGTCGTCGGCGGCGTGACGCCCGGCAAGGGCGGTCAGGATGTGGAGGGAATCCCGGTCTTCAACACCTTCCACGACGCGGTCGAGCGGACCGGGGCAAACACGGCGATGATCTTCGTGCCGCCGCGCTTCGCCGCCGACTCGATCCTTGAGGCCGAGGACGCCGGCGTCGAGCTGATCATCGCGATCACCGAGGGCATCCCCGCCCACGACGAGTTGCGCGTGTTCAACACGATCAAGAAGAACGGTCGCTCCCGCCTCGTCGGACCCAACTGTCCCGGGATCCTGTCGCCCGGCAAGGCGACCGTGGGGATCATCCCCGCCTCCTTCTTCAAGGAGGGCAACGTCGGTGTCGTCTCGCGCTCCGGCACGCTCACCTACCAGATCGGCAACGAGCTGGCCCGCAGCGGCTTCGGTAACTCGACGATCGTGGGGATCGGCGGGGACCCGGTTCCGGGCACCGATTTCATCGATGTGATCGGACTGTTCGAGCAGGACCCGGAGACCGAGCTGATCGTGATGTGCGGCGAGATCGGCGGCGACGCCGAGGAACGCGCCGCCGACTTCATCGCCGAGAACGTGACCAAGCCGGTGCTCGCCTACATCGCGGGCTTCACCGCTCCCCCGGGCAAGACGATGGGCCACGCGGGCGCGATCGTGTCCGGATCCAAGGGCACCGCGGTCGCGAAGGCAGAAGCGCTCGAGGCCAGGGGCGTGCGCGTCGGTCGCACCCCCACCGAGGTCGCCGAAGTGGCGATCTCGCTGCTCGGCGCCGCAGCATAGCCCAGCCTTCCAGCCGCCGCGACAACGGCGATGCGGCGCATGGCGGCCGCGCCGGACGCTACGCTGAGCGACTGCTCATGGCTGATCGGGGTCCAAGAGTAGGGGATCTGCAGGCCGGTCTGGCTGAGATCGATGACCGGCTGCGCGAGATCCAGGAACGGCTGCTCGCCGAGCATGGCGATCTCGGCGTCGCGGCGCCGGAGCCTGTGGCGCCGGCGCCTGTGGTGGCGGAGCGCGTGGTGGCGGATGATCGCGCGCCGGCGCCTCGCGCGCGGGAGCCGGTACCGGAGCGCCGGGGTCGGTCTGGTCCGCTCGCGGACATCCTCGAGCACGCTCCACGGCCGGCCGAGGAGGCCGAGGCAAGCCTCTGCGACCTCAGACGCCAGGTCGAGGCCCTGACCGAACTGCGCGGGAGCCTGCTGGTCTCGATCCGCGCGCTGCTCGACGGCTACGAGGCCGCGCTGCGGGCCGGCCCGGGCGAGCCCGACGTGCTGGCGCTGGCGGCGGGGCCGTTCCGGAGCATCGACGCCGTGCGCGCGTTCGAGCGGCGGCTCTCGGCGCTTCCGGAGGTGCGCGAGGTCTCCCGACGCGGGTACGAGGGAACGGACCGAGCGATCGTCGAAGTCCGCCTCGAGGCCCGGGCGGACCCAAAGCCGTAGTCTTCGACCCATGTCCATGAAGCCCATCTCGTTCGCACGCGGCGCTCCGTCGCTCGACATCATCGACGTTGACGGCCTGCGGGCAAGCGCAGACCGGGCATTCTCGGCGGACCCCGCCGGCGTCACCGCCTACGGCACCGCCGTCGGCTATGTCCCCTTGCGCGCCTGGATCGCCGACCGTCACGGCGTCGACGTCAAGCAGGTCCTGGTCACCAACGGGTCGATGCAGGCCGACGCGTTCCTGTTCGACGCGCTCGTCGAGCCGGGGGACGCGGTGATCGTCGAGCGGCCGACGTATGACCGCACGCTGCTGTCGCTACGCGGTCGCGGCGCGGACGTACGGATGATCGAGCTCGAACACGACGGGATCGACGTGGCGGCGCTCGAGCGGGTCCTGGTTGCGGGCGTGAGCCCGAAGCTCGCCCACGTCATCCCCAACTTCCAGAACCCCGCCGGCTACACACTCTCGCTCCCCAAGCGCGAGCGGCTGCTCGGGCTGGCCCGTGAACACGGGTTCACGATCTTCGAGGACGACCCGTATGTCGCGCTGCGGTTCGAGGGCGAGTCGCTGCCGACGATGCTCTCGATGGGCGGCGACTCGGTGGTCTACGCGTCCTCGTTCTCGAAGACGGTCTGTCCCGGGATCCGAGTCGGATACCTGGTCGGCCCCGAGGAACTGATCGCCCGGGTGACGAAGATCGCCACCAACACCTATATCTCCCCGAGCATGGTCTCGCAGGCGATCGTGCACGAGTTCTGCCAGTCGGGTGCGCTCGAGCGCTCGATCGAGACCGTCAAGGCGGCGCTCAGCGAGCGGGCGAAGACGTTGGCCGAGGCGCTGCGCCGGGCGCTCCCCGACGCTCGCTTCCAGGAGCCGCAGGGTGGCTACTTCATGTGGGTCGACCTCCCCCGCGGCACCGACGTGCGGGCGCTGTTCGAGGCCGCGTCCGAGCGCGGCGTCCAGTTCGTCAAGGGCTCGGACTTCGTGCTCGAAGGTGCCGAGTCGAGCCTGCGGCTGGCCTACTCGGGCGTGACCCCGGAGGAGATCGAGGAGGGCGTCAAGCGCCTCGCCGAGGCCTACGCGCAGATCCAGTCGGCGCCCGCCGGCGCCGCGGCCTAGCCCGCGCCGCGAAACTGCAGTCCTCCGGCGGGTTATGAGTCATCATGCAGCCCGATGAGATCCGCGCGCTCGGTGACATCGCCGGTGAGGCCACCGGGGGCGCGGCCTCCCACGTGCACGACATGCACGACGGGATCGCGAGCCGGGTGTTCGCGGCCGTGGGTCCCGGTGCCGCGCCGGTGCGGGCGGTGCACGACGGGATCGCCCGAGGCGTGTACTCAGCGGTCGGCGCGCTGTCCGGGGCGCTCGTCAAGGGTGCCGCGGCGGCGGTGAGCGCGACGCGGTCGCCCGACGCGCCCTCGATCTCCGAGAGCACGCGCGGCCGGATCGCGATCGGGGCGCTCAACGGGGCCTTCGGCGACGCGCTCGAGCGCCGGGGCAACGCGCTGGCGCTGCCGATGACGGTGCGCCGCAAGGGCCAGGACGTTCCCGTCACCGCGCCGGAGCTGGCGCAGGCCTTCCCGCGCGCCACGCCGCGGCTGGCGCTATTCGTCCACGGGCTGTGCGAGACCGACGACGCCTGGCGGATGGGAGCCGACCGCCACGTCCCGTACGGCCGGCGGCTCGCGCGCGAGCTGGACTACGCGCCGGTCTACGTCCGCTACAACAGCGGGCGCCACATCTCCCAGAACGGGCGCGACCTGGCCGCCCTGCTCAGTCGGCTCATGGCGGCATGGCCGGTCGAGGTGCGCGAGATCACGATCATCGGCCACTCGGTGGGCGCGCTCGTCGCGCGCAGCGCCTGCCATTACGGTGAGGGCAGCGAGTGGGTCCCGAAGGTGCGGCATCTGTTCGCGCTCGGGGCGCCCCATCAGGGAGCGCCGCTCGAGCAGATCACGAACGTGGCCAGCCACGCTCTGGCCAAGCTGCCCGAGACGCGCACCTTCTCGCGGGCGCTGAACCTGCGCAGCGCCGGGGTCAAGGACCTGCGCTACGGCTATCTGCGCGACGAGGACTGGCACGGGCAGGACCCCGACACGTTCCTGCGCAACACCGGGCGCGAGGTCCCGTTCCTGGACAGCGCCAACACGTATTTCGTGTGCGCCACCGTGTCCCACGATCCGCATTCGCCGTTCGGGCGAATGGTCGGCGATCTGCTCGTGCTGCGGGCCAGCGCCTGGGCGCACGGCGGTCACGGCGAGCGGATGCAGTTCCCGATCGACAACTACCGCCACGTCGGCGGCGTGCACCACTTCGACCTGCTCAACCATCCGGCGGTGTACGGGCAGATCAAACGCTGGCTGACGAGCGACCGGGCCCTGCCGGCCGCCGTCTGAACGGCACATCCGACGGTCTACGCGCAGATCAACCGGCGGCTCAACGCCCGTACCGCTCCCGACCGAGCACGAGCTGCTCGGGCAGCGCGATTCGGGCGGGCGGCGAAGGCTCTGCAAGCACGGAGACCGTCTCGGCGACGCTGACCGTGACGGTCGAGACGTTGCCCTCGGCGACGACCTGGACGAGCTCGCCGTCGTTGGAGGCGATCTCCCCGTTGAGACCGGGCTCGATGCCGGCATCCTTGAGGTAGTGCAGCAGATCCTCGGCTTCGTTCTCGAAGCGGAGGACCGTCACCTTGGCGCCGGGCTCGCAGTCGGCCAGCGGCACCCCATCGATCCGCTCGCCGACCCGGATCGGATGCCCGTGAGGACAGGTCATGGCCCCACCGACCGAGGCGCGCACATAGGCCTCGAAGCGAGGTGTCATCGCGTGCTCGAGGTGCTCGGCCTCCTCGTGGACGTCGTCCCACGGCACTCCGACGACGTCGGTCAGGAAGCGCTCGATCATTCGGTGCCGGCTCACGATCCGCTCGGCGTGCGAGCGGCCCGACGGCGTGAAGCTGATCATCCGGTCGGTGTCACGGACGATGTAGCCGTCGCGCTCGAGCCGGACGATCATCTCGTGCACCGTCGGCGCCGAGAGCTGCATCGCGCGGGCCACGTTGGCGCCGGTCATCGGCAGTCCCGCCTCGAACAGCCAGAACAGCGTCTGTAGGTATTCCTCCTCGGCGACAGTGGCGTGGGGGGCCATGGGTGGATCGTAACCCAGCCCGTTGCTCGGCTCCGCCCACACCCGCAGACGCACCGCGCAACCATTAGCATCGCTGGGGCCTTGGCCCTACCTCTGAAGCCCCCCATCGAGCCTCAGCTGGCCCGCTCCAAGCCCGAGCTTCCGGCCGGTGAGCAGTGGGCGTACGAGCCGAAGTACGACGGCTTTCGAGCGATCGTGTTCGTCGACGGCCAGCAGGTCGAGATCCAGTCCCGCTCCGGCAAGCCGCTCGAGCGCTACTTCCCCGAGCTCACGTTCCCGGCCGGCCGCTACGTGATCGACGGCGAGATCGTGATCGACGGCGACGTCGAGGCCCAGGACTTCGCCGCCCTGCAGCAGCGGATCCACCCCGCCGAGTCCCGCATCGCCCGGCTCGCCGAGGATACGCCGGCCCGCTTCATCGCCTTCGACCTGCTGGCCCAGGACGACGACGCGCTGCTCGCCCGGCCCTTCGCCGAGCGCCGCGCCGCGCTCGAAGCGATGGACCTCGAGCCGGTCGCGCTGACGCCGCTGACCCGCGTGGCGGCCGAGGCCGAGCCGTGGCTGCACAACGCCGAGGGTGTGGTCGCCAAGGACCTCGGAGCGCCCTACCGCCCCGGCCAGCGCACGGCCATGGCCAAGATCAAGCGCGTGCGCACGATCGACGCCGTCGTCGCCGGCTACCGCCCGGGCAAGGAGTCCGGCACCGTCGGCTCTTTGATCCTGGGCCTCTACGACGACGCCGGCACGCTCCACGTGGTCGGGCACTCCTCCGGCCTGCGGGCGGCCGAGAAGCGGGCGCTGGTGGCCAAGCTGGCCGCCTACGAGACCGGACGGCGGGGGCAGGGGGACCCCAGCCGCTGGAAGAACGACAAGGACCTCGAGTGGATCGAGCTCCGGCCCGAGCTGGTCGTCGAGGTCACCTTCGACCACGCCAGCGGCGGCCGCATCCGGCACGGCACTAGGATCCTGCGCTGGCGCGAGGACAAGGCGCCGACGGAGTGCCGGCTGGAGCAGATGCAGGGATAGGGGCGGGGCTGACGCGCGCGGCCGGCTCGGGCATTCCGGAGACGATCCTCGTGGCCCCGGACTCGTTCAAGGGGACGTTCTCGGCGACGGAGGTGGCGGAGGCGATCGGCCGTGGGCTGCAGACCGCCGGCCGCCCGGTCGATCTGTGTCCGGTGTCCGACGGCGGCGAGGGCCTGCTCGAGGTCGTGCTGCCCGCCCTCGGCGGGCAGGCCGCTGGGGTGGACGTCTCCGACCCACTCGGGCGCACCGTGGCGGCCACGTTCGGGATGCTGCGGGGCGGATCGACGGCGATCGTCGAGATGTCGGCGGCAAGTGGCCTCGGGCTGGTGGCCGAGGACGAGCGCGATCCGACGGCGTCGTCGACCTACGGCACCGGTGAGCTGATCGTCGCCGCCGTCGCGGCCGGCGCGCAGCAGGTGCTGGTCGGGGTCGGGGGGAGCGCGACCACCGACGGGGGCCGCGGCGCCGTCGAGGCGATCCGCGACCATGGCGGCCTCGCCGACTCCCGCCTCATCGTACTGTGCGACGTCCGCACGCCGTTCGAGGATGCAGCCCGCGTGTTCGGACCGCAGAAGGGTGCGGATGCGGCGACCGTCCGGCGCCTGACGGCGCGCCTGCATACGATCGCGCGGAGCCTCGGGCGCGATCCGCGCGGCGTGCCGATGACAGGCGCCGCCGGCGGCCTCGCCGGCGGTCTGTGGGCGGCGTTCGGCGCCGAGCTGGTGCCGGGCGCCGCGTTCGTGTTGGACGCGCTGGGCTTCGACCGGCGGATGCGCGCCGCCCGCGCGGTGGTCACGGGTGAGGGCAAGCTCGATCAGCAGAGCCTCGCCGGCAAGGCGGTCTCCGAGATCGCAACTCGCGCCCGGCAGGGGGGTGTTCCGTGCCACGCGATCGTCGGCACGCGCGAGCTGGATGCGTTCGGGGCCCGCGTGCTCGACCTCCAGGCGGTGCTCGAGGCGGGGACAATGTCGCAGCTCGAGCGCGCCGGCGGCGAGCTCGCCGGACTGCTGTGAGGGCGGGGGCGGGGGCGGCCGGCGCGGGCCGGCCGCCCCCGCGCTGCATCAGTGCGCGAATGCCTTGCGGACCTCCGGTCGCGGCGCCGGGATCGGCCGGTCGAGCGACTCGAAGAACCCGGTCACCTTGCCGAGATGGTCGAGCAGCATGTCCGCCATGTCGAGCGTCATACCGGCCCGGATCACCACGCGCAGGACGGCGAGATCCTCGAGGTTGGCCGGGAACGTGTAGGCCGGCACCAACCACCCGTGCATGCGCAGGCGATCGGAGACGTCGTACACGGTGTAGTTCTCGATCTCCGGCTTGAGCGCGAACGCGAACACCGGCAGCTCGCTGCCGTCGCTGATCAGGCGGTACGGGCCCATCTCCGCGATCGCGCTCGAGATGTGCATCGCCACGTCCTGGGCGTTCTGCATCACCCGGCGATACCCCTCGCGGCCGAGGCTCATGAACATCAGATACTGGGCGATCACCTGGCTTCCCGGGCGCGAGAAGTTGAGCGTGAACGTCGGCATGTTGCCGCCGAGGTAATTGACGTTGAAGATCAGCTCCTCGGGCAGGGCTTCCTTGCTGCGCCAGATCGCCCACCCGATGCCCGGATAGACGAGGCCGTACTTGTGCCCGGAGGCGTTGATCGACTGCACGCGCGGAACCCGGAAGTCCCATTCGAGGTCGGGCTGGATGAACGGCGCCACGAAGCCGCCGGACGCCGCGTCGACATGCAGCGGCACGTTCAGGCCGCGATCGCTCTCGAGCGCGTCGAGTGCCGCCGAGATCTCCTTGACCGGCTCATAGCTGCCGTCGAAGGTGGAGCCAAGGATCGCGACGACACCGATCGTGTTCTCGTCGCACATCGCCACGGCCTCGGCCGCGCCGATGTGGTAGCGCTCGCCCTCGACGGGCACGTACCGCGCCTCGACATCCCAGTAGCGGCAGAACTTCTCCCAGCACACCTGCACGTTGGTGCCCATCACCAGGTTGGGGCGGTCGGTGGGCTTGCCGGCAGCGCGCATGCGTGCGCGCCAGCGCCACTTCAGCGCCATGCCGGACAGCATCACCGCCTCGCTCGAGCCGGTCGTGGAGCAGCCGGTCGCCTGCTCCTCCTCCGGCGCGTGCCAGAGGTCGGCGACGATGTCCACGCACCGCTCCTCGAGCTCCGCCGTCTGCGGATACTCGTCCTTGTCGATCATGTTCTTGTCCGCCGTCTCGGCCATCAGCTTGGCGGCGATGGACGGCATCCATGTGGTCACGAACGTGGCCAGGTTGAGGCGTGAGGATCCGTCGAGCAGCAGCTCGTTCGAGATCAGCTCGTACGCGGTCTCGAGCTGTATTCCGTGATCGGCGAGCTGGTGTTTGGGGACGATGATCTCGGTGTCGTGGTGGATTGGGGTGGCGCCGGCGTGCTTCGTTGCGGGACGGCGGGTGTGTCGGGACAAGGCCATGCTCCAGCCTCCTCATGAGGTTGCGGGCGGTCGCGCGCATCATCGCTCAGCACGATCCGCCACGACGGCTCCGCTTGCTCGTACAAACGTCCACGCGTCGTGTGCAAGCCGTCAGCCAAACGACATTTTGTCGTCATATCAAGATACTCTGCTTTAGGGGGCAACGTTGGGTGGCGATGATCGGGAATGGGGTCTTCCAGGCGGACACGCCGGCCACGGCTCAGGCGGCGGGGATGGCTCAGCCAACCCACCGCCGGCCGGCGCGATCCGGGGCGTGGGGCGCTGCGAGGCGTCCCACGCCCTGTTCTGTGTTCGATGCGCGCCGGCGTGCGGGTTGATCGCTCGGCGGCGCGGGGGCGCGCCGGCGTGCGGCCGATCACTCCGCGGTGCGGGCCCGCGGCGGCGGCTGGCAGCCCAGATCGATCAGGTGCCGGCTGAAGGCGGCCCGGTCGCGGTCGGGGTGGAACGGCTCGCCGCCGTCCCGCAGTAGCGCGGCGATCCGCTCGAGGTCGTAGAGCAGCGCGAGCTTCCCCGGCGGATCGTCCCATTCGCCGGAGTCGTAGCGATTGGTCCACGCCGCCAGAGCCGCGAGTGCCTCGACCTGGAGCTCGGACTCCCACCACCCGGAGCGCACCGGAAGTCCGTAGCGATCGCGCAGCAGGCCCACGTCGGTCCACAGCCGCTCGAACCACAGCCAGCGCTCGCGCGGGTACAGACCCCGCCAATCGAGCGGCCACCGCGGCGAGTCCGGATCTCTGGGGCCGCCGGGATCCCAGTCATCCCATCGCGCGGGGCCGAAGTCCTCGAAGCTCATCGCCCCGCGAGTCCCCGCAGCCGCCGGTCCTCGAACCACATCCGCAGCCGCAGCTCGATCGGCGGGAGGCGCCCGTACAGCAGCAGCGCGCGGCCGTCGGGGAGCTGGCGCAGCGCCTCCGGAGCCAACAGCGGCCGGGAGCGGCGAGCGACCGAGCGCGTCGTGCCGCCCGCTCCCGACGTTCGCGTGAGGTCGCGCACGTCGGTCTCCCCGGCCAGCCCGGAGAAGTAGCGCAGCGTCTCGAGGTCGGCCACGCCGGGGAGCAGCATCCGCGCCCGGTGGCTGTTGATGACCGTCTCGGCCTGCTGGCCGTAGCGGCTACGCGCCTGGGCCAGGTCGTGGAACACCGACACCAGCTGGATGTCGTGGCTCGGGGCCGTCGAGGCGATCTCGGCCAGGTTCGGCAGCGGCGCCACGTTGCCGGCCTCGTCGAGGCACAACAGCAACGGGCGCTCGAGCCGGCCACCGGCGCGCGTCGCGCGCTCGTAGGCCCGGTCGACGATCTCCGCGATCAGCGCGATGAAGATCGGCCGCAGCAGCTTCGACGCCTTGGCGTCACCGACGAGATACAGCGTCGCGTCGTGGTCGAGCAGAGCCTCGGGCGAGATCTCGCCCGCCGCGGCGCTCCGCGCGACCCGGTTGAACCGGTAGGCGCGCAGCAATGCCTGTGCGGTGCCCTCGATTGACGAGCGCGTCCGGTCGGCCTGGGACTCGAACGCCCGCGCCGCGTCATAGGCCGCGCGGGCATCCGTCAGCCGGGCCTCGTCCGGAGCCCGGTCGGCAAGGCGCCGGAGCGTCGCGTCGAGCTCGCGCGGATCCTGCCCATACGCCCATCGCACGACCCGCTCCATCCCGGCTCCGGTCCCCGCGGCGGCGAACATCAGGGGGGCCAGGCGCTGCTCCGCCGCCACCGACCAGAACTCCCCTCCCTCGACGCGGCTCTGATCGAGCTCGCCGGCCGAGGCCAGGCGCCAGGCGGCCTCGAGCGCCCCGTCCCAGGTGGCGGCGGTGGCGAGCGGCGACCAGGCGTGGGAGGGACGCCCGCTGAGCTCGAACGGATCGAAGATCAGCACCGGGCCGAGCGTCCGTCGCCTGTCGATGCTGGCATCGAGCAGATCGGTCTTGATCGAGGAGGCGATCGCCGGGCCCTCCCACTCGAGCAGCGCCGGGACGGCCAGGCCCGCCGACTTGCCCGCCTGCGGGGGCCCGAAGACCACGAGCGCGTGCCGCCGTTCCGCACGCAGCAGCCGGCCCCGCGCGCGACCCAGGCCCAGCCGCGGGCCGCCACCTCGCCGCCACCGGCGACTGAGCTCACGCAGCTCCGCCGTGCGTGCCCACCTCGCCGGGCCGGGTCGCCCGCCGCTCCCGGACCCGGCCAGCCTGAGCACGCCGATCGCGGCCCCCACCGACGCGATCGCGAGCGGCCCCAGCAGCACATAGAAGCCGGCCGCCCGTGGCAGGTCGCGACGCACCGCCGGCGGCCAGGCGGCGGCGGGCTCCGCGAAGCGGGCTGGGAGCCGGCCGAGCACGCCGGGGATCTGCCCCAGCGCGACGTGGGGCCAGCCGCGCCCGAACACGAGGCCGGCGAGCTGTCCCCACGACCACACCACCACCGACAGGCCGAGCGCTCCGGCGAGGGCGAGCACGAGCGCCAGGTCGGCGGAGCCGATCGCGCGACCACGGCTCATCGGCGGCTCGTGGGTCCCGGCCCGGCCCGCATGCCGGTGTCCGTGTCGGTGAGGCGGCTCTCGAGCCGCGAGCGGTAGTGCTGGACCACGAACGAGCGGGCCCCCACGCGCCACAGCGCCTGTCCGGCCGACAGCATCGAGATCAGCTGCGCCTCCCGCTCGGACAGGCCGAGCAGGGCGCGCGTCAGCGGGACCTGGCTCTCGTCCTGGTGGTAGACGACCCGGGTCGACGCGTCGGCGATCAGCCCCTCGGCGATCCGGGCCGCCCGCGAGCCCGCGTCGCCGGCGGTCTGCAGGTCGGCCAGCTTGTGCAGCACCACCAGGTTCATCACGCCGAACTGGCGCGCGAGCTTGAAGTTGGACTGAAACCACTCGCCGAGGCCGGTGTGCTGGATGATCTTCCACGATTGAAAGATCGATGTACGCAGTACAGCTCGACTCTGATAAGGAAGAGGTCCCAGGTTCGAGTCCTGGATCGCCCACTCTCAGGAAATACCTGCAAAGCAAGGTGTTTGCTGAGATCGCACCCCATCGCCGCGCTCCGCTCGAGCCGGCATTTGGGTGCAATATGGGTGCATCAGGATTTTCGGGAGCGGCAATCGCGGCCCACTCGGACCGCGTAACTGCTCCTCGTCGAGACACGAACGTCAGCCCCGTCGCAGCTCGTCGGCCGGGGCCGCGCACTCTCGTCAGCGGGGTGGGGGCGGCATGACGGCGGTCGGCCACAGGCACGATCCCGTCACGATCGCGGACCGCCGCGAGCTGCCCTTCTTCATGGTTTACACGCGCGCGGTCGAGGCGATCCGCGAACACACCGCCGGCCCTCGCCGCGTCCGCACGATCGGGTTCTACGGACTGCTCTGCCAACTCGCCAACGAGCAGCGGAACATCGGCCAGCAACGCCGCGTCCGCTACAGCTACGACCTGCTTGCCGCCCGCGGCGGAGTGTCCAAGGGAAACATCGCGAAGATGCTGACCTGCCTCGAGCAGGCCGGTGTTCTGCGCAGGGAAACGCAGCCCGACCCCGAGCGCGGAGGCAGCATCAGCATCGCGCATCTCCTCATCCACGAGCACAGCTTCATCGCCGTGACGGTGCCGATGGCCGACCGGCTCGCGGCGCCTCGAGACGGGGGGCATCTGCTGCGAGATCTCGGACTGATCGTCGTCCTGCTCGAGTTCTGCGTGCGGCAGGGTCCGGAAGGGACGTGGACGCAGGCGCAGGTGACCCGCTCGCAAATCGCCGAGCACTCCGGGCTCCACGTCGACCGCGTCGACGACTGCCACCACATCCTCGAAGCGGCCGGTCTGCTCACCATCGAACGGCGACGACCGACCAACGGCGGACGGAACCTGCCCAGCATCTACACCATCCACGAAGCGCCACTCAGCCAGGGCGGTGAAACCGAACTGGCAGCGTCGGGAAACGAAACGAGCAGGGCGGCGGACCGAAACGGCCAGGGCGGTAAAACCGAACCGGCGGGGCGCCCGAACGAAACTGGCAGAGCGGCGGAACAGAACTGGCAGGGCGGAAACGCCGCCACCGGCATCCCTGATTCACCGCCCTCTAGCACGCGCGCAGCTGACGCCGATCCAGAAGAACAACGAGAAAACTTCCAGGGCGGTCAGCCAGAACCGGTCGATGACGGGCGCTCCGTGGCATACGGGACGAGCGACTGGGTGATCGAGGCGTTCATCGACGCCTGGAAGCCGGCGCTGGGCAGCAGCCCGGCAATCCGGTACCGCCGCGACACACGGCGCTGGCACGAAGCGGCGGACCGACTCCTCGAGCGCCTCGAACCCGACCGCATCGCGGCGGGGTTCACGCAGATGGTCGGCGACCCATACATCGGCGGAAAGGCCACCACCCTCCCCGACTTCGATCGCATCGCCGAAGAGCTCATCGCGAAACGCTTCGCCACCGCGGACCGCGACCGGCACGGCACGGCGTTCCCCCCAACCGGCGACCCGAGATCACCCGACGAGAGCGCTCTCAGCTGGCCGGCTGCCAAAGACCACCTCACCCGCGCCATCCAGCGACACGGGCGAGACCACCGCGCCGCGGCGCTCGCCGAGCTCGGCGCCATCCACCCCACCCTCGAGCGCTTCGTCCTGACCGCCCGCTGGACAGCACTCTGCGAACACCCCCTGCACTACTCCGAACGCCAATACCGAGACCTATGGTCCGAGCTCACCGAGCGCAATAACGACCACCAGGAGCGCACCGCGGCATGACATCGGCCGTCCACTACGCCGCACACGCTCAGAACCTCGAGGCCGAGCGGTCAGTGCTCGGCGCCGTTCTCCTGGACGAACGCAGCCTCCATGGCGTCCTCGACGTCGGCCTCCAGGACGACGACTTCTACCGACCCGCGCACGGGCGAGTGTTCGCCGCGATGCGCGCGCTGCACAGCGCCGGCGAGGCGATCGACCACCTCACGGTCGCCGCGCACCTCCAACGCAACGGAGAACTCGACGACATCGGCGGTCCAGCGAGCGTCGAGGAACTCGCGGGCTGGGTGCCGGCGGCCGGCCACTACCGCGAGTACGCCGCGATCGTGCACGACCTCGCGCAGGTCCGGCGGCTCATGCGCGCGACCTACGAGATCCAGGCTGCCGCAAGCGCACCCCACTCAGGGTCCGACGAGCTGATCGAACGCGCCGAGCAGCTGATCTTCCAGCTCCGCGCGAGCACTGTCCGAGGCCGACAGCGGCTTCTCAGCCGACGCGGTCAACGACGAGGTGGACCGCCTCGCCCAGTGCTCGCAATCCGGCCGCGCCGTTCCCGGACTCACAACCGGGATCGCTCCGCTCGACGAACTGCTCGGAGGCCTCCAACAGGGGCGCCTGTACGTCGTCGCCGCACGGCCGTCGATGGGCAAGAGCCTCATCGCTCTGCAGATCGCCCGGCACGTCGCAGCCGTCGAGTGCGGTCGTGTGCTGTTCGCCTCGATCGAGATGAGCGACTCCGAGACCGCCCAGCGCCATCTCGCCGCCGAATCAGGCGTCGCACCGAGCCGCATCCACCTCGGGCGCCTGCACGAACACGACTGGCCGCCGCTGCTGAAAGCCGCGCAGGCGAGCGTCGATCTTCCGCTTCACCTGCTCGACGACGGCGACCTCTCCCTCCCCACGCTGCGCGCGCACGCCCGCCAGGTCGCGGTGCGCCACGGCCGGCTGGAGCTGCTCGTCGTCGACTACCTGCAACTGATGCGCGCCGAGAAGCCGAGCGGCAACCGCGTCGAGGACGTCTCGGCGTTCAGCCGCGGTCTCAAGCGCCTCGCACGCGAATTCAACTGTCCCGTCATCGCGGTCTCCCAGCTCTCGCGCGCCGTCGAGCAGCGGCCCGACAAGCGTCCGCTCCTGTCCGACCTGCGGGACTCGGGACAAGTCGAGGCGGATGCCGACTGCGTCCTGATGCTCTACCGCGACGACTACTACGACCCCGACTCCGAACGACCCGGCGAGATGGACCTCATCGTCCGCAAGAACCGTCAGGGCCAACTCGGTCAGATCGCCACCCGCATCGACGAGCAGCTCCGCTACTCGCCCGTCTGACCACCAAGCAATGCCCCAAGCCTCGGCTCACACCAACCACACCCTGTCAGGAGACGCGCTCATGACTGCACGGCACCATCGAACCGAGGCCAGCTGATGTACCGGCTCCTCGTCTGGTCCTCCAAGGGCGGGGTCGGCAAGACGACCTCCGTCGCGAACCTCGGACCCGCGCTCGCGCGGCGCGGCAACGACGTCCTCCTCGTCGGGTTCGACGCCCACCAGCCCGACCTCGAGATGACCTTCGGCATCGAGGACGATGACGACGTCACGCGGATCGAGGATCTCCTCGCGGGAAGCGCCGACCCGCTCACCGCCACGATCGAGATCGACGATCCAATCGCCCCCACGCGCAACCACAAGCCAGGCGGATCGCTGAGGCTGCTCGCCACCTCAGAGCGCCTCCTCGCCCTCACCGCCGATGTCGCCGCGACCGGTCGCTTCGACGCCCTCGATCAACTCCTGATGCAGCTCGACGAGACCGCCGACATCGCGCTGATCGACACCACCGGCGCCGTCACCCCGCTCACCCGCATGGCCATGTTCGCCGCCGACGGGATCCTCTTCTGTGGCGAGCCTGGCGTCTACGAAGCCAAGACCATCGCGCGGCGCCTCGACGAACTCGACGAGCTCGGCGTCGAGGCGGGACACGCCATCACACCGGTCGGGATGCTGTTCGTCCGCACCAACGCCCGCTCCCGCCAGCTGCGCGCATGGGCGACCGCGTTCGCGGACCCCGAGCAGTTCCCGTCCGGCCCGCTGTACGTGTTTCAGACGCACATCCGCCAACAGAGCTCAGTTCGCGACCACCCCGGATACGGAGTACCGACGGTCTTCGCCGATCCCGGCGGACGTGTAGCTCAGGACTACGCCGCAGCCGCCAAAGAGCTCGAGGCGCGACTCGCGCAACTCGCCCAGGACCAGGCCGCGTGAGCACCGTGACGCGCGTCACGCACCCCGAAACCCCCGGCAACTCCTGCGATCCACGAAGGAGGGAAACGATGGACACCGACGGCAACGCCCTCGAATCGGCGCGCAATACCGGCTACCACCAGATGGCCGACCACGACCAACACACGCTGATCGAGCGGCTCGAGTTCGCGGTCGACAGCGACCGACAGCTCGCCGCGGCGCTACGCGGAGCTGCGGCCGCGCTCGAAGACGCCGCCAGCCGCTACGAAGCACTCGCTGACGTGACCGACCCGGACGCCGCCGTCGGCTACCTCGTCAACGACCCGGACACCGGCGCCGAGACCGTGTGGTGCGTCGACTGCATCCCCAGGCTCGCGCTCGCGGATCACTCGCCGATCTGGCCGGAGGGCACCGCGGCGGAGGAGCCTTGCGTTGCGTGCGGGCAAGTGCTGATCGACATCGCAGCCGGGAATTCGATGACCGCCGACCCCTACGAGCAGACGCGGCGCCCGCTCGACCGCATACCGGAGACAACCGAGCAGCTCGGCGGCCGGGCGGATCTCTCCGACTCGCTCGCCCGCGATCACGATTCGCCAACCACGCAAGCAACCGCACCAGACTGATGCCGACCAAGAACACCGTTCCCACGCGCATCCTCACCCGGCCCCGGCGCTCACCCCCACCGCCCAGCAGCGCACTGTTCGGCACCCTCGCCGACCAAGGCCGGCTACGAACCGTCGACTACACCGCCGTCACGCCCAACCCCAACCAGCCACGCAAGCTGTTCGAACAGGACGCGCTCGAGCGCCTCGCCGAATCGATCCGCGCTCGCGGGCTGCTACAGCCGCTGATCGTCCGCGAGACCGAACCCGGAAGCTTCCAGATCATCGCCGGCGAGCGGCGCTGGCGCGCCCTCGGCATCATCGAAGCCGAGACCGTCGACGTTCTCGTCAGCGAAGACCAGGACGACGCGACCGCACTGCAGGACGCCCTGATCGAAAACGTCGTGCGCGAGGACCTCACCCCGATCGAGAAGGGCCGCGGGTACGCGAGCCTGATCGAAGATCTCGGGCTCACGCGGGAGGAGCTCGCGCGCCGACTCGGCGAATCGCGCGTGACCATCAGTCACCACCTCCGCCTGCTCGATCTCCCCGACGACACTCAGGAACTCATCAACGCGCGCGAACTCAGCTACGCACACGGGCGCGTACTGCTGATGACCGACGACCACACCGAACGGCGCCGGCTCGCTCGCGAAGCCGTCGCCAACGACTGGTCCACCCGTCAACTCGAGACCGCTGTGCGGGCACTCGCCACACCACGCGCCCGCAAGCCAAAACGGCGACACGATGCCGATCAGGCCGCGCTCGCCCTACGACTTGGTGATGCCGTCAGCAGCGCGACCGGCCTCGAGATCACCGTCAAGCCGGGAGCGCGCCAAAGCTTCGCATTCACCGTCGTTGGCGCCGACGCAGCGCGGACACTTGCTCAACGGCTCGGGGCACACGAGGTCGATTCGTCAATGACGACGTAGGCGGGTGAACGGAGGCGAGTGATCACGTGCATGGCAGACGCAGGTCTAGCGGTCGGCCGGGGAGGGTGCGGGGATGCCGCGAGGCCGCCGCTCGGGCTATAACGACGACCAGCAGCTTTCCTTCGAAGCCCTCTGGGCAGAGCCCGAACCCGCGCGCGATGAACAAGTACGGCCGCATGGCGATACGGCACTGGGAGAAGACCGACCCGGACCG
>CAWFKF010000015.1:0-47274 GCA_963816005.1 uncultured Solirubrobacteraceae bacterium | reverse complement strand
CCCCACCCGCGCCGGGGCCGCCGGTCGTGTCCGGCCCGCAGTCGCCGTGGCCGGCGGCCTCGGGTTCGGGACCAGCGGCATCGGCTCCGGGACCAGGCACCCCGGCCTGCGGCTGCTCGCCCTCCGGCTGACCGCCCTCCGCCTGCCCGCCGTCAGGATGAGCCTCCTCGGGTTGCGCGCCCTCGGGTGCCGCTGCCTCGGCGGCCTGGTCCGGCACGCTCTCGATCGCGGCGGCGGGAGCCTCTGGCTCGCCAGTCACGGACGGCGGTCCGGCGGGTTCCGGCGCCGGCGTGGCGGCCGGCACCGGCTCCATCGTCGCCTCGGGCGGCGCGGCGGCCGCCTCCGGTTCCTCGGCCGCCGCCGGCGGCTGCGCGGTCGCTTCCGGCGGCTCCGCGATCGCTTCCGGCGCCTCGGCGGCCGCCTCCGGCTGCGCGGTCGCTTCCGGCGCCTCCGCGGCCGCCTCCGGCTGCGCGGTCGCTTCCGGAGGCTCCGCAGTCGCTTCCGGAGGCTCCGCAGTCGCTTCCGGAGGCTCCGCAGTCGCTTCCGGCGCCTCGGCGGCCGCCTCCGGCTGCGCGGTCGCTTCCGGAGGCTCCGCGGCCGCCTCCGGCGGCTCCGCGATGGCCGCCTCGTCGGCCTCGGCATGGGCCTCGGCCGCCTCCTGATGGGCGCCCTGCAGCCGCGCGCCCTGGTGGCGCTCTGCCCGATTCTCAAGGTCCGCGACCGGCCCCATGTCGGCCTGAGCGCCAGCGTCGCCGCCATCGGCCTGACCGGCCGCGGCCGACTCCGAGCTCGCCTCCGGCGCCGCGGCGGGCGCCGCTACCTCGGCCGGTTGGGGTGCGGCAGACGTCGCGGCGAGGTTCGCGGGCGCCTGACCCGGCGCCGGTGTGGCGTCGGCGCCGACGGCCGGCTCGCTCGGGTTCGACGGCGGGGCGGCCGGCTGACGGAGAGCCCGCAACCTGCGAAGGAGCCTGGCGCCCCGAGACGAGCGCTCGGGCTCGGCGGGCGCCTGCTCGCCCGCCGCCGCGGTCTCGGGCTCGGTCTGGCGCATCGTTTCGACCGCCTGCTCCCCTGGCGATGGGGGAGCCGCGGCGTCAGGCGCCGGGGCGGCGCGATCCGCTCCCACACTCGCCTGAGGCTCGGCGGCCGGCTGCTGTGTCGTCTCCTCGATGGCGGCGCCCGTCAGGGCCTGTGCGCACCGCTCGCGCTGCGCGGGCGTGAGCATCTCCTGTACCCGGCCGACGATCGCGGCGCGCGTCTGGGGATCGAGCCGCGCGAGTCGCCGTCGCGTGTGCCCGCCGTTGTCGGTGGCGTCACGCTCGAGCGCCCGCGTGACGTCGAGTGCGTACTGCTCGACGAACGGGGTCGCGACCGCTGCGGAGGCGCGGTGATCAGGCAGGGCGTCGACCCAGCGGGCGATCCGTGGTGTCCCGGGAGCGCTGAGCGCGCCGCGGGCGAGCGGGCGGCCGCTCTCGGCGGCGGCTGCCGTCTCGCGGGCGTGGCGCTCGGTGCTGGCCCGCGGCCCGGCGAGCGCGGTGACGTCGTCCGCGGTCACGGGCGTGCCGGCGTCGCCGGCCGGCCGAGCGAGCACGTGAGCGAGCTCGTGCGCGAGCAGCCGACGCCCGTCGACCGACGCCGGGTCGTAGGCACCGTCCGCGAAGAAGATGTCCTGTCCGATCGTGAAGGCGCGCGCCTCGAGGCCGCGCGCGAGCGTCCGCGAGCGGCCGTCGTGATGGACCCGCACGCGGCTGAGGTCGGCCCCGAAGCGGGCCTCCATCTCGGCCCGCAGCCCGTCCGGGAGGCCCGCCGCGGCGTCGTGGCGCGCCGCCTCGATCCCAGCCGCGAGCTCGGCCGCCGGCGACCGGCGCCGCGCCGCCTCCGGTACCTTGACGCGGAGCTGCGTCGTCATCGCAGACCTCTCGCGATCGACCGGGCCGCGGCACGCCCGATCCGCTCGGGCGACGCTCCGGGATCGGCGTCGTAGCTGAGCGACAGAACGTCGCCGCTCCTCGGCGCCGGCGGCCCGGCGTGCGTGAGCAGGCGCGTCAGCTCCACGCGCAGCGCCTCGCCGACGCGGTCACGGTCGCGCTCGCCGAAACCTGTCAGGGCCAGCTCCTCGATCCGGATCTCGATCGCGTCGACCGTCATCGTGACCAGTCCAGCTCCGAGGAGGTGAGCGGCCGCTCGAGCTTCAGATACTCGCTGCGGGCGGCCGCGAGCAGGTGCTCCATCCCGACGGGCGCGTTCTCGTCGGCGGCCAGGAACGCGGCCCCGAGCGCGACGTTGCGGATGCTGCCACCGGGGATCGCGAGCTTTGCGAGGGTCGCCGGCACGAGCTCGCGCGTCGGCGCCGCGGCGGGGAAGATCCGCTGCCAGATCGCCGCCCGCGCCGCGGGGTCCGGGAACGGGAACGACACGACGAAACGCAGCCGGCGCAGGAACGCGGGGTCGACCGAATCCTTGAGGTTGGTCGTGAGGATCGCGAGCCCCCGGTAGCACTCCATCCGCGTCAGCAGATAGCTGACCTCGATGTTGGCGTAGCGGTCGTGGCTGTCCTTGACGTCGGTGCGCTTGCCGAACAGCGCGTCGGCCTCGTCGAACAGCAGCACCGCACCCCCGCCCTCGGCGGCGTCGAACACCCGGCGGAGGTTCTTCTCGGTCTCCCCGATGTACTTGCTGACGACCGCGCTGAGGTCGATCCGGTAGAGATCGAGCTCGAGCTCGCGGGCGATCGCCTCGGCGGCCATCGTCTTGCCGGTGCCGCTCGGACCCGCGAACAGCGCTGTGATCCCCAGCCCGCGGCTCGAGGCGGCGGCGAACCCCCAGCGCTCGTAGACGGTGCCCCGCCTTCGCACCTGCGCGACGATCTGGGCGAGCAGCTCCCGCTGCGCGGGCGGCAGCACGACGTCCTCGATCGTCGCGACGGGGTCGATGCGCTGCGCGAGGTCATCGAGCGCGGGACGGGAGCGCTCGCGACATGCTCGCCACAGCGCCCCGCCGAGCGACTGCGTGCCGTCGCTGCCGGCGAGGGCCTCCGCGCTCGCACCGTGCAGAGCGTCGAGGTCGAGGTCGAACTGGTCGCCGAGCCGTTCGACCATGCCGTTGAGCCCCGCTGCGCGGGCGCCGAGCGCGGCCGTCCACAGCGCGCTCCGCTCGCCGGCGACCGGCCGCTCGACGCTCAGCAGCGGGGCGTGCCCGAGCGCGGGCACCGCCTCCCGCGCGCTGACGAGCACGACGCCCTGCAGATCGGTGGCGAACGCGTGCAGCGCCGTCAGTGCGTCCGGGCTGGCGTCCTCGGCCTCGATCAGCAGCGCGCTGCCGGACAGCACTGCCTCACGCTCCCACAGCCGCCGAAGCTCCGCGAGCGCGACAGGCTCGGTGGGCAGCGCTCCGGCCTGCACCGTCCGCAGCCGCCATCCGAGTTGTGCGCATGCAGCCGAGGCGACCGCGCGCTTGGCCGCGCCGGGGGGACCGAGCAGCTGCACCGCCGGCCACGCGCCCCGCTCCCGCCGTGCCCGGACGAGCTCGGCGAGACGTTCCGTGATCCGCTGCTGCGACGGCGACAGCCCCGCCCCGCCGCCAACCTCCGTGATCACGCCCTCAAGCCGCGCGTCGAGGTACTCGACGCCGAGCAGGAAATGCAGGATCCGCTCATCGAGCGTGAGCCGGCCGGTGGTGATGGTCGGCTGCGGGTCGACCGCGATCACCCGCCAGTAGCGCAGCGGGCGACCCGGCGAGAGCGCGCTCCAGTGGGGATCGTCCAGGCACGCGAGCGCCAGGCCGAAGCTCGGCCACGTGCGTGAGGGGTCGCCGTGGCGCGCGCCGCACAGCGCGGCGATCGCCGGATCGGCCTCAACCGCCGCGCACAACCCGGTGAGATCGCGCTCGAACGGGCTGAGCGCGAACGTCTCGCCGAGCAGATCGAGCTCCGGCCACGGCGCCGGGCCGGGATCGGGTCGCTCGGTGTCGAGCAGGCGGGCGAACCGGGCGATGGCGCGCTCGAGCGTCACGGCTCCACCGTCACCAGCGGGCCGTTGAACGCTCCGGTGCTGTTGTCCACTTCGAGCGCGCTCTCCGCGCCGTCGACCTGCACCCGCAGCAGGGCGCCCGTGACGAGCGGGAAGTCCGCCGGGATCGGGAACGTCACCGTCGGCGTCGGGCTGAGACCCGCAGCGGTGGTGTCGAGCACCCGCGCCGCGCCGTGCTCGCCGATCACGGCGATGACCGTCTGGCCCGGGCCGACCGGCGGCGAGAGCGTCAGCGTCATCTCGGTCCCGCGGTGGGCGATCACCCCGCCCGCGGGGATCCCGGTGATCGTCGGGATCAGCGTGAACGGAACGGCATCCGAGGCGAACGTCGGGCGGGTCTCGGACGAGCCCTCGAGCAGATGCCCGTGGATCACCTGGACCGTGTTGGGCCCGGCCTGCAGGCCGCTCGGCAGATCCACCGTGATCGACGTCGGCGAGACGGCGCCGGGAGCCGGGGGTACGTCACCTGCCGGGAAGCGCACGGTCACCGAGTCGGCGTCGAGCTGCTCGCCGCGCAACGCCAGCGTCCCCGGCGCGGTGACCGGCATCGGCGACAGCTCGAGAATCAACGGCTTGCGCATCGTCACCGTCGTGATCCGCGGGTCGGTGACCCGGAGCGGCGCCACGATCTCCCGCACCCGCTCGATCAGCACCACCGACGCCTGGTAGCCGACCGACAGCCGGTAGTGGGTCTGGAACGCCGTCCACAGCCGGTACAGGTCGTCTTCGGTCAGCATCTGCGGCGCGATTCGCACGAGCTCGAGCTGATCGGCCAAATCGGATCCCGCGATCCGCGATCCCGCAACGTTGACCGCTTGGCGGATCCGGTCGCGGTCCAGGAACCCGGCCTCGTGGATGACGCTCATCGCGTGGGCAAGCAGGTGATGGGTGTCAAGCTCGCCGTCGAGACCGAACGCGGTTAGCAGGTAGTGGAGGTCGAGCGCGAGCACCGGCTGGCCGGCCACGGAGCCGTCCGAGCCGCGGAACGGCAGGTCCTGGTTGGACAGCGCTGGGTTCGGAGAGACCTGGTAGAGGAACAGGTTCAGTCGCCGCTCGGGAGCCTTCGGGTCGGGGGCGGCGATGTCGGGCGGCAGGTTCGTGACGTTCGTGGGCCCGAGCGCCGGGTTGTCCTGGACATCGCGCAGCAGATCGCTGAACACCTGGGTCACCGCCGCGATCGCAAGCGTGTTGCTCATCGGCGTGCCCGTGACTCGAGATAGGCGTCAAGCGAGGTCGCCGGCGACGCGGGGCGGCGGCGCGCCGCCGGCGCCGCGCTTGCCGGCCCGGCCGGCCTCGCCGGCGCGGGCGCGTTCAGCTCGATCCGCCCGATCGTGACGGTCACCGACCGCTGCGGCGCGCTCGCCGCGGGCGGGGCGGCGCGCATCGGCGACGGCGCTGGGGCCGCCGCCGGCGGCTGGACGAGCCCGGGCGTCGGGCTCGCCGACGGCGCCCGGATACGCGCGCCGTCGGGCGCCAGAGCATGCGGTCGTGGTGACTGCGCCGGCGCCGCCGTCGCCACTTGCGCCGCCGGTCGGCGCTCGGAGTCACCGACGTCGAGCGGCGAGCTCGGGACCGGCTGATCCGGTTGTGCCGGCTGTGCCACAGGCCGCGCCGGCGCGTCGCCGGGCGGGGTCTCATCTCCGGCCGCCGCGGGGGGCGTCGACGACGTCGTGATCTCCGAGTACGGCTGCGCAACGCGCTGCGGCACCCTGTTCAAGTCGCGCGTGTCGTCGCTGGGTGCGGCCGGCGGCGCTGCGGACACACGGGCGCGCGTCCGGAGCGGCGCGCGCCGTACCTCAACGGCGCGCGTCACTTCCGCGGGGTGCGCCGGTGCCGGCTCGGCGTCTCCGATCCCGGCCGCACCTCCGTGGTCGAAGCGCAGCCGCGGGCGCGGGACGATCCTGGCCGGACGGTCGTGGGCCCGGGCGGCGACGAGCGACTTGAGGTACCCGGTCACGCCGTCACCAGGCTCACGTAGTGACGGCGGCGCGATCGCGGCAGGCCGAGGATCGCGTCCTCGGACCACCCGTAGGCGCTCGCGAGCAGATGGATCTCGGCGAGCAGCGAACGGGACTCGGCCTCGAGCTCGACCACGACGAACGCGCTGACATCGAACGGCTCCGCCCACCGCCGCCCGCAGCCGGGGCAAGCGAGCTCGATCGGGCCGTTGAACGGGTCGAGCTCCGCCAACCGCGTGTCGATCGCGTCCAGCGCCGCCCGCGGGAGTCGGGCTGGCGCCACCTGGCGTCCGGACCGGCGGGCGCGCACGACGCACCCGCGGGCGAGCTGCTCCGCGGCGCGATCCGGATCGCCGATCGCGCTGGCCGCGCGTACGTCGGCGACACGCGGCGCGCGCAGCTCGATCTCCCAACCACCGTCGCTGAGCGCGATCGGCTCGGTCTCGGCGGCGCGCAACAGCGCGATCAGCTCGCCGGCGGAGAACTCGAGCTCGATCCCTGCCCCGCAGCCGGGGCAGCGGGCGAACGCGACGAGGCGGTCGCCGACGAGCTCGCGGCGCAGCTCGAGCAGAACGCGATCGAGCCGCCGCAGCGGCCAGCCGTTGACGTCGCCGCCTGTGCTCACGGCGGCCAGCACGGCTCCCCGCCGCGCGGCGTCGCCTTCGGCCTCGAGCAGGCCGAGCAGAGCCCCGTCGTGCGCCACCGCTCCGCCTACAGGGTCGGCTCGGCCGGCTCCGGCGTCTCGGTGTCCCGCTCCCAGCCCTCGTTCTCAAGCTTCAGGGTCTGGATCGCCACGGCGTTGGCGTTGGCGTCGAGCTCGGGCAGGGCCTGGAACTCCGAAACCCAGCAGCGGTAGACCTTGTAGGCGAGCGCGAGCTGCCCGGCCTCGTTGTAGACCTCGATCAGGATGTCCTTGCGGAAATCCTTGAGCGACACCTCGGACCCGAGCCCCGCGCCGAGCGCCCACACCTTCCCGGACCACTTCTCGAACTCGAGGTCCTGGGTGACGCCGCGCTCGAGCGTGACCGGCTCGAACTCGGCCCGCCCGGGCGATTTGCGACTGGTGCTCGGGTCGCCACCGTCACGGTGCTTGACGACCTCGGTGGTGCGCTTCAGCGCACTCATCTTGCTCACGGCGGCGACGTACTTGCCGTCCCACTTGAGCCGGAACTTGAAGTTCTTGTACGGGTCGAACCGCGTCGGGTTGACCGGAAACGCTGGCATCGTTCCGCTCCTCTAGGACTGGGCCTGTCCGGCCATCTGCTGGATCTGGATCACGACGAACTCGGCGGGCTTCAGCGGCGCGAAGCCGACGAGGACGTTCACGACGCCCCGGTTGACGTCGGCCTGTGTGGTGGTGTCCTTGTCGCACTTGACGAAGTAGGCCTGGCTCGGGGTCGTGCCGGCGAACGCTCCCTGGCGGAACATCCCGTTGAGGAACGAGTTGACGTTGAGCCGCAGCTGCGCCCACAGCGGATCGGCGTTCGGCTCGAACACCGCCCACTTCAGGCCCTCGACCAGGCTCTCCTCGATGTACAGCGCGGTACGGCGCACGGCGACGTACTTCCACTCGCTCGCCTGCGCGTCCGAGCCCTGGGTCGTCCGCGCGCCCCAGACGACGTTGCCGTAGATCGGGAACGAGCGCAGGACGTTGATCCCGAGCATGTTGAAGTTGCCGTTGTCGGCATCGTTGATCGTCTTCTGGAGCGTCACGCCCGGGACCGACGCCTCGGTGCCCGCGGGGGACTTGAAAATTCCGCGCGACGCGTCGATGCGCGCCATCACGCCGGCGACCGCCCCGCTGTTGGCGATGTCGAGCGGCTGACCCGAGTTGAGCGGATCGGAGATCGAGAGCCGAGGGTAGTAGACGGCGGCGTTGGCGCTGTTGGGGATCGTCGACCCGAGCAGGGAGATCACCTGAGCGGCGGTGTCGCCCTTGGGGACGTCGACGATCAGGAACGCGCGCTTGCCGATGCAGTAGGTGTTCGCGTGGGCGAGCACCGTGTCGTAACCGGAGGTGAGGCTCGCCGCGCGCGGGATGCACAGCAGGTTGAAGATGAACGGCGCCATCTCATCGAGGGCGTCGATGCCGGCGTTCAGAGCGGCGGCGTCCGGTGGCGAGCCGTCGCTCGGGCTGCCGGCGAGCGCCTTGAACGGGCCGTCGTCGGGGTTGTAGGCGATCCCGGGGTCGCTCCCGCTGCCACCAGTGCTCGCGTCGGGGCGGCCGCTCGCTCCCGATGGCACGCTGACCGTGACGAGCGAGGACGCCTGGTTGATGACCGTCGGCGCGTACTGCGCGCTCGCGGAGCTGAGCGAGATGTTCCGGTAGGTCTCCACCGACACGACGCGCTTGGTCGTCCCGGTCGTGGCCACCTCGCGGACAGTTAGGTTGAACGACGTGCTGTCCGCATGGTCGTCGTCGACGGCCCATTGCACGTTCTTGCCCCAGTTGCCCTCCGAGCTGGCGCTGAGCTCGAGAACGTCGGTCCCGGATGCTGCGAGCTGGGCCGTCGCCTTCGCGGGGCTGCCGGCCGCGACGCGCACGACCCACGCGCTCGTGCCGCTCTGCGTGAAGTACTGGAGGATCCCATAGCTCGCCTCGCTCTGGGCGTCGAGGCCGCCGAACACCCGCTGGAACTCGGTGAAGCTCGACACGTGTGTCGGCATGCCCATCGGCCCGCGTGCGAAGTAATCGACGAACGCGGTCTCCGATGTGGCGACCCCGACGATCGGGTGCACGCCGCTGGGCAGCTCTTGGACGTAGACGCCCGGGGTCGTGAACGTGGCCATCAGTCCTCCTCAGGTGGGGCGAACGGGTCGCGGTCTCCCCGGAGGCGCCCAGCCAACGGGGTCGATGTGTCAACGTCGAGCGCGTTCACGGCGGCGCGGATCGCCCGCAGCACTCCATCCCTCGAGAGTTCGTGCAACGGGACCGACCGAGGATGCAGCCCCCAAAGCACCGACTCGCGACCGTGCTCGGCGATCGCCATCACGCGTGGCCGCACCCGTCGGGCCAACAGCGCCGGAACGCGCAGTAATGCCTGGCGCTCGTCATGCAGCTCGATCACTACGTCGGCCGCCTCGGCCGCGGAATCGGATTCGACGAGCATCAGGTCGCCCGCCTCTGCCACGGCGGTAACGATGACATCGCGCAGCACGCCGGGCGCAGCAGATATCGCCACACGGATCGGTTCCACATAAGCTCCTGGCCCGATTCTGCGCAGTGGGCGACGCCGCCACAATCGGCCACAGGGCATAACTTCGATCGAGTCCTCGGGCTAGATCCGCGGCGGCGCCACCGGTCCGGCGGATTAGGCCACGCCCGTGGAGGATCTAGATCTTCGGGGCTGCGCCGGCGGCTGCGCGGCGGCGTCCGGGTACGGGCCTCAGCTGCGCCTCGAGCTCACGCCGGCGTGCCGATGCCTGCGCGCGACGGTGCACGCCGAGCTTGTCGAGCAGGTTGTGCACGTGGGCCTTGACCGTCCCAAGCTCGATGTTCAGCTGACGGCCGATCTCCTTGTTGCTAAGCCCTTCGTCAATCAGATCGAGGATCTCGCGTTCGCGGCTCGTCAGCCGACCGAGCGACGAGTCGGGTTCGATCGTCGGCCGCGGGTACGAGCCGATCCGTCGCAGGAGCGCGCCGGCGAGCCGCGACGAGCACACCGCTTCGCCGCGTATCGCCGCGCGGACGACGTCGGTCAGCTCGTCGACCCCGGCCTGAGCCTCGACGTAACCCGCCACCCCGACCTCCGCGCAGGCGATCACCGCATCCTCGTCGTCGGCGATGCCGAGCACGACGACCCGCGACGTGGGCGCAGCTCGCTTGACCGCCCGCAGCGGCCCGAGATCGCCGCCCGACGCGACGTCGACGATCACGACGTCCGGGCGGGCAGCGCCGAGCTGCTCGATGTCCTCGGGACGGCCGGGCAAGGTGGCGACAACCTCCAAATGCTTCTCGCCACGTAGCGCGTGAGCGATGCCTTCCCGGTAGAGCCGAGTGCCGGCAACGATCGCTACCCCAATCAACGCGTCGCACGTATCGATGCGCCCAGACTACCGGCGGGCGCGCGGACCGCGCAAGATATTCCGACGCCTCGCCCCGAGTGATGAGCATCCTTGGATTGCTAGAAATCTGCGAGCCGGCGGCCCGCGTCGACGACGAGCGCAGCCTCGGGCGTCGTCCCTCCCGGCTGCAGCGGGTCACGCAGCCGCTGCGAGGCGGTGTAGGCGCCGACACCGATCGCCGCCCCGACCGTCTATACCGGATCCTGGGTCACGAGCCCCACCCCGAGCGGCATCGCCACGTTCGCGAACTCGAGCACGCAGTCGGACGCCGCCCCAGCGTCGCTCGCGCTTGGCATTCGCGGCGGCGATCCCATATCACGTGACAGGTGCTGTGCTGATCCAGGACGTGCCCCGGATGGCGCGTCCGGTCGTTACCTGATCGGCAAGGGCGGCCCGCTCGACGAGGAACTGCCGAACTGCCGATCCCACTGCCCCCGGCGCTCCGCATCCCAGGCGATCGGCACGACGAGGTCGCGCAGCACGGAGAGCAGCTCGCGCTGGCGGTCTGGATCCCAGCGCTCGTCGGTCCAGCGCGCCCACTCCTCTGGCTCGCCGGGCGGGGGAACCGGATCACGAGCCGGTCGTAGATCAGCACCTCGGCGATGAACGCCCACGGCTTCACGTGGTCGTGCACCGAGAACGTGCCCCAGAGCTCGAACGCATCATCATCGGTGATGCCCGCGCGACCTCCTCGGCCCCGCCCAAGGGCAAGCCTACCGCCGCGGTAGTGCGCTGGCGAAATGCCGGACTATGGCGACGGTGACCGCCCCGTTCCCGAGCTGCTTGGTCCCGACGCTACGCGCCGGAATGCTGATCGCGGCATACGAGGTGCCGCCGAGCGGGATGAACAAAGCCACATACCCGACCACGTTGCTATTGATGTGATGCAGCAAACGGTCTGACATGCCTTCCTTTCCGCTGCCTCGAGCCGCCCTCGACGCAGGAGCCGATCCCGCCGAGTAGCCCCGGATTCGTCGGTCCCGCAGGTTGGCTGCTGGTTGTGCGTGCCGGTTGCGTGGCCGTCGACTGGGAGCTTGCGCGCGTGCTCGTCGCCGGTGTCGGCGCGTACGTCAACGTCTCCGACACCGTGGTCGTCGGTGCCGGAGCGTCGGTGGGCGTCGGCAACGTTGTTGTCGTAGGCGCCGCCGGCAATGTTGTCGTCGTAAGTGTCAGCGACGCCTGGACCGGCTGACTCTGTGAGCTTTGCTTCCAGTGTCTCGCTCGATGGAGCCGGTCTGCTCGCATCCGGCGAACGTGCTTCGGCGTGCGACGCCGATGCGGTGCGGACGCAAGCGCCTTGAAGTCGCGGACGACGAGGGCAACGCCGGAGCCGAGACTCCACGTCGCCCCTGCGGTCGAGGGCGCCAGGTCGAGAGGTTGAGATCGATGAGCTTCGTGCGCTGGGAGCGCGCGTCCCGCCGGTGCCACGCGGCGCGATCAAAAAGATGTACCCCGGACGGCAACTTACGACGCCGGCCGCGGCCCACCACACCAAACGTCTCGGCCGCGCATCCTCTGACGAGCGCGCCACGCGACGCAATGGTGGTGCGGCGTCCGCCGATAGGTCCGCCGTGCCGATCGGCCGGCGCAGCGCCACGGTCGCCGCCTCGACGGCCGCGCTTTCATAGTTCGGGCTGCCCGCGCAGAGCTGGACGGACGCATGGTTCGCACTACAGCATCCGGCAAGCCGCCTACGACCTCCGCAAGCTCCGCGGCAAACGACTCGTCCTCAAACCCGGCCGCACCCGCCGCTACCACGTCCCCGAGATCGCCGCACGCACGATCGCCGCGCTACTCACCCTCCGCGACAAGGTCATCGGCCCCCTGATCGCCGGCATCCGAACCCCACGACAAGGCCGCCCGCCGAAGAACTGGACCACCATCGACCGCGACTACGAAACCCTCCGCCGCGAAATGGAGACCCTGCTCGACGACCTCGGCATCGCAACCAAGGGAACCACCACATCGACAACGAATTGTCGATCGCGGCTCGCAACCCTCTAGCCCAAGACGCTCAGCCGGGCGCGCAGGTGGTCGATGGCGTCACGTTCGAGTTCGGCGACGACAAGTGGTGGGGATACCTCGAGCTGACGGTCTACGGGAAGAGCATCTCGGGCGCGTATAGCGGTGCCCAAGACCGGCGACGTGACGGAAGGTCGACACGTTCACTTTCGGCGGCTAGGCGACGACGAGTAAGTGGTTCCACATGAAATTCGAAACGCGGCTTGTCGAAGTGCAATTACGTCAACAAGGTCCGATGCCTTGGCGAGGGGATATTTCCCACATTGCAAATGTGGGACTCCGGTCGATTTGGGGGTGACGCAGGTGTCGGGGCGGCCGGGTTGTTGACCTGATGGGGTGCCGGCTCTGCCCGGCGATCGTTGGTACGCCCGGCATGACCAGCAGCTCGGGGGTGCGAGTCCCCTGTGGAGGTTGATGGCACCAACCACAAGTCGATGGCAACTGCTACGTCGTGAGGCGGGTGGGAAGGAAGCCGGAGACGAAATCGCGACCCTAGGGTGCGTCCTCGGAAGCTGTATTCGACTTGCCGGTGGGAGTCCGGCCACGGTAGTGACCAAGCAGCCGTGTAGCTGGTGGCCAGCGCGAGGAGAGATCCGAAGCGTTGACAAGACCTCCGCGCCGAGCCCGCCGGCCCGACAGACGCACCTTCGTCCGGATCCCGTCGCCCCGCCGGGACCAAAGCAGACGAGCGTGCCGTAAGCGACTGGCCGAGCCAGGCCGTCTGGATCGTAGGGTCGGCGTGAGGCGTCCGGGGACCGCACGGCCTTCGGAAGGCAACCCCGACCAGTCGGCCCAGTTGCGCGTGGTCAGTGCTCGCAATCGATCCTCGGCTCGTTTGAGAGCCTTCGGAGCGACCGTGATCCTGACCTTGCCGGCCTTGTCACGGAAGAAACGGAACCCGGTGCGCATAGGCACGACTGTGCCCGAGGAGTCGCAGCCGCCAGCCCCGCTTCCGGCGACGAGCAGGGCCGATGCGCCTCCGCCCTGGTTTGCGCTCGCAGCAGGTCTCTCGGCCATCCGGCCCACGCACCTGAGATTCGCCAGAAGCAGGAGCCGGGTGCTTGCACGGACCTTGCTAGCGATTGTGCCGAAGCGTTAGTCCGCGCACCTCGACTTGGTATTCGCTCCGGCCTACAAGCAAGAGCGGTGGCCAGGGGGCGCGTGGATAGAGCTTTGCTCCTACGCGCGCCGCCAGAAGGGGTGTCGGGCGTTGCAGGCCGCGCATTATGGGATCGGCGCGCTGACGAGCGTCGTGATCCTCGCCGAACTCGGCGACTGCACCCGGTTCTCCTCCTCGCGCGAAGCGGTCCGCTACGGCGGAATGGACATCACCGTGCATGCCTCTGACAAGCGTCGCGCGCCCGGGCACCTCTCCCGCCAAGGACCGCCCGCGTTGCGCTGGGCGCTCTATGAGGCCGCACAAGCAGCGAGGCGCAAGACGAGCCCCGACTACGCCTACTACCACCAGGCCGCTGAGCGACTCGGCGGTAACCGCGCCTGCCTTGCGCTTGCTCGCAAACTCCTCAAACGGAGCTATCACACGCTCAGAGAACTCGGAGACGAGGCACTCGCGCCCGCGTGAGAACTTCCCGTGCGCGCTATGCCTGAACGTCACCGATGCACCGCGGCCAGCTCCCGGCATTCCGCTGCCGCCACGTTCGCGTGGACGGCCTCCAAAGACCGAGCGGCCGCAACGCTTCACCCAGCGGGAACAACACCCCATCAACCATCATGTCGCCGGCCGGGAGCCAACCCCAGGTCGTGGACCGAGATAAGCCTGGGCGCCCGCGCGCACACAACCAATAGCGCCGCCACCGGCGCACCTGTCAAGCGCTTCGCGCTCGGCCCCTCCGGCCGCCCCAAGGGGTGACAGAGCACCGCCGCCGGCGCAAAATCACAATGACGTCGGGGGGATCTAACGACCCCGACGTCAACCAAGAAAACTTCAGGCGGCCACTTGACACGACGCGCCTGCACAGATAAGCGGAAGCCTTCGCGGTCCACCATCAGACAGCTGCCGCGGAACGATTCCAGAAGTCCAAGCGGTCGTGGGGGCCCGCGGCCGCGACGCTCCTGCTGCTGTTCCCGAGCAGGAGCCAGGACCCGCGGCTTCGACCCCTGCCGAGACTCTTGCTTCTGGGCGAAAGCGATCGTCCGTCGCCACGGATTGGCGAAGCCGTTGGCGTTGCTCTGCACCCGTGTGCGTCTGGGCGGGAAGATGCTGGTGTCGATCATCGTCTCGCCCCATCACGCGCGTGGAATCAAGCCAGTTTCGTCTCCTCAGGGCGTCCCCAGCGTCCGCGCCCGGCTGACTGAAGCCCCATGACGCTGGTCTTGTTGTGGGCAGATAACAACGGCGCGATTTCCCCGGAGGTCAAATCAGTCCGGCGAGGTGCTCGATGGGTCGACACGCATCACAGCAATGTCGACTACAACCTCTATGACGGACTGGTGGTGCACGGCGCGGAGCGCAGTGCTCCTCCGCGGCCAACCGGTCATTCGCGACGGCGAGCTGTTCGCTGAACGCGGCCTCGGTGCGTTCCTGCACCGAGGTCCAGGTGCGGCCCTCGGCTAATGCCGCCGATCACCCATGCCAGCTCAATCCCCTTTTGACTCGCGCTGCGCCGGGAACTCGCGCCGCGCAGGAGCGCGAACGATAACTGGGCTTCACGCGTTCAGCTGTGCGGTAGCGTCCCCGGTCGCGGCGTTGCGCGACCGGGGTGGGTCGATGCGCCCGCCTGACGTCGCTCATCCTAGGCAGGGTGGTGTCTCCCTCCGATGGGCCGTTGCGGACAACGACGGCCGCATGATTTTGGCCACCGGTAGATATACATTTCCGCATCTTGCGGCGATTCTTACATGCGGATGACTGCTTTGATCGGCGTCACAACATCTGAGCTGCGACCTGGTGAGCTCACCACACTAAGGCGACATGGGGAGCCGCCGGATGCCGAGATGGCGCTCGGGATGACGTACGTGCGCGCGATCGCGGCGGCCGGGGCGCTGCCGGTCGTGATGCCGCCGCTCGCGCCGGCGGACGCTACGGCGCTGGTGTCACGGCTGGATGGGTTGGTGCTCTCGGGCGGTCCGGATCTTGCGCCTGCGGCGTACGGTGCACAGGAGCATGTCGAGCTCGGTGCGACCGAGCCCGGTCTTGACGCGTTCGAGTACGCCATCGCTCGTGAGGCGCTGCGCCTCGAGCTGCCGATCCTGGGCATTTGCCGCGGCGCTCAAGCGCTCAACGTCGCGCGCGGCGGCACGCTACACCAGCATCTGCCCGATGTCGTTGGCGACGCGATCGCCCATCGTCAATCAGAGGACGGTCGGCGACCCACCCATGTCGTCGACGTGCTCCCGGGCAGCCGGCTCGCCGATGTGCTGGGAACGAGCCGGCTCAACGTCAACTCCTTCCACCACCAGGCGGTTGACTGTCTCGGCACTGGATTGCATGCCTGTGCGTGGGCGCCGGATGGGTCGATCGAGGCGATCGAGGATTGCGCGCTGCCGTTCGTCGTGGCCGTGCAGTGGCATGCCGAGACGCTCGTGGAGGTCCCAGCCCACCGTGCTCTGTTCGATGAGCTGATTGCCGTGGCAGCTGGCGTCAGTCGATTGGCACGGGCGGCGTAAGCGCCACGGCTGCCGGGAGTCGGTTGGCCGCTGGTCTGATCCTTCGCGCGGCTTTATGTACATATGGCCGGAGCTTGTGCGCCTCCGTCGGGGCAAAGTGTCGGTGGTGTACATGCACATCCGGTTTGACGCGCGGACGTGGCACGCGCGACGCTCGGTTGCGGCCTGATGTGCGGCTTCGCCGGCGAGCTGGCGAGAGATCGCGCTGCTGACGTCACGGCCGTCGAGCGGATGGCCGCAAGGCTGGCGCGGCGCGGGCCCGACGGCTCCGGCAGCTGGTCGTCCGGTGCGGTCGCCCTCGCCCACCGCCGGCTGAAGTTGATCGATCTGTCTGAGCGCGGGGCGCAACCGCTGATCGATTCCCAGCTCGGGATCGCGCTCGTCTTCAACGGCTGCATCTACAACTACCGCGAGCTGCGGGCCGAATTGGAATCTCACGGCTACGCGTTCTTCTCGACGAGCGACTCGGAGGTGATCGCGAAGGCGTACCACCGCTGGGGCACCTCCTGCGTGCAGCGATTCGCCGGGATGTTCGCGTTTGCCTTGGCCGAGCGGGACAGTGGTCGGCTTATGCTGGCGCGCGACCGGCTCGGCATCAAGCCGCTGTATCTGGCGGAACTCGACGGCGCGCTGCGCTTCGGCTCGACGCTGCCTGCGCTACTCGCCGGCGGCGGCGTCGAAACGGCGCTGGACCCGATCGCGCTGCACCACTACTTCAGCTGGCACGCGGTTGTGCCGGCACCCCTAACGGTGCTGCAGGGCGTGCGCAAGCTGCCACCGGCGACCGTGCTCGTGGTCGAGCCTGACAACACCCGGGCGGAGACGAGGTACTGGGACCCGCCGTATGCCCGCTTGCCACAGTACGACGGCATGGGCGAAGGGGACTGGGCGGGCGCGGTCCTCGGCGCACTGCGCACGGCCGTCCAGCGGCGGATGGTCTCCGATGTGCCTGTCGGAGTCCTCCTGTCCGGGGGTCTTGACTCGAGCTTGATCGTGGCACTGCTTGCTGACGCTGGTCAGCGCAGTCTCGCCACCTTCTCGATCGGTTTCGACGACGTCGCGGGCCAGCAGGGTGACGAGTTCACGTACTCGGACCTGATCGCGCGCGAGTTCGCCACCGACCATCTGCGCTGGCGCGTCGGTCCACAGCAGGTGCTCGGCGCGCTCGATGGCGCGCTCGAGGCGATGAGCGAGCCGATGACCTCGCACGACGCGGTGGCCTTCTACTTGCTCTCTGAGGAGGTTTCCCGCTCGTACAAGGTCGTCCAGTCGGGCCAGGGCGCGGACGAGGTCTTCGCCGGCTATTCGTGGTACCCACCGTTGGGATCTGCTGACGGCCTCGGTGACGACGTCTACGCGTCCGAATTTCTCGACCGAGACGAGCAGGAGCTAGCCGATCTGCTGACGCCGCCTTACCGCATTGCGGAGGCCGACGCCCCGAGCCGTCGCTTCATCACGTCGCACTTCGCGCGCCCGGGAGCGGACACGCCACTCGACCGAGCCCTGCGGCTAGACACGGAGATCATGCTTGTCGACGATCCCGTCAAGCGCGTTGACAACATGACGATGGCGTGGGGGCTGGAGCTGCGCACGCCGTTCCTCGATCACGAGCTGGTTGAGCTGGCGGCGGCTTGCCCGCCGGAGCTGAAGCTGGCGCACGGTGGCAAGGGCGTGCTCAAGATCGCCGCGCGGGCACTGCTGCCAGATGCCGTGATCGACAGGCCGAAGGGCTACTTCCCGGTGCCCGCCGTCTCGCACCTGGAAGGAGAGTCGCTCGCGCTCGTACGCGACGCGCTGACTTCTGCCGCGGCACGCGATCGAGGTCTGTACCGGCCCGAGCATGTCGCGGCGTTGCTCGCGGACCCGATCGAGTCGCGCACCCCGATTGGCAGCTCCAAGCTGTGGCAGGTCGGATTGCTGGAGTTGTGGCTCCAGCACCACGGGATATGACCTCCATCTCGGGGCCGCCGTTCACTGACGGCTGGAACGAGCATACGCCGCGCCGGCGCGCCCACGTCCGCTGTACGGCCCGCTGCTGCGAGCGCTCGAGGGCGTCGACATGGCGTCGCTGAATGGGCGCGTCGGGGATCGGATGGAGGCAGCGGGAGCGGGGTTCCTCACCGAGCCGCTCGCCTTGGGCCCGGTCCCGCGGCTGATCGAGAACAGCGAGTGGACTGCGCTGTCGGCGGCGCTCGCTCAGCGCGTGCGCGCGCTGTCGGCGTTCATCACGGACGCATACGGCAGACGCGCGATCGTGGCGGCCGGGATCGTCCCCGCGGGGGTGATCGACGATGCGGAGGGCTATGAACCGGAGCTGCGCGGGCGATGGCCGCACCGGCCGGCGCCACTTGGCGTCGTGGGACTCGATCTCGTGCGTGACCGCGACGGCGAGCTGCGCACGCCTGAGGACAACACGCGGACACCGTCGGGATTCGCGTATGCGGTTGCGGCGCGCGACGCGGTGACGGCCATGCTCGATGCCCTCGCGCCCACGCTCGGCGTCACGACGCCCGCTCCGATCCCGCTCGAGCCGGCCACGGTCGCGGCATTGCGCGCGACCTTGTGGGATGCGGCAGCGGCTATCGGCCGAGGCGCTGCCGCCGATGCCAGCGCCGGTCCCAACGTCGTCGTGCTCACCAGCGGGCCCGGCAGTTCGGCGTTCTTCGAGCACGCGACCGCAGCCCGCTGGCTTGCGGCACCGCTCGTCACGCTCGAGCAGCTCCAGCGGCGCGGTGATGAGCTGTGGCTGCGCGCGGGTGAGGCCGGTCCGGCGTGCCGCGTCGATGCGGTCTACCGACGAACGGACACGGATCTGCGGCGCGACAAGCACGGCGCACTGACGGCGGTTGCGGAGCTGCTGCTGGTGCCGTGGCTCGCGGTCGTGAACGGGTTCGGCACCGGTGTCGCTGACGATAAGCTCGTGCATGCCTACATCGAGGAGATGATCCGCTTCTACCTCTGCGAAGAGCCGCTGATGCGGTCCGTAGAGACGATGATCTAAACGACCCGGTCGCCCTCGAGCAAGTGTTGTCCGACCTGCGCGGACACGTCGTCAAACCCCGTCACGGCCACGGCGCCCGAGGTGTGGTCGTGTGTGCGCACGCTACGGCGAGAGATGTGCGACGCGTCAAGGCGGCCCTGCGCCGACCCGGTGCCGGCACCGACTACGTCGCGCAGAGGACCGTCGCTCTGTCTCTGCACCCAACCGTGGTAGGCGGCCAGCTCGTCGAGCGCCACATCGATCTGCGGCCGTTCGTGTTCGCCACGTGCGACGGGGTGACGGTCATGCCGGGCAGGCTGACTCGTGTTGCGCAGGATGCCGGAGCGCTTGTCGTGAACTCCTCCCAGGACGGCGGTGCGAAGGACACATGGGTACTCCCGTAGACGAGCGGAAAGCATTGGCTCAGGCGCAGTGGGCTGAGTGGACTGCCAGCGTGCAGCCGTACACGATCGGCATCGAGGAGGAGGTCATGCTGCTCGACCCGGCGCAGGACTGGGCGTTGGCGCAGCGAATCGAGGACGTACTGGCAGCGCTACCCGCCGCGCTCGCCGGTTACGTCAGCGCCGAGACGCATCAAGCCGCGATCGAGCTGATGACCGATCCCCACGTGTCCGTGAGTGCAGCCGGCGCGCAACTGCGCAGCCTGCGCGACGAGCTGGGCGCAGCTCTTGACCGGCTGGGTCTCGCCGCCGCCGTCGCCGGCACACATCCATTGGCGGTCTGGTCCGAGACCGAGGTCACGTCCGCAAGCCGCTACCGGCTGATCCACCGCACGATGCGCGACCTCGCGACGCGCGAGCCGACGTTCGCGCTCCACGTGCACGTCGGCGTGCCAGATCCGGAGCGAGCGATCGAGCTCTACAACCGTCTGCGAGTACACCTACCGCTGCTGCTCGCATTGTCGGGCAACTCGCCGTTCTGGCGCGGCCACGACTCGGGATTCGCGTCCACCCGGACGATCGTCTTCCAGGCGTTTCCGCGTACCGGCATGCCCCGGCGCTACGGCTCCTACAGCGAGTGGGTCGAAGCGGTCGACCTCCAGATTCGTGCCGGGGCGCTGCCGGAGCCCACCTTCCTATGGTGGGACGTGCGTCCGCAGCCGCGGTTCGGGACGGTCGAGGTGCGCGTGATGGACGCGCAGACACGCGTTGCCGACACGGCCGCGTTGGTCGCGCTCGTGCAGTCGATCGCGCGGCTCGAACTGGAAGACGGCTACGTCGCCGGCCACGCGATCCAGGCAGAGGAAGCGCTCGCCGAGAACCGCTTCATCGCCGCGCGCGACGGCGTCCGCGCACGGTTGATCGACACGACCGAGGAATCGCTGCGGCCGGTCCTCGATCTGCTCACCGAGCTGCTGGAGGCCGCGCGCCCGCACGGCGAGGCGCTCGGCTGCGCGAACGAGCTGGAGCGAATTCCGGCCCTGGCGGCCACTCCGGGCGCGGCCCGGCAGCGCACCTATCCCGCTGACGAAGCCGGTCTCGTCAAGCTGGTCGCGGCGCTGGCCGCGGCGTTCACAGACCGACGCTCCTGACGCTGGTTGCGGCGACCTGGCGCCGATCGACTTTCGGCTGCGGGTCTGGCTCGGCCCGTGCGGCACGGCAGCGCGCGATGGATCTCGGGCCCCACAAGCATGTACCCACGCCGCGGGGCACGGGGCCGGAGCGAAGGTGCGCAAGTCCGCCGGACTGCGTAGGCAAGCCAGCGGCTGCCGAGTTCAATGGTCAGCCCCGCATTCGGCGATGAGGAGGGCAGTGCTGCGTGGCTTCGCGCCACGCCGTTCTGCGCTCGGGCGGCCTGCACGCGGGCGAGATTGCTAGCTGCGAACCCGTTCGACTGCAAGCACGAGGCGGAGAGCGGTGGTCTCGGCTCGGCCGGCGAGACCGCTCCTTTGCCTGCTGAAGCGGCCACGGTAGATCTGCTCGGAGTTAGCTGACCGGGCGCCGGCGAGCTAGCAGCTCGGAGAGCGCGCGGCCGAACGGCGCCAGCTTTCCCTTTGCCACGGTGCCACGGATTGGAGCGTCGGTGTCGGCCGAGTCGCGCACATGCTTTTCGCGTGGAAGCACGCGCCGAACCCCGCCCCGCCGACACTGCGATCGACACGACGTCCCGCAGCACCTTCGCGGACGAGTGCTTCTCAGAAGAGCGGGCGTCCGGATCTCGATCGCGGCGAGTAGTTCGTCGCTTGCGGATTCGCGCAGATCCAAGCGTGCGCGGCCTGGGCTCGGCACGACTGCTTTTGTTCTCGGGCCCGCGTGGGCCGCGCTATCGCAAGGCGAAAACGCGATCGTGCCGATCCGGGTGCGCACGCTTCGCATCGTGGTATCGGATTCGCCCAAGACGACGCGTCCGGCGCTGGTCGCCCATCCGCATGCTCGTGGGCGGAAGGAGGCGCGGGGCGGTGGCTGTGGAGATCACGTAGGAGCGGATGCAGTCAGTGGCTTGCTGCGAATGGATGGGAGAGCCGGGCGGGAGCATCGCCGTGCGCGGTCCCCCGCGCGAGCGGCTACCCCTCCACCTTTCCAGGCGGTCCGCCAAGGGAGGCAATCAGCCAGGAGAAGCTCTTTCCGGCGGCAGTCGGGATGTTGTCCTGCTCGGCTGTGGCGCTCCACTCGCCCATCTTTGCGGCGTAGGTCTTGGTGCCGTCGCCGGCGCCCCAGCCGATCTCGATCCCGCTCGAGTAGCCGGGGATGATCGCCGCTACTGCCTGGCCGGCGCGAACGGTCTCCCCGACGTACAGGCCTTCCGCCGGCGTCACACCCTCGGCGTAGAACACGAAGCAGCCGGACTCGGGTCCACCGAGGAGCTGATACTCGATGAACGCTCCCGGCCACCCAGTGTCAGACAGGGCGATGGATGTCACCATCGCGGCCCCGATCGCGCTCAGCGTCCCCGACCCGGCATAGTCGACGCCCTGGTCGATCCGCTTGGGCGTCACGGCTGCGCCAGCGAGCGGATTAACGTAGCCAATCGGGCTGCCCACCAGCCGGCAGGTTCCGGTCCCGGAGACCCCGGCCCCTCCGGATCCGGGCGCTGCGTGGCCCGCGTCGGCGGACCGCGAGCCCCCCGCCGCCCGGGAGGCATCGGCGTGCCCGGCCGTCGCCGAGGCCTGGGCGCCGCGGCCATCGGACACGCTCGGTCGCGTGGCGGCTAACAGTATGAGCGTAAGGACGCCCGCGCCGCCCGCGACCAGGATCAGCCACCGCCTGGCGATAGCCCGCCAGCACAACAGCCAATAGGTCGGGAGTGCGCGCACCGGCTCTTCGTCGTGTGCGGGGTCACGCCGCGGTCCCAGCTGGCCGGACTCGATCGAGCAACGCGGAAAGTCGCCTCTCCGCGCGAGCGAGCGCTCAAGCGATTCCCGCCACGGCTCAACCCGGGCCAGGTCACGCATCCTGTCCACAAACCCTCCCTTGTGAACGACTCAAGAGCCTACGGAGTTAGCTGACGGGCTCGCGCTGCGCGCTACGCCGAAGTGCTACGGCGATTCGCCCCCGCGATCAAACTCAATCGCTGTGGGTCCCCCGCTCACCGGGCACGGATGGCCCGGCGACTCGGCTCGATATGTTGCCGCGGCAAGCTATCACCCCGGTCAGCGGAAACACGACCCCGGCCCACGACCACAAAGACTCCAGACCGCCGCTGCCGGCGCCGGGCGTCTCCTATCCGTTGATTCCGAGCGCCGGGTGCTACTGAGGGGAAAATAGCGCTGGGGTTGTGACCGCCTTCCGGGTAAGGGCGTGTGGGTTGTCGCGGCGATTCAGGCTGCCAGCGGCGTTTCCTGCAGGGTCACGGTGTGCCCGAGGCGCTCGAGCTGAGCGACGAGGCGTCGGGTCTGTCGTTCGGGATCGCGTCGGGCGTAGTAGTCGCCGCCGAGGTCGTTGTAGAGCTCGCCGGTGGTGAGCATGTGCCAGATCGCGCACAGCATCGAGTGTTTGACGGCGCCGAGCGCGCGGGCGTGGCCGAGTTGGGACTTCTTGCGGCGGTAGAGGGCTTGCAGGTAGCTGTCGTTGGTGCGCAGGGCCGCCATCGCGGCCTCTTTGAGCGCCTGGTTGAGCCATTTCGACCCCTTGCGGCTCTTGCCGGAGCGGCGTTTGCCGGCGGACTGGTGGTTGCCGGGGCACTGGCCGCCCCAGGAGGCGAGGTGATCGGCGCTGGGGAACTGGGTCATGTCGGTCCCGATCTCGGCGATCACGTTCTGGGCGGTGCGGACCTCGATCCCGGGGATCGTGCACAGCAGGTCAACCGCCGCCGCGAAAGGGGCGAGCTTCACCTCGATCGCTCCCGTCAGCGTCTCGATCTGCTGATCGAGGAAGTCGAGGTGCGCGAGGATCGCGCCGATCAGCAGCGCGTGGAGCTCGTCGAAGCGACCCTCGAGCGCCTCGCGCAGCGCCGGGATCTTCGCGCGCATCCGACCTTTCGCTAGGTCGGCCAGCACGACCGGATCGGTCGTGCCGTTGATTAGCGCGTTGAGCATCGCGCGGCCCGAGACGCCGAGGATGTCGGTCGCGACGCAGTCGAGCTTGATCCCGGTGTCCTCCAGCGCCTTGTGCAGCCGGTTAGCCTCGCGCTGACGCTCGGCGATCTGCGCCTTGCGATAGCGGGTCAGCTGTCGCAGCTCGCGGATCGGCTTCGGCGGAACGAAGCTCCCGCGCAGCAGCCCGGCCTCGGTCAGCCGGCAAAGCCACTCGGCATCCTTCACATCGGTCTTGCGACCAGGAACTTGTTTGACGTGCCTCGCGTTGACCAACAGCAGCTCGAAGTCGTCTTCGAGCACGTGCCAGACCGGCTTCCAGTAAACGCCGGTCGCTTCCATCGCGACCTGCGTGACACGGTGAGCCTTGAGCCAGTCGCGCAGGGCAAGCAGCCCACGGACGGTCGTCTTGAACTCCGCGAGATGCTGGACTCGCACACCCTGCTCGTCGGGCACCCGCACACAAGCGGTCACCTGCGCCTTATGCACGTCCAGCGCGCCCGGGCGCTCAACGATCACATCCATCAGACCTCCTTGGGATCAACGACACGGATCGCCGTCCGCCAAGAACCTCCGAAACAGACGAGTCTGAGGAGCGCGCTCACGGCGGCAGTCCCGGGATCCGGGGGAGGTCCCCACGCCAAACTGAACCACGGGCTCAAAAGCACCACAGGAAACGGGACGTCCGGCGAACGACGCCCGGATCATCCAACATTTTCACCCGCCCCGGGTCGCCGGCGCAGCCGGCGAGGGAAACTGAATCGAAAATAGCCGTCGGGGAGCGGCAGCGCTTGGGGTTCGACAGCCTCCGTGAATAGCGTTGGGGAGCGGTAGCGTTGCCGGTCAGGCAGCCTCGGGTAGGGGCTCGAGGGTGACTTGGTGGCCGAGGCGTTGGAGCTGTTTGATCAGGCGGCGGCGGTAGCGTTCGGTTGCTTCGGTGTCGCGGCGGTAGAAGAACTCTTCGCCGAGCTCGTGGTAGGGGACGCCTTGGTCCAGGACGTGGTAGGCGGCGGTGAGGATCTTGTGGCCGGTCGCGATCGTGGCTTTGGCGTGTCCGCGGCGGCTCTTGATCCGGTGGTAGCGGGCGGACAGGTAGGTGCCTTTGGTGCGCACGACCCCTTTGGCGCACTCGGTCAGGGTTCCGCGGAGCCACTTGGAGCCTTTGCGGGTCTTGGCGGAGTGTTGCTTGCCGCCGGATTCGCGCTGGCCGGGGCACATGCCGCCCCAGGAGGCGAGGTGATGCTCGGTCGGGAAGCGGCTCATGTCCGGTCCGATCTCTGAGAGGATCAGCTCGGCGGCGCGCTTGTCGACGCCGGGGATCGTGTCGAGCAGCTCGAGCTCACGGGAGAAAGGGCGGGTCAGCTCCTCGATCCGCTCGGACAGGGTCGCGATCGTTTCGTCGAGGAAGTCGATCTGCGCGAGCATCTGCCCGATCAGCAGCGCGTGGTGGCCGGTGAAACGGCCTTGGAGCGCTTCGCGGAGCGCGGGGATCTTCTTGCGCAGCGCTCCCTTCGCCAGCTCGGCGAGCACGTCGGGATCATGGGTGCCGGAGATCAGCGCGTCGAGCATCCGCCGGGCGGACACGCCGAGTACCTCCGACGCGACCGAGGAGAGCTTGATCCCCGCGTCCTGGAGGGTCTTCTCGACCCGTTGCACCTCGCGGACGCGTTCCTGGATCTTGGCCTTGCGGTAGCGGACCAGGTCGCGCAGCTCCCGCAACGGCCGGGGCGGCACGAAACTCGCTCGCACGAGTCCGTGCTCGACCAACTGACAGCCCCACTCCGCGTCCTGCACATCACTTTTGCGGCCGGGGACGTGACGAAGATGGCGGGCGTTGTAGAGCCGGCAGTCGAACTCGTCCTCGAGCAGGTAGTAGTAGGGTCGGACCGGGGCGCGCTACCGTCCTTTCGGATCGGCGCGTTTCCCCGGCCCGCCCTCCGAATCGGGTAGAGGCCAGGCTTGCCCTGACCCCTCCCACACCACCCGGCATGCGGGTCCGCACCGGGCGGTTCGCTCAGCATTCCCGGACACGGCGGTAGGGTTCGGTGAATCCTTTCAGGCCCATGGTCTTGTGCCAGTAGGCGTTGGGCAGGGCGGTCTGCAGTGGCCAGGACCCCGCGACGCGCCAGTACCCCTTCTGCGACGCCGCCCAACTGCGGGCGTCCCGGTCGGGGATACCGAGCGCGCGGAGGTTCCGGTAGCGCGTTTGTGGGCGCTTCCACTCCTTCCAACGCACCTGCCGTAGCCTGCGGCGCAGCCACTTCTCGAGCTTCTCGAACGGCAGGACGGTGTCGGCAAACGAGAAGTAGCCGGTCCATCCGACCGTGAAGCGGTTGATCTCCTTGATCCGCCGCTCCATCGAGACGCCCCAGTTGCGCGTGGTCAGCTGACGGATCCGCTCCTGGGCTCGTTTGAGAGCCTTCGGGGCGACCGTCACGCCGATCCTGCCGTCCCGGTAGCGGAAGAACTGGAACCCCAGCAGGGGCCGCTCGACCGCGAGGGCGACCGCCGACTTCTGTCGGTTGACGCGCAGCTTCAGGCGCTGCTCGATGTATTGCGTGATGCTCGCCATGACGCGCTCGCCCGCCCGCCGGCTTGAGACGTAGATCCGTCCGTCGTCGGCGAAGCGCACGAACCGGTGCCCGCGCCGCTCGAGCTCCCAGTCGAGGTCGTCAAGCATGACGTTCGAGAGCAGCGGCGAGAGCGGAGAACCCTGCGGGGTCCCCTCCTCGCTCGCGGCCACCAGCCCGCCATCCATGACGCCCGCTTCCAGGTAGCGTCGGATCAGCCTGAGCACCTGCTTGTCGTGGACCCGTCGTGCGACCCTGGCCATCAAGGCGTCGTGCTGAACGCGATCGAAAAACGAGTCGAGATCAAAATCGACGCACCACGCCGCGTCATCAGCGATGAACTGGCGTGCCCGCTCGACAGCGTGATGCTGCGAGCGCCCCGGCCTGAAGCCGAAGCTGTGGGGATGAAACAACGGGTCAAAGACAGGCGTGAGCACCTGCGCGATGGCCTGGCAGATCAACCGATCCACCACAGCCGGCACCCCCAACTTCCGCAGACCACCCGAGGGCTTGGGGATCATCACCCTCCGGACCGGTTGCGGACGGTAGGTGCCCGCGTCCAGCTGCGAGCGGATCTGCGGCCAATGGTCTTTCAACCACGGCCGTAGCTCCTTCGTGCTCATCCCGTCGATGCCAGGGGCACCGGCTTTCTGCTCGACGCGTTTCAGTGCCTCGGCGAGATTCTCGCGGGCCATGACCTGCTCCCACAAGCTCGCCTCGGCGGGGTGAGGAGCGGTATCGCCAGGCGCCGGGGATGGACTGCGCTCTGAACGGGCGTCTTCGGGCTTCACCGTCGGACCCTCCCGTGCAGGCCCCTTGCGGGGTTGGCTGCGTTCAGCGTCCATCCCACGAGCACGAGCGTCCTGCGCCTCGGCTTCGCGTTCGGCCCTTCCCAGCGATCAGCGATCCCGCCGGTAATACGACCTCTGCTGACTTCTCCACAGCGAGCGACACCCTCACGAGCATCGCCGTCCCGCACCACCCCGCGAACCAAACGGACGGGGCATCTGGGACACCCGCGGAGATCTCCGCGAGTAAGACCAGCAACCTTCATCGCACACCCACCGCGTTTACGGAACGGCCCCTTGATGGCATCGGGCTTCGTCTCGTGGTGCAGACTCGCCCGGACCGCCCCGCCTTCTACGCGCAGCACGCCGAGGATCCCGACGCGCCATGTGTTCCTAGGGTCGCGACTGCGCACTCCGGCTTCCTCCCCACCCAGCCTCACGACTGAGCAGTTGCCATCGGCTTGTGGTTGGTGCCATCAACCTCCACAGGGGACTCGCACCCCCGAGCTGCTGGTCATGTCGCGCGCACACCCGGCGTGCGGCTTCCACCGCACCGGGCTCTCCACAGGTATGCCGGTGGTCATCGGGCGACTAGGTTCTCCAGGTGCTCTGGCCCGCAGACTGGGTCGCGTCTAGCGATCCAGCCGGCTTCCCACGGCGTGGCGATCTTTGCTCCCCGGTAGCGGTAGCGAGTGGTCGCCACCTTCGCCGGGTTGTAAAGCGTGACCGTGCCGTCGGTCGGCCGCCACCCCGGAAGGTAATGGCCGATGAGCCAGCGCCAGTTTCGTTTGGGGTATTTCCGTCGCAGCCAGCGCGTCACCCGTCGCCAGGAGAAGGCGTCGAGGTAGGCGAAGGTTTGCGAGGAGACCCCGCAGCGGAAGTAGGCGCACCAGCCGCGGAGCACCGGGTTGAGCCGGTGCAGCAGCTGCGCGAGCGTCTGGTTGTGTCCGGACCGCGTGATCTGCCTGACCTTCGCCTTGACGGCCATCAGCGACCGCTTTGACGGGTAGGTGTAGACAAAGCGGCGGCCGTCGCTTCCCCGCTTCTGGCGTTTGATCCGCCAGCCGAGGAAGTCGATCCCCTCGTCGATGTGGACCACGCGGGTCTTCTCTTTTGACAGCGTCAGGCCGAGCGGCGCGAGCACCTGCTCGGTCGTTGCGATCAGCTCCTCGGCGTGGCGCCGCTCACCGGCCACGCAGACGACAAAGTCATCGGCGTAGCGGATGAGTCGGTAGGTCGCCCCGCCGCGGCGTCTGATCGCGTCTTGCTGATGCCACTTCTGCCCCATCGCCTCCCACGCCCTGGCGAAATGCTGATCCAGCGCGGAGAGCGCGACGTTAGCCATCAGCGGCGAGAGAATCCCGCCTTGCGGAGTGCCCGTGATCGTTCGTTCGAGGCTGCCCTGCTCGGTCAAGATCCCGGCTTTCAGGAACGCCGTAATCAGTCCAAGGATGCGCTTGTCCCCGATTCGCCGTCGTACCCGCTCCAAAATGGCCGAGTGCGAGAGCTCATCGAAACACGCCTTGATGTCTGCCTCCAGAATCCACTCGTATGAGCGGGAGCTGAAGTAGCGCACCTCGGCGATCGCATCCCACGCTCGGCGTCCAGGCCGAAACCCGTAGGAGCAGGGCTCGAAGTCAACCTCGAAGATCGGCTCGAGCACCAGCTTGAGAGCAGCCTGCACGACTCGGTCGCGCACCGTCGCGATCCCCAGATAGCGCAGCTTGCCGCCACGCTTGGGAATCGCGCGTTGCTTGACCACGCTCGGCCGAAAGCTCCCGGACCGCAGCTCCTCACGGAGATCGGCCAGGAACTTCTCGACGCCCAGCACCTTCTCGACGTAGTAGGCGGTCTCGCCATCCACGCCTGCTGAGCGCGACCCTCGGTTGGTCCTCACCCGCTCCCAGGCCACCACCATCATGGCCGGGTCGCAGACGAGGTTATGGAGGTCCGAGAACCTCCGATCCTGGTCGTCCTGTGCCCACTTGTGCAGCTTGCGCTGGATCCCGAGTACCCGCTCCCCGGCCGCCTTCGGCTCGGGCAGCGGCGCGTCGCTATTCAACGAAAGACGACCTCCTCGCCTTCCAGACCCACTCTGCAAACCTGCTGCCTCCCTTCGCCATGTACCGGGCTTTCCCCGGCTCGGACTACTACGAAGGCTCCGCCCCGTCCCGGTGCCATCAGCCGACGACGGGCCTGCCCACCCGCACACGCGGGATCGGGCAGCACCGGACGGTTCCCACGTTCACTACCGATCGGTCGGCGGGGTCGGCGACCAGCTTTTCCCCTGACAGCCTCGCCACGAGTACGCCGCAGGCTTTCCTCGTGGCCTCCCAGTCGGCCCGGTCGACCGGCTGTCGGAGTCGCATGCTCCCCGCGAGGAGCATGCGCGCGCTGCCTGCTCGGCCCATATCCGCCAGGTTGGAGCCGAGAACTGGACTTAAGGGGGTTCCACCACTGGTTCACTGCGCGTTACACCTTTCCGCCTTGCTAGCCGAGCCCGAACCGTCTGGCAGTACCGATCCGTCTCGTCGTTGTCGGGGCTGCTCCCGCCCTCACCCGCGCCTCCGGGGTCAGGCTGCCCCCAGCTTCAAACGGCCCGCTGCGACGGGCCACCCGGTGGGTCCTTTCATCCCACCCGATCAAATAGCGCCTCGTGGCGCACGACCGCACGTGACGGTGGCCATGGAAAGCTCCCCGTAGGCGGCCATCGTTTCTCCCCGCTGGTGGCCAGCGTTTCTCCCCATGGGTGGCCACGGTTTCTCCCCACGTTTCTGTCCTGAGGTTCCGGTACTCGGACGTGCGTTGTTGTCAACGCGCGACCCGGGGAGGGCGATCGTGAAGAGAGGCGAGGAAGCGATGGAGATTCTTGAGGCGTATGACTTGACGGGGTCGCTGCGTGGCGCGGCGGCGTTGGCGGGGTGTGATCACAAGACGGTCGCGCGGTTGGTCGCCGCTCGGGAGGCGGCGGGTGGTGGGCTGCCGGCGCGGGCGCGGAGTCGGCCGTTGGTGGATCCGTTCGCGGAGAAGATCGATGAGCTGGTCGATCGCTCCCGGACGCAGATCCGGGCTGATAAGGCGCACGGGATCCTGGTGGCGATGGGGTATCAGGGGTCGTATCGCACGACGCGGCGGGCGGTCGCGGAGGCGAAGCGCCGTTGGCGGCAGAAGCACGGTCGGCGGACGCGGCCGTGGATCCCGCAGCCGGGACTCTGGTTGCAGTGGGATTACGGCGACGGGCCCGAGGTCGCCGGGAGCCGGGCGGTGTTGTTCTGTGCGTGGCTGGCCTGGTCGCGGTTTCGGGTGGTCGTGCCGTTGCGCGATAAGACGCTTGCGTCGGTGGTGATCGGGCTTGACCGGACACTGCGGCTCGTGGGCTCGGTTCCGACCTATGCGCTGACCGATAACGAGAAGACGGTGACGGTCGAGCATGTGTGCGGGATCGCGGTGCGGAACGCGACGATCGTTGAGGTCTCGCGCCATTACGGGCTGACGATCGCTACGTGCGAGCCCGCTGACCCACAATCGAAGGGTGGTAGCGAGGCGACCGTGCGCGTGGCGAAGGCGGATCTGGTCCCGACCGATCACAACCTTCGCGACGAGTACGCGGATTGGCAGGCGCTGGAGCAGGCGTGCCAGGAGTTCATGGCCGATGTGAACACGCGGCCGCATCGCGCGACCCGCCAGCCGCCGGTGGTCCTGCTCGAGCAGGAGCATCAGCACATGCACCCGCTGCCACGCCAGCCGCACACGCTGTGCTTCGGGCAGACCCGCAAGGTCGACCGCCAGGCGACCGTCAGCGTCGGTGAGGCGATCTACTCGGTCCCGCACGAGCTGATCGGCGAGCGCGTCTGGGTCCGCGCCGAGGCCGAGCAGCTCGTCGTCGTGCACATCGATCGTGATCAGGGGCCGCGGGAGGTCGCCCGCCACCCGCTGACCACGCCGGGCCGGCCGAGCATCAACGACGAGCATTACCCGCCGCGGCCGGCGGGCGCACTCGAGCGCAGGCCACGCGCCCGCTCAAGCGAGGAGCGAGAGTTCCTTGCGATTGGCGCTGGCGCGGAGCGGTGGCTGAAGCGCGCCGCCGCGGAGGGCACCTCGCGGATCCGGCGCAAGATGGCCGAGGCGGTCGACCTCGCGAAGCTGCACGGCACCGGACCGGTCAACGAGGCATTGGAGCGATGCGCCAGCTACGGCCGGTTCGCCGACGGGGACCTCGCGTCGATCATCGCCCACCAGCAGCAGGTTGGGGAGCTGATCCCGTTCCCCGCCCGCTCCGAGGAGCACTCGCTGCAACGCTCAACCCGTAGCTGGGAGGTGCTGGGGCGATGAGTGACTACCGCGACAGCATCCACTGCCGGATCGACCCCGAGCAGGTGTGGCGGCCTGACGGTGAGCGGCCGGTGCAGGAGATCAGCGTGATCATGACCGACGATCACCGCTTCGATGACCGGCGGGATCGCTGCTGGCTACCGCCGGCGATCTGCACCCTGACCCCTGACGAAGCACGCGAGTTCGCGTTCGAGCTGCTGACCTTCGCCGAGGAGGCAGAGCAGATCGGAGCGCGGCTATGACCGTCAAACCGCCAGCACCACCGCCGCTCCCCGACGAGCTCGAGCGCCTGCTGCATCGCTTGCGCCTCCCATACGTCCGCCGCGCAGCGCCCGAGGTGATCGCGACCGCGAACAGCCAGCGCTGGGAACACGCCGAAGTCCTCAAGGTCCTGCTCGCCGAGGAAGCCGCCGGCCGCGACCGGGCAACGATCCGAACCAGACGCCGCGCGTCGAACCTGCCGGCCGGGAAGACATTCGACGCGTGGGAACCCGACCGGTCCGTGATCCCCGCCGCGACCCAGCAAGCGCTCCGCACCCTGGAATGGATCGACCGTCACGAGGTGCTTTGCGTATGTGGTCCAAGCGGGACGGGCAAGAGCCATCTGATCGAGGCGCTCGGGCACCTCGCGATCGACAAGGGCCGCACCGTCGCGTGGCACACGCCCGAAACGCTCGCGCAACTCCTACGCCGCCACCGCGTCGACGACAGCGTCAACAAGGCGATCGGGAAACTGATCCGCGTCGATCTGGTGGTGGTTGATGATGTCGGCCTCCTTCCGATCTCCACCGACGCCGCCGAGGCAATGTTCCGCGTGGTCGATGCCGCCTACGAGAAACGATCGATCGCTATCTCGTCGAACATCCACCCATCCGGCTTTGACGAGCTGATGCCCAAGAGCCTCGCGACCGCCACCGTCGAACGGCTACTGCACCACGCGCACGTCCTGATCACTGACGGGCAGGACAGCTACCGGCTCGCCCAAGCGACCGCCGGCAAAGGAGTGATGCCCCTGACCTGAACCCCCGCAGCCCCTGGGTGGGGAGAAACGATGGCCACCAGTGGGGAGAAATGATGGCCACCAGTGGGGAATTTCGTGGCCACCAGTGGGGAGAAACCGATGGCCATTGACACGCACGCCAGTAGACGCCGGTGGACTCCATCCCGACGGCTGTGACCGCGTAGCTGCGCAGCCAGTCCGCGAGCGTGATCAGCCCCGCGGTCGTTGTCGAGAACTCGTGGATCTCCTGGCGGCGGCCACCGTCACCATCGGGGACGCGCACGCATGCGGTGATCTGCGACTTGTGGATGTCGAGCATCGCGCAACGCTCGATTAGACCTCGATCTTGCAGTAGGCGCGGGATCGCGTCGCTTGCAGTAAGCATCGCGCGGGGTTCTGCGAGCGGTCTGGATGGGGTGTGTCGGGGTGTGTCGGGTTGTGGCTGGTGAGGATCGGTGTGGTGGCGGTGGCGCCGGCGGCTTGGACACGTTCACTTTGGGGCTGGCCGGCGGTTTGTGGGCAGGCTGACGCCCGGGGTGTGGGGCGATTGGCCGTCGGGTGGCGGCGCCCAGCGGCGCCGCGGTCAGCCTGTTGGGGGTGGGAGCGCTTGCAGCCGCTCGAACGCGGCGGCGAGCTGTCCTGCCCAGGGCCAGTGGCGTGAGAGGCGCAGAATCGTGCGGCGGGCGTGGCGGGCGATCCGCCCCGACTGGTGCAGCAGCCGGTAGCGCAGCCGTTTGAGCTCCCACGCGCGTGCTTGGTCGGTAAGGCACAGCTGCTGAGTCCAGGCGACGAGGTCTTGGGCGAGCTGCACGAGCCACAGCCACACCTGGTTGTTCGCGAAGCTGTGGAACGGGAGGTTAGACAGGCCGCAGTCCTTGGCTTGGCGGATGCGGTCCTCGACACGGGCGTGGCCGCGGTGGTCAAGGTCGAGCTGCGGAATGCTCTCGCCCGGCTGGTCGCAGAGGAACACCGCGAGGCGGTAGCCGTCATGGTCGGCGAAGGACTGCTGGTCGCCCTCCGTGAGCTTCGTGCGCCGGGCGATCAGCCTTGAGCCCCGCGGCCACGCGGACAGATCCACTTGGTCGGTGATCTCGCACACCTGGCTGTGCTCGCGCTCTGTGCCGTCTGAGCGGATCGCCTTGACCCACACGGCCTCAGGCACGGCGATGATCGCCTCGCGCACCGGCTCGGAGAGATCAAACCCGAACGAGAACCGCATGTTCGCCTCGCGGCAGTACATGGTCAGCTCGTGCGTTGAGCCGGCGCCGTCGGCCCTGACCAGGATCTCGCCGTCGAGCGCTTGTTGGTCGAGCTGGGCGAGCGCGAGGTCGAGCACCAGCGTGTGATCGCTCGCGGTGTTCGACCCGGCGTTGCCCGGCCGCAGCACCCCCGCCGGCGCCTCCCCTGTCCCATCGAGGTAGCAGAGCAGCGGATGATGACCATAGCCGCCTTTGAAGTTCCCCTTGGCGTCCTCCTTCTCCGAGTGGGCGGTGGTGAGCGTCGCGTCCAGGTCGAGCACCGTCCGCTCGGGGCCGTCCGGCTTGACCCTGCGCTGCGGACGCGCCCCGAGCTTCCACGCCCGCGCCCTCGCGACCGCGACCGCCACACGCAGCCGGCCAAGGCACTCCGCGTCGATCGAGTCGATCACGCGGAACGCCGTTGAGTCAGACGCGACATTGCCGAACAGGTCAGGCTGATCACGCTGAGCTCCCAGGTCAGCCAGGCACTCCCCGCCGTCGGCGAGCATCACCGCCAGATCGCGCAGCACCACCCCTGGGTCATGCGCCGAGCGCCGCTCCCTGGTCGGCGCCATCGCCCCCGACAGCGCCCGTGTCAACCCGACGCGGTCCGCGACCCCGGCCAGCAGCGCACTGCCAGCATGACCGACCTGACCCGTGCCGTCCGCCCTCACAGTTAGCTTGTCAACCAGCCCATCACGCTTCACCATTTGGGTGATCCTCCTGAGGTCGGGACGCGAGTTTCAGCACCCCGCATTCTCCTTGCCCAGGCGGACGTTTCCGACGTTTCCGCGCCCCGGCCAGCCCCGGGGCGCGGTCGTTAATGCAAGATCCAGGTAGACGATTCATCAACCCTCCCAAGGGTCAGAGGAACAGAACGACCGCCCGGGAGAGCCTCATACGGTGGAGTCTGAATCACGTGCTCAAGGCAACAGTTCGGGGTGCCCGAGACTCTCGCGTCCCACTCATAATCGGGCTCTCTGGCACCAGTTAGAGCCGACGTCGACCAAGGCGGCCGCCACGCAGTACAGCCGCCTGAGGCCCGCCGCGCCAGCGACGCACAAACATTTTCATGCGTTCCGGGTGGGCCCCGCCAGGGGCGCATGATCACTCATATGGAGGAACGTCTGTCAAGTGAGCAGCGTTGAGTGTCCCCCTCGGTGCTGTCGTTTAGACCCTATGGAGGAGCTGCCGGCTCCGTGTCGAAGTGGTCGGCACTCCCCGCGCAGGCTGCGGGGTAAGTCTTCGCGCTGAGGATTCCGGCCTCGGCGCGGGGCCCACAATCCACGAGAGGAGTGCCTAATGGCTGACGGTATCCGTTGGGTCGGTCTTGACGTGCACGCGCACGAGTCGACGATCGCGATCTTCGACCAGGGGACAGGCGAGCTGAGCACTGCCCGGATGGTTGGGCGTCCGCATCAGCTGCTGGAGCGGCTGATGGAGGTTCCCGTGCCGGCGCGGATGGTGTACGAGGCGGGCCCGACCGGCTATGGGCTGGCGCGTCGCGCGCGGGCGCGGGGGATCGAGGTGTCGGTGTGCGCACCGGGGCGCACGGAGCGGCGGCCTGGTGATCGGATCAAGACCGACAAGCGCGACGCGGTCCGGCTCGCACGGCTGCTGGCGGCCGGGGAGCTGGCGATCGTGACGGTCCCGTCGCTGGAGCGCGAGCGGCTGCGGGACCTCGTTCGCTGCCGGGAGGACATTCGCGCTGATCTGATGCGCGCCCGCCACCGGCTCGGGAAGTTCCTGTTGCGCCGCGAGGTGTATTGGGAGGGGCCGGGGCGTGCGTGGTCGCGAGCGCATCGCGCGTGGCTCGCCGGCCTGCGGTTCGTCGATCACGCGTCGCAGGTGACGATGGCCGACTACCTGCACGCGCACGACGTGCTCGTCGCCCGCCGTGACCGGGTCGAGGCCGAGCTCGAGAAGCTCGTGATTGAGTCGCCGTGCGCGCAGGCGGTCGGTCGGCTCAGGTGCCTGCGCGGGATCGACACGCTCTCTGCGCTCGGGCTGTGCGCCGAGATCGGCGAGTGGGAGCGCTTCGATCACCCCGACCGGCTGTCGGCCTACCTCGGGATCGTCCCGTCCGAGCACACCACCAGCAGCCAGCGTCGCCAGGGGTCGATCACGAAGGCCGGCTCGACGCACGCGCGCAGGCTGTTGATCGAGGCGTCCTACCACTACCGCCGTCAGCCGGGGGTCGGCGAGCTGCTCGAGCGCCGCCAGCGCGACCAGCCGCCAGAGGTGATCAACATCGCGTGGTCAGCGCAGCGGCGCCTGCACGCCCGCTGGCGTCAGCTCAAGGACGCGCGCAAGAAGCCCAACGGCGTCGTCGCGGTCGCGATCGCGCGCGAGCTCGCCTGCTTCTGCTGGGAGATCGCCACCTGGTCAGGCTCCCATCCCGACCCGGTTCCGCCGGCGTCCATGCCGGCGGGCGACCCCCTCACGCAGGCACGCTCCATCCCACCGAAGCAGGAGCCCACGATCGCCTGAGACCCCAACCCCCCTACAACCCGTTGCGGCTGACGAGGCGGCCCGAGCGTCCCGGCACTCGCGCACACCCAGTCCGCGGCACCCCCATGAGCAGCCCGGCGTCAGCCGACGGTGCTCGATTTTAGACAGCGGACGTGCGACGAAAACAAGGTCTTGGGGTACCCAGCCCCCGCATATGAGGCTGACCAAACGTCGCGAACTCCGCGGACGCCCGGACCGCCCCGCCAGCCGCAACCACATCAACTCAACCCCTGCCAGAAAGGAACCATGAACGCTGCTCGCTTGACAACCGCTCCTCCATATGGGGGGTTGGTGAGACGGGTTGCTCGGGTGGGGAGACGCCGGGCGAAGTTCTCGACGTCGGTCAGTCTCATATGCGGGGGTTGGCTACCCCAGGTCGCTGGTTTCGTCGCTGGCGGACGCGTGTCTAACCCTAAACCAAGCGTAGGTTAGGTCGGAGGACTCGGGGGCGGGCCCTGCAAGGCCGTTTGTTCCGGGGTTTTGTGGGCCGACTGCGAGCCGATGCCTGATCGTCTGCGTGCGTGTTGAGGTGAAGCGTGCCCGGCTACGGATTGGCTGCTTGTCTGAGCTTCAGCTCGGCGGCTTTGGCGGCGATCTGTCGCATCTGTTGGATGAGGTGTCGCAGTCGGCGGTCGTTGGCGATCCATTCCTGGTAGAGCTCCGCCTCGTTCTCGGTGAGTCGGCGTGTGACGGTCTTGCCGTTGATCTTGGCGGTCCACTGGTAGTAGGGGCCGTGGGGCTGGGGCGGGTCGGCGTGGCATTTGCAGCCGGGGGTCGCGCAGCGGGTATAGCGGCGGGTGACGCTGCCTGAGTGGATCAGGCCGATGGTGGCGAGTTCGGCGGCCAGGTCGCGATATTTCTGCTCGTAGTCGGCCAGTCGCTCGGCGGTGTTGGTAGGTGGCATCTCGTTTCTCTCCCGCGGTTAGTATCCACCACGATACCAGACAGTAGGGCTACTGTCTGGTATCGTGTGTGGCACAGACTCAAGAGGCCAGGAGGAGAGACCGATGAGCACGAACCGCCGCACGCGAACCGCCCGACTGCGCGCCGAAGCGACCGCGATCCAGCGGCGTCTGGAGCGCGCCGTCAGACCCAACATGACCGGGCCGGTGCTCGGACGAGCGAACATCGCCTACGAGCTCTCGGCGCGCACGAAAGCAACAGGGCACGGCGGTATCGGCGCGATCGCGAAGCTGATCGGCAACGTCGGGCTGGCCAGCGAGATCGACAGCTCGCTGGATCTGCTCAAGCTGCACAAGCCCTACTACGAGTCCGATCACGTCCTGAACATCGCCTACAACGCCCTGTGCGGCGGGCAACGCCTGCAGGACATCGAGGCGCGCCGCTGCGACCGGGTGTTCCTCGACGGGTTGGGGACCGAGAGCCTCCCGGACCCGACGACCGCCGGGGACTTCTGCCGGCGCTTCGACGCAGCCTCGATCATGGCTCTCCAGGAGGCGGTCAACCTGGCCCGGTTGAAGGTGTGGCAACGTCAGCCGGACGCGTTCTTTCAGCAGCCGGCGGTGATCGACGCCGACGCCAGCATCGTGCCGACCGACGCGCAGACCAAAGAGGGGATGGATATCTCCTACAACGGCATCTGGGGGTACTCGGCGTTGGTGGTCTCGCTCGCGAACACCAAAGAACCCTTGTATCTGGGGCTTTTGGGTGCCAACCGGCCCAGCCACGAGGGCGTGGTCGACTACTACGACCGGGCGATCACCCTGTGCCGCGAGGCCGGATTCACAGAGATCCGTCTGCGGGGCGACACCGACTTCTCGCTCACCGCCGAGTTCGACCGCTGGGACGCCGACGGGGTGCGCTTCGTCTTCGGCTACGACGCCCGCGCCAACCTCATCGAGCAAGCCCAGAGCACCGACGAGGAGATCTACCACGAGCTCGTCACCCGCGCCGAACGACAGATCGCCACCACGACGCGCACCCGCCCGCGCAACCTGAAGGACGAGATCGTGCGCGAGCGCAACTACAAGACGCTGCGCCAGAAGGCCGAGGACGTCGTCGAGTTCTCCTACCGTCCCGGCAAGTGCAAGCGCGACTACCGAGTCGTCGCGCTACGCAAGAACATCTCCGTCGAGCGCGGCGAGAACGTCCTGTTCAGCGAGTACCGATACTTCTTCTACATCACCAACGACTGGGACATGACCGCCGACGAAGTGATCGACCAAGCCCGGCAACGCTGCAACCAGGAGAACCTCATCAGCCAGCTGAAGTCCGGCGTGCGCGCCCTGCACGCCCCAGTGAACACCCTGTGCGCGAACTGGGCCTACATGACCATGGCCGCGCTCGCTTGGAGCCTGAAGGCCTGGTGCGCCCTCCTACTACCAGTCAGCCCGCGCTGGGCCGAGCGCCACAACGAGCAACGCCGGCGCCTGCTCACCATGGACTTCCGCACCTTCCTCGCAGCCTTCATCGAGATCCCCTCCCAGATCATCACCACTGGCCGGCGCGTGCGATGGCGCATCCTCACCTACAACCCATGGCTGGGCGCGTTCTTCCGCCTCCTCGACACCCTCTGACGCTCTTTCCGCACCTCAGACGTGCGGAAAGAACGCCCTGACGAACCGCGACCCGCCATACCGACCGCCGGCCACACCAGGCCGGCACACCAGCAACCCCGAACAGGGGACAGACCGCGTCATGTGACACCCACCCACACCGAGCGCGAGTCCGATCGCCACCCAGATCCGTTCCTCACCCCCCACAACCGCGCTCAAACCTCAGCCGGTCGAGCCCAGAACCGTGAACCAGCCTCGCACGCCCGAGATCGCTTGTTTTAGGTCTAACTAAGAGCGGGCGTGGCCTGGTGAGGGCTGTCCATAGTAGCTTCGCGTGTGCCAGCGGACTTCGGGGCCCGGCGCCTCCCCACCCGAGCGGGGACAGTCTGTCGGTCTGGGTTATGGGGCAGTCGCGGCGGCCCAGAGGAAGCAGGAGAGCTCGCGTGCGCATGCGACGGTGATCACGTTCCCGGGCTTCTTGTGCTCGCGCATCCGTTTGTGGATGCGGTAGAGGCGGGCCTGGGCGCGGCGTGCGATCTGCAGGACGTGGTCGGGCAGGCCTTCCTGGCGCTCGTAGAGCGTCCGCCCGATCCTCGGCGGGCGGGCGTAATGCCAGCTCGCTTCGACCAGGATCCGCCGCGCGTACCTGGAGCCGGTCTTGGTGATCGACCCGTGCCGGTCGGTCTCGCCGGACTGCTCGCGGGAGGGCACCAGCCCCAGCCACGATCCGAGCTGCACCGCGCGCGGGAAGCGGGTGAAGTCGGCGATCTCGAGCACCAGGATCAGCGCGGAGAGCGTGTCGATCCCGCGGAACGCGCGCAACCGGGACACGACCGGCCAGAACTCGGGGTCGGTCGCGATGTGCGAGAGGTGTTCGTCGAGCGCCGTCCGGCGAGCGGTCAGCCCGTCGCACGCGGCGAGGTTGTCGATGAACGCCAGCTCGGTGTTGTGATGCTCGAAGTGCTGCGCGTGCAGCCACTCGCGGTGCACCTTCGTCCACGCCGAGCGGCCCCACACCCGACCGTGGCGCAGCAGCAGCTTCGAGAGGCGTTGCCGGGAGCGCATCAGATCGACCCTGACCTGCTCGCGCGCCCTCGCGAGATCGCGGGCCGCCTCGCACGTGGGCGACGGGACCGCGACCGGCGTCAGCGCGCCGGCCATCAGCTGCCGCAACAGCAGATCGGTATCGCGACGATCGGACTTGTTGCGATCCCCCGACGGACGCGGCGTCTTGGACGGCGCGATCACCTGACACTCGATCCCCGCCGCGACCGTCGCGCGATACAGCCCGAACCCGGTCGGGCCCGCCTCGTAGCAACAGCGCACCGGCCCTGGCAACCCAGCCAGCCACCCAACGACCGGCCCGACCGCCCCGGTGTCGAACCGCTGGCGCGAGAGCTCGCCGGTGATCACGTCCAGCGACGCCGCGTAGGTCGAGCGCGCGTGGACATCCATCGCCGCCCATGTCATCGTTCCAGTCACGGCCGGACCTCCTTCGTATGGGGTCAGCCGGAGCCACTCTCCGGCCAGTCAAACCCCCGCCAAATGCGACCGAGGTCCGGCCTTCAACGCCTGCGCGAATCATCCTCCATGGGGTCTAACCCGAAGTTCCCGGTGGTGAGGTAGCCAGATTCCGCTTGTTCCCAGGGTTTTCGGGGGTTCTGGGGTGTTCGGGTCGTGTCTACCGATCGACCACGACGGGGGCGTGGGCGGCGAGGTCGAGCGCTTCGGCTTGCAGCGCGGTAGGCTGGGTGAGCTTCTCGAAGGTGCTGGCGTGGTCGTGCAGGCGGGTGGTGTTCTGGGTCTGGGTCGCGAGCTCGGTGAGGAGCGTGCGATAGCTGTGCGCGGACTGCCCGGTGCTGGTCCGTTTCGTCTGCGCTTTGTGTCGCGCGGCGGGGGAGCGCTCAGCTTTCGCGACGGGATCAGGACTGACGGGCCGGTGCTCGTCGGTGAACAACAACGGCTTCCACGCGGCTTTCAGATGCCAGGTGAGGTAGTAGGCGAGCATGCAGATCAGCACGTGCGCACGAACACGGTCCTCGAGGTGATGATGGATCGGACGGATCTGCAGGTCCGGGCCCTTGATCGATCCGAACGCCCGTTCGGCCTGTTCGAGGTTCTTGTAGGCGCGCACGACATCACCGGTCTGAAGGTCGGTCTCGGTGAGGCCGGTCCGCAGGATGTATAACCCGTCGAGCGCAGCTTCCGCGGCGATCTCCGCGGTCTTGCGGGTGTAGGTGAACGTGGTGTCAGTAATCGTGGTCTGGAAGTGCTTGCGCATCCGGTAACGCTTCAGCGCCGGACCTGTCGCAAGACCGATCAGGTCGGCCCCGGTGAGCGTCCCGGCGGTGACACGGTGAGCGATCGCGGCTAGGTCGATCTCCGTCGCGGCGAGCAGTTCGTTGCGCTTGCGGGCACGTTGCGCGCCGACCAGCGGGTTGCGGCACACGACCAGTCGTTCGCCGGGGAACTCCGCGACGTCGGTGATCTCCCCGAGGTTCTGCTCGTCGAACAGCGACGGCTGAAACACCCCGGACCGGGCGAGTTTCTTGATCGTCGGCGCTTTCAGCGCGGTGATCCAGTCCACCCCGTCGGTCTCTGACAGCAGCGTGATGTTCGCCTTCGTGACCATCCCACGATCGGCGACGACCACCACCCGCGAGAGACCGAACCGGTCCTTCAACTTCACGACCTGTGACGGCAGCGTCTTGTCGTCGTGCAGCTCGCCGGTGAACACCTCGACCGCGACCGGCCGCCCGTCGGTGTCGCACAACAGTCCGTAGATGATCTGCGGCAGGCCGGGCCTCCCGTCCCGCGAGTACCCACGCTTCCCGAGCGGGCACGTGCGACCCTCGAAGTAACTCGAGGACACGTCGTAGAGCACCATCTCCCCGTCACGCAGGTGGCGGGCAGCGAGACGATCCTCGATCCGGTCCTGGCGCTCCACGAGCCAGTCCATCGCCGCGTAGAGGTCATCCTCATCCGCTCCAACCACGCCGCACTCCTGCGCCAGGGTTGACTGGCCGAGGGTGCGGACCATCCCGAGTTTCGATCCCGGGCCGATCACCCGGCCGACGATCATCGCCACGCACAGATCCCGCTCCCGGCACGGTGAGCGGTCCAGCAGCTTCGCCAGCCCGAGCCGACGCGCCATCGTCAGCGCCGCGGTGACGTGCCCGGCCGGGAGGGAGCGCTCGATCTCGAACGCCTGATCGACGCTCATCACCGTCTTGCCGGCGAGCACGGCACGGATCGCGTCGATCGCTTCGGGCGGGAGGTGTGACAGGTTCGCGAGCGTTTCCTTCTTGACCTTCCCGTCCTGGCGGTAGGAGCGGCGCAGCAACGTCGCGTTGTACTCGTTCTCCCCAGACCGGCGGGTAGTCGTGCTCACATGCATCGCACCGCTTTGCCTGGCTGGCCTTCCCATATCTGGACAATACCCCATTTGTCGACCTGATAGTAGTGGGTACACTTAGGATCAAGCAAAAAGGCCGGAATCCCCGCAACTACAGGGATCCCGGCCTCTACAACCGCTGACTACAGGGGGAACTTCGGTCTAACGAGGACGAATGCTTGTGGGGCGGAGCGAGAAGTCAGCGGCCGGCGCGACGGACGCTCGGATCCCCGGCAAACCATGCGCCCGCCGCAGATGGCAGCGACGATCCCTCGTCGGCGATTGCAGCAGTCGTCATAAGTTGCTTTGCTCGTTAGACCCTATGGAGGCCGGCCGGTCGTCGTGTCGAAGGTAGGTCGGCACCCCGCGCGCCTGGCGTGCGGTGAGTGAGACGTGCCGAGGGTGACGCCTCGGCCGTCGACCACACATCCATACGGGAGGTACCGACCATGGCGAAGGTTCGCAGTTGGGTGGGTTTGGACGTGCACGCGCGCTCAGTGCTCGCGGTCACGATCGATGGTGAGTCGGGCGAGCAGCGTACGCGACGACTTTCAGGGACGACGAGCGAGGTGGTCGAGTTCTGCGGTTCGCTGTCGGGCCCGACGCGCGTGGCGTATGAGGCCGGGCCGACGGGCTACGGCCTGGCGCGAGCGCTGGAGCTGGCCGGCGTCGGGTGTGTCGTCGCGGCGCCGGGCAAGATCGAGCGTCCGAGCGCCGATCGGGTCAAGACCGATCAACGCGACGCCGAACGGGTGCTGCGGCTGTTGATGATCGACGGCCTGCACGCGGTCAGGGTCCCCAGCAGCCAGGAAGAGGCGCTACGAGACGTCGTGCGCGCCCGCGAGGCGGTCCGCGGCGACCTGATGCGCGCCCGCCAGCGACTGAGCAAGCTGCTGTTGCGCCACGACGTCTGCTACGAGGACACCGCCAGTGCGTGGACGATCCGCCACCGCTCGTGGCTGACCAAGATCGACCTGGGCCAGCGCGGCGCGCAGTTGACGCTGCTGGAGTATCTCGGCGCGATCGACGCGACCGTGATCCGCCGCGACGCGCTGGACAAGGCGATCGCCGAGCTGATCCCCGGCTCGCCGTGGGTGCAGACCGTCGCGCGGCTGCGCTGCCTGCGCGGGATCGACACCCTGTCAGCGGTCGGACTGTGCGCCGAGATCGGCGACTTCGCACGGTTCGATCGCGCCGGGCGCCTGATGAGTTACCTCGGGCTGACCCCGTCAGAGGACACCAGCGGCGATAAACGCCGCCAAGGCGCGATCACCAAGACCGGCTCGCGCCACGCCCGCCGGCTGCTGGTCGAGGGCGCGTGGCACTATCGCCGCGCGCCCGCCAAGGGCCAGGCACTCCAACGCCGCCAGGACGGGCAGCCAGCCCCGATCATCGAGATCTCCTGGCAAGCCCAACGACGACTGCACCGCGTCTGGCAACGACTGGACACCCAGCGCGGCAAGCGCCGCACGATCGTCGCCGTGGCCGTCGCCCGCGAGCTCGCCGGTTTCTGGGGGCTCCGTGGATGATCGGGGGTGACTCTCGATCGAGATTCCGTCCTGAGCAGGGCTTTTGGTCGTCGGAGCGGCGGGTGGAAGTCGCGTGCGCCTCTGCTGCTGGGTTGTGGACTGCTCGCTGGGCCCCGTGCCCGGCGATCGTGGGCACAGCGGATGCGTGCTCAAGCGGCCAGGGATGGCCGCGCCTGCGCGCAGGCGCATCCGGATGATCATGGCGAGACTCGCCCCATAGGGCGTCGTTGGGGGGCGTCGGGGTCGCTGCCCGCGTTGACGGGGGTCGTGGCGTGCCGGGGAGCTGCCTGCTCCATTCCCTTCTCGTTGCGCCGTTTGCCGTGCGTGCGCACCGGGTCATCCCGGGGTCGAGCGAGCGTCGTGGCGGAATACGGGTGACGCGGTTCGGAGGGCCAGAAAGAAAACGCGTGTTCGTGTGTCGTCACCCCCGATCATGCCCGGAGAGCCGGTTTCTGCTGGGCGCTTGCCAACGCCGACTGACACCCAACCCATTGCACCACGTCGACTGAAGAGGCGGCAGGACCCCTGGCCCCCGCGCGAGAGCATCCGCGATCTAACTATGAGCAGGCCCCACCCGGGGCCCCACGCTCGATCTTAGACAGCAGGGCTCTCACGACGAAAACCGGTCCTGCGGAGACGGTAGCCAACCCGTGCACCCGCGTATAAGAGTCTGACCGCGCGTCGCGCACCAGTCAGGCCCTGCCGCCCCTTCAGCCGACAAGATGCCCGCCCCAGCCGCGGGCATCCGGTGCTTAACCCTTGACAAACCGGCCTCCATAAGAGTTAGCAGGAGTCTCGAGCCGTGGCGAGTGCAGCTAACGCCCGAGCTGCTTGCCAGACAAGCGGCGCGAGCAAGCACCCGAAATAGAATCTCCAGGGGGAGCCTTGGGCCATCGAGGCGAGCCAGTAGGGGCGTCGTCCCAGACGGCTGGGAAAGCCGTCGTGTGCGAACGATTCGAAGCCCACCTGCTTGTGTCGAGAGCGGCCGTCGACCGCTGGTGGTGTTTGTCCCGGGTTGGCGCGGAGGCAGGGCCAGCGAGCCATCGGTGGCGTGCGGTTGCTGTGCCGGTCGCCGTGTTGCGCAGCGCTGTTGGCGCCACGGACAAGCGTCCGTTTAGCCGGGGCGAGCGAGAAGACTACTCGGACGGGGTATTCGGACACTGGACCCTCCAACAAGTGCTGGCCGAGGCGATGGGCGGGCATGAGCCTCGGTTGTGGATGGGTCAGCGGACGGGGCTGCCTAGCCAACGGCCACGGCAGGGGGACGCGCTTCATGTATCGGGAAAGCAGCAGTGCGGCGGGTCTGAGGACAGGCTGCTGCCCTTGCTCAAAGGCGAGAGCGGCCGCCGCCGGCGGGCGTACTTCCGCTTTTCGCGTTTCCGAGAGTCGAGCCCGGGACCGCCCCTCATCGTCCAATTCAGCTGGGAGGCTCCCGGTTGCGCGACGGGCCACGTGACCAGGGATGCCGAGCGGTTCTCTGCACACGACGGCGCTAGCTAGCGTGCGACGGGTTCCAACACCCACCGCGCGAAGTCGGCAGGACCCACGTTGCTACCGCACAGGATCGTGGTGACGCGCCGCCCCGCGAACCGCTCAGGTTCCTCAAGGAGGGCGGCGACCCCAAGCGCCGCGGACGGCTCGACGACGAGTCCCGCGTGCTCACAGAGCATCCGCATGCCGACCTTGATCGAATCCTCGCCAACAAGCATCACGTCGTCGAGCACGACGAGCAGGTCGCCCAACACCTCAGGGATCGGACAGCGCCCGGCGACGCCGTCGGCGATCGTCTCGATGCGGTCCATCTCGACCACCGTTCGCTGACGCCACGACAGCGCCATCGCGGGCGCACCAACGGGCTGGATTCCGATCACCTCCACGTGATCGGCGAGCGAGCGCACGGCGTAGCCGACGCCGCTGGCCATCGCTCCCCCGCCGAGAGCCACGAGCACGACGTCGAGCCCCGGATCGTCCCGGACGAGCTCGAGGCCGATCGTGGCGGCGCCCTCGCAGGTCGCCAGATCCAAGCTGTCCTCGACCAGATAGGCGCGACCCGCCTCCGCGATCTCGCGCGCCAGCAGCCGGGCGTCTTCGATGTCCTCACCATCGAGCCGCACTTCCGCGCCGAAGGCGGCGATCTGGCGCAGCTTGAGCGGGTTCGCAGTTCTCGCCGCCACGACAGTGACCTCCAGGCCTCGTCGCCGGCCGCTGTAGGCAAGCGCCTGACCGAGATTCCCGGCGCTCGCGCACACCACGCGCGACGCCCCCTTCTCCCGGGCCACGGCTGCCACCGTCTCGGTGCCGCGCCCCTTGAAACTCCGGACCGGGTTGAGCGTCTCGACCTTCAGCGTCACCGAGCACCCGAGCGCCCGGCCGAGCGGCGCGCACGAGAGCGCCGGCGTGTCGAGGAATGCCGGATCGATCTCGCCGACCGCAGCGCGGACCCGATCGAGCCGGAGGCGAACGCGGTCGAGGCCACTCACGGCCCGCAGCATGCCACGCCCGCGCCGGGCCGGTCACGGGAAGCGACCGGACCCCGCGCCGACGCTCGCTCCCGATGACGTGGGAAAGCCAGGAACGGCTCGATCGATGCGCGCGACGGTCTCGCATCCTCCCGACGGAGCGAGAGTCATCCAATGCTGTGCGCAGAGTTTCGCAATGGAACGGGAGCAGAAGCAGCTCGCGGACCGGTCGCCACTGCGCTCACCAATCCGAAGTGGAAGACCCACACGCGCCACCGATCCGTCCGCTCATCGTTGGCGCGCCGGACGGCCGCCAAGGCCGCTTCACGAGCCCCGCGCGGGCGGGTCCCTGGCCGGACACTACGCTGACGGCAGCGCCGGAGAGGCCCGCTTTCCGCGGGTGACGGTCGCGAGGTCGCGGTTCGAGTCCTGTCTCCGGCTTTATGGCCAGCTGCCGGACGCCAAGGCAGCCGCCGCTCTGGATGGTCGCGAGCCCGCCGATTCGGACTTGGAAATGACTTGGGTGGGCGCGTAGTGGTTGAGCCTGCGCCGGCGGCGGATGGGTAGTCTCGGCTCCGGCGCCGACAGTGCCAGCGCCGTCACCTGTCACGCTCCGCTCACGCCGAGATGAGCTGCGGGCCCCTCGGCGGGGCGGCGCCCTTTCAAAGCCCTGAGCGAGCGCCCCGCTCGCCAAGACGTGTCGAGACCTTCAGGGTCGCACGCTGCGGACGAGCGCCGGCAGCCGTGTTAACTTTAACGACCGCTGAGGCTTTCAGCTGCGAGCTTCAGGGCGTCGAGGGCTGCCACGATCTCGGCGGGTTCGGATCGCTCGGTCCAGTCGGGGTTGACCTTGATCCAGCGCACGACGTGTTCCGCATCGAGGATCAACACCGTGGGCATTGGCAGCGCTGACGAGCCGTCGACGTTCGTGGCTGCGAAATTCAACCCCGCGTCGATGACCGCGTGGCGTGCCGTTTCCGAGAGGTGCATCACGACGCCGACTTGATCGGCAAGCTTCAGGCTCGGGTCCGAGAGGACCGAGAACGTAAGGCCGTGCTTCTGCTTCATCGTCAGCGAGCTGTCTGGCTTCTGAGGACTCACGGCGACCAAGGCAACATCACGGCCCAGCAGCTGCGGCAGCAACACCTCCTGATAAGTCTGCAGCGCGATATTGCAAAACGGGCACCAGGCCCCCCGGTAGAAGACGATTACGGCCGGTTGCCCTGCATGCATGGCCTGATACAGCGTGGTTTCGGTACCGAAAGGATCAAGCAGCGTGGCATCGCTCAGCGTGGTTCCTGGCTTGATGACGTCGGCCGGGACCCCCTCAGCCGTCAAGCGCTGACGCTCGGCTGCGGTGGCCGCTCGCGCACGACGTTCAGCCTCGCTCGGGGGCGAGACTCGCTCAAGCTCGCGCTCGCGCTGCCTGTACTCGGAGACCTGCGCGGCGATTATCAGGTCGAGGTCGGTCATCAGGCTGCTCCTCCTGCATCTGGCGCGGCGTTCGCACAGCAACAACGTGAACTCAGAGTCCGTGCTCTCTGGGATTGGACTTCCCTCCGCCTCTCATCATGCCAGACCGCCAGGCCCGAGACTTGTTCGGCGGACGCCAGGCGAGGCGAGAGCAGCGAAGGCGCTCGATCTTCACGCGGAATTGCTGCGCGGCCTAATTTAGGCAGCAGGGTCGGGCCGGGGCGCGGCGCCGGCGTTACCGCCGGTCCGGTTCCCCGACCCGCCCTCCGAACCGGTTGTGTGGAATTCCACATAA
>CAWFKF010000014.1:0-50940 GCA_963816005.1 uncultured Solirubrobacteraceae bacterium | reverse complement strand
TGAGCAGTACCGCGCCTCCGCTCGCAGCCCTGTGGGGAGCGGCTCGCCGCAGCGCTCGCACGAGCGCGACACCTCCCCGGCGCGAGCGACTGGCGACGTGTCGCGCGCCCCCCGGGCAGCCGGCGCCCGCGACGCATCGCCCCGCAGTGACAGCCACGGGCGTGACAGTCGCACGCTTGGAGCGGCCAGTAGCTCCTCGAACTTCTGCCCGCCGCGCTCACCCGCGACAGCAATCTGGCGCTCTCGCGCGTCCCACATCAACAGGCCGCTGATTCGTGGATGGCCGCGGAACAGCGCGTAGCGCCCCCAGACTGGCGCGGCGAGTGCTTCCGGGAGTTCTCCCTCGCCGCTGCTCCAGCGGGCAAGCTCGCGCTTCTTCGCGTCCTCGAGTGTCACCGCGGCAATGCTGCCCTGGTTGCCGCCGCCCCCTGAGAAGCGCACCAGTACGATGGCGGCCTCCCAGCGCTCCAGCTCCTCCCACACGTGATCGTCGGCCAGCAGCTCGCGCCGTCCGCCCTGCAGCCGCGCGGCATGCGGCTGGCTCGCTCGCCGGCCACGCGGCGTCCGGCACAGCTCTTCCGGCTGCGCCTTGCACGTCGGGCAGGATCGATGGGGCCACCCGCGCGCCCAATGCAACAGCCGGCTGGGCTTGCCGCTGTAACGGCCGGTCTGGCAGCGCAGCCCCGCGTGCGCCCCACACGTCGGGCACGACTCCGCCAGCCACAGCCGGCGGTCGCTCATCCCGCCGCGGCGTCCGGTAGCGCCGGAGAGGGGTGCCCGAGCCGCCGGTCGCCAAGATCGACCTGCTTGCCCGCGCGGCTGCCAGCCTCATACGCGCCGCGGGAGACCGACGGCCGATAGCCCGAGGCCTCAAGCTCAGGGTGGCGCCGCTCGATCTCCCGGTCAACCACCGTCCTGACCAACACCAGCGCGCGACCGTTCTCACCGATAGCGGCCGTTTCGGCGCGGCGCGCGTCGAGCCGCTGCCCGACTCGGCCGACCGCGCCCAACAAGAATGAGTTGCGCCATGTGCGCCCGTGAACACGCCGCTCCCGGCGCCTAGCAGTGGCGGCGGCGGAGATCACGACCAGCTGCGCTTCGAGGTAGCGGTACAGCTCGACGATCCCGCCGACCGCCCCCGCGGGCCCGTAGAAGAAGATCTTGCCCTGGCCGCGGCCATAGCCGTCGGGCGCCCACACGACTTGCCCGCCGGAGTTGCGCGCGACCGCCGCGGCGAGCATCCGCCGCCACGGATCAACCTTCCCGTCAAAGACGTGCTCATCGACCGCCAAACGCTCGCCGCCCGACGCCGCGATCGTCGCCATCTCGATCCCGTAGCGGAGCATCAGCGCCTGCGCCTTCTCCGCCGCTGCGGCCGCCTCGTTTTCGTTCGGCGAGTCAGCCAGCGCCAGCAGCTTGCGGATCCGCTCCTCGATCGCGCTCATCGTCCGGCATGCAGGTCGCGGTACAGGGGAAGGCTGTGCAGCGTCGCGCCGCATGTGGGGCAGGTCGCGCGATATCGCTCGCCATGGGGCCGCTCGTGGCCGCACACGACGCAGACCGAAAGCACCCAGTGGGTTCGGAGCAGCCCGGCGACGGGAAGAGCGTCAGGCGGCGGGGAAGGGGAGGGCTGGTTACGGTGAAGGACCATCGAGGGATCCTCCTCGGCGTCGGGCCCCGGCCGATGCCCGCCGGCGCGGGGCTGCTTTACAGGGCACGCCGATCAGGATCTCGGCGCGACATGTCGCGGGGGGTGTGAGGATCTTGAGCGACACGTCGCGAGTGTTCCACCCGCCTCGGACGGACACGTGTCCGGAAACTGAGGGCTTTCCAGACGGTCGCGCCCGAATTTCGGAAGTCCCCTGCACTCAAGCGCTGCCTGGGGCGCTTGGCGTCCGTAAACGCCTCCGGCAATCAACGTCCAGGCCGGGCGTGGCGTCCGCGGCTTCTGGGACGATCGCGCGATGGCGCGATGTCTTTCTGCCCTCGACGGCCGGCCCGGGGCCGACCGGTCCCGGGGTACCGGGTCAACCCGGAGCAGGAAGGAGGACTGTGGACTCCACAGCCCTCGTAATCACGCTGCTGATCGTGCTCCTGGTCGTGATCGACCGGGTCGTGCGGCGGTAGCACCGGCGCATCGCGCCGTAGCCCCCGGGTCGGGAGTCGGCCCCGTCGCCTGGCCCGGGGGCGCCTTTAAACGAAGGGAGCGCCGCGGAGACCGCGACGCTCGCCTTTACAGTAAGCAGAGCCGAGGAAACCACGGCCCTCGTAATCACACGACAGAGGATACCGCCGCCGTGAGCGAACACAACACGTTGATCGGCTACGCGCGCGTCTCCACCCGCGCCCAGGACCTAGCCTTGCAGCTCGACGCGCTCGAACGGGCCGGGTGCGAGCGCATCTACGAGGACGTCGGCTCCGGCACAATCCGCCGCCGCCCGCAGCTCGACGCCTGCCTGGACTACCTTCGCGCGGGAGACACCCTGGTCGTGTGGCGCCTTGACCGGCTCGGGCGAAGTCTGCGACATCTCGTCGAGCTCGTCGGCGAGCTGCAGGAGCGCGAGATTGCCTTCCGGTCGCTGACCGAGGCGATCGACACGACAACCGCTGGCGGACGGCTACAGCTGCACCTGTTCGCTGCTCTGGCCGAGTTCGAGCGGGAGCTGATCCGCGAGCGCGCCACAGCCGGGCGCGAGGCCGCTCGGGCCCGCGGCCGCAACGGCGGCCGACCGAAGCTGATCACACCGGAGAAGCTCGCTGCCGCCCAGGCGATGCGCGCGCAGGGCGAGCTGACGATGGCGCAGATCGCGCGCGCGCTCGGTGTGGGCCGCTCAACGCTGTATGAGAATCTCGACCTCACGGCCGAGCGCGCCGAGCAGCTCGGCGAGGCTGCGTAGGCGCCTGCCTATACGGTTCTGGCGTATGAGCGAGAGCCGGGGGAGACGGTCCGAACGGCCGGCTGAGCAACCTACGAGTTACTGAGCCACTTTTACTACTTGCTATCGCCCCCTATTGGCGCTAGGTTTCTCCCCATCCCAATCGTTGACTAGCGTGGAATAGTACTGACGGCTCTGTTTCTCAAGACCTTCGGCCACGCTGGCACGCCAGTGCCAGCCAATTGGATGGCCGACCCCAGATGGCAGGACCGGCTGACCAGCGTGGTGTTTCCGAAGTATCCGCGATCGGTCAGCCGGGGTAGTAGGCTCGTCTACTACGCCGCTGGCCGACAGCGGTTTTGCGCGGTGATGGAGGTAACCGCCGACGAGCCGACCGACACCGGCCACGAGCGCTGGCCGTACGAGCTCGCATTGCGGCCTCTGGTGGCCATCCCCGCCGACGACAACGCGCCGTCCTTGGCGGCGGTGGGATTCGACCCGCTGCGGGTGCGGCGTCAGTCGCACGTGCGACTGACGGAGAACGAGTACACACGGATCGTGGACGCCATCGTGGCCGCCGCGGCCGCGACTACTCGGCTGCCCGGCACGGAGTCGCATGCCGCCTGATAGAGCAAGCGGCCCCGGCAGCCAGCGACTGGCAACAGCAGCCCGAGGCCGACGTTGTGGTCCTCCTATCCGCCGTGGCCTGTCCTCATCGTCACTCGGGGACATCGGAAGCCGGCTGCCGACACAGCCAGGACACCGCGCGACGCGCTCTACGTTCTACGCCGCATGTTGCAGGCGAACTCAGCATGTGTGCGCGTCCAGCGACGACCCCCGGCCCGAGCCTCATGGCTGAGTCTCCAGCAAGCATCGACCTGTCCCGCCTCAAACCTGGGGCGCGGATCCGGCTGCCTGGCCGCAGCGACGTAGTCCAGCTCATCGCGGCCACGCCTGGCCCGTTTTGGGATCTCGTGTTCGACGGTCCGGGCGGTCTGGGCAAGGTGACTCTCGCCGAGGACGAACTCGGCCAGGTTCGTGTAGAGGAGGAGTCGACGCACGTCCCGCTCGACGCGGATCCCGAACGCTTTCGTCTTGGTACAGAGGCCCGGCGCATCCAAACAGCGTTCACCTGGGATATGGCGGCTGTCGCGGTCTCGAACATCCAGCCGTTGCCGCACCAGCTGGAGGCGGTCTACGGCGAGTTCATGCGCGAGCCACGGCTGCGCTTCCTGCTCGCAGACGATCCCGGTGCCGGCAAGACGATCATGGCCGGGCTCTACATGAAAGAGCTCGAGCTGCGACGCGTCGGCGATCGCATTCTCGTCGTGACGCCCGCCAGCCTGCGTCCGCAATGGGCCCGAGAGTTGAGCGATCGCTTCCAGCTCACCTTCCAGCAGATGGACGCGGCGGTCTTTGACGCTAACCCGATGGAGAACCCGTGGGATCTGTTCGACCGGGTGATCGTGAGTCGAGATTTCCTGCGGACTGAGCGTGTACGCGATGCGCTGGCTCAGGGCGAGCGGGAATGGGACCTAGCGGTCGTAGACGAAGCCCACGGCTTCACGTTGCGTATCGGCCGCGACGGATTCATCGATCACAGAAGCGAGCGCTACAAAGCCGCCGAGGTCGTCTCGCGCCAGGCACACCGACTGATTCTCATGACTGCGACGCCGCATTCCGGGCGCGACTCGAGTCTTTGGGCCTTGCTGCGGCTGCTCGACATCGACGCCGTCGGTGACCGATGCCCCAGACATCTGCAGGTGCCCAAGCATCTGTTTCGGCGCATGCCGAAGGAGCGGATGCGCGATATGCGCGGGCGGCCGCTGTTCAAACCGCGGCACCCGAAGACAATCTCCTACGACCTTGAGGGACTGGAGTGGGACCTTTATGTCGCGGTAACCGACTTCATTTCCACGAAGCTGGTCGAGATCAAGGGCTCTGGGAAGCGAACGACCGCGGGGTTCGCGCTGACAACGATGCAGCGCCGCCTGGCGTCAAGCCCACGGGCGATCCGCCGAACGATTGAGCGGCGGGTGGGCCGGCTCGAGCAGGCGCTCGCCGACCCGAAGGAGTACCTGCGCAAACGCAAGGACTTCCAGGCGTCGCTAGTCGACGACGAGGAACTACTCGACGACCTCGAAGAGGAGGCTCGCTGGGCGCTGGAGGAGGAGGCACTTGACGCGCTGCTACCCGATACCGAGACGGAGCTCGCCGCGGAACTCGAGGCGCTCGGCCCGCTTCTGACGCTGGCGCAGGAGGTCGAGGCCCTGCGCAAGGAGCACAAGCTCACTGAGCTGCTCGAGGTGGTCCATTCGGAGGGCCTCAAGGAGGACCGCCGCAAGCAGCTCCTGATCTTCACCGAACACCGGGACACCCTTGACTACCTGGTGGAAAACCTTGGCGGGGATTTCGACGTTGCGGTCATCCACGGTGGCATGAAGCTCGCCGAGCGCATCGAGCAGGAGCGCGCGTTTCGTGAGCGAGCGCAGATCATGGTCGCCACCGAGGCGGCGGGAGAGGGCATCAACCTTCAGTTCTGCCATCTGATGGTGAACTACGACATCCCCTGGAACCCCAACCGCTTGGAACAGCGGATGGGGCGTATCCACCGCATCGGGCAGACCGAGGACGTGTACATCTTCAACCTCGTAGCGGGGAATACGCGCGAGGGCTACGTCCTGAAGACGCTGCTGAGGAAGATGGAGGCGATGGGCGCTGCGATGGGCGACAAGGTCTTCGACGTCATTGGCGCGACATTCGCGGGCTACCGGCTGCGCGAGCTCCTCGAGTCCGTCCTCACCGGCGAGCTGACCAAGGAGCAGGCCGCCGAGACGCTCGGCGGCGAGGAGCCAGACCCAGCCGCAATCGCGCGCGCCAACGAGCTTCTGCAGGACGCCCTCGCGCAGCACCACCTCGACTGGGAGGCGGAACGTGACCGCGCGCAGCGCGCCCAGGAGCGCCGCCTGCCGCCGAGCTATTTCGAGCGGTTCTTCCTAGACGCAATCGCGCTCGTCGGTGGGCAGGCGCAGCGCCGCCTCGACCCCGGGACGATCCGCGTCGATCGGTCGCCGACAGCGCTGGTCGCGGCCAGCCGTGTCAGAGGCGCGACGCGCCGTATCGCGCCCTCGTACGCACGTCTGACGTTCGACAAGGCGGTCGCTACCCGCCCGCGTCGCAGCGAGGAGGAGGCGGCGCTCCCGCCGCCCGAGCTGTGCGGCCCCGGCCACCCATTCTTCGATGCGCTCGTAGCGTTTGTGATCTCTCACACTCAGGACGACGTTCGACGCGGTGCACGGCTCATCGACCCGGACATCCTCACGCCCGCGGTGGTGCGCTTCCTCACGTTCGATGTCGTCGACGGTAACGGCGAGATCGTCCACCGGGTGATGACGTCAGCGCGCGAGGTCGGCGGCCGCCGCGAGCCGGACCGGCTCGGCTCGCTGTTCGACCTCATTCCCACGAAGTCTGATCTTGCGGCTCCTCCCATCGTGTCCGCCGACTCGGACCTTGTCACCTGGGCGCGCCAGCAACTCTTCGAGCCCGTTTACCGCTCGGCTGTTGGGGATCGCGTCCACGTTGCTGACGTCCAGGAGGACTTCCTGCGCCGCTCGTTCGGCACGCTGCTCGCTAGCGCCGACGAAGCGGTCTTCGCCGCCGAGGACGAGGTCGCGGCGGGCGTGCAAGGGGCCGACGGTCGCCTGCGCAAGGCCGAGATCCAGAAGGAGACCTACGAGCAACGCATGCAGGCTCGACTGGTCGACGTCGAGCGCAGCAGAGCGGTCACTCGCGGCCCGGTCGTAGTCCTCGGCACGGCACTGGTGCTGCCCGCCCAAGCTGGAATGGATGGCGGCGACGGACAGGGACTCTCAGATGAGGACATCGAACGCGTCGCAGTCGAAGTCGCGACCCGCCACGAAACCGACAACGGCTGGACGGTGACCTCAGTCGAGGCGGACAACGTCGGGTTCGACCTGCGTTCTTTGGGGCTCCGTGGATGATCGGGGGTGACTCTCGATCGAGATTCCGTCCTGAGCAGGGCTTTTGGTCGTCGGAGCGGAGGGTGGAAGTCGCGTGCGCCTCTGCTGCTGGGTTGTGGACTGCTCGCTGGGCCCCGTGCCCGGCGATCGTGGGCACAGCGGATGCGTGCTCAAGCGGCCAGGGATGGCCGCGCCTGCGCGCAGGCGCATCCGGATGATCATGGCGAGACTCGCCCCATAGGGCGTCGTTGGGGGGCGTCGGGGTCGCTGCCCGCGTTGACGGGGGTCGTGGCGTGCCGGGGAGCTGCCTGCTCCATTCCCTTCTCGTTGCGCCGTTTGCCGTGCGTGCGCACCGGGTCATCCCGGGGTCGAGCGAGCGTCGTGGCGGAATACGGGTGACGCGGTTCGGAGGGCCAGAAAGAAAACGCGTGTTCGTGTGTCGTCACCCCCGATCATGCCCGGAGAGCCCGTTCTTTGAGGAACGGCAGGCGGCGCTGCATCGAGGTGAAGGGTCGGTCGGGCGTCGCGATGGTCGAACTGACCTGGGGCGAATTCGCCAAGGCACAAGAGCTTAGCGAGGACTACTGGCTTTACGTCGTTCTGGACTGTGCGGGCCCTGAGCCGCGGCTCTACCGCGTCCAGGACCCGGCCCGCGCGCTAGCGGCCGCGTGGACTCCGTCGCTTGACGTGCGCTTCCGGGTAGCGCCCGACCCGGTCATCGAGGCAAGCGTGCGATCGTGAGCGTCCGCCGCCTGATAGAGGAAGAGCTGCCGCTCACAGAAATCAACGCCGCCTCCGCGCGCGAGAAGAGCCTGCGCCACGGGCACATCTCGACGCTGCACCTCTGGTGGGCTCGGCGGCCGCTGGCAATGAGCCGCGCGGTCGTTTACGGTACTCTCTTGCCTGACCCGGGCGACGACGAGCGTTCGGGAGTCCTGCACGAGCTCGCGGACGCGGCCGAGTTCGAGGCGTCGGTTCAACCCTCGCGGATGGAGCCGCTGCGCCGCCGCCTGCTGTCCGCATACGGGGGTCGGGCACCCAAGGTGCTCGACTGTTTTGGAGGCTCCGAGGGTGATCTGGGGTGAATCTTGAGCTGGTTTGGCGCTAGTTGCAGCGGTTCTGAGCTCTTGGCGTAGCGGCAGGCGACGCGCACGAGCCGCGCCGTAGGCTCGCGGGTATTCAAGTTCCTCGAGCTGGAGGTTTGGCCCGTGCGCGTCACTGCCGCATTCTGTCGTCTGCTGCGCTTGGAGGGGGTGTGGGTGCGCGGCGTGCGGTTCGGTTCTGATCGTGTCGTTGTGCGCGTCGCGCTGCGCCGCCAGCGGCTCATCTGTCCGGTGTGCGGGTACGCCACGATGGCGCGCGAGGGTATCCAGGATCACGAGTCGGTCTGGCGCCATCTGGACCTTGGCGTCTGGCGACTCGAGATCCGCGCGACGCTGCGGCAGCTGCGGTGTCCCGAGCACGGGGTGCATGTCGAGGGCGTCCCGTTCGCGCGTCACCGCGCCGGTTTCACCCGCGACTTCGACGATCTCGTCGCGTGGCTGGCGACGAAGGCCGACAAGACGACGATCACACGGCTGGTGCGGATTGAGTGGCAGACGATCGGGCGGATCATCAAGCGCGTCGGCGAGGAGCATCTCGCCCAGGCCGACCGGCTCCGGGAGCTGTTTGAGATCTCGATCGACGAGGTCGCGTGGCGCAAGGGCCACCGCTACCTCACGCTCATCGCCGACCACGCGCGCGGGTGCGTGGTGTGGGGCACCGAGGGCAAGGGCCAGGCCGCCGCCGATCAGTTCTTCGCCGAGCTCGACCCGCCGGCCGAGGACCCGCCGGCGCACGCCGGGCGGCCGTCGTGGGAGCCTGAGCCGGCGATCATGGTCCCGTTCGGCCCGTGCCCGATCGTCCCGGCCGGCGAGGGCATCCCCGGCGCATGGCTCCAGGACGGCAGCGAGATCGAGCCGGCGATCTTCGCACGCGCGTCCCGGCTGACCGCGGTCTCGATGGACATGACCGGCGGGTACGCCAAGAGCGTCCGCGAGCACGCGCCGCAGGCGACGATCGTGATCGACAACTACCACGTTGTGCAACTCGCCACCAAGGCGCTGGACGAGGTCCGCCGCGAGTACTGGAACGAGCTGCGCCACGCGGGCCAGGCCGGCGCCGCCAAACAGTTCAAGCACGATCGCTGGGCGCTGCTCAAGAACCCTTCCGATCTCACCGACCGCCAAGCGGCCACACTCGCCGCGATCCAGGCCGGCGGCGGGAAGGTCGCGCGTGCCTGGACGATGAAAGAGATGGTCAGAGCGATCTTCGCCCCCGGCCTCACCGTCGAGGCCGTCAGCGAGCTGCTCGACCGGCTGCTGTCCCGCCTCTCCCGCTGCCGGCTCGCCCCGTTCATCCGCTTGGGCTGCACGATCCGCAAACACCGTCAGGGCATACTCGCCGCCCGTCGCCTGAAGTTGAGCAACGCCCGGGCGGAGGCGCTCAACAACAAGGTCAAACTGCTGGTCCGCCGCGCTTACGGGTTCCACTCCGCGAACGCCGCTCTCGCGCTCGTCCACCTCGCCTGCGGACCAGTCACCCTCACTCTCCCACACGAAAACTCGCTGTGACTTCACCCCAACTCACCCTCGGAGAGCCCTGTTTTGCAGGTGGCGGAGCGATCCCCTTAGAGGCGTTGCGGCTGGGCTGCGACACGACCGCACTGGACCTCAATCCAGTCGCACATCTCATCGAGAAGGGAGTATTGGAGTTTCCCCAGCGCTTCGGCGCGGACGCGTCCGGTGGCCCGCTGGCCGAGGCGTTCGTGCGCTGGGCGGGATGGGTGAAGGCTCGCGCGGAGGCCGAGCTGGCAAGCCTGTTTCCCTGCGAGGACGGCAAGATCCGACCGTCAGTGTTCTTCTGGTGCCGGACAATGACGTGTCCGAACCCGGGATGCGGAACTGAGGTGCCATTACTGTCTTCGCTGCGGCTGGCGGACAGCACGCGCCGACAGGTCTGGCTGCGCCTGGACCTGGCGACGGATCCGGTCGGGATCGAGCTCGTCGAGGGCGCGCCCCCGGAGAGTGTAGACGTCAACGAAGCGACTGTGCGCGCTGGCTCGATGACGTGCCCACGCTGCGCCACCGCGATGAGCGGTCCGAATGTACGCGAGCACGCGAAGCGCGTTCCCTTTGGCACTCGGCTCTACGCCGTTCTCGATGTCCGCGGGCGCCATCGAGCGTACCGCCCGCCCTCTGACGACGAGCTTCGCGCGGCGCGGAGCGCTGCGGTTTTTCTCGAACGGTTCGGGGAACTCGACGATGGTATGAGCGAGCTACCCGACGAGCCTGTGGACTCCATCGGCTACAACAACCTGCAAAACCTGCCGTACGGCTACACGACCTGGCGCTCGTTGTTCACCGACCGCCAGCTCGCGGTTCTGGGCACGCTCTGCCGCACCACACGTGCAGCACACGCCGCGATGCTCGAAGAGGGCATCGACTTGGAGTTCGCTGCGGCCGTCACGACGTATTACGGCGCGTGGCAATTACTACGCCATGTGGCAGTGCATTTGGGTGTGTCAGCGTGATAGTATTGACTGTGTGAAGAGTGACGCTAGACGGGTGTCAGGCACGACTCGGGAAGCGCTGCGTGAGCGGGGTGTGAAAATGGTGTTGGCCGGACGCACTCACGCGGTTGTGGCGCAGTCCTTGGGGGTGCATCTGCGGACGGTGTCGCTGTGGATGGCTCGCCACCAGCTCAGGGGGTTTGAGGGACTGAGGGAGGGGCGGCGTGGTCGGCGCTCGCGCGAGCAGATGGCGCTCACCGACGCCCAGCAGGCAGAGCTGATCCGACTGATGAAGGGCACGAACCCCGATCAGCTGCAGATTCCCGGCGTGTTGTGGTCAAGGCAGGCCGTCAAGGCGCTGATCGAGCGGCGGTTCGGGCTCGGGCTCAGTCGCCAGACGGTCGGTGTCTACCTGCGGCGCTGGGGGTTCTCGGGCAAGAAGCCGCAGCGGCGGTGGCTCGAGCAGGACCCCGAGCGGGTGCGGGTGTGGCTCCAGGACGAGTTCCCGGCGATCCAGGCGCGCGCGCGGCGCGAAGGGGCGCGGATGCTGTTCGGCGATGAGATGGGCGTGCGCGCCGGGCAGACCGCCGGCAAGAGCTACGCGCCGATCGGCGAGCGCGCGATCGTGCCGCTGACCGGCAAGCGCTTCTCGGCCAACGTGATCAGCGCGATCGGTGCCGACGGCACGCTGGTGTTCGAGATCTTCGAGGGCAGCTGCGATGAGATCCGCTTCCTGGACTTCCTCGACAAGCTGCTCGAGCATTTCCCCGAGCGCAAGATCTTCTTGATCGTTGACAACGCCTCCTTCCACAAGTCTCCCGCGGTCGAGTACTGGCTGCTGGACCATCCGCGGATGGAGCTGTTCTACCTTCCACCGTACGCCCCGGAGCTCAATCCCGATGAGCTGCTCAACCAGGACGTTCACACCCACGTCGCGCGACGCCGCCCATCCAACCTCGCCAAGCTCGTCACTCTCACCGTCGAGTATCTCGCAACCCGCACAAGTGAGATTGTCAGCAAGTACTTCGACGGCGAGTACGTCGCCTACGCCAAGTAACCACGCACTAATTGCCACGCAGCGTAATACCTGGGGATGTGCGTGGACCGAATCGCTGATGCGAACTCCGCGTTCGCCACTTGGCGTGTCACTGTCGAGGCGGGCCGCGCAACGTTCCCGCAACAGGCGATCCGTATGGCTTGGGACTTCATCGAAACCGACCCATTTGGAGCCGCGTCAGGAACGTGGGATGGAGCGGCGCGCTGGATGGAGCTAGCAATTCGGCATTGCGCGTCGGCGGCTGATGCGCCCGCTTCCGTAGTCCGTGGCAATTCGCAGAACCTTCCCTTCGCGGACGACACCTTTGATGCAGTGGTGATCGATCCGCCGTACTACTACTCAGTCATGTACTCCGACCTATCGGATTTCTTCTACGTCTGGCTCAAACGGAGCGTCGGCTTCCTTTATCCAGACCTGTTCGTCTCGCAGTGGACTCCGAAGGCCCAGGAGGTCATCCAGAACCGTGTTCGCCCGAGCGATCCACGCTACATCTCAGGCGAGGAATTCGAGCTGCGCCTTGAGCGCTCACTGCGGGAGATCGCCCGTGTAGTCAGGGACGACGGTGTCGTGTCGATCGTCTTCGCTCACACTGACCTCACGGCGTGGGAGAAGCTGCTTAACGCGCTACGATCAGTCGGGCTTGTCGTCACGACGTCGTGGCCGATGCGTTCCGAACGGGCCGGTCGCCCGCTTGCGCAGGTGAAGGCCGCCCTTGCATCGTCGGTTGTCCTCACGTGCCGCCGCGAGGATGCCGCAGCTGTCGGCTTCTACGATGACGTCGTGCGTGAGCTCGGGGATTGCATCGGCGCTCGCCTGGACGCCTTCGAGCACATGGATCTCGTCGGTGCCGACTACTTCGCCTCCGCTGTCGGCCCAGCGTTTGAGGTGTTTGCCCGCTATGCGTCGATCAGCAAGCTCTCGGGCGAAGAGGTGACCGTCAGCGAACTAATGGTGCTGGCGCGGCAAGCGGTGGCACGCCGCGCCATGCGGCAGCTGCTCGGCGACGAATCGCTGATTGCCCTCGACAGCACATCGCTCTTCTACCTCACCTGGCGCTGGGCCTACCTCACCGCAGAAGTCCCCGCTGACGAGGCCTACAAGCTCGAGCGGGCGTTCGATGTCGACTTGGGCGAGCTGACAGGACCGGGTGGACTCGCCGAGCGGCACGGAGCGACTTTCCGGGTTCTCGGGCCGCACGAGCGCCGGGATCTCGAGCTATCGGTCGCGCCAGCGCTGATCGACGTCCTACACCTCGCGTGCAAGCTCTGGGACGCAGGCCAGCGGGGCGACCTCGCGGATCTGCTCGGCGCCACCGGCATGGGCGGGGAGCCCGCGTTTTGGGCAGTCGCACGCGTCCTTGCCGAGGTCCTCCCGGCCGACAGCGCCGAGCGGCGGATGCTGCTTGGTATGGGCGGCAACCGCGACACGCTGGAACGGGCCGCCGCGAACTCCACAGCATCCTTTGAGGAGCTGACCCTGTTCCATGCCGGCTGACGAACTCAAGCCCTGGCGCGAGGTAGCCATCCCGCGGCAGGAAGTCGCCGATGGCTCATTCGACGAGTCGGTTTTCGCCGCCGATCTGGGTCTCGTCGACCGCGGGCGCGGTCCCCGCGACTACGTCGACCCGGTCGCGTTCTGCGAGAAGACCTACCTCACCGACGGACTGCGCGCGGTCCTCGTCGAAATCGCCGCCCGCCTGCGCGGCGACTCGTCCGCGGCCGGCGTCTACCGTCTTCAGACGGAATTCGGTGGCGGCAAGACGCACACACTTCTCGCCGCGTATCACCTGTTCCGCGATCCCGCCGCAGTCGCCATGACCCCGTTCGCCGCAGACGTGGCCGTCGGCGCGGGGGGTGAGATCCCTCGCGCCCGTGTGGCCGTGCTCGACGGCAGCTCGATGGCGCCCGGTACAGGCGAGCACATCGACGGTTCGCCAGGGCTACGAACCCTGCTCGGCCAGCTCGCCTACCGACTGGGAGGCGAGGCGGCCTACTCCCCCGTCGCCGACCAGGACCGCGACCTACTCGGCTCCTCGACGACCCAGCTCGCGGAGCTGCTCGAGGCGCACGCGCCGTGCCTGATCCTGCTAGACGAGACGCTTGAGTACCTCAACAAGGCGCTCAGTGTGACGGCAGGCGACGGCAACCTCGCCGGCACGACGCTGACCTTCATCAAAGAGCTGTGCACCGCCGCGAGCAACGTACCCGGCGCCGTCGTCGTTGCCACGCTAACGAGCTCGCGCCTTGAGGATTACGCCTCAGTCGCAGGCGAAGAGATGCAAGAGCGTCTCTCGATGGTCGTCGGACGCACGGAAAACATCGTCACCCCGGTCGACGGCGACGACATCTTTCCAATCTTGCACCGCCGACTGTTCACGACGCTCGGCGAAGAGACTGCCCGCCGGGCCGTCGCCAACGCTTACGCGGATGCCTACGAATCCTTCTCCGACGCAGTGCCCGCGTCCTACCGCGAGGCCGGTTATCGCGAGCGGCTCGTCTGCGCCTACCCTTTCCACCCGGAGCTCGTCGACATACTGACAAACCGTTGGGGTTCACTCTCGGGATTTCAGCGGACCCGCGGTGCGCTGCGCACGCTCGCTCACACCGTGAAGGCTCTCAGCCAGCGCCAGCACCTTGGGGCGCTGATACTCCCCGGTGACGTCGACCTGGCGGATCCCGGGATCCGCGCCGAGGTGTTGCGCTTCGCCGGCGAGAGCTACAAGGCGGCCCTGAACTCCGACATCATCCGCGCCGACTCGAAGGGTCCGCTCGAGGACGAACGCCGCGGCGGCCAGGCGAAGGATTGGCATCTGGCGACAGGTCTCGCGACGACAGCCTTCCTCAACTCGTTCGGTGCCGAGCGCGTTGTCGGCGCGAGTACGGCACAGATGCTCCTCGGGGTTGCGCGCCCTGGCATCTCACGTGGCCTCATTGATGACGTGCGGGACGCGCTAGCAGCAAATGCCTGGTATATGCGCCTCGAGGGCGGGCGCTATCGATTCACGACCGAGCCGACGCTGAACAAGGTCGTCATGGAACGCGAAGGCGCAGTCGGCGACGAGCGCGTGACCGCAGTCGTCCGCGAGGCGATCGGCAAGGTCGCGCCCAGCACGCGGGTCCTGCGGGTCGTACTGCGCGTCGATGACTCCGCGGATCTGCCCGACGAACCGCAACTAACGCTCGGCATCCTCAACCTCGACCAGCGCATGGGGCGCGACACCAGCGCCGACGTCCTGCGTCACGCCGAACACGTGCTTCACAACCGCGGATCCACCGCCCGCACGAACAAGAACGCGGTGATGCTCGTGGCCGCTGACGACGCGGCGCTACGCAAGGCGCGCGCGTCCGCCCGGACGCTCGCGGCGCTGCGTGACGTCAAGGCAGACCCGCCGCGCCTCTCGCGCTTCAACAAGGAGCAGCGCGACCAGCTCGACGAGCGCCTCGCCGCCGCCGAGGAACGCGTGCCTCAGCAAGTCGCCATGGCATTCCGGCACCTTCTGCTCTTTAGCGAGCGCAACGGTCAACTCCGTTTGGAGACGATCGACCTGGGTCCGGCGAAAGCCGACGCCCGCATCGGCGACCGCGTCCTCGACCATCTACGCGCCGCAGACCGCCTCGTCGACAGCACACTGGCGCCGGCGGCACTGCTCGCGGACAGATTTCGTCTCTTCCGCGCCGATGATCCCGCGATCGAACTCGACGAGCTCGCCGCGGCGTTCGCCCGCTACCCGCGCCTTCCGAAGCTCGCGACCCTCGACGTCCTCCGCGACGCACTCGTCAGCGGGACGCAACAGGGGTTGTTCGGGCTCGTGAGCGGCTCCGCATGGGATGCCGATGACGCCGTTGTCCGGCTTCGCGAGCCGGTGGCCCCCGACGAGGTGCAGTTCCAGCCGGGCACGTATGTCGTTCGCGCGGCGGCCGCGCAAGCGCTGGTCAGGGACACGACCGCGGACAACAGGCCCAGAACGTCGCCGGAGGAACCACGTGCGCCCGTCGACGCGCCTGATGATCACCACGACGCGGAGTCTCCAGGGCGGGCAACACCGCCGCGGAGCTTGACGATCTCGCTGGCAAACGTACCGAGCGCGAAAGCGCGCGACGTCGTGCGTGGAGCTGTCCTCCCGCTCGCCAAGGCAAACCCACTCGTCGAGGTAGACATAGTGATTCACGTCGACGGGGGCACCGCGGGCGTAGCGCCCGATGACCTCGACCTCTCGATACTCGAGGGCCTGCGACAGCTCGGGCTGGAGCCACGGGTCACTCACGACCAGGAGTAGGAATCGCGCGGGGCCCGTCCCGCGGCGGCTCCGTAGCGCGCAACGACCAACCGGAGGGACATCACTCGCGATGCCACTACCTGAAGCGTTGCAGCGGGGCCGAACTCGGCGAGTCATCGGTATCCGCGGCGGGGCGGATACTGCGGGGCGTGGCGAACACCACTCTCGTAGTGTCGGTTACGGGCATCGTCGTTTCGGGCGTCGTCGGCCCGACGGTGACGTCCTGGGGGGCGAGGCGGGCCGCCCGCAAGCAGTTTGTGCGCGATCAAGCGGCCAAGCGCCGTGAGGAGTTGCACGCTCTGCTGGACGAGGCCGCTTCGGTGCTTGGGCTTGGTCCGACCCGCCTGCGCCAGACCCGCGAGCTTCAGCGGGCTAGCGCTGAGCTGCCCGAGGAGCTGCGGCTATGGCCCGAGCAGGTATACGTGATCGGACAGCGGCTCCGACTGCGGCTCGGCGGCGCAGATCCGGTGGTCCAGGCGTACGACACCGTCCGCGAGCGCCTGATAGAAGCCGCGCAGCTCGCGATGCAGGACGACGCGCAGCAGCACGAGAACGCGGTCCTGCGTTTCGAGGCGGGCCGCGAGGCATTCCTGGCCACTGCCCGGGCGAAGCTAGAGGCGCCGATCCCCGAGAAGGAGCAGGGATGAACCTCGACAGCTTCCAGATCACCAGCGCCGTGGTCCACGACATCCCGCACGGCGGCGACCAGGACCAAGCGCTCGTGCTCACCGACGCGCGGATCACCCTCGACGACGCGCTCAGCGCGTACTTCCGCAAGAAGATCATCAAGAGCCTTGGCCTGAGGGGCCTCGACGTCGTCGTCGACCCCGATGGTGCGACGTGCGTGCGTGAGGCCGTCGCCGAGGTCCTCGCCGACGGCGACCGCGTCGTGGAGGCCTCCAAGCGCGTCGCCGCGCACCTGCACGACGTGCAGACGGGCCGCAACTCCGCAGGCCTGTTGACGATGGTCCTTGGGCTGATCGACGCGCGGCCGTGTGTGGCGGTGCTCAAGCTTGAGCGCGAGCAGGGGCTCCGCTTCAAGATCGACGCCGACCAGCAGGGCCGCAAGACCGTCGACCTGGAGCTGCTGCGCGAGCTGACACTCACCGACAAGACCAAGGTGTTCAAGACCTCACTGCTCATGCTCGACGACGGCGGCCGGCCCGAGTCGATGCACGGTCGCGTGTCTGACGATCAGCGCGGCAAGGACGACGGGGTCGGCGTCGCGACCTTCTACCTCTCGACGTTCCTCGGCTGCCGGCTGAGGACGAGCCCGGAGAAAGCGACGCTCGACTTTGTCCGCACCGCCGAGAGCTTCTTCAATGAGCATGTCGCCAGCCCTGAGAAGCGCGGGCGCTACCAGGTCGCGCTGCTCGCCAAGATGCAGGACAACACGATGGACGTCCGCCCTCGCGACTTCGCCGCGGCCAACCTGGACGCCAGCTACCGGGCGCCGTTCAGCGAAGCAGTCCGCGCCGCGGACATCGACCCCAACGTTGCGTTCGAGAAGGACACCTCGCTGATCAAGATCAACGGGTTCAAGATGGTGTTCGACTCCGGCATGGTGCTCGTAGGCAAGAGCGACGATCTCGCCGAGCGAGTCAGTATTCGCCCCGAGAACGCGACCCAGCCCGGCGTGGACATCAACGACACCATCAAACGCCTCGGCGGCCGCTGAGGTGGATGCGCGCCACCCCACGGGCACGGTCCTCCACCTCCCCCCGCACGCACGCCGCTGGCGCCGAGTGACTTGATGCCGGTGTGCGCAGGACCACCCGAGGCGGCTGATCCCACCGGGCTCGGCTGCGAGCTCGCTCGGCTGTTCGCCGAGCTGGCGCCACCAGGCACCGCGACGCCGATGCCGCCGGCAATGCGCGCTCACCTACGAACCTGGTGGGCCCGACGGTTCGGCGACCGAGGGCGCCTGTCCGCATTCGTCGACGAACACCACGACGGCGTCGTGACGACTCTCCGAAGCGCCCAACACGACCCGGACGCGCGGCTGCTGCTATCGCCGGAGATCCTGCTCGTGCTCCACGCCCTCGACGAGGACCCGTTTAGCCTGCAAGCCGCCTGGCCGCAAGACCACGACACGCGAGAGCTGCTCGCTCTCGCCGACGTGTTCGGACGGCCCTACGACTGATCTGATCTCTCTGCCCGCCTGCCGGGTCGCCTCGCGTGCCTTCCGGAGTCCGAAGCCACCGGGGCCTGGTGACGGATCCGACCACCGGGGGGAGGGGATTGTGAGTGCTTCTTCACGCCCGATAAACGGGTTTATGGTCAATCGGGCCGGAAACCGGCGCTCCAAACTCCTCGCACCGTGTCTGAAAGGGTCTGAGCGCCGATCGGCTCCGCTGAGCAGGGTTTCAGGCGGCGAGTCGTCGGCGCGCTTTCTGCACCGATGGCAGCGCGGCCTTGGCCTTGGCGAGCGGTCGCGCGCGAAGATCGACGCTCGCGGGCTTGGCAGCGATCGTGATCTCCTCGCCGGTAGCCGGGTTTCGGCCCTTGCGTTTCTTCTGCGCCGGCTTGACGCGGACGGTCAGCTGCACAAGACCGCCAACGCGGACCTTTTGCGCGTTGCCGAGCTCCTCGAGCACAATCTCCTCCAGCGCCCCAAGGACTCGCTTGGCCTCGGCCCTGGGAATCTCGGCGCGGTCAGCGACGGCGGTCGCGAGTTGTGTCTGGGTCAGCGGCAACGGAACTCCTTCACAGTCGAGTGGTGCGCAATTCGTACGCACAGGCGCTATTGAACCTCTCATGGCGGACACGGCGGCGCGAGCGCCGGCTGCCCTGACCAGCTACATCGTTTCACCCGCGCGGCGGGCGGCCTGGTGGCGGCGGTCCAGGACGTCGGCGATCTCGTCGATCTGCTCGGGCCTCGGGGCGGCGTAGCGGGCGGTGGTGCGGAGGTCGATGTGCCCGAGCCGGGCGGAGACGGTGTGCACGGGCACGCCGGCCTCGAGGCAGTGGGTGGCCCAGTAGGCGCGCAGCGCGTGGGGGTGCGAGAGCCGCTCGGGCACGCCGGCGGCCGCGCAGCTGCGGCGCACGAGCCGGTGGACGCCGACGGCGGAGAGGGGGAGGGGTTGCTCGTGTCCGTGGCGGCCGAGCCTCACGAAGAGGGGCTGCTCGTCGAGCAGCCCGACCCGGCAGGCGAGGGGGTGGACCTTCAGCCACACCTCGAGCGCCTGCTGGACGGCCAGCGGCACCGGGACCTCGCGCTCGCGACCGCCCTTCCCACGTTATGCCGGGGCGCTCGTTATGCCGAGTTGTTGCTGGCGTTGAGCACGTTCTCGCTGCGTCGAGCATGATCTCGGTCGAGATTGGCTCGGCATAACGCCGGCCGCGATCAGAGGTTGTCGAGGAACGCGAGCAGGCTGTCAGTGGGTCGGTAGCGACCGGGCTTGGTGTCTGGGGGCGCGGTGCGGTCGATCGCTCGTTGTTTGAGGCGCAGGTCGCCGTGTAGGTAGCCGCGGGTGGTGCTTTCCTGCTCGTGGCCGAGCCAGAGGGCGATCACGGTGGTGCTGATGTCGGATTGCAGGAGCGTCATCGCTGTCGTGTGTCTGTTATGGAGAATTCTCCATAAGAGGCATTACGTGGACGGCTGGGTTATGTGGCCGCCCGGGGTGTTTCCGCTGCTCAAGGGGGGTGTTGGGCCTGGTCGCGGCCACATAACCCCGGGCGTGTGGTCGACGTCGTGCCTGGTCGACGTGTCCGATCGGGTTCGCGCCTACGTCCGGACTGACCTTGCCCATTCCCGTGTGGGTGTCTGCCGCTGACGCCTTGAGTGCGGCGAAGAATCGCCTTGCCTGTTCACCACTGTCAGGAGGGTCGATTCTTATGGAAGCGGCGGATATGCGCGAGGTGTCATCGCGGGTGATCGTCGTGTTGACGGCGGCGGGTCGGTCGAGGACGACGATCAAACGCCACACGGCGGAGTTCAACGCGTTCGCGGGGTTCCTCGAGGCGCGCGGTCAGGCGCTTCCAGCCGAGGCGGACTGTCTCGATTTCATCGCGGAGCGGTCCGGGGTCAGGCTCGCGGGGCTGCGGGAGCCGACCAGTTCCCGGCATGCTCAGCTCGCTCGCCGGCCGCCGCTGCTGCTGATGGAGGTGTTGGATGGGGGCGTTCCCCGGGTGGGGCAGGCCACGACGCCGCCGGTTGAGCGCTGCCCGGCGCGTTTCCGTGCGGTCAGGGATGAGTACCTCGCGGCGTGCCGGCGGCGGGGGAACGCTGTGGCCAGCATCGTGACGAAGAAGCGCGCTGCGGACCAGTTCCTCGCCTACCTCGACGAGGTCGGTCGGGAGACCCTGGACCAGGCGCAGGCCCGAGACTTGGCCGGGTTCTGGGCTCGGCGTCAGCACCGGGGCTACGCCCCGAAAACCAGCGGCTCGCTGCGTTCGGCGTTGGCCGACTTCCTGCGTCACCTGCGCGAGGACGGGCAGATCCGGGAAGACCTGGCCGGGCGGCTACCGCCGCAGCGCTATCCCCGCCGCGGCCAGTCGGCCCCGCACCCGTGGACGGCTGGGGATGTCCGCCGGGTGTTGGAGCAGATCGACCGGCAAGCCGCGATCGGGAAACGCGACTACGCGATGGTCCTGCTGACCGTCAGGCTCGGTGTGAGGGTCGGAGACCTGCGCCGCTTGGAGCTCGGATGGTTTGACTGGCGGGCCAAGACGTTGGCGTTCAGGCAGCACAAGACCGGCGTGCCGTTGACGCTGCCGCTGCCGGGCGATGTCGGATGGGCGGTGATCGATTACATCCGGCACGGCCGGCCGGAGGCGGCCTGCCGGCAGGTGTTCGTCAAACACCGCTACCCGTTCACCGCGTTCGGCTCCTCCACCTCGGTGGGCTGCCGGCTGAGCTATTACGCGCGGCGCGCCGGGATCGTGTTCGCGGCCGGACGCTCGCACGGCCTGCATTCGCTGCGCGGCGCGCTGGCGGTCGCGATGCTCCAGGACGACACGCCGCCGCCGGTGGTGACGGCGGTCCTGGGTCACGCGGCGGGCACCACGACCGCCGCGCACTATCTCAGGCTCGACACCGAGCACCTGCGCCGCTGCGCCCTTGACGTCGAAGATGTCCTGGACGCGGAGCAAGGGGCACGGCGATGAACGCGCCGACGCTGAGCGATCTGATCGACACGCTGCTCGCGGCCCGCCGCGCCGGCGGATTCCGGTACGACAGTCAGGAACGGGTGTTGCGGCAGTTCGCTGAGCACTCCCGCCGGGACGGCTACGCGGACGGGTCGATCATCCAACAGGCCGTCGAGGAATTCCTCTACGGCCGCCATCTCAAGGCGTCCACCATCCGCCGCGAGGAGATCATCCTTCGCGAACTGGCAGAACACGCCCGCCAGTTCGGCTGGCAAGCATGGGCGCCGCCAACGCTGACCCGCGTGAAGACCCGCCACCGGCCGCCGCCCTACGTGTTCAGCGACGAGGAGATCTGCCGCCTCTTTGACACGATCGATACCCAGCCGCTGTCGGAGATGTCGAACAGGGCGCTGGTCGACCCGGTGCTGTTCCGGGTTCTCTACGCCACCGGGATGCGCATCTCAGAAGCGCTCAACCTGCAGCTGCGCGACGTAGATCCGGCGCGCGCCACGCTTGAGGTGCGCGACAGCAAGAACCGCGAGAGCCGCGTCGTGCCCATCACCACGCGCCTCGCCGCCTCCCTGCAGGGCTACATCGCGGCCGCGCACGCTGACCCGGAACCTGCCCACCATCTGTTCCACACCGGCGACCCGACCAAACCGGCCGACCAATCCACGGTCTACAACCGGCCTGGATCGTTCATTAACGGCCGCGCCCCGGGCTGGCCGGGGCGCGGTAACGTCCGCCTGAGCAGGGAGAATGCGGGTTACTAAAGCTCGCAGCCCGATCTCAGGAGGATCACCCATATGGTGCAGCGTGAAGGGCTGGTTGACAAGCTATCTGTGACGGCGGACGGGACCGGCCTGGTAGGGCACGCAGGCAGCGTGCTGGTGGCTGGCGTGGCGGACCGGGTCGGGCTCACGCGGGCGTTGTCGGCGGCGATGGCACCGTCGCGGGAGCGACGCTCGGCGCATGATCCTGGGGTGGTGTTGCGCGATCTGGCGGTGATGCTCGCCGACGGCGGCGAGTGCCTGGCTGACCTGGGAGCTCAGCGCGATCAGCCCGACCTGTACGGGAACGTGGCGTCTGACTCGACCGCGTTCCGGGTGATCGACTCCGTCGACGAGGAGTGCCTTTCCCGGTTGCGGGCGGCGGTCGCGCTCGGACGGGCGGGGGCGTGGAGGGTCGGGGCGCGGCCGGAGCGCTCGCTCGCGCGGTGGCACGGTCGTCCTGAGCGGACGGTGATCGATCTCGACGCGACGCTCACGTGCGCCTCCTCGGAGAAGGAGCAGGCGCACGGGAACTTCAAGGGCGGCTACGGTCATCATCCGCTGCTGTGCTATCTCGACGGGACGGGCGAGGCGCCCGCAGGGATCCTGCGGCCCGGGAACGCCGGGTCGAACACGGCGGCTGATCACAAGCTGGTGCTCGACCTCGCGCTCGAGCAGCTCGACCCCGCCGCGCTGCAGGGCGAGATCCTGGTGCGCGCCGACGGCGCCGGCGCGACGCACGATCTGACCGTGTACTGCCGTGAGGGGCGGATGCGTTTCTCGTTCGGGTTCGACCTCTCCGAGCCGGTCCGCGACGCGATCGTCAACACGCCCGAGACCGCGTGGGTAAAGGCGATCCGCTCTGACGGCACAGAGCGCGAGCACAGCCAGGTGTGCGAGATCACCGCCCGCGTCGACCTCTCGACATGGCCCGAAGGCTCGCGGCTGATCGCCCGGCGCACGAAGCTCAAAGAAGGCGACCAGCAGTCGTTCGCCGACCACGACGGCTACCGCCTCGCGGTGTTCCTCACCGACCAGGAAGGCGAGAGCATCCCCCATCTCGACCTTAACCACCGCGGCCACGCCCGCGTTGAGGACCGCATCCGCTAAGCCAAGGACTGCGGCCTGTCCAACCTCCCGTTCCGCAGCTTTCACCACAACCAGGTGTGGCTATGGCTCGTTCAGCTCGCCCAAGACCTCGTCGCATGGACCCAGCAGCTCTGCCTCGCAGACGAAGCCCGCGCGTGGGAGCTCAAAAGATTGCGCTACCGGCTGCTGCACCAGTCAGGGCGGATCGCCCGCCACGCCCGCCGCACGATCCTGCGGCTCTCACGCGACTGGCCCTGGGCAGGGCAGCTCGCCGCCGCATTCTCACGCCTGCAAGCGCTCCCAGCCCCGACAGGCTGACCGGGGCGCCGCCGGCGCCGCCACCGACGACCATCCACGGGACACCCGGGCGTCAGCCTGCCCACAAACCGCTCACCAACCACCAACTGAACGTGCCAGAACCGCCGGCGCCACCGTCAACACGCCAATCGCCACCCGCCACGCCCCGACACACCCCATCTCAACCGCTCGGAGAGCCCCGCACGATCGTTACTGCAAGCGACGCGATTCCGCGCCTACTGCAAGATCGAGGCCGGTTGCGCCGCTACCTCGCCGATGCGGACATCCCGCATTTCCCAGGCGGCCCGCACATCCATTCGCTGCGTCACGGGTTCGCCGTGCAGAACCTGCGGCGCTGGGCGACCGGCGGCAACGACCTGGTGGTGATGCTGCCCTACCTCTCGGCGTACATGGGCCACACTGACCTGCGGGGAACGCAGTACTACCTCCAGCTGACCGCGGACGCGTACCCAGAGGTCGCCGCGATGGTCCAAGCCAGGTTCGGCTACGTCATCCCGAACCCGGCCGCGCGGGAAGGAGCCGACCAGTGAGCCGCGTCAACCCAGACCGCGGGGATCTGGCCGGCAGGTGGCTGTCGAAGTTCCTCACCGACCACCTCGCCGGCGAACGGGACCTGTCCCCCCAGACCATCGCGTCCTACCGAGACGCGATCAAACTGCTGCTCACCTGGTTCCGCGACGTGCAGGCAACCCCGCCCGAGAAGCTGCGCCTCTCCGACCTCGACCGGCAGCGGGTGCTCGCGTTCCTGGACTGGCTCGAAACCGAACGTGGCAACTCGCCGGCGACACGCAACCAGCGACTCGCCGTCATCAAGTCGCTCGCCCGGTACACCGCGATCGAGCGGCCAGAGTTCCTGGACCAAGCCACCCAGATCCTCGCGATCAAGCAGAAGAAGACCCCGGCCACCGACATGGGCCACCTCACCGGCGACGAGGTCAAAGCCCTCCTGGCCGAACCAGACCCGGCCACCCGGCGCGGACTGCGCGACACCGTCCTGCTCTCCACGCTCTACGACACCGCCGCCCGCGTCCAAGAGATCTGCGACCTGAACACCGCCGACGTCCGCGCCGCCCGCCCGATGGTGATCACGCTGCACGGGAAAGGCTCCAAAACCAGGCGCGTCCCGCTGATGGACCCCACAGCCCGACTGATCGAGGACTACCTTGACCGCCGCGCTCCCCACCGCGGCGTCGGCACAGACGCAGACCCGCTGTTCAACGGACCCGAACAGACCCGACTGACCCGCTGGGGCGTCACCAAAATCCTCGCCAGACACGTCCAATCACTACGCCGCCGCGACCCCGGCTACGCACCCGGCCTGAACATCACCCCGCACGTGATCAGACGGACCCGGGCGATGCACCTGCTCCAAGCCAAAGTCAACCTGATCTACATCCGCGACCTGCTCGGCCACGCCGACATCTCAACAACCGAGATCTACGCCCGCGCCGACGCGGACGCCAAACGCAAAGCCATCGAAAGCGCCTACCAGTCGCTCACGCCCGAGCCCCTGCCCAACTGGACGGCCGACCAAGATCTCCTCGAATGGCTCGATCACGTCTGCGAGTAACGCCCCGGGTTATGTGGCCGCGACCAGGCCCAACACCCCCCTTGAGCAGCGGAAACACTCCGGGCGGCCACATAACCCAGCCGTCCACGTAATGTCGCAGTGCGTGGGCGGTGACGCGCTTAGCGCGTAGCGTTGGGCAGCGTGCGGCGGCGTGCTTGGCGTGCTTGGCGATCAGCCACTCGACGGCGTCGCGGCTGAGCGGTCGGCCGCGGTTGCTCGGGAACAGAGGGTCCTCGGGTAGGCCTTGGCGTTCCTTGAGCCAGACGGTACGGTGAGCGCCTTGACGGTTCGCGGGATGAGTGGGACGACGCGCTCCTTGCGGTTCTTTCCGCGGCAGTGGAGGTGGGCACCTGCGCCGAGGCGTGCGTCCTGGCAGCGAAGCCCGGTCAGCTCGGAGACGCGCAGGCCCGTCTGGATCGCGGTCAGCAGCAGCGCGTGATCGCGCCTCCCGGTCCAGGCGCTGCGGTCGGGCGCGGCGAGGAGCGCTTTGACCTCGTCTTTGGTGAGAAAGTTGATCAGCGCGCGATCGAACCGCTTTGCCGGGAGCGCGAGCACTCGCTCGATCACCGCGGCGTGCTCGGGGTGCTTGAAGGCGGCATAGCGAAATAGGGACCGGATGGCCGCGAGACGGACGTTGCGAGTGCGGGCCGTGTTGTGGCGGTCGTTTTCGAGGTGGTCGAGGAATGCGCTGATCAGCGGGACGTCGAGGTCGGAGAGCTCAAGCCGTGATGGCGGTTTGCCGGTCCGTTCGGAGGCGAAGCGGAGCAGCAGGCGCATCGTGTCGCGGTAGCCGCTGATTGTGTGCGGGCTGGCTTCGCGTTGGGTCATCAGCCGTTCGGTGAAGAATGCTTCAAGTGTCGGGGCGAGCAGGGTCATGGCAGGTCTCCCAGGGTCGTTTCGCGGCGCGTGGCGGCCAGCGCGAGCAGCTCGGGCGCGGCCGTCAGGTATCGGTATGTGTCGGAGGGTTCGACGTGGCCCATATAGGTGGAGAGCCACAGCATTCGGGCTTGCACGTCAGCACCGGTGCGATGCCAATCGATCACAGTGCGCACAGCGAACGAGTGGCGCAGATCATGCAATCTCGGTTTTGGTGATCCCCGCGGACGATCGAGACCGGCGCGGCGACGCAGGCCACGGAAGACCTTCTGGACGCCGCTCTTCTCGAGCCTGCCTCCGCGCGTGGAGATGAAGAAGCTCGGCGCGTTGGGCCTCGGGCAGAGCTCGTCTCGTTGGCGGTCGTAGCGGCCGAGCGCGTGCACGGTGGACGGATGCAGCGGTAGCTGTCTGGACTTGCCGAGCTTCGTCAGTCGGATCGTCAGCACGCCGGCGTCGAGGTCGACATCGGCGCGGTCAAGCCGGAGCGCTTCTCCGATCCGCATGCCCGCGACCGCGAGCAGGCCGATTAGGGTGTGGAACGTCGCGGCCCGCAGCGGCGGCGTCAGCGCTGCCGCCTCCGAGAGCAGCCGCTCGATCTCCTGATCGGAGTACAGGTACGGGATGGCGTAGCGCTTGCGGTGGAGCAAGATCCCGGTCGGTGGGATCTCAGTGGCCGGGTCGATCGTGCGCAGGTAGCGCGCGAACCCTCTGACCACCGACAGCCTCGCCGCCTTCCATCCCTCGGTCCCGCGCGTCCTTGAGGCCCACCTGAGCGCGAGCTCGGTGGTGATCGTGCTCGCGCTGACCTGTTCGAGAAATGTCGCGAAGTCGTTGAGCAGCCGTTCGTGCTCGACGAGCTTGTACCCGAGCGCCCGCCGGATCGTCAGGTAGTCGACGACCGCCTCACGCACGATGGTCATGATGCGCTCCCCGGCCACGGCCGCGCGAGCTGCCGCAGCCGCTCCCAGTCAACTTTCGCGTAGATGACGCTGGTGGCATATCGCCGGTGGCGCAATAGCGAGGCGACCTCCTCAAGCGGCGCCCCCGCCCTGAGGACTTCTGTGGCGACCGTGTGCCGTAGACGATGCGCACCGAGCGGCCCCAGCCCGGCGCGCCGGGCGGCGCTGCGGACAAGCATCCCGATCGTGTTGCCGGTCAGCGGCCCGATCGGAGGGCGGGCAGTCAGGAACAGGTGCGGGTCTTTGCGATCAGGACGCCCCTCGCGCAGATAATCGACCAGCGCGTCGCCGACGTCGGCCGGTAGCGGGACTCGCTCATGGCGATCTCGCTTCCCACGGATGATCAACTCCCCGGCTCGCCAGTCAACGTCACAGAGCTCAAGCCTCGCTACTTCGCCCGCCCGTAACCCCAGCCGCGACAGAGCCACGAGGATCGCGAAATCCCGACGGCCGACGGCCGTGCATCGATCGCAGCTCCCCAACAGCCGCGCAACATGCTCGGCGGGAAGCGCCTTCGGCAGCGAACCTCCTCTCCACCTCGCGACACCCGGCACCGCCCCGGTCAGGTCGATTGGCGTCAACCCCTCCAGGAACAGAAACCGCAGCAGCCCCCGCAGCGTCGTCACCGGCTTCGAGCTCATCTTGTCGCCGGCCCGCCGACATTGCGCCAACACGAACTCCGTGACATCTCTGGTCGTGAGCCGGTCAAGACCGCCACCGTCCGGACCTATGCGCCCAGCCAGAAAGAGACGAGCTGTCCGCTTGTACTCGTAAACCGAAGCTGAGCCGGCCCTCAGGCCACGCTCCCGCACCAAGTACTCAACGAACTGCACAATCAGCCGGGCAACCGGATCAACCCCGACCGTCTCCTCCGGCGGCGCCACCAACCCCACCCCACGCAAGTATGCGAGCAGCGCCCGCTCCGACGCCGGTGAGCACCACCGCTTCCCTGGATGCCGGGCTCGCGCGGCCTCGCTGAACCCCTCGACCAATGACGCGGTCAGATCCACCGGCTCAAGACCGCACGCGGCGATCCAAGAGCTCAGCTCTGCCATCAGGCGCATCCGCTCACGGACCGCAGTCCATCGGTAACCGAGCTCCAGCAGCTCGACCCGAAAGCCTGATGCGAACGGGTGCAATGGCCCGCTCACGTCGAGCGGCACCGACGTGCCCACCATCATCTCCTCCTTCGCCGAACTCAACCGTCCGGCGAAGAAACGACGATCAGAAGGCAGAGGATTTATGGCTCTCCGGGCATGATCGGGGGTGACGACACACGAACACGCGTTTTCTTTCTGGCCCTCCGAACCGCGTCACCCGTATTCCGCCACGACGCTCGCTCGACCCCGGGATGACCCGGTGCGCACGCACGGCAAACGGCGCAACGAGAAGGGAATGGAGCAGGCAGCTCCCCGGCACGCCACGACCCCCGTCAACGCGGGCAGCGACCCCGACGCCCCCCAACGACGCCCTATGGGGCGAGTCTCGCCATGATCATCCGGATGCGCCTGCGCGCAGGCGCGGCCATCCCTGGCCGCTTGAGCACGCATCCGCTGTGCCCACGATCGCCGGGCACGGGGCCCAGCGAGCAGTCCACAACCCAGCAGCAGAGGCGCACGCGACTTCCACCCTCCGCTCCGACGACCAAAAGCCCTGCTCAGGACGGAATCTCGATCGAGAGTCACCCCCGATCATCCACGGAGCCCCGGATTTATGCCGAGTAGCTGGCGCCCCCGCAGACGGCGCAAGCAGCGAGAACTTTCTCAACGCCAGCACAACTCGGCATAACGAGCGCCCCGGCATAACGCGGCCTATGCCGAATTCGGCATAGGCCGCGCACGAACAGTCGGTAGTGCCGAGCGTTCGAACGGGGACGGCGCAGATCACGGGCGCGGAGGCCTCGGCGCTCGGCGGAGCGAAGCCCGCAGTCACCGAGCACCCGCAGCAGCGCGTAGTCGCGTTTGCCGGCCAGCGTGCGGCGGTCAGGGACACGGAGCAGGTTGGCGTAGTCGGTGTCGGTCAGCGTCTCGGGTGGGCCCGGCTCGTGCCGCGGGACGCGCACCCCCTCGACCTGGTCCTCGCGGCCGAGGTCGCGGGCGAGCGCTCGGATCATTGATAGATATACGCGCGAGGTCGCCGGCGCCGCCGGACGCCCGCCGCGGCCGCCGGCGCTCGCGAGATGGCGGCCGTAGGCAGCGATCGCGTCCGTGTCCAGGTCGGCGACCAGCGGCGGCCGGCCGAGCTCTGAGCAGAGCCAGTCGCCGAACGCGCGGAAGATCGACGCGTACTGCCGGCGGGTGCTCGCCGACGCGGCCCGGGCGGCGATCCGTTCCGCCTCCCTGAACAGGTTCCGCTCCTCCACCCCCGCCGGCGACGGTGGCGGCGCCGCGATCACCACAGCATCGGCGAGCTCGTCGGCGATCGTGCCGTCGACGAGCTCGAGCTCCACCGTCGGCTCGGCTGGGGCGAGGGCGAGCTGCTGTTCGCTCACCGACCCGCCCTATTTGTGAAACCTCGCATCTCGGGTCACGCTAAACCGCGCCTCGGACGTCTCCGCAGCGGCGTCGCGCGACACGCGCTTGGCAGCGGAAGACGACACGGGTTCTCCCCGCTCCCGCTGGGTTCAGCGCCATCTACCGGCACCAGGACCACGCCAGATTGTCCGGCGACGCGGAGCTGTCACCGCCTGCGACAGCTCCTGTCATCGCACTGCTGCTCCGCCCGAGCGAAGCAGCAGTGCGATGGGGGTGGCGTCGCGTGGCCGGATTCGTTCCATTGCGGTCGTGCTGCTGAGGCGACCGAGCCGTTCCGCAATCCCTGGCGGAGCGGTAGTGAGCCAAACACGAACGGCGACGTGGTAGCAGCCATCGTCGCGCCGGGGAGGTCCTCGCGGCAATGTTCGGAATCTGTCGCTCCCAAGCGATGATGTGGTATCGGAGCAAACGAAGGGCCCTCGAGTTGCGATCCAGTCGTGGCGATCTACCGCGTGGCGTTGCCCCAGGTGTACGGCTACCTGCTGCTGCGATGCGGCAGCGTCGCTGTGGCCGAGGATCTCACGGCTGAGACGTTCATGGCGGCCGTCGCGGCGACCAAGCAGCGGGGCGTGCAGGAGGTAACCGTCGCCTGGCTGGTGGGAGTCGCTCGCCACAAGCTCGTCGATCATTGGCGCCGAGTCGCTCGGGAGCAGCGCGGCTTGGCCGCCGTCGAGCAGGACCAGGTGGACTTCGAGGACCCCTGGGAAGAAGTTCTGGATGTTGACGCGGCACATGCCGCCCTCTCGCGCCTGTCGGTCCCTCAGCGCGTCGCCCTGACGCTGCGCTACCTGGACGGGTTGCCCGTGGCGGACGTGGCCCAGCACTTGGACCGAAGCGTTCATGCCACCGAGACGCTGCTCGTGCGGGCGCGGGCCGCGTTGCGACGTGTCTATCGAGAAGGAGAAGGGCATGCCGCCTGATCCGCTGGATGCCCTCCGCATACCGATCGTGGCGATCGATCCCCGGCCCGAGTTCGCCGCCGCGCTGCTGCGCCGGATCCAAGGGAGGGAAGAAGCGGGCGCTCGGCAGACCGCGACCGTGCGCTACTTCGTCGACGATCTCGACCGCGCGGTCGCGTTTTACTGCCGCAACCTTGGCTTTGAGGAGGAGCTGCGCCCGTCTCCCGTGTTCGCGATGCTCTACCGGGGCGACCTTCGGCTGCTACTCAGCGTGCCGGGCGAGCCCCATGCTTTGCCCGATGGCACGCTGCCCGAGCCCGGAGGATGGAACCGGATCTCGCTTCGGGTCTCGGATCTCGCGGCCGCCGTGGAGGTGCTGCGCCGCCAAGGAGCCCACTTCGTCACCGAGATCGCCGCCGGCGTCGCCGTCGACACGATCTTGCTGCAGGACCCCGCCGGCAACCTCGTCGAACTGTTCGAGCCTCGCAGCGGTTATCACGAGCGGACGTCTGAGGGCGCGGGATAGCCACGCCGCACGCACACGATCTCGCAAGCGATCTCAGGAGGAACCAAGATGAGCACAGTCAGCGTCCGATACATCGTCAACGATGTCGAGGATGCAATCGCGTTCTACTGCACGCACCTCGGCTTCGATCTGCAGATGCACCCTGATCCCGCCTTCGCGATGCTCACCCGTGACGACCTGCGCCTCGTGCTCGTCTCCCCGGTTGGGCCCGATCATCGCGGTGGCGGTTCGAGACCGATGCCGGACGGGACCAAACAGGAGCCGGGCGGCTGGAATCGGTTCATGCTCGAGGTACCCGACCTCGCCGGCACCGTCAATGCTCTGCGCAAGGAAGGAGTCCACTGTCGCAACGACATCGTCACGGGCGTCGGCGGCAAGCAGATCATGATCGACGACCCGTCGGGCAATCCAGTCGAGCTATTCGAACCGACACGGCGTGGGGCTCACCTCAGCAATCGGTAACGCGCGGCGCGGCCTCTGAAGTCCTCGGATGCCGCTATGCCAGGGGTTGCAGGAGCGCCGGCTGCGCTTCACGTTAGTACTGGTCTTGGGGAGGTGGGGAAGCCCCATCGTCGGCGTTGGCATCTGCCGCTCCCCTCATGCGAGCAGCAGCGGCTCGCGTCCTCTGCTGCGCTCTGACCTACCCGCCACGCGTGCCGGTGTGCGCCGTTATCGTGATCTTCACGACCGACAACGGTGCTGAGAATCCGCTCCGGCCAGCGCATCACCCACGGCACCCGGAAACCTTCCCGTCGTTCCAGCTCGGTAGCGGACGCACGAGCAGCAATCTCATCCACGCTCCAACCAACGTCAACGGCACAAACGTCAACGGCAGAGGCGGTCGCTACACCCGAGCGTCATTTTCCGGTCAGTTTCCCTCGCCGGCTGCGCCGGCGACCCGGGGCGGGTGAAAATGTTGGATGATCCGGGCGTCGTTCGCCGGACGTCCCGTTTCCTGTGGTGCTTTTGAGCCCGTGGTTCAGTTTGGCGTGGGGACCTCCCCCGGATCCCGGGACTGCCGCCGTGAGCGCGCTCCTCAGACTCGTCTGTTTCGGAGGTTCTTGGCGGACGGCGATCCGTGTCGTTGATCCCAAGGAGGTCTGATGGATGTGATCGTTGAGCGCCCGGGCGCGCTGGACGTGCATAAGGCGCAGGTGACCGCTTGTGTGCGGGTGCCCGACGAGCAGGGTGTGCGAGTCCAGCATCTCGCGGAGTTCAAGACGACCGTCCGTGGGCTGCTTGCCCTGCGCGACTGGCTCAAGGCTCACCGTGTCACGCAGGTCGCGATGGAAGCGACCGGCGTTTACTGGAAGCCGGTCTGGCACGTGCTCGAAGACGACTTCGAGCTGCTGTTGGTCAACGCGAGGCACGTCAAACAAGTTCCTGGTCGCAAGACCGATGTGAAGGATGCCGAGTGGCTTTGCCGGCTGACCGAGGCCGGGCTGCTGCGCGGGAGCTTCGTTCCGCCGAAGCCGATCCGCGAGCTGCGACAGCTGACCCGCTATCGCAAGGCGCAGATCGCCGAGCGTCAGCGCGAGGCTAACCGGCTGCACAAGGCGCTGGAGGACACCGGGATCAAGCTCGACTGCGTCGCGACCGACATCCTCGGCGTCTCGGGCCGCGCGATGCTCAACGCGCTGATCAACGGCACGACCGATCCGGTCGTGCTGGCCGACCTAGCGAAAGGTCGGATGCGCGCGAAGATCCCGGCGCTGCGCGAGGCGCTCGAGGGTCGCTTCGACGAGCTCCACGCGCTGCTGATCGGCGCGATCCTCGCGCACCTCGACTTCCTCGATCAGCAGATCGAGACGCTGACGGGAGCGATCGAGGTGAAGCTCGCACCTTTCGCGGCGGCGGTTGACCTGCTGTGCACGATCCCCGGGATCGAGGTCCGCACCGCCCAGAACGTGATCGCCGAGATCGGGACCGACATGACCCAGTTCCCCAGCGCCGATCACCTCGCCTCCTGGGGCGGCCAGTGCCCCGGCAACCACCAGTCCGCCGGCAAACGCCGCTCCGGCAAGAGCCGCAAGGGGTCGAAATGGCTCAACCAGGCGCTCAAAGAGGCCGCGATGGCGGCCCTGCGCACCAACGACAGCTACCTGCAAGCCCTCTACCGCCGCAAGAAGTCCCAACTCGGCCACGCCCGCGCGCTCGGCGCCGTCAAACACTCGATGCTGTGCGCGATCTGGCACATGCTCACCACCGGCGAGCTCTACAACGACCTCGGCGGCGACTACTACGCCCGACGCGATCCCGAACGACAGACCCGACGCCTCGTCGCTCAGCTCGAGCGCCTCGGGCACACCGTGACCCTGCAGGAAACGCCGCTGGCAGCCTGAATCGCCGCGACAACCCACACGCCCTTTCCCGGAAGGCGGTCACAACCCCAGCGCTATTTTCCCCTCAGCACGCCCTTCAGACTCGTCTGTTTTGGAGTTCCCGGCGGGCGACGGTCGCTGTTGCGGCGACGCCCGACAGGGCGCTATATTGCGCTGCGTGGACTCGGAAGTATCGAGCAAGCACACGGGCAGGCGCCGGCGCAAATTGACTGTCTGTGCGGTTTGCGCCGTGCTTAACGGGCTGCTTGCCGCGAGCTCCCTCGTGCTGTTCGCGACCGAGACCGGACCACCCGACGGTGAGTCGCACGTTCTCGCAATCCTACCTCCCGTGCTGGTGCTGACGTCCTTGATACTGCTGGTCGCCTGTTATGTAATGCACCTCGACCTGGGCAAGCGGCAGGATGAGGGGCAGGACGACGAAGACAGTCCCGGTGACGGCGGCAACGGAGACGACGAGGACCCCTTATCGGGAGGCGGCCTCGACGTCGACTGGGAGCGCTTCGAGGCGGAGTTCCGCGCCTACGAGCAGCGCCTTCCAGTGCCTGAGTAAGGCAGGGACCGTCTGCGCACCCCGACGAGCGCGAGGCCTGGGGCCTCGCCGGGAGAAATGCGCCTTAAGGGCCTGTCGGTGATTAAGGTTGCGGTTTGATGGTGTAGTTCCATTCGGGGTGGAACTCGTCGCCGTGGAGATTGACCGCGTGGAGGTCCTGATCGGGGACGCGAATCTTGTCCGGGTAGGTGCCGTTGTCGAGGCGGGCGTATACCTTCAGGCCGGTGTTGGTCGTGGTGGCTGAGATCAGGTTGATCATGGTCTCCAGGGAGTGCAGCGGCTTCCCGCGCCAGTTGATCGTGATGTAGCTGAACAGTCGGTGCTCGATTCGGTTCCATTTGCTGGTCCCGGGCGGGAGATGGCACACGCTGATCTGAAGGCCGGTCTCGTCAGCGAGTTTCTGCAGCTCGACCTTCCATAGTCGAACACGATTACCGTTCGAGCCGCCGCAGTCCGCGGTGATCTGCAGCCGGGTCGCGGCCGGGTAACGGCCCTGACCGAGGTTCTGCCACCAGGACCGGATCGAGTTGACCGCAAACGCGGCAGTGTCGTGATCGACACCAACGTTGACCCATCCCTGGTTTGAGGCGACGTCATACACGCCGTAGGGGATCGCTTTGCCGAGCTGCTTGTCCTTGAAGTCATGCACCCGGACCAGCTCCGGGTCGCCTTTGGGATGCCACTCCCGTCCGGCGTTCTTGAAATCGCCGACCAGTTCCTTCTTCTTGCAGTCGACGCTGATCACCGGCTGACCGGCCGCGACAGCCGCATTTGCGACGGTGTTGATGTGCTCGAACTGGGAGTCACGGTCCGGGTGCGATGAACCCTCCCGGGTCTTGACGTTCGCCTGCAGGCTGTAGCCGAGCAGACCCAACAGCTTCGCGACGGTCGTGAAATGCACGGTGTGTCCTTGTTCCCGCAGCGCTGCGGCGAGATTCCTGACACTACGAGACGTCCACACCAAGAGCGACTCCGGGTCACCGCGACGACCAGCTACCAGCAACCGTTCCAGATCGCTCAGCAGCGTCGGGTCCTTCTCGGTCAACGAGTGGCGGCCACCACCCCGCCTGCGTACCCGGCCCGGATCGAGATGCTCGCCCGACTCAAGCTCGGCGATTCCCTTCCGGATCGTCGGGACCGAGATCCCCGTCGCCCGGGCCGTGGCGGCGATCCCACCCCGCCCAACTGATCGCGCCTCAGACGCCGCCCACAACCTGCGTTGGCGCTCGTTCAGCTCGCCGGCTAACGCCCGGAACTTCTCGCCGATCGCCGCCTCATCGACCACAACCCCATTTTCGAGGCCCGATCAACAAGTCCTCCAACCTTATTTAGCTACGAGCCCTAAGAATGCGGCCGAGGAAGCCCGGTAGGGCTACCTCAGAACACCGCTCGATAGAATCACGCATTTTTGGGCGCCTAACGTTCCGACGAGCTATCGCTTTACCTCTGGACGCCTCTGTAGCGGATTTACACTCCGGTGTCGGCGGGATTCCCAGTTCGTGCCCTACCAGCAATCACGCAGCGGCGTCGCGGCGGCGTTGCCATCCATAGTCGAGGCCTGCGACCGCGGACGGCCCGGCGTACTCGATACCGGTGAGCTCGGGTGTCTCCCACTCCTGCGCGGCTATCAGGATCTTGCACCAGGCGGGGTCACAGCAGCGCTCGCGGGCGGTGTCATCGAGCCACACGTGGCGGCCGGAGCGGCAGCGCAAGTGGTCGTCGGGGCGCCTCTGGTGCTGTGCGGTCATTGGGCAGAGCCTCCTGTGATGGGGAGCAAGCGTGGTGGCCTTCGCCCCCGATATATAGGCCACCACGCCCCAGTCTCGGATTGAAGGATCCCGCAACGAGCGGACAGAGCCCCGAACAGGTCGCCAAGGCGCGTAGAGCACGAGCAGACCTCTGAAGGCGGGACAGGATGATGCCCTGCACCGCCCGGGCGACCGCTGGCTGTCCATCGATCACTTCATGTCCCGGAATGCCGCGTTCTGGGACGTGCTGAGCCGCGGCGCAGCCTTATCGCATCGGGGATCGTGGCCTCCGCGGGGACGGGTTCTCGGGACGTTTCTTTCGCTGTAAGCGAGATCGGTGCGCGGTCACGCAAGGTCCTCGAAGCGGCGCGTCTCGCAATCGGCTGGGTGCGAGACCGTTAGCCTGGATTATCGGCGGGGGGGGTTGTTCACTAATTCCGCTACGGGCTTGGGTCGTCCGTGGCGGTGGCGGTGGATCTCGGCGCGGATCGTCCCGGGGCGTGGTGAGACGGGTGCTTAGTCGGATTGGTGGACGGCATCAGGCGTATTGCCTGGTGTAGTTCCCGCGGTCGCGTCGACCCAGAAGCGCGAGATCGTCGGTGTTTACCGTGTTGGGGCGGGGCTTGGGCGAGGTTTCCGTCCGAAACCTCTGCAACCATATCTGCGGTTTCGTTCACCATTCTCGCTGAGAGATGGCCCGCCCGGGACACGAGCGCTTCACCGAGCCGACGGCCGCCGCGCACCGCCGGTATGAGGCGCTGCGCGCCTACTTCGTCGAGGAGCGTTCGGCGAGCGAGATCGCCGAACGGTTCGGGTACACGAAGGCCAGCGTGCAGACGCTGATCTCGCAGTACCGCCAGGCGGACCTCGCCGAACTGTTCGCGCAAGCGCGCCCGGGTCCCAAGCGTCAGCCCAAGAAGGACGCCGCTCGCGAGCGGGCGATCGAGCTGCGCCGCCAGCGGCACGGGATCGAAGAGATTGTCTCCGAGCTCGAGCGGGCGGGCACCCCTTTGTCGCGCACCGCGGTGTGGGAGATCCTGCGGGAAGACGGGCTCTCAAGGATGCCCAAGCCGGCAGCCACACCCAAGCCCGAGCCTTCACCGCAACGGCTTGGGGCGCCGAAGGTGCTGTTGGGCGCCGTTCAATTGGGCATGAAACGGCTCCTTCGCGCCGTTCACGGTGGTGACGGCGCCGGCGGACGGGTGGTGTCGCGTCGGACGAGTCGCTGGCTGGTCTGGTAGGTGTTCCCACACCAGCCGCCCCTTCCCGGCCACGTGATGGTCTGGAAGGCTCCATGGCGGCATGGGTGAACGGACGATTCTCGATGCTCTCGATGGCGGTCACCGCGCAGCAGTTGGAGGTCGATCTGGCCGCCGGGCGTGTCGCCTGCCCGGACTGTTGTGGGCGGCTGGCACGGTGGGGTTTCGCGCGCTCGCGCGAGGTGCGGATGCGCGACGGCGTGCGGTGGGTCAGGCCGCGGCGGGGCGTGCTGTCAGCGCTGTGGTCGTACGCATGTGCTGTGTCCGTCATGGTCGGTGCCGCGCCGCCGCGACGGGGCGGAGGTGATCGGCGAGGCGTTGCGCTTGGCTGCTGGTGGCGAGGGGCATCGCCGGATCGCCCGGCGGCTGGACCGTCCGCCGGGAACGGTCCGCGGGTGGCTGCGCGCCGCCAGAGCCAACGCGCAGAGCCTGCGAGCGTGCGCGACCAGGTGGGTGGTGTCGCTCGATCCGGAGCCTGGCGCCGTCACTGCGGCCGGCAGCGAGCTCGGCGACGCGGTCGAGGCGGTCATGATCGCCGTCCGTGCGTGGGTACTGCGGTTCGGTCGCGAGCCGATCGGCCCGTGGGAGCGAGCGGTCTGGCTGACCGGCGGGCTGCTGTCCGGCCGGCCTGGCGCGCCGCCGTAGTCGCCACATCCCGGCCGGTCCGGTCCCCTGCAGGCCCTTCCCGTCCGGCTGCCGCGGGCCGCGCCGGCCCGGGCAGCGCCCGCCGCGGCCTGACCGACCGCCACCGCTACGCGCGAGTGGGTCGCATCGCTCGCCCCAGCCACGGCTCGGCGCTCGGCCAAGTCTCGCGAACCTCGGCCGCGCTCCATGGCGAGCGATCACCAGCGAAAGCGAAGCGGTCTCAATGCGCGACGCACCCCGCACGCCCCCGACCCGGCCGCCTTCGTTGCACCTTGAGCTCCGGTCCACCGCCCGGAGGCCACGACGCTGCGCAGTGGTCAGCGACCCTTTGAACGTTTCAACGTTCGAGCGTTAGCCACGTCCGTCGCCAGCAGCAGCGGCGCGACCATGGCCAAACTGAGCGGCGCTCAACAGGTGCATGTGCTGGGGGACTCAGACTGGCCGACGAAAGGCAGCGTCCAGACCGAGCATGCCGGCCTGTTCTTGCTCGTGCCGGAGTTGATCGCGCTCGACGTTCCCGGACTGATCGAGGCGGCCGGCTGGCCTCAGACCAGCCAGCTTCAGGCGGTCCACTCGGTGCTCTCGCTGCTCGCGCTCAAGCTCGCCGGCCGCCGGCGGCGCAGTCACGTGCACAGCGTCGTGCACGACCCCGCGCTCGGCCTGTTCTGCGGCCTGAACGTGCTGCCCAAGACCTGGCATCTGACGACCTACAGCTACCGCACCACGCGCTCCCAGCAGCTTGCGTTCTTTGAGGCGCTCCAGCCCCGCCTCACAGACGCCGGGCTGCTCGGCGATCAAGGCCTGAACCTCGACTTTCACACGATCATGAGCTACGGCGAGGACACGATCCTCGACAAACACTACGTTCCCCGCCGCTCGCAGAGGACCCGCTCGGTCCTGACGTTCATCGCCCAGGACGGACAGCAGCACACGATCATCTATGCCAACGCCGAGCTGACCGCGCGGGCGCAATCAGGCGAGGTGATCGAGTTTTGCCGCTTCTATCAGCGCACCCACCGCGAGCTGCCCAAGCTGCTGGTGTTCGACGGAAAGCTCACCACCCAAGAGCACCTCGCCGAGCTCGACGAGCTCGGCGTCGGGTTCATCACCCTGCGCCAACGCTCCCCGAAACTGATCGCCGCGCTGCAAGCGCTCCCGGCCAGCGCCTGGACCAAGACCCGCCTTGACCGCTCCGGCAAGCACAAGACCGCCACCTACCACGAAGACCCGGTCACGATCAAGAGCAGAACCTTCCGGCAGATTGCCGTCAACGGCCTCGGCCGCGACCAGGCAACGCTGCTGCTCACCAACCAGCAACAGCTGACCGTCAAGCAACTGATCGAACGCTACGGACAGCGCTGGGGAATCGAGAACCAGCTCGCCGAGCAGATCCGCGCCTTCCACCTCGACTCGCTCTGCTCCCAAGTCCCCTTGGCCGTCGACTTCGACGTCGCGCTCACCGTGCTCGCCGACATCGTCTACCGCCGCTTCGCGCGCGGCCTGCACGCCGCCTACCACAACCAGACGCCCGACACGATCCGCGAGTACCTGATCAACGGCATCGGCGAACTGCGCTTCACCCCAGGCCACATCGAGGTCCGCCTCCGCCGCCGCACCCACACCCCCGCACTACTCGACGCCGGCTACCAAGACCGCCAAATGGGTGCAGGTCCCCTGGAGGGACGCAGGCCTGAAGAGTCCGATCGAGACAAAAACGCTGCTTAACTGGTAGTTTGAGGTCAACCTAGACCCGCTTCGACAAGGGGCCACTCGGTTGCAGAACCAGCAACGCGAAGCCAGTGTTCGCGGCCTTTCGTAATCTCGCGGCTCGGATTGGCGGACGAAATCGACGCTAAGGTCAAGCCGCGCCCTCGAATCGCCCGTAGATTCAAGCCGCAGTGTCCCTCTGGGGGACCTGCACCCCCGCCAAATCGAGATCCCCTGGTGGGGCGCACGCACCCTCAGCTACGCGTTCCCCGCCCGCTGACCCAGCCCAAAAACTCAGCCGAATTAACGGACCGATAATCGAGGTTAGACCGTTGATCCGCGTTCCCGCTTCGCCGGCGCAGAAGAGCACGAACCGCCCTCCGTATGCCGGATTCCGCAGGTCGTCGATGCGAGCGTGTCGCCGGTTCCGAACCGACGCCTCCTTCTGGGCGGTTCCGCAAGTCGGAGCGCGAGGCTGGCGAGCTATGTCGCACGGCTGCTTTTGCCGCTCGCGCTTGCAACGAAACGGATCCCAGCTAGCGATCTCGTCGTCCGTGCTGCCCGCGCATTCCGAGACTGTTTGCCGGCGGCGTGGGCAATGCTCGTGCCGCAAGGAACGCAGGAGCGCCGACTCCAGTCATGGCCGCTTGGGCTGTCACTCGTTAAGCCTGCGAGAGGGCGCTCGTCTGCTGGATGACAAAGCTCGGCATGCGTGAGTAGAGTCGGTCAAGCGATCCGCCGCCTGATCCACCACACGGTGAACGCGATTAATGCGGTCGATAACGCGACGAAGATTGCCGCCTCAGCCGCTTGCAACGGCCAGAAACGGTTGCCGGCCCGCAGATGAAGCTGCTGAGCATCTGGTGGCTCGCAATCAGAGTGCCGGTGGCGGCGGCCCACATGAAGCAGGCGAGCTCGCGGGCGCACGCGACGTTGACGACGTTGGGTGGCTTGCGGTGAGCGCGCAGCCGGCGATGCACCCGATGGAGGCGGTGCTGGGCGCGCCAGGCGATCGCCAGCACGTGGTCAGGCACGTCGTGGTGGCGGCGGGTGAGCGTGGCGCCGATCCTGGGCCGCCGCGTGTAATGCCAGGCGGCTTCGACGAGGATCCGGCGGGCGTAGCGCGAGCCGGTCTTGGTGATCGGCCCGTGGGTGTCGGTCTCGCCGGACTGCTGACGGGAGGGGACCAAGCCCAGCCAGCTGCCGAGTTGGGTGGCGCGCGGGAACCGGGCAAAGTCGCCGACCTCCAAGACGATCACCAGCGCCGAGAGGGTGTCGATCCCGCGAAACGCCCGCAACCGGCTGACGATCGGCCAGAACTCCGGGTCCCGAGCGACATGCGAGAGGCGCTCATCCAGAGCAGCGCGGCGACTCTCCAGTCCTTCGCACGCGGCGATCGCGTCCAGATAGGCCAGTTCGGTGTTGACCTGATCAAACTGTTGAGAGCCCAGCCACCGGCGATGCGCCACCGTCCACGTGCTCTGATCCCACACCCGGCCGTGACGCAACAACAGCTTCGAAAGCCGGTGGCGGCAGCGCATCAGATCGCCGCGGACCTGCTCACGAGAGCGCGCGAGATCCCGCGCGGCCTCCGCGGTCACTGTGGGAATCGTGATCGGGGTCAGCGCACCGGCCATCTGCTGCCTGAGCAGATGCTCGGTGTCCTTGGTGTCGTTCTTGACCTTGTCGCCGCTCGCGCGCGGGGTCTTGCTCGGCGCGATCACCACACAGTCGACCCCCGCTCCCGTCGCTGCCCGATAGAGCCCATATCCCGTCGGACCGGCCTCATAGCAGCAACGGACCGGTCCCGCCAGGCCAGCCAGCCACTCCAGGACCGGCCCAGGCGACCCGGAACTGAACCGCCGGCGCGACAGCTCGCCGGTCAACACATCAAACGACGCAGCATTAATCGAGCGCGCGTGGACATCCATCGCCGCCCATGTCATCGTTCCGGTCACGGTCGGACCTCCTTCGTATGGGGTCAGCCGGAGCCACTCTCCGGCCAGACAAACCCCCGCAAATGCGATGAGGTCCGGCCTTCAACGTCCCGGCGACTGATCCTCCATAGTGTCTAGTCACTACCAGGACGAGCTAGCCGATGCGCGCTGGGTCGCGTGACACCCCGCTCATCGCTGCCTGATCGCCACGCGTAGCCCAATGCTCGGGTGCGTGTCGCGAGCCAGACCATCCCGAGCTTGGCCCCAGCCACCGCGTCGCATCCCACGTGGTAGCCCTGCACGATCGGCGCGCGCCAGGCGACCCGGTGTGAGGGGATACTTGGTCGGCCTCGGCCCTCACGTTGGCCCACGGGTCCGCCGCACCCCTCGCATGGGCTCGCGAGCGCTCGGTCGACCTCGCCCGGCTCGTACTCACCCGGGTCAGAGGCCACGGTCGCCCCAGCTTCTGGCGCCTCCTGCAGCCGATACGCCGCCTTCTCCTCCTCGCTCATCCAAGCGACCTTGAGCTTCCCGGCGTTCACCTGCTGCCGCATCCGGGCGAGGCCAACAGCCTCCCGCTCCGCGTTGCGCCGGGAAGGACGGACGAACACGTTGATGTCAGTCACGCGGCGCCCAGCGTAGCTAGCGATCCAGACTGGTGCAAGAGGGTGGGCTCTTGGCGGAGCGGCGTTGGCCGACGGGACCCTGCACGCTCGACATCGTGCTGCCCGACACCGGGCCACCGAGGAGCTGATGGGCTGGCACGCCAGGGCGGCCGTGCAGCCTTCGTAGACGACCTCGAGGGTGGTGCACGCAGCGACCTCGTGCGGAAGGGACGGATCGCTGCCGTGCGCCATCACCGGAAGGTCGTAGCCCGCCCGGCCGGGAGGATGAAACGGCGCGGGGCACGCCCGCCGGGTTGACGGACGTGCCCTTCGCGCTGCTTTACGTGGTCGAGTCGACATGCCCGCTACGCCGACCCGCCGGGTCGGCGTAGCTGGCGACCGTGAGGGTCGGGCTACTTGGCGGCCTGGTACTTCGTGCCGGTCTGGACCACCAGCGGCCGGGCGGCTCCCTGGATGAGACCGCGGAGCACATCGTGCTCCAAGCGAACGAACCGGTCGGCCATCTCAAAGCCGGAGACCGTGATCTTCTTCGCGCCCGTGGTCGTCGCTGTGATTTCGTCGGTGACGGCGTCCTCCATCGCGATCACGAGTTTCTTCGCCACAGCGGAGGTGCTGTTGACCTGCTCGGTCAGGGCGTCGGGGAGCGCGACCACGAGCTTCTTCACCACAGCGGAAGTGCCGGTGACCTGCTCGGTCAGGGCGTCGGGGAGCGCGACCACGAGCTTCTTCACCACAGCGGAAGTGCCGGTGACCTGCTCGCTCAGGGCGTCGGGGAGCGCGACCACGAGCTTCTTCACCACAGCGGAAGTGCCGGTGACCTGCTCGCTCAGGCTCCCCTCGATGGCGATCACGAACGTCTTCGCCACAGCGGAAGTGCTGTCGACCTGCTCGGTCAGGCCGTCCTCGATGGAGATCGCGAACGTGCCCACTGCGTCGATCGCGGCGAGCTCTCCGGTCTCGAGCGACTTCAACAGCTCGACCGACATGTCGGCCGCCCGCTCGACGACGTTTGACAGACGCTCAGCTGGACGTCTCCGCAGATCGCTCGACGGCGGCTTCGCCACCGTGTGCGGCTTCGGTGCAACCTCAGCCTCAGCCACCGGGCGCTGATGGGTCGCTGGGCTGTTCACGCTCGGGCTGGGCTTGGCCGCGTCAGCCATTTCGGTGATGGTGGCCATTGTGGGCTCCTTTCAGAACGTATGTTCGTATACCACCTAATACACCACGAGACGGCTCCTGGTACACGGGAACGGCACGAGCGAATGCGTGCTTCTTACGCTCGAATAACACTTATGTCTCTTTGTCCTGCAAATCAGGATTTTATGTTGGTGTCTGGTTGCGGCGCTACCGCGACTCATCCACAGCCTCAGACCTCCGGTAGTTGATTGAGGGTTTCTTCTGTTGAGCAGGGATTTTCTCTGGCGCATCGCCTTGCGAAATCATCGCTAGTTTGATAGTGTCGGGGGTGATGAACGGGCATGCAAACACGGTCGAGAATGACGGTCAGCTGGCGGGGATGCCGCCGTCGTTGAGGCTGTGCTTGGAGGCGGTGGGTGACAGTGTGGTGGTGTCCTATGGTGGGCGGGCGTTGGCGGTGTATGAGCGCGGTGATCAGGGGATGCGTAACCTCGCGATCGTGTCGTTGACGCGGGCTGGGGTGCCGGGGGTTGAGGTCGCCGCGTTGTTCGGGATCCGTCCGGAGCATGTGAGCCGGCTGCGTCGGCACGCGGCCGAGGGTGGCGCGCGGGCGCTTTTGCCGCCGCGGGGGCGTCCGTCGAAGGTTGACGCTCGCGCTCTCGCGCGGGCGTATGAGATGTCTGATCAGGGTGTGTCGGGCAGCGCGATCGCGCAGTCGTTCGGTGTCTCAGAAGCGACGATCTCGCGGTTGCTGGCACGTCGGCCGGGTCGTGGGGTTGAGCGTTTGCCGGTGAGCGAGCCGGGCGAGGTGAGCGGCCCGGCGGGCGTGACCGATACGGGCGGGGTGACCGTGGCGGAGATCGCAAACCACGCCGCTGAGATGACCGAGGTGGACGTGGCCGTGGCGGACGTGAGCGAGCCGGTTGAGATGGTTGAGGGTGGTGGGGCGCCAGCGCGGATCGGGGAGGGCTCGTGCCGGTCGGTGTACGCGGGCGCGATGCTGCTGCACCCGTTCTTGGACAAGGTCGGGGCGGGCGGGGTGCTCTCGGTTCTGGACTCGGGCCGGTCACGGTCCTATGACACGACCGCGGTCGCGTTGGCTGCCACGTTCGCGTTCGCGCTGGGCTCCTCGTCGCTTGAGGGCTCAAAGCATCTGCAGCTCGCCGACGCGGGACCGCTGGTCGGCCTGGAGCGCTTCCCGCATCTGCGGACGCTGCGCCCGCGCCTCGGGGCGCTCGCGGACGGGGTCGACCCGCTCGCGGTGCAGGTTGCGCTCTCAAGAGCGATGCTCGACTCAGACCCGCAGCCGCCGAGCGTGTTCTTCGTCGATGAGCACTTCGTCGCGTACACCGGCGCGCGGCCGGTGTCCAAGGGGTGGAACACGCGGCGGCGTCACGCCGAGCCGGGACGGCACGAGACCGTGATCGTCGATGATCGCTGGCGCGCGATCTGCTTCGCGTCCGGGCCGGCGCAGGGGCTGGCGAGCGGGATGCTCGGCCCGCTGGACCAGCTGCGGGCGATCTGCGGCGAGCGAGCGCTGATGATCGGGTTCGATCGCGGCGGCGCCTACCCGAAGGCATTCAGCGAGCTGCGCGACCGCGGCCTGGACTGGGTCACCTACCGTCGCGCGCCGCTTACCACCCCGACCGTGAAGCCGCGGAGCTCGTGGGTCACGATCGACGGCCGCCGGCACTACGTGCGCGTCGCGGACGAGCAGGTCGAGCTCGACGGGTACGGCACCGCCCGTCAGATCACGCTCTACGAGCACGACCGCGTCGTATTGCAGATCCTGACCAGCGACTGCACCAGCAGCGCGGCGCGGCTCGCGCACACGTTGCGCTGCCGCTGGTGCATCGAGAACACGTTCAAGTACCTCGAAGACCATCATGGCCTGCACTGGCTCTGCGACTACCACATGAACCTCGTGCCAGACACCACGCCGGTCCGCAACCCGCAGCGCACCGAAGCGCTCGCCCAGCTGCGAGCCCACGAGCAGATCGTCAACCAGCTCGAGCAGAAGATCGGCCAGCACACCACCAGCTCCCCGACCGCCGGCACCGACCCCGCACAGACGCTCTGCATGCTCGAAGCAGACCTCTACACCGCACGCGCCGACACCCGCGCAGCCAAAGCGACGCTCAAGCCAATCCCCGCGAAACTCCCCGCCAACACGATCAACTCCGACGCGCAGCGCGCGACACCGCGCATCAACCGCCGCGCGCTGCAAACCGTCTGCCGCCTGCTCGCCTACAACGCCGAGCTCGACCTCGCCCGCGCGATCAACACCTACCTCCAAGACCCCAACGAATACCGCGCGATCACCCGCCACCTCCTACACCAACCCGGACACATCCACTACACCCCAGACAGCATCACCGTCACGATCGACCCACCCCACGCCCCACGGATCGCACGCGCACTGAACCTCCTGATCGAGCAGATCAACACCACCCCACCCACACTCGCCGGCGACCACCGCCAAATCGCCTACCAAACCACCACCAAACCTTGACATCCGGTCACCCCCTACTACCGGAGATCTGAGCCTTCCTCGATTTCCCAGCTGCATCTTGGTTGTCGGCGCGCACGTCGTCACCAGTGAGTCTGAAAGCAGCGATCGGGTCACGCATCGTGGCGCCTGCACGTTCCAGGAGGTCTGCCTGCTGGTCCATCAGGCCAGCGAGCTGGCCGAAGGTCTTCGACGCTGCCCGAAACGAGGTTGCCTGCGCGCGGAACGTCTCCGTCGCCTGATCGACGAGCTCCTGCGCGGCGCGCAATGGCGCGACGGCGCGGCCGACAAGCTCGCGCTCGAACTCAAGCTGGCGCTGGAGCACCTGCTGGAGCAGCTCGGCTTGGTGCTGCAGGGGTCGCATTAGATCGCTCGCCGCCCCGGCCGAGCCAGAAGCAAGCGAGGCGGCCGCCCCGCCGACGTCCCGGATCGCGTGCTGCCAAGCCTTCAGCAGATCAGCTGGGTCAGCCATCGTCACTCCCCTCCGTAGCCCATCTTCCGCGAAACCCAATGACCGGGCGTAGTCTCACCGACCAGCGTCGAGACATTCCTCACGCACAACAATTGGCGGCGGCCATCAGCTGTCTACACGCGCCACAGCGGCCGCGAGCCCAGACCAAGACCAGCGGCGCGCGAGGCCTCAAGCCATTGCCAGCTCGCGCTCCGCACGCAGCCAGTTTCCGAGCGGATCGCATCCGCCCTCTTCGAGGTAGATGAAGTAAGCGCGCTTGGAGATTTCGCCCTGATCGGGCCTGCGTCGCCTCGTGTTGGGCTTGCGCGAGCTGGTGGGCTTGCTGGCGGCGGGCTTAGCGGGCTTCTCCGTCATCTCGGCACTCCTCTCGTAGATTGCGGGGCCCCGCGTCGCGGCCCGTCAAACCTCGACGCGAAGATTGGTCCCCGCGACCTGCACGCAGGGGCGCCGACCACTTTCGACGTCACGGCAGCCGACCCTCCCGGGGGGCGCCGAGACGCTTCGTACGGAAAACCGGGTATACGCGGCGAGGCGCCGGCGTGCTTTCTGCACTGACGGCAGGGCTGTCTTTCGCTGCAGCGAGGGGTCGGGCGCGCACGTCCACGCTCGCTGGCTTGGCGGCGATCGTGATCTCCTCGCCGGTTGCGGGGTTGCGGCCTTGCGCACGTATAGACGCAGCGCCGGGCCGCTGTCGCGGCCCGTGCAGGCCGTTCGTCGCGTGTCGCTGCTACGCTCGCCTGGATCGTCTTCCCCTACCGGCGTAAGCCGATTTCGCCCGATTAGACAGGCGACCCCTGCTAGAGCTGTGGCTGCGGCGGCGCCGCGAGTTCGGGCGATAAGGCAGCACGTCTGTTGCCCGACGGCGTTCCTGGTCCCTCTCGGCGAGTAGCTCCGAGCGGGCTTGCTGGGTCTCACCCGTTCGCCGGGTCGCTGCGTGCGCGTTCGCGCTGAGGGCGCGCTGGTGCGGTTGGTCGGCATGTCCGCCAGCGTGGGCCGGCCTGCGCGTCTGTCAAGCAGTTATCCGAACCTTCGGATGGCTGCTTGACAGCCTTCCCCCACCGCGGCGAACCGAATGCACATTATCGTCGGCTCCACGGCAGCGGCAAGCACGAGCTGTGCCGGATTGCCGCGAATGCGGAGAGTCGAGGATCTTGCGCTATGCCGCTGTGGAGCGCTCCTCTGCTGCCCGCCGCTCAGCCCAACCGCTGGTGGTGAGCTTCCACAGCTGCTCGTCGTGCTCGGGATCACGTCCGGCTGGCTTGAGGAGCTCAGCGCGTTGGGCTTGCTCCCACGCGCGCGACACACCTGCTCTTCTACGCACAGAGCCCAAGCGACCAACCCGAGGCTTGCGCCGCCGAAAACATCGAAGCCCCCGACCACGTCCAACACTTGCTCGACCGAGATCTCGAACAAGGCTCCTGTTTGCGAGGACAATGCGTGTACCTCCGTCGACGATGGACATCACTTGGCGGAAAGAGCGTCGGTTCCCCGCTCGCAAGCTCTTCGGTTGCGGCTTCGGTGACTTGAGGCGACAAGCCTTCGGACCCGCGACGCGCCGTGACTATACCCCCCGAGCCGCGGCTCCAAGACCCGACACCAGTCAATGTGGCCGTGGGCCCTGGTAGGCTGAGGGGAAAATAGCGCTGGGGTTGTGACCGCCTTCCGGGAAAGGGCGTGTGGGTTGTCGCGGCGATTCAGGCTGCCAGCGGCGTTTCCTGCAGGGTCACGGTGTGCCCGAGGCGCTCGAGCTGAGCGACGAGGCGTCGGGGCTGTCGTTCGGGATCGCGTCGGGCGTAGTAGTCGCCGCCGAGGTCGTTGTAGAGCTCGCCGGTGGTGAGCATGTGCCAGATCGCGCACAGCATCGAGTGTTTGACGGCGCCGAGCGCGCGGGCGTGGCCGAGTTGGGACTTCTTGCGGCGGTAGAGGGCTTGCAGGTAGCTGTCGTTGGTGCGCAGGGCCGCCATCGCGGCCTCTTTGAGCGCCTGGTTGAGCCATTTCGACCCCTTGCGGCTCTTGCCGGAGCGGCGTTTGCCGGCGGACTGGTGGTTGCCGGGGCACTGGCCGCCCCAGGAGGCGAGGTGATCGGCGCTGGGGAACTGGGTCATGTCGGTCCCGATCTCGGCGATCACGTTCTGGGCGGTGCGGACCTCGATCCCGGGGATCGTGCACAGCAGGTCAACCGCCGCCGCGAAAGGGGCGAGCTTCACCTCGATCGCTCCCGTCAGCGTCTCGATCTGCTGATCGAGGAAGTCGAGGTGCGCGAGGATCGCGCCGATCAGCAGCGCGTGGAGCTCGTCGAAGCGACCCTCGAGCGCCTCGCGCAGCGCCGGGATCTTCGCGCGCATCCGACCTTTCGCTAGGTCGGCCAGCACGACCGGATCGGTCGTGCCGTTGATTAGCGCGTTGAGCATCGCGCGGCCCGAGACGCCGAGGATGTCGGTCGCGACGCAGTCGAGCTTGATCCCGGTGTCCTCCAGCGCCTTGTGCAGCCGGTTAGCCTCGCGCTGACGCTCGGCGATCTGCGCCTTGCGATAGCGGGTCAGCTGTCGCAGCTCGCGGATCGGCTTCGGCGGAACGAAGCTCCCGCGCAGCAGCCCGGCCTCGGTCAGCCGGCAAAGCCACTCGGCATCCTTCACATCGGTCTTGCGACCAGGAACTTGTTTGACGTGCCTCGCGTTGACCAACAGCAGCTCGAAGTCGTCTTCGAGCACGTGCCAGACCGGCTTCCAGTAAACGCCGGTCGCTTCCATCGCGACCTGCGTGACACGGTGAGCCTTGAGCCAGTCGCGCAGGGCAAGCAGCCCACGGACGGTCGTCTTGAACTCCGCGAGATGCTGGACTCGCACACCCTGCTCGTCGGGCACCCGCACACAAGCGGTCACCTGCGCCTTATGCACGTCCAGCGCGCCCGGGCGCTCAACGATCACATCCATCAGACCTCCTTGGGATCAACGACACGGATCGCCGTCCGCCAAGAACCTCCGAAACAGACGAGTCTGAGGAGCGCGCTCACGGCGGCAGTCCCGGGATCCGGGGGAGGTCCCCACGCCAAACTGAACCACGGGCTCAAAAGCACCACAGGAAACGGGACGTCCGGCGAACGACGCCCGGATCATCCAACATTTTCACCCGCCCCGGGTCGCCGGCGCAGCCGGCGAGGGAAACTGACCAGAAGTGCAAGCTTCGCGCGCAGCCGCGAACGCTCGGTCTGATGGGAAACGCCCGAAGCCCGGGGCGTTCCGCGCAGGGTTCGGCATCGAAGGAGGTAGCAGGGCCGCGCAGCTGCCCGGGCGCGGCGGAGGTGCGGCACAGTCACCGGCCCGATCCGGCGACAGCAACGATGCCTGAGCGCCCGGAGCGGTCCAAAGTGCCGATGCCAGCCACAAAGACGGCACTCGGGAATCCGAGCGCTAGCGTGACTACGGGTAAATCGGCTGTCGTTCCGTCGGCCCTTCAGAGTCGACCAGTGTTGAGCAGCAAGGCGGTGGCGTCATCGGCGATCGTGGCGCGTAGGAATGCCTCGATCCGCGGGTCTTCGAGCAGGCGGCGGATGACCTCGTCGGCGACGGCGGTGCCGCCGGTCGCGAGCGCAGAGATCGATGAACGCCTGCGGCGAAGGCGCGACCACTCGCCGGCAGTCAGACCCAGGTCCTTGCGGAGTATCTCGCGCGTGGTGAGAGCTTCCTTACCGACAGGCAGACTCGGACTTCTGCACCAACTCTTCTACCGACCGCTTGTCGCTCACTTGTGGCTGATGTGGTCGTAGATGTTGAGGTAGTCCTGGGCGGGGCGCGCCCATGAGCGATCGACCCGCATGCCGTTGAGGATCAGGTAGCGGAAGTCCTGCGGATAATCGTGCCAGAGCCCGAGCGCGCGCGTCATCGCGGACTCGAGCGCGTGGTGGTCGCTGTCTTGAAACACGTATCCGGTGCGCTTGTGGGGGGGAGCCTGGGCGTGGTCGCGGTCGGCAACGGTGTCCGCCAGCCCGCCTGAGGAGCGCACGATCGGGACGGTGCCGTACGTGAGTGCGATCAGCTGCGCCAGCCCGCAGGGCTCGAACATGCTGGGCATCACCAGCAGGTCTGACCCTGCGTATACGAGGTGCGCGAGCTCGCTACTGAACTGCAGCTCGAGGTGCACGTCGGGATCGTCGTTGAGGTAGTGCTTGAGATGCCAGAAGTGGCCGCTGATCTCCGGGTCCGGACTGGATCCCAGGAGCACGAACTGCGCGCCGTGCGCGAGCGCGTAGAAGATCGCGTGGTGGATCAGGTGCACGCCCTTCTGGCGATCGAGCCGGCCGACGTACGCGATGATCGGCTTGTACTGATCGCGCAGCATGAAGCGCTCGCGCAGTGCGTGCTTGTTGACGTACTTCTGATCGATCGAGTCCGGGCCGTAGCGTTGCGGGATCCACGGGTCGATCTCCGGGTTCCAGGTGTCGTAGTCGACGCCGTTCAGCACGCCCCCGAACTTGTTGCGGTGGACGTGGAGGGTGTGTCCCAGCCCGTGTCCCTGATCGGAGTAGCTGACCTCCCAGGCGTGCCCGCGCGAGACGGTCGTGACGAAGTTCGAATACGCGATCCCGCCCTTCATCAGGTTCAGCGCCGAGGGGTTGAAGTCGTCCCGCAGTCGCTCGCAGTCGAAGTAGCGAGCGGGGTCGCACAAGCCGGTCGCCCACAGGATCGACTCGCCCGTGACGCCCTGGTGGCTGAAGTTATGCACCGTGAAGCAGACCCGCTGGCGTTTCATCCCGAGCTGCTGGTAGATCTCGTAAAGCAGGACGGGGACGAGCGCGGTCTGCCAGTCGTGGCAGTGGATGATCTCCGGGCGCTTGCCGGACTTCAGGAGAAACTCGAGCGCCGCTTTGCTGAAGAACGCAAACCGCGCGTGATCATCATGCGATCCGTACAGGTGACCGCGGTCGAAGAAGCGGTCGGCCGAGTGCGGCTCGATGAAGAAGCGCTCGCGGCCGTCGACGAACCCGACGAGCACCGTGCAGTGGATCGCGCCGCTATACCACGGCACCCACAGGTCCTCGTAGGCGACGGTCAAGCCGGAGATCCGGTCGTAGCGCGAGCAGTCGTACTTCGGCAGCACGATCTCGACCGCGTTCCCTCGCAGCTCGAGCTCGCGACTGAGCCCTGACACGACCTCGCCGAGGCCACCGGCCTGGGCGACCGGAGCGCACTCAGAGGCGATCATCACCACGAACACGGCTCACCTCGCCGGCGCCAACCGCGCCCGAGTCGGCCGCGGAGCTTCACCGGCCCGCGCGATGCTCGGCAGGCCAGGCGCGGAAAACGGTCCGGACGTCGCCGACGATCGCGGTCCGCGGCCCTCTGCTCCTTTGCTGCGCTGCTCAGCATGACTGGGCCAATCGGCACCGCGGTGTGCAAGGCACCGCAGAGCACGGGCGCCGCTGCGCACGCAGTCGCGAACTCGCGCTCTGACACGAAGCGACCTTACGGACGATCGCCGTCATCCGACGCGGGACGCGCGAGAAAGCGTGCCAACTGACAGCACACGCGATTACAAGAGCAGGTCCACGTCAAGCGAGATTGAATCCCGGTGCGTGCTAGTCCTCACCAAGGCGACCGTCTCACGCCGATACACGCTAGTCAAGTGCTAACGCTGATC
>CAWFKF010000013.1:0-18868 GCA_963816005.1 uncultured Solirubrobacteraceae bacterium | reverse complement strand
GTCAGGCCGTGTTCGTCAACCACTACTACCAGTACATCTTCGATGCCGACTGGGGGCCGTCGTTCATCAAGACCAACGCGTTTGCCCCATACCCGGTGTGGGTGTATCTGAACGGCCATGAGTGGGCCAAGCGCCAGGCCGCCCATGAGGGGATCGAGTTCACGCCGTTAGACAACGGATTCCGCGCCTGCGATCAAGCCGAGCGGCTCGCCGAGATCTGCGACTCGCTGTCTGAGCAGGACATCTTTGGGTTCTGCGATCGGTGGATGAGCGAGCTTCCCTCGCCGTTCACCCGGGCCGAGCGTAGCCGCTACGGCTACCGCTATTCCGTCCGTCAGCTCGAGCTCTCAGACACCCGCGTGTTTGACCAGCCGGCGGCGGGCCGTGCGTGGTTTGAGCAGACGATCCGCGATCAGCTTGATCTCGGCCGCCCCGACAAGGTCCAGATCATCTTTGACCGCAAGATCACCAGCCGCACCCCCGGTCGGTTTCAGACGCAGGTGATCACCAAGGGTGTCGAGCCGGTCATCCAAGCGCACTACAAGCACAGCAAGGTGTCGTGGTCACTAGATGGCAGCGGTAGCTCGGTCTTGCGAATGCCGGTGAACGGCCGGGCTTCCGAGTCCAGGTCCACCGCCGACCAGCGCAACGTCAGCCACAGCGCGTAGCCCTGATCGCGGTCGACGACGGCCGGCTGTTCGACCGGGGCCATCCACCCGCCCGGGTCGCCGTCGATCCCCCAGCTGCCCCAGCGGACGAGTTCGATTTTCTCGAACAGAGTGCCGATTACGTTCCGCAGCGCGTTCAGGTCCGGGGCCCGTCCGACGCCATCGGCCACGGCCTCCTTGATCGTCGCCAGATGGCGCAGGAGGGCCTGCTGGGCGTCACCCATGACTCCGGTCCGCTCGGTCTTGGCTACGTGGTCCTGGGCACGTTGTAGGGCTGCCTGGGCACCTTCCTGCTCGGCGAGTAGCTGATCGCGTTGCTGGCGGTATTCGTTGTCGTCGATGACTTCGTCCTGCCAGCCTCGTTGGATCTTGGCCAGTCTGGCCTCGGTGCGCTGGACCTCCGTCTCAGCCTGTATGACGGCCTCCCTGGCGATTGTGAGGTCCGAGGCTGTCCTGGCCTCGATTCTGGCCTGAGTGGCCTCCAGGTCGATGTAGTGGGTCGTGAGGGCATCGAGGAACGGACCGTCGATCAACTCTCGCCTGATCGACGGCTGGTCGCAAAAGCTCTTGCCGCGTTCCATCCGGCCGCGGCACTGATATCGCTCACGCCCACCGTTCCCAAAGATCTTGCGCGGGATCATCGCGTAGCCGCATTGGCCGCAGACCAAGACCCCTTTTACAAGCAAATGACCTCCGTCGGGCCAGCGGCCCCCGCGGCGGACTTTCGAGGAGCGGACCAGCTCGGCCCGAGCCCACACGTCCTCGGACACGATCGCCTCATGCGTGCCTTTCAGCGTCTCGCCATTGAACATGAAACAGCCCCGGTACAGCGGGTTCGCCAAGATCGCGCCGACATTGCTGCTGGCCCAGACACCGCCACGAGCGGTCGGGACACCCTCGTCGGTCAACGCCCGGGAAATCATCCGCTGGCTCATGCCATTGATCGAGTCCTCGAACATGCGGCGCACCACCTCGGCCTCATGGGGCACGATCATCAGGCTCTTGTTGACGCGGTCGTACCCGTACGGTCGCGGTCCGCCGGACAGGCCACCGGCGCGAGCTCGGGCAGCGAGGCCGGCGCGGGTGCGGGCCTTGATCTTCGCCTTCTCGAACTGGCCGAACTGGGCCAGGATGCCCGTCTGTAGGGTGCCCTCGGGAGTCTTGCGGTCGATTGTCTCGCGAGTGGACTCAAGCCTCACACCGCTCTCGTCGAAAAACCTGAGTGTGCCCTCAATCGCCCAAGCATCACGGCCGAAGCGGTCCAGGGCCCGAACCACGATCGCGTCGAGCTTGCTTCCGGCGACGTCCGCGAGCATTCGCTTGTGAGCGGGCCGGTTCGGGTCGTCGCCGGAGTAGCCCTCGTCGCTGTACGTCTCGACATGCCGCCATCCGTGACGTTCGATGTGGGCCTGGCAGGCGTGTTCCTGATCGCCGAGGCTGTGGCCTTCTTTCGCCTGCTCGTCGGTCGAGACGCGGGTGTAGATGGCTGCTCTGACGTTCTCGGTCATCGCTCGGCTGCCAGACTGCGTGGACTGCATCGGAATCTGTCCTTCCGTTGTGGTCATGCCCCCGGACCTGATCCGTCGCGGGGGCTCTTTTTGTTATGTGACCGTATTTTAGGCCGATCGCGGACCCTCGAAACGTTCGGACCGCCCGCAAACTCTCAGCGCTGAGACCGGGACAGTCAGTCCAGCGGGAACGGGTCCCTCGTCGACTTGCTCCTTCTCTCTTGGGGCCTGAATCTCTCATCCACGCAGCACCGTGGCGCGCAGGCTTCAACGCCCGCGCCTCCCACGACGCCGAAGGCCGGTACACAACAAGCGGATCCGCGTCCGCGCACGGAACGCACAACTTCACCCCGCCGTTCTTGCGGTACACCATCTCCGCGCCACGACGCAAACGCCCACCACAGGCCACACACCGGCAATCGTGCTCCACATGGCGCAGCCAGTACCTCACCGCCGTCTCAGCGGTGCGGTTCGCCTTCGCCGCACTCACCAAGATCTGCCCCTTCGCCTTCGCCCTTCGCTTACGTTCTCGAGCCCTGAAACTCACGGCGCCAACTCCTTTGCAAAGACCGGCTTCCGGGGGGCTACGCCCATAGTTGGACTACCCATAGCGGGCAAGCCGGCACTCATTTAGTGGTGGGCGTCTGACTCCGGGTCACACCTACTTGCGGTCCCTGATGCTGCGCGGGACGACAAGCGGAGGCCCATCGAAAGGGCTCGAGAGCCCGGACTATTACGGCGCGTGGCAATTACTACGCCATGTGGCAGTGCATTTGGGTGTGTCAGCGTGATAGTATTGACTGTGTGAAGAGTGACGCTAGACGGGTGTCAGGCACGACTCGGGAAGCGCTGCGTGAGCGGGGTGTGAAAATGGTGTTGGCCGGACGCACTCACGCGGTTGTGGCGCAGTCCTTGGGGGTGCATCTGCGGACGGTGTCGCTGTGGATGGCTCGCCACCAGCTCAGGGGGTTTGAGGGACTGAGGGAGGGGCGGCGTGGTCGGCGCTCGCGCGAGCAGATGGCGCTCACCGACGCCCAACAGGCAGAGCTGATCCGACTGATGAAGGGCACGAACCCCGATCAGCTGCAGATTCCCGGCGTGTTGTGGTCAAGGCAGGCCGTCAAGGCGCTGATCGAGCGGCGGTTCGGGCTCGGGCTCAGTCGCCAGACGGTCGGTGTCTACCTGCGGCGCTGGGGGTTCTCGGGCAAGAAGCCGCAGCGGCGGTGGCTCGAGCAGGACCCCGAGCGGGTGCGGGTGTGGCTCCAGGACGAGTTCCCGGCGATCCAGGCGCGCGCGCGGCGCGAAGGGGCGCGGATGCTGTTCGGCGATGAGATGGGCGTGCGCGCCGGGCAGACCGCCGGCAAGAGCTACGCGCCGATCGGCGAGCGCGCGATCGTGCCGCTGACCGGCAAGCGCTTCTCGGCCAACGTGATCAGCGCGATCGGTGCCGACGGCACGCTGGTGTTCGAGATCTTCGAGGGCAGCTGCGATGAGATCCGCTTCCTGGACTTCCTCGACAAGCTGCTCGAGCATTTCCCCGAGCGCAAGATCTTCTTGATCGTTGACAACGCCTCCTTCCACAAGTCTCCCGCGGTCGAGTACTGGCTGCTGGACCATCCGCGGATGGAGCTGTTCTACCTTCCACCGTACGCCCCGGAGCTCAATCCCGATGAGCTGCTCAACCAGGACGTTCACACCCACGTCGCGCGACGCCGCCCATCCAACCTCGCCAAGCTCGTCACTCTCACCGTCGAGTATCTCGCAACCCGCACAAGTGAGATTGTCAGCAAGTACTTCGACGGCGAGTACGTCGCCTACGCCAAGTAACCACGCACTAATTGCCACGCAGCGTAATACCTAGATCCCTCCGTGCCTGTTACGGCACCCAACCCGGGCAACGCCTGTTCTTTGGCCACGGCTACGTGGCGTGACGCGGGAGTGCGCTACGCACCACCTTGGACCGGCGTGTACTCAGCCGGCGACATTTGGGTTCACATGAGAATCCACGGGCCGGATCTAACACCAGACTCCGGACAGAAAAAGAGAACCGCCTCAGCCGGCGGCCAAGGCGGTTCTCAAACGTTCAAGCTGTGGACTCAGAACGTGAACTCGTCCCTCATACTAACACAATGATGCGGACGGAACCGCCGACGGCCGCCATACGCTACGACCATGTCTTACACGATTGGCGATGTAGTCGTGATGAACGCAGCGTTTACCGATCCGGAGACCGCCGCCGCCGTCATCCCCGACTCCGTCGCGTGCACAGTCATCGACCCAGACGGCGACGAGACCGCGATCGATGTGGTCGCCGGTAACGGTCCCGGCAAGTACACGGCACGCGTCGGTGCCGATACGGCTGGCCGTTGGTACTTCAGGTTCGCGGGCACCGGCCACGAGGCCGCCAAGGAGGGCGAATTTTTCGTTGACGTGTCGCCGTTCGTTCCTGGCCCGTAGCTCAAAGTCTGAGCGCTAAGACTTTCTCGGCGGCGGCGGATTGCTCGCGGGGAGATCACCGCGCGGTAAGTGGCGACCCCCCGTTGAGCAGCGTGGAAACACGAGCGATTACATCAGAGCCGCCAGATATCGTCGGCTCGATGGCGACCACGATCGAGCCGACCACCGACGAGCTGCGCGCATGCCGGAAGTGCCAGCGAGAGGTTCCGCGCTCGGAGTTCTTTGTGTACAGGAAGTCCGGCACGCTCTCGCACATCTGCTCGAAGTGCAATCTCCTTCGGAAGAACAGTGGAATCGACCCGACCCGGAGCCTGGGATGGGCGATCGTCGATGCCAGCCCGGACGCCTCGCCGCCGAGGGCCCTTCGCGCCGAGCTCTGCCGTCTCCGCGAAGCCGGCGTGTCTTGGGCACAGGCCTGGCCGCTGGCGGTTGATGCGGTCCTCGCCGAGCTCGACGACCCTAAAGCGTGGCTCGAGCGTTCAGCTGGGCGGAATTGGACTGGCGTGCAGGCTACCTGCGGGAGTCGTTCCGGTGCCACGCCCCGTCCCTCTAGCGTACCCGTAAGGGCACAGCGCCGCCGGCCAGGATCGGTCGTACACGCTTGCGCCCCTCGCAAACCAAGGTGGTGACGGCCGACGGCTGCCTGATGCCGTCCGTGTGCAACCAAGCGTTTATGGCTCGCATCTGGCCGGCGGTGAGCGCCTCCCATGCCTCTCTCGAGCGTTTCACGCTCGATCACCACTCGAAGCGGGTCTGTCCCTAGGTGCCGCGACGGGTGTCGGTAAGCGGGCGCGTCGGAGTCAGGGTCCGGGTCAAGAACGAGGTCCAGCGACACCGGCGGCCCTAGCGGGTCCCAGCGTTTCGTGGCCCGGCGCCGCTGCCAATCGGCATGCAGGGCGTCCCTGCCAGCATGGGCGACGAACGCCGCAAACCCGTTTCGCCAATTCCAGTTTCCGCGCTGCATTTCGATCCAAAGACGCTGCTTGACGATCTGTTGCAGATCCTCAAGCTCCGCGTCCCTGGCGGCGTAGTGATACGCGACCCGGCGGATGCTGGCGGCGTGCTCGTCGACCAGGGCCGCGAACGCGTGCTGATCGCCCTGTGCCGCCCGTCGGGTCAACCACAAGTCGACTGTGCGGCTCACGGTTAGCGCAGCCGCGTTGGCGTTTTCTGAAGTGTTTCCAGGCCCGCCAAGTATGAGGCGATGAGGACGTTGACCGGACCGCCCGGCTGAGGCTGGATCCTGAAGAACGAGATCTCGATCAGGATCGCGGACCGGATCGAAATCAGTCGCTTGATCTCTGCATACATGTCGGCGTCGATCGCATCCGGCAGCTGGCCGAGAACCTCATCGGTGGCAAGGTTGATGACGTCGTTCACGTCGGCCGCCGTCGGGAACGTCAGATCGGTGAACGTGCCAACCTGCGTTCCATCCTCAAGCACCGTCCTCGTCCGCTCCAACTTCGCGACATCGGCAATGGACGGCCGGACAGCGTCGACGTCAACAGGCGGCGGGTCGGGGACGCTCATCGCCCCTGCCGATGACGACGAGCACGCTTCGCCCGGGTCAGCGAGTGCGGTGGTGGTGGGGGAGCCTTCCCCGCGCCCTTGGGAGGGGGCGGGGAGGGCTTCTCTGCCTTCTTCTCAGCCATTTACGCGGCCGCGATCCGCACGGCTGCCGTGACCCGCTCAAGGCCAAAAGCGGCATTCAATTCGAGCCGCACATTCGAGGTGTTTGTCGTCCCAGACAAATTTTCAAACTTCGCCAAGGAGACCGGTCCGGCGTACAGCTTGCCGAGCGCCTGCGAGTCAACCACCGTCGTTGCCGGAACCGTCTTCGAGATACGCCGACTGCAACCGAACAGGGCACTCTCGGAGTCAATTCCCGGACCGAACACGAAGTCAGCGGTACCGCCACTGATACCCGACACCAGAGTGTCAAGTGCCTCATCCGCGGCCGGCGTCAGGAGGATCGTGTCCGGGTTGTATCCGGCGTTGCGGAGCGTCGTGATCGCCTTGCGGATGCTGACCAACAGGATGTCCGAGGCCGGCGCCTGGTAGCCGGCGCCGGCGATCGCATCGAGGACCAATTTGTCCAATCCCTCATTGATCGCCAACCGCAGGTCCTGCTCGATGATGCTGTTGATTACCGGCTGGAGCAAGTAGATGTTTGGGACGGCCGTCTGGATCGTCGCAACCTGCTTGAGCGGAACCGTGGTGATGTTGAGCGTCGAGGCGGTCTCCGGCTTTGCGCTGGTCGCGTCGATCGCCCTGAGGACGTTCGTAGCCGTCGCGAGCGTGCGTGCCGTCTGCTGCACCACTGCGACGCTCGTGGCCTCGGGCCCGACACCGACCCGGCCGAACGCCGGCCACGCATAGCGCTGGTCGAGACCGAGCGGAACGCCCTCACGGCGCACTTGGTTCATGACATCCACCGACGCGGACCACGTCAGTGCCCGTGCCTCGTACTCGTCCCAAGGCATGGTGGCCGTCTCGCCCGGGAAGCCGCGGGCCCTGAACTCGTCCGCGAGTCCGCGTCCGCCTCCGGGTGCGACGTTGCGGTCAGAGACGCGCAGGGAGCCCGCTGCGGGCCTTGGAGCGTCTTCCGGGGGGGATGGGTGCGGAACGGGCTTCCGTGGTCTCAGGAGCGGTCTCAGTGGGTGTGGCGGGGGGGGCCACGGGTTCATTGGGCACGGTGGCCTCCGGGTTTGAGCGCAGCTCTACGGCCGCTGATGGGTATGCGGGTTGTGCGACGAGTGACACGTCGCGGAGCTCTGCGATTTCGTGCACGTGGCGAACATCACCACGCCACTCATCCCGAGCGACTTTCATTCTGAAGCTGGCGCTACGTAGATCCCCACGGCTGACAGCCTCGATCACGTCTTGACGGCTCTGTGGCGGCTCTGCGCTCCAGTGGGCGCCATCGGCACGCTCCTCGATCGTGAGCGTGCCCGGATGGCGGGCGAGCGGGATGCCGGCGTGCTCGACGGTCAGGGTCAGGTCATCGAGACGGGCGCCACGCAGGGCGGTCGGTTCGATGACCTCCGTCCATCCGCCGGGCATTTCCCTGCTCTCCACGCCGAACGGGATCACGCCTCGAAGACGTCGGCCGTCCGTTTGGAGCGGTTGCGCGCGCTCCTCAAGCTGACCAGGAGTGGGGCGCATCAGTGACTACCTCCGTTTGTGGGTGCGGCGGCGGCCGCCTCAGGGTCGTTCGGGAGCGGCGGTGACACGCCGGCCGGTCCGGCCATCGTTGCCGGTTTCAGTTCCGCCGGCGCCGGTGAAGCCGCTGGCAGCTTCGGCAGGTTCTCCCGCTCCCGGCACTCGTCAACGGTCAGCCAGCCGCTTGCGATGCCCTTCTCGTACACGGTCGCTCGCGTCAACGAGTCAGCGCGCAGCAGGCTGTCGAGCAGGAACTCACAGAAGGCTGTCCCGGGGCTCAGGTCCGAGTCGGCACTGATGGCCGTCTCGATCAGCGTCAGGTACGGCGCCAAGCTGAACTTCACAAAATCGAGGCTTTCCTGCTCGGCGTTCGCATAGGTCCGCGAGCTTGCGACCGTGACACCGAGCAGATGCGGCGGCACTCGGAAGATTCGGCAGATCTCGCGCGATGACAGTTCGCGTTGCGCTACGAACTCGGCGTCGGCGAGACTCAATCCGAGCTGGATGTACTCCACGCTCTCATCGCCGGTGACGATCAGCAGCTTTCCGCTCTTGTCGGTGCCGGTGAACGCGTTTTCCCAATCGGAGCGCAGGTTCTCCGAGGCGTCGGGCTGGGCGCTCCGCCAGCCGGGAACGCGAAGAACACCTCCGGGCCGGCCACCGTTCACTGCGAAGCTGTTGGCGTGCTGACCGAGGTTCTGGGCGAGGCTGAGACCGGCGGACGCCTGCGCGATTGGGCTCATGCCGGACACGCCGTCAACGCTGAGCGCTTTCAGGTGCAGGACATCGGCGGTTCCGAGCGTCTGCACACCATTCTGGTCCGAGTACGTGTACTTCGGGATGCCGGCGTCAAGCTCGACGAGCATCCCCCGCGGCAGCAGCGGAGCCAATTGCTCAACGGTTCCGTCAGCGCCCCTGTACTTGCCGATGAACGCATTGCCGTAGCAGGCCAAGTGCGCGACGGCTGTGCCGATCAGGTTCGCGGTCACGTTCCCCGGTGATGGCCGTTCGATGAGGTCGGCGAAGCGTCCGGCGTAGCGCTCACGGTCTCCGTCGCCGACACGGCGATACGCGATCAGCGGCAGACTCGCGCACGTGTCGGCGAGCAGCCTTATGCAGCCGAACACGTCGCTGATTCGCAACGCATCGTCAGGACTGAGGTCACCGAGCGTGACTGTCGCGTACTGAGGCCAGAACTGCGCGGAGCGCTTCAGGGACCGGTCTTCGAGCGTGTCGGCGAGGGTTGGTCGCCGTCGGAAGAGCTTTGTACCCATTCGTTCAATCCTACGCCGTGCATACGATGATCCCTAATGACGTTCCCCGCCTTCTGCGCCTTGATCGGGCTCGACTTGGAGCCGTTTCAGCGGAAGATCGCCACGGCTGCCAGCGGCCCGGAGCGGGAACTTGCGATCCTGATCCCGCGCGGGAACGGTAAAACGTCGCTGCTGGCCGCCTATGCGCTCTGGCATCTCGTTCACCGTGACGGTCACGTGTACTGCGCCGCCGCCTCCCGCGAACAAGCAAGAATCCTCTATGAGGCCGCCGCCGGCTACGCACGCGAGCTCGCACACCCCAACATCGTGGATCGTCACTTGGAGATCCGGTGGTGCCCGGACCCGAACCACGCCCGCGTGTTTGACCGCCACTTGCGCGTGCTGGCTGCCGACGCGCCCCGGTTGCACGGCCTGACGTTCGGCCTGGCCGTGGTCGACGAGCTGCACGCCCACCCAAACGACCAGGTTTACCTTGCTTTGCTCACCGCGCTTGCCAAACGGCCGAAAGCGAAGCTGGTCGTGATCAGCAGTGCCGGGCAGGGCACTGAGAGCTCCCTGGGGCGTCTTCGAGCTCGGGCACTGGCCCAACCCACGGTCAAGGTGTCCGGGAGCCTCACGGACGCTCGCGGGCCGTCTCTGAGGATGTTGGAATGGAGCGTGCCCGAGGACGTGCCTCTGACGCCGCGCGCGGTCAAGAAAGCGAACCCCGCGAGCTGGATCACGGTCCAGGGGCTCGCCGCTCAGCGCGAGGCGGTACCGGACCTGCCGTTCCGCCGCTATCACGCCGGCCAGTGGACCCAGGTCGAGGGCGCTTGGCTTCCTGCCGGCGCATGGCAGGCGTGCACCGGCGAGCCCGAGTTCACCCCTGGCGAGTCGATCTGGATCGGTGTGGACATCGGCGGCGGCGGGACCGAAGGCGACACCGCGGTGTGCTGGCTGAACGCCGCCGGCAACGTAGGCGCAGCAGTGCTCTCCGGTGAGGACGGCGTCCTGCAGGCCCGCGATCTGATCGAGGAGCTTGCCGAGCGGTACAGCATCTCCGAGGTCGCATTCGACCCGTGGCGTGCTTCGCAGATCGCGCAGGAGCTCCAGCAGCGCGGTGTTCGGTGCTCGGCGTTCCCGCAGACGGATGCCCGCATGATCCCGGCATCGAAGGGCTTGCACTGCGCGATCGTGGAACGGCGACTCGTGCTTCCGCTCGATGACACGCTCGCAAGCCATGCGGCGAACGCCGTGGCGAAGCAATCCCGGCGCGGATGGCGGATCGACCGCCCGTCACGAGCGGCCGGGGTGAACATCGACGCCGTGATCGCCCTGGCGATGGCATTGGACCGCTTCGAGCAGAAGCCTGCCGGGCTGACGGTCGTCGGCTGGGTGTGACATGGACCGCCCCTGCTTGACCTGCGGCACGCTGAGCGACGGCTCCTACTGCCCAGACCATCGGCGCGGAGGGTCCACCCGGCAGTGGCGGAAGCTCCGGGAGCAGGTGCTCGCACGTGACGAGTACCGCTGCCACTGTGGCCAGCTCGCGACAGAGGTCGACCACATCATCCCGGTCAGAGACGGCGGCACGGACGTGCCCAGCAACCTCCGCGCGACCTGCACGGCTTGCAACCCGCGCGGACCGGCCTGATCCCACCCCCGTCCCGGCACGAACCCCGCTCGATCACCGCAGACCACCGCCAATGGCGGTGGTTTCGGCCAGATCGCTGTCGATCAATCTCAACCGGCTTAGTCGTGTTTGCGCCGCTGGCTATGGGAGTGTCCGCCGGTGGCGTTCGAAAAAAAACTCAAGTCTCAGCGCCGAGACCCAGGTTTGCGAGGGGTGGGGACGAGCCGGACGCGGCTGTGCTGGCGGGCAAGGAGTAGCCAGATGGCAACCCCGCCGCGTGGTCGGCTCGTCCCCGGTTGCAGTATCGCCTACATCAGTACTACTTACGGATGCCCGCGTGCTCAGCCGTTTGCCGCGTCGAGTGCCACGTCGAGCACGTGCTGTAGAGCGACTTCGCGGTCGACGCCTTTCGCATTGGCGAGTCCGATGATCGCGAGCGCGGCGAGTTGGCTTGTGGCGATCGCGAGGTCGAGCGGATCGACTTGGGTCGTCTGTTGCGCGTATGCGAGCAGTCGATCGTGTTCGCCCTGGTCTCGCTGCACGGCGCTGATGCTGATGAGCCGGGCGGCCTCACGCAGCGCCCGCTGCTCAGGACTGTCGGGTGCGGACATCGGGCTAGTCGTCCTCGGTCGCGAAGCCGATCGCCAGGTACTCACCGGGTAGGAGCGGCATCCCGTCCGGATCGACCTCGCCCTCTCCGATGCGGGTGACAGTGGCTCGGACGTCGTGGTAGCCGCGCCGCTTCAGTTCGTTGAGGACCTCGGCGTGCGTGTCGATGAGCAGGGTCCGCTTGTCGGGCGCCTCGCCCGGGTCGATCCGCAGGCTGAACACGCGACCGCTGTCCATCAGCGCTTCGACTTGGTCGGCCAGTTCGTCGATCAGATCAGTGGTGGTCATGGCGTGGCGGTGAGGAGTATCTCACCCTTGTGTTGAGCAGGTTGAGCAGGTGCGCCGTGACCTGGTTGGCGAGGGCGGCGCGTTCGGGCGGATGTCGGTCTGGGTGGCAGAGTTGGACAAGGTCACGGAGAGTCCCGGTGTCGAGCGGCGTGGGCGCGGGGTACAGGCGCGACCGTCGCATCCCGGCGTCGTACCCGTCGTTGTATGCGTCCCGTCTCAGTTCGTTGTCACGCTGCTTGCGCCAGCACTCCCAGCACAGTCGATGCCAGTCGGCCTTCGTCTCGAACGGCGAGCGGCATCGGTCGCAGTAGGCGGTCATGGCGTACCCAGGGTGTCGTGTCCGCGGTGCGTGCGGTACCAGCGGCTCGGACGGGAGCCGTCCACTGCGACAAGGCCAGGGACGCGCAGACGGCGCAGCGTCGAAAGCGTCACGTCAAGGTCACAGCCGGCGAGCTCGGCGACCTTGGCCGTGGTGCGAACGTGCCTGGTGTCGGTGGCTGCCAGGACCCGTGCGTCGAGATCGGAGACGTTCATCGCCCACTGCCGATCTGGATCGGTTCGAACAACTCCGAAAGTGACCACGACACGAAGGTCAAGCAGTACTTCAAGGAAGGCCGGGCGCTACGGACCGAGACGACCGTCAACGACCCCTACGACTTCGGCGTCAAACGCACCCTGAACGCCGAGACCTGGCAGCAACTGCGGTCGATCGGCGATGACATCAACGACCGGCTGCTTGACGCCCAACTTCAGGCGTGCTCCTGCGCGCCGGACCCCAGCACGCTTCAGCGTCTGGTGTCGCCGTCTGTCGAGGACGGCCAACCCGCGCCCGCTCTGCACTTCGGTGATCCCAGGGTGATGGCGCTGCTCGCCTGCCTGTGCTCATTTCAGCACCTGTTCGCGGGCCTGACCAACCGCACCCTGCGCCCGCAGATCGCCGGCTACACCACGGGCCAGATGACCTATGACCTGCGTCGACTCAGGACGCAAAGGCCTGATCCGCCGGATCCCACGCTCTCAGCGCTATGAGCTGACCGCGTTCGGTCGACGGACTGCCGTCTTCTTCACCAAGACCTACGTGCGGATCGTCAACCCCTCCGCCGCCGAGCTCGACCCCCACCTACCCGAGGAGATCGCACACCAAAGTCCGATCGCCCGCGCATGGCGCGCGTTCGAGCACGCGGTCGACGACAAGATAAAACAGGCCGCTATCGCGGCCTGAAAAGATGACAGGCCCGTGAAGGTTTCAACGACCTAGCGGAGCTACTCCGGTTCCGGGACTTCGCCCGAAACCGGTGGCCCCTTCGGGGCAGCAAACATCGCCCGGTCAGTCAACCCAACCGCGTTCTCCCACCAGCTCGTTCCAGACCTGGGCACCCTATGGGCCGAAACCGAGGTGTCTGCGCCCGTTGCTGGTATCCCAAGGCTACATCTCGCCGGCCACATCGACAACGTTTTGTCGATCGGAGCGCGCAAGCCGCTAGTACCTGCCTTTCCGCACTTCTCAGGCGCGATATCCGCCCCCACTTGCGCGGGTCTGATCAGCCGGTGTAGACGGCCGCCGGTACGCCGAGGAGCTCCAGCACGTGTGCTTGGAGTGGCGTGAGTTCGGGCGCGAAGTCTTTGAGGTGCCGCGTGTCGTTGTAGAGGCGGTGGCGGGCCAGGCGTGAGAACATCTCGAGCGTGCGCGCCGCGGTCGGCTGCTTGCAGGCGCGCTGTTCGGGGAACAGTGGCAGCTCGGCGATCTCCTCACGCGCCATTGCCTGGCGTAGCTCGCGTTCGATCAGGCAGCAGCACAACAGCGCGACGAAATGGCAGCAGAACAGCGCTTCGATCCGTTCGGCGCTCTTGAGCAGCACCGGCGCTGCGTCCTGGACGGACTTGAGCTGGTGGTGTCGTTTCTCGAGGTTGGGCTGGTAGCGGTAGGCAGCGAGTAGCTCGGCGTCGGCGAGCTGTTGGTTGTTGGTGATCAGCGGGAAGCACCCGTCGGTGTGGGCGTCGTAGGCGACGGTGTCGGCGTTGACGGTGAACTGCAGCTCGAAGCGGGTCGTGGTGCTTGCGGTAGCGGGTGTCTTTGCCGGGCCGGCCGCGTTTCTCCTGGCGGTAGGTCTCCTGCACGGTCTCGGTGACGGTGACGGCGATCCAGCGCTCGGCGCTGGCCTGGTCGAGCGCGGCCGCGGCGGCTTGCTCGACCGCCTGGCGGGTGCGCAGGCGGCTCTTGGGGCCGGCGAGCCTGGCTTGGAGCTCTGCGAGCGCTCCCAGCCCCCGCTCGATGCGTTGCTGGCGGGCTTGGGCGTCGCGGCCGATCTTGGCGCTGGAGCGCACCCAGATGATCCGGTAGCCCTCGCCGGAGGGGATCGGCGCGGGCGCCGTGCACCACACCAGATCGGGATCGTCGCCTCGCTTGCCGGGCTTGCGCTCCGCCTCGCTCCACTGGGGCGTGTTGGTCTGCACCCAGTCGCGCAAGAAGCCGTCCTCCTTGCGGCTTCTGGGGAGCACCGTCACGAACCGCCCGCCGCGCTGATCGATGTGGGTCATCTGCTCGCGCGTGCATAGCTTGCAGTCCGCGACATACAGAAAGCCCGCGTAGCCGACGAGCGCCCGCAGCCCCTCCCAGGTCTCGATGTGGGTCTGATCGTCGTTGGTGTTGCCGTCGGTGAGCCGGTAGGCCAACGGCACCGCCTCGTCAGCGGACACCGTCAGGATCCACAGCAGCTGCTTGAGGTCCGGACGATGATCCTTGTTATGGCCGTGGCAGACCTTGGGCGTCGGCTGGCCGGCAGACTCGTGCCCGTCCGCCGCGCGGTAGGCGCCGTGCACGGTGATCGACGTCGAGTCGTTGTGCAACTGCGAGCAGTCGACCTCGAACACCGCGATCACGCCGAGCACGAGCTCGGTAAGAAGCGACGCGCGGTCACAGCAGAACAGTCGATCGAGCGCCCGGCCGACCTGATCATCGCCCAGCTCCGCCACCTGCGCGGCGTTCAGCCCGAGCAGCGCCGGGTCAAACGGTGCAGCCCATTCACCGAGGCTGTAGAGCGGCTCATGCGATACGCATAGGTTGCGCACCAGCAAGCCGATCGCCCGCGCCGGCTCAAGACGGCAGCGCGCGTCGGGCGGCGGCAGATGGCGCTCGAGCAACACCCCCAGGCGCATCCGATCCAAGAAGTGGCAGACGATCGGTAACGCGCCGAGCGTCTGCGAGGCAAGCTCCAACCTCTCGGCGGGATCGCTCGGCGTGTGGGCGATCATCAGTCCATGATTTCTCATCCGTCCGAGAGTAGAGATACTCTCGGACGGAACAGATCCATGCCTAACAAGCCCCAGCCACCCGACCCGCGCCTCCAACAGCTGCAAGCCAAGCTCGCGCAGATCGGCCCAGTACTGCCCGGCACGATCAACGTCGCGATGAACCGCTGCGGCAAGCGAAACTGCGCCTGCCACGCAGACCCACCCCGCCTGCACGGCCCCTACATCACCTGGACACGCAAGGTTCAGGGCAAGACCGTCACCCGCCGACTCACCACCGAGCAGCTCGAGCGCTACCAGCCCTGGTTCGAGAACAACCGCCGGCTGCGCCAGCTCATCTCAGAACTCGAAGCGCTCTCCATGCAGGCCGCCGAGCAGGCCGAAGGATGGGGGGCCAAATAGCGATCCAGAAGTGCGGAAAGGCAGTAGTACACCGGCGCGGCGCACTTTAGTCGCCGCTGAGGCCGATGCGCCAACCGAGCACGCTCGCCGTTCTCCGCCCGGCGGCTCCCGTTCATGCGGTTAGTCTCAGCGCGATGCGTCGCGGAACCTCAGTCGTGCTGGTCGCGACATCGGTCGCGGTGGCGGGCTGCGGGGGCGGAGGCAGCATCTCGCAGAGCAGGGAGGCGGCGGCGGTGTTCGCCAGGAACTGCAGCGCCTGCCACTCGCTGATCGGCAACGAGTCGCGCCATCGCCAAGGCGGGGACCTCGTCGGCTACCGGCTGAGCCGCCAGGAGCTCCTCGAGTTCACTCGTGAGATGCCGACGCGCAGACGGCCCACCGCTTCGCAGCTCGAGGCGGTCGTCGATTACGTGCTCGCAATCCAGCAGCGCGGGCGCGCGCGCTGATCAGCTCACGGGGACGAGCTCTCCGACGCTCGATTGCGTCCCGGCGACCGTCTTTCCGCCCGCCACCACGATCGCATCCCCGAGCGAGACCACGCCCGCATCCGAGATCGGCTGCGGCAGCCTTCCGGCGGAGCTGACGCGTCCGGTGAGCGGATCGATCGCCCACACCGCGGCGCCTCGGGCGTCGAGGCTGTCGCCCCGCCCTCCGACCACGTACACGGTCTGACCGATCGCGGCCGCGCCCGCGTGGGTGATCGGCTGCGGCATCCGGCCGAGCTGCCGGACGGTCGCGCTCGCTGGGTCAAACCGGTAGACGGCGTCGCTGGCGCCCCTCGGGGTCGAGCCGCCGACGATCAATAGCGCGCCACCGGCGCTGGTGACCGCGGCGTAGCGCACGGCGACGGGGAGGTGAGCGACGACCCGGGCGCCGCGTCCCGGGGTCCAGGCGACGATCGTGTCGAGCGAGTTCGTGCCGTCGAAGCCCCCGACGATGTAAGCGCTCCCGTCGAGCTGGGTGACCGCCACGTCTGACTCGGCGCTGGGCAGCGAACCAGCGGTGGTCACCGAACCGGACGTGGGGTCGAAGCGGAGGATGTGGTCGTATTGGGTGAACTGGCCGCCGCCGAACACGTACACCTGGCCGGAGCGCACCGCGGCCTGGGCATCGTGCTGCGCGTTGGGCAGGCTTGCGCTGCGCTGCGGGCCGCGGAGATCGGCCACGGTGACGTTGGCTGTCGATGTGTCGCCCGCGTCGATGCCTCCGAGCAACACGAACCTGCCACCGGGGAGCGCGGCGCTCGCCGGATCCCCGACCGCGGCGGGCAGCGAGAACAGCGGACGGTAGGCCAGTTTCACGGCGAGCGGCGTGGCCGCGCGTGCGGTGGTCTTAGTCGTGCGATGCGCGGAACTGGTCGTCTGCCCGCTGCTCCCGCAGGCGGCGACTGTGAGCGCCAAGACGACCGCCGAGTAGGAGACAAGGCAGTGGCGCCAGGCCCGTGAGGCGGATGTCGCGAGTGCAGGGATGCGGGCGAGCGTAGCCAACCATCCTTCGCTTCCGTTCCGCGCGGCAGGAAGCTGAGAGGGTTCTCACCGGCCGTTTAGGCTGGCTTGCCCGTGCGGACGAACGCTCCCTCCGTGCCCCGGGTTCTCGTGCTGCTCGCGCTGGCCGCACTGCTGGTCGCCGGCTGCGGTTCCTCGCAGCACGCCTCCTCCACCTCGAGCCGTTCCTCCCCGAGCTCGACGCGCACCCTCAGCCGCGGCCGGTTCGCGCCCCCGCCGGCGGACAACGTGTACGCCTATGACCGGGCGGGCAATCTCTCACCGGCTGTGCAGGGGGACCGCGCGCTCGTGTACGTGCCCAACAGCATGAGCAACACCGTGACCGTGATCAGCCAGCGGACGCTGAAGATCGTGGCCCGGTTCCCGACCGGCGCACTACCCCAGCATGTGACGCCCGCATACAACCTGAACACGCTCTACGTGGACAACGATCTCGGCAACAGCCTGACCCCGATCAACCCGCGGACCGGAGCGCCCGGCACGCCGATTGCGGTCGAGGACCCCTACAACCTGTACTTCACGCCCGACGGACGGTTTGCGATCGTCGTGGCGGAGCGCTTGCAGCGGCTCGACTTCCGCGACCCGGCGACCATGCGCATGATCGACTCACTGTCGGTTCCGATGTGCCGGGGCGTGGACCACATGGACTTCTCCGCCGACGGCCGCTACGCGTTCGCAAGCTGCGAGTTCAGCGGGCGGATGATCAAGGTCGACCTACAGACCAGGCGGGTCGTGGGAACCCTGGTCATCGGCAACGGGATGACCAGCCCGCAAGACGTGAAGCTCTCCCCCGACGGACGCACCCTGTACACCGCCGACCAGCAGACCGGCGGGCTGTGGGAGATCGATCCATTCACGCTCCGGGTGATCGGCTTCCTCCACACCGGCGCCGGGGCGCACGGCCTGTATCCGAGCCGCGACGCGTCGGTGATGTATGTCTCAAACCGCATGGCCGGCACGATCTCGGTCGTCAGCTTCCAGGCCCGCAGGGTGACCGCGACGTGGCAGATCCCCACACCGGCCAGCCCGGACATGGGCGGGGTGTCCGCCGACGGAAGCACGCTCTGGCTGAGCGGTCGCTACAACGCCGAGGTGTACGCGATCGACACCCGCACCGGCCGGCTGCGCGCCCGGATCCCGGTCGGATCCGGACCACACGGCTTGTGCGTATGGCCTCAGCCGGGGCGCTACTCCCTCGGTCACACCGGGATCATGCGCTGAGCCGCACTCGACGAGGGGCAGCACGCGCCTCAGTCAGACTCGTGGCCTGGCCGTGCCGACTACCGCGTCCTCGCGACGACGAACGCCTGCTCCTCGACGGGCTCCTGCTTTCTGGTGGACCGGCAGGCGCCGCGATGCTCGACCACGCTCCCAGACGCGAACGGCCGCAGCAGCCTCCCCGTCGGACTCAGCAGGCTCCCGATCCACGATTTCCTCAGCGGAACTGCTCGTCGGCGCCAGCGTCAGTGTCGAATTGGCCGACGACCAGCAGCGGGTTCGCGGCGTCGAGACCGCCGCTCGGCCACCAAACCGGCAGCGAGTGAGAGGCTCGGGTTTGCTGCGTCGCGCAGGCGGTGCTAGCACCCAGAGTAGACGGCTCGAGAGGCTGGTGTTAGCCGCCTCCGATCCGGCTTGCAAGCACGTCGATAGTCGAAGCAGAAGTCGCGGCCAGCCTCCACGAGACAGCTGCTTGTGGCGGAGGACCAGCACTCTGCCCGCCGCCGAGCCCGAGGCTGCCGCTCCGCGGCGATTGCAGAAGTCGACGCCTCCTGGCGTTAGCCGAGCCAGCGCGGGTGAGCAAACGCCTGGCGGACGTCCGCGCAGCTCCCGGACCGCTTGCTCATGCTCGGCTCGGACCGCTGCCAGCTAGCAAATTCCGCGAACGGGCCGGCGCCCGCTTCCGCCCAAAGGCAGGAGCACGGTGGCGTGCGTGCTCGTGGCGGGAAGCAGTAGCTACACCCTGACTGCTGCGTTAGGAGTGGAGCACCGACGCCCGCGGCGACCTAAAGACTGCCGCAATGGACGCCGGGCGGCAGCGCCACCGACGCTCCCCTCAGTGCGCACCGTCGGGGTTCTCCCGATCACCGAGAGCAGGGCCGCGACGGCGGCGTGCAGAATCGGGGCGATGCCTATG
>CAWFKF010000012.1:0-25235 GCA_963816005.1 uncultured Solirubrobacteraceae bacterium | reverse complement strand
GGGGTCCGAGCCCTACATTCCTTCGGTCGCGACCGCGCGCAGGGCGAGGAACTGCAGCAGCGTCAACGGCGGTTCGAGCCGGGCGAGCAACCGCTGACCAGCGGCGGGGTCGCCGCGCAAGCGAAGCGGGTTGATTTCAGGCTGGAAGAGCGTGAATCTCGAAGGCGGGGCTCATCAACGACGGTAAGAGCGCAATCGAAGGACGTGCAGAGCCGGGTGATTGTCATTTCACGGCTTCGATCAAGCGTCGTAGCAAGTGAGGCCTCGCGTACACGAACTTGACTCTCCGAACTCGCCGCCTCCTCCACGTTACCGTGACCCGCACAGACTGCGTGCCATGAAGTGGAATGCACCGTGTTAGGAACCGAGGCATTGGTCATCCTCCTGAATAGCGCCGGTTGGCTCCCGACGCCGCCGAGGTGGTGCGTAGCCGAGCACCGCCGAGGGCGCGCGCGGCAAGCGTCCGGGAGGTGGTCACAGCGGTAGACGATGGCCTCGTATGCTCTGGACGCATCGCCTGAATCGGATGAACCGGATCGGCTGGCGTGCTCATCGGGCGCCGGCACTCGAACTCGATCACGGCTCTTCGGAGGAGGTGACGACGCCTGGGCATTGCCGAAGAAGGGGCGCAGCTTGGCTCTGTCTTCGAGCGCGTTGGCGGCATGCGGTCTTGCGCGCCGGGCAGGGAACGGGCTGTGCCGGCGCGAACGTTTGGTTGTGCCGATGGAGGGATCAGATCCCGGGCGAGCGCGTCGGTTCGCGCGTGGTCCGAGCGATGAGACTGTGCTTCAGTTTGTCGAGCGGATCGGCGATGCCTACGGGCTCGTTCTGGTGCTGATCCTCACGACGTTCGTGGTGGCAATGACGTTGCCCCCGCAGGGTTGGGGTGGGCGGCTGGTCGCAGTCGCGGTCGCGGGGCTGACGGCGATCATCGCGCTGACGAGCTCGGATGTGCGCCCGGGGCGGGTGCGGCTTGCGTTCGCGGCAGCGCTGGCCGCGGTCCTCGCTGCGGCACTCGCGCAAGCGGTCTCCTCAGATGCGCTGCTGGGTATCGCGTTCGTGATCGACGCGCTGCTGCTCGCGGTTGCGGCGATCACGATCCTGCGCCGCGTCGTGCTTACCGCCGAGGTCGATTTCCGGACGATCCTCGGGGCGATCAGCGTCTTCACGCTGCTCGGGCTGCTGTTCGGCTTCCTGTTCATCGCGCTCGGACGCCTGGTGGCCGGCGATGTGTTCGCCGGCGTCGCTCATGCGCAAGCTCGCGATTACCTCTTCTTCAGCTACACGACCCTGACCACGACCGGCTACGGCAACCTCGTGCCGGCCGGGGACATCGGTCAGATCCTGGCGGTGTTCGAGATGCTGACCGGCCAGGTCTTCCTGGTCACGCTTGTCGCCGGGCTCGTCAGCCTATGGCGCCCGCGCGCGAGAGCCCAGGAGGAGGGGGCGAGGCCTGATGAGCAGCGAGCCTGACGCGCAGCCGGACGGGCCGGACGTCGACGTCGAGGGGTCGGCAGAGCCGTCGGGGCTCTGGGCGCGTATGCGGAACAGCCTGCGCGTCCCCGGCGTGCTGGTGCGCCTCGCCAGACGCGATCCGCACCACATTCCCGAGCGGCTGACGATCTACGAAGTCGCTCGGCAGGCGGACGGCGCGCGCGAGTGGGCCAAGCGAACGCGGGACGCCGCACCGGATAGCTCCCCAGCCGTGCTCGCCGAGGGCCAGCGCAGGCGCACGATCAGCACCGCCCGGATCGACGGAGCGGTCGCAGGGACGCCATTCTTCATCGCCCTCGTGCCCGCCTACATCGCCTTCTTGCGACAGGAGGTGCGGTTTCACCTGCGGGTGGCGGCGCTCTACGGGCACGACCCGGCCGACCCCAACGTCGCCGCCGACTTCCTCGTCCTGCGCGGAGTGCACGACGAACCGAAGCAAGCACTGGCGGAACTTGAAGTCGTTCGCGCCACCCCGCTCCCCGCTCCAGGTACACGAACTCCTCTGAGATCCTGGTACAAGGCGATCGTTAGCATTCTCATCCTGGCGGGCTTCCTGAGCCCGCCGGAGGACGAGGACCCGAGGCAGCCGACGCGGTGGCAGAAGGTGATGCGCGCGGTTCGGTTCGTAGTCGCCGGGCTGATCTGGGCGATGACGTGGATCCTGCCCCTCACGTTCATGATCATGATGTCGTGGGCGTGCGAGAGCGACGCGCGCCGCTTCGGGCAGCGGGTCACCACCCGCTATGCGGACGAGGGCGACGACATCGCGATCACGATGGCCGCCGCCGACCGCAAGGCCGGAGGCAACAGGGCGCTGACCGTCGCGCGTGGCGCGCTCGTCGTGCTCTCGCTGGCGATCCCGCTCGCGTTCATCGCGGCCACCGTGGCGAACGGCACAGGGCCGCTTGGCGTCAACGTCCCAGAAGCGGTCGGCGCACTCATCGCCCTCGCGCTGGTCATCGGCGTCAGCACCGCTGCAGTGCGCGGCTGACAGACACCGGCACCCTTGGCCACACTCGGCACGTCCTCGTCGCGCACCGCCGTTCATGTGGGTGAGGGGTACTGGTGAGCTCGCTGGCACGGCGCCCTCCGGCTGCTGTAACGAAGCGGGGAGACGCGGACCGACGACCATCTTGAGGGCCTCGGCGAGCGGTCGCCGCTCTGAGCTCCGCGCCACGAAACGATCCGTGGCTGAGCCCTCCAGGTGCTAGCGCCTGGAGCGTGTCAGCGAGGGTCCGGGCTGCTCACCACCCGAATGGGATCATCGCGCTGCATGTTCCTTGAGGTCGTCATCTTAGGCCTCAGGGCTGCCCGAGCTAGGTCGGATCTCGGTCGCGGGCGTGGCCGATGTCCAGTCGGCGCCGGTGTGTTCGCGGTAGGCCTGGAGGGCGGCGTCGAGGGTGGGGAAGAAGTGGGCCGGGTCGAGGGGCCCGATCAATTCGTAGCGCTCGAGCTTGTCGCGCACCGGGTCCTTGAGCTCGGCGAAAACGAGCGAGGTGCCGTTGGCGTTGAGCTCCTCGTCGAGGTCGGCGAGCATGTCCGCGGCGGTGGTGTCGACGTCGGTAATCGGCTCGGCGGCGATGACAATCCACTGCGGCCGCGGGTCCGCGGCGGCAAGACGGCGGATCCGGTCGCGGAACGTTCGGGCGTTGGCGAAGAACAGCGGCGCATCGAAGCGGAAGATCACCAGGCCGGGAAGGTGCTCGGCGTGTGGGTGTAGCCGGACGTCGTGCTCGCCGGCCAGGCCCGGGATCCGCCCGAGGGTGGTCTGGTAGGGCATCCAGGCACGCCGGAAGACGTTGAGGATCGAGAGCCCGACTGCGACGGCGATGCCCTGCAGGACGCCGAGGAGCGCCACGCCGAGGAAGGCGGTGATCGACAGGACAAACTCGACCCGGCGCTGGCGCCACAACCGCACCGTGCCGGGAATGTCGGCCAGCGACAACGACGCCGCGATCACCACGGCGGCGAGCGTCGGGTTGGGCAGGTCCTTCAGCAGCCCGGGAACCAGCACCAGCATCAGCACGATCGCGGCCGCACCGACGACGCCGGTGAGCTGCGTCTTGGCGCCGGCCTGCTCGGCGACGGCGGTGCGCGACCCGCTGGTGCTGACCGGGAACCCCTGGAAGAAGCCCGCGGCGACGTTCGCGGCTCCGATCCCGATCATCTCGCCGTTGCCGTCGACCTCCTGGCCCGTGCGGGCGGCGAACGACGAGGCGGTGGAGATCGTGTCGGTGAGCGCGACCAGCGCGATCCCCATCGCCCCGGCGATCAGCAGCGGCAGATCGGATATAGGGCTGGGCACAGTCAGCGGCGGAAACCCCTGCGGCAGGGTGCCAACGAGCGAGACGCCGTGATCGGCCAGACTGAACACCGACGAAGCGACGATCGCGGCGAGGACCGCCACCAGCACTCCCGGGATGCGAGGCAGCCAGCGCCCGAGCGCCAGGATCAGAACGAGGCTGAGGACGCCGACGGCGACGGCGGCGCCGACAGCCTCGCCGGCGGAGAGCCCGTTGACGAACGCCTTGGCCTCGTTGATCAGCCCGTTGGCGTCGGTCGAGAATCCGAACAGCTTCGGGAGCTGCCCGATCAGGATCGTCAGCGCGAGGCCGTTCATGTAGCCAATCTGCGTCGGCTTGGAGAGCAGGTCGGCAACAAACCCGAGTCTCGCGATCCCGGCCGCGATCATGATCGCCCCAACGATCAGCGCCAGCATCGACGCGAGCGCGATCGCCCGCTCGGGGCTCCCGTTAGAGCCGAGGATCGGCAGGATCGTCGCCGCGATCATCGGTCCAAGCGACGAGTCCGGGCCGAGCACCAGGATCCGCGAAGGCCCAAACAGCGCATAGCCGACCAGGCACAGAATCGTCGTGTACAGGCCCGTGATCGCCGGCAGCCCCGCGAGCTCGGCATAGGCCATCCCCTGCGGGACCAGCAGCGTCGTCAGCACCAGTCCCGCGACCACGTCGCGGCGCAGCCACGAGATCCGGTAGCTCGCCAGCGCGCGCACCCCGGGAAGCCAACGCATCTGCTGCGGTCAGGAAGCCACGACGGGATCGGGCGACGCGCTCGAGGAATGCGAGGCGGCCGAGGCCGTTGCCCCTGTCCGCCGCCGAGCGATCAGCTTGCCGATCTCCCAGAGCGCGAGCAGCAGCACGGCGGATGCGAGCGCGAGGCCGAACTGTCCGGCTTTCAGTGGCACGGTGCCGAGCAGTCGGTTGAACAGGTCCATCTGCGTGACCATGACGGCGAGCGCGATCTCGCCGACGGCGGTCCAGTTCATCGAGCGGTTGTCGAACGTCTCGCTGACCAGGACCGAGAGCGTCACGCTCCGGCTCTCGTAGGCCGCGACGACCAGCATCAGCGCGAACGCGGTCAGCCCGATCGAGGACCCGACCGCGGTGCTGCCGTAGTGCTGCTTGCCGAAGTAGATCAGCACGTCGAGGCAGATCGCCATGTACAGCCCGACCAGTCCGCTCGTGAGCTTAAGGCTGCCCGTCATGATCGACTCCCTGCGCGGCCGCGGGCGCAGCCGCATCAGGCCCGGGGTGGCCTGGTCCAGGCCGAGCGCGATACCGAACGGCGCGCTGATGAAGAAGTGGATCCACAGCACCTGCGCCGGGCTGAACGGCTCGCCGGCGGCGATGTTGAGCAGCGTCGCCCCCAGGAACGTCAGCACGACTGCAGTGACGGGAAGCGTGATCAGCCACGCGAAGCCCGTCTGGCGGACCACCTCCCAGTGAACGTGGCGCCACCGCCACCGGCCGCCTCCCACGCCCACGATCGACGACGTCACCACCTGCGATGTGGACGTCGGCGCCCCCACCAGCGAAGCCGCGAAGATGACCGCCGCAGACGCGCTGGTGGACGCCAAGCCCTCGATCCGCTGGAAGCGGTAAATGCCGCGGCCCACGGTGCGGATGATCCGCCATCCGCCCAGCGCAGTGCCCGCGGTCAGCGCCCCCGCGCAGACAAACGTGACCCAACTGGGAGCCGCGAGGCTGCTGATCCGCCCGTTGGCGAGCAGCACTGCCGCGATCACCCCGACCGCCTTCTGGGCGTCGTTGGCACCATGGCTGAAAGCCAGCGCCGCCGCGGTCGTCCATTGACCGCCGCGGACGGGCGTTGACCATCGCCGCGTGGCCCGCCGCGCCAGCCGCCTCACAACCCGGATCGTTAGCAATGCGGCAAGCGCGCCCAGCGGCGGCGAGATCACCAACGAGATCACGGTTCCGACCACGCCCACGGGATGCCCGCCGCCCACCCCGCCCCAGTTGACTGCGTCGACGCCCCCCTCCGCCAGCGCCGCGCCGACGAGACCACCGACGAGCGCCTACGCTGAGCTTGAAGGCAGCCCACGGATCCAGGTTGCGAGATTCCATGTCACGGCCGCGGCAAGCCCCGAGCCGATCACCTGATCGGCCGCTGCGGGCTGCACGCTGACCAGCCCGCCGATCGTGTTCGCCACCGCGGCACCGAGGAGCAGCGGCCCGAGCAGATTGAAGCCCGCCGCGAGCACGATCGCCTGGAGAGGAGTCGCCGCGCGGGTCGCAACCAATGCCGCGATCGAATTGGCCGCGTCGTGAAAACCGTTTGTAACCGCAAATGCGACCGCCAGCGAAACGTCCACCACGAGCCCCGCATCCATCGGCCAACTCTATTGCCGACAAACGACCTCGGCGAGACGTTCGTCTGTACCGCGACTCGGGCTCGTATGGCGACCTGCGGACCTGCTTTGGCGACGCCGCCCCTAGGCGTCCCCCCCCTAAACGCTTCTAGGGGTGCGTTCTGGCCGTGAGGATGCTCACTTGGATGCGTTGGTCGTCTGGCGTGGCGGCTATGTTGGCGCGACTGATGTCGTCGCTGGGGAAGCGCTGGAGCAATGCCAGGGCGGTGTGTCCGAGGCCGGAGCACGCCGGGTCGCGGGTGCGGTTCGACGGCCATTACGGTTCGCCGGAGCACCGCCGGCAGCGCTATCGGTGCGTCCCGGTCAACGGCGATCGCCCGCACTGGTTCACGGAGGTTCTGCCGCGCGAGGAGTCCTGGACGGACGCCTGCGAGTCTTGCGAGCGCGACGTCGGCTCTCACGAGGGTCCGCACGCGGCGCGGCGCTACCAGTTCGTTGCGCTTGGCATCGCCGAGGCGTTGAAGATGGTCGGGTCCGGCTCGACCTACTGCCAGGCGGCGCTGGTGGCGCGCGAGCGCGCCCGGCGGATGCGCACCGATCCCGCCTGCGGTGAGGTGCGCTTCACGCGCCATGGGTCGCTGGTGATGGACTGGGTGGAGGTGTTCGCGCCGGTCGTGTTCGAGCCCTACCGGCCGCGCGAGTGGCCGGCGAGCGGGTCGCTGTTACTCGACGACCTGCCGTTCAGCGTGCGTTTCGCGGACGGCGGCCCACCGCGGATCGTGTTTCGCGTTTTCTGCGCGATGGGCTACGAGAACGGCCGGGCGAAGATCTGGCGAATGGAGGCGTTCCCGTCCAAGTCCCAGGCCGACTGGGAGGCGTTCCTTCACCGTCTCGAGGGTGCGCCCGAGCGCGTGGTGTGCGACAACGACAGCGGCCTCACCCGCGCGGTGCGCGCCCGTTTCCCGCACGCTGAGTTGTACCTGTGCGAGTGGCATCTGCGCCACGCGCTCGAGCGGCTGATGAAGAACATCCGCGCCCAGCAGCCCCAGCACAAGGAGACGATCGACGAGCTGCTGCCGCAGGTCGAGACCGCGTTTACTGGCCCGTCGTTCTGGGCGCCGTTCCTCGAGCGCGCGCATGCCGCCGGCATCGCGCGCGTGAGCGACTGGCTGAACAGCACCGGACGGATCGTCGAGGATCAGTTCGGTCGGCGTGGGCCGCGCTCGACGCGAGGCGCCGACACGCCGTTGAGCACCTCGCCGATGGACGCCTTCATCAACCCGGTGCGCGACTCGATCCGCCCCCGCGCCTACGGGCTGAAGAACCGCGAGCGCACCAACCGGATGCTGATGCTCATGCAGCTGCACGCCAACCGCCGGGACGACGAGCGCGCCTACGTCAGGCACATCCGCGACCACCTTGAGTCCAACCAAGGCCGCCCCCGTGTCACTCGCCGCGCGATCGTCGACGTCGACCGCGTCGCGTCGCTGCGCTGACCGCCATCCCTACCTGGCCGCCGGCCCGCCCAGCGCGCCGCCAGAAGCAGACGAACGCATCCAAGTGGGCATTCCGGCCCTCAGAACGCACCCCTAGAAGCGTTTAGGGGGGGCGTCCCCTAGGCGCCCACCCGAGCGCTTGGGCCCGGTCAATGCGTCCCGGGTAGCGCGAGTCGGTCTTGCAGACCGGGCCAGGCGTCGATCGGCTCGGTTGAACGTACGACGTGCATTCCCGCTGCGGCGTAGCGGGTGAAGGCGGCGTCGGCCAGCTCGGTGTAGTCGATCGTGCCGGGCACGACCACCGGGGATGTGCAGTCCTCGAGCAGATACGTCCGCTCGGCCAGCCGCGTCCGTATCTCGTCATCTCGGAGGAGGTCATCGATCGTCCACGCCAGGCAGTGGCTCTTGGCCTGCCCCGCGACCACGACGGCGTCAAACGTGAGCAGTTTGTCGATCAGCTTGCGGTTCTTGGCGCCGAGCGCTTCGCCATCGGGTCCCTTGGTCACCTCAGGCCCCAGCATCGAGTAGTGCTCAGTGAGGGGATTGTCACCCTTTATCTCGAACTCTGGCTGGCTGTAACGGACGATGGAATGAAAGAAGATAGCTTCTTCGACGGCCGAGACGAGAGCGTGGCCGATGCCGCCGAGCATCGCGTGGTATGGCCAGATCGTCAGGTCATACTTCCCGCCTTCCTCGAGCCGGCGTGTGTAGTAGGCGAGGTGACGCTCGGCATAGTCGAGGTCAAGCTCGAGGGCCTCGGCAACGGCGCGATCAACGCGAAAACGGCCGGCGGCGACGTCCTCAGCCGTCACCAGCGTGTAGGGATCGGGATGATCGCCGACCTCGTCCACCAGCCAGATGGGGTGAAACACCTGCATCGCCCGGTGGGTGTCGAGACTTGGCAGGACCTGCGAGATCACCCCCAGGTTGCGGTACACGAACTCAACCAGACGGACGTTGTCGTCGACGGCTCCACGGCCTGATCGTCCACCGACGAACAGCTCGAAGCCCGGGATACAGAACGTGTTCTGAACGTCGACGACGAGCAGGCAGACACGAAAGCGATCCTCGCCCGCCCGGGTCAAGCCGTGCCTGCGCGCCCACTCCCGCGCCTCGCGCGCGCGCTCCTGGTAGGGGACTCGCCAAACTTCGCCCACCCGGCGGTGATCGAAGTACGGCGGGAGCGGAAGCGCGCGCATGCGGCGGTCAGTCTAGTTTCAGCGTCGCCTCACGCCGCGGCAAGCCTCAGGCGCTGGCCAGCGGCCCCAGTTGAGCGAGAGACACGCGTGCACGACCGGGCCTAACATGAACCACGGCGGAACGCCTGACGCCGACAGGTCGATCATCGCCCCGGCTGAGGTTCCGACGATGTAATCAGCGCTTCCGGGGTCCCAGCCGGTCTCCGTCGCCCAGGGCATGCAAGCCGCCGACGAGCCAGGCACCGCCGAGCACGCCGCCGGCGCCCAAGACCAGCCCGATCCTCATGATGGCCTGCTCGCTGCCCGCCTCTGCCGTGCGGGGTCTACTTCTCGCCGTCCGTGCTGCGCAGCGACTTGCCGGCGCTGTCGATCACCTTGCGGATGAAGCCGTACTGCGTGTGGACCAGCCGGTCGGCCATCTCCATCGCGGAGTCGACGATCTCCTGGCGCTTTGACGGTCCCTGGCTGTGCGCGGGTAGCGCCTGGTCGACGGTATCGACAAACTTACGAACCGCGTCGATCGCGGCCCGTTGACCCTTCTCAACGGACTCGAGCACCTCTTCGGACAGTTTCGTCGTCCGGTCGTTCGCACCCGCGGGACGAGCCGCGGTCGTGGGACGCTTGCGGGCCGCCGGGGATTTGCGGCGGCGCTGCGCTTGGTCGTTGTCTGCGCCATTGTGTCCTCCGTTCGGGACGTGGATTCGTTCAGCGTGACGCTAAGCGACGCACGCGGTCGCTCCATCCGCAAACGAACGCCAGCCGCGTCCGGACAAAATGGGTGTCACGCCGGCCGCCCGCTGCTTGGCGCCCAGGCCGGCCAGCCCCTTGTGACCGGACTTCGGAGCCGCGTCACGTTGAGAGCGCGAGTGCCGTTGGCTTGCGGCTCCGTTCCCGCTGAATGTTTGGCGGTCATCCCCCGCCAGAAACGCTCAGCTCCCTTTCCGCACTTCTCGATCGTCATTTCTCCCCCCACCCTTCGGCGGTGTGAGCGGCTTGGAGTGAGAGTGCTTCGAGTTCGTTGAGGAGTTCGCGTAGGCGGTGGTTGTTCTCGAGCCAGGGGCGGTAGCGGTCGGCCTGTTGGGGGGTGAGGCGGCGGGTCTGGGTCTTGCCGGCGATCTTGCGGGTCCAGGTGATGTAGGGGCCGTGCGGGTGGGGCGGGTTGGCGTGGCAGGCGCAGCGTGGTTTGCCGCAGCGGTTCATGACGGTGTTCAGGCTGCCGGGCAGCGTGGGCCCGATCTGCGTGATTTGGGTCAGTAGTTCGCGGCGGCGGCGTTCTGGTTGTGACGGCTTGGGAGGCATCGTGGCTCGGTCATCTCGTCTGGCCGAGAGTATATGTACTGTCGGACGGGTGAATGTTCCTGAGGATGCTGCCGGCCCGTTCGAGCTGGCGTCCACCCAGCTCGGCGCGTTGCCGGTGATCGGCCAGTTCCTTGGCCGGATCGATCTGGCGGGCACGCTCGCGCGTCACCTGCCCGCGGGGGATGCGCGCACGACGCTGCCGGCCGCGACCGCGATCGGTGTGCTGGTCTGCAATCTGTGCGTGGCGCGCGAGCCGCTCTACGGCCTGGCCGGTTGGGCTGCCGGGTTCGAGCCGGCGCTGCTGGGCCTCGAGTCCGGTGAGGCGGGGTTGCTCAACGACGATCGCGTCGGCCGCGCGCTGGATCAGCTGTTCGACGCCGATCGCTCCTCGCTGCTGTGCGAACTGGTCCTGCGAGCGGTCCGCGAGTTCGGGATCGACTGCTCGCAGCTACACAACGATTCCACGTCGCTGGTGCTGCACGGTGACTACGACGCTGCGGACGGTCATCAGCGTGGCGGCAGACCGACCGTCCTGGCTGCACGCGGGCATTCCAAGGATCATCGTCCCGATCTCAAGCAGCTCGTGCTGATCTTGACCGTCACCGCTGACGGAGCGGTCCCGCTGACCCATCGCCTCGCCGCGGGGAACATGAACGACGATCGCACTCACATCGAGACGTGAGACGAGCTGCGGACACTGACCGGCCGCGCGGGGTTCCTCTACGTCGCCGATTCGAAGTTGTGCACGCGTGAGCAGATGAGCCACATCGACTGTGAGGGCGGACGGTTCGTGACCGTGCTCCCCAGAACACGCCGCGAGGACGGCCAGCTCCGCGATTGGATGACCACCGCGACCCCCGAGTTCACCGAGGCAGCACGCCGGCCGGGCAAGCGCCACGGCGACCCTGAGCAGGTCTGGCAGGTCGCGCCCGCCCCGTTCCCATCCAGCGAGGGACACCGGATCGTGTGGGTGCACTCCAGCGCCAAGCAACAGCGCGACGAGACCGCCCGCGATGAACGGATCCAGCGCACCCTCGCCGCTCTCGCCGAGCTCAACGAGCGCCTCGCCGGCCCGCGCGCCCGGATCACTACCCGCGTCGGCGTCGATGACGCCGCCACCGAGATCATCGATACCGGCAGCGCCGAGCAGTACATCACGTTCACCAACACCGAAACGACCGAGGAGACCTTCCGCCAGGAGAAACGCGGCCGCCCCGGCAACGACACCCGCTACCGCAAGCTCACCAAAACCCGCTTCCAAGTGACCGCCACCGTCGACACCGACCAGGTCCGCCACGACGCCGCCTCCGACGGCTGCTTCCCGCCGATCACCAACGACCACCAGCTCACCAACACCGCGGTCCTGATCGCCCACCGCTACCAGCCGAATCTCGAGAAACGCCACCACCAACCGAAGTCCGTCCACGACGCCGCGCCGGTCACGCTGAAGAACCCCCACCGCATCGAAGCGCTATTCGCCTGCCAATTCATCGCGCTGCTGTGCTGCTGCTTGATCGAACGCGAACTCCCAGCCGCGATGACCCGCGAGCAGATCACCGACCTGCCGCTCTACCACGAACACCGCTCCTGCACCGCGCCGACCGCCGCCCGCGTGTTCGACCACCTCACCCCGATCCAACGCCACCACCTCACCCGCGACCGGCACACCGTGCAGACCTTCGAACCTCAACTCACACCACTCCAAACGCAGCTCCTGGACCTGCTCGCAGTGCCCGCCAGCGCCTACACCAGCCAGCCCTGACCGTCCCGACCGCGCACATCGGGGACGGACACGACCCCCGAGACGTGCGGAAAGGGAGGCTCAGGCTCTAACACCTCGTTTTAGCGCGAGGGGGCTATCTATTTGAGTCAGGTTGACGGCCGTGGTGGGCAGCCGACCCTCGGTCAAGGCGAACCGAGCACCGGCCGCCGTGTGGCTCGCGCGAGAGGGCGGGACGTGAGCTCTCAGGCCGACGCGTAGATCGCCCGTGTCGTCGTGCTCAGCCTGAGTTAGATAGATAGCCCATTAGCGCGATAGCAGGTGTTGAGACCTTTCTGCCTGCTCCGCGGCTCGCTCTGCGGCGCCTGAGACCTGGCCGACCCGTCTGTCGAGCAACGCGCGGAGGTCCTCAAGCTGCGCCTCGACGGGCCGGTCGCCGCGCAGCGTCACGTGCGCCTCGGGCGCCAGCTCGTCGAGCGGCTCCCAGGCCGAGCTCTCGCGCATGACGACCGCCAGCGACGCGCCCGAGACGCGCGTTGGCTGGCGGTCGCATTGCGCTGCCCGCTCGGCGATCACGCGCGCAGGCGTGCGGCACTCGACGAACAGCAACGGGGCCGCGCCGCCGAACGCCTCGCCGAACGCCTCGCCGAACGCGTCGCGGTCGGCGCGATGCCGGAACGTCGCGTCGACGAGCGCGCCACCGCGGGCGATCGTCTCTTTCGCCGCGCGTCGCCCTAGCTCGGCGTACGTCATGCGGTTGAAGGCGGCGCTGTAGACGCCATCCTCTGCGCGTTGTTGGGGTCTGATGCCGGCAAGGCGCTTGCGGGTCACGTCCGAGCTCAGGTGCGGAAGCTGCGAGGCTGCGGCGAGCGCTTGGGCGAGGTGCGACTTGCCAGCGGCGGGCACTCCGCAGATGACGATCACCAGCGGCAGCCGGGCCTGCCACGCGAACCGCTCGGCGAGCGCGAGCAGGTCGCGTGCGACGGCGCTCTCACGCCCGTGCTCGGTGCTCGAAGCGGGATGCTGGGCGGCGCGCAGCAGCGCGACCTTCGCGCGCACCAGCGCCCGGTAGGCGGCGTAGAACGCGATCAGCCGATCATCGCCCGGGTCGCCGCCGGCCTCCCGGTAGGCGTGCACCAAGGTGCGCGCGCACTGCTCGCCCCCGTTCGCTACGAGGTCCATCACCAGGAACGCGAGGTCATCGGCGACGTCTAGCTCACGCAGTCCGCGGTCAAACTCGATGCAGTCGACGATCTCGAGCGTCTCGGCGAGCAGGACGTGCTCGGCCCTGAGGTCGCCGTGGACCTCGCGCACGAGACCGCGCCGCGCGCGGGCGTCCAGCATCTGCGCGTGCGCCACCACGAACGCGTGCGCGAAGCGCTCAAGTGCGAGCACCCATTCGACCTCGACGCGCTGCTCGACGATCGCCAACAGCTCGTGGAAGTTCTCCGTCGTCCGCCGCTCGACGGCGAGCGCCGGGACGCCGACCGCCGCAACCCGGCGCGCGCGGGTGTGAAACTGCGCCAGCACCTGCGCCACCGCCACGACCTCGCCGGGCTTCAGCTCACCCCGCTCGAGCTTCGCTGCCAGCGTGCAGCTCTCGTCGAACCGCCGCATCTCCACGAGATTAGTCGACCGCGCGCGGATCGTCCTCCGTCCCCAGCGCCGGACCGTCGGCGGTCGCCACCACGGCGCGCACGCCGAGATACAGATCGGGCGCCAACCGGCGGTTCAGACGTACCTCCTCGCGGCACATCTCCCGCCGCCGCTGCGGCGTCCCGTAATCGAGGAACGGCAGCACCAGCGGCTTCTTGAGCTTGTAGGCGCGATCGCCCGCCAGGAACACCCACGAGATGTGCGTCTCGTGTACGTCGACGCGGTCCCGCCGGTCGGGGTAGAAATCAGCTCGGGCCAGCGCGGCGCATACATCCTCCACGCCTGGCACCGGGACACGTGACTTGGGGGGAGACGAACTCATCGAACCGATCGCCCGCGAACGGCGCACTCAGCGCGCCCCGCGGGCGTCGACCTCCTCCAGCGCTGCGCGGCATCGCTCCGAGTACGTAACCGGGTAGTCGCCACCCTCGCTGTCGAGCCTTCGCAGGCCGGCGGGCAGCGCGATCAGCTGGTCACGCGCCCGTTTGCTCATCTGGCTGAGCGTCTCCTCGCGCACGAGGCAGCCCCCGCTCGTGAACGGCACCAGCAGCGGCCGGCCGGGCAGCTCCTCCTCCACGCGGGCGATGACATCCCCGCGCATCTCGCCATCGGTGTAATCGCGGAGGACTTGCTTGGCGCCTGGCACGGTCGCTTTCTCCGGCGAGCGCTTGCGAACATCCCGCCACGATCCCCCAACACGGTGTGCGACCAGCTTGTAGATACCGTTGACCACCGGGGAGTCGCGGCTCGTGCCGAGGTCGGTGCCGACGCCGAACGAATCGATCGGCGCGCGAGCCGCGGTCAACCGCGCGATCTGGTTCTCCTCGAGGTCGCCGCTGGCGACGATCCGCACCGCCGTCAGGCCCGCCTCGTCGAGCAACGCGCGTGTTCTCTTCGAGAGATCGAGCAGGTCACCCGAATCGAGCCGCACACCAGCCAGCGACACGCCGGTCGCGCGCGCGGCGCCGATCGCGCGGCGGACGCCCTCGACGGTGTCGTAGGTGTCCACGAGCATCACCGCGTTCCCGGGAAAGTCCTCCATGAACGCGCGGAACGCGTCCTCCTCGCGCTCGAACGACATCACATACGAATGGGCCATCGTTCCCATCGGCGTAAGCCCGTAACGCATCGCGGCGGCCAGGTTGGAGGTGCCGCTCGAGCCGGCGATCGCCGCCGCCCGAGCCGCCTTCATCGCAGCGTCCGTGCCGTGATCACGCCGCGGCGAGAAATCGACCAGCCGATCCCCCGCCGGCGCTCCGCCCCCCGCTGCCAGCGCGATGCGCGCCGCCTTGGTCGCAACCATCGTCTGGAAGTTGATCTGGTTCAGCAGCAACGTTTCGAGCAGCTGGGCCTCGACCCGAGGCGCGGTCACTCGCACCAGCGGCTCGCCGGCGAATGCGATCGTGCCCTCGGGCATCGCGTCGATGTCACCCGAGAAGCGAAACTGCGCGAGATACTCGAGGAACGCGCCACCAAACCCGAGCGAGCGCAGGTAGGCGAGCTCCTCTGCTGCGAACTCCATCTCGCGCACGATCGCGAGCGCCGGTCCGAGCCCGGCCGCCAGGAGCCACCGCCGTCGGGCAGGCAAATGACGAGCGAACAACTCGAACACGGCAAGCTCGTTCATCCCGCGTCCCAGATAACTCGAAGCCATCGCCAGCTCGTACTGATCGGTCAGCAGCGACGTCTGTGCGGGAGTCAGCAACCCCGGGTCGTTCGCGTCGGGGGCCCGGGCGGCGGGACGGAGCACCCGCGCGGAAGGGTCAGCGCTCGCGCTCATGCCGCTCGACGCTGGAGCCCGGGCACCAGGGGGCGTCGCGGCGGCTCGTCGATCAACGTCCGTGGCCACTAGGTCGCGCCCCAGATCGGCTCGGATCTGGCGGGCTAACCGAAGGAGCGCCAACCAACTCGCAGGCCTCCTCCAACCCGAGGTCGCCGGCAGCAACCTTGTAGCCCACCGTATCGACGTAGCTCCCGTTCCCCGCTCCTGTCTTCGACGCGGCGATCTCCGAGGTGATGCCGACGTCGTCCATGTCCTCTGCTGCGTCTGCGTCGAAGCACCGCGCGTTCAGCCAATCGTCGACCTCGCCGGCGTCGAAGCCGGCCTCCTCCCACGCCTCGCACGCGCCATCGGGATCTCCGCGCTGCGCGAAGTACCCATGACGCTCGATCACATCTCTGATCGTCACAAGCCCCCCTCGAGCGCCGACCCGGCGGCCGTCATCGGCGTGGCTTCGCGGAGAGCCATGGTCATCCCTTCAGCGCGACCGCCGTGTCACGACCGTCGTCTGCCGCCTCAGGCGTCTCGGTCGCGCGCGCGGCTCGGGTGAGCACCAGGAGCGGGCAGCGGGCGCTGTGTGCCAGCTGTTGGGAGGTGCTTCCATGGATCAGGCGTCCGATCGGGCCGTAGCCCCGCGAGCCGACGATCAGCAGGTCAAGCGAGGCGCTGTACACCCCGAGCTCCTCGGCAGGGTGACCGTACGCCGCGTGCGGCTCCACGCCGCCCAGCTCCGCGATTCGCTTGCGGGCGTCATCGACGAGGCCCTCGAGCGCGTCATCGAGCGGAGCCGGGCCGCCCAGAAAAGCGTAGGTCGGGAGCGACACCGCTTCGAACGCCGAGAGCTTGGCGCCACACTCGGCGGCGACCTTCCTAGCGACCGCGACGGCGTGCTCGCTCTCGGGTGAGCCGTCGTAACCGACGCCGATCTCGCGCATCGCGACGGGCTGCTGCGAGTAACCGGCCGGCGCGATCGCGATCGCACACGGCGCGCCGTTCAGCGCCGCGCGCGTGTCGTCTCCGATCAGTACTCGCCCGAGCAGTCCACGACGGGATGAGCCGACAACCAGCAGGTCGGCACCGATCACCTCGCAAAGCTCGTGCAGACCCCGTCCCACAGAAGGGGATCCGCGCCAGCGCAGATTTGCCTGGACGCCGGTCTCCGCACGCGTCCTCTCAAGCAGCTCGCTTGCACGCTCGCGCTCGGATGCCTCGAACGCCGCACTTGCGCTGCGGTACACGTGCGGATCGCCCGCGAATACGTACACAAGCGTAAGTTCCCCGTCCCGCGCAAGCAGATTCTTGGCCAGTGCAACCGCGTCGCGGCCGCCCTCGCGCTCGTCCACACCGACAACGATCTGCTTGAACATCTCGGTTCCTCCTGACGTTCTCACGTGATGGAGCCACCATACGCCTGAGCAAGCTCGCGCCCATCGGGGGCCACTCCCATCTCGGGCTGTGGGTTTTTACGGGACCCGCGGCTGAGCCGGGGTGCGCTGAGCCAGCTCGTGCATGACCGCATCCGCGCGTCTTAGCGAGGAGTCGGGTGGCCCGGGGGGATCGCACCCCCGGGCTCCCTCGGATCCCATTACGTGGAATTCCACGTAATGGGATGTGATCGGGCTGATTGGGGAAGCGAGGGACGACGACGCCGGACGCTCGCATTGGCCCAGCCGAGCGAGAGTCTCCCGGACCCAACCTGGCGCTCTCGCTTGGAAAACGAAACCAGCACTCTCGATCGCGCCGCCACAGAGTGTCGCAGTGATCGAGGAGGAGCGGTCTCCGGTCCTCCAGCGTGCTGTCTCCAGGTCGCGTCCAACCACCTCGACGCGAAGCATGTCCTGACTGATCGACAAGGACCAAGGCGGCCCCTTCGGGGCCGCGGCCTGTCGGTGGGTGACGAGCGGATGGACAGTCCGGGGGTGCGCGCCGAGCGCGCCGGCGGCCAGCCTTCGTCACGGCCGGCGGCGCTCCGCTGGTCTCCGTCCGGTCTCTCTCCCACGTCCGCCATCCGACGTGCAGATGGCGGGCGGCCGAGCCGTCAGGCGCTGAGGCGGACTGCTCCTACTCGGTCCAAGGAGCAGCTGGCCCCATGACGCGAACCACCTCAGCCGGCGCCCGATGCGGCGTCGGGAGCCAGAGCTGCGAGAATGTCTCGGTCGTGGAGTCGGTCGAGTATCCCACGAGCGAGGAGACGTCGCCCTCGTTGGCGGCGGTGGTCGCAGCAGCCGACGTCGCCGAGTTTCCGTTCCGTTGCCAGACGTCTCCAGACGGAAGCATGACCGTCGTGTTCACGGACGTCGAGGGATCTACCGTGATGCTCGAACGGCTCGAAGAGGAGCGCTGGCTTGACGTCATGCGCGAGCACAATCGGCTCGTGCGCGAGCGTGTATCGGCACATGACGGGGTCGTCGTTAAGTCTCATGGGGACGGCTTTATGATCGTTTTCGTCAGCGCGAGCGCCGCCCTCGCCTGCGCCGTCGAGCTGCAGGAGGTCTTCAGTGTCTACAGCGCCCGGCACACCGATCAACAGCTGCGTGTCCGGATCGGGTTGCATACTGGCAACGTCTTCCAAGAGATGGACGACTTCCTTGGCAAGACGGTCATCGTGGCAGCACGTATCGCCGGATGCGCACGCGGCGGTGACATACTCGTTTCCGGCACGCTAAAGGACTACACCGAGCATCTCGGAGAATGGCGTTTCGGGCCGCCTTCGGAGCTCAGCCTCAAAGGCTTGACCTCGACCCAGCGGGTGCACTCTGTCTACTGGAGCGTCGAGGCCCAACAGGGGCGATGACCGCGTGTTCTCGGGCACGGCGGCGCCGTTTGTCGAGGTAGACCGGAACGTTTGAACGTTTGCCATTCGTTCGGTGCGCCTCGCGGGCGTGCGGCGACCCTGGCTCTGCCGGCCTCAACGGCGAAGACGCGGAGCGCATGAGCCGGTCTTGACGAGACGCCGGCGTCCGAAATAGCCGCGGGGGCTTCTGCTTTGGGCGCTAGCAGCAGCAGTCTCGGCGCTGAGGCTCAGCGTCGAGCGCTTCGGGCGACATTCCTGAACGCTCGCCGACCGGAGACTGCTCGTTCTCGATCGATGCGGCAGTCCCGAGGCGAGACCAGAGGGGTGCTTCCCGACCGCGCAAAGATCTGCGGCTCAGCTTGGGCTGGAGCGCAGGACTTGGCGGAGCTTAACGCGGGCGCCTGTTCGCATGAGCGAACGCTGGTAGACGAGGCCGGCGAGCCGGACTGTTGCGATCGTCGCGATCACGCAGAGGAGGGCAGACACAACCATCTGCCAGGCGGGCGCAGCGCCGATTGCGAACAGCGTTGGCATCGCCACCGGCGCTGTCCAGGGAATGAACGCCAGCACGTGGTAGAAGGAGTAGGCGCCGTTGAACAGCACGCCGGTGGAGAGCGAGTAGGCGACGATCAACGGGATCATCAGCGGGAGGGCGGCATTGGCCGCGTCGGCTTGGCGGGCGATCATCGCGCCGGCAGCGGCGAACGCTGAGCAGTAGAGCGCGTATCCGAGGATCAGCCAGAGCACGCCGATCAGGGCCACGGTGCCTGCCGCGCCGCGGAGCGCGTGCGAGCCGACGGCGACCCCGCACACCACGAACGTTACGCCGGCCAGGAGCAGCTGGGCGAACGCGAGCCCGGCGAAGCCGATCACCTTTCCCGTCAGGAGTTGCGTCGGTCGCACGGTCGCGAGCAGCACCTCGACCACGCGGCTTGTCTTCTCCTCGCCTACCGACTGTGTGATGGCCATCCCGTAGAAGAAGATCACGAGGTAGATCAAGAGGTCCACCCCGAGGCCAGTGAACCTGCTCGCAAGGCTCCTCGGTGCCGGCTCGACGCCCCGGATCGGAAGCGCGATCCCGTTCGTCAGCGCCGACCGCGCCGCGCCGGGGGGCAGCCTCTGCGCTACGCCCACGAGCTGGGCCAGCGCACCCGAGAATGTCGCCGTCGAGGAGGTCGTCCCGCTCACCGGCTGCTGCTTGATCAGCACCTCGCGACCGTCGAGGATCACCGCCGCCAGCGCCCCGGACCGAAGCTGCGCACGGGCTGCGTCGAGACTCGCAACGGGGACGACCTGGACGCGGTTTCCGGTCACCCGCCCAGCCGCGATCGCCGCCTGCCCCAGCGCGGGATCCGACGCCCCGAGCAGGCCGACCTTCACGATCCTGGGGTGATGGCTGACGATCGCCGGAATCACCACGGCCGCGGCGACCGCGAGGATCATGATCGCAGTCGTGATCCGGAACGACTTGGCGCGCGAGCGCTCCTCGAGCTCCCGCCGGGCGATCAGCCATGTGTCCCTCCACCACGCCGCGCTCACGTCGCCCAACCTCCGCTAGAAGGCGATCGGGCCGTGGCGGGGATTCGCATCTCGGCCGGCACGTCGGCGAGCCCGACCGCCTCCCGAAACACCTCAGACAAGCGCCGGCGAGCGAAGCTGAAGTGCACGAGAGGTCCGGCGCGCCGCGCCGCGTCGAGAATCGCCTGCGCATCAGCGCCAGGCAACAGCGTCAGCGTGACGGTCCCATCCGGGCCAACCTCGACGCTCTCGACACCTGACCTGACCTCCCGCGCCCACCCACCCACACGGTCGCCGGCGACCCTGACCTGAAGTCGCGGCGGTCCCGAGCTCGCCAGCTCCTCGACGCGGCCCTCGATCACCAATCGCCCGCAATCAACGATCGCGACCGCCTCGCACAAGTGCTCGACCAGATCAAGCTGGTGGCTTGAGAACAGGACCGTCACCCCTGCCGACGCCCGCTCGGCGAGGATCGCGCTGAACGCGTCGACAGCCACCGGATCAAGCCCCGAGAACGGCTCGTCAAGGATCAGCAGCTCAGGCGAGTGCACCAAGCACGCCGCAAGCTGGACCCGCTGCTGGTTTCCATGCGACAACGCCTCCAGCCTGTCCGCGCGGCGATCAGCAAGCCCAAGCCGCTCGGTCCAGAGCAGCGCCGCCGCACGGGCAGGCCCCGCCTCCAGGCCATGAAGCCGGCCGAGGAAAACGAGCTGGTCGAAGATCCGCATCCCAGCGTATAGACCCCGCTCCTCCGGCATATAGCCAAACCTACGACGCTCACGCTCGCCGATCGGGCCGCCACGCCACCGCACCTCACCGCCATCGAGCGCAACCAGGCCAAACACCGCCCGCATCGACGTCGTCTTGCCAGCACCGTTAGGCCCGAGAAATCCAAACACCTGGCCAGGCGGCACGGTGAACGTGAGCCCATCGAGCGCGACCACATCGCCATAGCGACGCCGAAGGCCGATCAGCTCAAGCATGTCGAAAGCATGCACAAAGCGGCCGCAGTCAGCCACTCGGAGCCCGAGCGTCACCGCGCCGGACCAGCTCTCGCCCCCATTCTACGAACGCGCAGCAGGACGGCCACCCCCGGAGCACCGGCCTGTACAACGCGAGGATCGTGGGATGGCCACTTCCGCAACGGGCTAACAGCAGAGGCCTCGACATGCCGAGTGCAGGTTGTCCGGCGCGGATCCTCCGGACCCCAAAGCAAGACTCGGGCGAGCTCGCCGGTCGGGCGCCTGCTTGGCCTGCGTGAAGCGGCAGTATGCGGCGCGCCGATCAGCGACGGCGGCGCCCGGTTCCGCTCCGCCGGGCGAAGCAGAAGTCGCGGTCCAGCCGCTCAGACGCTTGCTCGGCCGGCGTGGCAATGGCGCCAGCAAACGTGGCTCGATGGGCTGAAACCAGTCGAGCTGACCGGGCTTGACCCCGCGTCTGTCGACGCGAGCAGCAGCGGGCGGAGGCAACGCAGCACTACTGCTACCGCGTGGAACGCGCGGCGCGGTCACGCCCGCCGACGCGGCTGCTTCATCGGGGAAGCAGCCGTCCGGGCGACGCGGGCAACACGGCGAAATGCGACCGCTCTTGGACAAGAGGGGCGACGTTGGCGATCGGGGCGGCGTCGCTCAGATTGGTGCAAGGCAGCGACCGGGCTGGTTCGACCAAGTTGCTTGCTCGCCGTGGCTGAAGCCCGTTCCCAGCACACGCGCTGACTGCTGCTCCCACACGGTAGGAGGCGTCGCCGCCGGCGGCGGCGTCTCTTCTGGGTTTGAGGACGACCAGCCACGCCGCGGCCGCATGGACGCGCTGCCGCTCTGCGATTCGGCAGTAGCAGGGAGAGTCGCGGATCCCGCGCGGAGCAGGGCAGTCGTCGGTGGCGACGAGATAGATTCGGCCGTGGATCGGTGGTCCGCCATTCGCGAGGTCCCAGGCGATCGCGCGCTCCCCACCGGAGTGCTGACCACCTGCGGCTCGGTTGCAGCGCGATCGTGCGGCGACAGCGGCCCGCTGGAGGCTTGCTCGGACTGACGCAGCGAACGCGCGACATCCTCGCCGGGGCGCGCCGCTCGCGATCATCGCCTAAGCCGAGCCGCCGCGACGGGATTCGCGACTGCCGCTCTGGCGCACCCGCCGGTCCAGTCCCGCGGCCGCCTTTGCGCGCTCGGTCGGCTCGCGCAGCGCGCTGATCGTCCGGTCGAAAAGCTCGGCCTGTCTCTTCACGAGCCCGGCGGTCTCCTCCAGCGCGCGACCCGCAGTCTCCAGCGCCTCCGCCTGCCTGCGCAACATCAGCCCATTCTCCTCGAGCAGATCGAAGATCGAGTCGACAGGCGCGATGAGGCGACCCGCCAACTGCTTCTGGAGCCTGCGTTCGCGCTCGAACACCTCCTGCACGATCTCCAGTTGGCGCTGCATCGGCTCGAGCAGCCGACGCGGAAGCTCTGCACGGCCACCGACCGACGCCGCCGACGCGATCACCGAATCCATCAGTCTCCGCCACTCAGCGAGCAACTCCCGGCCGCTCAGCTCAGGCACTCGGCATCACACCTCCCCCGTGATCGCATCAAACACGCGCCTCGAGCCCGAGAGTATCGGGCGAACGCCGGCGGGCTCACTGGAAGCGCTCTCACGCCTGGCCTTGATGGGTCCGCTCGCGTCTGCGCGACGTCACCGGCGACCGTCCGCGGGGACGTTCCCTCCCCCCGCGTGCTGGATCGAGAGCGCCGTCCGCAGGACTCGGCGGCTTGCCGGCGAACGCCGAAGCCTATGGCCGCAAGCGGTGAGGGTGAGATGCGCTCGGTCTACGTGGTGCAGCGCCACTTTCGCCGCGTCCGGCGCGGTTATGATCCGGTCGAGGTCGACCGCCACCTGCGGCTGGTCGATGAGTGGCTCCATCAGAGTCGCGCGGGCGAGCAGGCGCGCGAGCTCGAGAAGCAGTTGCAGGCCCATGAGCGTGCGCGGGCGGAGGGCGAGAAGCGAGCGCACCGCTTGCTGGAGAGTACGCGCCTGGAGGCGGAGGCGACCCTCGAGGGCGCTCGTCTGCGAGCCAAAGCCGAGACCGAGGCGGCCGAGCGGGCGCTCCGGGAGGCCGAGGCGGCCGCCCAGGAGCGCCGTAAGGAGGCCGACGTACTGCTCGAGCAGGCGCTCGAGGAGGCCGTGCGCCTCCGCTCCGCGATCCTTGACCAGGCGCGGCTCGACGCCGCTGCCGCGGACGTGGTGCGCGAGGCCGAGGACAAGGCTCGGCGGATCGTCGCAGAGGCCGAGGCTCAGGCCGAGCGCGTCGCAACCGACACCGAGCAGCAGCGCGAGCAGGAGCTGGCCACCGCGCGTACCGCGACTGAGCATCTTCTCGCGGCGATGCGAGCAGAGGCCGCGGAGGAGGTCCGCGCCCTGCGGGGCGAAGCCGAGCAGGAAGTGCGGTCCTACGTGCAGCGCCGCCGCCGCGAGGCCGACCGCCTGGTCGACGCCGCGCGCCGCGAGCGCCGCCGCACCGGCGGCGACTCCAACGACTGACCTCACACACTGACGCGGCATCGCCCACTTCTCGCACAAACCCGCCGGAGCCGGGCGAGGCAGCGCTCGCGTCTTTGAACATGCGAGCGGCCTCAGCTTCGAGGCCGGACGGACTGACGTCGAGTGTAAGCATCGGGCGCTGGGGCTCTCAGGGGGGGTCCGCATTGTGTTACGGCCGAAATGCCGGTTGCCGTGGAGCTGAAACCTGTGAGGCGGGCCGATGACCTGCGCGCCGCATGGTGGAGCTGCCGGGGGCCTGTCCTCTATCGGGCAAGCCCTTATCCAGTCTCGGCCGCCGGGTCCTCACCCCGCGAGGCGGTCGCGGCCGCGCTGAACGGCCGCGTTGAACTTCGAGAGGTTGAGTTCGAGCGTGTTCAGGATCTCCTCGGCGTAGTCCTCGGCGCCGAGCAGGATCTCCCGCTCGCGTCCGCGGGCGTCCTTGACGGTCTCCTCGGCGGCACGTTCGGCCTGCTTGGTGACCTCGTCTTCGGAGGTCAGACGCTCCTGGCGCTCGCGCGCCTGTTTGATGATCCGCTCGGCCTCGCTCTTGGCCTCCGCCAGCATCTCCTGCCGTTCCTTGACGATCCAGCGCGCCTGCTTGATCTCATCGGGGATCGTGGCGCGTATCTGGTCGAGGAGGTCGTAGATCCCCTCCTTGTCCATGCGGACCTGGTCGGTCAGCGGGATCGGCTTGGCGTTGTGGACTAGATCGTCCAACGTGTCGATGAGTACGAGGACGTCCATAGCCAGTCCTTGGTTCGCCGGCCAAGGTCAGGGTCCTCTTAAGCTGACAACGGCAAGGAGGCGACGGGACCAAGAACCAAAAGGGAGGCGCTGGGTAATGCGAAAGATGTCATGAGCAGTTCGTCCGACACCGCGTGTAGGGACCTCCTCCGCTCAAGCGCGGAGCGTGTCCGCGCAGGCTTGGTAAACCGTGGAGCTTGAGGAGGCCCCTCCTGCACATAAGATGGTGCAACTCAGCATCCCGTGATCGCCCGGACCCATCGGCAGCCCGGCGCCGAGCGTCACGCAGAGGTCCACGTCCTTGGCCGCGATGCCGATCTCCGACAGCAGCTCGACGGCGCTGAACAGGTACTACCGGCGCAGCTCGCCGCGCGCGGCGGTCGCTGACCACGGCCGGCCGCGCGTCGGCCCGTCGATGACGCAGAACAGCGCACCGACCGGCAGCTCGACACGGGCAGCGAGCCATGGCGCGAGATGATCTGACCACGCCCAGCCGTCCATCCCGATTCCCGGCGACGGTTCCCTTTGCCTCGGCGAATCAGGATCGAGCCTCGGCGCGGGTCGAGATCGGACTCGATCAGCGACAGCGCTTCCTGGATCCGCAGTCCGCCGCGCAACAGCACCACGATCAGCACCCGGAGCCTGAGCCCGTGCGTGTCAGGCGGGGTTTGGCGCATGACTGCGACGATCTCATCGACCGTGGGCGCATCGGCCGGGTACACGCGGCCCTTGTTCCTGGGCGCTTGCCCGGCGTTGTGGCCGGGCATCGCCGCGGGTGAGCGCCGCCGGCCGGCGGCGTCGAGCAACAACTCAGAGGACATCGCTCCCTCCCTTCGAGAGCAGATCGTTGACTCGCCCGCTCCCCCCAAACGCATCTAGCAGAGCATTCTGAGGCTCAGATTGCGCCACGAGATGCGACGCCTCGCCTTGAAGTTCGGACCGACTGGTCGCAATGCATCGCATCTCGCGGAGCATTCTCCGAACCAGAATGCCCCGTTAGATGCGTGTGGGGGGCCCGCTCTACCGGCTCACGGCAGAGGGCGCCACCTTGACGCGGCCGCCGGCCGCCGGGAACACGCCGACACCGCCGCATCGGCGGCTAGCGGCAGCGGATGCGTCATGCCGAGCGAGGCCGGTTCTGCTCAGGAGCGGAGGTCTTGGGCTCGCTGCCGCATCGGCGACGGAGGAGAAGCTGCCGTGCTAGAAGGCGGCATATGATCATCCGGCGCGAGACCCTTTGAAGATCGGCCCGTGGTCGATGCGGTGATCTCGGCTGCGTTTGGCCGACCGGAGCGCGATCAAGAGCCGCCGGAGACGCTCCTGATTCGGGCGTTGCGGCGGGACGTGGGCTGGATCCCGACGCTCTCGATGGTGGCGATGCGCGACGATCGG
>CAWFKF010000011.1:0-85520 GCA_963816005.1 uncultured Solirubrobacteraceae bacterium | reverse complement strand
AGCTTCCGCGTCGGCTGCTCGAGCCGATGCAGCGCCAACTGGAGATTATGCAGGAGGTGTTCGAGCGCGAACGCAGGCTCCAGAAGCAGTTGGCAGGTCGCCTCATCGCGCCTGTCGACTCGATCTTCGACCTGCTCGAGGAGAATGGGCTGATGTTGCGCAGGCAGGCGGAGGCGCTGGAGACTGCGGGTCGCGCGCTGGAGGAGACCGCCGGGCTCGTGAAGAGACAGGCCGAGCTTTTCGACCGAACGATCGGCGTGCTGCGCGAGCCGACCGAGCGCGCAAAGGCGGCCGCGGGACTGGACCGGCGGGTGCGCAAGAGCGGCGGTCGCGAATCCCGTCGCGGCGGCTCGGCTTAGGCGATGATCGCGAGCGGCGCCCCCCGGCGAGGATGGCCAGCGTTCGCTGCGTCAGTCCCGAGCCGCAGGTGGTCAGCACTCCGGGTGGAGAGCGCGCGATCGCTTGGGTCCAGAACCTCGCGAATGGCGGACCACCGATCCACGGCCGAATCACCTTCGAGCAAACCGGCGCCCGGGAAGAACACCGGGGACAACGGCGGGCTGGCGGTGGGCGGGTGACGTATATGTCGGCTCGATGCTCTCCTGCGTCGAGCGCGTGGACCACGACGACGGCGCTGATGTATGAATGGTCGTGGGAAGCTCTCCATTGCGGCCATTCACAAGGGTCGCCGGACCTGCTTGGTCGCCAGCCGGGGGGATTGTGGCTTCGCTGCGCCCACCGTCGCCGCGAGCCGCGAGTCCTGCTCCGCGCTCAGGTCAGGAAGGTCACGTCGGCGGCCTCGTATTTGTCGGGACCGGTGACCCCGCTGTGCTCGGCTCGCTCGAGGGCGTAGTTTTCCGCTGCGGTAACGCAGACGACCTCTCGGAGACGCGCAAGCTCCACGAGCCATGCATCGACAGTCTGGGTCGTGAGCAGCAGTTCCGCCGTTAGGGGGTAGACGTGGTCGGCGTGCAACGCATCAGGGGAGCCATTCTTTGGTGGTGCCAGCGGTGCGTACTTGTCGATGCTTGCCTGCGCGCCGGCCGACCGCTGCGGGATACGGAGGGTCGAGTTGGTGTTTCGACGTCGCAGCTCATGACGCAGAATTCGCAGAGCATCAACAGCCTCGACTTCGCCGTCGCGAACCGCGCGCGCCAACACGTCAGCGACCCGGGCTGCACGCACGTCTACTGGAACGGCGGCCATAGGGGGATCCTAACCGGGTCAGCGGCGAGGACGCGAGCGACCGGCTCGATCGTGTCAACCATGCGTTCCCAACGGCGACGACCGCCGCATGCTTGTGGCGATTCCGATCGAGAGTGGCGGCGCGTCGGGCCGGATGACGACGACCCCTCTATCGCCGAAGCCGTCGCTGGACATAAGGCGGCCCGGCGAGGAACGCAATGGTGCGGACGGCTGCCGTCGGACCCCAGAGACCGGCGTAGAGTGGTGTGGGTCGTGTTCGCACCGTGTTTGCACGCCTGGGGTCCTTGTGACGATCTACCTTGAGCCCGAGCAACTGGCGCTCTTCGAGGAGCTGTTGGAGGCGTGGCGGGGGGTGCCGCGGGATCAGCGACAGCCGTTCCTCTACATCCAACTCTCGGCCCAGAACGTGATTCAGGGCAACGGCATCAACAAAGGCAACGTGTCCGACGGCGACGTGGAGGCGCTGACGGCGGAGGGACTCATTAGCTTCGATGGGGACTCCTTCACGATCCCCCCGCGGTCGATAGCGATGTACCGGGAGTGGAAGGGATCGCACGTCGAGCCGACCGCCGACGTCGAGGCTCAGATCACCCGGTACCTGGATTCTCGGCGGTTTCTGGCACGCTACCCGGAGGCGTACGCCCGCTGGCGCGAGGCCGCGGTCCTGCTGTGGGGCGAGGACTCCGAGCAGGAGCTGTCAACGATTGGGCACAAGTGCCGCGAGGCGATGCAGGAGTTCGCGACGGCGCTGCTAGCACTCCACGGCGTGCAAGACGCGAATCCGGACAAGGCGAAGACGCGTGACCGGTTCTCCGCTGTGGTCAATACTCGCCGCGACGCCCTCGGCGACGCGAAATCGGCGGTGCTGGACGCGCTGTTCGACTATTGGCGGGCCACGGACAAGTACATCCAGCGGCAGGAGCACGCTGGCCAGCGAGAGGGCGAGTCGCTGACGCCGGAGGACGGCCGGCGTACTGTGTTTCAGACCGCGGTGCTGCTGTTCGAAGTCGACCGCACGCTCTGATCGGCGATCCTGGCGAGCGTGCCACCGAGACCCGATCGTCCATCCGGCCGCGGAGATCGTGCCGTCGACCTCAAGCGCGACGACCCCGCTGCGATTGGCCGACCGCTGCGTACTGCCCACCCCCCCACACGAGATCCATCCCGAGGAAGCGCACCTCTTAGGGCGTGACGGCTGACCGTTCGAGCTCGTCGACCACGTCGGCGAGCTCGCTTGCCATCCGCCCGGGCGCCAGCCGCCCGAACGCGTCGGCGAGCTCGCGGCAATACCACAGCTGTCCGTCGCGACCCGCTCGGAAGCGCCTCCACAGCTCGTCGCCAACATCGAGGTAGTCGCGCAGGATCGCGCGCGCATTGAACAGCTTGTCGGCCAGGGAGACGAGGAGCACCGAGTCGGGCTGTTCGGCGAGGTGTGCAAGATACGCCTCCTTCCGCTGTCGCCACGGAGGCTTCGGCTCCTCCATCGTGTCGCTGCACGCCTCGACGATCGCGGCGACGTCGTCCCCGAACGCCTCGCGGATCTCGCGAAGGATGTCCTCGCCGCCCTGGTCTTCGGCGGCGTCGTGAAGCAGCGCGGCGATCACCTCGTCCTCGCCGCCGCCTTCCTCGATCACGAGGGAGCAGACGCCGAGCAGGTGCCCGACGTAGGGAATGCTCCTGCCCTTGCGCACCTGGGTTCGGTGTGTGCGTGCGGCGAATCCGAGCGCGCGCTCGAACCGCTCACCGAGCACCGGCTGCGCTCCCCTCGGCTCGACCGTCAGGTCATCCACGCCTCTACCGTAACCGGTCCGTGTTGGGCGGCGCCTCGCCGGCGGCGGGCACCACACTTCGCAGCACATTCGGGGCGTCGGTCTCATCTCCACCAAGCGCAATCGCCTGCTCGAACGCGGACCGCGCCTCGGCGAGCTCGCACGCCAGCGAGGCACGTGTTGTTCACCAGATGATCATGCCGAGTGGGAATCCGCGCGCTCTCGTTGCGAGTCCCCGGCCCTGCGCGCAACTCGCGCTTTGGCGACGCTCGGGTGCGCGAACTGCCTGGGACGAAATCAAGAGGCTAGGCCTGCGGCCGTCATCCCGATGCGGGAGTCGCTGGACTCGGGTCACGCCGTCGCAGTACACCGCGCGACATGAGGGCCTCGACGTGTTCGCGTATGCGGGCCGGGCCGCTGCCCCCACGAACTAAGAGGCCGAGCTCGATGTTCTCCTCGAGCGCGTGGCCGGTGAGGTTTGCGCTGGTCACGAAAGCGAGCCCGGAGTCGGCGACCGCGGCTTTAGCGTGGAGGGCCGCGCGTCCGGCGTCGAGACCTGGACGCTCGGAGGCGGGCCAGTGCCACACCCGCACGCCGTGCACGGCGTCCAGCGATGCCGCTGCATCGTGGCTCAGCCGGCCGGCCGAGTCCTCGACCGTCTCGAGCACGAGGTCGGTGGTGACTCCGCGCGTGCCGGCCGCCGCGAGCGCGTCGATGACCGCTTGCACGCGGTAGGCGGCGAACGAGAGTAGGAGCAGGTGGGTGCGTGCATCACCGATGACCTCTAGCAGCACTTGCTTCGTCAGACGGACAGGCACCCCGTGCGTCGTCGGTCCGGTCCAGACGACCTCAAGCCGCTCGACGGCGCGCTGTCGCTCGGCCGTGCGCGCCGCGGTTCGCAGCGCGAGCGCGAGCCCCCCGCCGGTGGTGTCGGGCTCCGAACGCCAACACTCGATGATCCGATCGACGCACGTGCGCACCGCGGGATTCGGTGCCCCGGGGGCGTGGACGTCGTCTGGACCACTCGCCACGGCGACCGTGGCAGCCACCGAGTCGACCTGCGCCGGCGGCAGCCGCAGCGCGATATCGGCGATCGCATCGTGCAGTGATCCGGTCACGACGTGAAGTAGCCGAGCCCGGTCGCCGAGAACGTGTCGACGAGGCTCGCCCGGTCGAGGAACCGGTTGCCGCGCTCGCACGATGTTTCGGCCGCGAACTGGCACGCGTGGCACGCCGCCAGGTGCACCGATCCGTCCATGGCGGGCTCGTGCTCGGAGCACAGCGGGTCGCTTGAGCAGCCCGCGGCATGCTCGAGTGCTCGGTCGAGCAGGCGGCCGAGCTGCTCGGGCTCGCCGAGTGAGACGAGGCCACCGAGGGTGCCCTCGCTGTCCTGGGCGGCGGTATACAGCAGCACGCCGGCCATGTCCGGCCCCTCGCCACCGGCCCGGGTGGCGTAGATCCGCTCCCGGATCGCCGACGCTCCGTAGCCGCACTCGAGCGCGAGCTCGCGCACAAGCGCGTGGGCGAGCGTGTGGAGCAGGAGGAAGCGCAGACCCGGCCAGCCGCCGTCGGGATCCAGGTTGCGACGAACGCACCAAGCCTTGTGCGCGGCGAGGAGCTGCCCCGCGCTCGGATGCGCGCGGAACTGCGTCTCCCAGGTCCGGACCGCCTCCTCCTCGAGCTGGATGAAGACCCCTTCGCCGCGCACCTCGATGCACGGCACCCAGCTCGGATCCTGGCGCGCAAGCGGGGCGCGCGAAGCCGCGCCAATTGTGGCGTCAAGATCGTCTGGCGCCTCGATCCGGGTGAAACCGACAAGCGCGACCACTTCGCGAAGCCGCTCGGCGAGCACGACCCGCACGATCTGCCGCTCGTAACCGGCGGGGACGTCGACCTCGCGCACGCGGAAGTCCTCGCTCGCCTTCGCGCCCGACGGGTCAGAGAGGACCTCCCATTCCGGGGTGCGCAGATCGGAGCGCCCGTCCTGCTCGTCACTACTCTCGCGGCGGCGCCCGATCGCCCCCCACAGCTCTTCCAGGTCGTATGCCTTGAGCGCGGCCAGCTCGGGCACGTTCCCGACCGCGTAGGCCAGCACCTCTTTCGTCGGCACGTCCTCGAGCCGCGCCCAGCGGTCCTCGAGGAGCTGATCGAGGGCGTCGTCGCCGGTCGGGATCGAGAGTACGGACAGCGAGACGGGGAACCAGGAGTTGGACGCGCCGAGCAGGATCGTGCGGACCTCGGCGTCGCAGTCACCCTCGGCGCTCGAGAGATGGGGGTGGCGCCCGCGGCAGTGCGGCAGCCGCCCGGGCGCGTCGGGCCCGAACGCCTCGACCATCCGGCGCGGCTTCGCGTCGCAGGCAGTGCAGCGGACCTGGATGTCGGCCGCCTGGCCGCTGGCGCCGAGCTCGGCGAGCTCGAGTTGCGGCCGCGCGCAGACGTTGCCGCGATGCGCCCACTCGAACCACGGGAAGTCATCGAGATGCCCGCCGCGGCACGCCAGCAGGAACCGGGCCGCGAGTGCGACCACGTTCCCCTTGCCATCGCAGTCGTGCACGTAGCGCGCGCGATCGGGGCGATAGGGCGGCGCCTTGAGCTTGAACAGGCCGCTCTCCAGCGGCGCCAGCAGCCGGCAGCGCGGACAGCGCAACCAGCGCGGGAACGGCGCGACCGGCACCCCAACACGCAGATGGTCGTCAAACGGTCCATGGCCCTCGGGCACCTCGGGAGGCGTGCGCAGCTCCCGCACGTCATAAAGCCCGGGCTGCAGCCGCACCGCCGCCAGCAGCCGCGGCTCGACGAGCTTGCGCGAGGTGTCGGTCGGCCACTCGTCCAGCCCCAGCACGATCGCGCTGAGCTCCGGCAGATCGACCGCGGCGCCAATCCCATTCGAGAACATGAGCTGGCTCGGTCGAAGCTCGCCGACGTTCGCGGCGCCGATCACGGGGCCACCTCCGCCTCGCCGTCCGCCGCAGCCTCTGTATTGAACTCCCAGTCGACGCCGCTGAGACCGCCGGCGCCCTCGCGCAGCACGAGCATCGCTGGCGCCTCGACCTCGCGCAGCGACATCGGCGCCGTCCATTCGTTCCAACGCTCACCGCCAGGCTCGCGCAGCAACCCGAACACCTTTCCCTTCTCGCCGCCACGATAGCCGAGCTGGCGCCCCGGAACCTGCTGCTCACTTGCCCACGCGTCCAGCCGGGCGATGAGCTGGGCGCGCAACTCGTCAGCGACGCGCTGCTCGCCGACGCGCTCCGCGGCGCGGCGCGCGAGCGCCTCGACCAGCTCGGCGACGCGCGCAGCGTGGCGGTCGACGTCGTGAGCGCCCTTGTTCGCGTTCCACTCGAGCGTCTCGAGCCGCAGCAGCGACGCGAGCACGCCCGTGAGGCCACGGTCGAGCGCGCGCGAGGCGAACGGCGTCACGGTCAGCGCCTCGACCTGGCGGTGCAGCGTCGCGTGGAAGTGCTCGAACGTCTCGTAGTGCGAGAGGTCCCGCGGCCGCGCCCAGTTGTACACGCACAGCACGAGGCCCGGGTGGCGGCGGCCGACGCGGCTGGTGGCCTGGATGTACTCCGCCGTCGACTTCGGCTGACTGGCGCAGACCATCGTGCCCAAACGGGCGACATCGACGCCGACCGAGATCATGTTCGTCGCGAGCAGCACGTCGATCGGCCAGCGCTCGCGCTTATCCGGCCGCGGATAGACGTGCTCGAGCTCGAGGTCATCGAGGATCCGCGGGATATCGCCGGCGGTCTTGCGCGAGGTGAGCTCCTCCACGAACGGCCGCGAGCGTCGCGCAAGGCCACGCTCAGGCATCTTCCCCAGTCGGGTGGCGACGTCGTCATCGACGAGCCGGCGCATCCCGCCGAGCTCGCGCAGCGAGTTGAAATAGCCGACGACCGTCATATACGGATCAGCGGGATCGCCGCGCTCAAGCAGCGTCTGCGCGGCCGCCATCTCCGCGACATAGGCGCGGATGAGGAGACTCTTGAGCCGCCGGCCCGGCGCGCAGATCCCGAGATAGCGCCGACCCGGCGTGGCGCGCGTGTCGCGGCGCTGGATGGCGAAGAAGTTGTCGGCCGGGTCGAGCCCACTGGGCGGGAACACCGACAGCTCGCGCGCGAACACCTGGTCCACCTGCACCGCCGCGCGGCGCACGGTCGCGGTCGAGGCGATCACCTTCGGGCGAACCAAGCGGCCGTCGACCCGCCAGCAGCTGAGCCTGTCGATCGCGCTCTCGTAGAGGCCGACGAGCGAGCCAAGCGGCCCCGCGATCAGGTGCAGCTCGTCCTGAATGATCAGATCGGGCGGGCGCAACGGGCTCGCCGGTTCCACCTTCACCGCAGGCAGCGTGCCCATCTTCGGATGCGAACCTGGGTGGCCCTCGTCGGGCGTGATGAACCCGTGACGCTCGCAGTGCCCGCTGACCTGACCGAACAGAGCCGCGATCCGCCCCTTCCACGGCATCTGGGCGAACTTGTCGACCGTCGCGATCACGAGCCCCGGAAGCAGGCGGTAGATCTCCTCGTCGACCACCACTGCGGGCAGGCCCTCGCCGGGCGAGCGGCGCCTCGTGAAGTCGCAGCGGCCGAGCGGATCGCCGCAGTAGAGGCTCGTGCGACCGCGCGCACGATCGACGCCGATGTGCTTGCCCGGCTTGATCTCCGACCCGCACCACGGGCAACGGGTCAGTTGGGCGGGCGAAGACTGGCCGCCAGCGAAGCGCCCCGAGGAGCGCGTCTTCTTGACCCACTCATCCGCGTCGTCAGTGCGATTCGGCGTCGAGCGGGCACCGACCCACAATCCAATGCGAAACGGCGTATCACCCCACCGCCGGTCGCCGGCGGCGAGCCGCTCGCGACGGATCACCTCGAGCGCACAGATCAGGGCAGTCGCGCGCTGGAACTGCTGCAAGGTGAGCAGGCGCAGCGTGTAGCGCATCAGCACACCGACGCCGTCACGGCCGTCGCGGCCGCCCTCGTGCCCGCGCAGGCGGCGCAATGCGAGCGTGAACGCCGTCAGGCCGAGGTACGCCTCCGTCTTCCCGCCACCGGTCGGAAACCACAGCAGGTCGGCGAGGCCCGGATCGCCGCGATCGGGATGGTCGAGCCGAGCGACGCCGGGCAAGTTGAGAAGGATGAACGCGAGCTGGAACGAGCGCCACGAGTGATGCTGCGATCCGGTGTAGCGCTCGAGCAGCGGCGCGATATCGGCGGCGTCGGTCCGCGCCCGCTCGCCAGCCGCGAGGCCGTGAACCCGCTGGCGCCACATCGCCTCGTTGGCGACGCGGAACGCCTCGGCGACATCCGGGTCCGCGAGCGCCTCGACGCCGACCCGGATGCGATCGGCAGCGGCCCGGCAGCGCTCGAGCGCGCGGCGCGCGGCCTGCTCATGCCCCTCCAGCCGCGCCTGCGGATCGCCGATCCGCGCCGCCTGTCGATCGATCCAGCGCTCGTACGCGTCGACGAGCGGCGCCAGCAGCGCGGGTAGTGCCCCCGGCTCGGCCTCCGCGAGCGTGCGGATATCAAGCGTGACTGTCGCCAGATCCGGGTTGTCCTCCGCCGTCGGCGTCTCGCTCAGCGGCAGCTCGTAGCTCGGCGCGACCGCGGTACGGAGCGCGTTGCCGCGACGCGAGTCGGCGAGGTCGGCGACCGCGTGGACGCCGACGTTGTGCCCGACCGCGAGCTCGACCTCGTCGCGGTAGAGCATGTCGAGGTCTGCGAGCTCGTCGGCGTCGATCGACGGCACCCGCGGCGGGCGCCCCGGGCGGTGCGAGACGAACACCGGCCGGCCGTGGGCGCTGACGCGCAGCTCCGGCTGAAAGACCCACGCTTCATCCTTGTCGCTGGCCGGCTCGAGCTGATCGTTGACCAGGAAGAGCGTGACGAGCCGCAGCCCGCCGCGGTCGCGCACGCGGCCACGGACGATCACCTCAGGATGGTCGGAGTCAGGCTTGAACGGCTTCAGGTCGCCCGGCGCGAGCCTGATGGGCCGGGTGCCGCCAGCAGGTATGCGCTTCCACACGCGGCGGAGGCGGCCGGTCTCGGTCTCGAGCTCATCGCTCGGGCCGCGCTTGTATGCGCCCCAAGCGACCACGACATCGAGCTGGTCGGTGCCGGGTGCGACCGCGAAGCTGAGCCCCATCGAGGAGGGCACGAGCTGCTCGACCGCCGGGGCCGGCGACTCGGTACGCCCCTCCTCCCCGTCCTCGGCGCCAGCAACCGCCAGCTCGTCGTCGATCGCCTCCGCCTCCGGCTGGTGGTCGGCCGCCGTGGCGGCACCCAATCCGAGCCGGCGCGGAGCGAGCATCCCGATCGCGTAGCGCTCAGAGACCCGCGACTCCAAGACCTCCTCATGCTCGCCACCCGCCGGTCCGAGAAGGTCGGCAAGGACCAGCTCCTGCAGCGCGTCACGCGTTTCGCCCGGATGGCGCGCAAGCGAACCGTCGGTGCTCACAAGTCACCCAGCAGTGATCCCTGGGGGGCCGGAGTGCGCTCAACCGCACGGCGAGCGCCCTTCCTACGGTCATGCAATCCCATGTGGACCTCTTCCTCGTAGCTCTCGTGGTTGAGCTCGATTAGCCGGTCGAGCACCTCTTGGCGCGCGACGGGATCGAAGGTGTAGCGGACGCCTTGGCGTGTCTCGTGGAAGTCGTGGCCGAGGTCGAGGCTGTCCCAACCGTAGGCGTCACGCACGGCGTAGTCGAGCGCGATGTGTAGCCCGCGCAGCTCGATGATGTCCGCGGAGCCTTCGTCGGGGTCATGAACGCGGTTGTAGGTCTTCGTGAGCCCCTCCTGACAGTCGAGCATTAGCGTACGGCGATGCTCATCGAGGCTGCGCGCGGCGTTCGCCACCACGGGGGGAAGATGTGGCTGGGGGAACGTCTCGAAGCAGTCCGAGGGGGTGTAGACCTGATCAGTTCGCATGGTCGACCCACGCGCATGAACCCACCAGTAATGGAACCCGCTCGTGAGCAAGGCGAGGTGCGCAAAATCGTCGTGGGCGAAGACGACCAGCTTCTGATCGAACACCTGGCCAGTGGGCACGAAGACGGGCATGACCGTCTTGCTCGTCTGGGCGATGACCAGGACGCGCTCGATGCTCGCGATTGCCGCGTACAGACTTGGCGCGCGCTCGGCGAATTGCCACCACCGATCGCGACGAACCGCGCGCTTGTTGCGAGCCCGTTCCGGCTTGACCAACCGTTCTACGATCGAGAAGCAGTCCGGATACTCCTGCGCCCGCTCGATAGGCCAATCCCGAAAGTTGATGACCCACCGGGACGGCGAGCAGTCGGGGCGTGAGTTCAGGTCCTCCCCGTTGAGGTAGCGCATGACGACGTCGGCGTTGCGCTGGTCGCGCTCAATCAGTAAGCGTGCCTCGTCGTCGGACAGCACGAATCCCATGCCGAGCACGTAGGACCCGATAAACGAGCGACCGGCGTTTCCTGCTAGCCGACGGGGCGGTGCCGTTACCCTGCTCGCCGGTTCGAGTGACGGCGTGATGGCTCGGCCAGGATGGTCATCCAGAACCGCAGCCGCACGCCATCCGCCGCCCTGTAGCCACACCTGTGCCACCTCGAGGTTCGCACCGCCAGGCCACGGCCGGCTCGCGACCGCCCGGGCAATGATCCAGCCCTGTTCGCTGAGCTGCTCGAGCCCCACCTCACGTGTGTCGCCCTGTCCGATCGTGTTCGTCGCGAGCAGTCCGGCCATGCCACCATCGCGGAGCAGCCGCGCAGCCCGCAAGAAGAAATATGCAACGAGGTCAGCGCTACCGCGTGTGCCGCCTGCGAGCCATTCGACGATGTAATTTCGGTACGCCTGGCCAAGCGCACCTGTGATCTTCTGTCCCCCTTGGAACGGCGGGTTGCCGACAATCGCATCGAACCCGCCACCTGCGAACACTTCCGGGAACTCGATCGGCCAGTGCAAAGCGCGGCGCGCGCCGACCGGCGTCGGCGTCTCGAGCCACTCGCGCGAGGCAGCGGACAGCCGACGGCGGGCCACCGCGCGGCCGTCGTGCGTGCCCTCGTGCCCGAGCAGCGCGCGCACGTCTCGCTCCACGGACCCCAGGGCGATGTCCACGCTCTCCCCCACGCCGTGCATGAACGCCGCGCCGACGACGACGTCGCCGAGCAAACGTACGTCTGCGAGCGCCGCCGTGGCCGCATCGTTGAGCGCGGCCTTGCGCTCGGCGTCGCGCACGTCGCGCGCGGGGAACGACTCGAGCTCGCGCCGCAGCTCGAGCGCGCGGTCGAGCGCCGAGCCCATGCGCTCTGTCCACCCTGTGAGCCGCGCGTGCAGCCTGCGCCCGCGCTCGGGATCGAGGTGCAGGTCGCGAACCTGTTCGAGGCTCGTCACACCAAGCAGCGAGTCGCCTTCGCGAAGCGCGTGGTCCAGGAACGAGAACGGACGGTCGCGAGCGAGCGTGATCAGCCACAGCGACAGCTTCGCCATGTCGACCGCCATCGCGTTGCGATCGACGCCGAACAGGCAGCGGTCGGCGATGAGACGCCGAGCGAGCACCTCGCGGTCCTGCTTGTCGGCCGGGACGAGCAGCTCGCCCGGTGCGCCGGTCGCCGACTGACCCTGAACCGTCCAGGTGCCCTCGCCGAACGCATCCCAAGCTTCGAGCAAGCGCGCTGACAGATAGCGACAGGCGGCGACGAGGAACGCGCCCGAGCCCATCGCCATGTCGCACACGCGGAGTGAGAGCAGCTCGCCGGCGGGGCATAGCCGCCAGCGCTCGGGGTCCGCGTCCTCGGCCGGGCCGGGGCGGTAGGCGAGCGGGTCGAGAGCGTGGCGCACGACCTCTTCGGCGAGCGCGCGCGGCGTGTAGTAGGTGCCGGATGAGCGGCGCTCAAGCGCGTGGGTCACGTACACGGCGCCCGGGAGGTAGACGACGGGATTGTCGCGCAGGTCGGTGCGCAGCAGGCCCTGGTAGGGCAGGACGCGCTCGAGCAGCGCGTCGTCGTTGCCGCATCCGGCGCGCAGCCGCGCCCGGTGCTGCGGGTCGGGCTCGGCGTCGAGCGCGGTCGCGACCTTCTTGTTCGTTCGCCCGGTCTGTTCGGCGAGCCAGGCGACGAACGCCTCGGCGTTTCCGCTTGCCCGACGGTTCTCGAACTCCGTGAGCGTGATCTCCGGTTCGAGCTTGCCGTCGAGCCCGAGCGCCGTGTCGTCGGTGCGTACGGCGTCGTGGTCGAGCAGGCCCTCGTAGACGTGGCCGATCTGCTCGACGTCGAGCGAGCGGTAGGAGAGTCGCTGGGCCTCGGCGGGTCCGCCGCGGCGGCCGGGGAGCCGCAGGACCTGGAGCGCGTCGAGGATGTGCAGGACGGTGCGATCCGAGATCGGTATCGGCCGCGCGGGCGTCTCGCGCCAGCGCGTGCCGTCGGGTCGGCCCTCGAGGAACGGGAACCGGTCGGGGTCGAACAGGCCGCCGCCGTACGCGGGGAGGCGCAGGTTCTCGTGTTGCACGCCGCCGTGGATCGCGCGGAACAGCGCGAGCAGGCGATGCCACGCCGTTGCGCGCTTGTCGAGCGCGTCCTCGCTCTGGCGGTCGGCTTCCGCTTGCAGGTGCTCGCGCAGCGTCGAGGCGGCGTACGCGTCGGCGTACAGCGGGTCCTCGAGCCGCAGCAGCCCTTGCTCCTCGGCGAAGAAGCAGAAGACCAGGCGCATCATCACCGCGACCGCCGCCTCGTACAGCCGCCGGTTCGGCACATCCGCGAGCAGGTGGCCGCCGACGTCGCGGTCGGCGCGGTCGAGCGCGTCGACGAGTAGCTGCACGGCGTGGCGGACCTGCAGGCCGAGCTGGTCGGTGACCTCCTGCTGGGCGTTGGCGCTCTCGACGAGCAGCACCTCGGGCGTGTCCTCCGGCGCGACGGCGAAGAACCGCTCGGCGCCGAGCAGCGTGCGGAATGCGCGCAACGTGAGACGCTCATCCAGCCACAGCGGCGCGTCCCACGTGGCGTAGCCGACGCTCTCGCCGCGGCGGGCGTGCACGAGCGTCCAGGCACGGCCGCTGGTCACGAGACCGAGCGGGACGCCGGACGCGCGGCATAGCTCAGCCATGCGTTCACGCGGCGAGGCCGCCCACGCGCTCGCGATTGCGCGTGCGGCGAGGTTCTGCTCGGGCGGCCAGATGGCGACTAGCAGCCGCGGGCTGGGCGCGGCGAGCGCGGCGGCGGGCTCGGCGACGACGATGTCGGGCACGAGCGACTCGCCGTGCTCAGCGACGATGTGACGGCACGACGGCGGGATCGCCGAGGACTCGAGCAGCAGGTCGGCCGGGAAACCGAGCACGCCCTCCAGCACCCAGCGGACCCACCGGTGCTGCAGCGAGGCGTCGTCGCTCAGCTCCTCGAGCCGGGCGCGGATCGCGCGCGCGAGCTCCGGTTCGTCGGGGTCGAGGCCGTGCGGAAGCGCCCGCTGCAGCACGGGCAGGGTCAGGAACGGGCCGGAGACGTCGATCAGGCCGAGCCACTCGACGTGGTGCCTGGCGATCGCCGTGCGCGGCGTGCTCACGCGAGCGCGGCCTCCCGCGGCACGATCACCGACACGGCGACCGGAAACAGCCGCGGCACCGGCTCGGCGTAGCGCCGCCGGATCGCCGCCGTCTCCGCGTCGATATCGGCAGGGATCGCCGCAAGCCGCCGGCGCAGCGCGTCGCCATCGACGCGGAGCTGTGAGCGCTCGGCCTCGGTGAACAGCGCGAGCTGTTGATGGTCGGGCTCGGATAGCGCGGCCTCGATCGCGCGGCCCAGCTCGCGCAGCACATGCTCGGCGGCGCGCACGTCTTCCTCGGCGCGATCCGCGAGGCGGCGCTCGAGCGACGCGGCACGGTCCTGCGCACGGCGCTCAAGCGCCGCACGCAACGGCGGCTCGAGCGCGGACCAGCCGATACCGAGACGCGGCAGCAGCGCGAACGGGACGAGGTCCTCGCTGGCGGCGGCGAGCGCCGCGTCGGCCTCGCCGACGCCGAGGCGCTGGAAGCGCCCGTCGCGCAACGCGCCGCCCGCGACGATCAGCTCCTCGTGAAGTCGGCGCCCCTCGACACCGGTGATGACGAGCCGTGCGTGCGCAAGCGCGACCGGGTACCCGAGCGCCGAGCCGGGAGCAGCGAAGCGCACGGTCGCGCGGCGAAGCCTGGCGCCGGCGACGTCGCTCCACACCTCGGCGCGCAACAGCGACAGCGCGAGCTGCACGAGACGATGCCCCAGATGGACAAGGACGACATCGTCGCGGCCCGCGGCAGCCGCGTTGTCGAACGTGACCGGCCGACGCTCGCCCGTCAGCGGGTGCTCGAGCCCGATCGTGGCATCCGACCACGAACCCGTGAGCGCGGGCATGTGCCAGCGCGGGCAACCATTCTCGTCGGGCGGGGCGGGCTGAAGCGGCGATTGACCGGCGAGCTCGAGCCCGACCTCGACGGCGCGGCGTACGAGCTCGGGCTCGACGCGGAGCTCGGCGCGCGAGCTCTGGAGGCGCTCGTGCAGGCGCGCGACGCGCTCGCGAACGTCGCGCTCGACCCTCAGCAGCCGACGCGATCCGGCGTCGGCTTCGGCCCGCTCAGTCTGTAGGACGTGGCGCTGGCCGAGCATCGCCTGCTCGACTTGGCGGGCGATGACCGGACCGACGGACCCGAGGTCGGCCGCGATCTGCACGACCTTCCGCACCGCGGTCGCCAGGAACTGGAGGCTCCCTCGAGCGTGCCAGGGCGCGCGTCGCGCCAGCCCGCGCCGACGAAGTGGTAGATCAGCACCGGGTCGCGCCGCTGGCCGTGGCGATCGACGCGACCGTTGCGCTGCTCGAGCCGGTTCGGGTTCCACGGGATCTCGTAGTGGACGAGCCTGTGGCAGTGGTTCTGGAGGTCGATGCCCTCGGACGCCGAGTCCGTCGCGACCAGGATCCGGACGGGATCGAGGTCCGGGGCGGCCTGGAACGCGGCCTTGATGTGCTCGCGGTCGTCCTCGTCCATGCCACCGTGCATCGCAGCGACGCGTTCGGCCGGGACGCCGCGAGCGGCGAGCCGCTCGCGCACGTACCGCTGGGTATCGCGGTACTCGCTGAACACGATCACGCGCTCGTCGTTCCAGACGCCGCCCGGACGCAGCGTCACGTCCAACCAGTCCAGCAGACGGGTGCACTTCGCGTCCTCGCGACGCGCCGCACGCTCCGCCCAGGCGTTCAGGCGCGCGAGGTGTTCGGCCTCCTCGGCGTTGAGCGCGTCGCCGAACCCGGAGGCGACTTCGAGCGCTTCGCGCTCGGCCTCGTCGAGCTCGCGATCATCGGCGAGGTCGATGTCGAGCTGCTCGCGGTGGCGAAGGAGCGCCTGCACCGACGGCGAGCAGTCCGCGAACCCCGCTCGCTTGGCGAGCGTGCGCTGGTGCTGCTCGAGGGTGTGAGCGAACGCGAGCGGCGACGAGAACAAGCGCTTCTTCAGCAGCAAGAGCACAAACTCCGCGGCGGTGCGCGCGCCCTCGCCGCGCACGGCGGCGCGCCCGCTGCGCGATCCGGCATAAGCGGCGAGGTCGGCGTGGGCCGCTTGCTCTTCCTCCGGGTAGGTGACCTCGATCGGCTCGACATCGCGGCGCGGGAACCGGCGCGAGCCGTCGGGGTTCACGATCTCGGACTTCAGCCGGCGCACCATCACCGCCGCGAGCTGCTCGCGATCGGGCGGCACACCCCTAGCGAAACGCTGAGGATCGAGCAGCTCCAGCAGCGCCGAGAACGAGTTGGGATAGCCGTTGTGCGGCGTCGCAGACAGAAACAGGCGGTGCTCGCAGTGCGGCGCGAGCGTCCGGATCGCCTTCGTGCGCAACGTATCGGTGCCGTAGCGCTCGCCGCCGCCCGCCGGCGCGGCGTTGTGAACCTCGTCGACGACCAGCAGGTCGAAGCGGCGCGGGATCATCGGATGCGGCGGCAGCACCTCGCGCAGAAGGCTCATCGGCCGGTCGCGCTTGAGCCAGTCAATCGACGTGATCAGCCGCGGAAAGTGCGTCCACGGGTTGACGTGCAGACCCCGCTCGCGACGCAGGCGACGCAGCAGGTCAGTGTCGACAATCTCGAACGCCAGGCCGAACTTCTCGCGCATCTCCTGCCGCCACTTGGTCTGCAGCGGCGCCGGGCACACAACGAGGATCGACCGCGCGCGATGGCGCAGGATCAGCTCCTGCGCGACCAGGCCCGCCTCGATCGTCTTCCCGAGACCGACGTCGTCGGCGATCAACAGCGTCGCGCGGGGCATCCGCAAGGCGCGGACGACCGGGTCGAGCTGGTAATCCTCGATCTCGATGCCCGACCGGAACGGCGCCTGGAGCGCGAGCGCATCGGCGCTCGTGATCGCGCCCCAGCGAACGGCGTCGAGGAACGCGTCGAGCGTGCCGGGACCGTCGAGGCTTGTCGGATCCAGCGGCGGGAGCTGCGCAGAGGCGATCACGCGAGCCGCCGGCTCGAGCTCCCAGACCAGCCTCGTGTCCTCGCCGAAGCTGTCGTCGTCGATGCCGACAAGAGTCACGAGATGCTGTCGCTCGGTGTCCGAGCTCGATAGCGGGTCGGGATCAAGGCCGCTACGATCGACCTCCTGCACGATCCAGCGACGGTCGCGGACGGCGACGAGCTGCCCAGGCTCAGGCGTCTCCGGGTTAGCGGCCTCAGGATGATCTGCGGCCGACACGCCCACTTCCAAGTTGCTCACATCCTCCAACGGTCGGTCAGCCTACGCGATCCCCGCGACACGGCGGCGTCTAGCGTTGGCAGATGCTGCGGAACCTGCCGGTCGTGGCGCTCGCCTGCCGCCCCGATGAGCGTGTCCGGGGCCGCGTGTTGACGGCAGGATCGGGAGTGGTTGGACGGTTGTAAGGAGGAGCGGTTTCGCTGATCCGCTGGCGTGAGCCGGCGTCCCAGGCGCTACTCGATGCAGCTGACGCACAGGACCTCGTCAGCAAGCGCGACGGGCGGAAGGTCGGACAGCCGCGACCGGAGCGCGTGACCAAATGGGCAGGAGATGGGCAGCCCAGCTCGACGCGCGTAGCAGCGCCCCGTCGCGTCGCGTGAGCGCGAAACCGCCGTCAGTGCAGGCCTCCTGACGACTCGTCGCAACTGGTCGCAACGCCGTGGCGCTGCCTTACAACGAGGTGTGGTTGGAGATCGTGATGCTCGCGCACGACCTGATCATCTGGACCCAAGCACTCACGCTCGACGGTGAGCTCGCGAAGGCCGAACCGAAACGGCTGCGCTACCAACTACTGCACGTCGCCGGGCGGCTCGCGTTCTCCGGCCGGCGCGCGAAGCTCCACCTCCAGGACAGCTGGCCCTGGACCGAGCAGCTCCTCGCCGCGTTCCAGAAACTCAAGACGCTCGCACCAACGACCGCCTGACCGCCGCGCGGGCCCACCGAACTCAGCTGACCCCCCGGCGCGCCCCGCCGCGATCTCCCCTGCCCGAGACGGCCGAACGCACCCGACGCTCCCGCGCCAACGCGCCCCGCGCCTCGCCACCACCCCCCACAACCCTCACCACCGACACCAATCACCGCGATCCGGCCGTCCGCAGTCACACTCGCGCGCTTACTGCACGTTCCGGGCTAGGCGAGTCTCTCGCGGGCCACGACCCGTTCTTCAGTTATTCCTCGTATCAGTTCGAGGAAGCCGAGCCGCCGCCCCTGGCTCCCGGCGCAATCATGGCCATCGGTCGAACCGAACGCGGGCGAACCGTCCGCTTCGATGCCGTTCCACGCGATCAGGACGCGCTGGCCGGGCACATTCCACGACTTCGTCTGGACTTCGACCCAAGCGAGGAGGGTCAGCGAGCGGCGGCCGCAATTGATAAGGCGCTGCGAGAACACCAGGCGGTCACGGTCGAGGAGGGCATACAGGTCACCCCCGAACAATTGCCGCCGCTGTTTGGAGACCTGGTAGGAAAGCCGGCGCGCGGAACCGTTGTCCTCACCCCTCAGCCGCCGCCACCATGGGGCGCGGTCTTCCACGCGATCAGCGACCTGGGCGATGAGGCCTTCCGTGTCCGGCTCGAACCGACGTTGGAACCTCCGCCGGGCTCACAGGTCGGCTTCCGAGGCGAACAGAATGGGCTCGTCGCCACGATCAAAGCCCGTTGGGCTGAGGGCCGCGGAGGGCAAATTGGAATCGATTGGTCCTATCGTATCGACGATTCGCTCGCTCGCCACCAACTTCAGGTCTTGCGCTTCCTCAAGGCGCTACACGGCTCCGGCGTGGTCACCATCACCGACGACCTTTCGGCACGCCCAGAGCTAAAGCACCGCCTCGTACAGAGGCCCTTCGAGCTTGAACATCTCCTCGCGTTCTTCCAGGACGTCGTCGAGATTGAGGATTGGACGGGCCAGGAACTCCGGTTGCCCGAAAGCGCCGACAGCGACGAAACGACATGGGTCGCTGAGGTCGCCGCGGCCATACGTCGTGGCGCGATGAAGATGCGCTGGGCCGGCACCTCGGTCGTGGCGAATCCGAACGACCTGCCGAGTTTTCCGGCCCGGAGGGCTATACGTATCGAACACGAGCTGCACCTGACGCTGTTGGGGCAAGCCGTCAATCTTGGCTACGGGATCCTCGACGTACCTGAGGCGGAAGTGAGCGATGGGGGACCGATCGACGGCGATCCGACGAGGCATCGAGTCGACATCCTGCCCCCAGACGGCGAGCCCCTCACGTCAGCATGGGGCCTCTTGCCGCCAGCGCGCTAACGGCGACTCCCGCCCGAATCCGGCATTTCCCGGCATTGCTCCGGGGCGGCTCTGGTGGCTACATGGCGCGACGAATGCCGCTTCGGTGGCTACCGCATCAGCGCCCTAGATGTCAAGGTCGTCACGGGCACTGAGCCGGTACAAGCGCAGCCCTGCCGTTCGCCAGATCCGGGGCCCCGCCGACGTAGCTTGCCTACGCACGAGCATGGATGTCCAGCCCGTCCTCTGGGCCCTGCTTGCGGCGATGAGGAGGGCTGTGCTGCGTGGCTTCGCGCCACGCCGTTCTGCGCTCGGGCGGCCTGCACGCGGGCGAGATTGCTAGCTGCGAACCCGTTCGGCTGCAGGCACGAGGCGGAAAGCGGTGGTCTCGGCTCGGCCGGCGAGACCGCTCCTTTGCCTATGGGTCATCCTAAGCTGGTTGTTGCCTCGACCGCGCCGGGAGAGGGCCTTGCTTTGCCTGCCCCGTGGAGGGCCATTAGCGGACCAGCCCCTCTCGGCGGACGGTGAGGTGCCATAAGCGGCAACAGGACGTAGCCCCACTCTGAGGGCCTGTCCATAGGCATCCGCAACGGTACCTCCTGGTCGGGGCGCTGTGAAGACCCTGACCGAGGATGGGAGTTGAAGTTCTGATGAGAAGTACCTATGCGGGCGTCGATTGGGCGTCCGAGAAGCACGACGTGCTGATTGCGGATGAGACGGGCGAGAAGATCCTGGCCGGCACGTTCGTGCATGACGAGGCCGGGTTGCGGTCGTTGTGCCGCACGCTCGTGCGCCACGAGGTGAGGTTGGTCGCGATCGAGCGGCCCGACGGGCTGCTGGTCGAGCGGCTGCTGGACGCGGGTCTGCGGATCTTGCCGCTGCATCCAAACCAGGTCGCGGCCGCTCGGGATCGGTTCCGCGTATCTGGCGGGAAGTCCGATCGGTTTGACGCGTTCGTTTTGTGCGAGCTGGCGCGCACCGATCACCACCGCTTCCGGGTGCTTGAGCCCGACAGCGATCAGACCAAGGCGCTCAGAGCACTGACCCGAGCACGCGAAGACCTGGTCGCCACCAGGACCGCGCTATGCAACCAGCTGCGCGCTGAGCTTGCCAGGTTCTGGCCCGGCCCGCTGGGCCTGTTCACCGACCTGTACAGCCGGATCTCGCTCGCGTTCCTTGAGCGCTACCCCAGCCCCGCCGACGCACACGGCCTCGGAGAAGCCCGCCTGCACGGATTCCTGACCCGGCAGCACTACACCGGCCGCCAGACGCCCGCAAAGCTGCTCGTAAAGCTCCGCCGCGCCCCCGAGACCCGGATCGGCGCGCTCGAACTGGCCACCCGCCGAGCATTGGTGCTGAGCTTGGTCGCGACGCTCAAGACGATCAACGAGCAGATCAAGTCGCTGGAGCGCCAGATCGCGACCGCCGTGCACGGCATCCCGACGGCCCGGTGTTCCTGTCGCTGTGAAGCTGCCGGCGGTGAGCCGCTGGGCGAGGCGCTCGGCGTTGAGCGTGTCCTCAGAGCAGGCGATGTCTCGGATGCGCTCCCGAAGCTCGTCAGGAAACGCGAGCTTCTCTGCCGACAGCCGGGCATTCACCATAGCGATCAAGGCGGCGGCCGAGATGAGCGCATTGTCATCGCGGGCGGGCAGGCGCAAGGAGCGGCCGTCCTCGTCGCAGAGATCGAACCCCATCAGGGCGCCCGAAACCTTGGGGAGCACGAATAGCGGCGCGCAGTAGAGGGCGAGCTCATCAGGCCTCTGGGCTTTCAGCAGCGGCTCGACACTCTCGCTGCGGAGGCTGAAGTCGAGGCTGATCTCGCGCCGCAGGGCCGTGTCGTCGAGGATCTTGACGCTCTCCTTGCGGCGCTCGATCCAGGCCAGGGGTTCACTCAGGAGCGGTGCTACCAGATCGGCGATCTTCTCAATGCGAGCGGGGGTGAGAAACCCACCGGGGGCGGCGGGTATCGGCTCCGATTCGACTTCGGCGGTCACTCGTGTGGATCCAGAAGCTTCCAGCTGACGTGCGAGTCCGTCACGGCGTGCCCTCTGCGCCGGCACACGGTCAAGTGGGAGGCTAGCTCACGCGGCGGAGGCGGCGGCCTGCCAGGGACTTGCCGTGCTTCGGTGGGCGGCGTTGGTGGAGCGAGCGACTACGTAGCCCGGCCGGTAGCAAGTCAGTGACCGCCAGCGGCATCGGCGATTCCGAAAGCGACGCTGCGCTGATCATCTCCATGACGACCTCGGCAGGGACGGTCAACCGAGCCCGTTCTTGCGGGTGCTGAGCGCGTTGAGCAGCGCGCGCCGAGCTTCGATTGGGACCTCGAACTCGTTGAGCACAGCGACCATCTCATGGCCCATCGCCTGCAGGTCGATATCGGCCTTGAGCACGCCGAGGTCGCGCGGGAGTACGCCGACCGCAGTAGGTCAGACGGTCCGCGACTCGAGACGGAAGCTGGCTTCCGGAGGACTGGTCGAAGCGTCAAAGGCGACGCGCGCTTGCGGAATCGCCCACATGCAGGCGCGATGTCCGCTGGGCCACCTGGGCGGCGGCTATAGGGGACCGGGTCCCCGTAATCCGAGCGGATCGGACCGAATCGGGCCGAATCCGCCCGTCGTGCGAGCAGTGCCGAAGACGCCACAGCCCCAGCAAATACCGGCTCTTTCGTGTCCCGGCGGCCTCAAGTGCGACCCTCATCGCACCCAGGAGGTCGGGGGTTCGAGTCCCCCTAGCTCCACTCGGAAAGCCCCTGGTACCCCAGGGGTTTTCTGTTTCTGGAGCCGTCGGTGGCGACAGCATTTTTGGCAAGAGACTGCGTTTTTCGCCCGTTTCTTGCCTACTCGACTTTCGCAGTTCATAGGCCGGCTGCGGCCCATGCTTGTTGGACTTGCGTGATTTCCCGTGGTGTGGGGGTTCGACCCTGTCCTGGGTGATATTGGGCGGCGATGATCACGCGGCGGAGCTTGGCGAGCATGTCGGCGAACGATGGGGTGGTCTTGGTGAGGTACCAGGGGGCGCGCTGGCGGTGCTCTTCGACGACGTTTGGGTGATGCCCGGCGACGGCGTACCAGATGATCGTCAGTGTCATCGCGAGGAACTGGAAGGGGACGGTCCGCTCGACGGCTTTCTTGGTGCGGTTGCGCGCGTCGCCGACGCCGAACAGTTCCTTGCCGTCTTCGAAGGCGACTTCGATCGGCCAGCGGTCTGCGTAGCGCTCGACGATCTCGGCGGCGCTGGCGTCAAGGTCGGTGGTGATCAGCGCGAGCTGGTAACCGGAGGGCTTGCGCTCGTCTTTGACGAGGATCACGCGCGTGGGGGTGTGGGGGCCGAGCGGCCCCCACAGGCAGTCGATGATCGCGAGCTCGAGCGTCTCGATCTTGCCGTAGCGTCGCACGGCCTGCTCGACCCACTCGGTGGCGGGGTCGGTCGCGATCTTGGCCAACGCGGGGAGTCGTTTACCCCACTGGCGGGGTCGGCCCTGCTTGCCGGTGCGCGGCGGTTTGCGATCGTAGATCGCGCCGTTGGAGCGCAGGCGGGAGGTGATCGTGACCTGGCCCGGAAGGCCCCGCCAGGCCTCGGTTGCATACGCGGCGTCACCGACCATGTCGATCCTGCGGCTGGACAGGCGGGCGGCGAGCAGGTCGACCATTTCCCTTGCCAGCTCGGGCTTTCCGGGCCGCTCGGGGTCGCGCCTGTCCTTCTTGGCGAATTGTTTGCGCCTGGGCTGCCAACAGCGGAACAGGATCGGCAGGCAGACCGATCGCTCGAGGCAAGCCAAGCGCACCACGATCCCGACCACGACCCAGTTGTTGCCCCACGCGACCGCCGCCTTGTCGGAGTTGGCGGTCGCGTCGTGATGCCAGAAGCAGGCGTGGATCTTGCGCCCCAGACGATGCAGCAACGTGTCGTCGACCGCCACCAGCAGCGGCGCCCCGGGCGCTGTCAGCCGCTCGGCGATCAGCTCCGCAAGGCGCAGCCCGAGCTCATCAGCCGACCAGTCCGAGAGACTGAAGAAACGGTGCGCGCGGCAGTGATGCCAGACCGCCGAGAGCCGACAGCCGACCAGCATCCCGGTGACCGTACGCAATCCGGTCTGCGAAATCTGGCCGACGACCAGCGCCGTGAAGGTCGCAAACGTCGGGCGAGAGAAACACGGCGCAAACAGGAGCAGAAGCTCATTCAGCGAAGATGGGACGCAGAGCATCGGCGGCAACCCCCATGGGCAGCCGCGACGGGCCTCCCACCCGACCGCGGAAATGGTCATCGAACAACCACCGCTTCGGGGAAGCCGCCGATGCTCCTTCTGCGCCCCCGCGCGGCCGAACGCTCAACACCCCCGACCGCTCACCCCACCGCGCCTACCGACCCACGCCCCGCGCGCCCGGCTCAACCCTCAAAGTGCAAAAGTCGAGTGCCTAGAATCGGGCGAAGAGAGGGCAAAACGGGCGCTTGTGCGGGCCCGCTGCTGCTTCTTGATGACCGAACTGACAGCCGATGAGGTGCTGGTCAGGCGGGGTCGCGGGATGCCGGTCCGGGCGATCACGGGCCCGACGTCCTCGCCGTGGGGCCGGCGGAACCGAGCGTGCGCGGGCGCTTTGTTTGGTGCTCTGATGGGCGCTATTGCTCGCCGCCGACGTCATCGACAGTGGCCGAATCGGATGTCGGGTTCGTGTCCGAGATCGTCGGTAGCTCGCGGTAGCCGGTCGCCGTGCGAGCCTCAGCTGGCACGGCGCCGGCCATCAGATCGTCGAACGCGCGCCCTAGCGTGGCGCGGTCCTGTGAGTCCGAGACCCGCGTGTAGACCTCGAGTGTCAGGCGGGCGCTCCCGTGCCCGAGTTGCCGCTGCACGTATCGGGGCGGCGCGCCCGCCTCGATCATCAGGGTGGCGTAGGTCCGGCGGAACACGTGCGCGGACAGTCCTGTCGGCAGTGGCGCGAGCTGCTGTTCCTCACGCAGCTTCCCCGCAGCGCGCTGGATGGGTGCGATCACGCGGCGGTTGAGGTTGTTCTTGTCGCGGAAGGTGCCGTCCCGAGTCGGGAACACGGGTGCCAGAGGGTGGACGTCGCCGAGGCTCGCCTTATGGGCGAGCAGCTCCTCGCGGAGCCATGGCGTGATGTCGATCTCGCGTACGCCTCGGTTCGTCTTCGCAGCTTGGACGCGGATCTTGCCGTGGCTGAAGTCGAGATCCTGCCAGCGCAGCCTGCAGAGCTCGGTGTTGCGGGTCCCGCTGGCCGCGAGCATCGCGACGATCGCTCGGCGCTGTGACGCGATAGGCACCCGGCGGCGCTCGTAGAGCCAGCAGACGCCTCCCTCGCTCATCTCCAGCTCCTCCGCGATCTGCTTGATCGTCAGCTTCTCGCGGTCGCGAAGCCGGCGCACCTCCTGCGCCTTGCGGTCGGTCTCCGGCCGGACCGGGTTGTCGATCTGCTCGGCGGCGTCCAGCAGGCTCATCACCTCGTCGGGCTCGAGCCAATCCCGGGGCCGCTTCTTCGGCACCTTCACCCGCAGCTTCCGGTCGCGTGCCGGATTCGCGTCGAGGTCGACGTCGGGGCGCCGGACGGCCTCGTCGAGGATCTGCGAGAGCAGGTTGATGGAATGGTTGATCGTCCGTTCGCTGAGGCTCAAAGGCCGGCCGCTCAGGGAGCGCAGCGCCTTGCCTCGCGCGCGCGCCGCCCGGATCCGCTGCATCAGCATCAGCCGCTGTTTCTTGTAGTTGTCGACAGAGGACCATGTGATCTGGCTGAGCCGACTCTGCTCGAAGTACGCGGAGAGATGGTGCTCGAGCAATCCTGCGTAGAACGCGCGGGTGTTCGGGACGATCTCCACGGCATGCTCCGCGAGGAAGCTGCGGGCGAACTGACCGAACAGGGGGTCTCGTTCTTCGATCGGGACCGTGTCCGGGGTCGGGACGTAGACGCCCGTCTGCACCTCGGCCTCGAAGTTCTCGAGCTCGATCTCAGCGCGCCGGTAGGACCAGCCCTCGCTTGCCAGGCCGCACCGCTCGTAGCGCCGGATCCCGTGCTGATCGAGGAATCGAACGGCAAAGCCGACGTCGCCTCCCTTGCGCGTCCAGGTCACGACGTTGCCGGTCTTCGGTCGCCCCTTGCTGCGCCTTCGAGACCCCGCGCGCGGGGGAACCGACTGGTCGCGTCGAGCACTGTCTCCCTTCGCCGCCACGAGGGCGAACCTTACGCGCGCCGCATCGCGGTCGGCGGAACGGGTCGTGACGTCAAACGCCGACGGCCCTTCCTGCGCTGCTCCGTGGGCCTGGGTGCGGACACCCCGTCGGTCGCCTCACTACTCAGATGCTGCTCTGGCCTCAGCTGCGCGTCGACGATCCTCGGATCGAACCGCAGCCGCGCTTTCGGACGTCGCCGAGCTTGATCACCCCGAGGCGGCGCTGATGGGCATAGACCCATTTGGGTGCAGGTCCATTGGAGGGAGTTACGCGGGTGCCGGGATGACGCCGAGGGCGTAGCGTGATGCGTGAATGCGGCAGTGTTCTTGGGCGAGGTGGAAGGTCCAGTATTGGTCGAAGTCGTCGTTGCTGATCAGCGCGCGGAGTGTGAGGATCGCCTCGGCGCCGGCCAGGCCCCAGCGGGCGCCGGTGATGTCCATGCGGTCTTTGACGAGGTGGCGGCAGGCGCCCTCGATCACGCCCGTCGCGATCGGCCAGCCGTTCTGAAGGGCGGTGGGGTAGTCGAGGTAGGGTCGTTTCGCGAGGAGGTAGTCGGCGCAGCGGTCGGCGGCTTGGCGCTTGTTGGGCTCGAGCGCGAGGCGGGTCGCTTTGCGGCGGATCGCGGCGGCGACGATCCCCGCCTTGCCCTCCAGCACGGCGCGCGCCTTCTCGTGCACCCACCGTTCGGCGGCCGGGTCACCCTCTTCAAAGAAGCACCAGCAGCCTGACCATAGGTACTCAAGGACGTGGATGAAGTCAACGACGATCGGGACCTTGACCTTGCGTTTGCGGGCTTCGGTCTTGATCCGGTCGATCTGGTGATTGTTCCCGTCCACCAGCGCCACCCACCGACGCTTGTGGTCGGGATCGCGGCGGTCGGCCTCGTTGAGCATCCCAGCGATGACCGCTCTGGCGTCGTCGGTGACACTGGCGGCCAGCCACTTGTTCTTCGCCTTCGGTCGCGGGGTGGCTGAAGGTGGAGGGTTGTCGGGGTCGGGCAGGATGGCGGCCGCGGTGCGCGGCTCGGGGGTGAGTTCGTACACGGTGACGATCTCCGCCATCCGCTTGCGATTGGACTTCTCGCCCTTGGACAGGCGCGTCTTGAGCTTGCCCGAGGCGCTGTGCGCCTGGGTGCGAGTCGGCTCACGCAGCGCCTCGGGGCGCATCACCACCCCCTTGGCATCGCACGAGAGCACCAGCAGATCCTTTTCCTCTGGCGCTGTGCGCTCGCGCTGCGCGTAGAACGCAGCAACGTCTTGGGCGGCTGAGAGCGTCAGCTCTCTGAGCTGACGGGTGCCGATCTGCTGGCGCTCTGACGCACGATCGCGGCCTGCGCGTCCTCAAAGCTGCCGCGCGGCGCTTCCAGCGCGGCCAGCCTGCGGATCCCATGCGAGTGGCGCGAGGCGGGAAGGTTCAGCTGCGCGTCAGCGGGATACAAGTTCTCGCTGCCCACCGCCCGGTAGGCCAGCCGCGTGACCTGCACCTCGCCAAGCACGGTGTGCAGATCGCGCTCGTGCCCACGCTCGACACTACGCCGCGGCGTGCCCTCAGCGCCGATCACCCCACCGACGCGCGGCTCGAGCACAGCCCGCAGATCGAGCTGGTCCTGCAACACCTGGCGGGCTAACTCACGACCGTCCTTGACCAGCCGCGCCTCGAGCCCTGAATGCTCAAGCCCCAACGCCTCCTCGCCCGCCGCCCACTCGAGCAACCTCGCAAACAGAGCCTGCGAGCGCTCAAACCCCGCGACCGGGCGCGCATCCAACCCCGCCGCGCGCGGGTCCTCGCCACCCGCGGGCTGCCGATCACCATCCACCAACGGCAACGACGGCTCGCTCACAGAGCCGTTAGCTTGCCGGGCGCCGACGAACAAGTCCAGCAGATCAGGAGCCACGCGATCACCTCCGTATCGCCGTCCGAAAAAGACACAACACCCCTGACTTTCGCCGCAGCTCACCGGGAGTCCTCCCGAAACCACGGGCATAACCCTGCCAGAAAGCGCCGACCGACGCGCCATTCGCCCGACAAATCAGGACTATCTACCCACTACAAACGACCTGCACCCGACCCATTTCGGGGTCATCTTCAGCCGGTCTGCGACCTCGGCCACAGTCAGCAGGTCCGGTGGGTGGTCGGGCTCGGTTGGTGTTCCGTTCTCGCGCGCGAGCTCGAGCATCCGCCGGGCGACCGCGTCGATGACAACTGGGTGCAGCCAAGGCGCGTCAGTGGGACCAAGGCCGTTGACATCCAGACGTTCAGGCCGGTGCATTCTCGCCTCCCGGCAACATCGGGTCCGCTCGTGCACGCCCGCCCAGCTGCGCGGCGTCCCGCTGCCGTTCGTGATCGCTCTCGTCGTGCTCGCGGAGACCTCGCGCTCGGGTTCCGCCGCGCCGCGCGTCGCTCGCACCCGACGAGTGATGAGCTGGTTCGCTTCGCGGTGTCCCGAGTTTCTGCGCGAGCCGCTCTTGGAGCGTGGCGTGGAGCAGGTGTCGAGGCAGCAGGGCTGCGGTGAACGACATCGGTGAAAGCAGCGCCTCGAGCCGTTCCTCATTCCAGTCCGAGTTGCGAACGGCGAGCACGACCTCGACGAGGACCTGCTCGCACCATTCGCGGACCTGGGCCTCGATCACGGTCCGCGCGCCGGGCACGCCCTGGTAGCGGTGGCACCAATGCGTGATCAGGTGGCTGATCGCTCGGAAGTCTGAGTTGATCGTCAGCTCGTGCCGGCCGGGGTGGTAGCGGGCTGCCTGGTCCTCCAGGTCGCCAGGCGCACGGGTTCCGTCCCGTGCCGAGATCCACGCGACGTCGGGCAAGTCCACCGTCGTCGGGCGGTGCGCCTCGGGATCTGCCTCGACCGCCGGCGACTCGCCGCCTGCCCACCCGGGCGCGACGGCACCACCCGAGGACGCGCTCAGGAGATGCGTGGTCGGCTCGTGAGTGGGCGGCGCAGACGGCTCGGCCCTTCGGTTCGCGGATTCGGCTTCCGGGCTGCCGGTAGCTGGCTTTGGGGATGGCCGACCCGGCGGCCGCGGTGGCCGGTAGCGGCTGAGGCGGTAAAGGGGCAGGATCGCGGTGACGCGGCTGCGGATCGCCTCTTGGCGCGGCAGGTAGTCGGCGCCGGCCGCCCGCTCCTGGAGTCGCCGGATCTCGTCGGGCATCCTGGCGGCGAACTCCTCGCCCCACCGGGACCACGGCAGTGGTTCGTGGTCGAGCAGCAGCACGGTGCGGGCAGTGTTGGATTCGAGACGACCGGCTTGGGCCTGCGGCTCGAGGTGCAGCACCACCCGCTCATAGCCGAAGCGGATGCCGAAGTCCTGAAGGCGCCCGTAGCCGCCGCGGGTCTGCGGCAGCACGTCGTAGAGCTCATCTCCGAAGACCGCTGCGGCGTGACCGGTCGAAGCCCATTCAACGGCTTCGCGACGCCGGCCGCGATGATCGTCGTCAAGCAACCACCAGTACGCAAGCGCGTCGCTCAGCTCCACCGCACCCGCCGCGACCGCGCGCCGGTCGAGGTGGTGGCGCTCGCCGTGGATCCACCGCAGCTGCCCCGGCTCGCCGCCGCCGAGATCCTCGCGCACCAGCAGCTCGACCCGGATCGGGAGGCGCACGAAGCGGCCGTTGAGATAGCGCGTGATCCACTGCCACCGCGCGTCCGTGACGCTTCGCGGCGTCTGCGTGGTGTCGTGGCGCTGATCCTGGCCGAGCAGCACGACCTGGGTGCCGTGATCCTCGCCGCGCAGCAGCCACGGCTTCTCCGCCTCGCCCAGCGGCCGCCAAGAGTCGGTGCGGCCGTCCGCCCAGCGCTGCGGTTCCAGGCCCCAACGCCCGTCCAGGTGGCGCTTGAAGCACACCAGCGAGCCTTCACCCTGATGCCAGGAGCGGTACTCGAGCCCGTGCGGGTTTCTTGAACCGGCGGCAACCTTCGCGCCGACGCCGAAGTCGCCGGTCAGCGACTGCTCGCGACTGCTCGCCGCCAACTGGTTGATGTAGTAGCGCAGCTGTCCGGCGGTCATCCCCGTCCCGGTGTCGATCACCGACAGCTTCCGCACCCGGCCACCCGAGGTGTCAAACCGCTCCCAGTCCAGATCCCACACCACCCGGCCGTTGCTATCAGCGCCTAGCGCCGCGATCGCATCCAGCCCGTTGACCGTCAGCTCACGCAGACCCTGAAGGTCCGTGCACTCGCTGCCCAGGCGCTCCAGCAAGAACGTCGGGTTCGCGACCGCGAGCTCGTGCCATCCATCTGGACTGGCCATGTGGCCGTCGGCAGCGCCGGTCCGTTGAGCGAGCTTCTCCGGCATCACCTTCGACAGGTACCGGAGAGGGCGGCCAAAGCCTCCATCCCGACCGCCTCAGTCGTCCGCGAACGCGTCGGCTCGCGCGGCGGCCCACGTCCCGTAGAGGTCGATGACCGTGGCTGGCGACGGCCACGCTCCTCGCCTGAGGCGCGCGAGCGCCTCGCCCCCGCGCTCGCGCGCGTGGGTCCGAGACCAATCGTATGAGGACGGTGCCGCTCCGTACAGCGACCGCCAGCGCCGCATCGCCTCGCTCACGGCCTCGGTTGTCAGCTCTCGAGCAGCGGCACCGGGATGGCACGCCCTGCAATACGCGTAGGCGTCGCCCTTGCCAGTGCGTGCCTGGGTGGGAGCGCCGCAGCCGCGGCACACCCCGTGGTAGCGGGCCTTCACGGCCCGGGCCTTCTCGCCGCTGGGGTCGGCTGAGGTAGGGCCTCGGCGAGGTGCCTTGCGGTCCTTTTCCGAGACCCCCCTCCCGAACCCGGCGTGACCATTTCTGATCACCGGGCTCTCCAGCGACTATTCCGTGGTTTCACGGAGGACACTCAATACCGTTTCGGCGTTCTGCATTACGCATACCTCCCGGTTCTCGGATGTCCAGTCACCTGTGCCCCTTCGCCCTGTGGACGGCTTTCCCGTCCTCCCTGGTGCGGCGTGACTCGCACGACTACTATGGGCACTCCGTCACCATGGGGCTCGCGCCCCGCAGGTGATCCCGCGTTCGTCCCTGTTATACGTCCGAGCACGACGTAGGCGTCCCACTCATCCCCTTGATTGCCCTCGCTGGGCAACGCTCCACGCTCCGGAGGTTGCGGCGACCCTTCTACGATGCCGCCGCAGAGCGTGGCGCCGGTCTCGGGTGTCTTTCCGGCGGACTGGCCTTTACGTCTTCTGGGGATTGGGATATCAGGCAATCCAGCTTTCGCCATATCGCGCGGGTCTCGCGACGCGCCGCCCCTGACACCTGGGCTCGACCGCCGCTTTTCTGGCATGCGCTTGTCCCGCTCACCTTTCGGATCGCAGTAAGCCATCAGACCCAAGGACCCTCCTCCGAGTCCCTCCCGGCTGCGCCGGGGATACAACAGGGCGCCTCGCGGCGCATTAGAAGTACGCCTTGACTGTCGCTGGAGAGCGATCGAGCCGGACGGCGATCTGTCTGATCGAGAGGCCCTCAAACTCGCGGTAATGGCGTGCCAGGGCGACCGCCCGGCGGCGCTCCGCAACCCGATCGGTTCCCTCGCTAGACGCGCTACTCACAGCCTCGCACGCTACCTCCATCGATTGGCGTTTCCGTCGCGCTCGGCATCGCGTGGCACCGACCGGACCCCCTATCCGCGCGAGGAGGTGCGGCGGTACCGCGCCGGCTGGGATGCCTACGCTGACGTAAAAGCGAGGGTGGCTAGAAGCTCGCGCCGCCGCCTCACCCCGTTGATTTTGGGTTTAGCGTGGCCGGCCAGGCGACCACAAGCCAGGGCATCGACTAGGGCGGAGCACGGGCGCGATGGAACAGCTCGGACGCGACCCTACAGCGACGCAGTTGCGTACGAAATGACAGAACAGGAGCACGCGATGCGCGCCGATATCGCGCCGGGTGGGACCTTCCCGGACTACGAGCTCAGCGACCACACCAAGACCACTCGTAGCGTGAACGAGCTGCAGGGCGACGACCCGCTGATCCTCGTGCTCGCGCGTGGCCACTACTGCCCGAAGGACCACCAGCAGCACGTCGAGCTCGCGGCTGCCTACCCCAAGATCGCCGTTGCCTACACGCAGATCGTGACGATCTCGACCGACAACATTCTCGAGACCCGCGAGTTCCGCGCCTCCGTCGGCGCCCAGTGGACCTTTCTCTCCGACGCGGGCCGCAAGCTCCAAAAGGACCTGGACATCCAGGAGTACACCGACCCCTTTCACGACCCAATGGTTCCGCACACGCTGGTGCTCAAGCCGGGGCTGGTGATCCACAGCCTGTACAACGGCTACTGGTTCTGGGGGAGGCCGTCGATCGACGATCTGTGGCGTGACCTTCGCGAGGCCACGCGTGAAATCCGTCCTGATTGGGACCTGAGCGCCTCGGGTCTTCGCGACGCATGGGATGCGGGTGACCGCTCGAGGTTCTACCTAGACGAAGACCTAGACCCGAGTCTTGGGACGGCGTAGAGGAAGTGGGAAGTTAATGCCCATAACCGGTCCGCGGAGGCGAAGATGAGCGATAGTGCCGTGAGCAGCGACTACGACGTCATCGTCCTTAGTGGTGGCGCTCCCGGAGAGCACTGCGCCGCGGCACTGGCCGAGGGCGGGTTGCGCGTCGCGCTCGTCGAGCGCGACCTGGTCGGCGGTGAGTGCTCCTATTGGGCGTGCATCCCGTCCAAGACGTTGCTCCGCCCTGGCGAGGCGGTACATGGCGCACGCGAAGCCGCAGGGCACGCGGAGGTTGACGTGAAAGCCGCGCTTGTCTGGCGTGACTGCATGGTCTCTGACTATTCCGACGCCGGACAGGAGCGCTGGCTGGCGGGCAAGGGCATTGAGCTCTTGCGCGGCGGCGGCCGGCTCGCGGGGCCAGGCGTCGTCGAAGTCGACGGCGTTCGCCACACCGCAGAGCACGTCGTCGTGGCTACCGGCTCCGATTCCGTGGTCCCACCGATCGCGGGCCTGCGCGAGCTCGAGGGCGTCTGGAGCACGCGTGAGGCGACCGCCATGAAGGCCGTACCGCGACGGCTCGTCGTGCTCGGCGGTGGACCGGCCGGCGTCGAGCTGGCGCAGGTCGTACGGCGGCTCGGCGGCGAGGTCGTGCTCGTTGAGGCCGGCGCCCGCGTGCTCGCTCGCGAGCCCGCGCCGCTCGGCGAGGCGCTCGGCGAGGCCTTGCGCGGCGACGGCATCGAGCTTGTCCTCGGCGCGAAGGCAACCGCGGCGCGCCGCGAGGGGGAGGACTACGTGCTCGAGCTCGATAACCGTGATGAGGTGCGGGGCGATCGCTTGCTGGTGGCAACCGGTCGGCGCCCGCGCGTGAGCGGGTTCGGGCTCGAGACGGTCGGCGCCGAGGCGAACGCTCACGGGATCCGTGTAGATGAGCACTTGCGCGCGGGCGAGCGACTCTGGGCAATCGGAGACGTCACGAGCATCTTGCCGCTGACCCATGTCGGGGAGTACCAGGGCGACGTCGTAGCGTCGAACATCCTCGGGGAGCCGCGAGCGGCCAACTACGAAGCCTTGCCCCGGGTCACCTACACCGACCCCCAGGCCGCCGCGGTCGGCGCCGCCGAGGACCGGTTCGTTGGGACCGCAGCCCCGTCCGAAATTCCGAAAACGGCCACGTACACGCATGCGTACGCTGAGTCGAACGGGTTCCTCACGCTGACCAGCGACGGCGAGCGCCTGACTGGCGCATACGCGCTCGGACCGGAAGCAGGCGAATGGCTCCAGCAGGCGACGCTAGCGATCCGTGCCCGCGTACCGCTCGAGGTTCTCACCGACACGATCCAACCGTTCCCGAGCTTCTCGGGGATTTACGCCGAGGCGCTCAAGGCGCTCCGCCACGAGATCGCCGCCGTGCGCCAGCCTGCCGGTGCGGGATCGTCATGACCAAGCAGATACGGCCCCCGACGCTGACATGGGGCGGCTCAGGAGCGGAGGCAAACGTTTATCCCCTCAATTGGAACGGGTCGGACAAACAAAGGAGGAGGACGTGGAATTCCTGGTCGAGTTCGAGATCAATATCCCGGAAGGGACGCCGGAGTCTGAGGTCAAGGACCGTGAAGATGCCGAGGCCGACGCAGCAGCCAAGCTGGTGGAGGAGGGACATCTCGTCCGCGTGTGGAAGCTGCCGGTCGAGGCCGGCGAGCCGCAGATCCTCGGCCTCTACCGAGCCGACAGCGAGACTGAGCTGGACGGCCTGCTGCGCGCTCTGCCGCTGTACGAGTGGATGCGCGTCAGCGTCACACCGCTCGCCCCGCATCCGAACGATCCAGCGCGATCGCAGTTGACCGACGGGAACAGGGCATGAGCGATCAGCTCCCCGAGCCGCGCCTGACTCTCGTCTACAGATTGGAGGCGACCCTTGGCGAACCGCTCGATCTGGGTGAGAGCGTCCAAGGCCACCGACGCATCGTCCCGCAGATAGGCGGAACATTCCGGGGACCGGAGATCGCCGGCAAGCTGATCCCCGGTACGAGTGCCGACTGGCAGATCGTCCTGCCGGACGGGACCGCACTCGGCGACATCCGCTACACGCTCCAGTCCGACAGCGGCGATCTGCTCTACGTGCAATCGCGTGGGATTCGCCACGGCAGCCCCGAGGTCCTCGCCCGTCTCGGGCGCGGCGAGCACGTCGACGCCAGCGAATACACCTTCCGGACCTCGACCCAGATCGAAACCGCGGCAACCGAGCTTGACTGGATGAACAAGGGAATCTTCATCAGCGTCGGCGGCCGTCAGCCCGGTGGCGTGATTTACGAGACCTACCTCGTCGGATGAGTTCGGCGTAACGATGCCCGACTCGCAGAAGGTCGCGATCATCACGGGCGCGTCGCAGGACATCGGCGCGGGCCTGGTGGCCGCGTTCCGTCATGCCGGCTACGCGGTCGTTGGAACCTCGCGCTCGATTCGTCCCTCCGACGAGTCCGAATACCCCACCGTGCAGGGTGACATCAGCGAAGCCAAGACGGCCGAGCGCGTCGCGGAGCAGGCGCTTGATCGGTTCGGACGGATCGACAGCCTGATCAACGACGCGGGGGTCTTCATGAGCAAGCCTTTCACGGACTACTCGCCCGACGACTACGCGGCGGTCACCGCCGTGAACCTCGCCGGGTTCTTCCAGATCACCCAGCGCGCGATCCGGCAGATGGTCGGCCAGGGCAGCGGCCACATCGTCAACATAACCACCAGCATCGTCGACCGCCCAAGCAGCGAGCGGCCATCAGCCCTAGTAGCCCTCACCAAGGGCGGGCTTGCGGCCGTGACCCGCTCGCTGGCGATCGAGCACGCCTCACGCGGCGTCCGCGTGAACGCGGTTGCTCCCGGAGTCATCAAGACGCCTCTGCACGAGCTCGCCTCCTACAAGGGTCTCGCGGAGCTTCATCCCCTTGGCCGGCTCGGCGAGGTGAGCGATGTGGTCGACGGGATCCTGTACCTCGAGCGGGCCACGTTCGTCACCGGCGCGATCCTCCATATCGACGGCGGCCAGGCAGCTGGACGCTGAGCGCCGCGCACGCGGGCACGCGACGATTGACGTTGCATGCCGCCACTCCTACGCTGTCGGGCAGCAAGGACGACGTTGCACGAAGGAGTGGTCATGAGCGCGACGGGCGTGCCTCCGCCGACCAGCGAGACGGTCGACACCGATGATCCGCAAGGACGGATGCCGGGAGCGCTGATCTACGAGTACAGGCCACAGATCACAAAGATCGTGGAGTACGGCGCCTCGGCCGACGCTGTGCTCTCGGGTCAGACGCCGCCACCCGAGGGAGCAAGGTTCGACTTCTATCTCGAAGGGCCGGTGACAGGGCCCAGGATGCAAGGGACGGTCGAGGGGATCGATTACATCTACTTCCGTGCCGACGGCCGCGCCGAGCTCCATATTCACGGCGAGATCACGACCGAGGAGGGCAAGAAGATCGCGCTCGAAGCCGGCGGTGTCGCGATCCCCGAGGAAGGGTCACCGGTGTTCCAGCTCCGCGAGCACGTCTCCCTGATGAGTAACCACCCCGAGCTCTCGTGGGTGAACCCGCTCGAGGCATGGGCTTGGGGCGTGGTCGACGTGTCGACGGGACAGATCCACGTCACGGCATACGCGGTGTGACCGTGGTTTGGCCCACCTCGATCAGGTAGCCGTCCGGATCGCGGAGATAGCAGCGGATTTCGGTTTCGCGCGGTATCGGTGGCGCGAGAAACTCAGCGCCCCTAGCGCTCCACTCCTTGTACACCACCTCCATTTCCGCAACCCGGATATTGAGGAAGCTGCTGACCCGCTCTGGGTCACTGGGCGTCTCCAGGATGACGGTTGGCTTGTCGTCGGTCGGGCCGCCGCCGACGTTGATGATGATCCAGCTGTTTGCGAGCGCGACGTACGTCGGCTCACCCCGGCGGACCGTCTCGCCGCCCAGCACCTCCGTGTAGAAGCGGCGTGACCGTCCGACATCGTCCGACACGATGAAGTGCGTCACCACGATTCCTTGTCCGGGGGCGGGGAACTGAGCCATCTCGCATCACCTCCAGATCACATAGAACGGACGAGCGCCGCGCGAGAGCGCGGCGCTCTGCTTCCGAGGACTGAACCACATCATCGGGAACCCGTACGACCCTCCTTAGACCGAAATCGCGTGAGCGGCCGCGGCAGCCGTCGCGGGACTTTCGCCGCCGAGGAAATCGAGCAGCGCCGCGTTGACTTCCTCGGGGTGGGTCCACCCGATGTTGTGGGGGCCGCCCTCGACCGGCACGACCGTCACGTCCGCGATGAGTTCGCCGAGCCTCGCCGCGGTAGCCTCGAAGGGCAGGATGCGGTCCTCCGTACCGTGCATCACCAGCGTCGGGACGTCGATCTTCGGCAGGTCCTCACGGAAGTCGGTCAGCCACGTGTCCACGCAGGCGTAGGTCGCATAGGGTGATGAGCCCACCGCGATGGTGAAGCTGGCCTGCCACGCCTGTTCACTGATGCGGTCGGGGCGGAGGATGTCGACGTTATAGAAGTTGTCGAGGAAGTCCTTGAAGTAGGCGTAGCGGTCCTTGACAATCGCCGCCTTGATGCCCTCGAACACCTGACCGTCCACGCCATCGGGGTTGTCCTCGGTCTTGAGCAGGAACGGCGGAATCACACCGAAAAGGGCGGCCTTGCGAACCCGCGCGGAGCCGTACCTGCCGAGGTAGCGCGTGACCTCGCCGGTGCCCATCGAGAAGCCGCACAGCACGACGTCGCGCAGGTCGAGGTGCTCGAGCAGCGTGCTGAGGTCGGCCGCGAAGGTGTCGTAGTCGTAGCCCACGGTCGGTTGACTCGAGCGGCCGAACCCGCGGCGGTCATAGCTAACGCAGCGGTAGCCGGCGGCGAGCAGCTCGCGCTCCTGGCGCTCCCATGAGTTGCCGTCGAGCGGGTAGCCGTGGATCAGGACGACGGGCCTCCCGGTGCCGTGGTCGTTGTAGTGGATCTCAATGTCGGCCTGGTTCTCAGTTCCGACTTTGACGAATGGCATGACCCGATCCTTTCTTGTAGCCGCTGGTTATCGCCACGAAGGGTCGGCCAGAGACGCCGGGATCGCGCCCGTGTATCGCCCTGGTCAGTGCCCGGGTCTATCCGCGGGCGCTGCTTCCCCGGCTCGGTCTGGGAGTGCGCCCCGCAACTCCTTGCGTGAGCTGATTCCGAGTTTCGTAAATATCTTTCGCAGGTGCCATTCCACGGTGCGTGGGCTGATGAAGAGCTCTGCCCCGATCTCAGGGTTCGTTCTCCCGTCCCGTGCAAGCCTCGCGATCTGCAACTCCTGGGGTGTGAGTTCATCGCGCGTGTCGTCTTGGCGCTTGCGCACCTTCTCGCCGGTGGCCAGCAGCTCGCGACGTGCGCGCTCAGCGAATCCCTCGGCGCCCATCGAGGCGAACATGTCGTGCGCAGCGCGCAACTGCTCGCGGGCGTCGACCCTCCGACCTTCGCGACGCAGCCATTCGCCGTAGGTCAGCCGAGCGCGGGCCAGGTGCGCCGCCATGCGGCATTGGCCGAGCAACTCGATCGCCTGCAGGTAAAGGTCCTCGGCTCGTTCACCGTCCTCGACGAGCGCGCGCGAGCGCGCCTCGGTTCCCTTTGCCCACTCGGTGCCGCTGGCACTTAGTCGCTCCGATAGGCGATCCACGGCGTCGCGTGCAACGTCCAGCCGGCCGCTTCGTGAAGCGGCCTCCACAAGCTCGTACAGCGCCCACGAGGAAGTTACGATTTCGTTCGACGCGCTCGCCTTCTGGGCCGCGTCGGACGCGATCTCGTATTGGCCGAGGCCGTTGTGAAGCGTCGCGGTCGCGTACTCGGTAAACGCGATCGCGCATCCCTCGCCTCGGGCGTGGGCCTCACGGGTCATAGCCTCGCTTAGGCTCGATGCAGTCGTCGCTTGCCCCCGCCACGCCGCCAGCAGGAGCGCGATGTACGGGAGCGTGTCGGCTCTCAATCCCGAAGAGAGCTCCCTGGCCTCGGTCATGAGACCGGCCGCCGTCGACAGGTCTCCAGCGAGGATGTGATTTTCAGCGAGGTAATCGAGCGCGTACGGAAGCAAGCTCAGAGTGCCGGTAGCGCGCGCGAGCTCTGTCTGCCAGGACGCGAGCTCGAACCATGCCCGGTCGTCCCACAGGTCCATCGCAGCGAGGTTGTACGCCACACACAACCAATCCAGTTGCCGCTCCTCGTCGCGGTACGCGCTCAGCGCCCGTTTCAGCAGCGGCGCGGCGGCGGCGTAGCCATCGGTCAGTCGGGTCGCGAGGCCGAGCAGCAGCAGCTGCCTGGCAGGCCACGGTTCCGGTCCGATTGGCGCCGAGCGGGCGGCGCCCGCCACGTCGGCCACGTCGGTGCCGGTTGCGAGGCGAGCTGCGTAGACCACTGCGACCAGCGCCTCGAGATACGTGTCCCGCGCGAGTTCGGGATCGAGTGGCTCTAGCGTTCGCGCCGCGCGCAGTAGCAGGGCTGGGGCGTCGTTGCCACGGCGCAAGTCAAAAGGGCGTGGCTACTTCAGAACGAGTGGAGAGTTCCTGCTAATCCTGGGTTTTTGATGGCTGAGAGGCCGTTTGAGCATGGGCTAAACCTGGGGATATCGCGATAACCCCGGGTTTGAGTCCTGTTCAGGTGGCTGAGCGTCGCCGCCGACGTGGCCGCTGAGGACCGTGGAACGGTCGCCCTTTGGTGGTGAGGATGTACTCGCCGGCTTGGCGAGAGAGGTCGCGCATCTGCTCGAGCACGGCCTCGAGTTGGCGGCGGTTTGCGATCCACTCGCGGTACAGGGCGGCGTCCTCGGCCGATAGGCGGCGAGTGACGGTCTTGCCGGTCTCCTTCCAGGTCAGCTGCCAGTAGGGGCCGTGCCGCTGATCGGGGTTGCGACAGCGGCAGTTGGGGTTGCCGCAGGAGGTGTAGAGCTCGGCGAGGCTGCCCTCGCAGATGAAGCCGACCTCGGCCAGGCGCGTCTTGACCTTCTCGTAGTCGCGGCTCAGGCGTTGCAGACGCCGCTTGAGCTCGGCCTTGGAGAGGCACCGTTCCGTCATCGATAAGTATCATACTTGTCGTTCATGCAGACCGTGGGTCTGCCGGATGGACCGGCCAGCGGGCTTGAGGCGTTCCAGGAGCTTGAGCGGTTCCTCTCCGATGCCGCCGAAGCGCACCTCGGTCTGTCCGAGCTCGAGCGCGGGTCAGAGCGCCGCTCCCGCGAGCTGGTACGCCTGTCCCTGCAGGCGCATGTGGACGCCCGCGGCGACGGCGACGTGGGTGAGGCGATCGTCGTCTCGGGTCCGGACGGGCCGGTGCGCCTGGCGTACAAGCGGCTTCATACCCGTTCGGTCCTGACACTGTTCGGCGAGGTGCGGATCACGCGCGTCGGCTACGGCGCTCCCGGGCGTGAGGCGATCCATCCGCTTGATGCCGAGCTCGGGTTGCCTGAGCGGATCTACAGCTACGAGTGCCAGCGGCGGCTGATCAGCGGCGCGATCTGCGGGCCGTTTGACGAGGCAATCGCGCTGGTGGCCGAGATGACCGGGTTGACCGTGCCCAAACGCTCGGCCGAGCAGATCGTGCGAGAGGCCGGCGTGGACTTCGACGCGTTCTACGCTGAGCGCGCCCAGGCTGAGGTCAAGCCAGGCAGAGGCGAGATCCTCATCGGGGCGATCGACTGCAAGGGCATCCCGATGGTCAAGCCCGAGCGCGCCTTGCGAGTCGTGCGGCGCGGGAAGGGCGAGAAGGCCAACAAGAAGCGGATGGCGACGGTCGCCGCCGTTCACAGCCAGGCGCCCGTGGTCCGCACGCCCGAGGAGGTGCTCTGAAGCCTGTTCGCCACCGACGAGCGACCCGAGCGCCCGAAGCGCACGCCGCCGCACCGCAAGCGGGTGTGGGCCAGTCTGCTCGCCGACAAGGACACGTTCATCGCCGACGTCAAGGCCGAGATGGTCAAGCGTGATCCCCGCCACCGGCGCACCTGGGTGATCGTCACCGACGGCGAGCGAGCACTGCAACGCCGGGTGTGCCAGACCTTCACCGACGTCACGCTCGTCCTCGACCTCCTGCACGTGCTGGAGAAGCTCTGGAAGGCTGGCCACGCGCTCCACCCAGAGGGCAGCCGTGAGGCAGAGGAGTTCGTCTACGAGCGCGCCAAGCGGATCCTGGGCGGGCAGGTCAGCCAGGTCGTCAAGGGCCTTCGGCTGATCGCGACCAAGCGCAAGCTCACCGGCACGAAGTCCAAGACGCTGGAAGAGGTCGCCCGCTACCTCTACAGCAACCGCGAGCGGATGAAGTACGACGTCTACCTCGCCAACGGCTGGCCGATCGCGTCAGGCTCGGTCGAGGGAGCGTGCAAGAACCTCATCCGCGACCGCTTCGAGCGCTCCGGCATGCGCTGGACCCCGGCGACAGCCGAAGCCCTCCTACGCCTCCGCGCTATCTACCTCTCGGGCGACCTCGACGCCTACTGGGAATTCCACATCCAGCAAGACCAGCGGCGCCTCTACCCAACCTGGCACTCGTCCTGAAGTAGCCACGCCCAAGTCAAAAGCGATCTGAGCGCGAACCCGTTGGACCTGTGCTTGACCCAACCTGTCAAGCGGGCCGACCGCCGCGGTCGCGAGCAGCGACTCAGCTGCGACGAGGTCTGCCGCCTCGAACTTTGCGGCGGCGGCCGCCTGCGCCCGCGAGGCCCGCTCGCCGGCGTCTGGAGTGAACTTCACCGCACGCTCAAGAAACGCCGCCGCCGCGGCGATGCCACCGCGGCGCTGGGCACGGCTCGCCGAAGCGATCAATTCGGAGGCCACGTCCTCGTCGGGCGCCGTTGCCGCGTGGGCTCGATGCCAAGCTCGGCGATCGGGATCGGTCTCGGGATCGGTGGCCGACGCAAGCGCGCCGTGAACCGCTCGCCTTTCCGGGGCGGAGGCGGCGCGGTAGACCGCGGATCTGACCAGCGGATGCCGAAACTGGACCCGCGCGCCGATCTCGAGCAACTGCTCGGTCGACGCTGGGTCCAGCGCCTCCCGCTCGAGCCCGAGCGTCTGGGCCGCCCGCCAGACCAGGGTTGCGTCCCCAACCGGGTCCGCCGCCGCCAGGAGCATCAGTCGTCGGGTCGCGTCGGGCAGCGCAGCGATGCGCCGGCGGTATTGCTCGTCGATCCGATCCACGACGTTTCCGGCGTCGGGGAGGGCAAACCCTCCCGCCAGCTGCGCTGGCTCCACGCTCCCGTACAGCTCCAGCAAGGCAAGCGGGTTCCCGCGAGTCTCCCCCACGATCCGGTCCCGCACTCGCTCATCAAGCCTGCCCGGGACGACCGCCTCGAGCAACGCGCGCGCGTCATCGTCAGCCAGGCCTTTAAGCGACATCTCGGGGAGGCCCACCAGCTCCCGTTCGTCGGTTGGTTCGCGAACGGCGAGCACCAACGCCACGGGCTCGGCGAGCAGCCGTCGCGCGACGAACCCGAAGACTTGGCGCGAGGCGGTGTCGAGCCATTGCACGTCGTCCACGAGACACAGCAACGGCTGCTTCTCGGCAACCTCGGCCAACAGGCTCAGCGCCGCCAGCGCGACAAGGAAGCGATCAGGCGCGTCGTCGGACGAGAGGCCGAACGCGGTGCGCAAGGCGGCCTGCTGGGGGTCCGGCAGCGCGTCGAGGTGGGCAAGCATCGGGCCGCACAGCTGGTGCAGACCAGCGAACGGCAATTCCATCTCGGATTCGACGCCGGCGATCTGGCCGACTCGAAAACCAGCGGCCTGCTCGCCCGCATATCTCAGACCTAGATCAGTGGGTTAGCTGGTAGGGGATCGTCTGCCGGGATCGATGAGATATTTGGTTGGGGCATAGAAAAGCCCCGCAAATGCGGGGCTTTCCGTCCGACTGGGCCGTCATTGTTTGGGGTGCGAAGTCCAACTTTGACGGTGAGGTGATGCCACCTTGCGGGTGAACGACAGTGACTGTTACAGAGGACCCGGACGGCTGTCGTTCAGAGCAGACGATCCGAGCTTGACCCCGTATGCCGGGCTGGCGATCGTGGGTGAGCTGGCGCGCCGCACGCGGCTGGTCGAGCTCGTCGACGCGGAGCTGTCGGCCGCTCGTGGGGTGCGGGCGGTCAAGTCCCGCCGGCGTGGGCTGTCGCCCGGTGCGCTGGTGGTGTCGCTGTCGGAGTGCCAGATCGCGGGGGCGGAGTGCTTCGATGACATCGAGAACGTCCGCGCGGACACCGCGGGCGCGGCGCTGCGCGCAGTCGCCGCGACGCCGTCGGCACCGACGGCACGCCAACTCGCGATGCGTTACCGGCGTACCCATGTCCGCGCGATCGAGCGGGCGCTCGCGCGGGTCGGTGACCGCGTCGACCGCCAGCTCGGTCGAGACGTGACTGAAGAGGTGACGTTCGATCTGGACGCGACCGAGACGGAGGTGTACGGCCGCGGCCCGCGGCGGCGCGGCGCGGCGCGCAGTCACTCAGGCGCGCTGGCGTACCAGTCCTATGTCGTGACCTGGGCCGAGCGCGGCCGCGCGCTGACCAGCGAGCTCGAGCCGGGGAACCGCGCGAGGATCACCGCGCCGGAGTCTGCGCGGATGATCGCCCGCGCCAAGAGCTTGCTGCCGGCGGGGCATGGCCAGCTCACTGCCAGGGTCGACAGCGGGTTCTACTCCGTCGAGCTGATGACCGGGCTGCGCCGGCAGCAGGTGCGGTTCTCGATGAGCGCGCCGCGGACCAGCAGCATGTGGCGTGCGATGGCCGAGATCCCCGAGCAGCACTGGGCCGACGCGGAGGAGATGCGCGACGCGGAGGTCGCTGAGACCACGCTCACCCCGCACGGCTGGGGCCACGAGCCGCTGCGATTGATCGTCCGCCGCGTCAGCGTCTCAGCCGAGGAGATCCACCGCGGATCCCCACGCGCGCGCAGACGCTCCACGATCCCGCCAGATCAGCTGCAGATGGTGCTCGACGGCCAACTGGACTCGACCTACGCGTACAGCTTCATCGTGACCGACATCCCCGCCGAGGAGAAGTCGACGGTCGAGGTCGAGCACTTCCACCGCCACCGCGCGCACATCGAGGAACGCTTCAAGGACGCAAAGCTCGGCCAGCCGTTACGTCACCTCCCGAGCGGCGATCTGAACGCGAACCGCGTGTGGCTCACCGCCAGCCTGATCGCGCTGAACATCACCGCGCTGCTGTGCGACCTCTCACCGGCCGCCGCAGCCTCCGGCAAAGCACCCAACGACACGCCGCTGCGCCGTCACGCCAAAGCGCTACGACGGATCCTGTTCTGCGTCCCTGCCCGCATCACCCGCACCGCACGCCAGATCACGCTCCGGCTCCCCACCGGCTTTCGCTACCTCAAGACCTTCCAAGCGACCTACGACGCCGTCACCGCTCTCGGCGTTCCATAACCAACCCGGCCAGCGCCATCGAACACCAGCCGTGCCGGACCCGCTCCGTCAGCGACCCCGAAACGGCGCCGACAACCGTCCGCCGGCCGGCCCAACACGCGCGCCACACGCCACGAACAGCGTCAACACCCGGAACGAGCGTCAACCATCACCCCGAACACGCCACTCAGCAACCCGCCCCGCCGTACTCACTGAACTAGGTTCAGAAGCGCGGTCTTGCCCGCTCCCGCCTCAGCCCGGATGACCAACACCCCGCTGCGGCCACCACGGACGTCCTCGAGCAGGCCGTCAAGCTTTTCACGCTCGCGGGTACGGCCCCGGAACCTCGGCACGCGCTCGACGGCCATTCGCCCCCAAGCCTAGATGACCCGGGCTGTATCCCTGAGCGCCGACCAGGGCACCGACCAGGGCGGGACACAGGCGCGACGAAAAGGCACGGAGAGCACGCTTCATGGCAGCTCCACTACGAAGACCGATTGAGGTCTTCCGTACACAACCAGGAGGTAGCCATGAGCGCCACCGAAGCACACGACACGAGCAGCGACCAGAGCGTCGGAAAAGTCGACATGAAGCTCGAGAACCAGATCATCCCCGTCTCCGACGTGGACCGAGCCAAGGAGTTCTATGAGCGCTTGGGTTGGAGGCTCGATGACGACGTCGCCCCGCTGGAGGGCCTTCGCATCGTCCAGTTCACGCCGCCGCGCTCCGGTAGCTCCGTCACGTTCGGCTTGGGGCTCACAACGGCCGCGCCCGGCTCGGCCGAGGCCAGCCTGACCGTCTCCGATATCGAGGCGGCACATGACGAACTCGTCGGCCGCGGCATCGGCGTCAGCGACATCTGGCACGGCCCGCCGTTCCCGGTCGAGGCACGGCAACCCGGCCCCGACCCCGAGCGCGCCAGCCACGGATCGTTCTGCTACTTCACAGATCCCGACAGCAATACGTGGATCGTCCAGGAGGTAACGACCCGGCGTCCCGGTCGCGATTGGGTGGACTAGGCCGAAGTTCCCCCTGTAGTCAGCGGTTGTAGAGGCCGGGATCCCTGTAGTTGCGGGGATTCCGGCCTTTTTGCTGATCCTAAGTGTACCCACTACTATCAGGTCGACAAATGGGGTATTGTCCAGATATGGGAAGGCCAGCCAGGCAAAGCGGTGCGATGCATGTGAGCACGACTACCCGCCGGTCTGGGGAGAACGAGTACAACGCGACGTTGCTGCGCCGCTCCTACCGCCAGGACGGGAAGGTCAAGAAGGAAACGCTCGCGAACCTGTCACACCTCCCGCCCGAAGCGATCGACGCGATCCGTGCCGTGCTCGCCGGCAAGACGGTGATGAGCGTCGATCAGGCGTTCGAGATCGAGCGCTCCCTCCCGGCCGGGCACGTCACCGCGGCGCTGACGATGGCGCGTCGGCTCGGGCTGGCGAAGCTGCTGGACCGCTCACCGTGCCGGGAGCGGGATCTGTGCGTGGCGATGATCGTCGGCCGGGTGATCGGCCCGGGATCGAAACTCGGGATGGTCCGCACCCTCGGCCAGTCAACCCTGGCGCAGGAGTGCGGCGTGGTTGGAGCGGATGAGGATGACCTCTACGCGGCGATGGACTGGCTCGTGGAGCGCCAGGACCGGATCGAGGATCGTCTCGCTGCCCGCCACCTGCGTGACGGGGAGATGGTGCTCTACGACGTGTCCTCGAGTTACTTCGAGGGTCGCACGTGCCCGCTCGGGAAGCGTGGGTACTCGCGGGACGGGAGGCCCGGCCTGCCGCAGATCATCTACGGACTGTTGTGCGACACCGACGGGCGGCCGGTCGCGGTCGAGGTGTTCACCGGCGAGCTGCACGACGACAAGACGCTGCCGTCACAGGTCGTGAAGTTGAAGGACCGGTTCGGTCTCTCGCGGGTGGTGGTCGTCGCCGATCGTGGGATGGTCACGAAGGCGAACATCACGCTGCTGTCAGAGACCGACGGGGTGGACTGGATCACCGCGCTGAAAGCGCCGACGATCAAGAAACTCGCCCGGTCCGGGGTGTTTCAGCCGTCGCTGTTCGACGAGCAGAACCTCGGGGAGATCACCGACGTCGCGGAGTTCCCCGGCGAACGACTGGTCGTGTGCCGCAACCCGCTGGTCGGCGCGCAACGTGCCCGCAAGCGCAACGAACTGCTCGCCGCGACGGAGATCGACCTAGCCGCGATCGCTCACCGTGTCACCGCCGGGACGCTCACCGGGGCCGACCTGATCGGTCTTGCGACAGGTCCGGCGCTGAAGCGTTACCGGATGCGCAAGCACTTCCAGACCACGATTACTGACACCACGTTCACCTACACCCGCAAGACCGCGGAGATCGCCGCGGAAGCTGCGCTCGACGGGTTCTACATCCTGCGGACCGGCCTCACCGAGACCGACCTTCAGACCGGTGATGTCGTGCGCGCCTACAAGAACCTCGAACAGGCCGAACGGGCGTTCGGATCGATCAAGGGCCCGGACCTGCAGATCCGTCCGATCCATCATCACCTCGAGGACCGTGTTCGTGCGCACGTGCTGATCTGCATGCTCGCCTACTACCTCACCTGGCATCTGAAAGCCGCGTGGAAGCCGTTGTTGTTCACCGACGAGCACCGGCCCGTCAGTCCTGATCCCGTCGCGAAAGCTGAGCGCTCCCCCGCCGCGCGACACAAAGCGCAGACGAAACGGACCAGCACCGGGCAGTCCGCGCACAGCTATCGCACGCTCCTCACCGAGCTCGCGACCCAGACCCAGAACACCACCCGCCTGCACGACCACGCCAGCACCTTCGAGAAGCTCACCCAGCCTACCGCGCTGCAAGCCGAAGCGCTCGACCTCGCCGCCCACGCCCCCGTCGTGGTCGATCGGTAGACACGACCCGAACACCCCAGAACCCCCGAAAACCCTAGGAACAAGCGGAATCTGGCTACCTCACCACCGGGAACTTCGGACTAGGCCAGGGAGATCGCGGATCTGGCAGATCTGCTGCACGAGACGGCCGAGCGCCACGACCCATACGAGGAGACCCACGCCGCTTACAACTGGTGGGACTGGTATGCCGCCTACGTGGACGCACGCGAACACGGGAGCACGCCGGAACAGGCCTCCGACGCGGCCAGCCGCTACATGGAGGAGGTGCTTCATGTACTTCCCGCATAGCTTCGCCGGCCTCGCGGCTCTCTCCGAGCGCGTGCGCCGATTCGTGCTGCGGTGGCGCACCGCGATCTGGCGGTAGTTCCGCAGACGGCCGGAACACTCACTGAGACCTCGCCGAAACGGTGGGGTCTCAGGGTCGTGTCAGTCCGTTCCCGGATCGACACAACGGTGGACGGAAGACCAGGGATGTGACCCGCGTGTTGCCCGGGCGCGAACCGGCGCGCCCCGGGGCAACATCGCAGTCACACCGTCATCCCATACGCCAAGAACAGGAGCGTCATGTCCTCAGCAACGAAAGCCGCGCAAGTTACGCTCAACCAAGTTACACCTTCACACTGTCGAGTGGTACTCGACAACCCGCCGTGTAACCTCATGGGTCCGGAATTCGTTCTGCAGATCCAAGAGATTGTCACGGCGCTCGAGAACGACGACCGAGTAAAGGTGGTGGTGTTCGAAAGTGCCGTCGACGGCTTCTTTCTGAATCACTCCGACTTCCTCGCGAATTTCGAGGATCTGACCAGCATCCCGCAGGGTCCGACCGGCCTCGAGGCATGGCCCGACGTCCTGGTGCGCCTGACGCGCGCCCCGTTCGTTTCGATCGCGCTGATCCGGGGGCGGGCGACCGGAAACGGCAGTGAGCTCGCGCTCGCCTGCGACATGAGCTTCGCGAGCCGAGAGAAAGCGATCTTGTCGCACTTTGAAGTGGGCGTGGGCGTCGTCCCTGGTGGAGGGCCCATGGCGCGATTGCCGCGGGTCATAGGACGGGGACGCGCCCTCGAAGTGCTCCTGAGCGCAGACGACATCCGAGGCGCCGATGCCGAGCTCCTCGGTTACGTGAACCGTGCGCTACCCGATGCCAAGCTGGACGATCTCGTCGACTCACTCGCAACCCGGATCGCCTCGTTCGACAAGTGGGCGATCGCCAACACCAAGCGCCTCGTGAACGAAGCCAGCCTGCCGCCCGACGTCGAAATCAGAGCGGGCTGGGACGCCTGCATGGCCTCCGTCAAGCGACCAGCGGCGCGGGAAAGAATCAAAGCGCTCCTGGAGCAAGGGCTCCAGCAGCCTGGAGACTCAGAAAACCGACTCGGATTCTACGTGGGACAGCTCGGCCTCAACGGCGAGCGCTGAAATCCAAACCGCCTATCTCACGATCTGAAAGGAAGCACGACCATGGACCTACTCACCATCGCGAAGAAAATCGCTGACCGAGTCGAGGACGAGTCGCTAAAACAAAAGGGTGTGGCTACTTCAGGACGACGGGGTGGGCTGCCAGACGTCGCGGCGGTATAGGCGTTGCTGGTCGTGCGTGATGTGGTGTTCCCAGTGATCGTCGAGGTCGCCGGAGAGGTGGGTGGCGCGTAGCTTGAGGAGCGCTTCGGCGGTTTGGGGTGTCCAGCGCATGCCGGAGCGCTCGAACCGGTCGCGGATCAGGTTTTTGCAGGCGCCCTCGACGGTGCCTGATGCGATCGGCCAGCCGTTGCGCAGGTACTCGTCGTAGCGCATCCGTTCGCGGTTGCGGTAGAGGTAGTCGCAGACGCCGTGGATCGTCTTGGCTTTGACGCCGGCGATCCGGCGTTTGGTCATGATCTGGCGCAGTCCTTTGACGACCTGGCCGGTCATCCCGCACAGGATCCGCTCGGTGCGTGCTTTGACGAACGCTTCGGCTTCGGGGCTGCCTTCTGCGTGCAGCGCGTGCGCGACCTTCCAGAGCTTGTCGAGGACGTGCAGCAGGTCGAGCACGAGTGTGACGTTCTCGAAGCTGGCGATGACGCGGCGTTGCAGCGCGCGCTCGCCGTCGGTGAGGATCACCCACGTCCGCTCGTGGTCGGGGTCGCGGCGGGTCATCTCTGCTTTGACGTCTGCGATGAACGCGTCCTTGCCGGCAGTGAGGCTCGCCCATACGCGCTTGCGGGTCGGCTTGGGGTGTTTGGGCCGTTCGGAGGGATGCTGGGTTGCGAACAGGCTGTCGATCACTTCGGTGGGGGTGCGGTGGATCGGTGGCTGGCTGTGGACGGCGGCGACGGTCGCCATCTTCTTCTTGTTGGCCTTCTCGCCCTTCGTTCGTCGGACGACCTTGATCGCGCCGTCAGGCTTGACCATCGGGATGCCCTTGCAGTCGATCGCGCCAACGAGGATCTCCCCGTCGGCTGGGCCGGTCGCGGCCTGTGCGCGCCCGGCGTAGAACGTGTCGAAGTCCACGGCGGCGTCGTGGACGAGTTGCTCGGCGGAGCGCTTCGGGATCGTCGTGCCGGTGATCTCACCGACGAGCGCGATCGCTTCGTCGAACGGGCCGCAGATGACCGAGCGGATCAGCCTGCGCTGGCACTCGTAGCTCCACAGGCGCCCCGGCAGGCGCAGCTGCGCGTCGAGGGGATGGATCGCCTCATGTCCACGGGCGCTGTATCCCACGCGCGTGACGCGGACCTCGCCGAACAGGGTCACCAGCGGCCGGGTGTGCAGGCGCTTGTGAGTCAAACGCACCGACTCCTGCTCGCCGACCAGAACGATCGCCTCACCGATGTCCCCGTCGCCGCGCGCGTCGATGTGCGCCTGCAACGCGAGCCTGAGGATCTCGCGGCCGCGGCGCTCGGACTCACGCTCGAGCTCTGACATGCCGGCGTCCTGTGCCGTCTGACCTGACAGCCAGCGCTCCAGATCCCGGAACGCGTCGATCCCGCTGCTCGGAGACGACTGATCGCCCATCCGAGCGCCCAGTATGATACTGGGCGATGACGGAACAGCCTCAGCCAGCGGGACTGGAACGTCTGCGCGCCGACCACGAGGCGGCGAAAGCCCGCCTCGCGGAAATCGGGTTCACCTGTGAGGGCTCGTTGATCGAGCGCTACACCAGTTGCAAGAACCCCAACTGCCGCTGCCAGGACCCCGACCAGCGCCACGGCCCGTACTGGCAGATCTCCTGAAAGCAGAACGGCAAGACCGTCTCCAAGATCCTGCCCGCCGACGACGCCGCCCTCTACCAGGAATGGATCGCCAACCGCCGAGCACTGGAGCAGGTCCTCGATGAGATGCGCGACATCTCCCGCCACGCCGCACAACAGCTTCTCGCCGGCCGCGGCCGACCGCTGCACGGCCCACAACGGCCCCGCCGCCGGACCGCCTGAGCGCCGCTCAAACCCCGGTTATTGGCACGACCGGGCGATAACCCCGGTTTCAGCGCACCTCAAGCCCTCCGCCCATCGCGCCAAAACCGGCCATTACCAGCAACTTCACTGTCGTCCTGAAGTAGCCACACGCAAAACAAAAGGTACCCGTCGCGGTTACCGTCATCGACATCCACGGCAACGTCGTCCTCACCCACCGCATGACAGGAGCGCCCGCGTTCTCCCTCGAACTCTCCGAGCGAAAAGCCTACACGTCCGCCCTCGTCGGCATGAGCACCGCTGACCTCGTCCCCCTCGTGCAACCAGGCGCGGCCCTCTATCCCCTCCTCGCCGTCTCCGGCGGAAGATACTCCGCGATGGGCGGCGGCGTGCCGCTCACCAGCGAGAGTCAGGTGATCGCCGGCGTCGGAGTTAGCGGCGGAACGACGGAGCAGGACATTGCCATCGTCGAAGCGGCGATGAGGGAGGCGGCATGAGCAAAGATCGGCTCTCCTCTCCGATTGGGGGTGACCCGCCGCCCGACCGACCGAGAATGCCCTGCTATAGGCCGCCTTTCCCTGACGCAATCGGGCCCTGGGAGTTGCACACATCCCGGAAACCGTCCGAGAGTCGGGCACGCTGGGTAGCGGAGCCGCGCGCCGCGCGTCAAGCGGCAGCGCGGAGAAGCGGGGCGCTACCGAAAACTCTCGCGCTTGCAGGCGATTCGGCCGCTTGACCCGGGCTTCGGCTCCGCTATGTGGCAAGGATCGCCGGCCAGGGCCGGCACCCTCACATCAACGACCAACCGTCCGGACCCCCGGATTCACCCCCCATATGGAGGAGCGGTTGTCAAGCGAGCAGCGTTCATGGTTCCTTTCTGGCAGGGGTTGAGTTGATGTGGTTGCGGCTGGCGGGGCGGTCCGGGCGTCCGCGGAGTTCGCGACGTTTGGTCAGCCTCATATGCGGGGGCTGGGTACCCCAAGACCTTGTTTTCGTCGCACGTCCGCTGTCTAAAATCGAGCACCGTCGGCTGACGCCGGGCTGCTCATGGGGGTGCCGCGGACTGGGTGTGCGCGAGTGCCGGGACGCTCGGGCCGCCTCGTCAGCCGCAACGGGTTGTAGGGGGGTTGGGGTCTCAGGCGATCGTGGGCTCCTGCTTCGGTGGGATGGAGCGTGCCTGCGTGAGGGGGTCGCCCGCCGGCATGGACGCCGGCGGAACCGGGTCGGGATGGGAGCCTGACCAGGTGGCGATCTCCCAGCAGAAGCAGGCGAGCTCGCGCGCGATCGCGACCGCGACGACGCCGTTGGGCTTCTTGCGCGCGTCCTTGAGCTGACGCCAGCGGGCGTGCAGGCGCCGCTGCGCTGACCACGCGATGTTGATCACCTCTGGCGGCTGGTCGCGCTGGCGGCGCTCGAGCAGCTCGCCGACCCCCGGCTGACGGCGGTAGTGGTAGGACGCCTCGATCAACAGCCTGCGCGCGTGCGTCGAGCCGGCCTTCGTGATCGACCCCTGGCGACGCTGGCTGCTGGTGGTGTGCTCGGACGGGACGATCCCGAGGTAGGCCGACAGCCGGTCGGGGTGATCGAAGCGCTCCCACTCGCCGATCTCGGCGCACAGCCCGAGCGCAGAGAGCGTGTCGATCCCGCGCAGGCACCTGAGCCGACCGACCGCCTGCGCGCACGGCGACTCAATCACGAGCTTCTCGAGCTCGGCCTCGACCCGGTCACGGCGGGCGACGAGCACGTCGTGCGCGTGCAGGTAGTCGGCCATCGTCACCTGCGACGCGTGATCGACGAACCGCAGGCCGGCGAGCCACGCGCGATGCGCTCGCGACCACGCACGCCCCGGCCCCTCCCAATACACCTCGCGGCGCAACAGGAACTTCCCGAGCCGGTGGCGGGCGCGCATCAGATCAGCGCGAATGTCCTCCCGGCAGCGAACGAGGTCCCGCAGCCGCTCGCGCTCCAGCGACGGGACCGTCACGATCGCCAGCTCCCCGGCCGCCAGCAGCCGTGCGAGCCGGACCGCGTCGCGCTTGTCGGTCTTGATCCGATCACCAGGCCGCCGCTCCGTGCGCCCCGGTGCGCACACCGACACCTCGATCCCCCGCGCCCGCGCGCGACGCGCCAGCCCATAGCCGGTCGGGCCCGCCTCGTACACCATCCGCGCCGGCACGGGAACCTCCATCAGCCGCTCCAGCAGCTGATGCGGACGCCCAACCATCCGGGCAGTGCTCAGCTCGCCTGTCCCCTGGTCGAAGATCGCGATCGTCGACTCGTGCGCGTGCACGTCAAGACCGACCCAACGGATACCGTCAGCCATTAGGCACTCCTCTCGTGGATTGTGGGCCCCGCGCCGAGGCCGGAATCCTCAGCGCGAAGACTTACCCCGCAGCCTGCGCGGGGAGTGCCGACCACTTCGACACGGAGCCGGCAGCTCCTCCATAGGGTCTAAACGACGAGGAGTCCCCAAAAATCGGCTCTCCTCTCCGATTGGGGGGTGACCCGCCGCCCGACCGACCGAGAATGCCCTGCTATAGGCCGCCTTTCCCTGACGCAATCGGGCCCTGGGAGTTGCACACATCCCGGAAACCGTCCGAGAGTCGGGCACGCTGGGTAGCGGAGCCGCGCGCCGCGCGCCGCGCGTCAAGCGGCAGCGCGGAGAAGCGGGGCGCTACCGAAAACTCTCGCGCTTGCAGGCGATTCGGCCGCTTGACCCGGGCTTCGGCTCCGCTATGTGGATCGGGTAGGCGCCGGGCTCACCCCGGCGCCCCCCACACCACCGGACATGCGGGTCCGCATCCGGCGGTTCGCTCGGCATCCCGGAAACGACGGTAGGGATCGGCGAAACCCTTCAGGCCGAGGTTGGCCCAGTAGGCGTTGGGCAGAGCGCGGGCAAGAACCGGGGAACCGGCGATGCGCCAGTAGCCTTTGCCCGAGCCGGCCCACTTGCGAGCCTGCCAGGCCGGGATACCGAGCGCACCGAGGTTGCGCCGCTTGGTGCGGTAACGCTTCCATTCCTTCCAGCGGACCTGCCGCAGTCGCCGACGGAGCCAACTATCGAGCTTCCCGAACACCGACGGCGTGTCGGCCAACGCGAAGTAGGCCGTCCACCCGACCGTGAAGCGGTTGATCTCACCGATCCGCCGCTCCATCGAGACACCCCAGCGGCGCGAGGTGAGCTGACGCAGGCGATCCCTAGCGCGTTTCAGGCGCTTCGGATCCACCTGCACCTTGACCTCACCGTCCCGGTCAAAGAAACCGAACCCCAGAAGGGGCCGCTTCGTCGCCCGGTCAACCACCGACTTCTCGCGGTTGACGCGCAGCTTCAGGCGCTGCTCGACGTACTGCGTGATGCTCGCCATGACGCGCTGCCCAGCCCGCTCGCTTCCGACGTAAATCCGGCCGTCGTCGGCGAAGCGCACGAAGCGATGCCCACGCCGCTCCAGCTCCCAGTCAAGGTCGTCAAGCATGACATTACTGAGCAGCGGCGAGAGCGGCGACCCTTGCGGGGTTCCCTCCTCGCTCGCGGCCACCAGCCCGCCATCCATGACGCCCGCTTCCAGGTAGCGCCGGATCAGCCCGAGCACCTGCTTGTCATGAACCCGTCTCGCGACCCTCGCCATCAAAGCGTCGTGCTGAACGCGATCGAAAAACGATTCGAGATCAAAATCGACGCACCACGCCGCGCCATCAGCGATGAACTGGCGTGCCCTCCTCACAGCTTGATGCTGCGAGCGCCCCGGCCGGAAGCCGTAGCTATGGGGATGGAAATGCGGGTCGAAGATGGGCGTGAGCACCTGCGCGATGGCCTGGCAGATCAACCGATCCACCACAGCCGGCACCCCCAGCTTGCGCAGACCACCCGAGGGCTTGGGGATCATCACCCTGCGCACGGGCTGCGGCCGGTAGGTGCCCGCCTCGAGCGCTGAGCGGACCTGTGGCCAATGGTCATGCAACCACGGCCGCAGTTCCTTGGTGCTCATCCCGTCGATGCCTGGGGCACCGGCTTTCTGCTCGACGCGTCTGAGCGCCTCAGCGAGATTCCCGGGGGCCAGGAACTGCTCCCACAGGCTCGCCTCGGCGGGGTGAGCTGCGGTGTCGCCAGGCGCCGGGGATGAACTGTGCCCTGGACGGGAACCTTCGGGCTTCACCCTCCGGCCCTCCCACCCAGGCCCCTTGCGGGGTTGGCTGCGTTCAACGTCCATCCCACGAGCACGAGCGTCCTGCACCTCGGCTTCGCGTTCAGCCCTTCCCAGCGATACTGATCCCCGCTGGTACTACGGCGTCTGCTGACTTCTCCACGGCGGGCGGCGCCCTCTCGGACGCCACCGTCCCGCACCACCCGACGAGCGGTGCTCACGCACCGGACGGGCATCCTGGGACACCCATGGAGACCTCCCCGGATAAGACCAGCAACCTTCATCGCACACCCACCGCGTCTACGCAACGGCCCCTTGATGACATCGGGCTTCGCTGTACTTGGCCAGCTCGCCCGGACCGCCCCGCCTCATACGCGCAGCACACCGGCAACCAACGATCAGCCGGCGCGCCATGTGTTCCTAGGGTCGCGATTTCGTCTCCGGCTTCCTTCCCACCCGCCTCACGACGTAGCAGTTGCCATCGACTTGTGGTTGGTGCCATCAACCTCCACAGGGGACTCGCACCCCCGAGCTGCTGGTCATGCCGGGCGTACCAAGGATCGCCGGCCAGGGCCGGCACCCTCACATCAACGACCAACCGTCCGGACCCCCGGATTCACCCCCAAACGACGAGGAGTCCCCAAAAATCTTCCCGTCCACGACGAGCAGTCAACTGTCAGCCGCTCCGGTAAACGATCTCCGGCAGGTCCTCACGGAAGTCGGTCAGCCACGTGTCGACGCAGGCGTAGGTTGCATAGGGTGATGAGCCCGCCGCGACGTTGAAGCTGGCCTGCCACGCCTGGTCACTAATGCGGTCGGGGCCGAGGACATCGACGTTATAGAAGTTGCTCAGTGACTCGTGCATCGCGACGAGCTCGACGTGGGAGGATGAGCCTCTCATGCTCGACACGGTCCGCGACGAGATCGCGCCCTTTCTCGGTCGCGTAAACGAACAGAGGCTCCTGGCGTCGCTCCTGGACGACGTCGCAACGAGTGGCCAGGCGCTCGTGCTCCGCGGGGAGCCGGGTATCGGGAAATCGCGTTTGCTTGCCGAGGCGGCGCGCGAGGCTCGCGAGCGAGGCATGGTCGTGCTCACCGCCACCGGTGTGCAGTCCGAAGCGTATCTGCCCTTTGCCGGGTTGCATCAGATGCTCCGTCCCATACGCGAGCGTGTAGTCGAGCTGCCTCCTGTTCAGCGGGACGCGCTCGACGCCGCGTTTGGACTCACGCGCGAGGTCGCGCCTGAGCCCTATCGGATCGCGATGGCCGCGCTTGACCTCGTCTCGGAGGTCGCCACCGATGTCCCGGTGCTGCTCGTCGCCGAGGACGCGCACTGGCTCGACCACCCGACCGCAGACGTGCTCGCGTTCGTTGCTCGGCGAATCGAGTCCGACCCGGTTCTCCTGCTCGCAGCCACTCGCGAGGTTACCCTGGCGGGCTCGCGGACGCGGGGCTGCCAGAGCACAGGCTGACCGGCCTCGACGACGCGACTGCAGCGGCTCTGCTCGACGAAGCGGCCCCGGCCCTTCCGCTCACGACGCGCAGCCGCGTGCTGCGGGAGGCGGCCGGCAACCCGCTCGCGCTCCTCGAGCTGCCGGCGGCGGCCGGTCAGCCGGGGGACGGGCAACCGCTGCCCGGCGGCTTGCCGCTGACCGAGCGGCTCGAGCGGGCATTCGCCGGTCGCGTGTCTGATCTGCCCGACACCACACGCCTCGCTCTGCTGGTCGCCGCGCTCAGCGACGGAGATGCCGTCGGCGAGATCCTCCAGGCGGCGAGCGCGGTTGCCGGGGCTTCTGTCGATCTCGACGCATTTGAGCCGGCCGCCCACGCGGCGCTCATCGACCTCGACGTCAACTCGATTCATTTTCGACACCCGCTGATTCGCTCCGCGGTCCGGCAGAGCGCCGGCGTGCGGCAGCGTCGCCGTGTGCACGAGGCGCTCGCCGCGACGCTCGAGGCCGATCCCGACCGCCGTGTGTGGCACCGAGCCGCGCTGATGACCGGCTCGCACGAGGAGCTCGCGCGTGAGCTCGAAGAGGCTGGGGTGCGCGCCCGGCGCCGAGGCGCGATCGACGTCGCCCTGACCGCGCTGGGGCGGGCGGTGGAGCTCAGCGCCCCGAACCACCGGGTTGATCGCATGTTCGCGACCGCCGAGCTGGCCTTTGAGCGCGGGCGGCCGGACATCGCGATCGCGATGCTGCGCGAGATCGAGCGCCTTGATCTCAACCCCCTGGAGGTCGCTCGGGCGCGCTGGGTCAGTGAGCTCCTGGATGCGCGTGCGCTGATTGACGATTCGCGGGTGGCCGATCTGATCGCGATCGCTGAGCAGGCGGGCGCGGCAGGCGACCGCGACGTGTACCACAACCTGCTCTGGATCGCCGCTGCGCGCACATGGTGGGCGAGCCCGGGGCCGGACACTCGCCGGCTGGTTGTGGACGCCGCTGATCGCGCAGGACCCGCCACGGCCGCGGATCCGCGGCTGGTCTCGATTCATGCGTACGCCAATCCGTACGCCAACGCGTCGAAGGTGGTCGGCTGCTTGCGCGAGGCAGCCGACAGCGCCGTGACGGGCGCGGAGGACGCTGGGTTCCTGGCCTCGGCCGGAATGGTGACGGGCGCCTTCTACGACAGCCTGAGGTTTTGTGCAATCGCGATCGACAGCGCCCGGGCGGAGGGGCGCCTCGGTCGCCTGCCCCGCCTGCTGGCGACGCAGGCGATCCTGGCTGCTCGCATGCCCAACTGGGACATCGCGATCCCCGCCGCGGAGGAGGCCTGCCGGCTGGCGACCGAGCTCGGCCAGCCGAGCTGGCTCGCCACTGCTGAGACAGCGGTAGCGATGATCGCCGCCCTCCGGGGCGACCCGAGGACGACGGAGAGCGCGACAGTCCGCGCCGAGCAGCTCGCGCTGCCGCTCGGAGCCACCCACATCGTCGCGCTCGCCCAGTCCGGGCCGACGCTAGCGGCGCTGGCGCGCGGTCGCCACGACGAAGCACTCCGGCTGGCCGAGCGGCTCTTCGATCCGGGCGATCCGGCCCACCACCTGCACTTCGCCTGCATGGGCATCGGCGACCTCGCCGAGGCCGCGGCGCACTCCGACAGCTCGCAGGCGGCGCGGGAGCGGCTGGCCGAGGTCGAGGCGATGGTGGGCGGCGCGCCCGCCGAGTGGGTCGCGATCAACCTTCGCCATGCCCGGGCGGTGCTCGCGGACGACGAGCGCGAAGCCGCCGAGCGATTCGACGAGGCTCTCGGCGCAGATCTCGATCGCTGGCCGTTCTGGCGTGGGCGCCTGCTGCTCGCCCACGGTCGGTGGCTGCGCCGCCGCCGGCGCATCACGGACTCCCGGGCACCGCTGCGCGCGGCGCGCGACATCTTTGACGCCGTCGGCGCATCAAGCTGGGGAGACCAGGCACGCCGCGAGCTGCGGGCCTCGGGCGAGCGCAGCCGCCGCCGTGTTCCAGAGGCCCGTGACGACCTGACGGCCCAGGAGCTTCAGATCGCCCAGCTCGCGGCCGATGGCCTGTCGAATCGCGAGATCGGCCAGAGTCTGTTCTTGTCACATCGCACGATCAGCACACACCTGTACCGGGTGTTCCCGAAGCTCGGGATCACCTCGCGGGCCGAACTGAGCGCGGCGCTTGCGTCGGGCGCACGAATGCATTAGTTGTACGACGTCCAGGGCTCATGTACGTACGCCAGGCCCGAGAAGCGTCGTCACCTGACGCACGATTTGGCGCCGGGCCGCTGCCATAGTCGCGGACGACCAATGCCGACCTCATCCGAGGTCGACCAACACAGGGAGGTCATCCATGACTGATGTGCGTAACGTCGTTCTCGTCCACGGCGGGTTCGTCGATGGATCCGGGTGGCAGGGCGTCTACAACCTGCTGACGGCGGACGGCTTCAATGTGAGCGTCGTCCAGAACCAGACGCTCTCGCTCGAGAGCGACGTCGAGACCACCACCAACGCGCTCGACCTACAGGACGGCCCCACGATCCTCGTCGGCCACTCCTACGGAGGAGCGGTGATCACCGAGGCCGGCACGCACGACTCGGTCGCCGGCCTCGTCCACATCAAGGCGTTCGCGCCCGACCAGGGTGAGTCGGTCAGCACGCTGATCGGCGGGTTCCCGACCGACGGTCCTCAGCCGCCGATCCTGCCGCCGCAGGACGGGTTCCTGTTCCTCGACCGCGAGAAGTTCGCCGAGTCGTTCGCCGCGGATGTCCCGGCGCGCGAGGCGGCGTTCATGGCCGACTCGCAGGTCCCGTGGGGAGTCGAGGCGCTGGGCGGCACGGTCAGCGATCCCGCCTGGCGCAGCAAGCCCAGCTGGTATCTGATCGTGACCGACGACCGGATGATCCCACCCCCGGCACAGCGGATGATGGCCGAGCGGGCCGGCGCGACGACCACCGAAGTCCCAGGCAGCCACGCCATCTACGTGTCCCAGCCCGGTGCCGTCGCCAGCCTGATCACGCAGGCGGCACGGTCCCTGCGCGCCGTGTCCGTGGGCTGAGCTCGTCCCGGCTGGCCGGCGGGACGCGCAACGTCCTGCCGGCCGCCGGAGAACGAGGCAGTGATCGGGTTTCCGTGCACGATCGCTGAATCGTCGCGCGCGGCAAGCGGGACGCTCGTATCTGGAGTGCCGGGTGGCGTCGACCGCGCAATCACCCTGAGCCGGCAATCCCCAGGAGGAAGCATGAGCCAGGACATCCAGCTATACCCCACCCCGAGGCGACTCCGGTCGGGAACTCGGGGAGTGACCGGCTGATGGCTGAGCCGGTCGCGGTTCTTGGCACCGGAATCATGGGCGGGCCGATGGCGCGCAACCTGCTGAAGGCGGGCTTCCAAGTATGCGCGTGGAACCGCACCCCCGACAAGGCGCGCGTGCTGGCGGCCGACGGGGCGACCCTGGCCCAGACGCCCGCCGACGCGGTGCGCGAGGCCGCGTTCGTGATCACGATGCTCACCGACACCGCCGCGGTCCTGGCGGTGATGGGACAGGCGGCGGAATCGGTGCCGGACAGTGCGGTCTGGCTCCAGACCAGCATGAACACGGACGTGGAGCGCGTGGCCGCGCTCGCGAAGGACCACGGGATCACCTTCGTGGACTGTCCCGTGATCGGCACCAGGGAGACGGCCAAGCACGGCCGGCTCGTCGTGCTCGCGTCCGGACGCGGCGACGCTCTCGACCGAGCACAGCCGATCTTCGACGCGATCGGGTCCAAGACCGTCAGGCTCGAGCCGCAAGCCGGCCGGGCGAGCCGACGGAAGCTCGTGGTGAGCGCCTGGGCCGTGGGACTATGGGAGAGCCTCCGCGCCCAACTGAACCGCACAGCGCGCCGGGCGTCCTCGCGCACGAGCGCGTGCCGATAGCTATCGGCATCGGTGACTCGCACGGAGGACTCCCGGGCTGCCATCGGATCAGTACCCCCCGAGTGCGCCATCCCCATCACTCACGAGACCTACTCTGATCCCGCCGCGAGCACCTCAAGCTCGGCGACGAAGCACCTGCAACGCGCGCGGAAGGCAGGTCTCCGTCTCAGAAGGGATGGCTTCGCGAACCCGTTCTCGGGTCCATTCCGGCGCAGTCGCGCCGGGATGGCAGCGTTTGCAATACGCGTAGGCGTCGCCCTTGCCGTTCCGTGGCGCGGTGGGCGCCCCGCAGCCGCGACACACTCCCCGGTAGCGCGCCTTGACCGCGCGTGCCTTCTCGCCGGTCGCATCGTAGGCGCCTAAAAGGCGTAGTCTGCCGTCGAGAGGGGTCGCATGTCGAAGCCCAGAGATGTCGTGGTCGTCCGCGTGAGCGAGAAGGGCGACCGGGAGGACGAGCACTTTCACTCGCCCGAGGTGCAGATCGAGGCCGCCAGGCGGTGGGCGAGGGACCGCGGTGAGCGGCTTGCTGCCTCGCCGATTCCTGAGATCGACGTCAGCGGGAAGCTGCCGCTGTCCAGGCGCCCTGGCCTGTTGGCGGCGATCGAGATGATCGAGGCGGGACGGGCCGACCAGCTTGTGGTGGCGTATTTCGATCGGCTGGTGCGCTCGCTCAAGGTCCAGCTGGAGGTGATCGAGCGCGTGGAGAGGGCGGGCGGGGAGATCTTCGCGCTCGACCACGGCAAGCTCACGAACGGCACGGCGGCGCAGCGCCTGTCCACGAACATGCTCGGCTCGGTGTTCCAATACTTTGCTGAGATCACGGGCGAGAAGGTCACGGCGGCTCAGGCGCGGGCGGTGGCGCGGGGTGTCTACCCGCACCCGAAGATCCCGGTCGGGTATGTGCGCGGCCAGGACGGCGTGCTTGTGGTCGAGCCCGCGGCGGCGAAGGTCGTGGTGCAGGCGTTCAAGCGCCGCGACCTTGGCGCGTCGCTGGTGGAGATCCAAGCGTTGCTCGCCGAGAACGGGATCGAGCGCGCGCTCTCCGGCGTGGCCTCGATGCTGCGCTCGCGGATGTACCTCGGCGAGATCCACTTCGGCGAGCTGCACAACACGCAGGCCCACGAGGCGATCGTCAAGGATCGCGCCCTGTTCGAGCGGGTGCAGCGGCGGACGGTCTCGCGCGGGCGCCAAGCCAAGTCAGACCGGCTGCTGGCCCGCCTGGGAGTGCTGCGCTGCGGGACGTGCGGGTCGCGGATGGTGATCAACTCCGACAGCGGCAGCTACCGCTGCGGCGACACCAGCGCGAACCGCTGCCGGCGACGAGCGGCGGTCAAAGCCGACCGCGTCGAGGAGACGGTGCTGGACGCGGTCCGGGCGTACTCGGCCACGGCCGACGCGCCCCGACGCGCGTCGCGCAAGCAGCAGATCCGCGAGGTGGACGAGGCCATCGAACGGGCCAACGCGGATCTCGATGACACGATCCGGCAGCTCGGCGAGCTTGGCTTGTTGGGCCGGCCCGCGAGCCAGGAGACCTTGGAGAAGCTGACCACGGCGCTCGATGACGCGCACGCCGCCCGGGCCCGACTCGGCGATGGGGGCGAGAGCAACATCATCGGTCCTGACGACATCGACAAGCTGCACGAACCCGCGAAGCGGTTAGCGGCTTGGCGACGGCTCATCACCGACACCGTCGAGTCAGTTACGGTCGCGCCGGCGATGACGGCGGATGGGCGCCCCAGTCGCCTCTGGGACCCTCGCCGGATCGACATCAGGTTCCTGGGCCAGCATCCATAAGGAAGCCGCCCGCAGCGACTGCTCGCGCTTCCGTCGACACCCTCGGATCGTACGACTCGCACAACCCTCTCGACCGTCGCGGAGTCGGACATCGTCGTCGGGCACGATTTCCGCAACCGCGAGAAGCAGCAGAGGGAGATCGGCGTCACCGGTGTGGCGAGATTCGTCCAACTCATAGATCTGCGGACGTCCGACCGCGACGATCGCATTCATGGCCGAGCGCTCGTCCGCCGGTCGACGCGCTGGCGACTCCCTCGTCGCCAATGCGATCGCCAGCCCCGAGTTGGCCGGACGATCGGATTCCGTCGAAAGCAATCGTGCCACGCCCCCCGCGGCGCTGCTGAGATCACGCGATTAGCGGCAGCGGTCGTGAACGGCCAGATCATTAGCTGGATGCGGCGCAGATCGGGCTCCAGCAAGCGGTCGGCTATGTTCCAAACCTCCTCCCAGCGCTTGCTGGGCCGCCCGGCAGCGGCTAATCCGAGAGGTGGCCCGCTCCTTCAATCCCCATGTGAGGGACAGTCTTGACCCCGCCGGGCCGCAGACAGCTGGTCCTGCTCAAACGGGCAGCGAGAAGCCGGCTGCTGGTTTTGTCCGGGTGCAGCAGTCCCGTCGATGCCGGCGAGGCTGCTCATAGGTCAACCTAAGCTGGTTGTTGCCTCGACCGCCGTCGGGAGAGGGCCAAGACTGCAAGCCCGGTGCAGGGCCAAGAGCAGACCAGCCCCTCCCGGCGGAGGTGAGGTGCCGCGAAGCGGCAACAGGACGTAGCCCCGGTTGAGGGCCTGTCTATGAGCATCCGCAACGGTACCTCTTGGTCGGGGCGCTGTCGAGTTGTCCCCTGACCAAGAGAGGTAGTTGACGGATGGGCAGTTATGCCGGTGTTGATTGGGCGTCGGAGAAGCACGACGTGCGTGTGGCTGATGCGGCGGGCGAGAAGTTGTTGGCGGCGACGTTCGCGCACGATGAGCAAGGGCTGCGGTCCTTGTGCCGCCAGCTGGTGCGGTTGGAGGTTGAGCTGGTCGCGATCGAGCGGCCCGACGGGCTGCTGGTCGAGCGGCTTTTGGACGCGGGGCTGCGGGTGCTGGCGTTGCATCCCAACCAGGTCGCGGCGGCCCGCGATCGCTTTCGCGTGTCCGGCGGGAAGTCCGACGGGTTTGACGCGTTCGTGCTCTGCGAGCTGGCGCGGACCGACAATCACCGCTTCCGGGTACTGGAGCCTGACAGCGACCAGACCAAGGCGCTGCGAGCGTTGACCCGCGGGCGGGAAGACCTCGTCGGCATGCGGACGGCGTTGACCAACCAGCTGCGGGCCGAGCTTGAGCGGTTCTGGCCCGGCCCGTTGGGGTTGTTTACCGATTTGCACGGCCGGATCTCGCTCGCGTTCCTTGAGCGCTACCCGAGCCCGGCTGACGCGCGCGGGTTGGGCGAGGCGCGCTTGGCCGGGTTCCTGGCCCGGGAGCGGTACTCCGGCCGCCAGAAGCCCGCGGAGCTGCTGGCAAAGCTGCGGCGCGCGGCCGCGGCGCGTGTTGGCGAGCTCGAGTTGAGCACCCGCCGCCAGCTCGTGTTGGGCTTGGTCGCGATGATCAAGTCGCTGGGCGCGCAGATCAAGGAGCTCGAGCGCCAGCTCGCCAGGACGCTTGGTGAGCATCCCGACGGCGAGATCTTCCGCTCGCTGTTCCGTGACCCCCGCAGCGTGATCTGCGCCGCGGAGCTGCTGGCGGAGATCGGCGACTGCCGCGGGCGCTACCCGTCCCGCGATTCGCTCGCCGCCGACGCCGGCCAGGCCGCGGTCGCGATCGAGTCCGGCAAACGCAAAGCCGCGTGCTTCCGCTGGGGGTGCAACAAGCGCCTACGGGCCGCGTTCGCCACACTGGCCGACAGCACCCGCCACTGGCACCCCTGGGCCCAAGACGTCTACGCCGCAGCTCTCGCCCGCGGGCACGACCACCCCCGCGCGCTGCGGACCCTCGGGCGCGCGTGGTGCCGGGTCGTGTGGCAGTGCTGGCAGAAGCGCACCCCGTATGACCCCGCGCGCCACCGCGCGCTGCAACAGCACATCACCGTCACGATCCCGACCGCGTCGGGACCCGTCGTGGACCAGCTCGCGACTGAGTCGATGGCCGCCGGCCTCTTCGCCACCAACGCTCCCACCTCCCGACAGCAACAGATGACAGCCGCACAGTAACTTCCTTCGCACCTGGCGCTCGCTTGCACCAACAAGTAGCGCGCCGACAGCATCTCTGCCGTTGACGTTGACCGTCTCAGCCGCACGGCGGCACTGGGGCGGCCGGCGCGTGCCGTTTTGCGCCGGCCGAGCCGCCGGGCGGGCCTCGACTCGTGCCGTTTGCGCAGCGCGCCATCTGCGAGAGGGGGTCGCCAGGGGGTCCCGGGGGATGTGCCCCCGGACCACATCCGGGCTTCGCCCTCCCGCCGCCGACCCACTTTCTTCGCCGGGGGGTTGACACAGGACGTCTGCTCTTGTGCTTGCTACTCAGGAGTTCGTGGCTAACGGTGGAAGGCGACCGCCAGGTCGCCGCCGCCGGGGTGCCGCATCGCCGGGGCGCGCCGGCAGCCGTGGCTGTGCGGGTCGGCGTGGCTGGTGGCGTTCCAGACCACAGCGTCGGACGGCCCGATCCGGTTGGTCGAGACTGCCGCAAATAGCCCGAAGCAGCCGTCTGGCGTGTCGTGGCTCAGAGGACTGGTTGGACCCCAAGCCGACCGGGTTCTGCTGCATGGTTTGCGGCTGATTGACAGGGGTTCGGTAGTTCTCCCGGATGGCGGCCCGAGGCGGACCACGCGAGAGTTCGACAGGTCGATCAACCTAGCGAGGAGAGGGCGCCGTGATCTTCATCACGACCTACAGGATCAAGCAGCTCAGCAAGGACGAGACCAAGAAGCTGATGGGCGTCTTTTCCGAAAAGGGTGTGCCGTCCACCGTAAGAGCGCACTATGTGGCCGCCGACGGCAGCCAGGGCTTGGTGATCTCGGAAGCTAATGATCTGGAGGAGGCCTATCGGAACATCCTGAACTATTCGGAGTGGATCGAGTACGACACCAAGCCGTTCCTGACGATCGAGCAGGCCGTGCCCCACATCATGGATTACATTGGTTGATGCGGCACGTCGCTACCTGGGCAATCCATGTGCCGTTCCGCTAGGGACCCGCGCTAGGTCGCGTTCGATCGGTTGTAGCGCGTGCAGGTGGCTCTGAGGTTGGCTGGGGAGTCGCTACCGCCGTCCGCGACCGGCACGATGTGATCAACGTCGGTTGCTGGCGCTCCGCAGCCTATCCAGGTCAGTCGAATGTGCCTTGCGGCGGTCGCTGGAATGCAGCCAACTGCGCCTCGATCATCCGACGAGTGCGCGGGTCGGTCTCGACGGCCAGCCGCTCGCGCAAGCGTTCGACACGGCGCTCGGTCGAGTACTGCGCACGGTGGCCGGTCTGGCCCCACATGAGTTTCACCGCGTTGCCCATCGGGCGGAGATCCTATGCCGCTGCCGGGACGGCCTTGAGTGAGGTGCGCCACAGTTGCCCCGGCTGGTCTTACCCGCTGGCGGTCGCTTGGCGGCAATGCGACGAGCGCGATGATCTCGAATCGTGACTGCTGCTAGCCCGAAGGAGCTGTCTGGCGATCGGTGCCGTGGCCACTCCTCTGCACCAGGACCAGCCGCTGGGTCGGTGCGCACTGCGGTTCCCATCAAAGCGGCTAGCCCGTAACGTCGCTGGCGCGACGCGCTGACGGGCTACCGTCGTCGGTCGAACGGGGCCATGTCGAGCGCTGGGCGTACGCGACGCCGCCGCGGCTCACGGCGTCAGCGCCGCGGTCACCAGCGCCGTGTCCTCGGAGCTGCGAACGAAGCACACCTTCCCGTCGCGGAACTTCCAGTAGTGGTGCAGGTTCATCGCGGCGCTCTTGCCGCTCGCGGTGACCGTGAACGCGTAGCGGATGAACACCATGACGTCACCGTCGTCGTTGCTCGCGAAGCTCACCGGCGTGAACTCCGTGACTGGGCCGGTCTGCCCGATGCCCTCAAAGAAGCTGCGGACCCCAGCCTTGCCGTGCTTGGGGCCGTACCACGGCGCAGACTCGATCGCCGCGTCAGTCGACCAGTCAACGTCGTCGGTCACGAGCTCGAGGATGCGCTCGACGTCCCCGCGACCGAACGCCTCGTACATCGCCTTGATCGTCTCGATGTTCCCCTCGGCACTCACGAGCTGCTCCTCTCCGATGCGATAGTTGGGAGACACCGAACCTAACCGACGCGCACCGGTCCGTGGAGATCTTGCCGTGAACCACGGGGCGCCCCTCGTGGCCCCCGAGTCCCCCAGACGTCGACGCCGCACCACACCCGGCACAGCCTCGCACCGCGAAGCCGCCCGGCGTCGAGCGTCTTACCAGAGTGCCTGAACCACTGTGCCGTTGTGCAGGGTCACGATCGTGGCGTTGGCGAACCACGCCGGCGCGGCGGAGGACATCTCCGGCCAGTTGCCCATCGAGTCCAGCCAATGCCTGGCGATGCCAGCCGGTGACTCGTAGTACTCATCGACCACGAAGATCGTGTTGCCGGTCGCCTCAGAGTTCGGGTCCAGCGGGTTCGACAGTTCCGGGCCCTTGGAGACGGTGTAGTCCAGCAGCGCCACATCGCCCTCGCGGGGATGCCCCTTCATCCACTCGCCGTGGCTCGCGAAGATGCGATCTCCCTCGGCCACGTCATCAGGCCCCACCGTAAACATGATGATCAGGTGCGACTTTCCCATGTGCGACATGCTGGCTTCCTCTCCCTAGCGCGGTGGGTGCAGCAGCGCGCTGCCACGGCGAGGAAGAAGGCTCGCCGTCGCAAAGGCCACAAGCGGTGTGCCTGCCCACGAGGCGATTCGCGCCACTCGACCCGCAGAGCGCGACCGTATCACAGCGAGACGGAGGAGCAGCCCTGACCGACCCCGTTCGCAGCGCTGCTCCTTTGATCGAGAACCGGCAGTCTCGCGCGCGGTTGACGTGAGGACGCTCAGGAACAGAGCGATGCGCTGCTGCTTGTAGCCCGATCCAGCACTCATGCCAGCGGGCGGCGAGAGTGCTGCTTCGCATGGAAAGCGGCAGTCCGCTCGCCGTCTCCGTCCGTGGCTCCGGCTGTCCGACAGCAGTAGCGTTCGACAGCAGCGTCGGGGTTGACAGGGTCGCTGCTTCGGTCCACGAGCGGCCATCTGACAAGTGAGATTGTCAGCAAGTACTTCGACGGCGAGTACGTCGCCTACGCCAAGTAACCACGCACTAATTGCCACGCAGCGTAATACGCCCCATCCCAAGTACGTGGGGCGAGCCGAGGGCGTCTATGTGCGTGATGCGCCCGACGACGTGGTTGGTCCCGCGGTGGATGGCCGCACACAGCGCATCCCGCAAGGCACCGTCAAGTACGCGGACGGCAGGACGACGACGTGGCCACGGGCCGTGATCGAGCCGATCGACTCCTAGGGTCGAGGTCGCGCTCGGGGACGGACGTGAGATGGCGGCGGGCAGGTCCAGGTCGGCACCGCGTCCGCTCTGGCGCGTCCTGGCCTTGACCGGCACGCCGACCTCGGCATCCCGATGGCTGAGCAGCCGGTCGTGGACGGCGCGGCGCAGGGCGAGGTTGGATCAGCGGACGGGCGAAGCACAGAGGCCCCCTGGACGCCCACTGACGACGGCGCTCGCCATCGCCCTCACCACCGGCTCGATCAGCCGCGGTGAACGGCCTCCGCGGTGCAGGCCTCGCGCGAAGTTGGAGAAGCTGGTACGTGACAGGAGGGGCGGGAGTTCCGCGGCCGTTCCGGATCAGCACTCTCCGAGTTCGATGAACCGATGGCGGAGACTGTCGCAAGTAGCCCGAAGGGGAAGTCTGCCGCGCGCCGCACGGCGATTCGGTCGGTCGGTCGCGGACGGCTCGGGCTGACTAGCCTCGATACCGGTCCAAGACACTCCGGACTGTGAGCGCCTGCGCTCTGACGCCGCGCAACGACCCGGCCAGCACGGGGCGGGCTGAGTGCGCCAGGAGAGCGAACACGATCAGCGCGGCAAGGCGGGGCGCGTCCTCCGACGTCGCTCCCGAGATGCCACGGACCGCCTCCCTCACCACGGCCCCCGCGATCAGCGCGTCCGCGAGGGAGGGGCCGGACTGGCCGGACTGGACCTCGCGCACCTTGGCCCCAGCGCCCTGGACTCCCTCGGCAACCGCGCCGATCGCGATCATCGTGATCAGGAGCGAAGTGAACGAATCCTCCCTGCTCTGGACGCCGAACACTCGCGTGATGGCGCGGTGGCGCATCTCGTTGAGCACGCGGGCCGCGACTTCCGCGTCTGTGAAAACCAGCCTGGCTCCGCTGACGTGCTGATCTGGTTTCACGGCGTGCCTCGCAACGCGTTGGGGTGTGGTCATATATCGTCGTCCGGGCCGACCCTCGCTCACAAGAGTAGGCGAGCGGCACCGAATCGAAGTCGCCTGCCGCCCAGCCGGATACTGCTCGTGATCGTCTGGGGTATGGAACGTGCTGGGAAGCACCGAGGGACGACCCACAGTCGCCGCTGACGTCGAGGAGGTTGTCGCCCGTATCGCGAGCAACTACGGACGGCTCGTGGACCGTACGCGCTCCGGGACACTACGCAGTGAATCCGGTGGTTTGCCCCGTTGCACGTCGCGATCGCGGATGTGAGCCTCGCTGAGGCAGGCACCCGTACAGCTGACCGGATTCGTCGCCGACGACAATCCCCCGTCGCAGTGGCGGGTCGCGGTCGCGGCAAACGACAGCCCAAGGAGGCACAACCATGGGACCCCTTCGACACCGCGACGATGCTCCGGGCGGTCGGCGCTTCCAGATCCAGGAGAAGCTCGTTTCGATCGGCGATGACTCGTGGATCGAGGACGACCATAGCGAGCGCGTCTACAAGGTCGACGGCAAGGCCTTGCGGGTCCGCGACACCTTCATCCTCAAGGACAGTGACGGCAACGAGGTAGCGTCGATCCAGGAGAAGAAGCTCCGCGCGCGACACGATGCAGATCGAGCGTGACGGCCGGACGCTGGCGACGATCCACAAAGCCCTCGTGGGGATCCGCGACCGCTTCGACATCGACATCGAGGACGGCAAGGACCTCAGCGCGCACGGCAACGTCGTCGACCACGAGTACGAGGTCAAGCGCGACGACGAGGTCATCGCAACCGTGTCGAAGAAGTGGTTCCGTGTGCGCGACACCTACGGTGTCGAGATCCGAGAGGGCGAGGACGAACCACTGCTCTTGGCCCTCACGGTCGCGATCGACAATTTGAGCGGCACCTGAGGGCCCTGCGTCCGCACCAAGTACGGAGACGGCGCGCCACCCTGCCTCGAGCGTCGTTGGTGCGTCTGAGGAATAGAGCAACCGAAGCCGTCCGCCAGTCTGGGGCTTCCCTGGCCGATTGGCGCAACCGGCTACCAGAGTGCCGGTTTGATCGAGATGCGGCAGTCTGGGGTTAGCGTCGCCTGATACCGACCGGCCTGACGCGGCCGTCGCCGCCAGTGTCGCCATGAGCGGGCATTCCTCACAACCAGGCGAGCACCCCTTCACCGATGCGGTTCGGGTTCCGCCATGGTCGCGGTCGTGAGCACCAACACGACCGTGTTGGCGGTGGGGTTGTAGCGGTGGATCGTGCCCGCTTCCGACGAGCGCCCGCAGCCTATGGCTGAGCGGCGCGCGGCCAGGGCGGGACCGAGTCGCCCGAAGGGAATCGATGCGGCCATCACGCCCGGCGGCACGTGCGATCTGGACGCGCCGCGCGTCGGAGAGCGCCGACCCGCCTGACCAGAACGCGGCCCCGGAGAACGACGCGCGCATCACGAACAAATGGCTCTCCGGGCATGATCGGGGGTGACGACACACGAACACGCGTTTTCTTTCTGGCCCTCCGAACCGCGTCACCCGTATTCCGCCACGACGCTCGCTCGACCCCGGGATGACCCGGTGCGCACGCACGGCAAACGGCGCAACGAGAAGGGAATGGAGCAGGCAGCTCCCCGGCACGCCACGACCCCCGTCAACGCGGGCAGCGACCCCGACGCCCCCCAACGACGCCCTATGGGGCGAGTCTCGCCATGATCATCCGGATGCGCCTGCGCGCAGGCGCGGCCATCCCTGGCCGCTTGAGCACGCATCCGCTGTGCCCACGATCGCCGGGCACGGGGCCCAGCGAGCAGTCCACAACCCAGCAGCAGAGGCGCACGCGACTTCCACCCTCCGCTCCGACGACCAAAAGCCCTGCTCAGGACGGAATCTCGATCGAGAGTCACCCCCGATCATCCACGGAGCCCCGAACAAATGCACCGTAGTCGCGACGCCAGCGAGCACCACGAGCGCCTCGCCCCAGTCGACCTCCGCCTCCATCCCGGGCGCATGCACCTGCGGCACGAACACGTCCCCGATCGGCCACCCCATCGCACGCTTGCGGCCACGGACATACTGACGCACCGTCGTCTCCGCGACATCCGCACCGTGCTCATCAACGAGCCGCTGATGGATCCGTTTGGCCGTATGCCGCTGCTTGCGCGGCGCCACGCGATCGGCCTCAAGCCAGCAGTCGATCACCGCCCGATACGGCCCCAACCTCGGCGCCGGGCGGCCAACCGGCGAACGCTTCGCCGGCGGCACCGGCGACGCCAACGCCTGCCTGACCGCCCGCCGATGCACCCCATGACGCACCGCCAACCCCCGGATCGAAAGCCCCTCACGATCACGGTCCCTGCGGATCTGCTCGAACTGTTCCACTCTGGATTCCACTCCTCCGTGCCCTCCGCTCAACGCTCGAGATGAGCGCCAAGCGTCAGGTCACGATCGGACGCTCAGGTGGGGCCAGTTCAAGACGTCGCAGTGGGGCCAGTTCAGACCATCGTTCTCAATCGCAAGCACGCCGTCCGCGTCCTCTCACGGCACGTTTGGCACCCGGGTGATGTAGGCGGGCGGTGGTCGTCGGCGACCAGCGAGAGACGCCGCTCAAGCTCTCCGGACAGGATTCGCCCGCGTCCCGCACCAGACGGCCGCCTCTCCAGCGTCTTGACGGTTCGGCAGGTCGGCCGCCGGAGGCGAGCGCCGGTGCGGAGTCGCGTCGGCTTGTCGCTCATCGCGATCCGCGGGTACCGAACGGGTACATCAGCACGGCCTCGTCGGGGCGCGCGGCGGCCATCTTCGGCTGCCCCAATGTTGACGATTTGCGGGATGGTCGTGACCCGTGGATGACCGCTCAGGAACCCCAGCCGATGGATCGCACCCAGGAGGTCGCGAGTTCGAGTCTCGCTAGCTCCATTTTCGAGAAGTCCTGCAAACCTCAAGGTTTCGACCGGTCGTCAGCTCGAGGCGGTGCCTCGCACGAGGTGCGGAGGGTCCAACTGCGGCGGGGAGATGGCGCTGATCCTGCCTCACATGGATCTGGAGGGCGCCCATGCCACCGCCGAACGCGTCCGCACGGCGATCGAGGGACTGCGGATCCCCCGGCTCGACTATGAGAACGTGCTCGAGGTCACCGCCGGCGTCGACGTCGGCGCATCGTCGGCCGCAGACAAGGACGAACTGATCGCCGAAACTGATGTGGCACTCTACGTGGCCAAGCGCTCAGGTAAGAACAGGACCGTGCAAGCCGGGGCGCAGACCACGAACGTGGTCGGCGCCGAGTAGGCTTTTGGTCATGGGCCTGCTTGACGACGCGATTCGCGAGCACCTGGACCTCAAGCGACGCCGCGGCGCTGACCCGGCGGAGGTTGAGCGCGCCGAGCGCGAGGCGCTCGGGCCCGTGCGACGCGAACCCGAGGACGGGGGCACCGGTGATTCGGTGCTCGGAGATGCGACTGGAGCCGTGGACGAGCTCGAGTACGAGGAGCCGGAAGGAGCCGAGTGGGAGTACGAGCCCGAGGACGATCGGGAGTCTCCGGCCGCCGGGGCGGCGGGCAGCGCCGCCCCTGTGGCGGCGCCGGACCCCTCGCAGCCCGACCCGCTCGGGGATCCGTTCGCCGACGACGATCCGTTCGCCGAGCCCGAACCGCGCGCCCCGTTCGGCATCGAACCGAAGCCGGAGCGAGGCGCCGAGCCAGTCGACGAGCAGACGGTCGAGTACAACGTCGAGGACGCGCTCAAGGACCCCCGCGCCGAGGACGAGGATCCGCTCGAGGAGACGCCCGAGTTCCTCCAGGACGCCCCCGAGCACGACCGCCTCTGGTTCGAGCAGCGCCCACCGCGCGACTTCGACTTCGACGGCTGACCCGGCACGCCCGAGTTCCCCTACACCCTGCTCGACGTCTTCAGCGACGTCCGCCTGGCCGGGAACCAGCTTGCCGTCGTGCACGACGCCGACGCCCTCGACGATGAGGCGATGCTCGCGTTCGCCGTCGAGACGAAGCTGTCGGAGACCTGCTTCGTGCAGACGAGCAACGCGCCCGGGGCCGATTACCGCAACCGGATCTTCTCGATGGCCGGAGAGCTCCCGTTCGCCGGCCACCCGTCGCTCGGGACGGCGGTCGCGCGAGCCCGCCGGCACGGCGTCAGCGGAGCGGCGGCCTACGTTCAGGAGACGGGCGCCGGGCTGCAGCCGATCGAGGTCGTGATCGACGGGGACGTCGCCCGCGCGTCGATGCTCCAGGAGCGGGCCGAGTTCGGGCCCGAGCTCGATCGGGAGCCGCTGCTGGCCGCGATCGGGCTCACCCGCGACGACGCCGACCCGACGCTCGCGCCCCAGGCGGTATCGACCGGATTGCGGCACGTGATGCTGCCGCTCGCCTCGGCCGAGGCGCTGGCCCGGATCGATCCGAATTCGCGAGCGGTGGACGCGGTGCTCGCGGCGCACGACGCGTACGGCCTGTATGCCGTCTCGTGCACGCCCGAGCACGCGACCGCCGAGGCGCGCCTGTTCGCGCGCGGCGCCCAGGTCGGGGAGGACCCGGCCACGGGGTCCGCGGCCGGGCCACTGTGTGCGTACCTGCATCGACACGCGGGCTGCGAGGCGGTCGCGATCACGCAGGGGGTCGCCCTCGGACGGCCGAGCCGGCTCGAGGCCGAGATGGCCGGCGACCGGGTGCGCGTCGCGGGCGCGGTGGTCAGCGTGATCACCGGGGTGCTGACGCTCTGAGGCGGCGGCGGCGGCACGGTGCCGCACGGGTGCCGCCAGCGCTGAAACACCCGCGGGTTCGGGCTAGACTCGGCCCCCGAAGGGGCCATAGCTCAGATGGGAGAGCGCCTGCTTTGCACGCAGGAGGTCGCCGGTTCGATCCCGGCTGGCTCCACTGAAGAAAGCGCTGCAAATTGACTAGTTTGCAGCATTCTCATCGGTGGCGACGTGACGATATTTCTGCCAAGAGAATGCATTTTTCAGCCGTTTCTCGGCAGAATTCAGACTAATCCGAGGGCAAAGACGGCCTGTCATCGTGATCCGGAATTGTGCCGTACGCCGGAGACGGAACTGGTGTCATCGTCGATCACGGGCAGCGCGATCGGACTGGCCGGGTCGTACGCGGCCGCCGGCACCGCGCCAGCCATGATCTCGTCGAACGCGCGTCCCCACTTGGCTCGGTCGCGGGACCGGGAGACGCGCGCGTAGATCTCGAGCGTGAGCCGCGCGCTCTCGTGACCGACCTGGTCCTGCACGTAGGTGATCGGCGCCCCGACCTCTGCCATGAGTGTGATGTACGTGCGGCGGAACGCGTGCGCCGAGAGGCCGGTCGGCAGCGGCGCCAGACCCCGTTCGACCCTCAGCGCTGCCGCCGCCCGCTCGACCGGACTGATCACGCGGCGGTTCATGTTGTCCTTGTCGCGGAACGTCGCGTCGCGGGTGGGGAAGACCGGGTCCTCGGGCCGAGCCTCGCCGAGGCTCGCCTTGTAGGTGAGGAGTTGCTCTCGGAGCCATGGGGTCATGTCGATCTCGCGAACGCCGCGGTTGGTCTTCGACGCCGGGATGCGGATCTTGGACCGCTGGAAGTCGAGGTCCTGCCAGCGAAGCAGGCAGAGCTCGCTGTTGCGGGTGCCGCTGGCGGTCAGCGTCGCGATGATCGCCCGGCGGCGGGACACGATCCGCGGCCGGTGCCGGGTGTAGAGCCAACAGATGCCGCCCTGGCTCATGTCGAGCTGCTCGGCGATCTGCTTGACGGTCAAGCCCTCCTCGTCCCGCAGGCGGCGGACCTCGCGTGCCTTGCGCTCGGTCTCGGGCCTAACCGGATTGTCGATGCGCTCGGCGGCCTCCAGCAGCGTGATCACCTCGTCGGGCTCGAGCCAGTCGCGGACCGTCTTCTTTGGGACCTTCACGCGCAGCTTCCTGTCCCGGGCTGGGTTCGCGGCGAAGTCGATGTCAGGCCCGCGGACGGCCTCGTCGAGGATCATCGCGAGCAGGCCGATCGACATGTTGATCGTCCGCTCGCTCAGCCTCATCGGCCTGTCGTTCCAGTCGCGCAGCGGCCTGCCGCTCGCGCCTGCGGCCCGGATCCGCTGCATCAGCATCAGCCGCTGCTTCTTGTAGTTGTCGACCGCCGACCACGTGATCTGCGACAGCCGGATCCGCTCGAAGTACGGCGCCAGGTGGTGCTCGAGCAGGTTCTCGTTGAGATCCCGCGTGTTCGGTGCTGTCTCGACGGCGTGCTCGGCGACGAACGTGCGCGCGAACGCGCCGAAGGGCGGGTCGCGATCCTCGGTCGGTACGGCGTCCGGGGTCGGGATGTATGCCCGGGCCGCGACGAGCCGCTCGAAGTTCTCGAGCTCGATTTCCGCGCGGCGGTGCGACCATCCCTCGCTCGCGAGGCCGCAGCGCTCGTATCGCCTGATCCCGTCCTGATCGAAGAACCGCACGCCGAAGCCGACGTCGCCATTCTTGCGCGTCCACGTCTCAACGCTCCCGGTCTTCGGGCGACCGCGCTTGCGACCCTTCCTGGCGCCTGGTTGCTGTGGCGGGTTTCGTTTGGATGCTGAGCCGTGTCCTTGCGTCGGCATCAGCGGGAACCCTACGCCCGACGAGCCGCGGGGTCCACAGCAGGCAGTGGCCTCGAGACGAGGCGCCGGCGGCTTCTCTTCGCCCTGGGCGGCTGCTCGGGGGGCGCAGCGATCGGATCGGGCCCGGCGTCGGGCTGCCTCAGCTCCTCGACCGCTCGTGGATCGAACCGTAGCCGCGCCTTCGGGCCGTCGCCAAGCTTGATCACCCCCAGGCGGCGCTGATGGGCATAGACCCATTTCGGGCTCATCTTCAGGCGCTCTGCGACCTCGGCCACCGTCAACAAGTCCGGGGGGTCAGCCCCGGTCGCGGTGCCGGCCTCGCGCACAAGCTCGAGGAAACGCCTCGCTACCGCATCGATCAGTTCAGGATGCAGCCAAGGCGCGTCGTTGGCACCGATGCCATTGACATCCGGACGTTCACGCGGGCGCATGCCCGCCTCCCGGCAACGTCGTCTGAGCTCTCGACTGGTGGCCTAGCTGCGAGGTGTCCTGCTGGCATTCCTGATCGCTCTCGTCGGGCTCGCGGAGCTCTCGCGACCTGGCTTCACCGCGCCGCGGGACGCTTCCGCCCGACGCGGGTCGAGTTCGTTCGCTTCGCGGTGTTCCGAGTTTCTGCGCGAGGCGCTTCTGGAGCGTGGCATGGAGCAAGTGTCGCGGCAGTAGGGCGGCGGTGAACGACGTCGGTGAAAGGAGCGCGTCTAGCCGTTCCTCGTTCCAGTCCGAGTTGCGGACAACGAGCACGATCTCGACGAGAACCTGTTCGCACGATTCGCGGACCTGGGCCTCGATCACAGTCCGGGCGCCGGGCACGCCCTGGTAGCGGTAGCACCAGTGCGTGATCAGGTCGCTGATCGCCCGGAAGTCTGAGTTGATCGTCAGCTCGTGCCGACTGCGGTGGTAGCGGGCAGCCTGGTCTTCGAGGTCGCCGGCCGCGCGGGTTCCAACGCGTGCCGAGATCCAGGCGACGTCGGGCAAATCCACGCTTGTCGGCGAGCGCGCCTCGTGGTCGGCGTCGATCGGCGGCGACTCGTCGCCTGCCGGCCCGCGCCCGCGCTCACGATCGAGGGATGCCCACGTTGTATCCGTAACCGGCTCGTCACTCGGCGGCGCGGACATCCCGGCCCGTGGGTTCGCAGATTCGTCTTCCGTGCTGCCGGTCGCCGGCTTTCGGGATCGCGGCATTGGCGACCGCGGTGGACGGTAGCGGCTGAGGCGGTAGAGAGGCAGGATCGCGGTGACGCGGCTGCGGATCGCCTCCTGGCGCGGCAGGCAGTCGGCGCCGGCCGCCCGCTCCTGGAGTCGCAGGACCTCATCGGGCATCTTGGCGACGAACTCCTCGCCCCACCGAGACCACGGCAGCGGTTCGTGCTCGAGCAGCAGCACCGTGCGGGCGGTGTTGCACTCCAGACGACCGGCTTCGAGATGCGGCTCGAGGTGCACCACAACCCGCGCTCACAGTCGAACCGGACGCCGAAGTCCTGAAGGCGCCCGTACCCGCCTCGGGTCTGCGGCAGCACGTCGTAGAGCTCATCCCCGAACACCGCAGCGGCGTGACCGGTGGAAGCCCACAGAACGGCCTCGCGCCGCCGCCCGCGATGATCGTCGTCGAGCACCCACCAGTGCGCGACCGCGTCGCTCAGCTCCGCCGCGCCCGCCGCGACGGCGTGGCGCTCGAGGTGGTTGCGCTCGCCGCAGATCCGCCGCAGCTGCCCCGGCTCGCCGCGGCCAAGATCCTCGCGCACCAGCACCTCGACCCGCACCGGGAGGCGCACGAACCGGCCGTTGAGGTAGCGCGTGATCCATTGCCGCCGGGCCCCCGTCACGCTCTGCGGCGCCTGCGTAGTGTCGTGCCGCTCATCCTGGCCGAGCAATACGACCTGGGTGCCGTGATCCTGGCCGCGCAGAAGCCAAGGCTTCTCCGCTTCACCCAGCGGCCGCCAATAATCGCTGCGGCCATCTGCCCAGCGCTGCGGTTCGAGCCCCCACCGCCCGTCGGGGTGGCGCTTGAAACACACCAGGGAGCCCTGGCCATCGTGCCAGGAGCGATATTCAAGTCCGTGGGGGTTCCGGGAGCCCGCGGCCACCTTTGCTCCTACGCCGAAGTTCCCGGTCAGCGACTGCTCGCGACCACTCGCCGCCAGCTGGTTGATGTAATGGCGCAGCTGCCCGGCGGTCATCCCAGTCCCGGTATCGATCACCGACAGCTTCCGCACCCGGCCGTCGGAGGCGTCAAACCGCTCCCAGTCCAGATCCCACACCACCCGACCGCCGGTATCAGCGCCCAGCGCCGCGACCGCATCGAGCCCGTTGGCGGTCAGCTCACGCAGACCCTGAAGGTCCGTGCACTCGCTGCCGAGCCGCTCCAGCAAGAACGTCGGGTTCGCGACGGCAAGCTCGTGCCATCCGTCTGCACCGCCCACGTGGCGGTCGGCCGCGCCGTCGGATTGAGCGAGCTGCTTTGACATCCCACTTGATAGGTACCGGACGAGGCGGCCAACCCCGCCATCCCGATCGCCTCGATCGGGCAGGGAGCGCGTCCGCACGGCGTCGCAGCCCATCTGCCGTAGCGGTTGATGACGGTGGCGGGCGCCGGCCAGGCTACCCGTTAAGACGCGCGAGCGCCCGATGGCCCCGCACCGCCACCGCTCTCGACCTCGCGGGTTACCGGATCGACAGCGCCGCCACTGAATCAGCCGTGTGGCTGAGCAGCGTCTGGAGCGATGGGGCGCAGTCGCATTCGCATCGACAACACTGTGCGCAGTACGTCCCGCCGGCGACGACATGCGTTGCGTCAGCCGGAAGCGCAGCTGGCAGCAGGGGGCATGTCGTCCTGTGCGCGGTTCCGTCGACAATGACGGCGTCCGCATCGGACCGGAACGCGAGTGGCAGCACCGACCGTAGGTAGCGCTCCAGACGAGGACGCGGGTGCCTCAACGGGCCCGTCGTCGTCGTCCACCGCGCTCTCAGCGCAACGCGGCGGCGCGCGCGGCCTTCCAGCTGCCGAGCACGTCGCCAACCACGCTCGCCGGCGGCCAGTCGCCGTCATCGAGTCGTTCCAGCGCCTGCCCTCCGCGGCGGCGGGCGTGGGTGCGCGACCAGTCGTAGGAGGAAGGCAGACGGCCGTAGCGCGCGTGCCAGGCGCGCATCGCCTCGCGCACCCGCTCGCGTGTCCACTCCCGCGCGATCGCACCCGGCCGGCACGCCTTGCAATACGCGTAGGCGTCGCCCTTGCCGTTGCGCGCCTGGGTCGGAGCGCCGCAGCCACGGCACACCCCCTGGTAGCGGGCCTTCACCGCCCGCGCTTTCTCACCGCCGGGGTCGTAGAAGTAGCTCTTGATGGTCGCGGTGAGCGCCCGAGACGCCGTGCGATCTCCGCGATCGAGAGACCCTCGGCCCGCCGGTAGTGACGCGCCAGCGCCACGGCACGGCGGCGCTCTACGACACGCGGTGCGTCCGTGTTCGTTCCCATCCGCCGCTCGACGGTACAACGGGGACCCGACCGCTCTCCGCGCTGATCCAGTGACAATCCAGGCTCGGCAGAGAGTTCGTACGGCCACCCCTTACCACGACGTCGTGCGATCGCTGGCTGCAAGGGATCGCTCCTGCCCTCGCCAGCGGTCCGTAGTTGCGCCATCGGATCCGTTCCGCACCCGCAGTCTTGCTGGCCGTTTCGAAGCTTCCTGAGACTGCCGGTTTGCACCAGGAGCGGCAGCGACGCGACCCTGAGGCACACGGCCGCTCTTTCGTGGAAGCAGCACTGGCTGTGCCGACGGTCGCGGGGCTCTTTGCGAGATGAGACGCGATCTCGGACTTGCTTGAGACGTCGGTCGGTCTGTCTTGTCAGCGCCGCGGCCTGGATCTGTCAGGGCCGTCAGCGGTCCGGTACAAGGACGACGTGAAATCCGTCAGGGTCGGCAAAGGTGGTTGCGTGTTCGGCCCAGTAGGGGTTGGTAGGGACCACCGGGTTGCTCCTAAGCCGCGCCGCGACCCTTTGTATTATACGGCCTGTTTATCTCCGAGGTAGAGCACCAGTAGCGATTCCGGATTCGGCGCGGGAGCGCGGTGGCCGCCGCCGGCGGTGAATTCGAGGTGCGTACCAGTGCCCGGGACAGCGAGAAACGCACCGTCGTAGCCGTCGTGGTTTCGGAATCCGCCGACTTCCACGAGGCCAAGCCCGTCGCAGTAGAACCGCACGAGTTCCTCAAGCCGTTCGGTGTGTCGGGCAACACGGAGTTGCGTTGCGCGCGGGCGCGCGCGTGAGCCGTCGAGGGTCAATGAGAGCCAGATCTGATCGCGCAGAGGCACGCCATTGACCTCGGTAGGCGGATAGCCGGCTTCGGATGTGAAGACGTCTCGCTCGACGCGGAGAAACCGAAACCCGAACCGCTGGTAGAAGCGCAATACGCCCGTGTCGGCAGCCGCGGTCGCCACCAGAAGCGCCGAGCGGTCCTCCTCACGACAGATGGCGATCGCTTGGTTCACGAGGCTGCGGCCGACTCCGGATCCCTGGCGGTCCTCGCGGACGGCGAGGCTCTTGACCTCGGCCTCGTCGGAGCGCTCGCCGGGGATGAGTTGCAGGTGGCCGATCATCGTCAGACCGTCCCGGGCCACGAGAACGCGCCCAAGGTCTCGGTAGCGCTGCACCTGCTCGGGCGAGTCATCGGCCAACGCGAATAGATCGGCCAGCGCCGCGCGGGACCCCTCAAACCACTCGATCATCACGGTCAGTCACCTTACGGCAGCCGCAGCGACGCACCTGTGAACTCCATCCGGCCGCGGCAGTTCATGCGAGCGCCCTGTCTAACAACGTCGCGCTTTGCTTGACTGACGCAACACCGCAGCGAGTCGCAGTACCGGGGGCCGCTGACACGTCACCCAGCCCTGCACGTGCACCGCGAGCGAACACCTCTCTTCTGCGATACCGGCCTAGCCGAGCGGGTGGAGCGTGTCGAGGCGCAGCTGGTCGCCGAGGCCAGCCGAGCGGCCCATCGCCGCCAAGGCGGCAGCAATGGATTCGTGATCCCGATTGCTGGCGGGGTCGCGACCTTCGCCGAGCCTGGTTCGCCGTTTAACAAGGTGGCGGGCCTCGGCTTCGCCGGCGCGCCAACCGCGGCCGACCTCGACGAGATCGAGCAGGCGTTCGCCGCCCAAGGCGCGGACGTTCAGGTCGAACTCTCGCACCTCGGCGACCCCCGAGTCGGCGCTCTCCTAACCGATCGGGGTTACCGGCTTACGTCGTTTGAGAACGTGCTTGGCCTCATCCTTGATGGTGAGGTCGAGCCTGTGACGCCTACAGGGATCGAGGTACGCCGAAGCGGTGAGGATGAGTTCGACGCTTGGCTTGACGTCGTCGCGGACGGCTTCGCCCACCCCGACACGCAAGGAGTGCCGTCGCACGAGGACTTTCCCCGCGATGCCCTCGCCCGGGCTGAACGTGACTTCGCAGCCGCTGGCGTCCGGCGCTACCTCGCGCTGCGCGATGTCGTCCCCGCCGGCGGCGCCAGCCTCCGGATCGCCGACGGCGTGGCGCAGCTCGCCGGCTCGGCAACCGCGCCCGCGCACCGCCGCCGGGGAATCCAGAGCGCGCTGCTCGCGGTCCGGCTGACAGACGCCTTGGCCGCCGGATGCGACATCGCGGTCGTCACCACCCAACCCGGATCCAAGTCTCAACAGAACGTGCAACGCCGGGGCTTTCACCTGCTCTATACCCGCGCCGTGCTCGTGAAGGAGCACTAAACCGCGGTGCCATCGACCCACGCCAACGATTCACGCTCATCGATGCCGACCTCTACCTCCCGTGGCGCGGAGACCTGCGCGCCGCGCACGACGCCGGACGACGGTTCAGACATGCAGCAATCAGATTCCGGCGCCCACAATCGGCGACACACCCGCCGCCCTCGAGATGCTCGTGCGCGTGAGATCGCCCAAACCCGAGCGTCACGCACGCGCCTTGGACCTGCTTTGTCGCCGGCAGCGGCCGTGACGCCGAGGCTGCTCTCGGGCTCGGCCTAGCTAAAGCGGAAGCGGTGCGGCCGTCCGCGAGCGACGTCGAGACGCCTCGGGTTTCGTGAAAGGGGAAGTGTCGTGCGGAGCCGGCTGCAGGTTCTCCCGGCGACCGCTTCTGGGCGAATGCAATCGTCCGCCAGCGCGCCGATGTCGTACGACCCGGACGAGTGCTTCGTCGCCAACGCGATCGCTGGCTGCGAACGCCCAAGAGAACAATAGCAGTCGTGCGGCCGGCGACCGCCGGACGCGCGAGATTGGGCGATTCCGATCGTGCGCTGCAGCGCAGATGCGGCTCGATCCGGACGACCGCTCATAGGGCAAGCTGTGGTGGCCTCGACCGCCGCCGGGAGAGGGCCTCGATCGCTTGCCCTTATGCCGAGGGCCAGACGAAGACCTGCCCCTCCCGACGGTGGTGGGTTGCCGCGAGCGGCGACAGGACGTCTTCGTCGCCATAGGAGTCGTCCGGTCGGAGAGCACCCAGATCGTGAAAGCACTCGCCCCGCGATCCGCCGTGTGCTGCCCGATTACGTCTGATGCAGCAGTCCGGCGGTGCCGGCGATGCTACTGCTCTTGTGCTTGCCGTCCAGGCGCTCGTGGCTAAGGAACCGTCGATCAATTAGTTGAGGGGTTGATCGAGTAGTTCCACTCGCCGTGGAATGGATCGCGGGTGAGGTTGACTGCGGCGAGCGCGGCGTCGGTGACCTCGACCTTGGGATACTCGTTCTTGTCGAGGCGAGCGTAGGTCTCGAGCCCGGTGCTGGTGGTTGTCGCGGCGATCAGGTTGATGATGACCTCGTAGGAGATCAGTGGCTGAGCTCGCCAGTTGCGGGAGATGAAGCTGAACAGGCGATGCTCGATTTTGTTCCACTTCGAGGTGCCGGGCGGGAAGTGGCAGACGGTGATCTGAAGACCGGTGTCGTCGGCGAGCTTCTGCAGCTCGGTTTTCCACAAGCGGGTGCGGTTGCCGTTTGAGCCTCCGCAGTCAGCGGTGATCACGAGCTGTTCGGCTTTGGGGTAGCGGACTTGGCCGAGCTGCTCCCACCACGCCCGGATCGCCGCGACCGAGAACTGGGCGGTGTCGCGGTCAATCCCGACCGACACCATCGCTGAGTCATCGGCGATGTCGTACACCCCGTAGGGGATCGCCTTCCCGGACGCCATGCTCGGGAAGTCGTGCGTGTTGACTCGCGGTGGCTGGCCTTTGGGATGCCACTCGCGCCCCGCGTTCTTGAACTCTCCGACCAGCTCCTTCTTCTTGGTGTCGATGCTGATCGCGGGCTGACCGGCGGCGAGCGCCTGCCTGACGCGGTCGTTGATGTGCCGAAACTGGGCGTCACGATCGGGATGCTGCTTGCCCTCGAGCGTCTTGCGAGCCGCCTGCAGGCTAAAGCCGAGCTTGCCTTTGAGCAGGCGAGCGACGAGGTCCTTGCCGGCCTGGTGGCCTTGGGCACCGAGCTCCTGAGCGAGGTTGCGCACGCTCTTGGAGGTCCACAACAGCACCCGCTCAGGATCGCCCCGGACGTCATCCCCGACCAACGCCCGCAAAGCGCCCAGCAGCTCCGGATCGCTGTCCTCAGCCGCGGGGCGTCCAGCACCCTCACGCCGAACCCGGTCCGGTCCGAGCGACTCCGGCTCGTCAAGCTCCACAAGACCCTTGCGAACCGTGTTCTCCGCCAGCCCACACGCCCGCGCCGCCGCCGCGATTCCGCCATACCCAAACGTCCGAGCCTCAGAGGCAGCAAACCGCCGCCGCTGCCGCTCATTCAATCCAGGAGACATCAACCGGTAGCGCTCCGCGATCGCCGCTTCAGCATCACCCATGCCTCACTGGTTCTACACCCACACCCAATAATCCTGCATCTAATTTACCGACGATTCCTAACGGTGGAGGGCGCCCGGCAGGATGCTGCATCGCCGGGGCGGACGGGCAGTCGTGGCCGTGTCGGTCGGCGTGGCTGTTGGCGTTCCAAATCAGTGATTCATGCGCCCCTGGCGGGGCGTACCCGGAACGGATGAAAATGTTGTTGCGCCGCTGGCGGGGCGGGCGGTGAACGGTTGCAATCTGGGGCGGCCGTCTTGGTAGACGTCGGCTCTGCGGGTGCCGCTGAGCCCGGAAATCAGTGAGACGCGAGAGTCTCGGGTACCCCGAACTGTTGCCTTGAGCACGTGATTCAGACTCCACAGCATGAGGCTCTCCCGGGCGGCCACCCTGTCATCCGATGTTCGATAGGTGTGTCGTGAATCGTTTGATCGAGCGCTGCGCGATGCTCGATGTCCACAAAGCGCAGGTCACCGCGTGCGTTCGCGTTCCTGACGGCGACGGCGGCCGCCGGCAGGAGATCCGCGAGTTCCGCACGACGACCGCAGGGCTGATCACGCTGGCCGACTGGCTGCGCAGCTGGGCGGTGACGGTCGTTGGGATGGAGTCCACCGGGGTGTACTGGCGAGCGATCTGGTACCTGCTCGAGGATGAGTTCGAGTGCCAGCTGTTCAACGCTCGTCATCTGCGTCACGTCCCCGGACGCAAAAGCGGCGTCCAAGACGCGGAGTGGGGCTGCCAGTTGATCGAGCATGGCCTGGTCCGCACGAGCTTTGTGCCGCCCCGGCCGCTGCGCGAACTGCGCGACCTGGTCCGCTACCGCAAGCCAAGATCCAAGAGCGCGGGCGCGAGGTGCAGCGCATCGAGAAGACGTTGCAGGACGCCGGGATCAAGCTCTCCTCGGTCGCGTCCGAGGTGCTTGGCGTGTCCGCTCGCAAGATGCTCGACGCGATGATCTCCGGGACCCACGACCCGGAGGTGCGCGCCGATCTCGCCAAGGGCACGCTGCGCAAGGAGATCCCCGCGCTCCGGGAGGCGCTCCAGGGCCGCTTCACCGGCCACCACGCACTACTCGTCGGGCAGATGCTCGCCCAGATCGACTTCCTGGACGAGACGATCCAGACCCTATCGGAGCGGATCGAGGAGCTGACCCGCCCTTTCTCCCGTGAAATCGAACTGCTCGACACGATCCCCGGCGTCGACAAATGCGCCGCCGAGATGCTCCTGGCCGAGATCGGCCCCGACATGAGCCGCTTCCCGACCGACGCGCACCTCGCCTCCCGGGGCGGGATGTGCCCCGGCCAGCGCGAATCCGGCGGCAAGAAGCACTCCGCCGCGACCCGCAAAGGCTCGAAATGGCTGCGCGGGACCCTGACCGAGTGCGCCAAAGCGGTCGTTCGCACCAAAGGCACCTACCTCAGCGCCCGCTATCACCGGATCAAGAGCCGCCGCGGGCACGCCAAAGCGACCGTCGCGACCGCCCACAAGATCCTCACCGCCGCCTACCACGTCCTCGACCAGGGCGTCCCCTACAACGAACTCGGCGAAGAGTTCTTCTACCGCCGCGACACCGAGAACACCGAACGCTACCGCCGACGGCTGATCGAGCAACTCGAACGCCTCGGCCACCAAGTCGCCCTCGAACCCCTTGGCCGCTTGACCGCGGCGATGACTCTCAAACCGTCCCGGGGTCCGCCTCGGGCCCCAGCCGCGCCTAACCCTGAACGTCTATTTTGGATTCAGCACGATGGGTCAGTCCGACCGGGCCGGTCGAGACTGCTGGAAGTAGCCAAGGCAGCGATCTCGGCCCACGTCCGAACACGGCTGGTTCGGGACCCGAGGCGCTAACGGCACGGCGAACACCGCCGGCGACTCGTCGGCGATTGTCGTCATCTTGGAAGCCGGACCGGTGGACCCACGCTGTGTTCGCCCGTTCGGGGTCCAACCGGTCCGGCTTGGATGGCTCCTAGCTGATCTGGGGCCATCCGGGACCCTGCCCCCCCGGGATCCCGCCTTATCGCCCCCCACCCCTCCTTGGCGCAACATGAGCGTAGGTGTCGGATGACATGGCCAAGGTAGGCCCAGACAGAAAAACCCGCTCATAGCGAGTTTCTCATACCGAATTGTGTCGCTTTGCGACGTTAGGCAGATGCCTGTGTCACTTTGCGACTTTCAGGCAAATATCTGCAACTCAGCCCCCAGCCCTGTCAACCGGGTTAGTTCGAGGTGAGGCAGCAGCCACTGGTTCCGGCCCGGGCGGCGAAGCCGGTCCTCGGCGACGAGACGGCTCACCGCCATCGTGACGGTAGAACGCCGAGCGGCGATCATCTCGGCCAGTTGCACATGCGTGAACGGCAGCCGTACAAGTAGCCCCTCGCGCGTCACGCTACCGAACTGCTCGCCTAGCCGCCAAAGCATCAGCTCAAGGCGCTCGTCCACCCGCGAGCGCGACAGGATGCAGGCTTGCAAGACCATCCGGCGGGTGCGCATGATCTGCCGCGACATCAGCGCCGCGAACACTTCCGGCCAAGGGGTCATTTGTTCGGCGAAGCGGCGGTCCAGCACCGCGACGCAGCCGCTCTGTACCACCTGCACGCTGATCTGCTCCTGCAGCCTCGTGTCGGTCTCGAGCTGCCAGGGATTGAGCACATCGCCCTTGCCGAGCACCTCAAGATGACTGCATCCGCCGAACTCCATCCTGAGCACCACCACTCCCATGAGGATGAGTGCTCCGAGCGACCTCGAGCCAGGGACAGGCTGGAACTGCCACTCGCCGAGCGAGAGATCGCGCACCGGCGCCCTGGACGCTTCGACGGCCCGCGAACGCTCCTGAGATGGAACATCTGCCGCGAGCTCAGGGTCCACCTGCAGAACGAGAGCGTCGGCGACCTGCCGCAGCCTCCGGAGCGACGCGGGAACAGACGAGTTGACCGCTTTGGCGATACCCAAGTCTACCGGCCGGATCGTGAGCGCCGATGGTAGTCGGCTCATCGACCGCGACCATGATGACTGACGAACCGCTCTCGGCCGCCTCGACCTGAGCGGCGGAGGGCATGCCGTCGTCAGCACCCATGCCTGGCAGGACGCCAGAGACTCGACTGAGTTATTCCTCGATCCGTCAGTACGCAGGACTCGCGCGTCAACGAATACTACGACGGCATTGTTGGCTCCTCGCGCCGCTCCGTCGGTTGAGGTCCCGTATCCGGAGCGGCGTCGGTGCGCTGGCGAACCCTCAGCGACGCTCGCGCTGGGGACGGCCTCCGCCGCAGGTCCATCCGTCTTCTCGCTCGATCCGTCGCCGTGGCGGCGCCCGAAGAGGAACACCCGATCGCAAGTCCGGCAACGCCGAGCGCTACCTGCAACCACCCCCACCCGGCACACCCCCACCGGAGCCGCCCCCCGTAGTTGACGTTGGGGCAACCTGAACGCTCGTCGTCTGGTTGGTGACCGACGCCACCGGGACCGAGGCCGTCCGGTCCTGGTCTTGTCAAAGTGCTGCTCCGCGCAGGCTGCGTCACGGTTGTCATCACCTTCGCAGTCGTTGTCTTCGGCGGCTGCGACGTCACGGCGGGACAACGAGATCTGCGCTCGGTCTGTAGGCTGCGAGACGCGAGGAATTGGGCACGATGAGCCGCCGGGGATCGACAGACGAGCAACTCTTGGGGCGGCTGCTTGCGCCTCCGGATCTCGATGATGGAGTCGAGTCGCTCGACTTCTGGAGTAGGCGCAGCAGGCGGCTGCCGTGGTACCGGATACGCGCGCGGCGTGAGGCGGTGCGGATGACGGTTCGCTGGGAGCAGCGAGTCGGCGCGGCGCTTGTCTTGCAGCATCGCGTGCCGTTCGACGCCCGCGCTTCTGCCGTGCGCTGATCGCGCGGGCGCGGCTGGCGCGCTGGACCCGACGTGTCGGGATCGCCGTGCTGGCTGCAGTGACGGCGGTGGTAGTGCTGGTGACGATTCCGGGCGTGGCGGCGCTCGTATACCTGCTGAGCCTCTTGTGATCGAAGCTCGGAGCGATTCCCGCGTCGGGCACGTCCAGCGGGTCGCACATGCGTTCGGGCTCGCCGCGCGGGCGCGCGTCGTAACGATCCGCGACGTGCTCCCGCCGAACGGCCGCGCCGGCGAGCGATCCGGTGCGCGGACGCGGACGACCGCCTCGGGGCGACGGCGATTGTTCGCTCGGACGTCGAGGGGGCCCAGATGGGGCGCTATCCGTGGTCGCCTCGGTCTCATCGTCCGGGGTGGTCGCTGACGTACGGCTCGCTCCGTAGGTCCTCTGGCCGGCGACACGGGCCCGGAGAGTCGTGGGATCATCGCGCTCGCTCAGGGCTTGATCCGCCGGTCGCGTCGGCGGGCTGCGCGGCGAGCCTGTCGCTTCTGTTTGAGCTCGCGCTCCGCGTCGGCGTTTGACTGCCTGACCAATTCGCGGCCGCCAGATCAACCGAAGCGAAGACCCACGGTGCT
>CAWFKF010000010.1:0-24253 GCA_963816005.1 uncultured Solirubrobacteraceae bacterium | reverse complement strand
GGCCGGACTACACCGGCCCACTGCCCGACAGCGGCTTCCATGTCTCGCGGGCGCGGACGACGCGCGTCTTCATCCTCGGCCGGGCGTTCATGGTCGACAACGACGCCAGCCTGGCAGTTGACACGGTGCGGTCCGGCTTGCGGATCTCGAAATACGTCCCCGGTGCCCAGGGTACGGCGATCGCGACCTTCCTTGCGGGCAAGGCGCCTCTGGCAGCGTTGCCGACCCCTCCCGCAACGCGCTTCACCGAGGGCGCCGGTGTGCCGATCAACACGATCCCACCCAGCGACTTCACCTACTGGGAGCTGATCAACGGTCTGGTGCAGCAGGAGCCGGCCGGTGCCGCCGACCCCGAGATCATGGGTCTGCTCGCGTCGGTCGGGATCGTCAAGGGCAAGCCGTTCGCGCCCGACGCGCGGATGCGGAAGATCCTCGAAGACGCCGTCGTCGTCGGCAACGCCACCGCGCGCACGATCTCGTTCGCGCCCCGACCAGCAGAGGGCTTCGCCTACTACCCCGGCTCCGCATGGCTGAACCCGCTCTGGGTCGGCGGCTACGACTTCCTCGACCCACCCCCCCAGATCACGCCAAAGGGCGTCGTCCACAGCCCCAGCGACGGCGCACGCAAGCTCAACGCGCGGATCGCGTGGTTCTACCCCTACACCGGCGTTACCCCCGCGATGTGCATGCGCCTCCCCGGCATGGGATCGCAATACCTCGTAGCGATGCGCGACGCAAGCGGAGAGTTCCTCGACGGCAGCCGCGACTACCGGCTCACCCTCCCGCCCGACATCCCCGAGAGCCGCTTCTGGTCCGTAATGCTGTATGACCGGCAGACCCGCTCCATGCTCCAAACCGATCAGAAAAGGCCGGACCTCGGGAGCCAATCGGGCAAAGTCGAAACCAACAAGGACGGCTCGACCGACATCCACCTCGGGCCGGCCGCCCCTGACGGGATGGCCAACAACTGGCTCCAGACCGTCCCGGACAAGGGCTACTTCGTGATCCTCCGCCTCTACAACCCACTCCAGCCGTTCTTCGCCAAGACCTGGCGCCCAGGCGAGATCGAACCCCACGCCCCAGACGCCAAGTAACACGCCGAGGTGACGGTCAACGGCTCGATCGTGGTCCTTAGCGCGATCGCAGTGGACGCGTGACTGACCCGATCTGTCTCAACGACATCGGCAGACGCGGCAGCGCCCGAGCTGAGTACCGCGCGTGCATCAGAGCAGGTGTCTCGCCGGCGCCGGTCCCGCACCTGAATTTCGCCACAAACGCGCATCGGGTGCTTGCAGCCTCCGTGCTAGCGCCCCGATCGAAGCAGTAGTCCACGCGGGGCGTCGATGCCCGTCCCAACGTGGCGACGATCGGCACCGACCGTCGAATCGCGCGCTGCTCCTTTCGCCCAGAACGAGCAGCGGGATCAGCACGGTCGACACGGCTGCTTCTTGGGCGAAGCAGTCATCGGCGCGGCGCCCACAGCACGGCAGCTGACAACCGCTTCCGGACAAAGTGAGTCACGACGACCACGCTGGCTCCGCGTACACGCGCTGACACGAACGCAGGTCTCGGCCCCGCAGACGACGTCCGCCTCGCATCTCGCCAATTCCAAGACTCATGGCTCTGTCCGCCGAGCGTTGGGATTTGAGACGCCGGCTGACGTCAGCATCGAGGTCGGTCTCGACGCCCGATCTGTCGCAGTCATCGATCGGCTTGCGGACTCTCTGTTCGCCCCCTCTAGCCCGTCGGTCCGTACGCGCTGCCCCGAGTGCTGAGTTCCGCGCATGGCAGCGTCGCCACCCTGGCCACCGCCCCGCCCGTCATGAGATGGAGGCGGGTCCCGCGCTACGCCGGCTCCCGCGCGGCGAGCTCGGCCGGCGTGACGTTCTCGATGCGGGCGGCCAGCATCCACTGGTTGCCGAACGGATCGCCGAGGCGGCCGCCGCGCTCGCCGTAGAACTGGTCAGCGAGGGGGTAGATGACCTCGGCGCCGGCGCGAACGGCACGATCCCACGCGGCGTCGACGTCGGGCCAGTATGTGCACAGCAGCGCGGTGAACTTGTCGTCCTGGGCGTCCTTGACCATCACCACCGAGTCGCCGATCAGCAGCTCGGCGTGGACGAGCGTCCCGTCGGGCATGTGGTAGCGCTCGCCGAGCTCGCTTGCATCGAACGCGGCCTTGTAGAACTCGATCCCGGCTGCGGCATCGCTCAACGCGAGCCGCGGCGTGACCGTGTGGAGGTGCTCGGGCACCGGCCTGACCGTCCGTTCGCGTTCAGCCAGGCCGGGCTGCTGGTAGATCCCGATCACGTTGCCGGCCGGATCGCGAACGTGCCCCACGCGCTCGCCCGGCGCCGCGTCCTCGTTCAGCACCTCGCCGCCGGCGGCGCGGACGGCCGCGAGCGCTGACTCGAGGTCGGCGACCATGATGTGGACCATGATCCCGGGCTCGGTCGACGGCGGCCTGCCGGTGACCCACGAGCCGCTGACTTCCTTGACCGCGTCGTCGAATGCGATCGTGCCGTCGCCGCGGTTGCGCAGCTCCCAGCCGAACGCGTCGCGGTAGAAGCGCGAGGAGCGTTCGACGTCGGCTGCGGGGATCTCGAGGTAGCAGATCTTGCCGGTTGCGAGTGTGGGGGTTCCGTGTGCCATTCGCATTAATGTACACGTAAAGCAAATGTCGGCAAGGTCATCCAGAGAGCGCTCGTCGAAACGGTCGCAAGGCGGCGGGTCCGCCAAGTTCCGCACCGCTCGTCAGCCGAACGGCGATCGCCAGGCAGCGGTGGAGATGGCGGCTGATCGGCCCCGGGGTCGCCCGCCGACGATCGATCGCGAAGCCGTGCTCGACACGGCGATCCGCCTACTCGACGCCGAGGGCGTCGAGGCGCTGACGATGCGCCGGCTCGCGAGCGAGCTCGGCGTCTCCGCGATGACGCCCTACCGGCACATAGGCAGCAAGGACGAGCTGCTGATGGTGCTGATCGACCGCCTCGCGGCCCGGCTCGTGTATCCGTCGCGCCCGCGGGACCCGAAGGGCGTGATGCTCCTGCTGTGGTCGACGATCTACGACAGCCTCGCGGAGCACTCCTGGATCCCTGAGGTGCTGGCGCGCCGCCGGATGATGGCGCCGTCAGTGCTCGGCGCAATCGAGGAGATCCATGCAGCGCTGCGCGACGCGGGTCTGTCGATCGAGGCGGCGGTGCGCGCGTACCGTCTGATGTGGAACTTCACGCTCGGCTCGCTGCTCGTGCGCGCCGGCGCAAGCTCTCAAGGGCCAAGCCAGCAGCAGGAGCTTCGCGGCGCCCCCGATCCCGAGCGCTACCCGATGCTGGCGGCCGCCGCTGCAGCGTGGACGACGGCTCACAACCGCGACGCCTACCGCGAGGATCTCACGGCGCTCATCGACGCGTTGCTGGCGGATGCGTGTCACTCCTGGGCCTGAGTGCCGCATCCGCCCAAGGACTCACAACTCTGCCGCCGTCCGCAGCACGGCCGCGATGAACTCGGCTGGACTCGGCCGATCGCCGGGACGCGCCTTCCGCGCATAGGGGGTCCGACGCGCGGGCCGGCCACAGACCCGCTCTCGAAACTTTCGGGTCTCTGGATCAGTCGGCGGAGTCCAGCGCCGCGAGCCCCCTTTCGTGAAAACGCGATACTCGGCGTTGATCGCCGTCGCCGACCGACCAGTGGACGGCGTGCCGGGCCTCGCTGGTGGCGAATCTCAGGGCCGGATCCCTCGTTGCGGTCCCGCCCTGCTTCCGCGACGCCGCGGGTATCGCGCCGAGCGACTGCTGGGCGATAGCGGGCGATCGGGATCGTGGCAACTAGAAAGCGCCGGCTGGGTGAGTGCCCTGCTCGCGTTCACGATCTTGCGGGTCTGGGCGGTGGGCGCTGACCTGTCCCCGTGAGTGTTGCTCCTGGCCGCTCGTCGGGTTTCCCGCTCAGCGCGAGGTTGGCCGCGGCTGAGCAGCACCGATGCCTCAAGCGCCTCCCCCGGATCGGTGCCGTGTCCAGATGCGGGTTTCCCGCATGACGAACGGGGGTGGCCCTGATGTCGGTTGATGAGCCGCGCGCGAGCATCGTCGGGGTGTCAGGTGAGCCCAACGTAAGGATGCTCCGCCCGCCTGCTCGCTGCTAGCGCTCGCGTTCGGGGGGCCTTTTCGGCGGGCCGATGCGATGCGCGCCGCTGGCGTCTGGCTCTCGCGCTTATTCTCGTGATCGCGCCGGCGAGCTTCGCGCGGTGTGCCGTGGCGCACGCGGCCGGCTCCACAGCCGTGCCGACCGCCAGCTCGGCGCTCGCCGGAACATGGCGGCGCCTGTCGCCGGCGCCCTCACCTGCCCCGATCGGGATCACGGTGAGCGTGTGGACCGGCAGGCAGATGCTGGTGTTCGGCCGCGCCCAGCCAAAGCCACCGCTCTCGGTCGATGTTGCGGCTGCGTACAGTCCGGCAACCGACAGGTGGAGCAGGCTGGCGCCCTTCAAGGGTCCCGTCGGCAACTATCAGGGCCACTACACCGCCGCCTGGACGGGCAAGGAGATGCTGACCTTCGGTCCATTCGACTTCCAGGCCTACAACCCGCTGACGAACCACTGGCGCAGGCTGCCCGCCCCTCCCAGGTCCAGCGGCCCGAGCGGGCTCGTCGTGTGGACGGGTCACCTGATGATCTACTCGGGCGGCGGCTGCTGCGGTGACTTCCAATCGGACGGTGCGGCGTTCAACCCGGCCACGAACAAGTGGCGCACGCTCGCGAGCTCACCGCTCGCTCCCAGTCAGACGCCCGCGGGTGTGTGGACCGGCCGCGAGCTGATTGCCTACGTCAGCGGTCTCGATCCGGACGGCAAGCCGTATCCGGCAGGCCTCGCGCGCGCGGCCGCCTATAACCCAACGACCAACAGTTGGCGGAGGATCGCGCCGCTGCCCGCAGTCCGCTATAACGCGACTCCCGGCTGGGACGGGCGCGAGATGCTCGTCGTGGGCGGCTACGGCGCGTCGCACGCAGGAAAGCCGGCGACGCTCGCGAGAATCGTGCTCGCGTACAGCCCAGCGACCAACCACTGGCGTCAGCTGGCCCGGATGAGCTCCGGCCGCGAGCAGTTCGCCGAGGTGTGGACGGGAAAGCAACTCCTGATCTGGGGGGGAATCACGAGCCTCACCGGCCCATCGCAATCGTCGCAGGGGTTCGCCTTCGACCCGACGGCGAACCGCTGGTCGACGCTCCCCCAGGCGCCGCTCAGCGGGCGCGTCACCCCCGCAGCCGTATGGACGGGGCACGTGATGATCCTCTGGGGCGGGGCAAGCGCAAGCCGTCCGTCCAGCCCTGTCGGTGGAGCCGCCTTCACGCCGGCGACCCGGTAGGAGGGGAATCCTCCATCGGTCAGCCGTGAAGATGCACCGCAGGCATCCTTCCAAGGGCGAAACTAAATGCGGGGCTGGACCCAGGCGGCCTTGGCGGCCTCGTCCTGCTCGAGCATCTCGTGCTCGAGCAGGGCCTGCGCGAGTGCTTCGAGCCTGTCGCAGTTGGCGCTGATCAGCTCAGCGACCTACTCGTGGGCAGCTTCGACCAGGTTGCGCACCTCGTCGTCGACGAGCTACCGGGGATGACGGGAGAGAGATGTCGCATGCGCCTCATCGCAGCCACCGTGCCGTCCGGGTCCCAGTCCCGCTTCGCGACGACCACGACACTCGCCGCGGCTTCCAGCCGTCGGCGCGCCTGGAGCGCAAGCCGCCGAGCCACGAGCTTGCGAGCGCCCGGCCGGGAAGGACAGCCCCAAGGCCAGGTGCGGCCGGCACGCTCACGCGCGCTTTGCCACGATTCCGATCGCCCGCACGACCGGACCCGCTTCCGGGTCGGGACGGGCCTCCGCCGCCACCCGTCGGCTGCCCCGCTTCGCGCGGCCTGCGGGGCAGACCGGCCGCGGTGTCCGGAGGCGCGCTTTAGGTAGCGAGGAGGTCTCTGGCCCACTCGGTCTCGGCCGACGTCGGCGCCCTCCGTGCCGCGCAAACGAGGGACTCTGGAGGGTCGGGGCCGGATGCCCGAGAGATGACAGAAGGGGGTCTCTGCGCCGGGGCGTTAGGCGCGCGCGTCGGCAGGCAGGCTGACGAGCTGCGCGCTTTGTTCCCACAGGCTCCGTGCGAGGTTGTCGTCCTGGGCCTGGTCGCTGGGAGCGACCACCTGTTCGTCTTCGATGTACTTCCCGGTGAGGGCAGCGGCGTCGCCGAATAGGGCGAGCCACACCAGCGAGTGGGCGCCGCGCTCCGGGGAGCGGAGGAAGGGCGCACCCAGCGTAGCGATGACCTTCCAGATTCCGTTTTCGTTCTTGGCGAAGCCGGTGCGCACGACGCCGGGGTGAAAGCAGTTGGCGTTCAGCTCCGGCGCGCGCCTGGCCAGCTCGCGGGTGAACAGGATGTTGCACAGCTTCGAGGTGCCGTACACGCGTGGCGAGTAGGAATTCTCCGATTGCAGGTCGTCGAGGTCCAGGCGCCCGGACCGGTGGGCGCCGGACGCGGTGGTCACGACGCGGCCGCCGGCAAGGCGGTCTCGCAGCAGGTTCGTGAGCAGGAACGGTGCGAGATGGTTGAGCGCGAAGGTCTGCTCCAAGCCCTCAGAGGTCACCTTGCGCGAGGCGAACAGTGCCCCCGCGTTGTTGGCAAGGACGTCGACGTGCTCGTGGTGCCCACGGATCTCGTCGGCCAGCACCCGGACGTTGGACATCAGCGATAGGTCGGACACGTGCCCGTGGACCCGTCCACCGCCACCGGCTGTCGTGGCTTCTTCAGCGACCAACCGGACGCGCTCAGGATCGCGTCCCACGAGGACGACCTCGGCTCCTCGCCGAGCGAGCTCGATCGCGGCCGCTCGCCCGATGCCGCGAGTAGCTCCCGTGAGCACGACGACAGTCACGCAACTGACCTTACCTGCGCCCGCTCGCCTCGCCTGTACACCGTGGATCGCCGAGCGAGCCGCTGGCGTGGCCCCGAGAGTCCCCGGATCCGCGCATTCCGAGGCTGAGGCCGCCGCGGGTCGTCGCATGACCAAAGCAGGGCGGCGGCCCGAGTCGGCCAGGCTCAGCGGCTTCCGTGACTGCTCCACGCCTAGAGCGATCACGCGGGCTCCGTGGCCGCTTCGTGGCACGAGCAGGCACGCTGACAGCTGTTGGCGCGCTGATGCTTGTGGGCGAATCCGGTCGTGCGCCGCGGCGCAGATCCGGCCCGATCCGGACGAGCGCTTCGTCGCCCATATGGAGGAGCGCTTGTCTAGGGGTAGGGCTTGATGGCGGTTGTCTGGTTGGTGGTTGGGGTGGTTGATGTAGTTGCGGCGTGCGGGGCGGTCCGGGCGTCCGCGGGTTCGCGACGGTGATTCGCGGCTTGTCCCAAGGCCTTTGTTCGTCGAGTTCGTCGCACGTCCGCTGTCTATTGTCGGGCGCGGCGGCTGTTGGGCGGGTGCTCAGGCGACGAATCGCGGAGTTGTTGTGCGCGAGCCGGGATGTTCGGGCCGCCTCGCTAGCCGCAACGGGAGTGTTCGAAGGAGTCAGCGCGAGTTGGTGAGCCTCCTACAGTGTGGGCGTCGGTTCGAGCGCTGTGGGGCGTAGGTGGCGATCTTCCAGCAGTAGCCGGCGAGTTCGCGGGTGATCGCGACGGCCACGATCCCGCCAGGTTTGCGGCGGGCGTCTTTGAGCTGGCGCCCAGGGGGCGTTGAGCCGGCGCTGGGGGCGCGAGGCGATGTTGATGATCTCGGGTGCTTGCCCGCGCTGGCGGCGCTCGAGGGTCGCCGAGCACGAGTGCCCGCTCCGGCTCGACCATCCGGACGACGAATGTGTGGTCGTCCTCTGGCCTCATCGGGAAGACGTCGCCGGCCTGGACCTGCTGAAGCTCCGGACCGATCCGCTCGGCGCTCCGGACACCGCCGTTGTCTTGACCGTCGTAGCTGTACTAGCCAGCGCGCTGGCATCCCATCTGCTCAAGCCAGGGCCAGATCTCAGCGGGGCGAGCACGGATCGTGACGGCGTGGTTCCGCGGGGCCTTGGCGTCCGCTACCAATTCATCACCGGGTGGCGGCCGCACCGCCTCGTCCGCGAGCGGACGGATCGGGCGCCGCGACCACGCCGCCGTCAGCAGCACGCCCAACAGGCTCATGGCATCAGGGACCATGGCGGCGGCGACCGGCTCACGGGCGCGACCTACCGGAACATGCTCAACCTGTCCGCCAACCAGCCTCCGAGCCTGCCGCCGAATTGCCCCACAACGATCCTCGCCCGTCGGCAGCCACGGATCAGGGCAAACGCTGAAAGCCGCTCGGGAACGCCCCACACTCTCAGCCAGCGGTTTTTTCTTCAAGCTCAGTCGTTGAGCTGGTGTGAGGCAGCCCTGCAAATGCTCACTGACGCACGGTGTTACGTGAACCTCGCGGTGGCCGTGATGTGCGAACGAATCGCAGGAAGGAAAGCGGCCAGCTCATGGTCTCGCAGCTTCGCCGAACTCGATCACACTGAGCAGCGGGCGGTCCAGGCACAGACGGTTCAGTAGTTCAGGCATGGACGGTTCAGTGGTTCTCCGGCCTGCAGTTCCGTGCCTTCCCCCGATGAGGTTCGCCGACGACCGTTGTATATGTGGAAGCACCAAGGGAGGACGAGATGGCGGTTCAATCGCAGGAATCCCTGGTTCTGGGACCAGCTTCGGCGCCGTCTGCCGAGTCTGTCCGTGTCGTGGCGATTGTTGAGGCTCGCGGTGTTGACAAGCGTTATGACACCGGCGAGGTCGAGGTGCAGGCGCTGCGTGGCGTCAGCTTCACGGTTGGGCGCGGGGAGATGGTGGCGATTATGGGTCCGAGCGGGTCGGGCAAGACGACGTTGCTGAATTGTCTTTCCGGTCTGGACCGGATCGACGGTGGCGAGGTGTTGATCGAGGGGGTGTCGCTCGGCTCGATGTCTGATACGGAGCGCACCGACTATCGCGCCCGCCGGATGGGTTTCGTGTTCCAGTTCTACAACCTGATGCCGGTGCTGAGCGCGGTCGAGAACGTCGAGCTGCCGCTGCTCGTTGCCCGTGTGCCGGCCAGGGAGGCTCGGCGGAGGGCGTTGGCTGCGCTGGAGATGGTGGGGTTGGCCGAGCGTGCTGCGCACGTGCCGGAGGAGCTCTCGGGCGGGCAACGGCAGCGGGCGACGATCGCGCGCGCGCTCGTCAACGATCCGGCGATTGTCTGGGCCGATGAGCCGACGGGAGACCTCGACAGCGAGAACGCCCAGGATGTCGTGGCGTTGATGCGCCGCCTGAACCGCGAGCGTGGGTTGACGTTCCTGATCGTCACCCACGACATCGGCGTCGGCCGTGCGACCGATCGGATCGTGCGCATGGTCGATGGCCAGATCGTCGACGAGGAGCGTCTGGAGGTGAGGCAGTAATGGTCGCACGCGTGACGGTTGCCGAGATCGATCCCGTGCGTCAGAACCCTCGGCGCGCGATCGAGCGGTTCGAGACAGAACTGATTCCCGCGCTGCACGACCAGGATGGCTACGAGGGCTGTTATGTCCTGCTCTCCGAGGAGGGAAAGGTGTTGGTAGTCAGCCTCTGGTCGAGCGAGGAAGCCGCGCACGCCTCGCAGGTGAGCGGCTTCTATCAGTCCCAGATCGAGAAGCTGTCCGATGTGGTGTTCTTCCGCGCGTCGCCTGGTCGCGAGGCGTACGACGTCGTGGTCGCGGAGGCGCCGGCCACCGCTAGGTGAGTCATGCAAAAGCTGTTCGGGATCCCGGTGGGCTCGCTCGCGGAAGTACTGGCGGTGCTCGTGGTGGTGTTGCTTGCGGTCGTTGCGGTGTTCGCGCTGCGCAATCGCGTCTTCTTCCGCCTCGGCGTCCGGAATGCCAGGCGCCGGCGGGGTCGTGCCGCTCTGATCGTCGCGGGGTTGATGCTCGGGACGGCGATCATCACCGCTTCGTTTGCGACCGGGGACACGATGAGCTCCTCGATCCGCTCCTCGGCGATCGCCAGGCTCGGCAGGACCGATGAGGTTGTCGGCGCGAAAGGGCTGACGGCTTCGCTTGCGGTCGGCTCCGTCGGCACCGGAACCCGCTACTTCCCACAGAGCTACGTCGAGCGGGTCGCGGCTGCCGGGCGCGCCTCTGGGCTCGTGCGTGCGGTGGCGCCGGTGCTCGTGTGGGGCAGCGCCGTCCAGGACGTGAGCCGCAAGCAGTACGAGCCGAACGCGACGCTCTTTGCCGGCGATCCGGTCACGCTTAGCGCCTTCGGCACGATGCGCGCAGCCGGCAAGGCGGTGTCGCTGGCGCAGCTCGGGCCGAACGAGGTTTTCCTGAATGCGAAGCTCGCCGACGCGCTCGGCGCGAAGCCCGGGGACACGGTCCGCGTCCTCACCGGCACCGGCCTGGAGCGAGCACGTGTCCGCGCGGTGGTCGATTACCAGGGTGCGTTCACCTCCAACTACGGGGTGTTGATGCCGCTGGCGCGGGCGCAGACGCTGCTCCACGAACCGGGCCTGATCGACGGGATCTACGTCGCCAACCGTGGCGGCGTCGCCGCGACCGACACGGTCGTGAAAGCGCTGAACCCAACGGTGAGCGCGCTCGGCCTCGAAACCGACAAGACCAAGCAGGACGCGCTGAACGCGGCGGACAGCACCGGAGCGGCGTTCGTCTCGTTGTTCACGACGTTCGGCGCGTTCTCGATCGCCGCGGGGATCCTGCTGATCTTCCTGATCTTCGTCCTGCTCGCAGCCGAGCGGCGCAGCGAGCTCGGCATTGCCCGCGCGGTCGGGACCCGTCGCGGCCACCTGGTCCAGATGTTCCTTTACGAGGGAGCGGCCTACGACCTCGTCGCTGCCCTCGTCGGCGCCGCGCTCGGCGTGCTCGTCGCCGACCTGATGGTGCTCGGCATGGGCGGCCTGTTCGCCTCGTACCCCGGCTTCCATCTCGCCTTCGCCGTCAAGCCGGCCAGCCTCGTCGTCGCCTACACGATCGGGGTGCTGCTGACCCTCGGTGTGGTCGCGTTCTCCGCCTGGCGGGTGAGCCGGATGAACATCGTCTCCGCGATCCGCGACCTCCCCGATCAGCTCGTCGCTATGAGCACGCGCCGCAAGCGGATCGGCGGGATCCTGATCATCGCCCTCGGCTACTCGATCGCACGCAGCGGGATCCACGCCAAGAACGAGATCACGCTCGGTCTCGGCGTCTCGCTGCTGATCCTCGGTCTTGCCCGGCTCTCCGAGGCGCTTGGCGCCAACAAGCGCGTCGCGCGTACGGCCGCAGGCCTGGCGCTGATCGTCTGGTTCATCGTTCCGTCGATCCGCCAGCACCTGTTCGGCGCGATGACCGTGAGCTCCGGGATCTTCATCCTCGGCGGACTGATGATCGTGATCGGCGCCACCTGGACGATCATGTACAACGCCGACGTTCTCCTCGCCGCACTCGGTGGCGCCCTCGGACGGATCCGCAGGATCGCGCCTATCGTGCGCATGTCGATTGCCTACCCGCTGAAGAGCCGGTTCCGCACCGGCGTCACGCTGGCGATGTTCATGCTGGTCACGTTCACGCTCGTTGTCGGCGCGACCACCACAGGATCGTTCACCAATGCCTTCAACAACGTCCGCGCCTTCGGAGGCGGCTTCGACGTCCACGCGACAGCTTCGCCGACGGCGCCGGTGCTCGACATGGCAGCCGCCGTTAACCGGTCGCCGGCCCTCAGGCCGCTGATCAGCACCGTCGCCACCAGATCCTCACTGCCGGTCAGGGCACGCCAGCTCGGCACGACGCACACGGCCCAGAACTACCCCGTCGGCGGCCTCGACGACAGCCTCCTCACACACACAAGCTATGGCTTCGACACCTGGGCGCGCGGCTACAGCTCACCCGCGGCCGTCTGGCACGCGCTGCTCACCCACCCCGGGCTCGCCGTCGTCGACAACCTCGCCGTCCCGCACCGCCAGAACTACGGCAGCACCCCGACTCTGAAGTTCAAGCTGACAGGCTTCTACGTCGAAGACAAGCACTGGGCGCCCGTGCGGGTCTCCGTGACCGACCCGCAAACCGGCAAGCACACCACCCTGACCGTGATCGGCGTCCTCTCAGACAGCGCCCCGGCGGAGATGACCGGCATCTGGACCTCACAGGCCACCCTCACGCCCGTGTTCGGCAACCGCGTCCTCCCAACCACCTACCTGTTCAAGCTCAACCCCGGCGTCAATCCCACCACTACCGCCAAGACGCTGCAGAACGTGTTCATGGCCAACGGCCTTCAGGCCGACTCGATGCAGAAGCTGCTCAACCAAGCGATCGGCGCAAGTGTCGTCATCGACCGCCTCATCGAAGGATTCCTTGCGCTCGGCCTCGTCGTCGGCATCGCCGCGCTCGGCGTCGTCACCGCCCGCGCCGTCGTCGAACGGCGCCAGCAGATCGGCGTTCTCCGCGCGATCGGCTTCCAACGCCGCACGGTGCAGGCCAGCCTGCTGCTCGAGTCGTCCTTCATCGCGCTCACCGCGATCATCCTCGGCGCCGTCCTCGGCCTCATCGTCGCCCACAACATCATCAGCTCGTCCGCTGCGACGTACGCCGCAGGCTCCGGCATAACCCTGAGCCTCGCCGTTCCCTGGCTCATGCTCGGCGTGATCTTCCTCAGCGTCTACCTGGTAGCGCTCGCGACCACGCTCATTCCCGCCCGCTACGCAGCCCGCGTCTACCCAGCCGAAGCACTCCGCTACCAGTAGACGCCGCCTGGAGTTCCCCGTTTTCGACGACGGCGCCCACGACACGGGCGCCCACGACTGCTTCCGGACACAAGCCGTTACGAAGCCCCTCGGCTCCGATACCCGTGCGGGAACGGATGCGGGTCTCGCCCCGCGTCGAGGCCACGCACCTGCTAATCGCCACGAGCAGGGCGCCGCCCTGCCGCGAACTCGGCGAAGCCGCTTAGCGGTACGTTCCTGTTCCGTTACTCCCGGGAGGCCAAATAGCGCCGTCAGAACCACGCCAGGTATCGCTGAGGATCACACGTGGGGGAGGGGGCCTCGGGTTCGTAAAACGGGACTCCTCGTCGTTTAGACCCTATGGAGGAGCTGCCGGCTCCGTGTCGAAGTGGTCGGCACTCCCCGCGCAGGCTGCGGGGTAAGTCTTCGCGCTGAGGATTCCGGCCTCGGCGCGGGGCCCACAATCCACGAGAGGAGTGCCTAATGGCTGACGGTATCCGTTGGGTCGGTCTTGACGTGCACGCGCACGAGTCGACGATCGCGATCTTCGACCAGGGGACAGGCGAGCTGAGCACTGCCCGGATGGTTGGGCGTCCGCATCAGCTGCTGGAGCGGCTGATGGAGGTTCCCGTGCCGGCGCGGATGGTGTACGAGGCGGGCCCGACCGGCTATGGGCTGGCGCGTCGCGCGCGGGCGCGGGGGATCGAGGTGTCGGTGTGCGCACCGGGGCGCACGGAGCGGCGGCCTGGTGATCGGATCAAGACCGACAAGCGCGACGCGGTCCGGCTCGCACGGCTGCTGGCGGCCGGGGAGCTGGCGATCGTGACGGTCCCGTCGCTGGAGCGCGAGCGGCTGCGGGACCTCGTTCGCTGCCGGGAGGACATTCGCGCTGATCTGATGCGCGCCCGCCACCGGCTCGGGAAGTTCCTGTTGCGCCGCGAGGTGTATTGGGAGGGGCCGGGGCGTGCGTGGTCGCGAGCGCATCGCGCGTGGCTCGCCGGCCTGCGGTTCGTCGATCACGCGTCGCAGGTGACGATGGCCGACTACCTGCACGCGCACGACGTGCTCGTCGCCCGCCGTGACCGGGTCGAGGCCGAGCTCGAGAAGCTCGTGATTGAGTCGCCGTGCGCGCAGGCGGTCGGTCGGCTCAGGTGCCTGCGCGGGATCGACGCTCTCTGCGCTCGGGCTGTGCGCCGAGATCGGCGAGTGGGAGCGCTTCGATCACCCCGACCGGCTGTCGGCCTACCTCGGGATCGTCCCGTCCGAGCACACCACCAGCAGCCAGCGTCGCCAGGGGTCGATCACGAAGGCCGGCTCGACGCACGCGCGCAGGCTGTTGATCGAGGCGTCCTACCACTACCGCCGTCAGCCGGGGGTCGGCGAGCTGCTCGAGCGCCGCCAGCGCGACCAGCCGCCAGAGGTGATCAACATCGCGTGGTCAGCGCAGCGGCGCCTGCACGCCCGCTGGCGTCAGCTCAAGGACGCGCGCAAGAAGCCCAACGGCGTCGTCGCGGTCGCGATCGCGCGCGAGCTCGCCTGCTTCTGCTGGGAGATCGCCACCTGGTCAGGCTCCCATCCCGACCCGGTTCCGCCGGCGTCCATGCCGGCGGGCGACCCCCTCACGCAGGCACGCTCCATCCCACCGAAGCAGGAGCCCACGATCGCCTGAGACCCCAACCCCCCTACAACCCGTTGCGGCTGACGAGGCGGCCCGAGCGTCCCGGCACTCGCGCACACCCAGTCCGCGGCACCCCCATGAGCAGCCCGGCGTCAGCCGACGGTGCTCGATTTTAGACAGCGGACGTGCGACGAAAACAAGGTCTTGGGGTACCCAGCCCCCGCATATGAGGCTGACCAAACGTCGCGAACTCCGCGGACGCCCGGACCGCCCCGCCAGCCGCAACCACATCAACTCAACCCCTGCCAGAAAGGAACCATGAACGCTGCTCGCTTGACAACCGCTCCTCCATATGGGGGGTGAATCGGGGCTGCTGGGCGGCCAGCCGCGTGGTGGGATCGGTGCCGGGCGGGGGATCAAGCGGCATGGATGCCGCGCCGTGATGTCTGGATGATCGATGCGAGGACTCGCCCGTAGGGCGCCGTAAGCCGTCGCCGTGCGCGGGGCCTTGATGCGCCGAGGCGTTGCAAGGATCGATCAGCCTCGCTTCGCTCTCAATGCTGCCGTTTTTCGGTTTTTCGGCGTGCGCTGGGCACTTTGAGCAGAACCCGTCAGCCGGCAAGTTCGGTGGCCTCCTCGCCGAGGGCTCTTGGTCCCCATGCGGGCATGCTCGCAAGATGCGCACTCGGCCGACCCGCGCGCCGTGCTGTGCTTTGTGCCGGGAGCGGGTGCGTGCGAGCGGGGGTCGCCCGACGACGCATGGATGCCGGGCGCGATGGGCGCGGATGGCGTCGTGCTCGCCGCGCGGCGAGATGTGCGCGAGTTCCGGGACCCTGATGTCGTCGCAGAACCTGCGTGATAGCAGGCGATTCGCCACGGTCGAGGCGCGCAAGTCACCCCCAAACGAGGAGGAGAGCCCGTAAAACGGAGTTTTAGAACCCGAGCGTAGGTAGCAGGCTAGCGCTCGCGCGGCGGACACAGCTCAGGTGGGATGCCCTCGTGATCGTCGCTGGCGTCGTCGTAGACGCGCACCCGGTAGGCGTCCGTCCAGCGCTCGCCGACGCGCCTGGCTAGCGCGACCGGAAGCTGATTCTCGCCCGTCATCCACGTGTACGCTGGCAGGGCCACCTCACCGTCGAAGCGCTCAAATCCGAGCTCTGAGGCCCAGAAGCCGATCGGCCGGCCGTCGGCTAGCTCTGGGCAACTCACTGAAGCCGGGTGATCATCGCTGGCGGACTCAAGGCAGACCGTCGAGCCATCTGGCAGCAACACCTCCCAGAACACTCTTGCGAGCGTCGCCTGCACATGCGTACGCCCGGTGGCACGCAGCGCGCGGATCCGTTCAGATATGGGGGCGCAGGCTGGGTTCTGCTCGGCCAACAGCCCCCAGCTGGATTCCAACTCACCCGTGAGCGAAAGCTCGAACGGCTCGCCGGCGCGAGGTACCACGAACCATCCGTGGTCGCCGGCGCAGTAATCGTAGGCGGGTTCCTCGCCTGGGCCGCGCTCATTGGACGCTGGCATCGCGAACAGGTCGCTCAGCTTGACCGAGTCGGGATGGGGCAGTGCACGGGCTGAGTCGCCCACCTCGGCGTGCCCGGACGCCTTGATGCGGCTCGCCGTCTTTCGCGTGCGTGCGTTACGGCGCTCGGCTTTGCGTCGGCGCTTGATGCTCATCGCTTCACGGTAGCGCCGCCGGCGGCGGAGATCGCGGTGACGAATGTCGTGGGCACCCCTAACGCTTGAGGCGTCTGCCGCGTTCGTGAGGGGTCTTGGGGAGCCGTTGAGGAACGTGGCACCAACCGCCAAGGAGCGCGCGATCGGCCCTCGCCCTTCGGCGGGGGGCTCACCGGGCCTCATTGCCGCACTCAGGCCGATCGTGCCCGTTCGTTCCTCCCCGGCGCCCGAGTTGACCGACACCCAGCGCTGTCTGACGGCCGCGCGATCAGCGCTTCGACGCGGGCGATGTTGATGCGCGAACGCTGCGTGGCCGGACGTTGATGCGGATGGTGAGGAGCACCCAGAGGCCAACGGGAACACCGATGAGCACGCCCATCGCGGCAGCAATGGCGGCAATCACAGAACCTCCGGTGAGCAGCAAGACGCAGACGGCGACGACGGTGGCACTCACCGGTATCGCACGGAAATAGCCGCGCAGCGCCACGGCCAGGCCGGCCAGCCAAACGGCCAGCACGACGACGGTGATGAGGATCGCTGAGATTACGGGCATTCGGTCATCGCGGTCAGGTAATCGGGTAAGCGCTTACTCATAATCAGAACGGAACGTCGTCGTCCCGAAGCCAGTCGTCCGATTCGTCGATCGAGGACTCTGCGGTCGCCAGCCCGGCGGCGTCGACCACCGCGCCGTCCAGCCCCATCGCTTGCAGGTCCGCAGGGTCGAAGTCAGAGACCCGCAGTCCGTACGGCGCGCCCCCCGACGTAAAGCCGACGGCCCAAATCAGCTCACCGCCCCATTCGACCCAGCCATCGTCCGCCAGGCGCTGCGCCTCAGTCCGTTCGACCTCCCCATCGAGCCGCCGCCGGCCGTTTCGCGACCCGCGACGGCGCTTGGAGCGCGCCGGCGATCCGGATGACCTCTGTGCAGCGCCGTTTCGCTTCGCCACGGTCCCCGAACTTTAACCGGGTGCCCAGACACGAAAGTCCCGTTCACGTGGCCGGCGAGAGCGGGCAGGTGGGCCGAGCCACTTCCGCGCACCTTCAGAGAACCAATCTCTGATCTGATAGCGCAAGGTGAACCGGCCGGTCGAGCGGCAAGCTGCGGAATGTTTGGCCGTCAGCACTAGCGAGAGGTTTTCGTAATCACGCTCGATAATGCTTAGTTCGACGACGTCGGCGAAGTGCTGTAGCCAGCACGCTTAGCCGCGATCGCACAGGAGGACGAGGCGGCCCAGGGCATCCGGCGCGGCGGACTGGATGGCACGTTCATCGCCGTGAGCGACCTCGTCTCGTTGCTCGAGCCAGCGCCTGACGGCTCGGCCGCCCGCCATCTGCACGTCGGATGGCGGACGTGGGAGAGAGACCGGACGGAGAGCAGTGGAGCGCCGCCGCCGGCCGTGACGAAGGCTGGCCGCCGGCGCGCTCGGCGCGCACCGCCCGGACTGTCCATCCGCTTGTCACCCACCGACAGGCCGCGGCCCCGAAGGGGCCGCCTTGGTCCTTGTCGATCAGGGAGGACATGCTTCGCGTCGAGGTGGTTGGGGCGCGACCTGGAGACAGCACGCTGGAGGACCGGAGACTGCTCTCCTATGTTCTGCGGATGGCTATGTTCTGTAGGCGCTTCGGGCTCTGCGTTCTCCCTGCTCAGCACCAAGTCCGTGGTCGAGCTGCAGCACATAATCGGCACCGGCTGAGGAGGCCGAGGTGTCGGTCGTGTCCCTCATACCACCTCAGGCAGCCGCAGCTGGACACTCGCCGCGATCGGGGGGCGCCATCTGGTCGAAACCCCCGCCGCGTAAGGGAATCACCTCCCGACGGCGACGCATTGCACCGGCCGCTTCGACGTCGCTGGGGCCCGCCGCATCTCGGACCAGAGAGCACGTGAGCATCGATCGCAGGTCGTCGGTTATGTCCCGCGCCTCCTCACCCTAAATTCCGCCGAGCAGGGGAAACCCGCGGCGCACTTCATCGACAGCACATAACCAGACGCAGAACATAGGAGCAGTTATGTCCTGCAGCACATGACCTCGACTTGGGCGTGGCTACTTCAGAACGAGTTCCCATTTGTCTCTGCGGTAGAGGCGCTGCTGGTCGCGTTTGATGTGGGATTCCCAGTAGGCGTCGAGGTCGCCTGAGAGGTAGACGGCGCGGAGGCGTAGGAGGGCTTCGGCGGTTTCGGGGGTCCAGCGCATGCCGGAGCGCTCGAAGCGGTCGCGGATCAGGTTCTTGCAGGCGCCTTCCACCGAGCCTGATGCGATTGGCCATCCGTTGGCGAGGTAGTGGTCGTAGCGCGTCCGGTCGCGGTTGCGGTAGAGGTAGCTGGCGGCGTTGAGCAGCGTCTTGGCGTTGTTGCCGGTGAGGCGGCGTTTGGTGACGATCTGGCGTAGGCCTTTGACGACCTGGCTGGCCATCCCGCAGAGGATCCGCTCGGCGCGTTGGTAGACGAAGTCCTCGGCCTCGCGGCTGCCCTCACCGTAGAGCGCGTGGCCGCAGGCCCACAGCTTGTCCAGCACGTGCAGGAGGTCGAGCACGAGGGTGACGTCGGTGAAGGTTCGGCAGACCCGCTGCTGCAGCGCTCGCTCGCCGTCGGTGACGATCACCCAGGTTCGGCGGTGGTGGGGGTCGCGGCGGGTCATCTCGGCCTTGACGTCGGTGATGAACGTGTCCTTGTCGGCGATCAGGCTGGCCCACACCCGCTTGTGCTGGGGTGGCGTGCGCTTGGGGCGCTCGGGTCGTTGCTCGCTCGCGAAGAGGCTCCAGAGCACGTCCTTGGGCGTTCTGATCATGGGCGCCTGGCTGTGCACCGCGGCGACGGTCGCCATTCGCTTCTTGTTGGCCTTCTCGCCCTTGCCGCGCCTGAGGACCCGCAGCGCGCGTTCGGGCTTGACCATCGGGATGCTCTTGCAATCGATCGCGCCGACGAGGATCTCGCCCCGGCCAGGCTTCACCGCGGCGTGCGCGCGCTCGGCGTAGAACGCGTCGAAGTCAAGGGCGGCCTCGCGCACGATCTGCTCGGCCGAGCGCTTGGGCACGCTCACCCCGGTCATCTCGCAAACCAGCGTGATCGCCTCGTCAAACGGCCCGCAGATCACGCCGCGGATCAGCCGCCGCTGGCACTCATAGCTGTAGATCCGCTCCGGCAGGCACAGCTCGACATCAAGCGGATGAAGCGCCTCATGTCCGGGAGCGCCGTAGCCCATGCGCGTGATCCGCAACTCGCCGAACAACGTCAGCACCGAGCGAGTGTGGGGCCGCTTGTAGGCCAGTCTGAGCGGCTGGCCGCCCTCACCCGGGACGATGATCGCCGCGCCGAGATCACCCTCACCACGAGAGTCCACATGCGCCTGCAGCTCCAAGCGCGCGAGCTCCCGGACGCGACGCTCTGACCCGCGCTCGAGCTCGGACAGACCCAGGCGAGCGTCGGCGGCCTCGGACAGGAACCGCTCAAGATCCCGGAACGCCTCAGCGCCGCTGGCCGGTCGATCCGGCAGACCCACGGTCCGCATGGACGATAAGTATGATACTTATCGATGACGGAACAACAGCCCTCCAAGGCCCAGCTCAAGCGGCGCCTAGAACGCGTCACCCGCGACTACGAGGCCGCCAAGGCCCGCCTCGCGGAGGTCGGCTTCACCTGCGAAGGCAGCCTCGCCGAGCTCTACACCTCCTGCGGCAACCCCAACTGCCGCTGCCAGGACCCCGACCAACGCCACGGCCCCTACTGGCAGCTGACCTGGAAAGAAGCCGGCAAGACCATCACCCGCCGCCTATCGGCCGACGACGCCCAGCTCTACCAACAGTGGATCGCGAACCGCCACCAGCTCGAAGCCGTGCTCGAGCAGATGCGCGACCTCTCCCGGCAAGCCGACGAGTACATCCTGGCCGCCACCGACCGCCCGTTCCACGGCCCCCAACGGCCCCGCCGCCCGGGCCGCTCAACCAACTAGAGGAGCGGAAACCCCCGGGTTATCCCGATATCCCTAGGTTTCACGCACCCCAGAACCGTCTCTCCATCGCAAAAAAACGCGAACTAGCAGGCACTCTTCACTCGTCCTGAAGTAGCCACGCCCCCTCGACTTTCGTGATTTTCGGGTGAGGTGAGCCCTCAGCCCGCGGCTGGTCGGGGAGTTATTGGGCGCGGAGGCAGCATTTCTTGTACTTGCGTCCGCTGCCGCACCAGCAGGGGTCGTTTCGTTCCGGCGGCCACGGTTGCACGAGGGCGCGTTCGACGAGCGTCGTGGCGTAGCTCGCGCGGGTGTCGGACTCCTCGGGTTCGCGGTCGTTATCGCTGCACCAGGCGAGATACTCGTCGATCGCGATCGGGGTGAGCCCGAGGTGCTTGACGCCTTGGGCTTTGAGGTCGCGTAGGAGCAGCTCGAGGCGCGCGCAGTAGGCCTGGTAGGGGCCGTGCTGGTAGTCCTCGGCGAAGCTCGGCCAGGTCTGTAACGCTCGCGGGTATTGGTCGGGCGGGAACCACGCCACGCCGATTGAGGCCTGCTGCGGCGCGATCGTCTGTGGCTGGTTCCAGCGGCGCAGGAACTCTTGCTCGTATTCGCGGTCCTGCTGCTCTTGTTGTTCGATCAGCTCCTCGGCGCGGAGCTGGAGCTCGTCGGGCTGCAGGCCGATGATGGCCATCGTCTCGCCTCGCTCGCCGGTCAGATACCACGCCAGCTCGCCCTCCTCATCGCCGGCCACGAGCGCCAGCTCGAGTCCTTTGGTCTGCCACGGCAGCGCCTTTTTGTATAGCCCGACCCTCCTGTAGGCGTCGCTTGCGGCGGAGTGCACCCACGGGTTGTAGGGATCTTCGCGTTCGGCCTGCGCCCATGCCTCGTCGGCCTCGTGGTCGCGTCCGGCGCGCAGCAGCAGGTCGGCGATCAGCGCCTGCGCGCTGGGATGATCGTCGAGCTCGCCGTCCCAGCCGGCGGCGACCGCCTCGCGCATCGCGTCGATCGCCTCCTCGAAGCGACCCAGCTTCTCGTAGGCGTAGGCGAGCTCGTCGAGATAGTCGGCGCGGTCGGGCTGGGAGTCGGGCAGCGCCAGCGCGGCGGTGATCAGGCGGACCTGCGCGTGGTGATCATCGCGCTCGCGGGCCTGATCGAGCTCGCGGTTGATCTGCTGCAGATCTCGCACACGCGGGCAGGCTAGCCGCTACCGCTGCTGGCGCAAGGAGGGGCGGCGGCGACCCCGAATCCGGTGGCGTCAAAACCCATCGGTCGCGGGGCGTTGCGAGCGTCCCCGCGGCTCTCCCACCGGGAGGTCGCCGCCACGTCAGAGGTTCCCACTTCGCTGGCCGGATTGCTGTCCCTGCTGTCGGGGTGCTTCACGCAACCGACCTTTCAGACGTTCAGCATGTTGCTGGTCGGGTTCGTCGGCCGGATCCGCGACTGCACGGTCTGCGGGATGCTGCAGGCCGCTGGGCTGGCGGGGGTGTGGCATCACAGCCGTGCGCACGATTTCTTCGCCCGCCGTCGCTGGGACCCGGATCAGCTCGGGCTCGCGCTGCTGGACTTCCTGGTCACGGTGTTCGTCAAGGCCGGCGCGCCGATCCGCCTCGCCGTCGACGACACCCTCTTTGGCCGCTCGGGCAAGCGCGTGTGGGGCGCGCACTACCTGCACGACGGCGCCCAGCCCGAGGGTCCGGGCGCCGCACCCGGTGGGGGAACTGCTGGGTCGTGGTCGTGCTCGTCGTCAGCCTGCCCTGCCTGGGCGGCCGGCAGGTCGCGCTGCCGGTCCTGTTCCGCCTGTTCCGCCCCAAGGACGATCAGCACCGGATCGGCCCTCCCAGCCCGAACTGGCGAGGACACTGATCGACATGGTCATCAAGCGCTTCCCCTCACGCCAAGTCGAGCTGGTGATGGACGGCGCCTATGCCAGCCGGGCGTGGCGCGAGCTCCCGGACCGCGTGACGGTCACGACGAGGATGCGTGGCAACGCGGCGCTGCACAAGCTGCCGCCTGCCAGGCAGCCTGGCCGCCAAGGCCGCCCGCCGCTCAAGGGCGCCCAGCTGCCCACGCTGACCGAGATCGCCGCCGGTGCGACGTTCCGACCCGTCACAGTCACCGGCCCCAACGGCCGCGAGCGCACCGTCCACGTCCACGAGCTCATCTGCCTGTGGTACACGCCCTTCTACACCCGGCCGGTGAAGGTGATCCTGATCCGCAACCCCGGCACGACCGACGGGTTCGACGTCGCGATCGCCTCGACCAACGCCGACGTCCCGGCAGCCGAGCTACTCTCGCGCTACGACAGCCGCTGGACGATCGAGACCTGTAACCAGGAGGCCAAGGCGCACGGCGTCGGCCAGGCCCGCAATCGCGTCCAGCAAGCCGTTCGGCGGACCGTCCCGTTCGGGTTCCTCGCGCAGACGATCACGATCGCCTGGTACCAACTCCACGGCGACCCCGACGCTGACCTCGCCAGCCGGCTCCGCACCGCCCCCTGGTACCGCCAGAAGACGAGTGTCAGCTACGCCGACATGCTCACCGCGCTCCGCCGCGAGCTGATCCGCCACGAGTTTTGGGCACAAGCACCCCCGATGACCACCAACCCGAAACTCACACAACCCCAGTCACCGTCAGCCCACGCGGCCGCCTGAGATCACGAAAGTCGAGACATAACTCCTCCTCGATCAAAGACGGCATGAGCAGGCGACGTGGCGGCCGGTGAAGGCGGCCGGCCCTCCGCGTCGAATGACGTAAGTTGAAGGCGCGCGCGGTGCTAGCCGCGCGGCCGGTCAATCGAATGCGAAGGGCCGACCGTGACCCACGGTAGCTGGTGGGTCGGGCTGAACGCTGCTCGCGCGGGTTCGACGAGGAGGGTTGACGTATGGCGATCGTGATGGGACTCGATCAGCATCGGGCGCAGATCACCGCGGAGTGGATCGACACTGTGACCGGCGAGGTATCGCGTGGTCGGATCGTGCCGGCGGACCGCTCGGGCGTGCGGAAGTTCTTGGCCCGGTTTGCGGGTTCAGAGCTCGAGGTGGCGCTGGAGGCGACGACGGGCTGGCGGTTCGTGGTCGAGGAGCTGCGGCGGATTGGCGCCAGCGTGCATCTCGCGGAGCCGGCGGAGACGAGCGCGCTGCGCGGGAACAAGCAGCGCGCGAAGAACGACCGCGCGGACGCCAGGCATCTGCGGGAGCTGTTGATGGCCGGCCGGTTGCCGGAGTGCTGGATCGCGCCGGACCATCTGTTGGATCTCCGCGCCAGGGTCCGGTTGCGGCACACGCTCGTGGACGAGCGTGGCGAGTGGCAGCAGCGGATGCAGGCGGTGCTGTATCACCATGGGCTGCCCAAGCGCGCTGGTCTGCTCACCTGCGAGAACCGGGCATGGATCGAGCAGCTGCCGTTGCCGGCCGCGGGACGCGAGCAGATCACGGTCGCGCTCGGGATGATCGACGCGCTCGAGGATCGGGTCGCACCGCTAGATAAGGAGCTGCGCTCCTACGCGCGGCGCCAGACCGGCTGCCGGGCGCTGCAGACCGCGCATTACGGGATCGGCGCGCTGACGAGTGTCGTGATCCTCGCCGAGCTCGGCGACACACGCCGGTTCTCCTCCTCGCGCGAAGCGGTCCGCTACGGCGGCATGGACATCACCGTCCACGCCTCCGACAAGCGCCGCGCCCCAGGGCACCTCTCCCGCCAAGGCCCGCCAGCTCTGCGCTGGGCGCTATACGAGGCCGCCCAGGCCGCCAGGCGTCCAGGGTCGCCGGACCGCGACTACTACCGGCAAGCCGCCGAGCGGCTCGGCGGTAACCGCGCGTGCCTGGCGCTTGCTCGCAAGCTGCTCAAACGCAGCTACCACACACTTCGAGAACTCGGAGACGAGGCGCTCGCGCCTGCGTGAAACCTCCCGTGCGCGCAACGCCTGAATGTCACCGATGCACCGCGGCCGGCTCCCGGCATGCTGCTGCCGCCACGTTCGCGTGGACGGCCTCCAAAGACCGAGCGGCCGCAACGCTTCACCCAGCGGGAACAACACCCCATCAACCATCATGTCGCCGGCCGGGGAGCCAACCCCAGGTCGTGGACCGAGATAAGCCTGGGCGCCCGCGCGTACCCGACCAACCTCAACAACCTCAAACCCCCTCGGAAGGCTCGACAAGGACCGCCCTGCACAGATAAGCAGCACTCTCGGCGGAGGCGAGAGTGCTCTGAGTGCTCGCTCGCTTGCATGCGTTCCATCGTGGACCTCGCCGGTCAGGGTGAACCGCGGGGCGTGGGCGTTGACCGGATGTGGACACCGTGACAAATCTCCCAGTTCGAGCTGCGG
>CAWFKF010000009.1:0-19828 GCA_963816005.1 uncultured Solirubrobacteraceae bacterium | reverse complement strand
CGGACGCCCACGGCGGGAGTTGTATGATGGGCGGAGCAAATCCGATCAATCCGCTAGGACATACGGTACGTGCCGCAGATCATCGAAGTCTGTCCCTTGAGTGAGCTCCCGCCCGGCGAGATGCGCCTGGTCGAATGGGAGGATCTCGAGATCGGCGTGTTCAACTGCGCGGGGAGCGTCTACGCGATCGAGGACCGCTGCTCGCACGACGACGGTCCGCTCGTCGAGGGCGGGCTCGACCAGGAGACGTGCACGGTCGAGTGCCCCCGTCACGGGTCGCGCTTCGACCTGCGGACCGGCAAGCCGCTGACGTTACCGGCCTACGTACCCGTGGACACGTTCCCGATCATCATCGAGGACCAGACGATCAAGCTGGAGGTGGAGTAGTGGCTGTCCCCGAGACGCGCGCGCTCACGGAGAACGAGCAGCTCGCTCACATCAACGACGATTACACGGAGCGCTACGGCTTCCACGATGCCGAGAACTACCTGTACAAGGCACCGAAGGGCCTGAACCGCGAGATCGTGGAGAAGATCTCGGAGTTCAAGTCCGAGCCCGCGTGGATGCGCGAGTTCCGCCTCAAGGCGCTCGACCACTTCCTGGCGCGCCCGCAGCCGACCTGGGGATCGCCGATGATGGCCGAGGTCGACTACGACGACATCCACTACTTCGTGCGCGCGTCCGAGCGCGCCGAGCGCTCGTGGGACGACGTGCCCGAGGACGTCAAGAAGACCTTCGACCGGCTCGGGATCCCCGAGGCCGAGCGCAAGTTCCTGTCCGGCGTCGGCGCCCAGTACGAGTCCGAGGTCGTCTACCACCAGGTGCACAAGGACCTCGAAGCCCAGGGTGTGATCTTCACCGACATGGACACCGCGCTGCGCGAGCACGAGGACATCGTCCGCGAGTACTTCGCGACGATCATCCCGGCCAACGACAACAAGCTCGCGGCGCTCAACTCAGCCGTGTGGTCCGGCGGCTCGTTCGTCTACGTGCCGCCCGGAGTGACCGTCGAGATGCCGCTCCAGGCCTACTTCCGGATCAACACCGAGTCGATGGGCCAGTTCGAGCGGACCCTGATCATCGCCGACGAGGGCTCGCACGTGCACTACGTCGAGGGCTGCACCGCACCGACCTACAGCAAGTCCTCGCTGCATTCGGCGGTGGTCGAGCTGATCGCCAAGCCCGGCGCCCGGATTCGCTACACGACGGTGCAGAACTGGTCCACGAACGTGTTCAACCTCGTCACCAAGCGCGCGGTTGCCTACGAAGACGCCACGGTCGAGTGGGTCGACTGCAACCTCGGCTCCAAGCTGACGATGAAGTTCCCCAGCGTGTACCTGATGGGGGAGCGCGCCCACGGCGAGATCCTGTCGATCGCCTTCGCCGGCAAGGGTCAGCACCAGGACGCCGGCGGCAAGATCATCCACGCCGCCCCCAACACGACCTCGAACATCTTCGCCAAGTCGATCTCCAAGGACGGCGGACGCGGGTCCTACCGGGGCCTGCTCGAGGTGGCCAAGGGCGCCCACGGCTCCAAGTCCAAGGTCGTGTGCGACGCGCTGCTGCTCGACGACCACTCCCGCTCGGACACCTACCCGACGATCAGGATCGGCGACGACGACGTCAACGTCGGCCACGAGGCGACCGTCTCGAGGGTCGGCGAGGACCAGCTCTTCTATCTGATGTCGCACGGCATCCCCGAGGAGGAGGCGTCGAAGCTGATCGTCAACGGCTTCATCGAGCCGATCACCAAGGAGCTGCCGATGGAGTACGCGGTCGAGATGAACCGCCTGATCGAGCTGCAAATGGAGGGCTCGATTGGCTAGTGCGGCGACCGCGGAGCCCGGGTTCCTGGCGGCGCGCCGTGAGCGCGCCGCTCGTCTGAGCGCAACCCTCGAGCTACCGCAATTCAAGGGCAACGCCGGGTGGGAGTTCACGGACATCTCGGGACTCGACCTGGACGCCTACGCGCCGGCGCCCGAGGCGGCCGGGGCGGCCGGGGCGGTCGACCCCGCGCCGATGTTCAACCCCGACGCAGCGGCCGAGCTGCGCCAGATCGACGCCGGCGCCGCCACGCTGACCGGCGCCGCGTTGCCGCCCGGCGTGATCGTCACCTCGCTCGAGCAGGCGGCGCGGGATCACTCCGAGCTGGTCGAGCGCCACCTCGGCACGGTGATCACGGGCGAGGACGTGTTCGTCGTGCGCAACGAGGTGGCTTTCCGTGGCGGGGCGTTCGTGTACGTGCCCCCCGGCGTCGCCCTGGAGCACCCGATCCTGCTCACCGCGATCCAGAGCGCCGGCGGCAGCGAGCTCAACCGGCGGACGCTGATCGTGATCGACGACGGCGCCCAGGCCGAGGTCTGGGAGCAGTACCTGTCGGGCTCGTCGGACGGTGAGGGCCTGTTCAGCACCGTTGTCGAGCTCGTCGTCGCCCAGAACGCCCGGCTCCGCTTCGTGTGCGGACAGGACCTGTCGGAGCAGAGCTGGATCTTCGGCACCCAGCGCGCCGAGGTCGCCCGCGACGGACGGCTCGACTGGGTCGCGCTGGGCTTCGGCTCCGCCCGCGGCCGGGTGCGGATGGACACCCGGCTCGGCGGCGAAGGCGCCGATGCCCGAGTCACCGGCGCCTATGCGAGCCACGGCCGCCAGCACATCGACTTCGACACCACCCAGGAGCACGCCGCCCCGAACACGACCTCGGACCTCGCCTTCCGCGGCGTCTTGCAGGGGCGCTCCAGCGCGGTCTGGAGGGGCAACATCATCGTCGACCCCGGAGCCCAGAAGACCGACGCGTTCCAGGAATCGCGCAACCTCCTGCTCTCCAAGCGTGCCCACGCGGACGCGATCCCCGGCCTCGAGATCCAGGCCGACGACGTCCGCTGCACGCACGCCGCCGCAATCGCCCAGGTCGACCCCGAGCAGCTCTTCTACCTCCGCTCCCACGGCCTCGGCGACGAGGCTGCCAAGCGGCTGGTGATCGAGGGGTTCTTGGCGGCTCTCGTGGAACGCTTCGAGCAGGGCCCGGTGCGCGAGCTCCTCGGCGGCGCCCTCGAGCGCCGGCTGAATCTGGTGCTGGGCGTCGAGTAGGGCCCCGGGGCGGCGGGCCAGGCGACCGACCCGTCCTGGTCCCTCTCGCGTAAAAGGCGTAGCTGGGGAAGGGGATCGGGGCCGGGCCGGCCTGGCCGGGCATGAATCATCCCGATTCCCCAGCCGCCGTCGTAGTCGCCGGCTCCACATAGCCACGCCGGCGACCGCCACCGCCACGGCTTCTCTCCTACACAGCTCAGCGAGCCGGCGCGCCGCGCTGGCCTGGGCCTGCGGGCCGCCTCGTGCAGCACTGCGCCCTGCTGACGGTGCTGGAGGAGGTGATGAGCGAGACGGGCATCGATCCCGGCCTGCTCCAGCTCGATATCACCGAGTCGGTGCTGATGGATCCGGCCGAGGCGAGCATCGAGCGCGTCGCCGCGCTCAAGCGCCTCGGGGTCGGAATCGTGCTCGACGACTTCGGCACCGGCTACTCGTCACTGGGCTACGTCAAGCGCTTCCCGATCGACACGCTGAAGATCGACCGCTTGTTCGTCCGCGGCATGACCGCCATGACCCCGGACGCATCGATCGTCGAGGCCGTGATCGCGATGGCGCGCAGGTTGAAGCTCGGTGTCATCGCCGAGGGCGTCGAGACCCCTGAGCAGGCCGAGCTGCTGGTCCGGATGGGGTGCACCCGGTGCCAGGGGTATCTGTTCTCGGCTCCGGTCGGCGCCGAGGAGATCGACCGGATCCTCGCCGGGCCGGGCGAGGAGTGGTGGCCGCAGCCGGTCGAGCTGGCCACCGCCCGCCAGGCTTGAGGCTACCCCTCGGTCTACGATTGAACCCATGGCTCGGGCCACGCCGCCGCTGGTCGCACTCGGTTACGGCAAGTTCGTGCGCGCGGACCGGATCTACGCGCTCGTGCCGCTGGAAGGTGCTTCGCGCGGCGACGGGCGCCGCACGCTGGTCCACGTGGAAGGGATCGACGAGCCGCTGGTGGCGTCACGCTCCGAGGGGGCGATCGCCGAGGACCTGGCCGCGGCCCTGGGTCAGGACTCCCCGCGGGGACGGCGCCCCGGGGCCGGGCTGGACGGACAGGAAGCCCTGTTCTGAGCGGCGCCTCGGCCGCCGGCGAGCAACTCGCGCCCACCCCGGCCACGGGCCGGCCCGGAACCAATAGGGTGCGCGGATGAACCTCTCTGATCGCCAGCGCGCCGCGCTCGAAGACATCTGTGACGCATTCTGTCCCTCCGGCGACGGGCTGCCCAGCGCGCGCGAGCTGGGTGTCGCTGATGCCGTGATCGATGCCGTGGGCCAGAACCCGCGCATCTCGGAGCGTCGCCAGTTGCAGGCGCTGCTGGGCCTGTGGGACACCCCGGTCCTCGGCGCGCTCGGCGGCGCCGGCTTCAAGCGCTTCAGCGATCTGCCGCCCGAGCAGCGCGAGCGCGTATTGCTGTCGTGGGGAGAGTCGCGCCTGCCGCAGCAGCGGGCGGTGTTCCAGGCCCTGCGGAAGGGATCGCTGCTGTTCTACTACATGCTCCCGGGGCCCCACAACACGCGCAATCCAGTCTGGGACGCGATCGGCTACGACGGGCCGCTGGGCAAGCTCGACGGCGCCGCGCCCAAGGCGCTGCGGCCGACGATCGTCGACCGTGACACGACGCTCGAGTGCGATGTCGTGATCGTCGGCTCGGGCGCCGGCGGCGGGACTGCGGCGGCGGTGCTCGCAGCGGCGGGGCTCGACGTGATCGTGATCGAGTCCGGGGACTACTACGACGATCAGGACTTTGACGGCAGCGAGGTCGGCGCGCTGACGCGCTACTACATGGCGGCCCCCTCGGCGACCGCGGACCAGAGCGTCACGCTGATCGCCGGCTCGGGTCTCGGTGGCGGCACGGTCGTCAACTACTCGACCTCGTTCCGCACCCCCGACGCCATCCGGGAGGAATGGGCGTCGCACGGAGTCCCGGCGTTCGCCTCCGAGGACTACACGGCGAGCCTGGACGCGGTGTGCGAGCGGCTCGGTGTCAACCAGGAGCACAACGAGCCCTCGACGCGGGACCAGAAGCTCCAGGAGGGCTGTGTGAAGCTCGGCTGGCACGTCGATGCGATGCCGCGGGGCGTGCGCCAGTGCGCCCAGGGCAAGGAGTGCGGCTACTGCGGGCTCGGTTGCCGCGTCGGCGGCAAGCAGTCGGTGGTCAAGACCTGGCTCGCCGATGCCAACGGGGCCGGCACGCGCCTGATCGTGCGGACGAAGATCAAGCGCGTCCTCGTCGAGGGGGGCGCGGCGCGCGGGGTGGAGGGGCGGACGGTAGAGGGCCACAGCCTCACGGTCCGATCACGCGCGGTGATCGCCGCCTGTGGCGCGCTGCACACACCGGCGCTGCTGCGACGGTCGGGCCTGTCGAACGCGAACATCGGCAAGCACCTGAAGCTGCACCCGGCCGCGGTCGTGTTCGGCGTCTTCGACGAGGAGCTGAAACCGTGGGAGGGGACGATGCAGGCGCTCTACTCGGACCAGTTCCGGGACCTGCACGACGGCTACGGACTCAAGTACGAGACCGCGCCGCTGCACCCGCACCTGTTCATCCCGTTCAGCCCGTGGCGCGGATCGCGCCACCATCTCGACCTCATGCAGGCGCTGTCCTCGAGCGTCCCAATGGGCGTGCTGCTGCGCGACCGCGACGGCGGCGAGGTCCGGGTGGGGCGCGACGGCGAGCCGATCATCGACTACAAGCTGTCGGGCTTCGACGCCGGTCACATGCGCACCGGCATCGACGGCGCAGCGCAGATCTTCGAGGCTGCCGGCGCCACGCGGATCTTCTCCTCGCACGCCAAGTGGGTCGGCTACGACCCTGGGACATCCGGCGATCGCGCCCAGTTCATGCGCGACGCCGATGCCGCCGGCTATGGGGCGGGGCAGTTCAGCCTCGGCTCCTTCCACATCATGGGCTCGGCTCGCATGGGGGGCTCGCCGGAAACGTCGGCGTGCGACCCGACCGGGCAGACCTGGGACGTCCGGGACCTCTACGTCTGCGACGGCTCGGCGTTCCCGACCGCCTCCGGCGTGAACCCCCAGATCTCGATCCAGTCGATCGCGCACATGAGCGCCCGCGGGCTCGCTGCGCGCCTGGCGGGCTGAACCGCCGGTCGCGCCGGCACCCACCGGTGGCCGCCGGACAGGGCCGGCGGGCGCGCGCTTGCGTCGCCGCTGTTCGCTGGCGCTATGGTGGAGGCGGTGAGGGTGCCGAGCTCGAGGCACACGTTGCATCGGCCCCCCGGACGGGGGCGCATGCGCCGCCGGCGGGGCCTGGGGCGGAGCAGACGGAGAAGCCTGCTCGTGCCCGTGACGCTGCTCGCCCTGATGGCGGCGCTGGCGGTGCTGGTGATCGCCGCCTGGCCGAGCGGTCCGCACGCGAGTCCCGGAGCCCATGCCTCCCTTGCGGCCGGCGCCGGCACGCCCACTCCGCCGGCCCCTGCCCCGCCTCGGCACCTGGCGCAGGCCCACCCCGCGCTGGGCGCGGCCGCCGCACTGACCAGGCGGGAGAACCGGGCCATCAACACCGTCCTGCGCTACACGCCGTTCGTGGCCCGCGGCACCGGCCGGCGCCGGGACGTCGCGCTCACGTTCGACGACGGACCCGGGCCGTATACGCCCTCGGTCCTGCGGGTCCTCGAGTCGATGCACGCTCCGGCCACGTTCTTCATCGTTGGCCAGCAAGTGCCCACGTTCGGCGGCGCGGTGAGAAGCGAGGTCAGGCATGGCTTCCCCGTCGAGGACCACACCGAGAACCACGCCTGGCTGATCCGTCTGGGCGCTGTGGGCCAGTACTCGCAGATCCAGGATGCCGCCGCGCGGCTGGCCCACCTCGGCGTCGCCTACCCGCGCATGCTGCGCCCACCCTACGGCGCCTTCAACGCCACCACGGTGAGGACGCTCGCGCGGATGCGGATGCTGATGGTCCTGTGGTCGGTCGATCCCCAGGACTGGCGGCGCCCGGGCGTCGGCGCGATCGTCTCCAACGTGCTGCGCAACGCGAGCTCCGGGTCGATCGTCCTGCTCCACGACGGGGGTGGTTACCGCGACCAGACCGTGAAGGCGCTGCCGGCGATCATCGACGGCCTGCGCCGCCGCCACTACCGCCTGGTCACGGTGCCGCAGCTCGTGATCGACGATCCGCCGCCGCGCCACCAGAGCCTGGCCCACCTCGGCAGCGGATAGCGGGGCGACCCGGAACGTTCCCGGGAGCGCCGCCGAGTCCACACGGGTTGTCCGAGTGCTCCGGCAGTGGGATACTCGCCGCACAGCAAGGCCTGCATCCTTCTGCCGGAGGTGGTACATGTCCGAGCCGGCCCATGTCCTCGTCGTCGCCCATCAGACCGCGGCGACGCCCGCGCTCCTCGCCGCGGTGGGCGAGCGCGCACGGCGCGATCGCGCCACGTTTCACCTCGTCGTCCCGCGCAATGCCCATGGAATGCACCGGGTGGTGGACCCGGAGGATGCCGGCGAGGACGAAGCCTCCCGTGTGCTCGCGGAGGCACTGCCCAAGCTGTCGGAGGCCGCCGGGCGAACGGTCACCGGCAGCACCGGCGACGCCGAGCCGCTGATGGCGATCCACGATGCGATCAACCTCGGCCACTTCGACGAGATCATCGTCTCGACGCTGCCCCGGCGGGTGTCGCGCTGGCTGCGGCTCGATCTCGTCTCCAAGACCCGTGCGCTGGGGTTGCCGGTCACGCACGTGGAGGCCACGAGCACGGCGGAGAGTACGGTCGGCGTCGCGTGAGAGGCTGAGCGCGGCGCTGTCGGCGCCCGGGTAGGCTCCCGGGCGTGAAGCTCGCGACCTTCCTGCCCCCGGCACTCGCCGGCCCCGTGGCCGGCGAGGTGATCGAGGATCGCGTGGTCGCCTTCGCCGACGGCCTCAGCGTCGTCGACATCCTGGCCGGAGATGTCGCCTCGCCCGAGCGCGGCGAGAGCTGGCCGCTGGCCGACGTCGAGCTGCTGGCCCCGGTCCCGGCTCCGGGAGCGATCTACGGGATCGGTTACAACTACGCGGCGCACGTCACCGAGACCGGGCACGAGAAGCCCGAGTCGCCCGTCGTGTTCGTCAAGGTCAGGGGCGCGGCGGCGCCGCCCGGAGGGCCGGTCAGGTGCCCCGAGGTCGTGCGCCGGCTCGACTACGAGGGCGAGCTCACGGTGGTGATCGGGGCCGCGGGTCAGATCGGCGGCTACTGCGTGGCCGACGACGTCAGCGCGCGAGACCTCCAGAGGCGAGAGCCGCAATGGACGCGCGCCAAGGGCGCCGACACGTTCTGCCCGTTCGGTCCCTGGATCACCACGGTGGACGAGGTCCCGAACCCCGAGGACCTGCGCCTGCAGACCTGGGTCAACGGCGAGCTGCGTCAGGACGCACGGACCTCGGAGCTGATCTTCGGCTGCCAGGAGCTGGTCGACTTCATCGGCCAGACGTGCACTCTCCTGCCCGGCGACCTGATCCTCACGGGCACGCCCAGTGGCGTCGGGATGGTGATGGAGCCGCCCCGGTTCCTGTCCTCGGGCGACGTGGTCCGGATCGAGATCGAGCGCCTCGGCGCGATCGAGCACGCCGTCGCGTGACGGCGGGCGTTCGTTAGCTCTCGAGCGTCGCGGCGACGCTGGTCTGCACGCCGGCCAACGCCCGCGAGATCGGGCAGCCCTTGGCCGCCTCGTCGGCCGCCGCTGCGAACGCCGCCTGGTCGATGCCGGGCACGCGTCCGCTGACGCTGAGCTCCGAGGTCGTGACCGTGGGCGCCCCGTCGACCATGTCGAGGGTGACCTTGGCCGTCACCTCGAGCCGCTCGGGGACGTGGCCGCCCTGGGTGAGCGTGTTCGAGAACGCCATCGAGAAGCACGACGAGTGCGCGGCGGCGATCAATTCCTCGGGGCTGGTCTTGCCATCCGAGCGCTCGGTGCGCGACGCCCACGTGACCGGCAGGTCTCCGAGCGCGCCGCTGGCGCCGGAGGTCACTCCGTTGCCGTGGGCCAGGTCCCCTTCCCAGGTCGTGGTCGCGCTGCGCTCGGCAATCGGCATCGGCTCCACCTCCGTGCTAGTGGTGTTCGATCACGCGGTCGATCATGCCGTAGGCAACGGCTTCATCGGCCTTGAAGAAACGGTCGCGCTCCATGTCGGTGTGCACCTGCTCCACCGTCTGACCCGTGTGGTGGGCGTAGATCTCGTCGATGCGCTGGCGCACCTTGAGGATCTCGCGGGCGTGGATCTCGATGTCGCTGGACTGACCCTCGAAGCCCGCCGAGGGCTGGTGGATCAGGATCCGGCTGTTGGGCAGCGCAAAGCGCTTGCCGGGCGCCCCGGCGGCCAGCAGCAGCGACCCCATCGACATCGCCACGCCGATGCAGATCGTCTGGATCTGCGGCTTGATGAACTGCATCGTGTCGTAGATCGCGAGCCCGGAGTAGATCGATCCGCCCGGGCTGTTGATGTAGATCGAGATCTCCTTGTCGGGGTCCTGGGACTCGAGGTGCAGGAGCTGCGCGACGATCAGGTTGGCCACCGTGTCGTCGATCGGGGTCCCGAGGAAGATGATCCGCTCGTTGAGCAGCCGGCTGAAGATGTCGAACTCGCGCTCGCCACGGGCGGTGCGCTCGATGACCATGGGCACCAGGGGCATACCTGAACCCTACGCGCTTTCGTTCGCGGGCCTCGGCCCGGCCGCTCGCCGAGCCCGTCTCAGAGCCCGTCTCACGGGACCAGCACCGCGGCCCCTTCGAAGCGTCCTGCCCGCAGATCCGCGAGCGCATCCTCGGCTCGCTCGAGCGGATACACGGTGACGTGCGTCTGCACGGGGACGCGGGGGGCGAGTTCCAGCAGCTCGTGGCCGTCGGTGCGGGTCAGGTTGGCGACCGAGCGGATCGAGCGCTCGAGCCACAGGTCGGCGTAGGCAAACGAGGGGATGTCGCTCATGTGGATCCCGGCGCACACGACCGTGCCACCGCGCGCCAGCGCCCTGAGCGCGGTGGGGACCAGCTCGCCCGCCGGGGCGAAGATGATCGCGGCGTCGAGCTCCTCGGGTGGGCTGTCGCCGCTCGCGCCGGCCCACACGGCGCCCAGCGAGCGCGCGAACTCCTGGGTGCGCTCGTCACCCGCCCGCGTGAACGCGAATACGCGCCGGCCCTCGTAAGTCGCGACCTGGCAGATCTGGTGCGCCGCCGACCCGAACCCGTACAGGCCCAGGCGCTCCGCGTCGCCGGTCATCCGTAGGGCCCGGTAACCGATCAGGCCCCCGCACAGGAGCGGTGCGACCTGCTCATCGGAGAGGCCCTCGGGGAGCGGGAAGCAGAAGCGCTCGTCGGCCACCGTGCGCTCCGCGAAGCCGCCGTCGATGTCGCGGCCGGTGAACCGCGCCCGCAGACACAGGTTCTCGCGCCCGCCCAGGCAGTACCGGCATTCGCCGCACGTCCACCCGAGCCACGGGACCCCCACGCGGCGGCCGTCCTCGGTCACGCCGACGATCTGATGCCCGAGTACGACGGGCAGGCGCGTCGCGTCGATCTCGCCGTCGCGCAGGTGCAGATCGGTCCGGCACACGCCGCAGGCGCGGACCTCGAGCAGCAGCCGGCCGGGGCCGGGCTGGGGATCGGGAAGGGTCGCCGCGACGAGCGGCTCTCGCTGGCGCTCCAGGAGCATCGCACGCACATCGGCAATGATGCCCGTTTCCGCCCGCTAGCGTTCATCCCGCGATGGTCCCGCTGAACGTGCCCAACGTCCTCACCGTGATCCGGATCCTGCTGGTCCCGGTGCTCGTCGTCGCGCTGCTTGAGAAGACCAGTGGCGGCGATCTGCTGGCCGCCATCGTGTTCGCAGTGGCGTCGCTGACCGACGCGATCGACGGCTATCTGGCGCGCTCGCGTAACTGGGTCACGACGTTCGGGAAGCTGATGGATCCGATTGCCGACAAGCTGCTGATCATTGCGGCGCTGATCGCGCTCGTCTCGCTCGGGCGCCTGGCGGCCTGGGTGGCGATGGTGATCATCGCCCGTGAGTTCGCGGTCACCGTCCTGCGCGCGGCGGTCGGCGTGGAGCAGGGGATCGTGATCCCGGCCAACACGTTGGGCAAGATCAAGACCGCGAGCCAGGTCGTGATGGTGATGTGTCTGATCGGGGTCCACGGCCAGCCGTTGTGGGTCTCGCTGATCGTCTACGCGACCGTGATCATCACGGTCCTCTCGGGCGCCGACTACTTCTTCGGGATCCGGCGCCGTCTGAGCTCGCGTTCCCCCGGGGGCGCCGAGGTCTGACGCGGGGCGGCGGAGGCCGGCCTCAGCCGGCTGCGTCGAGCCACGCCCGCTGGGTCGTGTGCACCGGTGTGGGTTCACCGGTGCTGAGCTCGCGCCGGATCTCGCCCAGGGTGCCGAAGCGCTCGGCGACGACGTTGTGCTGGTGGATCGTCTCCAGATTGACCTGGCGCGCCGACACGAACGCGCGGTCGTCGAGGCCGCCGAACGCGTCGACCACGCCGCCGATCATCTCGCGCACGCAGTCCTCGACGAACCGCGGGCGGCGGTGTGCCTTCTCGACCACGTGCGCCTCGTCGGAGCGCTTCATTAGCTCGTAGATCTCCGAGGACATCGAGTGCTCGACGATCTGCAGCAGGACGGCCGCGTCGATCTCGTCGTCGCACATCTCGGTGCAGCCGATCAGCAGCCTGCCCAGCCCGCGCTGGTTGTGCGTGGCGACCGGCACCGCATCGAGGATCCGCTCGATCTCCTCCGCCGCAAAGCCCTCGGCCTCGAGCCGCTCGCGCGCGACGCCGGCGACTAGCTCCTGCGCGCAGGGGCAGGCGGTGATTCCCTGGGCGGTGACGCCGACCACCCGGCGGGTGCCGAGCTCCGAGGCGACCGCAGCCCCGTGCAGCGTGTAGAGCTCCTGCGTCTGGATGCCCGACACGGGCGCCGGCTTGTGCTCGGGGAACCGCGCCTCGACCGTGACCTCCGCCCGGCGCGCGCCCTGGCGACCGCGCACTAGCTCCGCGATGTGCTCGGCCAGCGTCTCGGCCTTGAACGTCGACTCGCCCAGGACGACCTCGCCGATCGCGTCGTTGACGACCTCCTCGAAGCGCGACATGTGCGCGCCCTTCTGGCCGGGGCCGAGATCGACCACACATTCGAACCGGGCCGAGAACAGCTGCTCGGACCCGTCCTGTCGCAGCCTGATCACCTTCTCGACGCTGGTCACACCGACTTGGGACAGGCTCACGCCGATCGTCGGCAACTGCGACTGGACGTCGACGATGGGGAGGCTGGAGGGGCGATCTGCGGACATCGCTTCCGAGAGGTTAGTGGCAGCGGGTCCTCGGCCCGGCCGAGTGGCGGCCGGCGGCGGCGCCGACGCGCGTTGGACAACGGGCAGGATTGTGGTATCACTCCCGCCCTGGTCGGATCGGCTCGCATGGGTCGCGCTGACTGGGTTTGGAGAGAGGGATCGACCCATTGGGTGATCTCAAGGCGCGTCTGGGAGGAGCTCAGGGGCCGTGAGCGATAAGGCTGTAGTCCTGTTGAGTGACGAAGCTCCGATCGCGGAGTTGGAGGAGCTTCGACCGCTGATCGCCGAAGGTCACGAGCGTGGCTTTCTGACGTTCGAGCAGATCGCCTCGTGTCTCGAAGAGGCCGAGGTGACCAAGGAGCAGGTGCAGGAGCTGCACGCCTACCTCGACGAGCAGGGGATCGATGTCGTCGAGGCCGACGGCCGCCCTGCGAAGTCCGAGGCGGGCAGCATCGAGGCGAGCGCCGCGCGGGCCGCGGAGCCGACCCCCGACACGCGCAAGAAGGTCGAGCTCGACCTCACGGTCGAGCCGAGCCTCGACTCGCTGCGACTGTACCTGCGCTCCATCGGCCGGGTGCATCTGCTCACCGCCGAGCAGGAGGTCGTGCTCGCACGGAGGATCGAGCGTGGCGACATGCTGGCCAAGCAGCAGATGATCGAGGCCAACCTGCGCCTCGTGGTCTCGATCGCCAAGAGCTACCTCGGTCGCGGACTCACCTTCCTGGACCTGATCCAGGAGGGCTCGCTCGGTCTGATCCGCGCGGTCGAGAAGTTCGACTACCGCCGCGGGTACAAGTTCTCGACCTACGCGACGTGGTGGATCCGTCAGGCCGTCACCCGGGCAATCGCCGACAAGGGACGCACGATCCGGATCCCCGTCCACATGGTCGAGAAGCTCAACAAGGTCGTGCATGTCGAGCGCCAGCTCGTCCAGCAGCTCGGCCGCGAGCCGATGCCGGAGGAGATCGCCCGCGAGCTCGAGACGACCACCCGCGAGGTCCGCGACATCCTCCGCATGGCCCAGCAGCCGATCTCGCTTGAGAAGCCGATCGGCGAGGAGGAGGAATCCGAGCTCGGCGACTTCGTCGAGGATCAGACTGCGGAGTCGCCATTCGAGCTCGCCTCCGAGCACCTGCGCCGCGAGAACCTCCGCCGCGCGCTCGCCGCGCTTCCCGAGCGCGAGCGTGAGGTGATCGAGATGCGCTTCGGGCTCGCCGGTGAGCGTCCGTACACGCTCGAGGAGGTCGGGCGCGCCTTCAACGTGACCCGCGAGCGGATCCGCCAGATCGAGAACCACACGCTCAAGAAGCTCGAAGCGCTGCCCGAAGCACAGCGTCTGCGCGACGCTTCATAGCGGCCCCGGGCCGCCTCGCTGCGGCCCTCGCCATCGCTACACTGCACGCGCCCCGGCGGGATTCCCGAGCGGTCAAAGGGGTCTGACTGTAAATCAGATGGCTACGCCTTCCCAGGTTCGAATCCTGGTCCCGCCATATCTCACCCTGTAGGGACGGGCCGCGACCAGCAAACCCTGGAGGCGACACCAATGAGTCGGGTTTGCAGGGTGTTTCAGGCGAAATCGCCGGTGGTGGCAGCCCTCGCATTCGAGGCGGTTTTCGAGCGGACCAGCCACGAACCCGTCACGCTCCAGACGCGAAACCCGCCACGCAACCGGCTGGTAGCACGTCCAGAGAAAGGGATTCTCATCGCGCTCTCACGACCGGCAGGTCGGGGGAGTCCTCCGCCGGGAAGGTGCGATTCCTTCGCCGCGTCGTGCCGGCTCCCAGCTATTCGATTGGTTCGAGGCTGCGGGCGGTCCGCGAGGACGACGAACCCTGGCGAGTCAACGCAGGCAAACTTGGGGCGCGTCATTTCGAACAGCATCCGGGTCCCGGCGTGGTGCCGTGCATGGATGGGGCGTGGCTCGTTTTGGACGCACGTCGGGCGCGGTCCGCGCGCGCTAGGAGCGCCGGCGTCGAGCCTAGGCGCGAGGTCAGCCAGCGGAGGCTCGGGCGGTCGAGCACACGACTGAAAATCGTGGTGTCCCCGGTTCGAGTCCGGGTCTCGCCACCTCCGAAAATCCCTGTAAAACGCACCCTTTCAGATTCGTGCGCGGGCAACAGACTGAGCTTTTTTTGGGCCAGTAAATCCCGGAATCGGCGTTTACTGCGCTCTTTCCGCACGTCTGGTCGTCTATTTCTCCCCCCACCTTTCGGCCTCGGCCGCGGCAGTGAGTGACAGTGCCTGAAGTTCTGAGGTGAGCTGGCGTAGGCGCCGGTTGTTCTGGAACCAGGCGCGGTAGCGCCGCGCCTGCTCGGCCGTGAGGTTGCGGGTGACGGTCTTCTGGCTGACCTTGCGCGTCCACGCGAGGTAGGGCCCGTGCAGCTGGGGCGGGTCGTGGTGGCAGTGGCAGCCTGGGTTGGGGCAGCGGATGTGGCGCTCGGCGACCGTTCCGGGGAGGCAGAACCCGAGCGTCGCGAGCTGTTCGAGGATCTGTTGGAGGCGCCGTTGGTGCTCGGGCGCGATCGGCTGCTGCTCGTCGTCGGGGTGGGGTTGGGGGTGCTGGTCGGGCATCGTGGTCGGGTTCGTCCGGTAGCTACGGTACTAATACCGTAGCTACCGGATGGATGATTCATGACGATCAGCGCAGAGCAACCGTTCGAACTGGCCTCGCAGGCGCTGGGAGCGCTGCCGATCCTCGGCCACTTCCTCGATCGGCTCGGGCTCGAGCATGTCCTCGAGCGGCATCTGCCCGACGACGATCAGCGCGTGCTGATGGCGGCCGCCCGGACGATCAAGGTGCTGGTGCTGAACCTGTGCGTGGAGCGTGAGCCGCTATACGGGATCGGGGAGTGGGCCTGCCGCTTTGAGGCGGACGCGCTGTCACTTGAGCCAGGCGAGGTGGCGCTGTTGTGCGATGACCGCGTCGGCCGGGCGTTGGATCGGTTGTTCGACGCAGATCGCGCGTCGCTGTTGACGGAACTGACGCTGGGGGCAATCAGGGAGTTCGGTGTTGACTGCTCGCAGCTGCACAACGACTCGACCTCGATCACTCTGCACGGCGAGTACCTGCAGGCCGATGGGCGCGAGCGGGGCGGCCAGTCAACGGCCGCCGCGAAGCGCGGTCACAACAAGGAGCATCGCGGCGATCTGAAGCAGCTGCTGCTGATCCTGACAGTGTCGGCCGACGGGGCGGTGCCACTCGCGCACCGCCTCGCGGACGGCAACGTGACCGACGATCAGACGCACATCGAGACGTGGGACGGGCTGTGTGTGCTGGTTGGCCGCCATGACTTCCTGTATGTCGCCGACAGCAAGTTGTGCACGCGCGAGCAGATGGGCCACATCGAGCGCCACGGCGGACGGTTCATCACGGTGCTGCCGCGCTCACGCTCAGAGGACGGGCGGCTGCGCGAGTGGATGAGCACGCAGGCGCCCGATTGGGTCGAGGCGTGTCGGCGGCCCGGCAAGCGCAACGGTGATCCCGACCTGGTCTGGCGGGTCTGCCCGGCGCCGTTCCCGACCACGGAGGGATACCGCATCACCTGGGTGCACTCAAGCGCCAAACAGCACCACGACGAGAGCGCCCGCGCCGAGCGGATCGACCGCGCCGGCCACGCCCTCGGGGAGCTATCGGAGCGCTTGGCCGGCCCGCGCGCCAGGATCACCACCCGCGTCGCCGCCGAGGAGGCCGCCGCCGCGCTGCTGACCACAAGCGGCGGCGAGCGCTGGGTGTCGGTCACGGTCATCGAGACCGTCGAGGAGCGCTACCGCCAGGAGAAACGCGGCCGACCCGGCAACGACACCCGCTACCGCAAGATCGCCAAGACCCGCTACGCGCTCGAGGTGAGCGTCGATGCCGAGCAGGTCCGCTACGACGCCGCTTCTGACGGTCGCTTCCCGCTCACGTCCAACGACTCGGAGCTGACCGACACTCAGGTGCTCGCCGCCTACCGCTACCAGCCGAACCTCGAGAAGCGCCACCACGAACTGAAATCCGTCCAGGACGCCGCGCCCGTGACACTCAAGAGCCCGTTCCGGATCGAGGCGCTGTTCGCCTGCCAGTTCATCGCGCTGCTCACCAACTGCCTGATCGAACGCGAGCTACGTCGGACGATGACCCATCACAACATCCCCGAGCTGGCGCTCTACCACGAGCAACGCGCCTGCACCGCCCCGACCGCCGCCCGCATCCTCGACGCCTTCACCAACGTCCAACGCCACCACCTCACCCGCGACGGCCAACGCATCCAGACCCTCGACCCCCAGCTCACCCCGCTGCAACACCAGCTACTCGAGCTGCTCGGCGTACCCGCCAGCGCCTACACCACCGACCCCGACCGCTGACCCCACCGGCGCCCGCGATGGGGGACGGATATCGACCACCAGACGTGCGGAAAGGGCGTTACTGGCCCAATTGAGCAGACAACAACGTCCAACTTGGACGCTGGAGACCGCCTCTTGGGGGCGCTCGGATGGCCCGCGAGGCGGTCCGGGTTGGCGGTCGCCATGGGGCTTGAGATCCCCTGTGGAGCACGACTCCGGTCGCGCCTGCCGGCGGACAGGACGTCGGTTGAGCGACCGCTGCGCATGCCTGGATGAGTGGTGTCCGCACTGCTGGGCGGCGCCTGGCTCTCGCTGCCGACGAGATCGGTACTGGTCGCGGAAGCGCTCGAGTCCGGCGCAGAGGATGCACGTTGCGCGGGGTTGGCGGGAGCGGTTGCCGGGCGACCCGTGCCACACGCCGTCGGGTCGTGGGGCTTCCCAGCCGCATACGGTCCGGCTGCGTCCCGGGCGTCGTGAGCTGGCGGCTCGCCGCGCTGTGTGGGAGCAGCTCGAGCGCCGCGGCGCGACGATCGCGGTCGTCCCGTTCCCGGATCGCGCCGGGCGGGGTGGCACGACGGAGACGATCACGCTCAGCGGATTCGCGGGCGACGAGCTCGTCGACGTCGAGCGATGGACGGGTCGTGACGAACTGGCGCTCGCGCTCGACGGCCCCGTGTGGGATCGGTACGGCCAGTTCGTTGGGCATCCTTGGATTCGCGGCACGGTCACGTGGACCCTCGCTGACCGCTGCATCCTGATCGCCGGTCAGCGTGGCGGCGAAGCATTTGAGGAGTCGCTCGCATGAGCTTGCTCGCAGGCGGTCGGACGCGTGCCTACGGCGAGCTCCGCGCTGGCACCGACGGTGCCAGTCGACCGCGGCGCGGAGCGGAGCGCGATCTGTGCTTCAGCCGATCTGCACGCGAGGGCCGCTCGGAGTTCTCGCCCCTCTGCAGGGGACCGCCGCACTGTGCTCATCTCGAAGACGAGAAAGACCGGGCGGCAACCCGGTCTCCCAGAACATAGGCGCCTTCCAGCGCCGCACAAGAATAGTACGAGCCAGTGTAGCCGGGGAGCGGACGGACACGCGACCGGCATGTCGCTCTGCGCCCGTGCGTCCTCGCTGAGGTCATCGCGAACCCCGCGCCGCTGCGGTGTTGGCGATGGCTTTCAGCCACATCAACCCCGACGCGCCTGGCGCCCCGCCCGGGCGCAACGACCCGTGCCCGTGCGGGTCGGGGAAGAAGACCAAGCGCTGCTGCGGGGTGGACCGCTCGCGGTTCCTGCCGCTGCGCGGCCGTCACCGCGGCGTCGTGCCGGCCGATCTGGCTGCGCGGGTCGATCAGATGGCCGGCGACTTCGGCGTCCGGGTTCTCGCTAGGACGTTCTTGCCCGTGCGTCTCGGAGGCCTCTCACCCTCCGCCCTGACCGATGAGGAGCGCGCTGAGCTGCACGAGCTGTTCTGCGACCAGGGCGAGCAGCTCGAGCAGGCGCTCGAGATCCTCGACCGGGTCGGCTACGGCCGACCGCGCGGCCGGCGGCCTCGTACAGAACGCGCGTTCGGCCAGCGGCGCGGCAAGCGTCTCGACGGCCTTGTCGGCAAGCTCCCGCGGGCGCTGGCGAAGCGGCTGCCGACCTCGGCGGACACCCACCGCAGCGGCAGCAACGACGGCCACGACATCTACGGGCCGGTGTCGTGCTCGCAGACGCTCCGCTCCGGGCATCTCGGGATCCTCGCGGCCGCCGGCGGGCTGTGGCACTCGCGCAACCCCGCCGCCCGTCCTTACGCCGAGACGACCGCCGGCGAGCTTGCGCAGCTGATCACCGGCCGCCGGCGCCAGGGCGGCAAGGACATCGCCGAGATCCACCGCCTCCTCGCCGAGCTCGAGCTGCTCGAGCTCTCAGCGACCGTGAATGCGCCGAAGGACGGCAGCAAGCCGAACCTGGCGCTCGCGATCCCCAGCTCACCGGTCGAGCGGGTCGAGCGGCGCCTCCCCGACGGACGATGGGTTGACGCGCACGCGTACCAGGACGCTCTCGCCAACCTCTCTAACGAGGACGCACTCACGACCGCCCAGGCCGACGCTGACGGCGCCGGCGCGTTCACGATCCGGATCTACCTCGCGGACTGGGTCCGCGAGCAGATCGCCCACGGCGAGGTCGTCCGCGTCGACTTCCGCGTATGGGCGCACCTGCGGCCGCTCGGCCAACGCCTGTATGCGTGGCTGCAGGGAACGCACCGCGACAGCCACGACGACGCGATCGAGTTCTACCTCGCCGCACCGCTTCGCTACACCCTCGGCCTACGCGGTCGCCAACACCGGGCAGCCGGGAGCATCCGCGCCGCGCTGAACCAGCTCTACGCCGCCGACCAGCGGTACAACGGCGCGCCGAAGTGGAGCATCCGCGGCCGCTACGCGAACACCAACATCACCGCGTTCAGGATCAGCCCCCACCGCCGCGGGTCCGCCCCCACCCAGCGTGCCCTGGAGCACGCGAAGTGCCCGGCAGAGCGCCCCGCCCTGCTACGCGGCCTCACGCTACGCGAAGCACGTGAACAGGTCGAGCTCGTCAGCGAAGCACTGCATCAGGCAGCTGCACGATCCAGTGAGACGAGCGCGGCCTGGCCGCGCGAAGGGCTCGGCCCGCTCAACGCCGGCGCGGCGATGCGCGCCGGGCCGTAGACCGCGCCGCCTGTCCCAAGCAGACCCAGGTCGCCGCACCTCGCCGATAGCCCCTGCCCGCGCGTCCGCCGGGGAGCCGTCGTAGGGCCGTCGGCGACGGCAGACGTTCCTCGACTCCCCGATCCGGCTTGTCCACGGGCACTTGAAGCTGTGCGCCTCACACCGCGCCGATGGTGGCCATCGACGCGGTCCGGGGGATGGCGGCCACCGCCCGCGCTACCCCGGGGAATGGCGGCCACCGCGCTCCGGGGGATGGCGGCAGCGACGAACGCCCACGACGCGGGGAATGGCGGCCCCGCCCCGCGCGACCACCGGAGCACAAAGACCAAGAGCCAGAGGGCGGTTACGGCCGCCCAGTGAACCGCGGAAGCTAGGCAAGACCTTTGACCTTTGAAGCAGGAAAAGAACTCAAAGTGGGCGCGCGCGGCCAAGCGCCGCACACGACCGCACCGCTCGGGTGTCGCCCGAAGAGAGGAC
>CAWFKF010000008.1:0-20060 GCA_963816005.1 uncultured Solirubrobacteraceae bacterium | reverse complement strand
CGGGGGTGACGACACACGAACACGCGTTTTCTTTCTGGCCCTCCGAACCGCGTCACCCGTATTCCGCCACGACGCTCGCTCGACCCCGGGATGACCCGGTGCGCACGCACGGCAAACGGCGCAACGAGAAGGGAATGGAGCAGGCAGCTCCCCGGCACGCCACGACCCCCGTCAACGCGGGCAGCGACCCCGACGCCCCCCAACGACGCCCTATGGGGCGAGTCTCGCCATGATCATCCGGATGCGCCTGCGCGCAGGCGCGGCCATCCCTGGCCGCTTGAGCACGCATCCGCTGTGCCCACGATCGCCGGGCACGGGGCCCAGCGAGCAGTCCACAACCCAGCAGCAGAGGCGCACGCGACTTCCACCCTCCGCTCCGACGACCAAAAGCCCTGCTCAGGACGGAATCTCGATCGAGAGTCACCCCCGATCATCCACGGAGCCCCCAACAAGCCTCCATCTCTCGCACAGCACCGTTTTATGGAGTTCTACCTACATAGTCTTCCTCCAACGTTCGTGACACACACCTTCATCGCTACTACGGTCAGGTCCGCCCCTGTGCCCCGCATCACTACTCTCCCCCTCACAGATCTGCTGCTTGGGGTTCTCGCTCCAGACAACCAGCCGCAGGCCACGACCGCTCCACTGGCCGGCCGTCCCATCGGGGCGACAGGTTCCCGAGTTCCACACAAGAGCCCAGACCACGCTCGCGCCACCATCCATGCCGGACACCCACCTGGCCAATCAGCAGGCTCCCGCCAGGCTCTTCCCGGGGCAATGACTCGACCCCGGTTTTGAATGTCACCGATACGCTTTCGACACTTCAACGGTGGTATCGCTTTCGCTCGCCTTCGTGATCCACACCTGACGCGCTGACAGCACGCCTTTTCCGCGACGCTCAGCACCCCGGCTCTTGACCGACGCACCTCGCGGTGGTTTACGGCCTCCCCCTGCAGGGCGGCCGCGGAGGACCACCAGACCATCGGCCTGGCTCCTCCATCTCTCGTGCAGCACCGCTTCAAAGATCACCGTCTACATCAGCGACCCCCTCCACGCTCTCGGCACACGATCACCCGCGTAGCTGAACTCGACCCGTCACCGCAACCAGCTACGGTTGGTCCCGTCGAGGCCTTGTCCTAACAAAGCGATCCCTCACCGAGCGGGAGCGAAAGGCCGGGGACCCGTCAGCGACGCCATCCTGGACCGTGGTCCTGCAACAGTCGGCGGCGGGCCAAGAGGCGAGCCGGTCAGCGCCCCGGTCGGCCGGGAATTCTGCGTGGAGCTCTCGGGGTCGCCTGTGTAACCGGGCGGAATCGGCAGACCGCGCTAGTCGAATTTCGCGGGTCGCGTGAGTGTGAGTCGATTGGGGTCTATGGAGAGTTCTGCAAACCGGGGTTAGCCGCGGCAGCTGGCAGTGTTGCGTGGCCGACTAAGGCTAAGACTAAGCGCCGTCAGTGTTGGTCGCCGCCGGTCGACGCCGGCGGTCGTGACTCCTCCGCGAGCGACGTGATCGCCAGCGCGCCGCGCGCCGCCTCCTCGAGTACCTCGGTCGCCTCCTCGGCGGAGCGCGCGTAGAGCTCGACAAGCAGGTGCACGACGATCCGGTCCTCGTCGTGCTTGTGGAAGCGCACGTGGGTGAAGAACTCGCGCGTTCCGTGTTCGCCGAACGAGGCGTGGGAGAGCGCGTCCTCGGCTTCAGGGCCTGAGCACGTCTCGATGTCGTCGGCGTCGACGGTGACGGTGCACGACGCGACCCACGGCGCGCCGGCGATCATCCGCTCCCAGCGGTCCTCGACCGGCGCGATGCGCCCATTTTGGAACCTGAGATGGGGTTGGTCGTGCATGCAGTCGAGGCATTGGACCACAGCCTCTTGCATCTCGTCGACGACCTCGCCGCGCTCGCCGGTGTCCGCGTCGATCCGGTGTATCCCCTCGTAGTGCACCTGCAGTTCGAGGTTCTGGGACCAGCAGCGGTAGCAGCGAAGCCAGCTCCGTGCCTCGGTGGAGCCCTCCATCCACGATGATTCTATTGGCCCGCGTCCGCGCCGAGCCGATGTTCGCATCGTGAGCGAGCACCTCCGCCGCGATCGGCGGCGGAGCCGCGAAAGGCTCACGGCGGGCCGCGGCGGCGGCCCGCGCGCGGAGACGTTTGAGACGATCGCGCAGCAGACCGTGCAGGCCGCGTCAAGAGCGGCGGCTGCGAGTGCGTGGTGCTCGCCGCGGGCGCGTTTAGGTGCGTGGTCTGAACGGTTGCTGGCAGACCGTGCAGAGGATCGCGCCTTGGGCGAGGGTGCCCGGCGCGACCGCGGATCAGTCATCCAGATCCGCAGATGCACAAGGGTGTGGACTGGCGGAAGCGGCCTGCTCATTCTGGAGGGTCCGGCCCTTATTCTTCTCGAGATGCTCGCGCTGCCCGCCTCCGGCAAGCCGCGCCTGCGCGGCGTCTCGCATCAGTGGGCATGTCTGTGTTCGGTGCCGGTGTTGGCATATGACCTGGCGCATTCCGCGGCCGCGATCGAGAACGCTCGGACCGTGCTGGATTACGGGTCGCTGGGCGAGGCGGAGGCACGTATTGCCTGTGCGTTTGTGGCCGATGCGGTGCACGGGGTCGCCACCAGGACGTTGTGGCGTGAGGCATCGTGGGGGATTCAGCCGGGCGCGCTGGACGGCGCGGCGGGCTTCGTGCGGGGCTATCGCTCTCCCGAATACTTGGCTGAGCTGTGCGGCGAGCAGGGCTCGCGTCACCTGGACGGCGAGTTCGAGCTGGTGCAGGACACCTTTCGTCGCTTCGCTGAGGACGAGATCCGTCCGCTGGCCGAGGAGATTCATCGCCGCAACCTAGATATTCCCGAGCGCATCATTCGGGGCCTGGCCGAGCTTGGTACGTTCGGGGTGTCGATACCGGAGGAGCACGGCGGGTTCGCCGCCAGCGGGGAGGGCGAGTACCTAGCGATGGTCGTGGTCACGGAGGAGCTGTCGCGAGGCTCGCTCGGCGTCGCTGGGAGCCTCATCACCAGGCCCGAGATCCTCGCCCGGGCGCTGCTCGCTGGCGGGACCGAAGAGCAGAAGCACCATTGGCTGCCTCTGCTGGCTTCGGGGGAGATCATGGACGCGATCGCGGTAACCGAGCCCGATTTCGGGTCCGACGTCGCGGGCCTCAGGACCAGCGCGAGGCCCGATGGCGATGGCTGGCGGATCAACGGGGTGAAGACGTGGTGCACGTTTGCGGCGCGCGCGGACGTGTTGATGCTGCTGGCTCGCACCGACCCTGATCGCTCCAAGGGTCATCGTGGCCTGTCGCTGTTCATCGTTCCCAAACAGCGGGGCGAGGGCCACGGCTTCGAACTGATCCAAGAGGAGGGTGGGAAGATGGAGGGCCGCGCGATCGACACGATCGGCTACCGCGGCATGCACTCCTACGAGGTCGCCTTCGACAACTGGTATGTGCCAGGCGAGAACCTGATCGGCGGCGAGTCCGGCCAAGGACGCGGCTTCGGGCTCCAGATGCAGGGGTTTGAGAACGGCCGTCTCCAGACCGCCGCGCGGGCCGTGGGCCTGATGCAGGCTGCCTACGAGGCGGCCTACGACTACGCCACCAACCGCAAGCTGTTCGGCCAGCCGCTACTCGACTATCAGCTCACCCAGACCAAGCTCGCGCGCATGGCCATCATCATCCAGGCCAGCCGCCAGTTCGCCTACCGAGTCGCGAGGCTGATGGCCACTGCCCCCGGGCGCACGGAAGCAGCGATGGTCAAGGCCTACGTCTGCCCTGCGGCTGAGTGGGTCACACGCGAGGCCATGCAGATCCACGGCGGGATGGGGTACGCCGAAGAATTCCCCGTGAGCCGCTACTTCGTCGACGCCCGCGTGCTGTCGATCTTCGAGGGTGCCGACGAAATACTCGCCCTCAAGGTCATCGCCCGCCACCTCGTCGCAAACGCCCGCTGATCCGCAATCCGGCACGCAGCCCACTGCTCACCGACGCGACTCTTCCGCTTGCCCCAGAGATTGCAGGAACGACGTGGACCCTCGAGCACGCTGTCGCAACTGAGCAATCCCAGCAGCCTGCGAGCCGGCGCGGACCAGACTGCCGCTCCGCGGCGGTTGCAGAAGCCGACGCCTCCGGGCGTTAGCCGAACCAGCGCGGGCCAGCAAGCACCTGAGGGCAGTCCCTCGGACATCCGCGACCGCTTGCCGAAGATCGACTCCGGCTCCAGTGACTCTCGTTCCGCACTTCTCGGAGGTCATTTCTCCCTCCACCCTTCGGCGTGTTGGGCGGCCTGGATCGCGAGGGCTTCGAGTTCGCGGACGAGGTCGTGTAGGCGTTTGTCGTTGGCCAGCCAGGGGCGGTAGCGCTCGGCCTGCTCGGCGTTGAGCAGCTTGCTGGCGGTCTTGCCGGAGATCTTGCGCGTCCAGTAGAGGTAGGGGCCGTGGCGTTGGTCGGTGTTGGCGTCGCGGCATCGGCAGTTCGGGTTGCCGCAGCGCAGCATGCGGCTGCTGAGCGTGCCGGGTAGGCAGGGTCCGAGCGCCGCGATCTCGTCGTGGATCTCGGCTGCTCGGGATTGGGGCTGGTCGGTGTTCTCGCTCATTGACGGTGGGTTGGTGGTGTCCGTCCGCTACCTACTGTATTCATATCGTAGGTGCTGGACAGAAGCGAAACGAGGAGCCCGGCATGACCGACCGCCCGCAGCAGCCATTCGAGCTCTCCACGCAGCGCCTGGGGGCGCTGCCGATCGTCGACCGGTTCCTTACGCGGATCGGCTTGCAGGAGCTGCTGGAGCGCTATCTGCCAGCGGGCGATCGGCGCGTGATGCTGCCGGCCGCGGTCGCGATCGGGTTGCTGATGCGCAACCTGTGCGTGGCGCGCGAGCCGCTCTACGGCCTGGCTGAGTGGGCAGCGCGTCATGACCCCGGGCTGCTGGGGCTGGCGGCGGACGAGGCCGCCCTGCTCAACGACGACCGCGTCGGTCGTGCGCTTGACCAGCTGTTTGATGCCGATCGCGGCTCGTTGTTGACCGAGTTGATGCTCGGTGTGATCAAGGAGTTTCAGGTTGACTGCTCGCAGTTGCACAACGACTCGACGTCGATCACGCTGCACGGCGAGTACACGGCGGCGGACGGCCGCGCTCGCGCCGGCAAGCCGACGGTCGCGGCGGCGCTGGGGCACAGCAAGGACCACCGCCCCGATCTGAAGCAGTTCGTGCTGACGCTGACCGTCAGCGCCGACGGGGCGGTCCCGCTCGCGCATCGCCTGCTGGACGGCAACACCAACGACGATCAGACGCACATCACCACCTGGGACGACCTGGTCGCGCTCGTCGGCCACCCGGGGTTCCTCTACGTCGCCGACTGCAAGCTCGCCACACGCGAGCAGATGAGCCACATCGACTCCCACGACGGACGGTTCCTCAGCGTCCTGCCGCGCTCACGCGCCGAGGACTCACAGATCCGCGAATGGGCGCAGACGCACGCGTTTGACTGGACCGAGGCGGCGAGGCGTCCGGGCAAGCGCAAGGGCGATCCCGATCAGGTCTACTGGACCGCGCCCGCGCCGATCCCGACCAGCGAGGGGCACCGCATCGCCTGGGTGCGCTCCAGCCAGAAGACCGCGTGTGACGCCGAGGCGCGCCGCGCCCGGATCGAGCAAGGGATGCAAGCCCTGGAAGGCGTCCAGGCGCGCCTGGCAAGCCCACGCTCACGACTCAAGACACGCCTGACTGCCGAGCAGGCCGCCCAGGACGCGCTCAGCAGCGCCGGCTCGGAACGCTGGCTCTCCTTCGAGATCACCGAAACCGTGCAGGACAGCTTCCGCCAGGAGAAGCGCGGCCGCCCCGGCGAGCAGACGCGCTACCGCAAGACCGCCAAGACGATCTTCACACTCACGTTCGCCGTCAACGACGAGCAGGTCGCCTACGACGCCGCCACCGACGGGCAATTCCCGCTCGTCAGCAACGACCGCGACCTCACAGACCCCGAACTGCTCGCCGCCTACCGCTACCAACCGAACCTCGAGAAACGCCACCACCAGCTCAAGACCGTGCTCAGCGCCGCCCCGATCGAGCTGAAGTCCGCCTCACGGATCGAAGGACTCGCCTGCTGCGAGTTCATCGCGCTGCTCTGCCAATGCCTGATCGAACGCGAGCTACGCGCCGCCATGACCCGCGAGCACGTGCCCGAACTCGCGCTCTACCACGAAGGCCGCGCCACCAAAGCGCCGACCGCCGCCCGCGTCTTCGACCTCTACACCGACACCGCCCGCCACCACCTCACCAGCCGGAACGGCGAGATCGTGCAGATCTTCGAGCCCGAACTCAACGACCTCCAACACCAAGTGCTCGACCTACTCGGCATTCCCGCCAACGCCTACCTCAGCCACTCCACAGGCCCCTGAGCGACACCTCCTCACACGTCGGGCATGGGGTGACATAACGGCCACGAGAAGTGCGGAACGAGAGCAGTGAGCTAGCACAACCGGCCTTTCCGACAAGCTCGCGATCGCCCAGAGCGGGCCGTCTCAGCAGCCGCCACGGGACGATCGCTATCGACGGCAGGCGATCACGCGATGTCGCCAACCGGGACGATCGCTTTGGCTATCCGGTCGGCGCTCGTGGCACGACTGCATTGGCGACTTTGCAATCGTCCGAATTGAGCTCCGGACCGTGCAACACGCGCTTGCGAGTTCGCCCAGGAGGAGGCGTCGGGTCGCGGCACCCTGCTACACGCTCGCGCTGGGCGAACTGCGGCAGTGGTTGACATCTCGCTTTGCGAGGAGCGCTGTTATGTAGGGCAGGTCACGATTTGGCCCGACGCCTCCGCTCGGGCCGTTTGGTGGAAGCGAGCGGGGGCTGTTCACTGTGCGCGCCGGCGTCTCGATGACCGCGCGGGGACGGACGGCGGCTGGAGGCCGCCGTCCGTGCGACGCTTGCCGGCAGCGTCTCGGTACGGGTTTGCGTGGGCAAGCTAATGGTCGTTGTCGACGGTGTCGTCGTCTGGGTTGTCGTCGAGGTCTGGAGATCGCAGGTCGCCGTTGTCGAGTCTTTCCACGGTGAGACCGATCGGCAGCCCACCGGAGGTGAAGTCCACGGCGAAGTACAGATCTCCGCCGCACTCCACCAGGCAGTCCTCCAGAGGATCGACCGGCGCGCCAGCGGTGGCCTTGCCGTTCCGGCGTGGTGGCGGCCGCCGAGCTGTGCGTCGCTTTACCGCGTCGTGACATCAGCTCGGAATGTACGCCTGGGGCTGGACGCTATGGACCGAGCCGATCGAGCGCCGCTGCGGCGTCGGGGCTTGATGGTCTCGGCTGGCCGAGCACCATCGTCGGCGGCGGCGTGTCCGCCACGGGGGGTTCAATACCGGTTATCGCAGTATTCGACCGTGGAGGAGTTTCCGTGCCGTTGACCCAGACACAACTCGCGAGCGCGGTCGCTGACCGCGCCGAGATCAGCCGCAACGAGGCCAAGCGGGTACTCGCGGCGCTCGAGGAGGTCGTGCTGGAGGAGCTCGGGAACGCGCAGAAGGTGCGTGTCGGTGGTCTCGTGCAGCTGACCGTTCGTGTCAAGCCGGCGCAGAAGGCGCGCAAGGGCCGCAACCCGGCTACCGGCGAGGAGATCACGATCGCCGCCAAGCCGGCGAACGTCGACCTGCGCGCCCGACCGCTCGCACGGGCCAAGGCCGCGCTGCCATCGGTGCAGAAGGCACGCCGGCGACTCGCCGCCTGACACCCCGCTCAGCGCCGCCGGTCCGCGCTCACAGCCACCGTCAGGCAGCTGGCATGGGTTGCCCGCGTCGCGCCGAACGCCGTCTGGCCAGCCGACTTGCTGGCTTCTCAGATCACGCGATAGCGACAGCGGTACGAATTTGCTGGACGCCGGGGAGCGAGCTATGAGCAAACGTGTGCCGCCGCATAGGTGGGCGCTGGACGTCGATCGGCGCACTCAGGGTAAGCCGCGGCGTTGAGTTCGCCCGGACCCTGCCGCCGAAGGGTTGAGTTGGTGCCCGCCGAGGTGGCTCACAGATCGAGATTGCGAGTTCGCGAGCGGAGGTGGTCGCGTATGCCGTCGATCCCGACAACGCGACGGCTTGGTACAAGGACATCAAGACCGTGGACTGGCGGACCCAGCCGCCAAAGGCCGTTGGCTCCAGGATCGAGTTCACGGCGACGTTCCTCGGCAGGCGGCTCGAATACACCTACAAGGTCCGCGAGCACGTGCCGGCGAGCGATTCGTAATGAGCACGTCGGACGGGCCGTTCCCGATGGAGACGACATAGCTGGGAAGACGGTCCTGGCGGCACGACGCCGATGACGCTTCGCAACCGCGGCGAGCCGGCAGGCTTCGCGAACGTGGCGGGCGCCGATGATGGCGCGTGCGATGGCGCGCGCCAACCGCAAGGACCTGAAGCTGCTCACGGAGATCCTCGAGCGGCAGTCGAGCAACGGACCTGACGGCGTAGTCCGCAGCCCATCGGGTTACGCGCGCCGCGCCTCGCGCTCCGTCATGCGGGCGCCAGAACAGGCCTGCCCGTGGCTCAGGTTGGCTTGCCGTACACGGCGTAGAAGCTCTTCTTCATCGGGGCGCCGTTGCTCACCTGCATGAACGCGCCGACCAACCTGGCCATGAACGTCTTGGCCTTGCGATCGATACTGAAGTGGATCCGGCTGCCCGACCCATGCGGCTCGACCCTAAACTCGAACGTGCCACCGGCTTGGAACATGCTCGCATCCGTGATCACGGATTTGACGACGGCGTCGGTCCATTCGTAGGTCACACGCTCCCACACTCCGCCGCCCGGAATACCGGTCCCTTCCGTGACATCCGCCGTGCTCTCACCCACTGAATGAGCCCGGTAGATCTTGGCCGAGAGGTTCGGCCAGATCTCAGGGCGGCGGTCGGAGAAATCGATCATCGCTCCGATCACCTTCTCGGACGGGTCGCGCACATCGAGCACGAAAGAAAACTTGGGCATTCGAGCGCCGATCCTAACCTCCGGTGCCCTCGTCGGCCAAGAATCTCGCCCCCGGGATCTCGCGGGCTCCTCCCTGAGCGGGATCGCCTCGGCCAGCCCCAATCGTGATGGCGCTTCAGTCGCATGCCTGGCCGAGTTCGCGCTCCACATCGTCGAGCCAGTCGCCGTGGGCTTGTAGCAGTCGGCGGCCGAGATCTTGGTGAAAGAGCATGTACCTGCTGCGGTGGGGGAGGCTCGGCGCGCGGCCGACGTTTGTGGCGACGATCTGGCTCATCTCCTCGATGCCGCGTCGGAGCTGTTGAAGGCTGGCGAGGATCTCCTCGTCCTCGATCATGTCGCCGGCGAACAGATATTTGGGGCGATGGATCCCTCCGAGACACCCCCGCATCCGTGCGTCGGTGGACATGTGCGAAATGAAGCTCGAGCTCACGCCGTCGTGAGCGGCGGAGCATCCGCAGGACCGAATTCAACGGGGAATGACATCCGGCGCGCAGGCTCCGACGCCTCCTCGTACCCGGCGAGGTGTGGTGCTGGCAGATGCCTGCAACGGATCGAGAAGCGCGGACAGCTCGGCGCCCGGGACTCCACTGGCTCCATCGCGCTCGTCGCGATCCGCCCGCTTGCGCACCGCCAGTCGCGTCTCCAATCACCCCATAAGCAGCCACTCGTGGGCGCAGCCGCGGACAGCAAGCTTTGCTCGGCGCGACGTTGCGGACCGCACGATCGAGTTGGCGACCGTGCGCTCGTCCGGCGCCCGATCCGGTCCGTCGCGACGCCGCACGGCTGGATCGTCGCCAAACCGATAGCCCCGCCGCGCGGCGGCCGGGCGAGGAAAGCAATCGCCGGCCGGGTCGGCGCGGGACGATTGCTTGACGTCGAAAGCGATCGTGCCACGGCCCCACTCGGCGCTGCTGAGATTGGGCGGAAGCGGGCGCCGGTCCGTTCGCGGAATGTGCTAGCTGGCAGCGGTCCGAGCCGAGCATGAGCAAGCGGTCCGGGAGCTGCGCGGACGTCCGCCAGGCGTTTGCTCACCCGCGCTGGCTCGGCTAACGCCATGGAGGCGTCGACTTCTGCGATCGCCGCGGAGCGGCAGCCTCGGGCTCAGCGGCGGGCAGAGTGCTGGTCCTCCTCTGGAGCACAAGTCAGCGCACGGCGTCGGCGGACTTCTGCTTTGGCCAGTCCGCCGCTTGCTCGTCCTGCTGGCCCGGAGCAAATCCGGCGCCTTGGACGGCCGATAGTTAGCTCGCGCCCAGTAAGCGGCTGCTGCCGGTCTCTCGGCGTAGCGGTCGTCTGGCAGGACAGGTCGGGGGCGGGTCGCCCGCGCCGTTTGACCCCGGAGGTCAAGGCGCTCGAGTGCGAGCTGCCGGTCACCCACGGCCTGCCACTGAGCCGGTTCTCGCGTACTGAGCTGAGCTGCGCCGCTTGGTGATCGAGTGTGCGATCAGCGACGAGTCGGCGGCGAGGATCTGGCGGTGGCTGCAGGACGACGCGCTCACGCCATGGCAACAGCGATGTGGATCTATCGGCGCGACCTGCTCTTCGCGGAGAGGGCCGGGGCTACTCGTCTGTGGCCTTCGCAGCCATGCCCACGCGGGCCGTCTTCCGCGCAGCGCCAGGGGGATCTGGGACGAGGCGGAACAGGAATTGGGGCCAGGACAACAGCGATCGGTCCTCGGGCTGGGCGTGAGAGATCGCGCCGGCGCCTCCCGCAGCAACGCCGTCATCTCCTGGAACACGTTCTACGCTCGGCTCGCCCGTGACAGACTCCCGGCTTGAGGAGCGATCGCAAGACGACCACGAGAGGGATAAGAGGTGACGAACCTTGGCGACTCCTGAGGCAACGCGCCCGCTCGCCGGGGAGAGGCTGGAGGGCAGAGTCGTCCTGTTCAGTGGCGGCGCGCGAGGTGCCGGCACACCGGTCGGTCGCGGCCTTGCTCGCAGGTTGGCGCCGGCCGGGCCGGCCCGATGGGTGGCGCGTGGGGTGCTCGTCCTGTGCGCGGACGCCTGCTCCTCAATCACGGTTGGGGTGTGGGCGCTCGACGGCGGCCAGGAGCTGTGATGTTCGCTTCGGCGCCCGAGCCCCGGCTGGTCCGCGACGTTTTGTTGCGTGATGGGTGGACGCTGCGGTTGCAGACCCCGACGCTGGTGGACTAAGAGGACATCAAGGCGTTCTATGACGGTCCATCGCCGGAGAGCCGTTACCTGCGCTTCCACGGGTTTGGGCGTAGCGACACTGTCGCGCGCGCGGACGCGGAGGCTGGTGGGGTTGATCGTTTGGCGTTGGTCGGCCGGCACGCTGGTCGGGTGGTGGCTGTCGCCAGCTATGAGGGGTTGCGCGAGCCGGGTGTCGCGGAGGTTGCGTTTGCGGTGGCTGATGATGATCAGGGCCGCGGGATTGGGATGCGGATGCTCGAGCAGCTCGCGGAGATCGCGGCGGGCCGTGGGATCCACCGCTTCGATGCGGAAGTGGCGGCCGGCAATGGGCTGATGTTGGGGGTGTTCGAGCATGCCGGCTTCGCGGTGCGGCGCAAGGGGTTTGGTGAGCTGACGGTGTCGCTGGATATCACGCCGACGGAGGCGGTGCTGGAGCGGATCGACGAGCGTGACCATTTCGCGGCGGTCGCGTCGTTGCGGGCTGTCCTTGCGCCCTCGTCGGTGGCTGTTGTCGGCGCGGCGGCGACGCCGGGCAATGTCGGTCGCGTGGTGCTGGAGAACGTCATCGCGGGCGGCTTTCAGGGTGAGGTTCTACCGGTCGACCGTGCGGGGGGGTGTGGTGTGCTCGCTTCGGGCCGCGCGCAGCCTCGCCGAGTTGGAGGTCGCTCCGGAGCTGGTGATCATCGCCGCGGCGGGGGATGAGCTGCTCGAGTTCGCCGCGGAGGCGGCCGCGAGCGGAGCGAGAGCGCTGCTCGTTCTCCCCGCCGGTCCCGAGCAGGACGTCGAGGCGTTGCTCGCGCGAGAGGAGCGGCTGCTGGAGATCGTTCGGGGTGGGGGGTTGCGGCTGGTCGGGCCGAGCTCGTTGGGGGTTCTGAACACCGCTGCGGAGGTCAGCCTGAACGCGACGTTCACCGGCGCTCGCGTGCGCGCGGGAGCGCTGGCGATCGGCTCGCCATCGGGCGCGGTCGGGATCGGGCTGCTCGGTCACGCGGCGGTCCGGCAGCTGGGGGTCTCGATGTTCGCCTCGCTTGGCAATCGCGCCGACGTCTCGACCAACGATCTGCTCGAGTGCTTCGAGCAAGACGAGCGGACGGCCGCGGTGATCCTGTACATGGAGTCGTTCGGGAATCCTGAGCACTTCACGCGGATCGCTCGGCGGGTGTCGCGCAAGAAGCCGATCCTTGCTCTGAAGGGGCGTCGACGGGCCGAGCGGGTGCTCAGCGAAGCGCGCTCGCATACGGCCGCGGCGTTGCGCGGCGAGGCGGCCGTCGACGCGCTGTTGCAACAGGCCGGGGTGCTGCGGTTCCGCGGCGGCGAGGAGCTGTTCGACGCCGCCGAGTTCTTCGAGCGCCAGCCGCTGCCGAGCGGACGGCGGATCGGGATCGTGAGCAACACCGCGGGCGTGGCGACGCTCGCCGCCGACGCGTGCGCGACGCGCAGGCTCGAGGTCAGAGAGGCAGGCGAAGCGCAGAACCCCCTGCTGACGGGTATCGGCGCCGGACCAGACGAATACGCTGCGAGCGTCCGTGAGCTGCTCGGCGATGCCAGCATCGATGCGCTCATGGTCTTCTACGTCGACTTTCACGACGGCGACCCGGAGGCCGTGCTGGAGGCGATCTCCGCAGTCTGCGAGGGGCAGCCCACGCCGGTCGCGGCATCCGCTGTGCGCTCCGACGGTCAGCTGCCCCCCCGGACCGGCGTGGGCGTACCGAACTACCTGTTCCCCGAGTCGTGTGCCGCCGTGCTCGCGCGCGCGGCCGAACGTCGCGAATGGCTGGCGCGGCCACTCGGCGAGCTCCCGCACTATCCCGGCCTGGACGGGTCGGCGGCGCGGGCGGTGATCGTTTCATTTCTTGATCGCGAGCCCGCCGGCGGGTGGCTCTCGCTCGCCGAGGCCGAAGCTCTGCTGGCCACGCACGGCATCCCGGTTGCCGCCTCGCATCACTGCCAAGACGTCGAGCGGGCGGTTGCGGTGGCGGCGGAAATCGGCGCTCCGGTCGCGCTGAAGGCCGACTCTGTCGCTCCCGAGAGTGCGAGCGACATCGACGCTGTGCTGCTCGGGTTGAAGGGTGAGCCGGCGGTGCGATCCTGCTGGCGCGAGCTCGAACGACGGGTCCGGGCGGCCGGACGGGAATGGACCCGAGCGAGCGTCCAGCGCCTCGTCGCGCCCGGCGGGACGGACGTGCTGGTCGGGGCCGTCGGCGATCCCGATCTCGGCCCGGTGCTGGCGATTGGTCGCGGCGGCCGCCGGGCCGGTCTTGGCCGAGGGGCTGCGTTTCGCCTGTTGCCGGTCACCGACGCCGAAGCCGACGAGCTGATCGACTCCGCCGAGAGCGTCGCCACCGAGCTGGACGGGTTCCGCGGCAGCGCGCTGCTCGATCGCGCGGCGCTACGCGAGCTGATCCTGCGCTTCACCCTCCTGCTCGTGGAGGCCCCGGAAGTGGTCGAAGCGGACCTCAACCCCGTCCGCTGCATGACAAACGGCTGCGTCGTACTCGACATGCGACTACGAATCGAGCCCCGCCGCCCAATCGAGCGCGTCAAGACCTGGTAACCAGCCGCCGACGCCAAGGAGCGCAAGGCCGGCGTCGAATCGCACGCTCACAAGCCGGCGTGCAACGGCTCGCCCGCAACCGCAGGATGCCGCCTCGGTCACCTCGACACCGCGAACAGCTAGTAGTTCGTGTCGGTCAGCCACCGGACGGCGCACGCCGCGCTCCGCGTCCGGCGGGCACGACGAAATGGTGCCGCTGGAACCCTCGCGCGCGCCGCCGCTCCCAAGCCGAAGGCTCCGACCGACGATTCCGGACCGTGGGGAGCGTTTGTCCCGGTTTGAAGCGTTCAATCCTGCACGATCCTCCTCACGGTTCACGTCCGGCGCGCGCCGGGGTAGAGTGCCGCCCGGTTGTTGAACGGGGAGCCACCCACCATTCCGCATCCTCCTCAATCCCGCCGTCTCGAGCGCCCCGCCTGGGACGCTGCGCTGCGCCCAGCGCAACGGCAAGCGGCGCTCGGCAGGGAGCGGCTTCAGCAGCGCACGCTCGCCGAACCCCGCTGGCAACGAAACATCACCGCCTGGCTTCGCGAGCTGGCCAACAACTGAGCGAGGCGGCGGCGCGACGTGCGGTCACAAGCTCGAAGTCAGCCGCCGGCCGGTGCATAGCGCGCCTCGGTCGTGCTGACGGCCGACGACGCGAAGACCATCAAGCAGCGTGACCGCAGAGTCGCAGCGCGGGACGGCCATCTACCCCCTGGTTCGATCGTGCTGATCTCCTCGGCCTCCAACGGGTAACGGAGCAGCATCGGTGAGGCTGGCGTGCGCGGCACCTACGTGCACGTTAGCGCGAGCGCCTCGCCGCGCCCGACCTACCCGCCGCAAACAGGCGCCGACACGGGTCCCCGCGCAACACTACCGCTCCGCCGAGAGACCAGCAGCCGCTGCTTGCAAGATCGCAGCAACGTATCGTCGACGAGGGCGCCAGCGTTTGCTCGGGTCAGCACAACGAGCAAGCGGTCGACCGGCCGAAGCAGTAATCCACGGACGCCCGGCGCCGGCTTGTACTCTGGAACGAATCCGGCAGCGCGCCAGATTACGGACCGCTGTCGCTGAGACACCTCAGTTCGTTCCAACGCGAGAGCCATGGACGGCTCGAATTGGCTCACCGGCGCTCCCGCTCGGTTGAAGAGCGGCACTCCGCGGGCCGGCAAGCGCGACAGTTGCTGCTCGTCCATACCGGACGAGCGCCACGGCGTCCTGGACAGTGTCACCCTTTTAGCCGTCAGTTGCTTGCTCGTGATCCCTGCCCGAGCAACCGTGCGCATCTTCGAGCGTGCCACCGCGACGACGCCGAACACGGCCCCCGTCGAGGCCGAGCGCTCGCGCAACGGCGGCAAGCGGCGGCGGGCACGTGTAGCGTCGCTATGCCCGCGGAGCGGCAGTCGCGGGGGTGCGACTCCCACAGGACCGAGCTCGCCGCGCAGCTCCCGATCTTCGTGCGTGGCGTCTTCTACGCGGGCTGGGACCCAAGCCACACGCCCGAGCGTGCCCGCGACGTGGACAGCTTCCTCGCGCGTATCGCTGGCGAGGCGTTGCTGGCGGGCGAGACTGAGGCTTCGGTCGCCGCCTCGGCCGCCAGCCGAGTTCTCGACAGGCCTGATCGGTCGTTGTCTGACGCGCCGCGGCGAGGTACGCTTACGGGAACCTGATCTCGGAAGTTCCGATGACCCAGCAGTACATCATCGGGCAGTTCTCGGTGTTGCTCGGGGATCTGCAGCCGCCGCCTGGCGAGTGTCTGGCGATCGCCGTTCACGATTTGCGACGGCAGGTCGAGTTGTGTCCGCTTCCGATGCTTCCCATGTTGGCCCGTGAGGCAATGAGCCTGACCGACATGATCTGCTGGGGTGCGCTTGAACGGGGTGACCCGGACGGGTTCGATCGCTATGCGAAGGCCGCCCGCGCGCTTTGGGAGTTCGCGGACAGCGCCGGTCTCTTGCTGCAGTAGACATCTTTGGCTCGGGCCTGGTCGAGCCGCCCGGTTCTTACAGCGGGCGACTCAACGGTTCGACCCGGGTATCTCTCGTCGACCTCCCATCTCGCCAGCCTCGCGGGCTTGAGTCCGGGGGCTACTCGGCGTGGCCGAATGCCTCGATCTCCTTCCTCTCTTGTTCGGAGAGCTCGCGCGGTTGCTCACCGCGTGCGACCTTCTCGCTCTGGACGTGGTGGCGGATGTCGTCAACGATCTCGGGGTTCGCGAGCGTGGTCGTGTCGCCGACGTCGGCGAAGTTCGAGATCCCGGCGATCACCCGGCGCATGATCTTGCCTGAGCGGGTCTTCGGCATGTCGGTGACGATCCACACGTTCTTCGGACGCGCGATCTTCCCGATTTCCCGATCGATCGCGTCGCTTACCTTTTGCTCGATCTCCTTGCTCGGGGTGAACCCCGGCTTGAGCGCGACGTACACCTCCACGACCTTTCCGCGCACGTCGTCGATGACCGGGACGGCAGCGGCCTCGGCGATCTCATCGACGGTGATGCTCGCCGACTCGATTTCCTTGGTTCCGAGCCGGTGCCCGGCGACGTTGATCACGTCGTCGATCCGGCCGAGGATCCGGAAGTAGCCGTCGGCCGCTTCGACGGCACCGTCGCCGGCGAAGTACGGCCAGTCGTGCCAGTCCTTGCTGTCCTTGTTGCGGTTGTACTTCGCGTAGTAGGTCTCGACGTACCGCTCGGGCTGGCCCCAGATCGTCAGGAACGATCCGGGCCAGGGGTTGCGGATGCAGATGTTGCCCGCCTTGCCGCTCCCCTGCTCGACAACCTCACCCCGCTCGTCGTAGATCACCGGGTAGATCCCGAGCACACCCGGCCCGCAGCTACCGGGCTTCATCGGCTGCAATCCCGGCAGCGTGCTACCCAAAAAGCCGCCGTTCTCGGTCTGCCACCACGTGTCGGTGATCGCGGCCTGACCCTTGCCCACGAACTCGTAGTACCAACGCCACACATCCGGCTCGATCGGCTCACCGACCGTCGTCATCGTCTTGAAGTGGTAGTTGTACTTGGCCGGCTCGCCCGGCCCCAGCTTACGCAGCATCCGGATCGTCGTCGGCGCGGTGTGGAAGATGTCCACCCCGAGCTGCTCCGCGATCCGCCACGGCCGCCCCGGGTCCGGATACGTCGGGACGCCCTCGTACATCACGCTCGCGGTCCCCAACGACAACGGCCCGTACACGATGTACGAATGGCCGGTGATCCAGCCGATATCCGCAAAGCACCAATACGTGTCGTCAGGATGGATGTCCTGGTAGTACTTCGCCGTGCCCGTGACGTAGGAGAGGTAGCCGCCCGTCGAGTGCTGGGCGCCCTTCGGCCGGCCGGTCGTGCCGCTCGTGTACATCAGAAACAGCGTCGCCTCGGCCGGCATCGAGACCGGCTCGACACTCTGCCCGCGGTAGTCCTCGATCAGCTCGTCGATGAAGAAGTCGCGTCCCTCGACCATCGGCGTCTTCGATGAATACCGACCGGGGTGCCGTCTCCAGACCAGCACCTTCTCGATCTCCATGCCCTCCTCGTGTGCGGCCGCGACCGCCTCGTCGGCCTTCTTCTTGTGGTCGATCAGCTCGCCGTTGCGGTAGTAGCCGTCCATCGTCACGAGGATCTTGCTCTGCGAGTCCGCGATCCGGTGGCCACACGCCGCCCCAGCGAACCCACCGAACACCTCGGAATGGATCACCCCCATGCGAGCACACGCCAGCATCGACACCGGCAGCTCCGGCACCATCGGCAAATGAAACGTCACCCGATCGCCCGTCCTCACGCCACCGAAGTCCCTGAGCAACGCGGCGAACTCGTTCACGCGACGGTGGAGCTCCTCGTAGGTGATCTCCTGCGTCTCCTCGTCCTCGGGCTCGGGCACCCAGATCAGCGCGTTCTTGCCGCCCCGAGACTCCAGATGCCGGTCAACGCAGTTCACGCACGCGTTCAAACGCCCACCGACCCACCACTTCCAGAACGGCGGATCGCTCGTATCGAGCACCGTGTCCCACTTGCGATCCCACCTCAGCATCTCCGCGTACTCGATGAAGCAATCCGGATAATGCTCCTCGCTGAACCGCTCCAGGATCGCCGGATCGCTCGCGTTCGCCTGCGCCACGAACCCCGGCGGGGGCGGGTAATACTCCTCCTCACGCCAATGAACCGCGATTTGCGCCTCGGACAGCCCAGCTTCGGCCACCTCCGCGGCGGACGGTACTTGACCCTCTACACCCATAGCTCAACCCTCCACTGAGATCTGAAAGACAGGCTCTCTGAACAACTGCCGGCGCTTGGCTCCGATCGCGACCCGGCTGGTGCAGCACGACAATGCGTCAGGACGCCCAGCGACGCAGGCACACACCAACTCATTCGCCGAGGATCAACCCCGCGCCTCGAACATGGAACGAAACCAACGCGAGCACACATCGTCACGACCTCCGTCCTCGTTCATGATTCCAGCCGGCGACGCCGTTTCGAATCGGTAGTTCCCACTGCTTTCCATAGCGGGAACTCCGGAGGAGGTCGAGGTTGCCCCGTCTGTCGTGGAACTTCGGTGACGACGGTCCCGGTGTGATCGTTACACAGTGACTGCGATCGTGGCCTCCTGGGTCGTGCCGCGGTTGGGCTGGGGAAGGTGGAGTCGCCGCTTGATCGCGACGGCGAGGCGCGGCAGGTCGAGGTAGCGGATGACCTTGCGGAACTGCTTCTCGGCTTCGAGCATTTCCTCCTGTAGTGGTTCGAGTCCGACGCAGCCAGGACCGCTGGCCGTTAGAAGCATCGCTCCAACTCAACCAAAGTCCTTGCCAACCCCGGGGTCTTCGCCCGGCACTGGGTTTGGGCGGGAGCAGGCACGCGACCCCGCCGGCGTTCACGCTTCCTTTCCGTTGAACTCATCGCATTCGAGTTGGCGACGCCGCTCGGGGGCGGGTTGCCTACTCAAGAGACCCGCTCTCGTGGTCGGACAGGCATCTCGACGCCGTCGACGGCTTCCCTGCGTTGCCGTGAATCCGAGGCTTGGCTCGGATTGTGTGGAGGCGAGCCCGGTGGCGCTCTCGCGCCCTGGTTGAGGTGCGTACGGGGCCTCGTCCGCGCCCCCGCGTCCTTTGTGCAATTCGGGCGGTTGCAGCAAGCCTGTCCGCGTGAGAGTGTATGTCGATCACCGAGTGCTCGATGGGAACCTGACGTGGCAGGCGACGAGATCCGTTTCGGCTTGCTCCTTTCCGCTCAGCACCCTCCGGGTGTGTCGGCTGCTGGCGCAGTTCGCGAGCATCTCGAACAGGTCGAGGCCGCTCGCAACCTCGGGTTCGCGTCGGTGTGGGTCCCGCAGCACTTCCTATCGCACCCGTTTCAGATGTTCCAAAGCGTGCCGCTGCTGGCACGGGTTGCCGCGGCCGCTGAGGGGATGACGATCGGGACCAGCGTTGTCCTGCTAACGCTGTTGAATCCGGTCGAAAGTGCGGAGAACGCGGCCACGCTTGACGCTATCGCGGATGGGCGGTTCGTGCTCGGCGTGGGCCTCGGATACCGGGCAATCGAGAATGCGGCGTTTGGGGTCGGGCGCGCACGGGCGGAGCTGTTCGAGCGCAAGCTCGACGTTGTGCGCCGGTTACTCGCGGGCGAGACAGTCACAGCCGCGGGTGACGGGTTCGAGCTGACTGAAGCGCGGCTCACGCTCGTTCCAGATCGGGTGCCGCCGATCTGGCTGGCCGCCGACAGCGACCGCGGCGTCAAGCGCGCCGCGGTGCTCGGCGATGCGTGGTTCGTCAACCCGCACACGCGGCTGGATGAGCTGGAGCGCCAGATGCGGATGTACCGCGCCGAGCGCGCCGCAGCGGGACTCCCGCCCGCCGCGGTCACGCCGGTCATAAAGGAGATCTGCGTCGCCCCGTCCGATGAGGAGGCGCTGAGGGTGGCGCGGCCGTACCTGCAGACGAAGTACGAGGCGTACGTCGACTGGGGTCAGAGCGAAGTGCTCCCTCAAGCCGACACGCTACGGCGCGAATTCTCCGAACTGATCGAGGGTGGCCGGTTCGTGCTGGGCTCCCCCGAGACCTGTGCGGCGATACTCGCCGACCATGTCAACCGGCTCGGCGCCGACCACTTCGTCTGTCGTCTGCAGTGGCCGGGGATGCCTCAAGCGCAGGTGTTGCGCTCAATGCGGCTACTGGCCACCGAGGTCATGCCCGCGCTAATAGAGGCGCGGCGGTCCCGGAGCGCGCCGGAGACCCGCGCGACCTGAGCGGAGATAGATCGTCGTGACGCCGCGGCGTCCGGCATCGCCGTGACCGTGGCGTAGCGCCTCGCCCGTAGCAGGAGAACCCGAGCGTCGCGGTTGAACCGGGGCCGAGACTGCTGCGCTGAGGTAGGGTACCGGCGAGGTGCCTTGCAGCCCTTTTCCGGTACCCCCCTCCC
>CAWFKF010000007.1:0-208513 GCA_963816005.1 uncultured Solirubrobacteraceae bacterium | reverse complement strand
AAGCGCTCGTCGCTCGCGGCGCTCGGGCCCGGCCCGCCGGCGGTGTCAGGAGCGCCGGTGGCGCCGGCGGCCAGGGTCCCCCCCGCGCACCAGCCCGTGGGTCGCGTCGACCGTCACGGTCTCGCCCTCGCGCAGGGTCACCGTGGCCTTGCCGGTGGCGACGGCGCACGGGATCCCCATCTCCCGGGAGACGATCGCCGCGTGGCAGGTCATGCCGCCGGCGTCGGTCACGATCGCGGCGGCACGGCGCATCAGGGGGACCCAGTCGGGCGCGGTCATGTGCGCGACGAGGACGTCGCCGTCCGCGAGGCTGTCGGCGTCGTGGACCGAGGTAACCATGCGCGCTCGCCCGCCGGCCGCCCCCGGCGCCGCGCCGAGGCCGCGCAGCAGGATCTTGCCGTCGCCGCTCTCCGCCGCCGCATGGGACCCGCCGACGACCGTGATCGGGCGCGACCGGACCATCCACCGGGCGCCGTCGGCGTCGAAGCACCACTCGGTGTCCTGGGGGCTGCCGTAGTGGCGCTCGATCGCCAGCCCCGTCCGCGCCAGTAGCAGGACCTCCTCGTCGTCGAGCACCGTCGCCAGGGCCTCGCGGTCATCGAGGCTGCGGCGCACCGTACCGCCGTCGGCGAGCGGCTCGATCGCCGTCTCCTTGACGTGTACCTCGCGCACCAGGATCGACAGGGTTGGCTTGTCGACGACATAGCGATCGGGCGAGACGCTCCCGGACACGACCGACTCGCCGAGGCCGAACGCGCCCGAGGCCGAACGCGCCCGAGGCCGAACGCGCCCTCGATCAGGAGATGGTCCTCGTCGGCGCTGGCGGGGTCGATGATAAACACGACCCCGGTCCGCGTGGAGGCGATCTGGCGCTGGATGACCACCGCGATGCCCTGTTCGGCCGGCCCGAATCCGCGCTTGGCGCGGTAGAGGACGATCCGCGCGCCGAACATCGATGCCCAGCACGAACGGACCGCGGCCAGCACGGCGTCGGCGCCGCGGACGTTGAGGAAGGTCTCGTTCATCCCGGCGAACGAGGCCGATGCGCTGTCCTCCGTCGTCGCCGGGGAGCGAACGGCCACCGCGTCCTCGTCGCCGAGCCCGAGGTCGGCCAGCGCCTGACGGACGGCGTCACGCAGCCACTCGGGGACCGGCGCCCCGCAGACGCCCCGCAGACGATCTCGCGCGCGCGAGACGCGGCCGCCTCGAGCGCGGCCGTGTCCTCGACGTCGACGGTGCCGAGCAGCTCGTCGCTTCTGCCGCGCACGCCGGTCTCCTGGCAGAGCTCCGCGTATGCGGGCGCGCCCACGACGAAGCCGGGGGGAACGGGCACGCCGGCGCTCATCAGCTCGCCGAGGTTGGCGCCCTTACGGCCGGCATACCCCGCATCGCCGCGGCGCAGCGCGTCCAGTGAGCGCACGGGGACGATCGACGGGGGGACTTCGGCGGACATGGCGCTGATCGGGTGGTACCACTCAGTCCTGATCGGGCGCGACCAGGACTAGAGGCGTATGTCGCACCGTTGCCATCCGCCCGGACCCGGTTTCGTACGGAACTTCTACGGTCACAGGATCGTCACACAGAATTACGGATTCCCCGCAGACATTGCCCGGACTCTCCGTGATTGCGCTCGGCCGACCAGGCGTCACAATCGCCAGCATGACCCCCGTGGGCTATCCCGCCGAGCGCGCCGTCGACGTCGTGCTGCGGGACGGCTCGACGATTCACGTGCGCCCGGTGCTGCCGGGCGACACGGAGGCGATCCAAGCTTTCCTGGAGCGGCTCTCACCCGATTCGCGTGCCTTCCGCTTCTTCACGCTCGGGGTCGACCTGCACGCCGCCGCCGAGCTTGCCGCCCAGGTCGACTACGTGGACGCGTACGGCGTGATCGCGCTGGCCGGTCCCGAGGAACGCGTCGTCGGTCATGCCTGCTGGGTCCGCGAGGGTCCCGACACGGCCGAGATCGCCTTTGCCACCGCCGACGAGCTCCAGGGTCATGGCCTCGCGACGACGCTGCTGGCCCATCTTGCGGAGGCCGCCGTGGAGCAGGGTGTCACCACGTTCACCGCCTCGGTGCTGCCCGCCAATCACAAGATGATCAAGGTCTTCACCGACAGCGGCTTCCCGACCACGCTTCGCAGCGAGCCGGGCGAGCTGCTCGTCCAGTTCCCGGCCGAGTTGAGCGACGACGCGCTGGATGCCTTCGCGCAGCGCGACCGGGTCGCATCGGCCGCGGCCGTCTCGGCGGTCCTGAAGCCCGAGTCGGTTGCGCTGATCGGCGCCTCGCGGCGCGAGGGCACTATCGGGGCGGCGCTCGCGGCCAACCTCCGGGCGGGCGGCTTCCGCGGGCCGCTGCACATGGTCAACTCCGCCAAGGGCGCGGCCGACGGCGTGAACGTACATTCCTCGCTGCTCGACGTCGACGGTCCCGTCGACCTCGCCGTGATCGCCGTGCCGGCACCCGCCGTTCCCTCGGTGGCGCGCGACTGCGCGCTCAAGGGCGTGCGCGCGCTCGTCGTCGTGTCGTCCGGATTCGGCGAGGCCGGTGAGGACGGTATCCGGCGCCAGCGCGAGCTGATGGCCGTCTGCCGCGCCGCCGGGATCCGGGTGGTCGGACCGAACTGCCTCGGCGTGCTCAACGCCTCGACCCACATCGGCCTGAACGCGACCTTTTCGCCGACGATGCCCCCATCGGGCCATGTCGGCGTCATGACCCAGAGCGGAGGTGTCGCGATCGCGCTGATCGAGCGCGCGCGCGAGCTCGGCCTCGGTGTCTCCTCGCTCGCGTCGGTGGGGGACAAGGCCGACCTGTCCGGCAATGACTTCGTCCAGTTCTGGGAGCAGGACGAGGAAACGCGGGCGATCGCGCTGTACCTGGAATCGTTCGGCAACCCGCGCAAGTTCACCCGCGTCGCCCGCCGGGTTGGCGCGCGCAAGCCGATCCTCGCCGTCAAGGCGGGTCGCACCAAGGCCGGCGGCCGCGCGGCCGGCTCGCACACCGGGGCCCTGCTGGCCGCCTCAGACGTCACTGTCGACGCGCTCTTCCGCCAGGCCGGCGTCGTCCGGGCCGACACACTCGGCGAGCTGCTCGACGTGGCGGCGCTGGTCGCCGAGCAGCCGCTGCCCGCGGGCCCGTCCGTGGCCGTGCTCACCAATGCCGGCGGCCCCGGAATCATGTGCGCCGACATGCTCGAGGGCTCCGGCCTGAGCGTGAACCCGTTGCGCACGGAGACCCGAGACCGGCTGGCTCTGTTCCTGCCCGCTGACGCCGCCCTGGCCAACCCGGTGGACATGATCGCCTCGGCGTCGGCCGAGGATTACGGCCGGGCGCTGCGGATTCTGATGGACGACGAGGGTGTCAACGCGGTGATCGCGCTGTTCGTGCCCCCGCTCGTGACCATGGCCGAGGACGTCGGCCGCGAGCTTGCCGCCGCCGTGGACGTCAGCGACAGGGCCGTGCCCGTGCTGGCCGCGTTCATGCAGTCCGGTGGCGCGCCCGCTTCGCTGGCCGATGCGCGGCGGCGGATACCCAGCTACTCGTGGCCCGAGGATGCGGCGCGTGCGCTGGCCCGGGCCACGGAGTATGCGACGTGGCGAGGGGCGCCGCGCGGCGAGGTCCCAAGCTTCCCCGACGTCCGCTCCGAGGAGGCCGCCGCCGTGGTCTCCGAGGCGCTCACCCGCGGCGAGACCTGGCTCGCGCCCGACGAGCTCGCCACGTTGTGCGACTGCTACGGGATCGGACTGGCGGAGTGGCGTGTGGTCCAGAGCCCGCGCCAGGCCGGCCTGGTCGCACACGAGTTCGGCGCGGATGTGGCGCTCAAGGCGGTGTCGCCCACGCTGGTCCACAAGTCCAACGCGGGCGGCGTGCGCGTCGGTCTGCGCGGCGAAGCGAGCGTACGGCGGGCGGCAACACGGATGCGATCCGACATCCGCGACGCCGGCTACGGCGAATGCACCTTCCTGGTCCAGCGCATGCTCGAGGGAATCGAGCTTCTGGTCGGCGTCGTCAACGACCCGCAGTTCGGCCCGGTGCTGGCCTGCGCCCCCGGAGGGACCGCGGCCGAGCTGACGCAGGACGTGGCCGTGCGGCTGACGCCGCTGACCGATCGCGATGCCTCGGAGACGGTCCGCTCGCTGCGAAGCTTCCCGCTGCTCGAGGGCTACCGGGGCGCTCCCCCCGCGGACGTCGCCGCGCTCGAGCAGGTGCTGCTGCGCGTCAGCGCCCTGGTCGAGGCTCATCCCCAGATCGCGGAGTTCGAGCTCAACCCGGTCGTCGTCTCTCAGCACGGTGCGATCGCCGTCGACGCGCGCGCCCGTGTGGCGCCCGCCGCCCCCGGTCCGCCGACACCCTCGGTCGGGCGCTGAGCGTGGCGCAGCGGCCGTGAGCCCCCGCGCCTCCCGCCCCGCCGAGTTGGCTCGCCTGCGGGCGTTGCTGCCGCCGGCCCCCCGCGAGGAGCCGCGGGTGCCTCCGGCCCCCGTGGGCGAGCTGAGGCCGTTTGCATCGTTGGTGGCCCGCGTGGCCGGCCGGGTCCTGGGGACGGGGCCGCCAAACATATTCACCACACTCGGACGCCACCCGCGGCTGTTTCGCAGCTGGCTGCTCTACTCCGCTCGTCTGATGCCGTTCGGGTCGCTGGCGCGCCGCGACTCCGAGCTCGTGATCCTGCGCGTCGCGTGGCACTGCCGGGCGGCCTACGAATGGCGCCAGCACGTCGCGATCGGCCTGCGGGCCGGCCTGTCGGCGGACCAGATCGCCGCCGTCGCCCTCCCCGGTGCGCCGCGCGCCGGAGGCGTCTGGAGCGAGCGCCAGTCGGCCCTCCTGGCGGCCACCGACGAGCTGCTCGTCGTGCGCGCCCTCAGCACGCCCACTTGGGAGCGGCTGCGCGCCACGCTGAGCGAGCGTGAGCGAATCGAGCTGTGCATGCTCGTGGGGCACTATCAGGGGCTGGCGACGGCCCTCGGCGGGCTTGGGGTCCAGGTCGAGTCCTGAGCCGGCGCCGGTCCGGGAGCTTCCGCGGAAACTCTGCGGGAATCCACGCACTGACTACGGATCTTCACGGCGGACGCGGTGTTCAACGAGGCGGACAATCGCCGCCATGGAGAGAGCTCAGCGAGACGTCGGCGACCAGCATTGGATGCTGCTCGAGGGCATGGAGCGCCAGCCTGATCCGGACCTCGAGGTTGGCATGGTCATCCTCAGAATCGACGAGGACCTTCTCGTTCGTCCCCAAGATGCCGGCGTCTCCGCGGCTTCGCGTTCCCGGCTGGCCGAGCGCCTCGGGATCGGCCACGACCGCGTCGCTTCACTGGCCAAGAGCCTCGACCGTGCTCACGCCGCCGCGCCCGCGCCGGCGATCGAGCCGTTCGTCCGAGGCGACGAGCTTTTCGACGGCAATGTCCTCATCGTCTCTGTCGGCGCTGGGATCAGTGTCGCCGCGGCGACCTACCAACATCCGTGAACCTATGGCCATGACAGAGCAACCCGCAGTGACGATGGTCCAGATCGGCGAGATGCCGCTCGATCGTTTCGCAACCGTGCTCGATCCCGGATTGCTCACCGAGCTGGAGGCCGGCATCCTCCTCAGCCGCTCGCTGTTCACCGGCCGCGCGATCTGGAACGTCAACTCGACCGCACGGGGCGGTGGCGTCGCCGAGATGCTGACCACGCTGCTCGCCTACGCCCGCGGCATCGGCGTCGACGCGCGCTGGGCGGTGATCGAGGGCAACGAGCAGTTCTTTGCCATCACCAAGCGGATCCACAACCGGCTGCACGGCTACCCCGGTGACGGCGGCGCGCTCGGCGACGCCGAGCGCCAGGTCTACGAGGCGACGCTTGCGCCGAGCGCGCAGGCCTTCATGCGCATGATCCAGCCCGGCGACTTGGTCATCCTCCACGATCCGCAGACGGCCGGCCTGATCCCGGCGATCCGGAGCCTTGGAGTTCCCGTCGTCTGGCGCTGCCACGTCGGCGTCGATGCCGCCAACCGCATGGCCCAGGACACGTGGGCCTTCCTCCAGCCGTACGTGAGCCAGGCCGACGCGACCGTGTTCTCGCGACAGTCATTCACCTGGGATGTGTTGGACGATGTCCGGCACTCGATCATCACGCCGACGATCGACGCGTTTGCGTCCAAGAACGAGCTGCTCGACGAGCCCACCGTGAACGCGATCCTGGTGGCGTCCGGACTCCGCGCCGGACCCGCCGACGGCGCGCCGCCGGCGTTCACGCGGATGGACGGATCCGTCGGGCAGGTCCAGCGCCGGGCGAAGATCATCGAGGAGCAACCGCTGCAGCGGGGTGATCACTACGTCCTGCAGGTGTCGCGCTGGGACACGCTCAAGGATCCGATGGGAGTGATCCGCGGGTTCTCCGATCACATCGCGCCCTACACCGACGCCCATCTCGTGTACGCCGGGCCGGCGGCCGACGACGTGGCCGACGATCCCGAGGCCACGGCGGTGCTGAACGAGGTGCTCTCGCACCTGGACGAGCTCACCCCCGATGCGCGATCGCGCATCCACCTGGCGATGCTGCCACTCACCGACGGCGAGGAGAACGCGGCCATGGTCAACGCGCTGCAGCGCGGCGCCTCCGTGGTGATCCAGAAGAGCCTGGCCGAAGGGTTCGGCCTCACCGTCGCCGAGGCGATGTGGAAGGCCCGCCCCGTGGTGGCCAGCAAGATCGGCGGCATCCAGGATCAGATCGAGGACGGGGTCAGCGGCGTCCTGCTGGAGGACCCCACCGACGAGGCCGAGTACGGCGCCGCGGTCACCTCGCTGCTGCTCGACGCCGACAAGGCTGCGACGATGGGCGCGGCGGCCCAGGAGCGCATCCGCGAGCAGTTCCTCGGGCCCAAGTCGCTGCTGGCCTACCTGTACCTGCTCGAGCGCCTACTGGTCTGAGACGCCGGGACCGCGCCGCACGGCGCACGGTCATCCGGGCCGGCGAAGGAGGCCCGGATGACCAACCCCAGCCGCTTGGGGCTATTCCTTCATCACCGGAACAGGATGCGTGCGGCGGGGGCGGCGGGCGCGGCGCGTGACCGCGCCGCCGCGGGTGAGATGGGCGAGCGTCTCGAGTTCGCGCTCGAGTCCGAGCGTGATCTCCTCCGGGTCGGGGACCAGCGCCGCGTCGACCATCAGGCCGACTGTGACCTCTCCTCGGTAACTGAAGATGCTGACGCTCATGCCGATGTGTCCCGAGGTCGGTGCCCACACGAGCACCGAGCGCACGGGCGTCCCGGCCAGGTAGACCGGCTCGTGCGGGCCGGGCACGTTCGTCATCACCGCGGTGCCCTTTCCCGAGAACACGTCGACGATCCGCCGCTCGACCGGCTCCGGCGTCAGGCCGAGCGCGCTGAGGATGCCGTACGACACGGGGCCGTCACGTCCCTCCTTGATCTCCGCCATCCGCTTGTGCACCTCGACCAGCCGGCGGTAGCTCCCGCTCGTGCACACCGGCAGCGGCAGGAACACGAGCCCGAATTTGTTGCCGAGCTCCTGCGGGACCGGCTCGTCGAGCGGCCGCAGGTTGAACGGCACCATGGCCTGGATCTCCGCGGTCTCGCCGCCCTGGTGCTGCAGGTAGCGCCGCAGCGCGCCGGTGACGGCCGCGAGCAGCACGTCGTTGACGGTCGCGTCGTGCTTGTGAGCGGTCTCCTTGATCGTCTCGAGCGACATCGAGGAGGTCCACGCGACCTTGCGGCTGACGCCGGGATCGCCCTTGATCGCGGTGGCCGCGTCGGCCGGTGTGAGCAGCAACCGCACGGCGGTCTTGGCGTCGCGGCCGACCGCGCCGGCCAGCTTGACCGCGTGACTCGGCGAGGTGGCGATGTCCGCGCCCTGCCGGAGCACTGCGCTGCCGACGCGCCGAGCGCCGCCCAGCGCCGCCGCGGGCGTCGCCATGATCGCGGCCAGAGTCCCGCGGGCGGGCCGCCGCTTGGGTGGGCGCCGTAGCGGCGCCGGCCCTCCGCCCGGTTCGGGATCGGTCAGCGACAGCATCACCTGGGCCAGCGCGATCCCGTCGGCGATGCAGTGATGCATGCGGGTGATGACCGCCGAGCCGTGGCCGTAGCCGTCGACGAGGTAGATGTTCCACAGCGGCCGATTGCGGTCCAGCGGCATCGTCATCAGGTCACCGACCAGCTCCTGGAGCGCGGCGCGATCGCCGGGCGCCGGCAGCCCGAGGTGGTGCATGTGATGCTCGAGTGCGAAGTCGGGATCGTCGTGCCAGCCCGGAGGGAGCAGCGGGAAGCGGCTCTCGACGACCCGGTGGCGGAACCGCGGATACGGGTCCACGAGCCGGGTCTGGACGACCTCCTTGTAGCGCTCCCAGTCGACGGGCTCGTCGAACAGCATCACCGAGTTGATGACCATCAGATTGGTCGGACGATCCATGTGCAGCCAGGCGACATCCGCGGTGCTCAGTCTTCCGGTGGTCATGACTCCTCCTCCCTGGCGTAGAGCGCCGCGAACACGTCCGCGTACTTCTCGTACACGGTCGCCCGCTTGACCTTGAGCGTCGGTGTCAGCTCGCCTCCGGCCTGGGTGAGGTCGTGATCGAGAATCGCGAAGCGCTTGACCTGCTCGATCCTGGCCAGCTTGGCATTGACGGCGTCGACCTCCTTCTGCACCGCCGCGCCCACGTGTGGGTCCTCGGCCAGGGTGGCGATGTCGCTCTCGCCGCCGGGCCCGTGCGCGATCCGGCCGGCCTCGTCGCGGTCGAGCGTAAGCGCCGCCACGAGATAGGGGCGGTTGTCGCCGAACACGATCGCCTCGGTGATGAAGCGGCTCTCCCGAAGGGCGTTCTCGATGTTCACCGGTGTGATGTTCTTGCCGCTGGAGGTGATAATCAAGTCCTTCTTGCGGCCCGTCACCGAGACGAAGCCGTCGCGGCTGACCTGCCCGAGGTCGCCGGTGCGCAGCCAGCCGTCGTCGGTCAGCGTCTGCGCCGTCGCCGCCGGGTCCTTGTAGTAGCCCGTGAACACGTGCGGTCCCCGGATCAGCAGCTCGCCGTCCTGGGCGACCGAGACCTCGGTGCCGGGCAGCGGCCGGCCGACCGAACCGAAGCGGACGCCGTCGGCCGTATTCAGCGTCGATGCGGCGCACGTCTCGGTGAGTCCGTAGCCCTCGAGCACGAGCACGCCGCAGGCGTCGAAGAACTCGAGCAGCTCGCGGCCGATCGGCGCCGCCCCGACGAGCGCGATCTGGAGCTCGGAGCCGAACAGGTCGCGGACCTTGCCCAGCACCAGCCGATCGGCCAGGCGATATTCGAGCCGGCCGAGGGGGCCGAGTGAGCGGCCCTCGCGGGCGGCGCGGCGTCCCCGGGTTCCCTGGCGCAGCGCCCAGGCGAACAGGATGCGGGTGGGCGCCGGTCCGTCCTGGACCTTGCCCATCACCGCGCCGTGCACCTTCTCGTAGATCCTCGGCACGGCGGGAAAGTGGGTGGGGGCGAGCTCGGAGAGCTCGTCGACGATCTTGGTCGAGTCGCCGCTCCAGTAGGCGATCCGCGCACCGGCGCTGAGTGCCACGGCCTGGGCCACGCGGGCGAGGACATGGGCGAGTGGCAGGAACTGGTAGAGCGTGTGCATCTCGCCCAGCTGCAGCCGCTCGACGTACATCCGGGTGGTCGCCAGCAGGTTCGCGTGCGTGAGCATGCAGCCCTTCGGCGGCCCCGTCGTGCCCGACGTGTAGACGAGGCTGGCCAGGTCGTCGGGCTCGACACCGGCCAGCCGCAGGGCGACGGCCTCGGGCGGCAATTCAGCACCGCGCGCACAGAGCTCGCGGAGCGTGATCGCGTCCGCGGCGGCGCCGTGCAGCAGCACGATGTGCTCGAGTTGCGGGCAGCGGTCGCGGACCCGGCGGATCTTGTCCGCCTGCTCGGCGTCATCGCAGAAGACCAACCGCGCCTCGGAGTGCGCCAGCACGTAGGCGCACTCCTCAGGCGAATTGGTGTGGTAGATCGGGGTGACGACGGCGCCCGCGCACAGCGCCCCGTAGTCGACCAGCGTCCAGTCGGCCGATGTCAGCGCGAGGATCGCCACCCGGTCTCCCGGCTCGATCCCGAGCTCGATCAGCCCCCGCGCGATCGCACTGGTCCTGCGGCCGAGCTCCGGGTAGGAGATCGACGCCGCACCGCCGTCCCGGCGGTAGATCAACGCGGTCCCGCCGTGGTGCTCGGCTGAGTCGAGCACCATCTGGCCGAGGTTGTGCGGCTCCACGTCGGGGACCGCGGTGGGTGGGAGGGTGGTCGGGATCATCGCTCTCGCCTCCGCTCAGTGCGCCGCGCCGGCCCGGTGCGGCCGTCGGGCGCGATGCGGCCGTCGGGCGCGCTGCGGGGACGGGGTGGCCGGCGGCGTCTGGACCGGAGCCCTTGTCGGCCACCAGCCGACCTTGCCGAGCACCGCGGCGGCTGCGGGGATCAGCAGGGGACGCACGATCAGGACGTCGAGCAGGATCGCGATCGCAACTCCGATGCCGAACGCCCTCACCTGCAGGAAGTCGGTGGTGATGAACGGGATCAGCGCCGCGACCATCACGATGCCGGCTCCCGTGGTGGCGGCTGCGGTCTCCCGCAGGGCCGTCATCACCGCTTCCTTGGTCTTGCCGTTGGCTACGAACGCCTCCCTGGCCCGCATCAGCACCAAGGTCGAGAAGGCCACCGTCATGCTGAAGGCAATGGTGAAGATGCCGATGATCGATGCCGGGTCGAGGTGGCCGGGGCCGCCCAGCGGTGGGTTGTTGCCACTGAACAGCAGCGTCAGGATGCCGAACGTGGCTGCCGTCGTCAGCAGGCTGAACACGGTCGCCACCAGGGGCAGCAGCACCGCCCGCATCGCGAGCGCCAGGACGAGCATGATGGCCGCGGCGAGGACGGCGACGTCGAGCCAGATCCTGGACTTCGTGACGCTGGTCAGGTCGCCGAGGCTGCCCGCCGGGCCGCCGATCGCGATCTGCACATTGTTCTTCTTGGCGAACGTCGTGCCCATGCTGGTCAGGGATGCGCCGAGCGCGACCGACCGGGGGTCACTCATCTTGTACTTGGGGATCACGACGATCTGGGCGGCGGTACCGCCACGCAGCACGTTGAGCATGAACGTGGCGGCGTTGCGGTTGGCGGGAGTCGAGCCCTCGACAGCCGCGAGCACGAAGTAGCCGGAGCTGAAGATGCCCGGCGCCTGCGCCTCGAGCTGCTTGAGCTGAGTTGTCGACGGGATCTGCCCGCGGGACTTGACCACCGCGGCCTGCATCTGACCGAGCCCTGTGGTCAGTTGGCCGGCCGGGGCGACACCGCCGGCGAGCCCGTTGGCGAGCGTTCCCGCGCCGCCGCTGAGCAGGGACAGCCCGGCCTGGAGTTGGCCGGCGCCGTTCGTCAGCTGGCCCAGGCCGCTGGTCAGCTGCCCGCCGCCGCCGGCGAGCTGGCTGATGCCGGACGCGAGCTGCGCGTTGCCGCTCTGCAGCTGCGAGAGGCCGGACGCGAGCGCTGCCGCGCCCGAGGCCGCCGCGGTGAGCTGCGGCGCCAGCGTTTCAACCTGCGCCTTGACGCCCGCGGAGAGTCCGGCGGCGCCGGACGCGCTCGCTGCGGCACTACTCAGCGGGCTGGTGATGCCGCTGATCGAAACGCTCGCGCTCTGAAGCGCGTTCAGCGCGGCGGTGTAATTCGGGTCGGCCTTGCCCGCGGCGCCCATGCCCTGGAGGGCCGAGATCGCCTGCCCGACGGAACCCTGTGCTTGCTGCTGCTGTCCTTGCGCAGACTTGATGCTGCTCACCGCCGCGTTGCTCTCGTTGACCAGCGTGCCGACTGCCGGCAGACCGGCCGCCACCTGGGGGGCACCCTTGCCCAGCCCGGCAGCGAGCTGGCTGGCGCCCGACAGAGCCGTTCCCGCGCCGTTGCGCAGCTGGATCGCCGCGGACAGCGCCGTGTTGAGCCCGTTCCTCAGCGTCGTGGATCCGGCCATCGCCGACGCGAGACCAGCGTGGAGCTGGCCGGCACCGGATTGGGCCGAGCCACCTCCGGTCGCGAGCTGACCCGCTCCCGACGAAGCCGAGGCAAGCCCGGACTGCAGCTGCGAGGAGCCTGCACCCGCCTGCCCGAGCGCCTTGATCAGCGTGAGCAGGTCCTTCTTGCTCTGGTCAGAGATCTTGACCGAGGTCTTGATGCCGGGTCCGAACGACTTCAGCTGGTTCGAGGTTGCGTTGATCTGACCAGGACCGGTGACCGTGTCAACGGCGTTGCTCTTGGCGATCTGCACCTGAAGCGCATTCAGCTGGGCGAGCAGCACCGGGGTGGTGATCGGGCGGTTGTTCGCCACGACGACCATGTTGTACGGCGTCGCCCATCCCGGACCCATCACACGCGATATCTCGGTGAACGCGATCCGCGCCTGCGAGTTCGCAGGAAGCTGGCTGATGTCCTGCGGCCCAGTCTTGAGCGCGAGCGCCGGGACCGCGATCGCGGCCAGAATGACGGTCGCCGCGAAGCCGGTGTAGACGGCGCGGCGAGTCACCCAGTTGCCGCCATCGACGAGCCGTGACCATGCGCGCGCGAGGAGCGCGGGCGCGGGGAAGCTCAACCAGTCGATCCGGCGGCCGAGCAAGACGAGAGCGGCCGGCATCACGACCACCGCGCCGCCGGTCGCGAACATGGCGCAGGTGAGCATGCCTGCCCAACGGAGACCAGCAGCTGCGTCGGGCCGACCACCGACACCAGTCCGAGTGCCACGATGATCGCGGTGCCCGCCACGAGCACGGCCCTGCCGGTCGTCTCGAGTTCACGTGTGGCCGCTGTGACGGCATCCCGCGGGTGGGCGCCCTCCGGCAGCTCCTCGCGGTGGAAGCGGTCCAGGATCAGCAGTGAGAAGCCGACCCCGAGCGCGAGGCCGGTCATGGTTCCGAGCGCAACGCCGACGGCATCGAGCTGCAGCACCTTGCCGAGCAGGGCGACCTCGCCGAATCCGGCCAGCATGCTGATGGCGCCGACCGCGGTCACGATGACCGCGGCGACGGGAGCGCGCAGGCCGATCAGCAGCAGCAGGAAGACGATCCCGACCGCGATCAGCTCAGTGCGACGAAGGTTGTTGGTCGACGCCGTCCTGTCGGCCCGATCGAGCGACGCCTGGCCGGTGATGAAGGCCTTGACCCCGCCGGAGGTGCGCTGCGAGACGAGCTTCTGGATCTGGGGCAGGTCGTGCTGGACGACGTTCTTCTCAGAACGGTCGACGGAGACGACGATCATCGCGTGGGTCACGTCGGGTCGCAGTCCCGCGCTGGCGGTTCCGGCATCCCAGGCCGAGAGCACGCGTGTGTTGGGCCGCTTCGCCAGTGCTACGACCAGCTTCGGCCCCTGGGCGTTGAGCTGGGCTTTGGATCCCTCGAGCAGGATCGGCATCAGCTGCGTGGGCCCGAATTGAGCGTTCGCGAGCTGTTGCGCGCGTGAAGATTGAGTGCCTGGTACGACGGTGACCGAGGGAGACAAGGCGTTGTTGACACCGAAGCCGATCAGCGTCAGCACGACGGCTACCAGGAGCCAGCCCGCCAGCGCTGACTTTGGGCGCCTGACTGACATGCGTGCGAGGGTGAGCACAAGTCACCTCCTGGCTAACGGCGCCGATCGCCGGGAATGAGGATGCGATCGCGCCTATGTCTCTCTCTATTTGAAATCACACTATGTGTCGGATGATGCGAGGCCATCCGGTGCGGCCGCGAGTCGTGCTCCGTACAAACCCGCGGCTGTCTACGGAGCGGTGTTGGGGAACTCCGCTGATGACGGTTGGGCATCGCCGCGCGACAGTCTGGACATGACCATCAGGGACGTAGTCGAACGCCACGGCGAGTTCGCCCACGGAGGCGATCCGCAGAGTTCCGTCGAGGCCTGGGAGGAGACCGGGCTGAGCCCGGCGGAGGTGGGCGAGTGGCTGGCCGCCCGCTGCTTCGATCCGGGCGCCGCCGAGGACATGGCCGACGCGGGCATCACCGCTGAGATGGCGGCGATGCACACGCACGCCGGCTCCGGCGATTACCTGGACACCGTTGCGTTCAAGGTCGCGGCCGGCGACATCGAGGTCGACGAGGCGCGTCAGCTGCTCGGCGTGAGCTGAGCCATCGGGATGTGCGCCACGAGCATGTGGCGCTCTTCGCTGGAGACCGTCAGCAGGCCGCCGGCCAGGTCGACCCGGGCCCGGATCCGGGCGAGCACGTCGACTGAGATCGGGTGCCCCTCGCCCCGGGGCTGGGCCATGGTGATCCGCACCTCGCCCTTCCTGCGGTCGATCGCGACGCGCGCCGCCACGGGACCCTCGATGGCGCCGATCGACTCCGCGACGACCCGGTACACGGTGGTCTCGAGATCGGCCTCGAGGCGTTCGTCGTCGCCCTTGACCTCGATCGTCACCGGCTGATCGGCCGCGGGGACGCGGGCGGCGAGCCCTTGGAGTGCGGGCACCAGCCCCAGCTCGTCGAGCACCGGCGGGCGCAGGTCGACGGCCAGCTCGCGCAGCGCCACGAGCGTCTCGGCGAGGTGGGAGCGCAAGGTCTCGACGTGGTGGCGCTGCTGCTCGGAGCCGACGTCGGTCTCCACCACGCGCAGCCCGAGTTGGATCGAAGCCAGGGCCTGCGCCGCATCTTCGTGCAGGTCCTGGGCGAGGGCGCGGCGCTCGTCCTCCTGCCCGGCGAGCAAGTGCTCGAGTTGCCGGCCCTGCTTGGCCAGGCGCTCGCGCGAGCGGACCAGCTCGTCGCTCAGCATCGCCCGCTCCCGCTCGCTGGCCACGAGCCGCTGGTTCTCGGCCGCGACGGCCGCCTGTAGCGCGAGCATCTCGAGCGCGATGCGATCGTCGGCCGAGAACGACCGTCCCGGCTCCGGCGCGACCTCGAGGACGGCGCTCTCGCCTCCGGGCAGCGGCAGCGAGGCCGTGATCGACCCGGGGCCGAGCTCACCCACCTCGACCGGGTCGGCTCCGTCGATCTGGAACCGGGCCCCGGCCGCCGGGAGGGCCTGGAGCGCCTGCATCGCAATCGTCTCCGGCAGCACCGCCCTGTCTGTCAGGTGGGCCAGCGCCAGGCCGGAGTGCAGAAGCTGATCCTGGCGCCGGCGCGCCGCCCACATCCGGTCCGAGTAGCGTCCCGCGACGCCGCCGATCACGAGCAGTGCGACGGCGCGCAGCGCGAACTCCGTCGCGGTCAGGCTCTGGTCGGTCGTCAGCCCCCAGATCACGATCAGGCCGAAGGCCGCACCCGCCGCAGCCAGCCCCCAGTCGAGCCCGAGCTCCAGCGCCATGAGCATCACCGGCAGCGCATACAGGAACCCGATGCCCTCGTCGGGAGCCTGATCCAGCTGCCCGACGAGGAAGACGACGACGGCAAATATCGCCGCACCGCCGAGGACCACCGCGCGCCGCTCGGGCCAGCGACGCACGGGTGTTCCCACGCGGTCACCGCTCATTGGAGCCACGCTACGCGCGCGCTTGAGCACGCGCCACCGTATGGCCTACTGATCGATCGACCGACTTATCAACGGAGCGGCGGTGCGCAGGTTCGCCGATGACCGCCGCGGCCCGCGCGCCTACAGTCGGGCGATGCACGCGGTCAGGCCCGACTCGTTGGCCGCGCTCCAGCCGGCGGGTTCAGGAGCGGCGCCGAGGTGCGGCGCCGAGGTCGTGCTCGATCACGTTCAGAAGCGCTTCGGCGAGCGGGTGACGGCGCTCGACGACGTCAGCTTCACGATCGGACCGGGCGAGCTGGTGCTGCTCTCGGGGCATTCCGGCTCGGGCAAGACCACGACGCTGAACCTGATCGCCGGCCTCGACACCCCGGACTCCGGACAGGTCCGGGTCGACGGAGTCGACGTGGCGGCGCTTCCCGATACCGCGCGCTACCGCCGCGAGGTTGTCGGGTTCGTATTCCAGCTGCACCATCTGATCCTTACCCTGACGGCCGAGGAGAACGTCGAGATGGCCCTGATCCCGGCCGGGCTCCCCCGCGCCGAGCGGCTGGCGCGGGCCCGAGCCGCGCTGGCCGAGGTCGGCCTGGTGCAGCGCGGCACGCACCTGCCCCGGCAGCTGTCGGGGGGTGAGCGCCAGCGGGTGGCGATCGCCCGCGCGATCGTCAACGGGCCGCGACTGCTGCTGGCCGACGAGCCCACCGGCGCCCTGGATTCGGCCGCGACCACGCGGACGCTCGCGTTGCTGGGGGAGCTGCGCCGCGAGCGGGGGATGACCGTGCTGCTGGTCAGCTACGAGCCCGAGGCCGAGCCGCTCGCCGACCGGACGCTGCATCTGCACGACGGGCGCATCACGGGCTGAGCGATGCTGCACCTGATCCTGCTCGAGCTGCGGCGGCATGCGGTGCGGACCGTTCTCAGCATCACCGGGATCGCGATCGCCGTCGCAACGATCGTGGCGCTGCAGTCGGTGAGCACCGGGATCGAACGCAGCGCCTCGGGGTTGATCCACCTCGGCGGCTCGGAGCTCGGCCTGTTCCAGGGCGGCGTCGGCGATCTGACCGCCTCGACCCTGCCCGAGTCGATGGTTGATCGGGTCAAGCACCAGACCGGGGTCGCCGACGCGGCCCCGATCGCCGTCGCCGGCGGGGAGCTGCACGCCTCGGGCTCGTTCCTCGTGTTTGGCGTGGACCCGCGCAGCTTCGTGGTGCGCCGGCTCGTCTTCCTCGCCGGCCGCGGTCTGCGGTCCCCCGGCGAGGCGATCCTCGGCGACGGGGCCGCGCGCCAGCTCGGTCTCGGCGTCGGTGACCGGCTCACGCTCGCGAGTGGCACGCTCGCGATCGTCGGCGTCTATCACGCCGGCGTCCCGTTCGAGGACCAGGGCGCCGGGCTCCTGCTCGGCGCGGTGCAGCGGATCCTCGGCCGTCCCGGCGACGTGACCACGATCGGTGTCTCGCTCGCCCCCGGAGCGCGCGCCTCCCAGGTCGGGCCCGAGCTCGAGCGGTCCTTTCAGGGCACGGTGGCGATCAGCCAGCCCGGCGAGGTCGCCCGCGTCGATACGAACAGCCTCCTGATCCGCAAGGCGTCGGTGGTGTTCGTCGCGCTGGCGCTCTTGATCGGCGGGATCGTGATCGCCAACACGATGCTGATGGCGGCGTTCGAGCGCCGCCACGACTTCGCCCTGCTGCTGGCGATCGGGTGGCCACGACGGCTCCTCGCCGGGCTGATCCTGCGCGAGGGCGTGCTGCTGAGCCTGATCGGAGCGCTGATCGGACTCGTCCTCGGCGCCGTGGGCGGCACCGTGATCGTGCACCTGTTCGGGGCCTCGGGACTGATCTCGCCCCAGCTCCGCGCCTGGATGCTCGTCCGGGCTGTGTTGATCGCCACCGCAGTGGGCGCGCTGGGCAGCGTCTACCCCGCACTCTGGGTCACCCGGCTGCGGCCCGCCGAGGTGCTGTGATGAGGCGTGGGCGCCGGCCGCGACCCCCGGCCGGCTCACCGCGACATGCATGACGCCGCCCTCACGCTCGCCGTGGCCACGGGGATCGGCGTGCTGCTGGGGATCGAGCGCGAGCGCCGCAAGGGTCAGGGGCCCGGGCGCGGCGCGGCGGGCGTGCGCACGTTCGCGCTCGTCGGGCTGCTCGGCGGACTGAGCTTCCGGGTCGGGGGCGCCCTCACCGCAGCGGTGGCCCTCGCCTTCGTCGGCGTCGCCGCGATCGCCGGTTACCTCCACAGCCACGAGCAGGACCCCGGGCTGACCACCGAGGTGGCGCTCGTGGTCGATTTCCTGCTCGGCGCGCTGGCCCAGCGCGAGATGACCCTGGCGTCGGCGCTCGCCGTCGTCACCGCACTCGTGCTCGCCCACCGGCACCGGCTCCACACGCTGGTGCGCGACACGCTCTCCGAGCAGGAGCTCCACGACGCCCTTCTGTTCGCCGCCTGTGCGGCGATTGTGTTGCCGCTGATGCCGGACCGGGCGATCGGCCCGCACGGGTCGCTCAACCCGGCGACCGTGTGGCGGCTGGTGGTGATCGTGATGGCGATGCAGGGGGCGGGCTACGTCGCTCTGCGCGCGATCGGGCCCCGCTACGGCCTGCTCGTGGTGGGGCTGATCAGCGGTTTCGTCTCGAGCACCGCGACGATCGGCATGATGGGCGCGCGGGCCGTCCGCGAGCCCCGGATACGCCGCGGCGCCTCTGCTGCTGCCGTCGTCTCCTCTGTGGCCACGATCATCCTGCTCGCCGTCGTGGTGGGCGCGGCCAGCCTGCCGACGCTCCGGCGCCTCGCGCTGCCGCTGCTCCTGGCCGGGGTCGCGGCCGCGGCCTACGCCGCGCTGTTCGCCGTCCGCACGATCCGGGCGCCGATGCCCGAGGATGTCGAGCGAGGCCGCGCATTCGACCTGCGGGTGGCCCTCGGCCTGGCCGTGCTGGTCTCGGTCGTGCTGGTCGTGTCGGGGATCCTCACCGCCGCCGCCGGGCGCGCCGGACTGATCATCGGCACCGCCTCGGCCGGGTTCGCCGACTCGCAGTCGGCGGCGATCTCCGCCGCGACGCTCACCCGCGCCGGACATGCGACCGAGTCCGCCGCTGTGATCGCGATCCTGGCCGCCCTCAGCGCCAACACGCTCAGCAAGGCGATCATCGCGATCACGCTCGGCGACCGCCGCTTCGCGTTCGACGTATGGCCCGGGCTCGTGCTGATGCTCGCCGGCGCCTGGGGCGGCGCGGCAGTCGCGGGCGTCCTGTGAGCGGCACCGGGGAGTGGCGACCGCGGGGAACGCCCGGGCCCGCACTAGCATGGCGACGGCATGATCGGGCTGATCACCGCCAACCTGCGCCGCCGCACCGCCCGCACAGCGCTGACGGCCGCCGGGATCGCCGTCGGGGTGGCGGCGATCGTCGCGCTGCTGGCGCTATCGGCCGGCTTGAACCAGACGGCGGGGCAACTCGTCCATCTCGGTCGCGCCGACCTCGGCCTGTTCCAGCGCGACGCCGGCGACCCGACCTCGTCGGTGCTGCCGCTGTCGCTGATTGCGCGGCTGCGCGCGCAGCCGGAGATCGTCGATGCCACGCCGATTCAGCTCGTCGTCGGTGCTGTGCCGCGTGCTCCGTCTTCAGTCCTGTTCGGCGTCGACCCGGGCGGCTTCATCGCCCGCCGGCTCGTGCTCACCTCCGGGCACGCAGCGGGCGCCGGGCAGGTGGTCGTCGGTGACCTGCTGGCCCAGCAGCTCAGGCTGAGCGCAGGCCAGCAGCTGCACCTGGGCTCGCGCGACCTCCAGGTCGCGGGGATCTTCCACGCGGGCATCAACTTCGAGGACACCGGGGTGATCGCGACCTTGCGTGACGCCCAGGCGCTTGCCTCGCGGACGCCCGACGAGGTCACGACAATCGCGATCCGGCTGGCCCCGGGGACGACGCCGGCGGTCGCCGAGCGTGAGCTGGCCACGACGTTTCCCGGCCTCACCGCGATCTCCGACCCGAGTGAGGCGATCCGCGCCGGGGCCAACAGCGAGCTGATCAGCAAGGCCGTACTGCTGATCGTGGTGCTGGCGCTCATCATCGGAGCGCTGGCGGTCGCCAACACGATGCTGGCCGCGGTGCTCGAGCGCCGGCGGGAGCTGGCGCTGCTGGCCACGATCGGGTGGAGCGGTCGTCAGCTGGCGGCGCTGGTGCTGGGGGAGGCGATCGCGGTCAGCGTGATCGGGACCTGCGCCGGGCTGGTGCTCGGCCTGGCCGCGAGCAAGCTCCTCCCCGGTGCCCTGGGGCTGGGGAGCTTCATCTCTCCGCAGCTGACGCTGTGGGGTCTCGGGCGCGCGGCGCTGGTCGGCGTCACGATCGGTGTGATCGGTGCCCTGTACCCGATCTGGCACGTCACCCGGATGCGCTCCGCGGTCGCGCTGGCGCTCACCTGAGGCGCGCGCCCCGCCGGCGCTCAGCCTGAGCTCAGCTTGCGCTCAGCCGTCTCGTCGCGGTCAGGATCGGCCGGCTCGGCCACGAGGCCGTCGACCAGCCTGACCACGCGGTCGGCGCGCTCGGCGACCGCCAGGTCGTGGCTGACGACCACGACCGTCATCCCGCGATCCTCGCGGGTCTTCGCCAGCAGGTCCAGGGCGCGGCGGCCGCTGGCCGAGTCGAGCGCGCCGGTCGGCTCGTCCGCGAGCAGGACGCTTGGGTTGTTGGCCAGCGCGCGGGCCAGCGCGACGCCCTGTCGCTCCCCGCCCGAGAGCTCGGAGGGAAGGTGCTGCGCACGATCCGAGAGGCCGACCTCGTCCAGCAGTTCGGCGCTGCGCCGCCGGCGCGCGCGGCGCGAGAGGCCGGTCGCGAGCAGCGCCGCCTCGACGTTGCTCTGCGCGCTCAGGTAGGGCAGCAGCAGGTTGTCCTGGAACACGAATCCGACCACGTGCCGGCGGAACTCCACCGCGCGCCGCGGCTCGGGCACAGGGACGCCGCCGATCTCGACCGAACCGGAGTCGGGTCGATCGAGGCTCCCGATCAGGTTCAGCAGCGTGCTCTTGCCCGACCCGGAGGGTCCGGTGATGGTCACGAACTCCGCGCGGGCGATCCGCATCGAGACTCCGCGCAGCGCCTTGATCGGTCCGAACGACTTGACGACGTCGTTCACGACCACCTCGGCACCGCCCGCTGCCGTCAGCTCGCCCCCCGGCGCCTCCGCAGGTTGCCCGCGGGTGACGTTCACGGCTTGACTTGTACGGGCCAGTCCAGCGTGATCGACCCCGCGCTCGTGTGCACCACCGCCTGGAAGGAGAGCGGATAGCCGATCGCTGTGTCCGGGAACGTGAGCTTGTCCGCCCAGTGGCCGTTGGTGACCGCGTGCGTCGGCGGCGTGTCGTGTCCGACCACCGACCCGTTGAAGGCGAACTCGATCGCGACGGTGCCGGACAGGGGCTTACCGCTCGCATCGGTCACGTGCACAGAGTACGCCCACGGACGGCCGGCGATCGGAGTGTGTCCGGTGCCGTGGAGGGTCCCGCGGACCGGCCCCGTCGTGACCGAGGAGGAGGCGCTCGTGGTGGACTGGGCCGGGCTGGTGGCGGTCGTGGAGCCGGTGGTCGAGCCGGTCGCGGTGGTCGAGCTCGAGCTCGAGCTGCCGCCGCAGGCGGCCAGCGCGGTGCACAGGAGCGTCGCGGTGAGGAGTGTCGGGTGTCGGGAGGTGAGGCGCATGACCCCACGCTACAACGGTCGGGGGCGGCACCCATCCGCGCCCGGCCGCGCGCCGGGCGCGGGAACTACGCACGCCTCCGCAGAGGTGCCTACAGGCGGTCGCGCTCGATCGTGATCAGGGTCCGGACGCCGTCCTGGCCGTCGACCGCAATCGTCATCGGGGTGGCGCCGGGGCCGACCTCGATCAGGATCCGCTCCGGATGGTCGACGAGGTGACGCACCACGCTCGGAGGGTTGTCGGTCACGGCCGCGACCTGGAACACGTCGTCGCGGCCGTCGTAGGCGACGAACTGCAGGGCCAGCCGCGTAGCCTCGATCTGCGATGAGAAGGGCGGGTCGACCGTCTCGATCGAAACCTCGCCGTCGGCCAGGTCGTGGCTGACGCCATCGAGGTATTCGGTCCACTGATCGTGGGCGAGTGTCTGCTGAGTGCGCATTGGATCTCCCTCGTCGGTGCCCAGCGGTCCGCCCCGAGTACGGAGAACTTGACGCTATGTCGGCGGCGGCCGCGGTCCATCCGCCGATCTAGCCCATAGCGATCCGTAGATTCACCGGAACCGACGCGCCCGGGGCAGGCGTGCGGGTGGCGATGCGAGAGGATCATCGGAGGATGGGACTGGGGATCGCGATCGCGTTCACGCTGGCGTTCTCGGTCACGAACGGGTTCCATGACGCCGCCAACGCGATCGCCACCCTGGTCGCCACCCGGGGTGCGCGGCCGGGTCAGGCCGTCGTGCTCTCCTCGGTGTTCAACGTCATCGGGGCGCTGGTGCTCGGTACTGCGGTCGCCGACACGATCGCCGGGATCGTCGCCGTCGACAGGAGGAGTGCGGTGGCGGTGATCGGCTCCGGCGTGCTCGGCGCGGTGCTCTGGAACCTGTTCACCTGGTGGCGGGGGCTGCCGTCGAGCTCCGGGCACGCCCTCGTCGGCGGTCTCGTGGGCTCGGCGCTCGCCGACGCCGGCGTCTCCGCCGTGCACTGGGGCGGCTTCAAGGACGGCCGGCCGATCGGCGTCATCGGGGTGCTGGTCGCGCTGGCCATCTCGCCGGTGCTGGGGCTTCTGTTCGGGTACGCGCTCACGCGCCTGTCCAAGCGCGCCCTGCATCGCGCCACGCGTCGCATTCGCGTTCCCGTCCGCGCCGCCGAGTGGGTGATGTCGGCGGCGCTGTCCCTGAGCCACGGGGCCAACGATGCGCAGAAGTCGATGGGCGTGATTGCCGCGATGCTGGTGGCCACGGGCCATCTCCACAGCTTCTCGGTCCCCCTGTGGGTGAAGCTGGTCTGCGCCGCGGCGATGACGCTCGGGACCGCGATGGGGGGCTGGCGGATCGTGCGCACGATCGGCCGGCGCATCTTCCATCTGACCCCGGTCGACGCGTTCGCCAGCCAGAGCGCATCGACGGCGGTGATCTTCGGCGCCTCGCTGATCGGCGCGCCGGTCTCCACCTCGCACGTGGTTTCCTCCTCGGTCGTCGGGGTCGGCGCCGGCCGCCGGCGCACCGGCCACATTCGCTGGACGATCGTACGCTCGATGGCGGTCGCGTGGCTGCTCACGCTTCCGGCGGCGGGGGCGGTCGGTGCCGCTACGTTGTTGGTATGGAAGGCGATCGCGTGAGCGGACGGCGGCGCTGGTTCCTGCCCGCGACTCCCGACGTGCTCGGAATGCTCCGGGGCCAGAGCGCGATCACCGTCGAGGGCCTGGAGGCGCTCGTGGCCTGGGCGGGCGGGGACGAGGCGGCGGGCGACCGGGTTCGCCAGTGCGAGCACCGGGCCGACACGGCCAGGCGTGAGCTCGCCGCGGCGCTGTCCACGGCGTTCAGCACGCCACTGGAGCCGGAGGACCTGTTCGAGCTCTCCCGGCGCCTCGACGAGGTCCTCAACAGCGCCAAGAACGCGGTCCGCGAAGCCGAGGTGATGGGCATCGCGCCCAACGGTGCGATCGAGGAGATGGCCACGGCCCTGCTCGAGGGAACGAGGCGCATCGCCGAGGCGTTCGGCACACTCGACGCCCCGGGCAGCGGTGACGCGACCGCCGCCGCCGACGTCGCGATCAAGAGCCAGCGCCGGCTCGAGCACATCTACCGCGCTGCGATGTCGGCGCTGATCGAGGAGGAGGACCTGCGCGAGGTGGCGGGCCGCCGCGAGCTGTACCGACGCCTCTCGCGGATGAGCGACATCCTTGTGGCGGTCGCCGAGCGCGTCTGGTACGCCGTGCTCAAGGAGAACTGAAGCCGCGCGCCTCTGCGGGTTCGTTGGGTATCGGCGCGCCGGGCGCTTGCGGCGAACTACCGATTTGATCGCGCGGGGAGTGCCCACACAGGATCGCGGCCCATTGCCGATGGCGAACGCGCCGCCCGACCCTAGTCTCCGGGCACTGCATCGAGGGCAAAGGTGAGGTGTCATGTCGGTTTCATCGCAGCAGGGGACGGTCGAGCACAGCGCCGCGGGCGACGCGCGAACCAGGCGGTACGACATCCGCCCCGGCACGTACGTGACGGACGGCGTCAACCTCTACCGGCACATCGTCTCCTTCAACCCGCCGGGCGCACACATGGTCCAGCTCGAGGACTGCAAGTCGCTCGAGCTGCTGCTCATCCCGACCGCGGAGTACCGCAGCTGGCAGGTGCGCCCGGTGGTCGTCGGCGGGTAGGCGCTTGTGGGTGTTCGGCCGGGGGTTGCGGCTGCGCGCGCCGCGGGCCGCGGGGCGTCAACGGCGGCTGGGAAGGGGGATCGGTTTACCCGGGTGAGGGCCCGCTCTCGATGAAGCGCTGCAATTGAGTTCCGGCCCCCGGAACTCAGCTGCAACGCATCGCTTCAGCGGACACCCAGCCGCTCGTCCAACTCCGCCACCACGTCCCCCACGACCTCCTCGACCCGTCGGTCGCTGCGGACGATCAGGTGCGAGCCGGGCGGGGCTTCGTCGAGTGGCTCCCAGGACGAGCGCTCGTGCATGACCACGTCCACGGTCGCGTCGGACGGGCCGCGGCCGGTGCGGTCGCGCTGGAGCGCCCGCTCCCGCAGGACCTCTGACGGCGCCCGGCACTCGATGAACACGATCGGCGCGGCCGCGGCGAACGCGGACGCGAACGCCTCCCGGTCGCTCGCGTGGCGGAAGGTGCCGTCGAGGATCGCGCCGCCGTGGGCGGCGACCGCCCGGACGGCGCGGGCGCCCAGCTCCTCGTAGGTCGCGCGGTTGAACTCGGCGCCGTAGTGCTCGCCGACCGCGTGCTCGAGCTCCTCGATGCCGGCGAGCCGCTTGCGCGTGACATCCGTGCTCAGGTGCGGCAGTTCGGTGGTCTGTGCGAGCGCCCTGGCCAGGTGCGACTTGCCGCTCGCGGGCACGCCGCACACCACGAGGACGAGCGGGAGGCGGGCCCGCCACGACAGCCGCTCCGCGAGCGCAATGTGCTCACGGGCCAGGGCGAGCTCGTGGCTGCGCGTGCCGCTGCCGTCAGGAAGCTGCCCGGCACGGACGAGCAGCACCTTCGCCCGCACCAGCGCCCGGTGCGCGGAGTAGAAGCGAACCAGCGCGTCGGGGCCGGGATCAGCGCCGGCCGCGCGGTAGCCGTCGAGCACTTCGGCCGCGCAGTGCGGTGCACCCAGCGCCTCGAGGTCCATCAGCAGGAAGGCGAGGTCGTCGGCGATGTCGAGGGCCCGCAGGCCGGGATCGAACTCGACGCAGTCGACGACAATCGCCGGATCACCGAGGATCACGTGCTCGGCGCGCAGGTCGCCGTGGCAGTCGCGGACGAAGCCGAGCGCGGTCCGCTGCTCGAACGTGACCCGGTGCGCGGAGATGAACGCGCTGGCGAACCGCCACAGCGTGAGCACGCGCTCGCGCTCGGACTGCAGCTCGGTCAGGGCCAGCAACTCGCTCAGGTTCTCGCCTATCGCGGCCTGCGCGGCCTGCGCGCCGTCAGCGCGCGGGCCGACCGGCTCGCAGGACGCGTGGAAGGCGGCCAGCAGCGCCCCGATGCCCGCGAGCTCGGCGCGGGTCGTCTCGCCGCGATCGAGCGTCGCCCGCAGCGTCTGCTGCTCGTCGTAGCGGTGCATCTCGACGAGGAAGTCGAGCGCCTCGGGGTCCTCCGCGTCGGTCAGCTCGAGCCCATCCGCGCCCGCGGCCAGTCCCCTGACCCCGAGGTACAGGTCGGGGGCGAGCCGCCGGTTGAGCCGCACCTCCTCGCCGCACAGCTCGCGCCGGCGCGCCGGCGTGCCGTAGTCGAGGAACGGGAGCACGAGCGGCTTCTTCAGCTTGAAGGCGCGGTCGCCGACGAGGAACACCCACGAGATGTGGGTCTCGCGGACGGTGACCGAGGCGGGCGCCCCCGAGACGGTGACCGAGCCGGGCGCCCCCGCGCCGGGCGCCCCTGGGCCCGGCGCCCCCGAGCCGGGCGCCCCTGGGCCGGGCCGCCGCGAAGCGGCGTCGGCGGCCAGCAGCTTCTCGACCTGCTCGGGTAGCGCGTGGGGTGGCACGAGGGCGCCAACAATCGCACGGCTGCGGCCCGGCTGCGGCCCGACACTCCCTCAGCCGGGGGGCTGCTGCACAACGCGCCTGAGCCGGCGGGCTGCGGCACAACGCGCCTCAGCCGGCGGCGGCCAAACTGCGTCGTCAGCCGGCGGCGCGTGTCGGCGGCTGCGCGACCGCCGCCACGAGCGAGTCGGGCTTGACACCGCGCGGCAGCACGACGAGCGGGCAGGCCGAGGCGGTGATCAGGGCGCTGGGCACGCCACCGAGCGCTCCGCGTCGCATGCGCCCGCGCCGCGAGCCGATCACGAGCAGCTGGGCCTCGACGGACTCGGCCGACAGCTCCTGTGCGGGGTCGCCCTCGAGCAGAGCGCCGACGGCTCCGTCGCCGGCGGCGAGAACGCCGTGCGCGAGCACTGCCTCGGCGTGCTCGGCGACGACGTGGCGGTGATCCCCGGCGCCGGGAAGCTCGGGGGCCTCGGCCGGCACCGTCACCTCGGCGACGGTGACGATGCGCAGTGGCCGTCCCGAGATGTCGGCGAAGGCCCTGGCCACCGCGAGCGCGGCGGCCGCCTCACGGGAGCGGTCGAAGCCGACGACGATCGGCCATGAGTTCTCGGCCCGGGTCTCGGCAAAGTGGGGGGGAGCGATCGCCACCGGCCGCATGGCGCTGTGAATCAGGTGCCCGGGCGTCGTTCCGAGCAGTGAGCGGCCGATCGGACCGCGGTGCACCGGCCCGACGACGATCATGAACGCATCGAGCTCGCGGGCCAGCGCTTCGAGCTCGTCGGCGACCGAGCCGCCGGACCGACGGTGGAAGGTGGTGCTCGCGTCGAGCTCGGGCGCCAGCAGCGATCGCGCCCGCTGCAGCGAATCGTCCTCGCCCGCGCCCGTCATCTCGGCCCGGTGGTGCAGGTCGACCGCCGGCCCTTCGTGGACGACGTGGCCGACCGCCAGCCCCGATCCGGTCAGCCTGGCCAGCTCGACTCCGAGGGCCAGCGCGTCGGCATCCTGGGGTCGATCATCAAAGCCGATGAGAATCGTGGGCGACATCGGGCATCCACAATAGTGGTGAGGTCCACTCCGGCGGGCATCCGTGCCGCATCCGCGATCAGCTCCGTAGTTGCTCCGGACCGTCGCCGGCCCGGATGCTGCTCGGCAGCGTCTCCCACGCGGTGCTGCACCGGTGCCCGTGCCCGGTGCTCGTGATCGGAGCGCCCCGCCGGCTGAGCGGCCCTACGGACCCGCGTGGCGAACCAGCGCCAGGCCCCGTCCGTAGATCTCCGCCACCGCCGTAGCAATTACGGACCTCATGCCGGGTGGCGTTCGGATGCCGTAGCCCGCGCCCGGGGCGATGCTGTTGGTGGCGATGTCTGAGCCGGCCAGCGACTCCTCCCACGAACCCCGCCGGGACCTGCCGGCGGCGGAGCACTCGCGCCGGCCCTGGAAGGTGGAGGGCGCGCGCACGCCGGCGCAGGGCGAGCCGGGGCCGCAGCCCACGCTGCCCCATCGGCGTCCCAGCATCTGGTTGCTACTGGTCGCGCTGCTGACGCTGAACTGGGTGATCGCGCTGGCGATCCAGCCCTCGTCGGCGCTGCGGCTGACCGTTCCCTACAGCTTCTTCGGTCAGCAGGCCCAGGCGGGCAACGTCGCCGAAGTCGACGCCACCGGCGCGTCCATCGAGGGGACCTTCCGTCACACCGTGGTGTATCCGCCCGGCAAGAAGGACAGCTCGAGCACGGAGTTCAAGACCGAGCGGCCGGCCTTCGCCGACGATCATCTGCTCGCGCTGCTGGAGAGCAAGGGCACGGTCGTGAGCGCGAAGCCTGCGACCTCGGCGCAGCCCGTGTGGCTGACGCTGCTGGTCGGGTTCGTCCCCACGATTCTGCTGATCGGGCTATTCGTGTGGTTCATGCGTCGCGCCGCCGGTGTCGCCGCCTCCGCCGGCGGCATGCTCGGCGGCATGGGGCGCTCGAAGGCGCGCCGCTACGAGGCCAACGAGCAGCGCACAACGTTCGCGGACGTGGCCGGGATCGACGAGGCGACCGAGGAGCTGGCCGAGGTGGTGGACTTCCTCAAGAACCCGGATCGCTACCGGCGCCTGGGCGGCATGATCCCCAAGGGAGTGCTGCTGACCGGGCAGCCGGGCACCGGCAAGACCCTGCTCGCGCGCGCCGTGGCGGGCGAGGCCGACGTGCCGTTCTTCTCGATCTCGGCCTCGGAGTTCGTCGAGATGATCGTCGGCGTGGGGGCGAGCCGCGTGCGCGACCTGTTCGAGCAGGCCAAGCGCGATGCCCCGGCGATCGTCTTCATCGACGAGCTCGACGCGATCGGGCGCGCCCGCGGCGGCGGCTCGCTGAGCGGGGCCAACGACGAGCGTGAGCAGACGCTCAACCAGATCCTGACCGAGATGGACGGCTTCACCGGCTCGGAGGGCGTGATCGTGCTGGCGGCGACCAACCGGCCCGAGATCCTCGACCCGGCCCTGCTGCGAGCGGGCCGCTTCGATCGCCGGATCACGGTCAACCCGCCCGACCGCGAGGGCCGGATGATGATCCTGCGAGTCCACACGCGCAGTGTGCCCCTGGACGCTGAGGTCGATCTCGGCACGATCGCCGCCGAGACCCCGGGCATGGTCGGCGCGGACCTCAAGAACCTGGTCAACGAGGCCGCCCTGAGCGCCGCCCGGCGGGGCCACGCCGCCGTGCAGCGCCGCGACTTCGCCGACGCGCTGGAGCGGATCGTGCTCGGCGCGGCCCGCCGGATCGTGCTCTCCGAGGAGGAGCGGCGGCGCACGGCGTACCACGAGTCCGGCCACGCCCTGCTGGGGATGCTGCAGCCCGGGGCGGATCCGGTTCGCAAGATCTCGATCATCCCGCGCGGGCAGGCGCTCGGCGTGACCTTCCAGAGCCCGGAGTCCGATCGCTATGGCTACGGCGAGAGTTACCTCCGGGGCCGGATCATCGGGGCGCTGGGCGGCTCCGCCGCGGAGCAGGTCATCTACGGCGAGACGACGACGGGCGCCGAGTCCGATCTCGAGCAGGCGACCGCGCTGGCGCGCCAAATGGTCGGCCGCTGGGGGATGTCGGACCAGATCGGCCACGTGTCGGCGCTGCCGCGGCCCGACCAGGAGGCGTTCGTGCTGCCGGGCTCCCCGGGAGCCGCTTCGCAGCGCACTCTGGAGCTGATCGACGAGGAGGTCCGGAGCATCATCGACGACTGCTACCAGCACGCGATCGCGACGCTGACCGAGCACCGGGAGCAGCTGGACGCGCTCGCGAGCGCCCTGCTCGCGCACGAGACGCTGGACGAGCTCGACGCCTATGCGGCGGCCGGCATCCCCGCCGTCCGGGGGTATCGTGCGCCCGGTGAGCGACGGCCGGGAGATAGAGCGCAAGTTCCTGGTCGGGGATCCCCCGCCTGACCTCGAGCGCCATCCCCGCTCCCAGCTGCAGCAGGGCTACGTGGCCATCGACCCGGCCGGGATCGAGGTTCGCATCCGCCGCCGCGACGAGCAGACCACGCTCACGATCAAGCGGGGCAGCGGGCGCTCCCGGGCCGAGGAGGAGATGGAGATCGGCGCCGAGCGCTTCGGGCGGCTGTGGGATCTCACCCAGGGGCGCCGGGTCGAGAAGACGCGCTATGAGATCCCCGCCGACGGCGGGCTGACGATCGAGCTCGACGTGTACCACGGGCCGCTCGACGGCCTCTCGACGGCCGAGGTGGAGTTCGGCTCCGAGGCGCAGGCCGACGCCTTCACGGCGCCGGACTGGTTCGGCCGCGAGGTGACGGGCGACGACGCCTACAAGAACCGCCGACTCGCCGTCGACGGTCGTCCACCCGGGTGAGGGTCAGAGCTCGGCTGAGCCGATCAGAGCGCCAGCTCCACATGCACCGGCTCGCGGCCGAGCGCGGCCAGCGCCTCCTCGACCGATCTGATCACGATCTCGATCGCCTCCACTCGCGCGTAGGGCTTGGACTCGGCGGCGACGACGTTCCACCCCGCGGCCGGATGGTCGGTCCGCGCGAGCATCTCCTCCGCCGCCGCCTCGTAGTCGGCGCGATGCGACAGGTTGCGCCAGTCCTCGCCGGTCAGCTTCCACGTTTGAGGGGATCGCGCTCGCGGTCGCGAAAGCGGCGCAGCTGCTCGTCCTCGGAGATGTGCAGCCACATCTTGACCAGGACCAGGCCTTCGGCCGCGAGCCCCTGCTCGAACGAGACGATCTGCGGGTAGGCGCGGGTCACCTCGGCTTCGCTCGCCAGTCCCTCCACGCGCTCGACCAGCACCCGCCCGTACCACGAGCGGTCGAGGATCGCCATGCCGCCCCAGCCCGGGAGCGCCGGCGCGAAGCGGTGCAGGAAGTGGTGGCGCCGCTCGTCCTCGCTCGGGGCCGCGAACTGGGTGACGCGGACGTGACGCGGATCCAGCGGTGAGACGAGCCGGCGGATCGCTCCGCCCTTGCCCGACGCGTCCCAGCCTTCAAACGCGACGCACAGGGGCGGACCGAGCTGGCGCTCGCCGATCAGCCCGGCCAGCTGCAGGCGGAGCGCGAGCAGGCGACGCTGTGCGGCCGCGAGGCGCTCCTGGCCCTCGGAGGACCGGAGCTTGTGGGTCAGGTCCGCGTCGACCAGCGAAGCCATCACCGCCACGCTCCCGGCGCCGGGTCCGACCTCAGGCCTGCTTGGGTGCGTCGGCGGGGCGCGGCACGACCAGCAGCGGGCACGGTGCCCCGTGCATCATCGCCTCTCCGGTGCTGCCGACGATCAGTCTCGAGACGGGTCCCCAGCGCCGGGACCCGATCACCAGCAGGTCGACCGTCTCGCACAGTGCGCGCAGGGCATCCGCCGGTCGTCCGGTGAGCACCTCGCCGTCCGCGGCCACGCCACACTCGGCGACCGCGGCGGTGAGGCGCTCGCGCATCGCCTTGACCTCGTCGGCCACAGCCTCCGGCCATCCGGCGAGCGGCGGCTCGGAGATCCGGGCCCACCCGGGCACCGGGACACGGTCGTCGACCACGACCCGCACGACCAGCTCCGCACCGAGGGCGTGTGCCGTCGCGGCGGCCAGATCCAGCGCGGCCGTGGACTCCGGACCACCGTCGTAGCCGACGCCGATCCGCTTGATCGCGTACCCCGGGTGCTCGTGCAGTCCGAGCGGCGCGATCGCGAGCGGGCACGCCGCGTGGCCGAGCAGCTGGCGCGTGCGCTTGGCGATCCCGATGTGCCCGGCCGGGGCCTTGCGGCTGGAGCCGATCACGAGCAGGTCGCTGCGCTCGCTGCGCAGCGCCCGTTCGAGGCCGCGGGCGACCGAGCTGTCGGTGGCGACCAGGAGCCCGGCCTTCGGCGCGAACTTGTCGCGCACCGCGGCCAGCCGGTCGTGGGCCTCTTTGTGCAGACCCTTCCAGGACATGCTGCCCGGCATCACCACGAGCGGGTCGGGGTGCACGGAGACGAGCGTCAGGTCGGCGCCGGCGGCGGCGAGCGCCCGGCCGAGGACGGCCGCATCCTGGCCTGCGGTATAGCCGTCGACTCCAACCGCGATGCGTGCCGGCGCCGTCCGGCGCTTGTTCTCGCCGGGTGAGGTCGATGGAGAGCTACTGGGTGCCACGTTTCCGCCGTGATCGATGGACAGTAGCTCCAAGCTATGGCTCGGTCACGGGCACGTCAACCGGGCGATTCCGCCTTTCCTTATCCGTAGGTTTCCCCGTTGCCTGTTGGCAGCTTGTCAGCACGTTCTCGTGTCATGCAGGGAATTCCCAGCGGCGGTATGATCGTTGCCGGGGGAAGCACTCCCGGACCTTAAGCAGCATGCCTGCACCGAAACTCGATGAAACCCGTCTGCGGTCGCTCATTGAAGCTGCCCGCGCCGTCGTCGCGGAACGCGAGCTCGAGGCCGTGTTCGATCGCCTGCTGCAGTCCGCGCGTCACGTCACCGGCGCCCGCTATGCGGCGCTGGGGGTGCTCGACGAGTCGCGTCAGCGGCTCGCCGACTTCATCACCGTCGGAATCGATGACCAGCGGCGGGCGCAGATCGGCGACCTGCCGCGCGGTCGTGGCGTGCTCGGACTGCTGATCTCCAACCCGGCGCCGCTGCGGCTCGCGAAGGTCGGCAGCCACCCCCGGTCCTACGGCTTCCCGCAGGGCCACCCACCGATGAACAGCTTCCTCGGGGTGCCGATTCTGGTCCGTAACGAGGTGTGGGGGATCCTGTACCTGACCGAGAAGGAGGGTCGTGAGTTCGACGAGGCCGACGAGGAGTCGGCCGTCGTGCTCGCGGCATGGGCGGCGATCGCGATCGAGAACGCCCGCCTGCACCGTCGCGGCGAGCAACGCCGCGAGGAGCTCGCGCGCTCGGTGGAAGCGCTTCAGGCGACCACCGAAATCGCCCGGGCCGTCGGCGGGGAGACTGAGCTCGACCGCGTTCTGGAGCTGATCGCCAAGCGCTCACGGGCGCTGGTGGAGGCCCGCGGGCTCGCGATCCTGCTCTCCGACGGCGACCATTTCGTGATTGCCGCGACGGCGGGCGAGCTCCCGGCCGACGCGCTCGGATCGCGCGTGGCCGTCGGTGACTCCGTCGCCGGCCGCGTGGTCGTGAGCGGGCGGCCCGAGCGGATCACCGATCTCGGCAGCTCGCTGCGGTTCGCGCTGGGCGATCTGGGCATGAACGCCGTCGCCGGGCTGTTCGTGCCGCTGCGATTCCGGGGCGGCAGCCTCGGCGTGCTCGAGGCCTTCGACCGCTTCGACGGTCCCGAGTTCACCGCCCAGGACGTGGCGCTGCTCGAGGGCGCCGCTGCCAGCGCGGCGACCGCCGTGGCCACCGCCCAGTCGGTCGAGCGCGAGCGCCTGCGCCGGAGCCTGCAGGCCGCCGAGGACGAGCGGCGACGGTGGGCGCGCGAGCTGCACGACGACACTCTGCAAGCGCTCGGGGGGCTGCGAGTGCTCCTGTCATCCGCCCGCCGGACCGAGGACCCCGACGTCTTCCGCCAGGCGATCGACAGCGCTGTCAAGCAGATCGGCGACGAGATCGTGGGCCTGCGGGCGCTGATCACCGAGCTCCGGCCGGCCTCGCTGGACGAGCTCGGTCTCGGATCGGCCATCGATGCGCTGGTGGAGCGGATGCGGCTCGTGCACGGGCTGCAGATCGAGACTCACCTCGATCTCGACCGCGAGAGCGGGCGCACCGCCGCCCGGCTTGATCCCGAGCTCGAGACCGCGGTCTACCGGATCGTCCAGGAATCGCTCACCAACGCCGCGCGGCACGCCCGCGCGGAGCGCGTCGAAGTGGGCGTCGTCCAGCACGACGGCCACGTCACCCTGACGGTGGCCGACGACGGTCACGGCTTCGATGAGGACGTCCCCTCGGAGGGCTTCGGACTCACCGGAATGCGCGAGCGGGTGGCGCTGGCCAACGGCAAGCTCGATCTCTCGAGCTCGGACCAGGGCACCACCGTGAAGGTGTCGCTGCCGGTCGCCTCTCCGGTCAGCCAGACCGCCTGAGAGATCTCTTACCTGCGGTACTATCCGGCGGCGCGACGGGGGGGACTACGGATGGCGACGGTCCGTGCCGTGCCTACCGTCACGTGATTGAGCAAGAACCCCGATGGCGGAGGCTCCGGCAGATGGCAGCGATCTTCAACTTGAATCACCCAGCGCACACGGTGCACTGGCACTTCTTCACGATGTCGGTCTCGAACCTGATCGTGATCATCCTCATGCTGATCGTGTTCGCGCTGGCGATCGCGATCCCGTTCCCGCGTCACGGCGGGGCCGAGGGCACATCCTCGTGAGCGCGGTCAAGGGCTCCAACTGGACCGTCAAGGTCCGTGAGAAGGCCGTCGGTGCGCTGCCGCCGGACAGGCTCCTGCCGGACGGCGTGCCGGTCTACGTGTCGTCGTGGATCTACGTCTTCGGCGTGCTGTCGATCGCCGCGCTCGTGGTGATCATCGGCTCCGGCACGATCCTGGCGCTGAAGGGACCGGGCTGGTGGCACTTCACCGGGGTCGGCCACTTCTTCAACAGCATCCACATGTGGTCCGTCGAGCTGTTCTTCTTCGTGATGGTGGTCCACCTGTGGGGCAAGTTCTGGATGGCGGCCTGGCGCGGAGGCCGGACGAAGGTCTGGGTCACGGGTGCGATCACGTTCCTGGTCGCCGTCCCCTGCGCCCTCACCGGGTATGTGTCGCAGCAGAACTTCGACTCCCAGTGGATCTCCACCCAGGCCAAGGACGCGATGAACGCGGTCGGCATCGGGTCGTTCTTCAACTTGACCAACTTCGGCCAGATGTACAGCTGGCACATCTACCTGCTGCCGCTGGCCGTGGTCGCGCTGGTGGGCGTGCACGTGTTGCTCGTGCGCAAGCACGGCGTGGTGCCGCCGTTCGAGCTGCCCACGGACAAGTCCGCCGCTCCGGCCACCAACGGCCAGACCGAGGTCGGGGAAGTCGCCGAGATCACACCCGCCGAGATCCAGACGTCATCGACCGAGGGAGCCCAGTCATGAGCCGCGAGAGCCGCAAGCTCGCCCGCCAGCGCGAGAACGACTACGCCCGTGACTGGAAGGGCCCGTACCGGTCCTACGACCTGATCAAGGAGGCCACGATCGCGATCGGCGTCGTGGTCGGGATCGTGCTGGTGCTGACGATCCTGTTCTCCTCGCCCGACGACAAGCCGAGCACGGTGCAGCAGTGGTCGCGCTCGGACCCGGTCGACTTCGTCACCACCGCGACGAGCGAGCTCGACGGGTCCAGCGCCCTGGCCGGATACGGACCTCCCTACAACCACAACGGCGACGGCCAGCACATCCTGTTCCTGCGGCCGCAGAAGTGGCTCGGCGTCGACCATCCTATCGACACGGCGCAGGACTACGTGATCACGCCGCTGCGTGAGATCAACGGAGAGCCTCTCACCCAGGCGGCCGTGACTGTCTACGAGGCCGCGCCGGCCAAGCTGCAGACGGCGTGGACCGACGCCTACACCAAGGCCCTCGCCAACGCCACCCCGACCGCCGGTGGCTCAGCTTTGGCGATCAAGGCGGGTAACTACGGGCCGGTGCCGGTGATGATGAACTCGCTCCTCCGCTACGCGCAGGGCGGCGGCCTCGACGGGGCGCTGGTCAACAGCAAGCAGTTCTACCAGACCGATTACACCAAGCCGTTGCTGTTCATGGCCGACGGCGGAGTCCTCTCGAACCGCGCCCAGGCGCAGCATCTGCTCGGCAATCAGTGGGGCATGATGAACGAGACGGGAAGCTTCCCGGGCCAGACGTGGCTGTGGCTGTATACGTTCTGGTATCAGATCAAGCCGTTCACGTCGTCCTGGGCAGCCAACGCGGACATCGCCGTGATGGCGGTGATGGGAATCCTCAGCCTGGCCTTCATCCTGATCCCGTTGATCCCCGGCATCCGCGATATCCCGCGCAAGATCCCGCTCTACAAGCTGATCTGGCGTGACTGGTACCGCACGGTCCCCGAGCCCCCGAAGGCGGGCGCCTGACCTGAGGTGCGATGGAGCATCCACGCAGACACGTGATCGTCGCCGGCGGCGGCCCGGCCGCTGTCGAGACGATCCTCGCCCTCCAGGCGCTCGCCGGTGAGCGTCTGGAGGTCGAGCTGCTGGCCCCCAATGCGGAACTGACGCTCGTTCCGTACGAGGTGATGGCGCCGTTTCGCGAAGGCCACGAGCGGCGCTATCCACTCTCCCGCATCAGTGCCGACGCCGGCGCCGGGCTGGTCGGCGATTCGATCGCCGCCGTCGACCCCGAGCGGCACGTGGCGATCACCCGGTCCGGCGCCGAGCGCTCCTACGACTCGCTCGTGATCGCGGTCGGTGCGCGTCGCGTCGACACGGTGGCCGGCGTGCATCCGTTCCGCGGCGCCCGCGACGCCGGTCGCCTGAAGGCGCTGCTGGCCGACTCGGACTCCGGGCGCCACGTCCGGGTCGCGTTTGTGGTCCCCGCGGGGATGACCTGGCCGCTGCCGCTCTACGAGCTCGCGCTCCACACCGCGGCGTGGCTGGCCGAGCGCGACATCGGCTCGGTGCCCTTGACGCTGGTCAGTCCCGAGCGCGATCCGCTGGCGGTGTTCGGACAGGCCGCCAGCGACGAGGTGGCCTCGCTGCTCGACGAGCACGGCGTGCGCTTCGTGAGCGCGCACCCGGTCCGCCTGCAGGAGAGCCGTCTGCTGCTGATGGGCGGCGAGGAGCTCGAGGTCGACATCGCCTTCGCGGTCCCGCGGATGGAAGGCCCGCGCATCCCGGGGCTTCCGTGTGACGAGGACGGGTTCCTGCCCGTGGACGAGTTCGGCCGCCTCCGCGGCGCCGACGACGTGTTCGCGGCCGGGGACGTGACCGACTTCCCGATCAAGCAGGGCGGCCTCGCGGCCCAGCAGGCGGACGTGATCGCCGCGCGGATCGCCGCCGACGCCGGCGCGGACGTCGAGCCGACGCCGTTCAGTCCCGTGCTGCGGGCGCGCCTGTTCGCCGGCCGCGACGAGCGCTACCTCCGTCGTGCGCTCGACGACGAGCTCGAGCAGGCGTCGACGGCGTCGACCTACGCCCTGTGGTCGCCGCCCTACAAGCTCGCCGGCCAGTACATCGCGCCGTATCTGACCCAGCTCGACAAGGAGCGGGAGGGCGAGAACGGGCGTGCGAGCGCGCCCGTCGCCGACGCCGAGGGCAGCTGAGGCGCTGCGGTGCCCGCGACCGAGGAGCTGACCGCGCTCGAAGCGACGTTCCTCGAGCTCGAGGACGCGGACCCCTCGGCGCACATGCACGTCGGCGCGGTGCTCGTGTTCGATGCGCCGGCCGGCGCGGCCCCGCCGCTCGAGGCGCTGACGGCCCCGCTCGAGCGAGCCATCGAGGCGCTTCCGCGCTACCGCGAGCGGCTGTCGGAGCCGCACTCCGGCCGCCGTCATTGGCCGCGGTGGGAGCCCGATCCCGGCTTCGAGCTCGCGTCGCATGTGCGCGCCGCCGCGCTCCCGGGCGCGCGCGGCGAGCCGGAGCTGCTCGCGTGGGCGAGTGAGTTCTTCTCCCACCGCCTGGACCGCCGCCGTCCGCTGTGGGAGCTGGTGGTGGTCCAGGGTCTGGCCGGTGACCGGTGGGCCCTGGTGGCCAAGCACCACCAATCGCTCGGGGACGGTGCCGGATCACTCGGGATCGTGGCGGCGCTGCTGGTGGCGCCGGACGCCGGCGCGGCGCCGGCCGGCCGGCCGGCGCTCGCCGCGGTTCCCGACGCCGTCGGGCATTCGACGCTGTGGTCGGTCGTCGGGGGCTCGATCGGCCTCGCTCGCTCCGGGGCCGTCGCCGTCCGGCACCCGCGGCGCGTGCTCGAGCGCTCGCGGGCGCTGGCCGAGTTGGCGGTGCGCGACGGGCTGATCGCCGCTCCGCCGACGAGCCTGAACGCGCCCATCGGCGAGCGCCGTCGACTGCTCGGCACGCGCGTGGGGATGTCGGACCTGTCGGCGATCCGGCAGGCGCTCGGCGGCACGGTCAACGACGTTGTGCTTGCGCTCACGACCGCGGGCCTGCGGGAGCTGCTGCTGGCCCGTGACGAGGCACCGCCCGAGGCCGGGCTCAGGGCGATGGTGCCGTTCGATGCGCGCTCGGCCTCGCGGCAGCTCGCGCTCGGCGACCGTTTGCTGTCGCTGTTCGTCAGCCTGCCCGTGGCCGAGTCGAGCACGCGCGAGCGCTACGAGCACGTCAAGCGTGCCAGTGCCGCCGCCAGGACCGGCTCGCAGCCGCTCGGGGCCGACACGGTGTTGACGCTCGGCGGACTCGCGCCGCCGCTGCTGCACGCCGTGATGGCGCGGACCCTGTTCTCGGTCCGGCTGTTCAACGTGACCGTGACCTACGTGTCCGGTCCCCCACAGCCGCTGCAGATGCTCGGCGCGCCGTTGCGCGCCGTGATCCCGCTGGTGCCCCTGGCCGCCGAGCATGCCGTTGCCATTGCCGCGCTGTCCTATGACGGCACGCTGACAATCGGGATCAACTCCGACCTCGACACGGTCACGGACGCGGCGGTGATCGTCGCGGGAATCGAGACCGAGCTCACCGCGCTGCTCTCGCTCGCCGGCGAGCAGCCCCGCTCGCCGGGGCGCCTCGGGCGGGCGCGCGTGAGACGCGGTCCGGCGGGGGATTAGGCCGCGGCGGTCAGGAGCCTCGCGACCGCAACCGGGTCAGGAGATCAGCGTCGCGAGGTACGGGGCGAGATGCTGCCCGGCGATCTTCGCCGGCGGCCACCACAGCGGACGGTCGTCGATGTCGGTCTGCGGTGCGCGCTGGGTGAGGTCGCGGCGCATGAAGCGCGAGCCGTCCGCCGTCAGCAGCGTCGCCCGGATCACTGGCGCGAACGGCATCGGATCGACCGAGGCGCCCGCGCGCGCGGCGATGTGGGCGGCGACCGTGTCCGCCTGCTGGGTGGCGAGGCCGCCCTGCTTGACCGGGAAATCGGTTGCGTCGCCGGCGGCGTACACGTCGGGCTCGCCCTGGAGGCGGCCGTGCTCGTCGACGGCGATGAAGCCGCCCTCGCCGTCGGTGATGCCGCCGATCTGCGGTCCCTCCAGGCGCGGCAGCGCCACCACTCCGTCGACCGGGATCGAGCCCTCGCCGTCGATCCACATGCGGCCGTCGGCGAGCACCGTCGCGAGCGTCCCCGTGCGCAACCGGATCCCGTGATCGGCGAGCGACCGGCGCGCGAGCTCACTGGCGTCGGCGCCCATCACCTCGAGGGGCTGGGCCTCGGCCGTGAGCACCACGAGCTCGGCATCGTGCCCGGCGGCCTCCGCCCACCGCGCGGTGAGCAGCGCAAGCTCGTAGATGGCCAGCGTCCACGAGACGCCGGGCGGGCTGACGAAGCCGATCCGCCGTGGGCCGGCGGCATCGGGATCGCCCAACAGGGCGCGCAGCGCGCTGCTCGTTCCCGGCTCCCCGATCGTCAGCGCGCCGGGGATCACCGGCCGGCGGACGGCGCCGACGGCGAGCAGCAGCACGTCGTACTCGGAGATGTGGCCGCTCGTCGTGCGCACGGTGTGGGCGTCCGGATCGACCTCCACCAGCTCCTCGGGGATGTGCGTCAGCTCCAGCGAGGTGGCGATTTCGGCCCACGGGATACGCACCACGGCGTCCGCCTCGAACGGCTCCAGCACCTGCAGCGGCCGGTACACGAAGTCGGGCGAGCCGGCCACCAGGCGCAGCTCGACGCGGTCGGCGGCCAGCGCGCGGAGCGCCAGCATCGCCTCGAGCGCGGCGACCCCGCCACCGGCGACGAGCACCCGCAACTCCGCGTCGGGATGGCGTTGATCGGGTTCGTGGGCGTCGACGGTACTCAAACTGCAACGATCCTAAGCGGCGCCGTCACACCCGCCATCGGCGCGTCTCGCTGAACCGCGATCAGTAGTAAGAGCGGACGCCGGAAGGTAGGCGCGTCGGATGGTCCGGGAACTGCCTCTGCCTAAGCTCCGCCCATGTCTATGCGCCTGGTTGCGCGTACGGGAGAGCGTCCCCGGGTCGTAATCGCCGGTGGGGGTGTCGCCGGACTGGAGGCGATGCTGGCGCTGCGGGCCCTCGCGGGGCAGCGGCTCGAGCTCGAGCTGATCTCACCGGTGCCTCATTTCTACTACCGAGCGCTGGCGGTGGCCGCAGCGTTCGGCGCCCAGCCCAGCTCCGAGCTGTCGCTGGCGAGCGTCGCCGCGGACACCGACGCGCTCTACACCGAGGACAGGGTCGCGGAGGTCAAGGCCGGTACGCGGGTGCTGCGGCTGGCGAGCGGGCGGACGTGCGAGTACGACGCGCTGATCGCCGCCCCGGGCGCGCGGCCGGTCGAGGCGATCGCGGGCGCGATCACATTCGGGCTGAAGGGCAGCAGCGAGCGCTTCCGGGCCATCCTCGCCGAGGCCGAGGCCGGGCACATCGGCAAGCTCGTGTTCGCGGTGCCGGCGCTCGTCGGCTGGCCGCTGGCCCTGTACGAGCTGGCGCTGCTGAGCGCCGAGCGGCTGCGTGCCGCCGGCTCCCGCGCGGAGGTCACCGTCGTCACAGCCGAGCCCGCCCCGCTGGCGGTGTTCGGGGGCCGCGCGAGCGGCGCCGTGCTCGAGGAGCTCGAGGAGCACGGGATCCACTTCATGCCCGGGTTGAACCCCGAGCAGGTCGCCTGGGGCGAGCTGCGCTCTCGGCCGGGCGACTCGCGGATCGCCGCCGACGCCGTGGTCGCGCTGCCGAAGCTGCTCGGGCCCGACCTGCGCGGCCTGCCCCGCGATCGCGACGGCTTCCTGCCCGCCGACCTGCACGGTCTCGTCCGCGGACTGACCGACGTGTACGCGGCCGGCGATGCGATCAGCTTCCCGATCAAGCACGGCGGCCTAGCCGCGCTGCAGGCCGATGCAGTGGCCGAGGCGATCGCCGCGCGCGTCGGGGTCCCGATCCATCCTGAGCCGTTCCGCCCCGTGATCCGGGGGATGCTCCTGACGGGCGACCGGCCCCGGTACCTGGAATCCGGGCTGGCGGGGGGCGAGGGCGGCGGCGCCAGTCTACGGCCGCTGTGGTGGCCACCGTCTAAGATCGCAGGGCGCTATCTGGCGCCGTACCTGACGGCGGCTGGGCCGCTCGGGCCCGCGCCGCACGGTGGCCTCCCCGTCGAGATGATTGTCGGCACGTGATGAGCTCCCAGACACCCACCCCTGAACCTGGTCAGACGGCCGCGCCGGAGCCCGGATCGCGGCTCCGGGTCGTGGTCGCCGGCGGCGGGATCGCCGGCGCCGAAGCCCTGCTCGCGCTGCACGGGCTGGCGGGAGAGCTGGTGGAGCTGACGCTCGTCAGCCCGGGAACCGAGTTCGTCGAGCGGCCGATGACGGTGACCGAGCCGTTCGCGCTCGGTCATGCCCGCCGCATCCCGCTCGAGGGCCTCGCCCGTGATACGGGGGCGACCCTGGTCCGGGACTCCGTCTCCGGCGTTGCGCCGCGCTGGTCGTCGCTCGTGCTCGAGAGCGGCGCCAGCGTCGAGTACGACGCGCTGCTGCTGGCGCTCGGTGCCCGGCTCGAGTCGGTCGTGCCGCGCGCGCTGACCTGGACGCCCGACGCGGACCCGGAGCTGCTCGGCGGCGTGCTGCGCGACCTCGAGGAGGGCTATTCCTCCAGCGTCGCCTTCGTGATTCCGCCCGGCCTCGCCTGGTCGCTGCCGGCCTACGAGCTGGCCATGATGACCGCACGCCAGGTCGCGAGCATGGATCGCAGCTCGATCGAGGTGACCGTGATCACGCCCGAGCACGAGCCGCTGATCGACTTCGGCCAGCACGTCTCCGAGGCCCTGCGCCACGAGCTCCAGGCCAGCCACGTTCACCTGCGCACCGGCGCGGTCCTCGTGCAGCGCGGATCCGCGCTGCTGCTCGAGGTCGGCGGCGAGCCGGTGAAGGCCGACCACATCGTGGCCCTGCCGCGACCGATGGGCGTGCCGATTCCGGGTCTCCCGCGCGACGACGACGGCTTCATCCCCGTCGATCGCCACCAGCGCGTCCGTGGCCTCGAGCGGGTGTGGGCCGTGGGCGACGCCGTGTCCTACCCGATGAAGCACGGTGGGCTCGCGGCGCAGATGGCCGATGCAGCGGCCGAGTCGATCGCCGCTGTGGCCGGCGCCGAGATCGAGCCGCGGCCGTTCCGGCCGAACCTGGACGGCGTTCTGTTAACCGGCGATCGCGCCCGGCGGCTGCGTGACGACGCGGTTGCCGGTGCCGTTCCCGCCGGCCCCGAGCGCCCGGTCGCCGCGAAGGTCGCGGGGCGGTTCCTGACCCCGTACCTGGCCCGCCGTGCGGCCCAGGCGACGGATGCGGTGACAACGCGAAAGGACAGCTGATGAGCGGTGGGGGCATGCGAGACGCCGATGACGGCACTATCGTGCAGGACATGGACCAGGTTCGGTCTGATCCTTCGACGATCACGATCGTGATCGCGGACGACCATCAGGTCGTTCGCGCCGGCCTGCGGATGCTGCTCGAGGCCGAGGACGGGTTCGAGGTTCTCGACGAGGCCGGCGATGTGCCGACCACGATGCGCAAGGTGCTGGCCTACCGGCCCAACGTGCTCGTGCTCGACCTGAACATGCCCGGCGAGCCGAGCCTGCCGGCGATTCCGCGGATCCGGGAGTCCTCGCCCGGGACGTCGATCGTCGTACTGACGATGCAGAGCGATCCCGCGTTCGCACGCGAGGCGCTCCGCTCCGGTGCCGTCGGCTACGTGCTCAAGGAGGCCGCCGACACGGAGCTGGTGCAGGCCGTGCGGCTGGCGGCCGAGGGACGCACCTACCTGAACCCCGAGCTCGGCGCGCGCCTGGCAGCCGAGCCGCCGGCGCCGGCCGGGCCGCCCGACGACCTGTCGGCGCGCGAGGTCGAGGTCTTGAAGCTGATTGCGCTCGGGCACACCAACGGTGAGATCGCCTCGAGCCTCTACCTGAGCGTGCGCACGGTCGAATCCCATCGCGCCCACATCCAGCAGAAGACGCGCCGCACGACGCGGGCCGACCTGGTCGCCTACGCCCGCGAGCACGGGCTTCTGGACTGACGTCACGGGGTAGCACCGCGGAGTAGGCTCCGCTCGCGCGTCCGACCAGGCAGACCGCGCCGCGGACCCGGTCGTGGCAGGACGGCGACGGAGGGAGAACGAGAGAAGGCGGTGGCGACATGGCGGTGAAGGCGGAGCTGGAGGCAGAGCTCATCGACTCGGTCTGCGCTCGTGTCCGTGAGCGTCTACCGCTGGAACAGGCGTCTCCCTGCGAGGCATTCGTGCGCCAGTACTACCACTGGGTCCCGCCTGAAGACCTCGCGGACCGCAGCGCGCTCGACCTCTACGGCGCTGCCGTGGCCCACTGGAACCTGGCCGGCCAGCGCGACGAAGGCGTGGCCAAGGTCCGCGTCTACAACCCGGACTTCGAGCAGCACGGCTGGCAGTCGGCCCACACGGTGATCGAGGTCGTCACCGACGACATGCCGTTCCTGGTCGACTCGGTCACGATGGAGCTGAGCCGGCTGGGCTACGGCATCCACCTCGTGATCCACCCGGTGGTCCGCGTCCGGCGCCGCGCCGACGGTCGCCTGCTCGAGGTGCTCGAGCCCGGGGCCGCGGCCGGCGACGCGATCCGCGAATCGGTCCTGGGGCTCGAGGTCGACCGGGCCCCGGACGGGGCCGCGCTCGACGAGCTCAGCGGCAACATCGAGCGCGTGCTCGGCGAGGTCCGCGCGGCGATCGAGGACTGGGGGCCGATGCGGGCGCGGATGCAGGCGGTGGCCGCCGAGCTCGGCCGGCAGGCGCGATCGGTCGACGCCGCCGAGGTGGACGAGGTGCAGGCGTTCCTGAGCTGGGCCGCCGATGACCACTTCACGTTCCTCGGCTACCGCGAGTACGAGCTCGACAACGAGGGCGGCGACGACGCGCTGAGGGCGATCGCCGACACGGGCATGGGGATCCTCCGCGGCCCGCCGGTCACTCCGTTGACCCGGCTGTCGCCGAAGGCCAGGGCGCTGGCCCGCGCGCCGCACGCGCTCGTGCTCACCAAGGCCAACTCGCGCGCGACCGTGCACCGGCCGGCCTACCTCGACTACATCGGGGTCAAGACGTTCGGCCCCGACGGCGCGGTCACGGGCGAGCGGCGCTTTCTCGGCCTGTACACGGGCACCGCGTACAAGGCGAGCCCGCGCGATATCCCGCTGCTGCGCGACAGGGTCGAGTCGGTGCTGGCGCGGACCGGGTTCCCGGCCGACAGCCATGACGCCAAGGCGCTGATCGAGATTCTCGAGACCTATCCGCGGGATTCTCTGTTCCAGATCGAGGCCGACGAGCTGTTCGACGTCGCGATGGGGATCCTCGGCCTCAGCGAGCGCCAGCGCGTGCGGATGTTTGTGCGCCGGGACCCGCTCGACCGGTTCATCTCGTGTCTCGTGTTCATTCCCCGCGACCGCTTCAACACCGAGAACCGGGAGCGCGTGGGAGCGATCCTGGCCGAGGAGTTCGGCGGCACTCGGGTCGACTGGGAGCTGCACCTGTCCGAGTCGCTGCTGGTCCGGGTGCACTACGTCGTGCACTGCGGCGATCAACCGCCGTCCGGATACGACACGGCCGAGATCGAGGCCCGCCTGGTCCGGGCGACGCGGGCCTGGACCGATGACCTTCGCGACGCATTGGTCGAAGAGCACGGCGAGGAGCACGGCTCCGAGCTCTACAAGCGCTACCGGTCCGCCTTCCCGCTCGCCTACCGCGCCGACTGGGTCGCCCGCTCGGCGGTCACCGACATTCGCCGGATCGACGAGCTGGAGGCGACGGGGGGCCCGATCATGAGCCTGTACCGGCCGCTCGAGGCCGAGGAGGGGCTGGTCCGCTGCAAGCTGTTCAGCACCGCCGAGGTGTCGCTGTCAGACGTGATGCCCACCTTCGAGCACATGGGGGCGAAGGTCGTCGACGAACATCCGTACGAGATCACCCCTGCCGGCGCCGGCGCGGCGTGGGTCTATGACTTCGGGCTGCGCTGCGCGGCCGACGACGTCGAGCGGGTCCGCGACGCGTTCCAGGAGGCGTTCCTGGGCGTGTGGCGCGGCGACTATGAGAACGACGGGCTCAACGGCCTCGTGATGGGAGCGGGACTGACCGGCCGCGAGATCACGATCCTGCGCGCGGTCGGCAAGTACCTGCGGCAGGCCGGGATCGCGTTCTCGGACCGCTACATGGAGCGGACGCTGGTCCGCCACCCGGAAATCGCGACGCTGCTGGTGCGGCTGTTCGCGGCCCGCTTCCACCCCGACCACACCGACTCCGAGGAGGCCGAGGAGCTGGCCGCCGAGCTCGACGCGGCGATCGACGCCGTCGAGAGCCTCGACGAGGACCGGATCCTGCGCAGCTTCGTCGCGGTCGTGCGGGCGATGGTCCGCACAAACTTCTTCCGTACCGACACACAGGGCGAGCACGCCGGAGCGCCGCGGGCGTTCCTGTCGTTCAAGCTCGACCCGTCGCTGATCCCGATCCTGCCGCTGCCGCGTCCCCGGTTCGAGATCTTCGTCTATTCGCCGCGGACCGAGGGCGTGCACCTGCGTGGCGGCCGGGTCGCCCGCGGCGGCCTGCGCTGGTCGGATCGGCGCGAGGACTTCCGCACCGAGATCCTGGGCCTGATGAAGGCGCAGATGGTCAAGAACGCGCTGATCGTCCCGGTCGGCTCCAAGGGCGGGTTCGTGGTCAAGCGCCCACCCGCCGACGGGGGCCGCGAGGCAGTGCTGGCGGAGGGGATCGCCTGCTACGAGACGTTCCTGTGCGGGCTGCTCGACCTGACCGACAACATCGTCGGCGCCGGCGTGGTGCCGCCGCCGCGGGTCGTTCGATACGACCAGGACGACCCGTATCTGGTCGTCGCTGCCGATAAGGGGACGGCCAGCTTCTCCGATATCGCCAACGGGGTCTCGGCGCAGTACGGGTTCTGGCTCGGCGACGCGTTCGCGTCCGGGGGCTCGCAGGGCTACGACCACAAGCAGATGGGGATCACCGCCCGCGGCGCCTGGGAGTCGGTCAAGCGCCACTTCCGCGAGCTCGGCACCGACACCCAGTCGACCGACTTCACGGTCGTGGGCATCGGCGACATGTCCGGCGACGTGTTCGGCAACGGGATGTTGCTGTCCGAGCACATCAAGCTGCTGGCGGCGTTCAACCACCTGCACGTGTTCCTCGACCCCGACTCGGATCCCGAGACCGCCTTCGCCGAGCGCAAGCGGCTGTTCGAGCTGCCGCGCTCGTCCTGGAGCGATTACGAGGAGACGCTGATCTCGCCCGGCGGCGGCGTCTTCCCGCGCACCGCCAAGTCGATCCCGATCTCGCCGCAGGTGCGCGAGGCGCTCGGCATCGAGGCCGCCGAGCTGGCCCCCGCCGAGCTGATCCGCGAGCTGCTGCGCGCCCCCGTCGACCTGCTGTGGAACGGCGGCATCGGCACTTACGTCAAGGCCTCGACCGAGACGCACGCCGACGCCGGGGACAAGACCAACGACGCGGTTCGGGTCGACGGCGCCGAGCTGCGCTGTCGCGTCGTGGGGGAGGGCGGCAACCTCGGCTTCACGCAGCGCGGCCGGATCGAGTACGCGCTCGCCGGCGGCGCGATCAACACCGACGCGATCGACAACGTAGCGGGGGTCAACTGCTCCGACCACGAGGTCAACATCAAGATCCTGCTCGACGCCATCGTGACCGCGGGTGACATGACCGAGAAGCAGCGCAACGAGCTGCTCGTGGTGATGACCGACGCCGTCGCCGGGCGGGTGTTGGCGGACAGCTACAGCCAGACGCAGGCGATGAGCCTCGCCTGCTTCCAGGCGCCCGAGATGCTCGAGGTCCACGCGCGCCTGATCCGTCAGCTGGAGCAGGTCGCCGGCCTCAACCGGAAGATCGAGTATCTGCCCAACGACGAGGTGATCGGCGAGCGCAAGCTCGCCCACCAGGGCCTGACCGCGCCGGAGCTCGCGGTGGTCATGGCGTACTGCAAGATCCACCTGTACTCCGACCTGCTGGAGTCCGACCTGCCCGAGGACCCGTACCTGGGCCACGACCTCGAGCGCTACTTCCCCTCGCCACTGCCCGAGCGCTACGCGAAGGAGATGCGCAGCCACCGGCTGCGACGCGAGATCATCGCGACGCTCGTCGCCAACCAGCTCGTCGACCGGGCGGGCACGACGTTCGCGTTCCGCCTCCGCGAGGAGACCGGTGCGCCCGCGTCCCTGCTTGCGCGCGCGTTCGCCGTCGCGCGGGAGATCTTCGACATGCGGGTCCTCTGGCACGACGTGGAGGCACTCGACAATTGCGTACACGCCGAGGCGCAGCTGACGATGCTGATCGAGGCGCGCAAGCTGGTCGAGCGCGCCACCCGCTGGCTCGTCCGCAACAACCCGCGCTCGATCGACATCGCCGCCACCACCGCCTGCTACGCCCGCGGCTCGGCGATGCTCTCCGGGGTTCTCCCCGACGTGCTCGACGGCGCCGACCGGGATGCCTTCGAGGCCCGTGTGTCCGAGCTCGAGGGGGCCGGCGTCCCGCCGGCGCTGGCGGCCCGCGTCGCCGGCATGCCGTCGATGCTCGCGGTGCTGGACATCGTCGAGGTCGCCGCCGCGACGATGCGCCCGCTGGAGGCCGTGACCGCGATCCACTTCGGCCTCGGGTCAGGGCTGGAGCTCAACTGGCTCCGCGACCGGATCCTCGAGCTCCCCCGCGCCAACCGCTGGCAGGCGCTGGCCCGCGCCGCGCTCCGCGACGACCTCTACAGCCTGCACCGCTCGCTCACGCAGGAGGTGCTGGAGGCCGCCTCTCGCGACGCCGACAGCGAGGCGGCGATCAGCGCCTGGACGCATCGCAGCGGCGCCGCCGTGGAGCGCTGCCTGGGCATGATCGCCGACGTCAAGGCGTCGCGGATCTACGACACCACTACGCTCCCGGTGGCGCTGCGGGAGGTGCGCAACCTGATCCGCGGTGGGGCCGCACTGGAAGGCGTGCCGGGGGCGATGTCGGTGACGCAGGCGGGGTAGCCGATTCCTGGCCCGGGCGCCAGGTCCCACGGCTGACGCGCGCGCTCGGTTACCCGAAGATCCCCAGCGACATCCACCCGAATCCGTGCACGTGAGCGGGGGAGTCGGCCCCTCGCTACCACGGGGGTAGGGCGCTCCGGCTCGCTGCGGCCGGGCCGCCCGCTCACCACGGGTATCGCCCGGTGACCCGAGCCGCGGCGTAGCGCCCGAGCAGCGCCAGCCAGTCGATCAGGCCGGCCGCGAAGTGGCCCACGGGACCGGTCAGGACGCGACCGGCGATCCGCGAGGGCAGGCCGGAGATCCACGCAGGCACGACCCCCAAGCTATCGTTCACGAGCCGATGGCCGTCAAGACCAACGTCACCGAGCTGCCCGAGTCGCGCGTCCGCGTCGTGGCCGAGGTCCCCGCCGAGGAGGTCGAGCGCCGCGTCCAGCAGGCGGCTCGCGAGCTTGGCCGCCAGATGCGGATTCCCGGCTTTCGCAAGGGAAAGGTGCCGCCTCCGGTGGTGATCCGCCGGCTCGGTCGCGAGGCCGTGCTCGACGAGGCGCTGCGCAGCTCGCTGGGCGGCTGGTACGTGGACGCGATCGCGGTCGCCGGGATCGCGCCCGTCGGCGAGCCCGAGCTCGACGTCGGCGACCTCCCGGCCGAGGGCCAGCCGCTCGCGTTCTCGATCGAGATCGGCGTCAGGCCGGTCGCGACGCTGGGCGAGTACAAGGGGCTCGAGGTCGGCCGACGCGAGGGGCAGGCCGACGAAGCGCGCCTCGACGCCGAGCTCGAGACGCTGCGCGACCGGTTCGCCACGCTCGAGACCGTGGAGCGCCCGGCCGAGACCGGCGACCACGTGGTCATCGACTACATCGGCTACATCGACGACGAGCCGTTCGAAGGCGGCGAGGGACGCGACCAGCTGCTGGAGCTCGGCTCCGGGCGGCTGATCCCGGGCTTCGAGGAGCAGCTCACCGGCGCCGTCGCCGGCGAGGAGCGCACGGTCCAGGTCACGTTCCCCGACGACTATCCCCGTCTCGCCGGCCAGGACGCGCGCTTCGCGGTGACCGTCAACGAGGTCAAGGCCAAGCGGCTCCCCGAGCTCGACGACGAGTTCGCAGCCGAGCAGGCCGGCTTCGACACGCTGGCCGAGCTGCGCGAGGACATCGCCACGCGGCTGCGCGAGGCCGACGAGCGGGCGATCGAGCGCGAGTTCGAGCAGGCGGTGCTCGACGCCGCCGTCGCCGAGGCCAAGATCGAGGTGCCCGACAAGCTCGTCCACGCCCGCGCACATGAGCTGCTGGAGCAGATGCTCACGGCGATGGCCCGCCAGGGCATCTCCAAGGAGGCGTATCTGCGAATTACGGGCAAGGAGGAGGAGTCGCTGGCCCACGAGGCTGAGCCCGAGGCCGCGAGCGAGCTCCGGCGCGAGGCCGTGCTGGCCGCGATCGTCGAGGCCGAGATGATCGAGCCCAGCGACGACGAGGTGCTCGAGGCGCTGCAGCCGGTCGCCGAGCGCGACGGCACCACGCCGCAGAAGCTGCTCGAGCAGCTGCGCAAGACCGATCGGCTCGAGCGCGCCCGCGACGACCTCGCCACGCGCCAGGCGATCGACCTGATCGTCCGGGAGGCGAAGCCGATCGCCGTCGAGCAGGCGCAGGCGCGCCAGAAGCTGTGGACCCCCGGGCAGGAGGGGTCCGAGCAGGGCTCCGGCCAGCTCTGGACGCCCGGCAGCTGAGCCCCGCCCCGGGGGCCGTGTGTCGCCGCCGCGACTCCTTTTGAACCCGATAGGACGCCCGCTCGCCGCTGCTAGACTCGCCGCGAGCGGCCGGAACCGTACCGGCGCCCGCGATCCGGCTCTCCGGTCTGGCCGCGGTTGAAGGATTCCGGCCGAGGAAGCGAGAAAGAGCGAGGACCATGAGCCCACTGGTACCGATGGTCGTCGAGCAGACCTCCCGCGGGGAGCGCGCGTTCGACATCTACAGTCGTCTGCTCAACGAGCGGATCGTCTTCCTCGGCACTCCGGTGGACGATCAGATCGCGAACCTGATCGTGGCCCAGCTGCTGCATCTGGAGTCCGAGGACCCCGACAAGGACATCTCGCTGTACATCAACTCGCCGGGCGGCTCGGTGTATGCGGGCCTCGCGATCTACGACACGATGCAGTTCATCAAGCCGGACGTGCAGACGATCTGCGTCGGCATCGCGATGTCGATGGGCGCGCTGCTGCTGTCGGGCGGGGCCCACGGCAAGCGGATGGCGCTGCCGAACGCCAAGATCCTGATCCACCAGGTGTCGTCGAGCTTCCAGGGACAGGCCACCGACATCGAGATCCACGCCCGCGAGATCATCGACGTGAGGCGCCGTCTGGATGAGATCATCGCCCATCACACGGGCAAGCCGGTCGAGGAGGTCAAGAAGGACACCGAGAGGGATTACTTCATGAGCTCCGAGGAGGCCAAGGACTACGGAATCATCGATCGGGTGATCTCGCAGCACTGAGCCACTACTCTTAACCTCAGAGTTCGGCGATTGAAACAGCCGCACTCCGGGAGAGGGCATTTCACATGGCGCGTCCAACGGACTCCAACGAACAGCTTCTGTGCAGCTTCTGCGGCAAGTCGCAGCGGCAGGTCAAGAAACTGATCGCCGGCCCCGGCGTCTACATCTGCGACGAGTGCATCGATCTCTGCAACGAGATCATCGATGAGGAGCTCACCGCCCCGCCGAGCTTCGACATCGAGAACCTCCCCAAGCCGCGGGAGATCTACGACGTCCTGAACGAATACGTGGTCGGCCAGGAGCAGGCCAAGCGCTCGCTCTCGGTCGCGGTCTACAACCACTACAAGCGCGTCCAGATGATGCAGTCCGATGACAACGACATCGAGCTGCAGAAGTCCAACATCCTGCTGCTGGGGCCGACAGGGTGCGGCAAGACGCTGCTCGCCCAGACGCTGGCCAAGATCCTCAACGTTCCGTTTGCGATCGCCGACGCGACCGCGCTGACCGAGGCCGGGTACGTCGGCGAGGATGTCGAGAACATCCTGCTGAAGCTGATCCAGGCCGCCGACTACGACGTCAAGAAGGCCGAGACCGGCATCATCTACATCGACGAGGTCGACAAGATCGCGCGCAAGGCCGACAACCCGTCGATCACGCGCGACGTCTCCGGCGAGGGCGTCCAGCAGGCGCTGCTGAAGATCCTCGAGGGGACGACCGCCTCGGTGCCGCCCCAGGGTGGCCGCAAGCATCCCCATCAGGAGTTCCTCTCGATCGACACCACCAACGTGCTGTTCATCTGCGGCGGCGCGTTCGCCAACCTCGACCGCGTGATCGAGCGCCGGATCGGACACCAGGGCGTCGGCTTCGGCGCCGCGATCCAGTCCAAGGAGCAGCGCGACACGGGTGAGATCTTCGAGCACTGCCTGCCCGAGGACCTGATCCAGTACGGGCTGATCCCCGAGTTCATCGGCCGCCTGCCCGTGATGTCGGCGATCCACCAGCTCTCCCGCGACGAGCTGATGCAGATCCTGACCGAGCCCCGCAACGCGCTCGTCAAGCAGTTCCAGCGCTTCTTCCAGTTCGACGGGATCGAGCTCGTGTTCGCCGACGAGGCGCTGTCCTCGATCGCCGACAAGGCGCTCGAGCGCGAGACCGGCGCCCGCGGACTGCGCTCGATCATCGAAGAGGTGCTGCTCGAGGTCCAGTTCGAGCTGCCCTCGCGCCGCGACGTACAGAAATGCGTCGTGACCAAGGAGACGATCGAGAAGGGCGTCTCCCCGACGCTGGTGACCGTCGCCGCGCCAGAAGAGAGCGGCGAGGCCGCGGCGTAGCCGCCGCTCGCGCCGCAAGCTCGCGCGCCCAGTCGGACGACGCGAGCGCGGCCCGATCAGGCGAGGCCGGATGCCGAGCGGGCCGCAAGCCCGCGCCGGGTCGCTCGAGGCCGGTCGTCGCGGGCTCGCTCCCTAGACTCAGGGTCCACGATGTCCGACCTGGAAGCGAAGACCCGGTACAACCCCTCCGAGGTGGAGCCGCGGGTCATGCGCGCCTGGCTCGAGTCGGGGCTGTTCCATCCCGAGCCCGAGGGCACGCCCGACGAGAACTACTCGATCGCGATCCCGCCGCCGAACGTCACCGGCGTGCTGCACATGGGCCATGCGCTCAACAACTCCGTCCAGGACTGCCTCGTGCGCTACGCGCGCATGCAGGGCCGGCGCACGAAGTGGATCCTCGGCACCGACCACGCCGGGATCGCCACCCAGACCCAGGTCGAGCGGGCGCTCGAGGCCGAGGGGACCACCCGCGAGGCGCTCGGCCGCGAGGCGTTCATCGAGCGCGTGTGGCGCTGGCGCGAGGAGTACGGCGACGCGATCATCGAGCAGCTCAAGCGGCTCGGGGCCTCGTGCGACTACGAGGACGAGCGCTTCACGCTGGACGAGGACTACCACCGGGCCGTGCTCGAGGTCTTTGTGACGCTCTACCGCAAGGGCTTGATCTACCGCGACCGCTACCTGGTCAACTGGGATCCGGGGAGTCGCTCGGCGATCTCCGACCTCGAGGTCGAGGACCGCGACGTCGTCGACACCCTCTACTACATCGACTATCCGCTGGCCTCGGGCTCCGGCGCGATCACCGTCGCCACGGTCCGCCCCGAGACGATGCTCGCCGACACCGCCGTGGCCGTGCATGCCGATGACGAGCGCTACCGGCGCCTGGTCGGCGAGACGGCGATCCTGCCGCTCGTCGGGCGCAAGCTGAAGATCATCGCCGACGACTACGTCAAGCCGGAGTTCGGCACCGGCGCGCTCAAGATCACGCCCGGACACGATCCCAACGACTTCGAGATTGGGCGCCGCCACGGCCTCGAGCAGCTGTCGGTGATCGGCGAGGACGGGCGCATGACCGAGGACGCCGGCGAGCGTTTCGCCGGGCTCACCGTGACCGAGGCGCGCGACGCGATCGTCGCCGAGCTGCGCGAGCAGGAGCTGATCACCCGGACCGAGGAGTACCCGCACACGGTTCCGTTCTCGCACCGCTCGGGGGAGCGGATCGAGCCGCTCGTCTCGCTGCAGTGGTTCATGCGCATGGACGAGCTCGCCCGGCCCGCGATCGAGGCGGTGACGAGCGGCCGGATCAGCTTCCACCCCGAGCGCTGGGCGAGGGTCTACCTGGACTGGATGGAGAACATCCGGCCGTGGTGCGTCTCGCGCCAGCTGTGGTGGGGCCACCGGCTGCCCGTGTGGTACCGCGGCGAGGAGACCTACGTCGGCGCCGAGCCGCCCGCCGGGACCGGCTGGGAGCAGGACCCCGACGTGCTCGACACCTGGTTCTCGAGCGCGTTGTGGCCGTTCGCGACCCTCGGCTGGCCCGCCGACACGCCCGAGCTGCGCGCCTTCTACCCGACCGATGTGGTGGTCACCGCCCGCGACATCATCTTCCTGTGGGTGGCGCGGATGATCATGCAGGGGCTCGAGTTCAGAGAGCAGATTCCCTTCGACGACGTCTACATCCACTCGGTGATCCAGGCCCCCGACGGCCGGCGCATGTCCAAGTCGCTGGGCACCGGCATCGATCCGCTGGCCCTGATCGACGGCGGACCGCGGCCGCCGGTGTTCACCGAGGGCGGCGACTTCCCCGCCTACGGTGCCGACGCCATGCGCTGGGGCCTGTTGGCGATGTCCTCCGGCCAGGACGTGCGCTTCAGCGAGGAGAAGGTCGCGCAGGGGCAGCAGCTGACCAACAAGCTCTGGAACGCCTCCCGGCTGATCCTTCTGCGGATCGACCCCGATGCCCGCGCCGCGATCCGCCCCGGGACGGTCGAGGACCGCTGGATCCTCTCCCGGCTCGAGCGGGCCACGGCCGAGGTCGGCGGCCGGATCGAGCGCTACGACTTCTCGCACGCCGCCCTGGCGCTCTACGACTTCGTCTACGGTGAGCTGTGCGACTGGTACCTGGAGCTCGTCAAGCCGCGCCTCTATGACGGCGATCCCGACGCCGCCGCCACGCTCCTGCACGTGCTCACCGAGACGCTCGCGCTCGCCCATCCGATCATCCCGTTCGTGACCGAGGAGATCTACTCGCACATCCCCGGGGCGGAGGGCCTCCTCGCCGCCCGCGCGAGCCGGGCCGAAGCCGCGATCGACGAGCCCGCCGAGCAGACGCTCGGGCGGGCGATCGAGGCTGTCCAGGCGCTGCGCGCCTGGCGCGATCTGGCCGGCGTCAGGGTCGGTGCCCGCCTCACGGCGCGGATCGCCGCCGACGGCTATGAGGAGACCGCGGCGCACATCGCGCGGCTGGCCCGGATCGAGCTCTCTGCCGACGGCAACGGCGCGGCGCCGGCTGGGGACGGGGACGCGCCGCCGGTGGCCTCCGTGATCGTGCCGGGCGGCACGATCGAGGTGCTCGCCGCCGACGAGCTCGACCTCGGCGCGGCCGAGCGCCGGGTCGGCGAGCGGCGCGCGAAGCTCGAGGCCGAGATCGAGCGGGCCGAGCGCAAGCTCGCCAACGAGGGTTTCGTGGCCAAGGCGCCCGAGGCGGTCGTGGCGGCCGAGCGCGAGAAGCTCGAGCGCCTCAAGCAGGAGCTGGATTCGCTTTGACGCCGGGGCAGGTCTCGCGGTGACGCCGGAACAGGCCGAGCGTTACCTGCTGTCCCTCGAGCTGTTCGGGATGCGGTTCGGCCTGGACCGCATGCACCGGCTGACGACGGCGCTCGGCAACCCACAGAGCAGCTTCGATTCGATCCACGTCGTCGGGACCAACGGCAAATCCTCCACGGTGCGGATGATCGCCGCGATCCTCGAGCGTCACGGCCTGCGCACCGGCTCCTACCTCTCGCCCCACATGGTCTCGTTCTCCGAGCGCATCCGGACCGGCGACGAGGACCTCGGCCGGGAGGCGTTCGCGGCCGCCGTCACCCGCGCCGCCCGGGCGGCCGAGCTGGTCGACCGCTCGCTCGGCGGCGAGGACCGCGTGACCCAGTTCGAGGCCCTGACCGCGGCCGCCTACTCCGAGCTCGCGGCCCGCGACGTCGACGTGGCGGTCGTGGAGGCCGGGCTCGGCGGCCGCTACGACGCCACCAACGTGCTGCCGTCGAAGGTCCAGGTGCTGACCAGCGTCGGGCTCGAGCACACGCGCTGGCTCGGGCCGACGATCGCTGACATCGCGCGCGAGAAGCTGGCCGTCGTCAAGGACGGCGGCACGCTCGTGGTCGGCCACGGGCTGCACCCCGACGCGGAGGCCGAGGCCCGCGCCGTCGCGGCCGCGCGCGGGGCGCGGCTGCTGCACGCGAGGGCGGATCCGGGCATCCCGGTGGGCGCGCTCGGCGGCTTCCAGCGGCGCAACTTCGCGCTCGCCACCGCCGCGGCCGAGGCCTACCTCGGGCACCTCGACCGAGCCGCCGTCGCCGCTGCCGCGAGCGACGTTCGCGTGCCCGGACGGCTGCAGATCACGGGCGAGCACCCGCTGACGCTGCTCGACGGGGCGCACAATCCCGACGGGATGGCCGCGCTGGCCGAGTCGCTCGACGAAATCGTGGCCGGCCGCCGTCTCGTGGCCGTCGTCTCGATCCTCGACGACAAGGACGCAGCCTCGATGCTCGGCCTGCTCCTGCCCGCCTGCGATGTGCTCGTCCTCACGAACAGTCAGAATCCCCGTGCCTTGCCGCCGCCCACACTCCAATCGTTGGCCCGGCAGCTCGACGGTCCGCCGTCCGAGCTGGTGCGCGCGCCCGGCTCCGCGGTGGCCCGAGCGCAGGAGCTGGCGGGTCCCGACGGCGTCGTCTTGGCGACCGGCTCGCTCTATCTCGTCGCCGATCTGCTGCGGCTCGCGGCCGGGGAGACGGGGCGCGGGAGGGTCTCGCGGCTGTGAACGACCGCGACCACAATCCCAGCTTCCTGACCATGATCGGGCTCGTCGCGCTGATCGTGGCCGTGGTGATCCTGGTGTTTTTCGGGATCGGCTACCTGTTCGGCCGGGTATTCCTGTAGCGGTCCGCGAACCTCCATGCAAGCGTTCATGCAGCCGATCCGACCTCCCCGCCCACTACACTCGCCGTCTTAATGCTGTCTGAGGCCGTCTTCGGGATCAACAACAGCGGGTTGAACCTCGCCGTCAACCTGCTCATCCTGCTGTTGGTGGTGATCTGGCTGGCGCTGGTCTACTGGACCTACGCCGACGCCCGTCGCCGCATCGCGGACCCGCTCCTGATCGGCTGCGCGACGGTCGCGTCGCTGTTCCCGTATGTGGGAACGCTGGTGTACGTGATCGTCAGGCCGCCCGAGTACCTCGACGACGTGCGCGAGCGCGAGCTCGAGATGCAGGCCGCCGAGGCCCGCCTCGCCCAGCTCGGCTATCACCTCTGCCCGCATTGCGACTACGAGGTCGAGAAGGACTTCCTTCGCTGCCCGAGCTGCATGCGCAAGCTCAAGGACCCCTGCCAGACGTGCGGCAAGCCGCTCGATCCGCAGTGGAAGATCTGTCCCTTCTGCGAGTCCGAGATCGGCGCCCCCGCGGCGGCCCCTCGGCGTGCGCGCCGCCGGCGCGAAAGCACCGCCTCCGCGCCCGCCGGCGGCGAGCAGCCGTCAACCACCTGAGCGCCCGCTCACCGGCGCCTGTCCGACCACCTCTTCGAGGGAGATGACCCATGGAGCGCACGCTCATTCTCGTCAAGCCCGATGCCTTTGCCCGTAACCTGACCGGTGAGATCATCGCCCGCTTCGAGCGCAAGGGGCTGGGTCTCGCCACGCTGAAGCTGATGACGATGACCCGCGAGCTCGCCGAGCAGCACTACGCCGAGCACGGCGCCAAGCCGTTCTTCGAGGAGCTGGTCGAGTTCATCACCTCCGGTCCGCTGGTGGCGATGGTGCTGGAGGGGGACAGCGCCGTCGAGGCCGCCCGCCAGGTGATCGGCGCGACCAACCCGCTGCAGGCCACCACCGGCTCGATCCGCGGCGACTACGCGATCGCGGTGGGTCAGAACATGGTCCACGGCTCGGACTCCACCGAGTCGGCGGCCCGGGAGGCCGCGCTGTTCTTCCCCGAGCTCGGCTGACCGGCGCCGGGCCGACGCCGTGCCGCGGCCGCCGCTGATCCTGGCCTCGCGCTCGCCCCAGCGCCGCGCGATCCTCGAGCAGCTCGGTATCGCGTTCGAGGTCCGCGTCCCCGAGGTGGACGAGCTCGAGGCCGGACCGCCGAACGAGGTCGCGCCCGAGAACGCCTACCGCAAGGCGAAGACGATCGCCGCCGGCGCCCCTGACGAGGCGCTCGTGCTCGGTGTCGACACGGTCGTGGCTCTCGGCGCCCGGATGTACGGCAAGCCCGCCCACGCTGCCGAGGCCCGCGCGACCCTCACGGCCCTCTCGGGCCGCCGCCACGCGGTCGTCAGCGGCCTCTGCGTGATCATCGGCAACCACACCCGCACCGCTACCACGACGACGGTGGTCGAGTTCCGCCCCCTCGACGACGCCATCATCGAGTGGTACATCCGGTCCGACGAATGGCGCGACCGAGCCGGCGGATACGCAATCCAGGGCAGAGGCGCAGCCCTCGTGGCGGCGATTGAGGGCGACTACCAGAACGTGGTGGGGTTGCCAGTGCCGACGCTGCTGGAGCTGGAGCCGGGGCTGCTCGGGGCGTGAGCGACGCTCAGAGAGCCCCTGAGGGGGGGCCTCCGGGGGGCTTCGAGGACAGCCGCTGCGAGGCTCCAGGAGGGCTGTAGCAGGCACCACCGCCGGCGGCCGCGGAGGCCGGGGGGGTGGGGGTGCCGGGACTGGACGCCTCGATCGAGCCCTGTCGGGGGTGAGCCCCCGGCACCCCGTTCCCGGTGTCCAGCCCCGGCGTCCCACCCACCCCACACGTTTCCAGCCTTTTTCCCACCTAAAGGCGACTCCCGGCCGTCTCTGGCGGACACACGTTCGGTACACTCAGCCGCGGACGGAGCCGGCAGCCTCCCCGAGCCCCACTCGTACTCGCCGCTCCGCCCGTCGCTTTTCCCTACCTCCGTACACGCATGGGCTTCTTCACGTACCTGACCGGATTCGGCGGCCGCGACATGGCGGTCGATCTCGGCACGGCCAACACGCTCGTCTACGTGCGCGGGCGCGGCATCGTCCTATCGGAGCCGAGCGTGGTCGCGGTCGATTCGCGCACCGGCGAGGTCCACGCCGTGGGAATCGAGGCCAAGCGCATGCTGGGGCGTACGCCGGGCACGATCTCGGCCATCCGGCCGCTCAAGGACGGCGTGATCGCCGACTTCGAGGTCACCGAGGAGATGCTCCGGCACTTCATCCAGAAGGTGCACCAGAACCGCTGGGCCCACCCCCGCGTGGTCGTCTGCGTGCCCAGCGGCGTCACCGGGGTCGAGAAGCGCGCCGTCGAGGAGGCCTGCCTGTCGGCTGGCGCGCGCCAGGCCTACCTGATCGAGGAGCCGATGGCGGCGGCGATCGGAGCCGGGCTGCCGGTCGGAGAGCCGACCGGATCGATGGTCGTGGACATCGGCGGCGGCACCAGCGAGGTGGCGGTGATCTCGCTCGGCGGGATCGTCGTCTCGCAGTCGATCCGGATCGGCGGCGACGAGCTCGACGAGGCGATCATCAACTACGTCAAGCGCGAGTACAAGCTGCTGATCGGCCAGCAGACGGCCGAGGAGCTGAAGCTGGAGATCGGCTCGGCCTTCCCGATGGACGAGGAGGTCCAGGCCGAGATCCGTGGCCGCGACATGGTCTCGGGCCTGCCAAAGACGGTCGTGCTCACCAGTGAGGAGATCCGCGGCGCCCTCGAGGAGCCGGTCTCTCAAATCATCGACGCGGTCAAGGAGACGCTCGACCGCACGCCGCCGGAGCTGGCCTCGGACATCATGGACCGGGGTATCATGCTCGCCGGAGGCGGATCGCTGTTACAGGGGATGGAAGAGCGCCTGCGTCACGAGACGCAGATGCCCGCGCACCTGGCGGAGTCGCCGCTGACCTGCGTTGCGGTCGGCTCCGGACGGTCATTGGAGGAGTTCGAGGCGATCCACCGTTCGAGCAAGAATTCACGTAACCGGCGCCGCCGGTACTAGGTTCCTGAACCTGGTACTAGGCTGGTGCGGAGAACCACCTTGGAGACACGCATCTCGTGTACGACAAGCAAGTCCGTCGGCGGCGCGCCGTTCTCGCGCTGCTCGTCGCCGTTTCCCTGATCCTTCTCACGGCGTACTTCGGCGAATCGCCGAGCAGCCCCTTGCACACCGTGCAGCGCGGGATCGTCGAGGTCCTGTCCCCGATCCAGGAGGGTGCCAGCAAGGCGCTCAAGCCCGTCCGCGACGTCGCCGGGTGGTTCTCGGGCACCTTCAGCGCCAAGTCGCAGCGCGACCAGCTCAAGAAGGAGGTGCAGACGCTTCGCACCCAGCTCGACCGCGCGCAGGGGGCGCTGATCCAGAACGCCCAGCTGTCCAAGCTGGTCGGCCTCGACAACAGCCTCGGGATCGCCTCCTTCCAGCCCGTCACCGCGCAGGTCATCTCGCGTGACCCGATCCTGTGGTACGCGACGATCGAGGTCGACAAGGGCTCGGATGACGGCGTGCGCATGAACGACCCGGTGGTCGGCGACGGCGGCCTGGTCGGCAAGATCTCGACCGTGATGCCGACGGCGGCGATCGTCACCCTGATCACCGAGCATTCGTTCGCGGTCAGCGCCACGGTGCAGGACTCGCTCGGTGACCCGGGCGTGCTCGTGCCCGAGGTGGGCAACCCGAACCAGCTGCTGCTCCAGAACCTGCCGCCGCGCGCGCCGATCCAGCCGGGCCAGCAGGTCGTGACCTCCGGCTTCAAGTCTGGGCCGCTCGACTCGCTCTACCCCGCCGGGATCCCGATCGGCCAGGTGTCGGACGCCAACGTCCAGGACGACCTGCTCACCAACCAGCAGGTCACGGTCAACCCGGTCGCGGACCTGCGCCACCTCGACGTCGTACAGATCCTGACGGCCCCCCACGGCGGCTCCCGGCGCGCACAGGTCCCATGAGCCAGAACCTCCGCCTCCCCGTCCGGCTCGCGATCCTCGCCTTCGCCACGGTGGTGATCCAGCAGGCCGCCATCTCGCAGGTCTCGATCTTCGGTGTCAGCGCCGACATCTCGCCGCTCGTGGTGATGTCCGTCGGGCTACTCGCGGGTTCGATCGCCGGCGCCGTGATGGGGTTCACCACCGGCATCCTGGTCGACCTGATCCTCGTCCAGACGCTCGGCGTGACCTCGCTGCTCTACATCGTCATCGGCTACTGGTGCGGTCGCCTGCGCGAGCTGCGCGATCCCTCGCATGGACTCGTGCCGCTGGCGATGGGGGCCGCGGCCACCGCCGTGGCGGGCATCGGCCTGGCCATCATCCAGTTCCTGCTCGGCGTCGACGCGCCGGTGAGCTTCCTGCTCGTGCAGCAGATCTTCATGACCATCCTGGTCAACACACTGATCGCGCTGCCGGTCTACGCGCTGGTGCGGCGGGTGATCCGGCCCGCGCTGCCCGAGGACCCGCGCCGCCGCCGGCGCCGCGCCTACACGACCGGCGGCCTCAGCCCGCTCCAGCGCCCGTCCGAGCCCCTCGGACAGATCCCGCGCTCGTCGCGATGATCCAGCTCCCCGAAGACCGCCGGCCGCCGCTCTCGCCCCAGCTCGCGCTGCGGGTGGCCATGCTGGGCGGGTTCGCGCTGATGATGTTCGCGATCATCTTCTTCCGCCTCTGGTACCTGCAGGTGCTCTCCGGCGACCAGTACCTCGCGCAGGCGAGCACGAACCGCGTGCGCGACATCTCGATCCCCGCCCCGCGCGGCGAGATGGTCGATCGCAACGGAACGCCGCTGGTCGAGAGTCGCCAGGCCAGTGCAATTCAGCTCGCGCCGCCCGACCTCCCCAAGGACCCCGCCACGCGCGCGGCCGAGTTCAACCGGTTGGCCGGCGTGGTCGGGATCCCCAACAAGACGGCCGCCTGCCACGTCGGGCCGCAGACGCTGACCGTCTCGGCGATCGAATGCGCCGTCCAGAAGCAGCAGTACCAGCTCCCGTACGCCAACGTGACGCTCAAGACCGACGTCCCGCCCGACGTCCACGCCTACCTGGCCGAGCGCGCCGATCAGTTCCCCGGCGTGAGCGAGCCCCAGATCTACGTGCGCTCGTATCCGTACCACGACCTCGCGGCACAGCTGTTCGGCATCGTCGGGCCGGTCAACCCGACCGAGCTCAAGTCGGCCCGCTACAAGGGCGTGCCGCAGGACGCGATCGTCGGCCAGACGGGAATCGAGCAGTCCTACGACCACTACGTGCGCGGCGTCGACGGCGCCGACCGGGTGCAGGTGGACGCGCTGGGCCAGTTCAAGGGCTATTTGACCAAGCGCGCGCCCGTGCCCGGACACACGCTCAAGCTGTCGCTCGACCTCGGCCTCCAGAAGGCCGGCCAGGCGGCGATCCAGGACGCGATCAACAACAACCCGCCCGCGGACTCGGGCGCGTTCGTCGCCCTGGACCCGCGCAACGGCGAGGTCCTGGCGATGGGCTCCAACCCGAGCTTCGACCCCAACATCTTCGCCCGGCCGCTGTCCAACGCCGCCTACAAGCAGCTCAACAACCCCTCCAGCAACTACCCGCTCGTCAACCGCGCAATGGGCTCGCCGTACCCAACCGGCTCGACCTTCAAGGTGATCACCGCCACGGCCGCGCTCCAGTCCGGGACGATCACCCCCAGCACCGTGATCGACGACCCCGGCAAGATCACCATCAGCGGCCAGACCTTCCAGGACTCGGGCGGCGCCGGCGCCGGCGCGGTGTCGCTCGTCGACGCCATCCGGGTCTCCTCGGACGTCTTCTTCTACACCCTGGGCGCGCAGATGAACTCGACCCAGCCGCAGGGCGGACCGCTCCAGTACTGGGCCCGCCAGTACGGGATCGGGCGCCCCACGGGGATCGACATCGCGGGCGAGTTCTCGGGGATCCTCCCCTCACCGGCCTGGCGCGCGATGCGCAACCGCGAGGAGCTGGCCTGCGAGCACCGCCACCACGACACGGTCCCGTGCGGTTTCAGCGACCTGCGCCCGTGGTCGATCGGCGACAACGTCCAGCTCGCCACCGGGCAGGGCGACCTCGAGGCGACGCCGCTGCAGATGGCCGTCGCGTACTCGGCGGTCGAGAACGGCGGCACGATCGTGCGCCCGCACGTCGGGCTCGAGGTGCAGGACGACAATGGCAATGTGCTGCAGAACATCGACCCGCCGCCGCAGCGCCACATCCCCGTCGCCCTCTCGAACCTGGACGCGATCCGGGCCGGCCTGCGCGCCGCCGCGTCACAGCCGGGCGGCACCTCGGCTGACGTGTTCGCCGGCTTCCCACAGCCGGTCTACGGCAAGACCGGAACCGCCCAGCATGCCAACGCGGCGGACCAGTCGTGGTATGTGTGTTACGTGCCCGACCCCAAGCGTCCGATCGTCGTGGCCGTGACGATCTTCCAGGGCGGCTTCGGGGCCGCGGCCGCGGCCCCGGCCGCGCGCGAGATCCTGTCGCAGTGGTTCTATGGCAACAGGGGCAGCTACGTGGCCGGAAGCTCGAAGACCCGATGAGCGCCACCTCCCTCCAGGCCCCCGAGGAGCAGGCGGACGCGCGGCCGCGCACGACGGTGCTGTTCGACCCGCTGCTGATGGTCGCCGCGCTCGGGCTCGTCGCCTGCTCGCTGGTCACGCTCCACGGCGCCACCCGCACCTCGATTCCCGGCAAGCCGCTCTACTACGTCGAGCGCCAGGGGATCTACGTCGTGGTCGGGATCTTGGTGGCGTTCCTGATCTCACGCTTCGACTACTCGCGGCTGCGCGAGTACAAGTTCGGGCTCTACGCGCTGCTGATCGGATCCAACCTGCTGGTGCTCGGCATGGCGAGCGCCACCCGCGGCTCGCGCCGCTGGATCACGCTCCCGTTCTTCCAGGTACAGCCGTCCGAGTTCGGCAAGGTGCTGTTGATCACCGCGCTGGCCGGATTCGTCGTGGACCGCTCGCGCCGCATCCACGAGTGGAACACCACCGCGCGCATCATGCTGCTGGCGCTCGGTCCCGCCGCGCTGGTCATCGTCCAGCCCGACCTCGGGACCGGCATGGTGTTCGTCGCCGTGGCGTTCGCGCTGCTGTTCGTGGCCGGCACCTCGTGGAAGCAGCTGACCGCCCTGGTCGCGATGTTCGCGGCCTCGATCGCCCTCGTGCTGGCCGCGGCGCCGGCGGTGGGCGTCCACGTCCTCAAGCCATACCAGGTGCAGCGGCTGACCGGTTTCCTCAGTCCCTCGCACGACGTGCGCAACCAGACCTACCAGATCACCCAGTCGATCGTTGCGATCGGCTCCGGCCAGAAGACCGGGCGGGGGACGGCCAACGCCAGCCAGACGGCGCTCCACTTCCTGCCTGAAAGCCAGACCGACTTCATCTTCGCCGTCGTGGGGGAGACCTACGGCTTCGTCGGCGCAGCGCTCGTGCTGTCGCTGTACGCATTGATGATCTGGAGAGGTCTGCGCATCCTCACGATGTCCAAGAACCTGTACGGCGCCCTGATCGCCGGCGGCATCCTCTCGATGCTGATGTTCCAGGTCTTCGTGAACGTGGGCATGACCGTCGGGATCATGCCCATCACCGGCGTCCCGCTGCCGCTCATGAGCTACGGCGGCTCGTCGGTCCTCGTCACATTCATTGCGCTCGGCCTCTTGCAGTCGATCCACATCCAGGCACGGATCGCGACCGCGGGGAAGGCCCGGACGCTACTTTCGTAATGCCGGCCCACCTGAGCGCCGGCCCTATTTTCACAAAGGACTGAACGACAATTGAAGAAGCAAGTGCTGGTCAGCGTCGACCGCGGGGAAACCCGGGTCGCGCTGCTCGAAGCGACGGGCACGGTACCCGCGCGCAAACCCGGCTCTTCCACCCGGCGGCGTAGCAAGCCCGCCACCAAGCCAGGCGCCGGCTACCAGGTCGCCGAGCTCTACCTCGAGCGTAAGGGCGCCCGCTCCATCGTCGGCAACATCTACAAGGGCAGCGTGGACAACGTCCTCGCCGGCCTCGAGGCGGCGTTCGTCGACATCGGCCTGGAGAAGAACGGCTTCCTGCACGTCGACGAGATCGTGCTCCCCGGCGTCGAGACCCCCCGCCGCGGCCGCGGCGGCACGCGTGACGGACGGCAGATCACCGACTTGCTCAAGCCCGGCCAGGAGATCGTGGTCCAGGTCGTCAAGGACCCGCTCAAGACCAAGGGCGCACGCTTGTCGATGGACCTCACGATCGCCGGGCGCTACATGGTCTACGCGCCCTACGGCGAGGGCGTCGGCGTCTCGCGCCGGCTCGACGACAAGGAGCGCGAGCGGCTCCGCAAGCAGGCCGCCAAGCTCGAGCTCAAGGGAGGCGGCGCGATCATCCGCACCGCCGCGCAGGGCGCCACGCGCGCCGACCTGGAGCGCGAGCTGCTGTACCTGTTCAAGCTCAACGAGGTGCTCCAGAAGCGCGTCGCCGAGACCCCGGCCCCGGCGCTCGTCTTCCAGGAGGCGGACCTGTCGGTGCGCGTCGTGCGCGACATCTTCTCGGCCGCGTTCGAGCGCGCCATCGTCGACGACCCCAAGCAACACCACCGGCTCGTCTCGTTCTTCTCGCGCACCGCGCCCGACCTGGTCGACCAGGTGGAGCTGTGGGAGGAGAGGACGCCCCTGTTCGAGGCCTTCGGGGTCGAGGAGGTGCTCGATTCGACGCTGTCGCGCCGCGTCGATCTGCCCAGCGGCGGCTATCTGATGATCGACTACGCCGAGGCGCTGACGGTGATCGACGTCAACTCCGGCAGCTTCATCGGGCGCGGCAAGGGCGCCCGGCTCGAGGACACGATCACCAAGACCAACCTCGAGGCCGCCGACGAGGTCGTCCGGCAGCTGCGGCTGCGCGACATCGGCGGGATCATCGTCATCGACTTCATCGACATGGCGCGGGCCCGCAACCGCGACGCGGTCCTGAAGACGCTCCGCAAGGCGCTCGACGAGGACCGCACCAAGACCTTCGTGGTCGAGATCTCGCCGCTCGGGCTGGTCGAGATGACGCGCCAGAACGTCACCGACGGCGTGCGCGAGATCATGACCCGGCCGTGCCCGACCTGCGATGGCGAGGGCGTGATCAAGTCCGAGGAGACGATCGCGATCGAGTTTGAGCGCCGCATGCGGGACCTGGCCAAGGAGTCCGACGCCGAGGCGTTCCTGATCCAGATGAACCCGCGCGTGAGCGCGGAGTTCACCGGCAACGAAGCCCGCGTGCTGCAGGCGATCGAGGCGGAGACCGGCAAGTGGTTCCACTTCGAGGGCTCCGAGGGCCTCCCCTTGGACCACTTCAACGTCCTGCTCGACGGCAAGCGCGAGGAGGTCGTCGAGCGGGCGCTGCCGTTCCGCGAGGGCGAGGAGGTCCACGTCGAGATCGTTGAGCCGCACATGTACAGCCTCGGCGACGCCGTGGCCAAGATCGACGGCTACATCATCTCGGTCCGCGGCGGCACGCCGTACGTCGGCGAGAAGCACCTGGTCCGGATCGAGGACGCGGGCCGCACCGCCGCGGTGGCGTCGCTCGTCGACGTAGCGCCCGAGGAGCTGGCGGCCAACCAGGCCAGGGATGACGTAGAATCGAAGCCTCGGCGCCGTGGCCGCAGAGGTGGACGGCGCCGTTCTGGCGCCAAGGCCGAACCCTCGGCTCCCGCCGCTTCGGAATAGGAATCATGTACGCGATCGTCAAGACCGGTGGTAAGCAGTACCACGTCGAGGAGGGGCAATGGCTCCTCGTCGAGCGGCTGCCCGACGACGACGGCGCCAGCATCGCGCTGCAGCCGCTGCTCGTGGTCGACGGCGCCAACGTCGTTGACGGCGCTGACCTCGACCAGGTCAAGATCGAGGCCAAGATCCTCGCTCACGAGCGCGGCCCCAAGCTGCGCGTCGTGAAGTTCAAGCCCAAGCGCGGCTACAAGCGCCACAACGGTCATCGCCAGGAGCTGACGCGGATCCAGGTCACCGGGATCAAGCTCGGAGGGGGGACAGTGACGAAGTCGGCCGCCGCGGAGCCGACGCCGGCGGCCGAGCCGGCGGCTCCGGACCCCGTCGCGGCTGCGCCCGTCTCGGCCGCCGGCACCGCGCCGGCCGCCGAGGCGGTCGAGACCTGGGCCGAGCGGGGCGCCCCCGAGGTCGCCGCCGCGACCGAGGTCGAGGTGACGCCGACGGCCGAGGTTGCCGAGGCTGCGGCGGCGGAGGCTCCGGCGGCGGAGGACAAGACTGCGGCGGCCGGCGAGCCGGCCGCCCCGACCACGGAGGCCGACAATGGCTCATAAGAAAGGCCTCGGCTCGAGCCGCAACGGCCGTGACTCCAACGCCAAGCGACTCGGCGTCAAGGTGTTCGCCGGCCAGGCCGTCACCGGCGGCGAGATCATCGTGCGTCAGCGCGGAACCGTGTTCAAGCCCGGCGATGGGACCGGGATCGGCCGCGACGACACGATCTTCGCCACCGCGGCCGGAACGGTCGAGTTCACGCGCGGCCGCCGCGGCCGCGTCATCTCCGTCGTCCCCGCCGGCGAGTAGCCGCTCGGCCTCGGCTTTCGGCCGCCCGGCCGCCCGGTTGCCCGGTTGCCCGGGCGGCCGCACCGCTGCTCTGGACCGTCTAGACCGCCGCCAGCTGCGCCGTGCACTCCGGGCAGCGGCGGGCCTTGATCGGGATGTCGCTCGTGCACTCCGGGCACTCCTTGGTGTCCGGGTCCTCCTCCGCACGATGGGACTGCAGGTAGTTCATCGGCTTCACGACGAAGAAGAAGACCGCCGCGGCGATCGACACGAACGCGATCAGGGCGTTCAGGAACGAGCCGTACTTGAACACGCTGCCGTTGATCGTGAACGTCAGCGACGAGAAGTCCTGCTTGCCGAAGATCGCCGCGATGATCGGGGTGAGCAGATCCGCCACCAGAGCCGTCACGACGGCCCCGAACGCGCGCCGATCACGACCGCCACGGCCAGATCGACCACGTTCCCGCGGAACAGGAACTTCTTGAACTCAGCCAGCATCGTCATGCCCTCTTCCACCTCCGGTTCGTCTCGCGCGGCCGCGCGCAGGCGTGACGGACCCGTTCGGAGTTGGCGCAAACTCTCCTGCAGGGCAGCACGAATGCGTCTTGTTCGGTCACCTTCTCTGCGCGAACCTGGGGTCCATGGACGAAGCGCTGCATCTCAGTTCCGGCCCCCGGAACTCAGTTGCAACGGTTCGCGTCGGCGACGTCGCGGCGGCCCAATGGGGAGTGATCTCGTGGGCCCAAATGCGCGACTGCGGGCTCAGCGGCCCGAGCATCTCCCGGGCGGTCCGCGCCGGCCGGTTGCACCGGCTCCATCCGCGCGTGTACGCCGTCGGGCACGACAACATCTGCCTCGAGGGGCGGCTCGTCGCCGCGCTGCTGTACGCCGGGCCCGGGGCCGCCCTCAGCCATGGCACCGCGGCGTGGTTGTGGCGGCTGACCGAACGTGAGCCGGCGCTGATCGACGTCTCGAAACCGCTGCGTCGCGCCGCCCGTCCCGGCCTGCGCCTGCACACCCGGAGCGCCTGGGAGGCCTGCCGGCACCGCCTCTTCCCGGTCACCACGGTGCGCCAGACACTGCTCGATCTGGCCGCCACCGACTCCCGTCCGCGGCTGCGCCGCGCGCTCGCCGAGGCCGACTTCCGCGGGCTGCTCGAACCGATCGGGCTCGCCGCGGTCGCGGGCCAGGGGCGGCCGGGGAGCGCCGCGCTGAGAGACGGCCTGGCCGATCATCTCCCCGCTCTCGCGCTGACCCGCTCAGAGCTCGAGCAGCGCTTCCTGGAGCTGTGCGAGTCGGCCGGGATCCCGGTGCCCGAGGTCAATGCCACGGCCGCAGGGCTGATCGTCGACATGTACTGGCGCGAGGCCGGCGTGGTCGTCGAGCTCGACGGCGTCGCAGGACACGGCAGCCCGGCCCGGGTCGGCCGTGACCACAGCCGCGACCTGGCCCTGCGAAGCGCCGGGCTGATCGTGCTGCGCTACACGTGGATGCAGATCACCGGGGATCCGGCGGCGGTCGCCGAGGACCTCGGCCGGACGCTCGCGGCCCGCCGGACGCCGGCAGCGGGCCAGGCGCCGGCGGCGGCGGCCACGAGCCGACCCTCAGCCCCAGCCCCGGCCCCGGCGCCGGCGCCGGCGGACCTGCGCCCGGCGGTCAGCCCTCCTGAGCGGTGGGCCTGATCAGGATCTCGTTGACGTCGACGTGGTCCGGCTGGGCGACCGCGAACATGACCGCGCGGGCCACGTCCCCGGGCGCGAGCGCGTTCGAGACCGGGTTGTCGAAGAACGGCGTGTCGACCATGCCCGGCTCGATCAGGGTGACCCGGACCCCGGTCCCGTTCAGGTCCTGCCGCGCGGCCTCGCCCATCGCGGTGACGGCCCACTTGGTGGCGGAGTAGAGCGACCCCGGCAGCGCGCGCCGTCCGGCCACCGAGCCCGTCAGCAGCAGATGGCCCCGGGTCGCCTTCAGCGCCTCGATCGTGGCCCGGATCGTCAGCGCCGCGCCGTAGACGTTGGTGAGGACCATCGAGCGCCAGTGCTCAGGGTCGGAGTTCAGGAATCCGCGCGGGGCGCCGAAGCCGGCGTTGGCGAACACGACATCGAGCCGGCCGAAGTGCTCGAGCGCCGTCTGCACCAGGGCCGTCTGCTGATCCCACTCGGTCACGTCGCACGGCACGGCGAGCGCACGCCGGTCGCCGCCGAGCTCGCGGGCGAGCTCACCGAGGCGATCGACGGAGCGGGCCGCGAGCACGAGCCGGTAGCCGGCCTCGGCGGCATGCCGGGCGGTGGCGGCGCCGATGCCGCTCGACGCGCCGGTGATCAGGAAGACGGGGTCGGACTCGGACATGGCAGGATCATCGCATGCACGACCGCGCGCGCATCCACGTGCAGGCCGGGGGCGGCGGCGACGGCTGTCTCAGCTTCCGCCGCGAGGCCCACGTCCCCAAAGGCGGCCCCGACGGCGGCGACGGCGGCCGTGGCGGCGACATCGCGTTCGTGGGCGACGACTCGCTGCGCGACCTGCAGAGCTTCCGCCGCCGCTCGCACTTCGAGGCCGGCCGCGGCGGCCACGGTCAGGGGGCGCTGCGCCACGGCGCCGACGGTGAGACGCTCGAGATCCGCGTCCCGCCCGGCACCGAGCTGCTGGTCGAGGCCGACGGCACCCGCCACGACCTCGTGCGCCCCGGCCAGCGCGCCGTGGTCGCCCGGGGCGGCTCGGGCGGCCGGGGCAACAAGCGCTTTGCCGGCCCCACCCACCAGACGCCCCGGTTCGCCGAGCGCGGCCTGGCGGGAGAGGAGAGCTGGATCTCGCTGCAGCTGAAGCTGCTCGCCGACGTGGGGCTGGTCGGGCTTCCCAACGCCGGCAAGTCGTCGCTGCTGTCCCGCATCACGCGCGCTGCCCCGAAGGTGGCCGAGTACCCGTTCACCACGCTGGCGCCGGTGCTCGGGACGCTGCAGGGCGAGGAGCGCCAGCTGGTGATCGCCGACATCCCGGGGCTGATCGAGGGGGCCAGCGCAGGGGCCGGGCTCGGGCACGACTTCCTGGCCCACATCGAGCGGACCCGGATGCTCGTGCACGTGCTCGATCTCGCGCCGCTCGACGGAACCGACCCGGCGACCAACTTCGCCACCGTCGAGCACGAGCTCGAGCTGCACGACCCGCGCCTGGCGCGGCTGCCGCGACTGTTGGCGCTGTCCAAGGCCGACCTGGTCGACGCCGAGATCGGTGCACGGGCGGTGGCCGACTGGGGCCGGAAGCTCGGATCAGAGGTCCCGGTGTTCCTGATCTCGTCCGTGACCCGGCAGGGACTCGATGAGCTCGCGGCGCAACTGCTGCGCCAGGTCCCGCCGCTCGCCGGCGAAGCCGAGGAAGCGCCCGACGGCACACCGCCCGGCGTGCCTTGCCCGGCCGGGCCGCCCCGGCCCGAGGAGCCGGAGCTGAGCGCCGACCTCGACGAGCTCGCCGAGCACCGCGTGTTCCGCCCCGCCGCGACCCGCAGCTACAGCGTCGAGCGGATCGGCGAGGGCAGCTTCCGGGTCAGCGGTGCCGCGGTGGAACGGTTGGTCGCGCGCTACGACCTCGACAACGAGGAGGCGCTGGCGCACCTCGAGCGGCGGCTGCGCGGGATCGGCGTCATTCGGGCGCTGGAGAACCAGGGCTTCGAGCCCGGCGACGATGTCGAGATCGCCGGGGTGGCGTTCGAGCTCGACCCGGGCAGCCGGTGACCCGCGGCCCTGACCGGCGGCCGATGCCGAAAGAGCCAGCCGGAGCGGGGCGCGTGATCCACACCGGCGTATGCCGGACGGGGGTCCAGAATCCCCGCTAGGATGGCCAACGGGCAGGATCGGCAGAGGAGAGAGGACTACTGACATGCGTCGTAGCGCATTGGCCGGGGTAGCGTCCCTGGCCGCTCTTGTGGCCGTGATCCTGGCTCCCGTGGCCGGCGCACGCGTACTGCGAGTGGGCACCTACAAGGGCATTCCCGGCCAGTTCACCTCGATCCAGGCCGCGGTCGACGCCGCCAAGCCCGGGGACTGGGTCCTCGTCGCTCCGGGCGACTACCACGAGCGCGCGGACCATCGGTCCCACCGCGGGCCGCAGCCGTCCGACCATCCCGCCGGAGTGGTGATCGCAACCCCGGACATCTACGTTCGCGGCATGAACCGGAACACCGTGATCGTGGATGGGACGAAGACCGGCTCGGCAGCCTGTAGCCGCCGGAAGGCCGATCAGGACCTCGGCCCGTCGAGCAAGAAGGGGCGACTGGGGCGCAACGGGATCCTGGTGTGGAAGGCCAACGACGTGTGGGTCCAGAACCTCACCGTCTGCAACTTCCTCAGCGGAGCGGGCTCGACCGGCAACGAGATCTGGTGGAACGGCGGCGACGGCAGCCGCAAGATCGGCGGCCACGGCTACTACGGCTCGTACCTGAACGCCACCAGCACGTACTGGGGAAGCGACAAGCTGGCCGCTCAGTACGGAGTCTTCACGAGCAACTGGAATGGTGGCACGTTCGATCAAACCTATGCGAGCAACTTCAGCGACTCTGGCTATTACATCGGTGCCTGCCAGCAGGTCTGCAACCAGACGATCGATCACGCCCACGGCGAGTTCAACTCGTTGGGGTACTCGGGGCCCAATTCGGGCGGCGCGCTGGTGGTCGAGAACTCCGAATGGGACCAGAACATGGATGGGTTCGACACCAACAGCCAGAATGGCGACAACCCGCCGCCGCAGAACGGCACCTGCCCGCACAACGGGATCAGCCCGATCACGCACACGCACTCGTGCTGGGTGTTCATGAACAACTACGTGCACGACAACAACAACTCGAACGTTCCGGAGGTGGGCGCCGCGGGCTCCGTGCCGGTCGGAACCGGGCTATCGATCTCAGGCGGCCGCAACGACACGATCATGAACAACCGCATCGTGCGCAACAACACATGGGGTGTGCTGATCCAGATCTTTCCGGACAGCGGAGCTCCGTGCACCGGCGGAACGCCGAACTTCGCCCTCCTTGGTCAAGGCAGCTGCCTCTATGACCCCTGGGGGAACGCTGTCCTGGGCAACAGCTTCGCGCGCAACGGCTCCTTCGGTCATCCCACCAACGGCGACATCGCCGCATTCAACCTCGAGTCCGGACATCCGACCAGCTGCTATCGCGGCAACACCAATTCCGGCAAGGGCGGCTTGACGACGTCGCCGGCCGGCCTCGAGCAGACCTATCCGAAGTGTGACGGGACACTCGCCCCGGCGAACCCCAACCTGCCACTGATCACGGAAGTTCTGTGTGGCAACGAAGGCTCGCTCGTCTCGATCCCGGTGACCTGCCCAGATGGCCATTACCCCGAGCGCACGCGCGTGATCATGCACACACTTCCGTCGAGGCTGCCGACGATGCGCAACCCCTGTTCGGGGGTTCCGGCGAATCCGTGGTGCAACCGGCCCAAGCCGGTGGCACCCCCGCCCGGTCTCGGCTAGGACCGGCGCCGTTCAGGGCGCCTAAGCCTAAACCAAGCGTAGGTTAGGTCGGAGGACTCGGGGGCGGGCCCTGCAAGGCCGTTTGTTCCGGGGTTTTGTGGGCCGACTGCGAGCCGATGCCTGATCGTCTGCGTGCGTGTTGAGGTGAAGCGTGCCCGGCTACGGATTGGGCTGCTTGTCTGAGCTTCAGCTCGGCGGCTTTGGCGGCGATCTGTCGCATCTGTTGGATGAGGTGTCGCAGTCGGCGGTCGTTGGCGATCCATTCCTGGTAGAGCTCCGCCTCGTTCTCGGTGAGTCGGCGTGTGACGGTCTTGCCGTTGATCTTGGCGGTCCACTGGTAGTAGGGGCCGTGGGGCTGGGGCGGGTCGGCGTGGCATTTGCAGCCGGGGGTCGCGCAGCGGGTATAGCGGCGGGTGACGCTGCCTGAGTGGATCAGACCGATGGTCGCGAGCTCGGCGGCCAGGTCGCGATATTTCTGCTCGTAGTCGGCCAGTCGCTCGGCGGTGTTGGTCGGTGGCATCTCGTTTCTCTCCCGCGGTTAGTATCCACCACGATACCAGACAGTAGGGCTACTGTCTGGTATCGTGTGTGGCACAGACTCAAGAGGCCAGGAGGAGAGACCGATGAGCACGAACCGCCGCACGCGAACCGCCCGACTGCGCGCCGAAGCGACCGCGATCAAGCGGCGTCTGGAGCGCGCCGTCAGACCCAACATGACCGGGCCGGTGCTCGGACGAGCGAACATCGCCTACGAGCTCTCGGCGCGCACGAAAGCAACAGGGCACGGCGGTATCGGCGCGATCGCGAAGCTGATCGGCAACGTCGGGCTGGCCAGCGAGATCGACAGCTCGCTGGATCTGCTCAAGCTGCACAAGCCCTACTACGAGTCCGATCACGTCCTGAACATCGCCTACAACGCCCTGTGCGGCGGGCAACGCCTGCAGGACATCGAGGCGCGCCGCTGCGACCGGGTGTTCCTCGACGGGTTGGGGACCGAGAGCCTCCCGGACCCGACGACCGCCGGGGACTTCTGCCGGCGCTTCGACGCAGCCTCGATCATGGCTCTCCAGGAGGCGGTCAACCTGGCCCGGTTGAAGGTGTGGCAACGTCAGCCGGACGCGTTCTTTCAGCAGCCGGCGGTGATCGACGCCGACGCCAGCATCGTGCCGACCGACGCGCAGACCAAAGAGGGGATGGATATCTCCTACAACGGCATCTGGGGGTACTCGGCGTTGGTGGTCTCGCTCGCGAACACCAAAGAACCCTTGTATCTGGGGCTTTTGGGTGCCAACCGGCCCAGCCACGAGGGCGTGGTCGACTACTACGACCGGGCGATCACCCTGTGCCGCGAGGCCGGATTCACAGAGATCCGTCTGCGGGGCGACACCGACTTCTCGCTCACCGCCGAGTTCGACCGCTGGGACGCCGACGGGGTGCGCTTCGTCTTCGGCTACGACGCCCGCGCCAACCTCATCGAGCAAGCCCAGAGCACCGACGAGGAGATCTACCACGAGCTCGTCACCCGCGCCGAACGACAGATCGCCACCACGACGCGCACCCGCCCGCGCAACCTGAAGGACGAGATCGTGCGCGAGCGCAACTACAAGACGCTGCGCCAGAAGGCCGAGGACGTCGTCGAGTTCTCCTACCGTCCCGGCAAGTGCAAGCGCGACTACCGAGTCGTCGCGCTACGCAAGAACATCTCCGTCGAGCGCGGCGAGAACGTCCTGTTCAGCGAGTACCGATACTTCTTGGGGCTCCGTGGATGATCGGGGGTGACTCTCGATCGAGATTCCGTCCTGAGCAGGGCTTTTGGTCGTCGGAGCGGCGGGTGGAAGTCGCGTGCGCCTCTGCTGCTGGGTTGTGGACTGCTCGCTGGGCCCCGTGCCCGGCGATCGTGGGCACAGCGGATGCGTGCTCAAGCGGCCAGGGATGGCCGCGCCTGCGCGCAGGCGCATCCGGATGATCATGGCGAGACTCGCCCCATAGGGCGTCGTTGGGGGGCGTCGGGGTCGCTGCCCGCGTTGACGGGGGTCGTGGCGTGCCGGGGAGCTGCCTGCTCCATTCCCTTCTCGTTGCGCCGTTTGCCGTGCGTGCGCACCGGGTCATCCCGGGGTCGAGCGAGCGTCGTGGCGGAATACGGGTGACGCGGTTCGGAGGGCCAGAAAGAAAACGCGTGTTCGTGTGTCGTCACCCCCGATCATGCCCGGAGAGCCTACTTCTTCTACATCACCAACGACTGGGACATGACCGCCGACGAAGTGATCGACCAAGCCCGGCAACGCTGCAACCAGGAGAACCTCATCAGCCAGCTGAAGTCCGGCGTGCGCGCCCTGCACGCCCCAGTGAACACCCTGTGCGCGAACTGGGCCTACATGACCATGGCCGCGCTCGCTTGGAGCCTGAAGGCCTGGTGCGCCCTCCTACTACCAGTCAGCCCGCGCTGGGCCGAGCGCCACAACGAGCAACGCCGGCGCCTGCTCACCATGGACTTCCGCACCTTCCTCGCAGCCTTCATCGAGATCCCCTCCCAGATCATCACCACTGGCCGGCGCGTGCGATGGCGCATCCTCACCTACAACCCATGGCTGGGCGCGTTCTTCCGCCTCCTCGACACCCTCTGACGCTCTTTCCGCACCTCAGACGTGCGGAAAGAACGCCCTGACGAACCGCGACCCGCCATACCGACCGCCGGCCACACCAGGCCGGCACACCAGCAACCCCGAACAGGGGACAGACCGCGTCATGTGACACCCACCCACACCGAGCGCGAGTCCGATCGCCACCCAGATCCGTTCCTCACCCCCCACAACCGCGCTCAAACCTCAGCCGGTCGAGCCCAGAACCCTGAACCAGCCTCGCACGCCCGAGATCGCTTGTTTTAGGCCTAAGCTGTCGCGGCTATGGGATGCCTCGTCGTCAAGCTCGGCTCGAGCATCGTCGCCAACGATCGCGGCGGGGTGCGCCACGACGTGCTCGCTCGGATCTGCGACGAGGTGGCGGCGCTGCACGGCTCCGACCGGCCGGTGATCATCGTCACCAGCGGGGCGATCGCCCGGGGAATGGGCGTGATGTCGCTGCCGCTGCGCCCGCGGGCGATGGATGAGCTGCAGGCGGCGAGCGCGGTTGGGCAGGGGAAGCTCTACCAGGTCTATGACGAGCTGCTGCTGGCCCGCGGCGTGCCGACGGCGCAGGTGCTGCTGACGTTCTTCGACATGAGCGCGCGCACGCACTACCTGAACGCGCGGCAGACGCTGCGCAAGCTGCTCGAGTGGCGGGTGGTGCCGGTGATCAACGAGAACGACACCACGACGACGGACGAGATCTCGTTCGGCAACAACGACTTCCTGGCCGCGCAGGTGGCGATCCTGCTCGGCGCCGACCTGCTGGTGCTGCTGACCGACGCCGGCGGTGTGTACACGGCCGACCCCCGCCAGCATCCCGGCGCCACGCTGGTCCGCGAGGTGGAGGACCCCGACTCGCTGTCCGGGCTCGACATCGGGCACGCCACCTCGCCACTGGGGTCGGGCGGGATGCGCTCCAAGGTGGTGGCGGCGGAGATGGCGACCGCCGCCGGCATTCCCGCGGTGGTCGCCAGCGGCCTCGAGCCGGGGACGATCCTGGCGGCGGCGGCGGGCGAGGCCGTCGGCACCCGGTTCGCCGCCCGCGAGGGGCGCTACTCGAGCTTCAAGCTGTGGCTCAAGTACGCCAAGCCCGTCCGCGGCCGGGTGCTCGTCGACGCGGGCGCCGCGCGTGCGCTGCGCGAGGGGGGAACGAGCCTGCTGCCAGTCGGCGTGGTCGAGGTCTCGGGCGAGTTCGATGCCGGCGATGCGGTCGAGGTCGCCCACGAGGGCAGCGAGGTGGGCAAGGGGATCAGCAACTACTCGGCCGCCGAGCTGCGCCAGGTGCTGGGACTGAAGTCCGCCGACGTGCGCCACGTCCTCCCCCGCGCGAGCGCGGAGGCCGTCCACCGCGACTACTTCGTGCTGGCGTAACCTTTGTCCTCATGGCCACCACCGCTCTTTCCGTAGCCGAGACCTGCGCCGCCGCCCAGCGGGCGTCGCGCACGCTCGCCACGCTTCCCTCGGGGGTCAAGGACGGCGCGCTCGAGGCGATCGCCTCGGCGCTGGTCGAGCACACGGCCGAGATCCTCGAGGCCAACGCCCGCGACCTCGAAGCCGGGCGCGAAGCCGGGCTCTCGGCGGCGTTGCTCGACCGCCTCGCGCTCGACCACGACCGCGTCGCCGCGATGGCGACCGGCGTAGGCAAGATCGCCGCGCTGCCCGATCCCGTGGGCGAGGTGATCGACGGCTCGCGGCTCGCCAACGGGCTCGACGTGCGCAAGGTGCGCGTGCCGCTCGGTGTCGTCGCGGTCGTCTACGAGGCCCGCCCCAACGTCACCATCGACGCCGCGGTGCTGTGCCTGAAGTCGGGCAACGCGATCGTGCTGCGCGGCTCGAGCTCGGCGGCGCACTCGAACGCCATGCTCGCGTCGGTCGCCGTCGCGGCCGCCGAATCGGCCGGGCTGCCCGCCGGTGCGCTGTCGCTGGTCGCCGGCGGAGGGCGCGAGGAGCTGGCCGAGCTCGCGACCCAGACCGGCGTCGTGGACCTGATCATCCCGCGCGGCGGCGAGGGCCTCAAGGCCGCGCTGAAGGGCGTCGCAACGGTGCCCGTGATCTACGCCGCGTCGGGCAACTGCCACGTGTACGTCGACGAGAGCGCCGATCTCGAGGCCGCCCGGGCGATCGTGCTCAACGCCAAGCTCCAGCGCCCCGGCGTCTGCAACGCGGCCGAGAAGCTGCTGGTCCACACCCGCGTGGCCGCGGACTTCCTGCCCGGCGTCCTGCGCGAGCTGGCCGACAGCGGCGTCGTGCTGCACGGCGACGAGCGGGCGCGGGCGGCGTCGCCCGGCCTCCCCGTCGGCGCGGCGAGCGACGAGGACTGGGACACCGAGTATCTGGCGCTCGAGATCGCGGTCGGGATCGTCGACTCGACCGACGAGGCGATCGAGCACATCAACCGCCACGGCAGCGGGCACTCCGAGGCGATCCTCACGCGCGACACCGAATCGGCGCGCGCGTTCCAGTTCGGCGTCGACGCGGCCTGCGTGTACGTCAACGCCTCCACCCGCTTCACCGACGGCGGCGAGTTCGGGATGGGTGCCGAGATCGGCAACTCGACCCAGAAGCTGCACGCCCGCGGGCCGATCGGCCTGCGCGAGCTGTGCACGTTCAAGTACCTGCTCGAGGGCGCGGGCCACGTCCGCTCCTGAGCGCGCGCCGAGAACCGAGACCGTGGGGAGCTGGTAGGCGCATCGTGCGAGTCGGGATCCTGGGCGGCACGTTCAACCCGCCACATCTTGGTCACCTGGTGTGCGCCCAGGAGGCGTACCTTCAGCTCGGACTCGACCGCGTGATGCTGATTCCCGCTCGAATACCCCCGCACAAGCCCGTCGAGGATGAGCCCGGCCCCGAGCACCGGCTGCAGCTCTGCCGCGTGGCCGTGAAGGATGACGAGCGCTTCGCGGTCTCCGATCTGGAGACATTCAGGCCCGGGCCGTCGTTCACGGTCGATACCCTGCAGGAACTGCACGCGACCGAGCCCGATAACGAGCTGTTCCTGATCGTCGGCGGAGACGTGGCGGCGGGACTGCCGCTGTGGAATGAGCCGGAACGGGTGCTCGAGTTGGCCCGGCTGGCGGTGGCGAAGCGCCGCGGCACGCCGCGCTCCCACGTCGATCAGGCTCTGGCCGGCCTCCGGGGCGGACAGCGGGCCGAGTTCTTCCGGATGCCGCGGATCGGGATCTCCTCGACGCTCCTGCGCCGCCGCGTGCGCGCCGGCGAGCCGATCCGCTACATGGTCCCCGACGCCGTCGAGCGCTACATCGGCGCTCAGGGGCTGTACGCATGACCCCCGAAGAGACCGCCCAGGCCATCGCCGGCTACGCCGCCGACCGCAAGGCGATCGAGATCGTCCAGCTCGACCTGCGCGAGATCATCGGCTACACCGACTACTTCGTGATCTGCACCGGCCGCAGCGACCGCCAGACCAAGGCGATCCACGACGGCATCCACCTCGGCATGAAGCAGGATCACGGGATCCTGCCGCGGCGGGTCGAGGGGCTGACCGAGTCGTCATGGATCCTGATGGACTACCTCGACGTCGTGGTGCACGTGTTCACGCCCGACATGCGCGAGTACTACCGGCTCGAACAGCTCTGGGGCGAGGCCCCGGCGCAGGCCGTCGTCACCGGGTAAACGCTGGCAAACACGGCGGGCGGAGCCCGCCCTATCAAGATCCGGCGAGGGCGCCTCCACCTACAGCGTTGCCATCAGCTTCGGAGCGACTTCCTTCTTGCGGCTCATCACCCCGGGCAGCGGGATCACGCTGTCCTCGGGGTCGGCGTCGAAGGACCGCGATACCGCAGCGACATCGCCGGAGACGAGCAGGTCCGTCCCCTTGCTGAGGACGTCGGTCACCATCAGCGCGTAGAGCGCGAGGCTCTTGTCGCTGCGGGCGCGGCGCATCGCCTCGAGCAGTTCGTCCTTGCGCTCGAGCAGGCCCTTGCCGACCACCTCGACCTGGGCGATGGCGATCTTGTTGCCGTCGCGGACCTGGTACTGCTTGGCGTCGCGCGTGACGATCTCCTCTGCGCTCACCTCGGAGACGTCGGCCGTGGACTCGAACATCTCGCGGCCGAACTCGTTCGCGTCGATCACCAGCGCACGCTCGAGGTACTCGACCACCGCGTAGTCGCGCTCGGTGGTGGTGGGCGAGTTGAGGATCACGGTGTCGGACATGATCGCCCCGAGCAGCATCACCGCCGTCGGGCGGCTCGGCTCCATCCCGTTCTGGCGGAAGCGCTCGATCACCAGCGTCGCCGTGGACCCGACCGGGTCGAAGGTGGCCCTGACGGGCACGCGCGTCTCGATCGAGCCGATGTGGTGGTGGTCGAGGATCTCGATGATCTCGGCATGCTCGACGCCCGGGACGCTCTGCGCCTGCTCGGCGTGATCGACCAGCACGACCCGGCGCGGGTGCGGGCCGACGAGGTCCGAGCGCGTGACGAGCCCCACCGGCTTGCCCTCGGCATCGAGCGCGACCGCGGTGCCGTAGTGGATGTCCTTGATCTGCTCGGAGATGTCGGCGATCAGGTAGTCGGCCGTGACGGTGAGCGGGTCCTCCTCCATGAACGCGCTGCACGGCGCCGCCAGCGTGATCATCCGGCCCGAGACGTAGGTGTCGAGCGGGGAGACGATCACGGCCGTCCCGTGCTCGCGGGCCAGCGCCAGCACCTCGTCGGTGGGTCGCGAGCCGTTGCTCGTGACGAGCAGCGCGGCGCCGAGCTCGATGGCGAGGCTCTGCGCGTCGGCGCGGTTGCCGGTCACCACGATGTCGCCGTCGGAGATGCCGCTCCTGGTGTTCGGGTCCATTGAGTGGACCCACACGCGGCCCGCGAGCTGCTCGTCCTCGCCGACGACGAGCTCGCCCTCGAGCACGTCGGCGACCGCCCGCACGTACGTCGGCGCCTCCTGCAGCGTCGAGGTCTGGCGCGACTCGCGGATGTAGCGCCGCGCCAGGGCGCGCTCGGTGACCACGCCCACGAGCGCGCCGTCGTCGTCGACGATCGGGACGAGATCGAGGTTCGCCCGCGCCATCGCCAGTCCCGCCTCGCGGATCGGCTCGTCCTGGCGCGTGCTCGGGAACGAGGTCTGCCACACGTCCGAGGCTCGGAGCATCACGTGCGGCAGGTACTCGGGCTCGGGCGCGCCGCTCCGCTCCAGGACCCACCGCGTCTGCGCGTTGAGCTCGCCGAGCCGCACTGGGACGTACTCGTTGTTGGGGTCCAGCCGCTGCTTGAGTTCGGCGTAGCCAATCGCCGACGCGATCGAGTCGGTATCGGGGTTGCGATGGCCGGTGACGTAGATCTGGGGCACGCCGCGCGATTATCGCCCACGACACCGGCCGCCGCCCAGCTGCAACGGCGCTGGCGGGGGTACGGGCGAGCGCAACGATCGTCGAGGCGACACGACAAACACGTGCAACCGTCGCTCGGTCGCGCTAGCGTCCGTTGCGTCTTGGGCGCGGACCGCTTTGCCGTGCCCGGCCATCACCAGCGACGCACGGAGAGACACGAACGATGCCGGAAGCCCCGCAGATCCTCCCGACCCAGATCACGCAAGGCACCGCGCCGGGCGTCAACTACCGGCTCGAGGGCGAGCTCGTGCCAGTACTGCACATGGCGCTCGACGGCCAGGTCCCGGTCTACTTCGAGCACCACGTGCTGCTGTGGAAGTACCCGAACATGCAGATCGGGCTGCACCCGCTCAAGAAGGGCCTGAAACGGCGTGCGTTCGGCGGGATGCCGCTGCTGTTGCTCGAGGCGCAGTCCCCGGGTGAGATCGCGTTCAGCCGCGATGCGCCCGGCCACATCGCCGCGCTGCACCTGCAGGCCGGCGACGGGATCATGGTCCGCGAGCACCAGTTCCTGGCCGCCACCGCCGGCGTCCAGTACGACTACGGCCGGATCAAGGGCTTCGCCAACATGATGTACGGCGGCGGCTTCTTCGTCGACCACTTCTACGCCGCCGACCACGAGGGCGTCGTGTGGGTGCACGGATATGGGAACGTGTTCGAGAAGCGGCTCGAGGCCGGCGAGACGATCGACATCGAGCCCGGCGGCTGGCTGTTCCGCGACCACTCGGTGCAGATGACCCAGGAGGTGTACGGGTTCAAGACCGGCCTGCTCGGGGGAGGGGCCGGGAACCTCGTGTTCAACCGCTTCACCGGCCCGGGTCGGGTCGGCCTGCAGAGCATGTACTACCACCCGCCCGTGACCGAGGGCGGCAGCAACGCACAGAAGAGCGGTGGGGACGTGATCGGGGGCGTCCTCGGCGGGCTGCTCGGCAACTGATGGCCTTCGCACCCGGACACCTGGCCGCTCACCCGGTCCCGCCGGGCATCGTCGGCGCGCTCGGGCTCGGCGGCTACCAGCTGCTGGCCGAGGTCGGCGGCGTGGGGGCGGGGCGGCTGGGGCCGCAGGCCTTCCTGCTCGTGGCCCCCGATCCCGATCCCAGCCTGCCCGATGCCGGCACCCAGCTGTCGTTGCACAACCAGCGCGTGCGCGACGACGCCGAGATGGCCGCGTTCACCCAGCTGGCCGCCCAGCTCGGCTACCTGCGCCTGTCGGGCTACCGGCTGGCGCTCGAGCGCTCCGGCCTGCGCAGCAAGATCAACGTCGTCAACCCGGCGACGGGCGGGATCACGGCGACGATCCCCGACAAGTACCCCGGGCGGCTGTCGTTCGGCGGCGGCTACACGGCGCCCAAGCTGCTGGCCTCGCTGCGCGCGCTGCCGCCGGCCGGACCGCCTGCCGACACCAGCAATCCGGAGCTGCTGCGACAGGTGCTCGTCGCCCTCGCGCTGCAGGACGAGAGCGTCAGCGGGGCCGAGGCGGTGGAGCTTGCCGACAAGGCGCTGGAGCTGGCGCGCGGCGATCAGTGGCTCGATCCTCCGGCCGCGCTGGAGGCCGCCAAGCAGGGGTGAGGGTGGGGGGCGGCACGCGTGCGGGGAGGCGGGCGGTGAGGGTCTGGCGCGCCCGGGGCCGCGTAGATGAGCCCGCTCTCATCGCTGACTTACACAACGCTGAAGTTGGCCTTGCAGACCGCTTACCCACGTGGTGGAGACTGCGTCCATGCACCAGGCCGCATCGCACAGCACCAACTCCGGAGGCGCCGGTGTCGCGCTGGCCGAACGGTTCCCGCTCCTGCGACCGTTCCCGATGGCCGTGTTCGCGATCGGCGCCGTCCTGATCGTGATCGCGCTGTCGGCCGCGCGGAGCACCGCGGTCAATCGAATCGTCAGCGCCAAGGCGCCCGCGCCGCTCGTGGCCTCGGCACCCGCGCAGGCCCAGTCGCCCGGGGCGGTCGTCGTCGTCAGCGACAACGGCTGATCGGGCCGCGCGCCCGCAGGACCGGCGTCCGGGGCACCATCGCCGCGCCGGCGTCCACCATCGCCGCGCCGGCGTCCACCATCGCCGCGCCGGCGTCCCCAACCGCGGCGCCTGCTATCACCTCGCCATCCTCCGCAGGAGCTCATTCGGCCTGATCGCCGGCGCGGCGTCCGCGTCGGCGCTTGCGCTCGCGCTGGCCGCGTGCGGAGGCTCGTCCCCCGCCACCACGTCCGCGTCATCGCCGGCTGAGACCTCGGTGCCGGCGGCCACGTCGGTCGCGACCGCCGGCACGCTGGCCAACCCGCCGCCGGAGCCCTCGAAGCCGCGACCGCACCGCCGGCCGAGGGCCTACGCGGTCGGGCTGCGGGTGCTGCGGATCGTCGATCCGAGCCGGCACATCACGCTGCCTGACGGAAGCACCGCGCCGCGGGTGCTGATCACCACCGTGCGCTACCCGGCGCTGGGAACGCCGAGCGGCAGCGACCACCTCGAAGCGCCGCCCGCGGTCCACGACGGGCCGTTCCCGCTGCTCATCTTCGGCCATGGCTACAACGTCACGCCGGCGCCGTACACGGCCCTGCAGCAGGCGTGGGCGCGGGCGGGCTACGTGGTGGCCGCGCCGCTGTTCCCGCTGGAGAACCCGGGCGCGCCGGGCGGCCCCAACGAGAACGACCTGGTCAACCAGCCAGGGGACATGAGCGTGGTCATCTCGCGGCTGCTCGCCGACTCCTCCGCCCCGCCCAGCTGGTTGCACGGGCTGCTCAGCCACCGCGCGGTGGCGGTGTCGGGGCAGTCCGACGGCGGCGACACTGCGCTGGCCGCGGCCTACGACAGCGCCGATCGCGACTCCCGCATCCGCGCCGCGGTGATCCTGTCCGGCGCCGAGATCCCGGGCCTGGGCGGCTTCGCGTTCGGACCGGGATCGCCGCCCCTGCTGGCCACGCAGGGAACCGCCGACACGATCAATCCCCCGGACATGACGACGACGTTCTACGACCCGGCCGCGCGGCCGAAGTATCTGCTGGAGCTGCTCGGCGCGCCGCACCTGCCGCCGTACACGACCGAGCAGCCGCAGCTCGGGATCGTCGAGCGGGTCACGATCGCGTTCCTCGACCACTACCTCAAGCACTCGGCGACCGGGATCGCGCGGATGCGCCGGTACGGCAACGTGCCCGGCGTGGCCACGCTCGATGCCAACCCCTAGCTACGGGAGGACTGCTCGTCATGCCGGCGCGAGAGCGCGTCGGCGACCAAAGCCTCGACCCGGCGGGCGCTCGCCTCCGGGCTCAGCTGCCGCCTACGGCCCTCCCGCTCGGCTGCCGACGCGAGCTCTGCGCATGAGCTTTCGTTGTCCCAGATCGATGCCAGCGCCTCTTCCCACTCGGTCGCGCCGGCGCCCGCTGGCAGCAACCGGCCGCCGGTGCCGACCGCCTCGCGCATGCCTCCGGTGTCGGTCGCCAGCGCCGGGATCCCGCTCGCCTGGGCCTCGCCGACGACGCGCGGCCACGCCTCGGGATAGCGACTCGGGACGAGCAGCAGCCGCGCGCGACCGAAGCATTCGCATGGATCGCTGGTCCAGCCGCGGCGACTGACGTTCGCCGCTGCGGTTCCGTCGCGTCCTCGATTGGGCGGGCTGCCGACGAACTCGAACGGGATGTCCGGCCGGGCCGCTGCCAGGGCCAGAGCCACGTCCACTCCCTTGCTCGCCGTCGGGTTGACGAGCAGCGCCGTCTCACGGGTGGTGGCAACCCGGTATTTGGCGCGTTCGATCACCGGCACGATCACCTCCACCGGGACCCCACGCTCTCGGAGTGGCGCGGCTACCCACTGCGAGATCGCCGCGACCGTCGGCGGCACGCCGACGTCGGTCGCCGGCAGGACAGAGCTGGCGACGTCGTAGACGTAGAGCAAGGTCGGCCGGCGGCGGACGGCGTCGAGCATGCGCTGCGCCCAGGCCGTTCGCCACGCTCCGCCGCTCGAGACGATCACCGCATCGGGCGCGAACGAGCGGAGCACCGCCGGCGCCGCCGTCTCCGGCACGATCGCGCGGAACCGGTCGGCGCCGCTGTCGCGGCGGTGGACGGGCGGTATGCGCGCCGCGAGCCGGCGGACGCTTGCTTCGACGACCGGACGGGTGAGCGTCGGGAACAGTGCCGTGAGCTCGCCAATCACGTGCCCATTGCGGGCGAGCTGCTCCATCAGCTGCTCAGTGTTGACGGCCAACCCGCCGACACGGGGGCTGGGGTGCCAGCGGATGAACAGCAGTCGCATCGGGGCCTACCCGGCCGCGCCGGCGGCGAGGCTGGCCGCGCCCGCTCTCGGGTTGCGAGCAGCGCTCCCGGCGACCTGCTTGTAGACAGCGGCGTAGCCGTCGACCGTCGCCTGCCACGTGTAGCGCTGGGCCCGCTCGAGGCCACGGGACCGCAGACGCCGGGCCAGCTCCGGGTCAACCAGCACCGCTTGAGCCGCGCGCGCAAGCCCGGCGACGTCAGTCGCGCCGACCTGGAGGCCCGCGTTCCCGACGACCTCGACCAGCGCCGGCGCGGTCGAGGTCACGACAGGCGTGCCGCAGGCCATCGCCTCGACCGGCGGTCGCCCGAATCCCTCGTCCAGCGACGGGAACAGGAGCACGTCGGCGAGGTTGTAGACCTCGATCAGCCGCTGCTGATCGATGGTCCCGAGCTCGATGATCTGCGGCGTCAGACGCAGCCGCTCGGCGAGAGCGTGCTCGCTCCTGGTCAGCGGGATACCCACGCGCAGCAGCGTCGGCGCGAGCTCGCGCTCGCGCAGAGCCGCTAACACGTGCAGCGTCCCGACGACGTTCTTGTACGGCCAGCCGGTGCAGACGTGGAGCACGATCGGGCCGGGCCTACCGGGCAACATCGCGCGCAGCTCCTCGCGGCTGCGGTCCAGCGGGCGCATCTGCGGCCCGACGCCCTTCGCCACGACGCTGATCCGCTCCGGCGCGACACCCCGCAAGCGGATCAGGTCGGATTTGACCGCGTCGGTCGAGCAGACGACGTGCGCGACGCGATCCAGCAAGTGGACGCTGGTGGCGAAGCGCACGCGGTCGCGCCGTGACGGACGGTGACTGGTGTCGAGCTCGGGATACTTGGCGAGGATCAGGTCCTGACACGACACGACCGTCCGCTGCCGAGGCAGGAACGCCGCCAGATGGCCATACCACTGGTCGATGATGTGAAACATCGACACTCGGCCACCGGTGGCCCGGCGGATCGACAGGGGATAACGGATGAACGAGTCGAGTAAGTTCTCGGCGCCGGCGATGAGATGCGGATTCGACCCGCGACTCAGCCGGCGCACGAGCCCCAGCTCGTGCAGCACGAGCGACTGCAGGCGCACGTCTGACCGGTGAGCGAATCCGGCCTCGAGCGCGTCTCCGAACTGACGTACGGACGGCCCCACGTACTCGGGAATCCCCCGCAATAACGCCACCCGGAGCGGCTGGTTCTGCAGAGCCGCCCTGGTCTCGGACAGAACAGTCATCAGGTCAGCGCGAACGCGAGGTCGCGGACAAGCGCGGCCCGCCCAAGTCCGCCGGCGCCGGCCTCGCGGTAGCCGCCGTTCCGGGCCAGCTGCACCAGCCGCTCGAGGCGCTCCCCGCGGTGGGCTCGCCGGTCGTAGATGCCGGCGCGCCCGCGCCAGGCCTCGGCCGAGTGCTCGCGTAGCGCGGCGGCCTGCTCGAGATTCTTGGCCATCGCGCGGTCGGTGGTGCGGACGCAGTCCGCCCCGGCCAGATCTCGCAGGTAGCGGGCGTGCTCTGTGCGCAGGTCGGCGACCTGCTCGTGGGCCTCGGGCCCGGCGCCGAGGAGGCGCGCAACGGTCTCGCGCGGCCCGCGCCGTGCGACCCCGAACAGCTGGGCGGGATGCTGGCGGTAGAGCGCCAGCGGCTCCGGGATGAAGGCCGTCCGTCCAGCCGATGTCGCCAGCAAGCCGATCCATTCATCGTGCGTCATTGCCCCGCGCCAATAGCGGGATGCCGGGCGCCCTGGCCAGTCGCCCCAGTCCAGCAGCGAGCGCCGAAAGACCGTCGCGAATCCGGGACACGTGAACGATGGATCGACGGCGCCCGCCTCGGCCACCCGGGCCGCGGGGATCGAGGGGCACCGCCGGCCGGTCGGGCTGAGGTCGTGACGAACGACCCGTGCCGCGTGGACGACCAGCAGGACGCCGTCCCGATCGAGCGCGTCCTCGCAGCGCTCGAGTTTGTGCTCAAGCCAGATGTCGTCCTGATCGCAGAGCGCGATCGCCTCCGACCTGCAGGCCGATACCGCACGCATGAACGCCTCGTGCGGGCCAACCCGCACCTGCCCCGGGATCACGTGCACCGCAAACGGCGCCTCGCGGGCGAAGCGCTTGGCGATCGCCACCGTGCCGTCGCTCGAGCGGTCGTCGCACAGCACAAGCTCGGCTGGCAGCGGTGTCTGGCGCGCGAGGCTGCGCAGCTGAGCGAACAGATACCGTTCGCCGTCGTGCGTTGCCAGGGCTACGGAGATCCGCACGGGGCGGAATGATCGCCGATCTCCGAACTCTCTACCTCGAGACCGTCAAACGGTCGGTTGCCGGTCTGACGCACGAAGGCGCCTACGAGCTGCGACCGTCAGCGTTCGACGCCGGTGTGGTCCGCCGGGTGAACGAGGCGTTGGGCGCGGGGGTCCGGATCGCGGGGCGGGTGACCACGCAGCAGCTCGCACTCGTTCGCCGGATCGATGACGGCGAGCGCGGCGAAGGGGGGCCCTGGCCACTGGTGGGCGAGACGATGATCGGTGCACGCCGTCTCGATCATCTCCAGCGGTGCGTCGAGATCGTGCTGGCGGACGCCATCCCCGGCGACCTGATCGAGGCCGGGGTGTGGCGGCGCGGCGATCGTGATGCGCGCGGTGCTCGCAGCGGATCAGATTGCAGACCGGACAGTGTGGCTCGCGGACTCGTTCGAGGGGGTTCCGTCGCCCGATCCGCGTCGCCATCCTGCTGACGCCGCCTACCGGTTGCACCGCTATCGGGAGCTGGCGATCAGCACCGAGCGCGTGCGGGCGAACTTCACTCGCTACGGCTTGCTCGACGACCAGGTCCGGTTCGTCGAGGGACGATTCCGCGACACGCTGCCCACCCTCAGCGGACATCGGTGGTCGCTGATCCGAGTCGATGGGGACCTGGCCGAGTCGACACACGACTCACTCGAGAACCTGTACCCCTCGCTTTCACCGGGCGGCTTCGTGATCGTGGATGACTACGGTGTCGTGCGCGCATGCCGCCAGGCGGTGGAGGAGTTCCGCGCTACCCACGGCGTGCGCGAGCCGATCGAGTACATCGACGAGAGCGCCGTCTTCTGGCGACGCCGTTCGGTGGCGGGTTGAACGAAGCACCAATCTTCATCGTCGGCTGCCCCCGCAGCGGCACAACGCTGCTGCGCGATCTCCTGCGTGCCCATCCGCGGATCACATTTCCACTGGAATCGCGGGTGATCCCCGAGCTGTATCGCAGCCACGGCGAGCCGCGCGACCGCGACCACGCGCGGCGGATCGCCGCTGACCTGCTGGGCACCTGGGACATCGCCACCTGGCGGCTGGGTCTTGAACCCTCCGATCTCGACCACCACCGCTCCTTCGCCGGGCTGACGGCACAGCTGTACGACACCTGGGCGCTGCGAGACGGCAAGCCGCGCTGGGGTGACAAGACGCCACTGTACGTGCTCGAGCTCGACACGCTTCTGGCGCTGTTCCCCAGCGCGCAGGTGATCAACATCGTGCGCGACGGGCGCGACGTGGCGCTGTCGCTGATGCGCCAACCGTGGGGACCGACGAACCCCTATACCGCGGGGCTGATGTGGCGCCGCACCATGGCCGCAAGCCGGCGCGCGGCCGGCCGGCTCCCGAGCTCCATCTTTCTCTCCGTCCGCTACGAGAGTCTGCTGCGCGACCCGGAATCCGAGCTGCGACGTATCTGCGATTTCCTCGGAGAGCAGTTCGACCCGGCGATGGTGACCCCCAGCCGGCTGCCCACCCCGTCCGGCAGGCCGAATCCGTGGCCCGCACACCGGGAGGCAGCAATCGACTTCGCCAACGTGGGGCACTGGACGACCGAGATGAGCGCCGCCGAGCGATCGGTATTCGAGTCGGTCGCCGGCGAGGAGTTGCGCTTGGCGGGGTACGGTCTGACCTCCGCGCCGCGCCGATTGCGGTTGTGGGAGCGGGTGAGTTGGCGGATCCAGGACGTCGCCCACTGGCTGGTCTGGCGGTTGACCGCCTGGGACCGCGGGCCGCGGGCACGCACCACCATGATCTTGATCCGGGCGCGTATCGCCGGGCTCCTTCGACCGGTCACCGCGGGTGATGGGTTGGCGAGATCGGAACCGCCAACCTAGGCCAACTGAGGGCCGAGGTGGCGGACGGCGAGCACGTCGTGATTCTCCACATCGGGATCGCGCTGGCCGGGAATGAGCCTTCTGGCTGATCGCCGCCGGTCTGGCTACATTTCAGGGGCCCTCCTGGGCCTCACCATGATCCTCCGCCAGTACTACCTCGGGTGCCTCGCCCACGCCTCGTACCTGATCGCCGATGAGCCCAGCGGGCAGGCGGTGGTGGTCGATCCCCAGCGTGATGTCGACGGCTACCTGGCCGACGCCGAGAGCCTCGGCTGCCGGATCGCGTACGTGTTCCTGACCCACTTCCACGCCGACTTCGTGGCCGGCCATCTCGAGCTCCGCGACCGCGTCGGAGCGAAGATCTGCCTCGGCGCGCGCGCGCAGGCGGAGTACGCGTTCACGGCGCTCGGGGACGGCGACTCGGTCACGCTCGGGGCTGTGCGGCTCGAGGTGCTCGAGACGCCCGGCCACTCGCCCGAGTCGATCTCGATCTCGGTCTACGACCGCGACGCCGACACCGCGCCCTACGCCGTGCTCACCGGTGACACGCTGTTCATCGGCGACGTCGGCCGGCCCGATCTGCGCGCGGCGCTGGGCTGGAGCGCCGAGGATCTCGGCAGCCTGCTGTACGACTCGCTGCGCCAGAAGCTCCTGACGTTGCCCGACGAGACGCTCGTCTACCCGACCCACGGCGCCGGCTCGCTGTGCGGCAAGAACCTCAGCACCGACACGGTCTCGACGATCGGCGTGCAGCGGCTCTACAACTACGCGCTGCAGCCGATGAGCCGGGAGCAGTTCATCGCGATCATCACCGCCGACCAGCCGGACACGCCGGCTTACTTCAGCTACGACGCGGTGCTGAACGCAAAGGAGCGCCAGACGCTGGATCAGGCGCTCGCGCAGGAGCAGCGGGAGCTGCCGCTCGAGGAGGTGCTGGCGCTGCAGCGCGCCGGCGCTCAGGTCCTGGATACGCGCGACGGCGCCGACTACGAGGGCGCGCATCTGGCCGGCGCGGTCAACGTCGGCCTCGGGGGCTCGTTCGCCACCTGGTGCGGGACGCTGCTGGCGCGCGATCGCCCGATCGTGATCGTGGCCGCACCGGGCCGCGAGCTCGAGGCCGCGACGCGCCTGGGCCGGATCGGCTTCGACAACGTGGCTGGGCACCTGGCCGGCGGCATGCAGGCGCTCGACGGCCGGCCCGAGCTGGTGGCGCGGATCGAGCGGGTGACCGCGGGCTCCCTGGCCGAGCAGCTCGTCGCCTCGCAGGTGCCGTTGCTGATCGACGTGCGCGCGCCGGGGGAGTGGGAGGAGCGCCGGATCGAGGGGTCGGTCAACGTGCCGCTGTCGCGGCTGGCCGAGCACCTGGACGAGCTTCCGGCCGACCGCCCGCTGGTCGTCCTGTGCGCCAGCGGCTACCGGTCGGCGATCGCCGCCGGGGTGCTCGCCCGGGCCGGCTTCGCGCACGTGCACGACCTCGTCGGCGGCCTGGCGGCGTGGGAATCCGCGCGGCCCGAGCCGGCGAGCGCGTAGGCGCGGCGGGCGGCGCGCCTCCCGGGCGCTCTAGAAGATCGCGAGCGGGTTGACCGGCGACCCGGTCCCGCCGACGATCCGCAGCGGTGCGGCGGCGAACATGAACTCCCACCGCCCGCGGCGCTCGCAGGCGGCGCCGAGGTCGGCGAACTGCAGGTAGTCGAGCAGGTGCACGCCCATGGCGTTGATCGCCAGCACGTGGATCGGGAAGTCGATGCCTTCCGTGCTACTCGGGGCGGTGTCGCTGTTGCCGTCGGAGCCCAGCGCGGCCACGCGGCGCTCGGCCACGAACGACAGGGCCGTGGGGTGCAGGCCCGCCTTGGCGTTCGCGGTGTCCCACGGCCCCAGCTCGGCCAGGCGCCGGGCGTGGCCGACGTTCACGAGCAGGATGTCGCCCTCCCCGACGGTGACTCCCTGCGCATGTTCGGCCCGGTCGAGGTCGTCGCGGAACACATGCTCACCCGGCTCGAGCCAGCGCTCGCCGCGCACCCGGGGAATGTCGAGCAGCACGCCGCGGCCGACCAGACCGTTCTTGAGCACGCCGATCGCGTCGTCCGGCGCTCCGTCGCCGCCGACCGCATCCTCTGGCTTGCCGTTGTACAGCATGCCCCGGTAGGCGATGTGGCACAGGGCGTCGATGTGCGAATGGCCGTCGTTGTGGTAGTCGACGCCGACGAAGTCCTTGAGGAAGTGGAGCGAGCCCGAGCCGATGTCGGTGCCGCTCGCGGCCGTCATGTAGTGCACGGCGGGCTCGGGGTTGTGGATCCCGGACTCCGTGTTGAGCGGCAGGCTCAGGGTCACCGTCGCGCCATCGCGCACGAGGGCGGCCGCGGCCGCAACGTGCTCGGGGGTCAGGTGGTGAAGCGCTCCGCGCTCGTCGTCGTCGCCCCAGCGGCCCCAGGCCGAGAGCTCGGAGAACAGGCCCGCGAACTGCTCGGAGCTGAGACCCGGGTCACCATCGCGCTCGGACACCGTCACCCGACCCTCCCTTCCGTGGGCGGTCCGGACCGAACCGCGTCTCTGGTGCGAGTGGAGCTAGCCGGGCTCGAACCGGCGACCTCGTGACTGCCAGTCACGCGCTCTCCCAACTGAGCTATAGCCCCTTCGAAAGCGAAGTACCGCTCAAGGGTAATACACGTCCTGGCAGCGCAGGTTAGCGGCGCGGGATGAACTCCGGCACATCGAGCACGTCGCCGTCCGCGGTCAGGGCCGGAAGGTCGCGGGAGCGCGACCGGGGCGCCGGATCGGAGGGGCGCGCGGCCGGTGACGGCGAGCGGCCGGCGCCGCCGTCGGCGCGGTCGATCTGGGCCACCATCCGCGAGTGGATCGTCTGGACGTCGCGCAGCAGCCGATCGGCGTTGGAGCGCAGCGAGTCGGCCATCTCGCGCAGGTTCCCGACCAGCTCCATGCCCTCGGTGCGCACGTCGCTGGCGGTCACGCGCGCCTCGCGCAGCAGCTCCGAGGACTTGGCCTCGGCCTCGTGCATCGTGGCCGCCGCGGTCTCTTGTGCCTGCTTGAGCGTCGAGTCGGCATCGTCCTGGGCCTTGGCGACGATGGTCAGCGCCTCGCTGGTCGCGGTCGTCTTGGCCGCCTCGGCCTCCTTGCGCGTGCGCGCCGCCTCGTCCTGTGCCTTGGCCACGATCGTCAGCGCCTCGCCGGTGATCTGCTGCTTGACCTGCGCGGCGTGGGCCGCGGCGTCCTCGGACAGCTTCGCCGCCTCCTCCTGGGCCCAGCGCACGATCTCCGACGCCTCCTCCTCGGCCGCCTGGACGCGGTTCTGGGCCGCGCGCTCGCCCTCGGCGATGCGCGCCTTGACCCGCTGCTCGGTCTCGGCCCGCCGCTGCTCCACCGCCGCCTCGGCCGCCGCCACGATCGACGCGATCTGATCGGCGGCGGCTGCGGCGCTGCCGGCGCGCACGCCCGCGCGCCGCCGGGGTGGGGGTGGTGTGTCGGCAGGGCCGGGCGACGCGCTCACGGGCGGAGGTGGCGGCGCGCCCAGATCTCCCTGCTCAGCAGCGGGATCCGTGGTCGTCGGGCGTTCCTCGTCGCGCACGCCGTCATGGTAGAGCGCGGCCGTTGGCGCCCCCGCAAGAAAGCCACCGGTGCCCGGCACGCAGCGCTCGACCGGCGAACTCGTGAACGGGCGCACGAAGTAACCTCAGCCGCAGCATGTCCGAGCGTCGCTACGACCCCAAGATGATCGAGCCCAAGTGGCAGGAGCTGTGGGCGCGTGAGCGCACGTGGGAGGTCTCCAACGATCCGCAACTCGACCGCCGCGAGAAGTCCTACGTGCTCGAGATGCTGCCCTACCCGAGCGGCGAGCCCCACATCGGGCACCTGAAGAACTACTCGCTCGGCGACGCGATCGCGCACTTCCACCGCCGCACCGGCCGCCGGGTGCTCCACCCGATGGGCTACGACGCGTTCGGACTGCCGGCCGAGAACCACGCGATCAGGACCGGCGTGCACCCGCGCAAGTCGACCGACGACTCGATCGCCGCCTTCCAGCGCGCGTTCCGCTCGTGGGGGATCTCGATCGACTGGTCGCGCGAGCTCGCCACCCACGAGCCGTCCTATTACCGCTGGACCCAGTGGATCTTCCTGAAGCTGCTCGAGCGCGGCCTGGCCTATCGCAAGGAGGCGGCGGTCAACTGGTGCCCCAACGACCAGACCGTGCTGGCCAACGAGCAGGTGATCGACGGCCGCTGCGAGCGTTGCGGCGCCGAGGTCGAGGTGCGCCAGCTGGAACAGTGGTTCTTCCGCATCACCGACTACGCTGACCGGCTGCTCGACGATCTCGACACGATCGACTGGCCCGAGCACGTGAAGCGCATGCAGCGCAACTGGATTGGCCGCAGCGCCGGCGCCGAGGTGACGTTCCGCAACGAGGAGCTGAGGATCGACTACCCGGTGTTCACCACCCGGCCCGACACGCTGTTCGGGGCCACGTTCTTCGTGATGGCGCCCGAGCATCCCGACGTGTTCCGGCTGGCGGCGGGCACCGAGTACGAGCACCAGGTGCACGAGTACGTCAACCGGTCGCTGAGCGAGTCCGCCGAGGAGCGTGGCGCGGCCGAGAAGCCCAAGACCGGCGTGGCGCTGGGGCGGACGGTGACCAACCCCGTCAACGGCGAGCAGATCCCGATGTTCGTCTCCGATTACGTGCTGATGGAATACGGAACCGGCGCGATCATGGCCGTGCCGGCCCACGACGAGCGCGACTTCGCCTTCGCCCAGGCGTTCGGCCTGTCGATCCGCCACGTGATCGCGCCGCCGGACGGCGCCGAGGCGCCCGGCGACGAGGCGTTCATCGCCCACAGCGAGCACGAGCGGCTGATCAACTCGGGTGAGTTCACCGGGCTCGACGCGGTCCAGGGCAAGGAGGCCATCATCGCCTGGCTCGACCGCGAGGGCATCGGCCACGCGTCGGTCAGCTACCGGCTGCGCGACTGGCTCGTCTCGCGCCAGCGCTACTGGGGCTGCCCGATCCCGGTCGTGTACTGCGATACCCACGGCATGGTGCCCGTGCCGGAACACCAGCTGCCGGTCGAGCTGCCCGACGTCGAGGACTACAAGCCGCGCGGGCGCCCGCCGCTGGCCGCGGCCGAGGACTGGGTCAACACCACCTGCCCGATCTGCGGCGGACCCGCCCGGCGGGAGACGGACACGATGGACACGTTCGTCGACTCGAGCTGGTACTTCCTGCGCTACTGCGACGCCCGCAACGACGAGGCGGCCTGGGATCCGAAGGTGGTCAACGCGTGGATGCCGGTCGACCAGTACATCGGCGGGATCGAGCACGCGATCCTGCACCTGATGTACGCGCGCTTCTTTGTCAAGGCGCTCGCCGACATGGAGCTGCTCGACGTCCAGGAGCCGTTCCGCGCGCTGTTCACGCAGGGCATGATCCTCGGGCCTGACGGGGCCAAGATGTCGAAGTCGGCGGGGAACGTCGTCTCGCCGGCGCCGATCGTCGAGCGCTACGGCGCCGACGCGGCCCGCTGCTACGCGCTGTTCATCGGACCGCCCGACCAGGACGCGGCGTGGTCGGAGAAGTCGCTGGAGGGCGTGCACCGCTTCCTGGCTCGCCTGTGGCGGCTCGGCGACGAACTGGGCGCGGGCTCCGGCTCCGGCACCGGCGACCAGTTCACGCCGTCCCGGGCGGCCGCGGAGCCGCCGCCGAGCCCCGAGGGCGACGCGCTGGCCCTGGTGCGCAAGGCCAACTGGGCGATCGACAAGGTGACCGGCGACATGAGCGGCCGGTTCGCGTTCAACACGGCGATCGCCGCGATCATGGAGCTGGTCAACGAGGTCTATCGCGACATCGACCGCAGCCCTGACGGCGGCGACCTCGCGGCTCGGCGCTTCGCGGCCGCGACGGCGGCGTCGCTGGTGTTCCCGTTCGCGCCGCACCTCGGGGCCGAGGTGTATGAGCTGCTCACCGGCACCCGGGTGTGGGAGCAGCCGTGGCCCCAGGCCGATCCCGACATGCTCCAAGCGGACACGTTCGAGCTCGTGTGTCAGGTCAACGGCAAGGTCCGCGATCGCGTCACGGCGCCGACGGGGAGCGCGCGCGAGGAGCTCGAGCGTCTCGCGCTCGAGTCCCGCGGTGTCCAGGCCCACCTCGACGGGCACCAGGTGGTCAAGGTGATCGTCGTGCCCGACAAGCTGGTCAACGTCGTCGTTCGGTAGTGGTGCGCGCCGGAGATCCGGTGCCGCGCAGCACGGCGCCGTACGTCGCCGTCGTCGGCCCGAGCGGCGCGACGCCGGAGCAGGAGACGGCCGCCGAGGCGGTCGGCGCCGGCCTGGCCGCGGCCGGTGCGGTCCTCCTCAGCGGCGGCCACGGCGGCGTCATGGCGGCATCCTGCCGGGGCGCCGCCGACGCGGGCGGCCTCACGCTCGGGATCCTGCCCGGCTTCGACCGCCGCGAGGCCAATCCCTGGGTGGCGATCGCGATCCCGACCGGCCTCGGCGAGCTCCGTAACGGCCTGATCATCCGCGCCTCCGACGCCGTGATCGCCGTCGGAGGGGGCTACGGCACCCTGTCCGAGGTGGCGCTGGCGCTGAAGACGGGCGTGCCGGTGGTTGGGCTCGGCAGCTGCGAGATCGACGGGATCAGGGGGGCGGAGTCGGCGCCGGCGGCGGTGGCGCTGGCACTGCGGTTGGCCGGAGGTGGGGAGTAGGCGGGTCGGGACGCGGGCGGTGGCGCCGGGCGACGCGGGCCGTGGCGGTGCGGGGACGCGGGCGGTGGCGGTGCGGGGACGCGGGCGGTGGCGGTGCGGGGACGCGGGCGGTGCGGGGACGCGGGCGGTGGCGCCGGGCGGTTGAGGAAGGCGGGGTTGTCAAGGCGAAGCGTTGCAACTGAGTTTCGGCCCCCGGAACTCAGTTGCAACGCTTCGCCGAGAGCACACGCCGATGGGCCCGGAGCGTGGGGATGTCGCGGCGCCCGCGCCGAGGCCCCCCGCGATCCCGCCGGCTCGGCGCTGCAGAATCTCTAAGGCCGGCTGGGAGAGCACGGCCCCTGGTGGTGCCGCGCCCCGTCCGCCTCGGACCGTCAGTCGGTCGGAGATTCGTCTTGGCCGTCGTCGCGCATCATACGCATGAAGCCCCAGACGACGAGGCCGAGGGCGGCCACGGCCGCCACGAGGACGACGCCGTCGACCCACGCGGTCTTGCTCAAGGCCATCACGATGATCAGCGCGGTCACGGCCAGGACCGGCACGCCGATCCCGTAGATCAGCCTCATGTCGGCGCCGATCACGCGCTCGACGTGATCGTCGAAGTTGGGCTCGTGCGGCCTGGGGGGCGGCTCGCGATCTACCAGGTGGGTCGCCATCTCAAGTCCTCCAACTGTCGCTGTCGGGTCACACTAAGAGCGCACGCCCCGCCCGCCATCCGCAATGGACCGCCGAGCGGTGCGGAGAACCACGTAATCGCGGGCCGCTGCGCCACCCCCGCCACCCCCGCCACGCCCGCCCGCCGCCGTCGGAACCGCGCCCTAGACTGGGCCGGGTGCCCGCCTTCAAGCCCGCCTACCTCATCCACGGCGACGATCATGGGCGGATCGCCGAGCGCCGGGCGCGGCTGCGGGCGATCGCCGAGTCCGGGAGCGGGGCTCAGGGGCTGGAGCTGTTCGAGGGCGAGGAGTCCAACCCGGAGGCGGTGGCCGCGGCGCTGAGCGCGATGACGTTCGCGATCGGCCGGCGGTTCATCGTCGTCGACGGCGTCGAGCGCTGGAAGGACAAGGACCTCCCCCCGCTCGAGTCGGCGCTCGCCGCGATGGCGCCCGAGACGACCGTGGCCTTCTTCGCGCGGGAGGACGGCCGCGCCAAGGCGCCGGCGAAGCTCGCGACAGCGGTCAAGAAGGCCGGGGGAGACGTCTCCGCCGAGGTCAGCCTGAAGTCGTGGGAATTGCCCAAGTGGGTTGCCGCCCGGGCCCGGGAGATGGGGCTCGAGCTCGCCCCCGGAGCAGCCAAGACCCTCGTGGCCCGGGTCGGCGAGCGCCAGCAGCGGCTGCTCCGGGAGCTGGAGAAGCTAGCGCTCGATCTCGGCGACGGGGCACACGTCGACGACGCCGAGATCGAGGCGCTGACGGCCCCGTCGGCGGAGCGCCGGGCGTGGGCGCTCGCGGACGCGCTGGTCGGCGGTGACTCCGCCGCGGCGACGAGCATCTACCTGCAGCTGCGCGCGCAAGGCGAGCGGCTGCCCGGTCTCATCTACTGGATGGCGCAGCGCGTGCGTGCGGCGCACGAGATCGCCGAGGCAATCGACCAAGGCAGGCCGATCGCCGAGGTCAAGCGCGGGCTGCGGATGCCCACGAAGGCGGCCGACCGGCTGATCGCCGAGGCGCGGCGGACGGGGGCGGCGGCGCTCCGGCGGGCGATCGAGGAGATCGCCGATCTGGAGCTCGCGTCGCGGGGCGGCGCCGGCGGCGGCGCCAGCGAGGACACCGCAGCGCTGTTGGCGATCCAGCGGATCGCGGCTTGATCACCGGCACGCCCGTCGCAGCACGCGCCCGACCGGATCGCGGCTTGATCACCGGCACGCCCGTCGCAGCACGCGCCCGACCGGATCGCGGCTCGATCACGCGCCCGCGCGCCGGCATCCGCGTGCCCGCCGGAGCAGAGCGGGCGAGGCTACTCGGTCGCGCCGCGGCGGATCCGGGCGGCGCGGGACTTCTTGCGTGCGCCGGTATTCCGGTGCAGCGCCCCGCGCTTGACGGCCTTGTCGATCGTCTGCACCAGCGTCCGGTGTTCGACGTCGGCCACGGCGTCGTCGCCACCCTCCACCGCGCTCTCGAGGCGGTGAAAGTACGTCTTGATCTTCGACGTGTAGCGGCGGTTCTCGAGTCGCTCGCGCTCGGCGCGCTCGATCCGCTTTTTCTGAGAGTGAATGTTGGCCATGACAGCAAGCAGCCGCGGTCGACATTAGGCCGCGGCGCGTGCGTACTATAGCGCGCCCGTGGGAGACGACACGATCGCAGCGAGTGCTGCCCCGCCTCGCCGCCGGCTGGCACTGAACACCGCCATCTTCGCGATCGCGACGGGGATCTCGCGCGTGGTCGGGCTGGCGCGGGAAATCGTGGCCGCGAGCTACTTCGGCACCAGCCCGGCCGCGTCGGCGTTCACGATCGCCTCGCAGATCCCGAACCTGATGGCGAACCTGTTTGCGCAGGCGGCGCTGTCGGCGGCGTTCGTGCCGGTGTTCACCGACCTCCTGCAGCAGGGCCGCAAGCGCGACGCGTTCAAGCTCGCCTCGACGCTGTTCTGGATCATCCTGATCGTCCTCGGCGGGGTGACGGCGCTGGGGATCCTGCTCGCGGGGACGATCATGCCGCTGTTCACCGGCAGCACGTTCACGCCGCACCTCGACGCGCTGACCGCGGGGCTCTCGCAGGTGTTGTTCCCGGTCGTGCTGATGCTGGGGATCACCGGGCTGTTCGTCGGGATCCTGCAGTCCTACGACGAGTTCTCGATCCCGGCCATCGCGCCGGCGGTGTGGAACCTCGTGATCCTCGTCCTGCTCGTCGTCCTGCACCCGCACTTCCACGGCGACAACGGGCTGTACGCGTACGCGATCGCCTGGGTGATCGCCACCTTCGTGCAGATGCTGATGGTCGCCGGCGCGCTGCGGCGGATCGACTTCCGGCTCGCGTTCACATTCGAATGGCGCGACCCGCGGGTCAGGCAGGTCCTGTACCTGATGCTCCCGATCACGATCGGGCTGGGGATCGTCAACCTCGACCAGTTGCTCAACTCGGTGTTCGGGACGCTGGTCTCGCCCGAGGCGCCACGCGCGATCGACAACGCGTTCCGCATCTACATGCTGCCGCAGGGCATCTTCAGCGTCGCCGTGGCCACGGTCCTGTTCCCGACCCTGAGCCGGCAGGCGGCGCGGCGCGCACGGGCCGAGATGCGCCGCACGCTCGGCAACGGGATGCGCCAGATCAACCTGCTGCTGATCCCATGCGCGGCGCTGCTGATCGCGCTCGCAACGCCGATCACCCGGGTCGTGTTCCAGCGCGGCGCGTTCACCGCCCACTCGACTCACCTCGTCTCGATCGCGCTGTTCTGGTTCGCGTTCAGCCTTCCCTTCGGCGGCCTCAACCTGCTGCTCACGCGCACGTTCTTCGCCGTGCAGCGGCCGTGGATCCCGACCCGGCTGGCGGGGGTGAACATGATCGTCGACATCATCGTCTCGGTCGCGCTGTACAAGCCGCTCGGGATCGCCGGCCTCGTCATCGGCACCGCGGTCGCCAACGCGGTCATGACCGCGCTGCAGATCCACCGGCTGAAGGCGGGCTTCAACGGGCGGCTCGAGCTCCCGCAGACGCTGATGATCACCGTTCGGATCCTGCTCGCCTCGGCGCTCATGGCCGCGGTCGCGTGGGGGGTGTGGAGCCTGCTCGACGGGCTGCTCGGGCGCTCGTTACCGGCCCAGGTGATCTCGGTCGGGCTCGGGATCGCGGCCGGGACGGCGCTCTACACCTGGCTCGTGCTGGCCATGCGGATCCCCGAGGCGCGCCAGATCCGGCACTTCGTGCTCGGTCGCTTGGGTCGGCTGCCGCCGACCTCCTAACCTTCTCGGCCGATGGCTGACCAGGCCCACATCCGCAACTTCTCGATCATCGCGCACATCGACCACGGGAAGTCGACGCTCGCGGACCGCATCCTCGAGCTGACCCACACCGTCGATCCCCGCTCGATGCGCGCCCAGGTGCTCGACTCGATGGACCTCGAGCGCGAGCGCGGGATCACGATCAAGGCGCAGGCCGTACGCGTCTTCTACGCGGCCGGTGACGGCCAGACCTACCAGCTGCACCTGATCGACACCCCGGGCCACGTCGACTTCACCTACGAGGTCTCGCGCTCGCTGGCCGCGTGCGAGGGTGCGCTGCTGGTCGTCGACGCCTCACAGGGCGTCGAGGCCCAGACGGTCGCCAACACGTATCTCGCGGTCGAGTCCGGCCTCGAGCTGATCCCGTGCCTGAACAAGGTCGACCTTCCCGGCGCCGAGCCCGAGCGCGTGGCCGAGGAGGTGGCCGAGTTGCTCGGGGAGCCGGCCGAGGAGGTGCGGCGGATCAGCGCAAAGACCGGGGAGGGGGTGACCGACGTGCTCGACGAGTTGATCGCGCGCGTACCCCCCCCTGGGGGGGATCCCGATGCTCCCCCCCGAGCGCTCATCTTCGACTCCGAGTTCGACCAGTACCGGGGCGTGATCGCCTACATCCGGGTCGTCGACGGGACCTTCACCAAGGGCGAGGCGATCCGCGCGATGCAGGCCGGCACCGAGGCCGAGATCGACGACATCGGCTTCTTCACGCCGCAGATGAGGACCGCCGACGCGCTCCACGCCGGCGAGGTCGGTTTCCTGATCACCGGGATCAAGGACGTGAGCGCGCTCCGGGTCGGCGACACGCTCACCGTCAAGGCGCGCCCGGCGAGCCAGCCGCTGCCGGGCTATCGCGAGGTCAAGCCGATGGTGTTCTGCGGCCTGTTCCCGATCGACTCCGACGACTACCCCGACCTGCGCGACGCGCTCGAGAAGCTGACCCTCAACGACGCGGCGCTGTCGTGGGAGCCCGAGACCTCCGATGCGCTCGGGTTCGGCTTCCGCTGCGGCTTCCTGGGGCTGCTGCACATGGACATCGTGCGCGAGCGGCTCGAGCGCGAGTACGACCTCGAGCTGCTGGCCACGATGCCCAGCGTCGAGTACGAGGTCACGCTGACCGACGGCACGGTGCTCCCCGTGCACTCGCCCAACGATATGCCCGACCCGAGCAAGGTGGCCGAGGTCCGCGAGCCCTATATCCGCGCCTCGATCCTGACCCCGAAGGAGTTCGTCGGGCAGATCATGGAGCTGTGCCAGGAGCGCCGCGGCGAGCACGCCGGCATGCACTATCTGTCGGCCGAGCGGCTGCAGATCACCTACGACCTGCCGCTGGCCGAGATCGTGCTCGACTTCTTCGACCAGCTCAAGTCGCGCACGCGCGGCTACGCCTCGCTCGACTACGAGCTGGTCGGCCTGCGTGAATCGGACCTGGTCAAGCTCGACATCCTGCTCGCCGGCGACCCGGTCGACGCGCTGTCGATGCTCGTCCACCGTTCCAAGGCCGCCGACGTCGGGCGCACGATGGCCGAGAAGCTGCGCCAGAAGATCCCGCGCCAGCAGTACGACGTGCCGATCCAGGCCGCGATCGGCTCCCGGATCGTCGCCCGCGAGACGATCAAGGCCTACCGCAAGGACGTGATCGCCAAGTGCTACGGCGGCGACATCTCCCGCAAGCGCAAGCTGCTCGAGCAGCAGAAGAAGGGCAAGAAGCGGATGAAGCAGGTCGGCCGCATCGAGGTGCCCCAGGAGGCCTTCCTGGCCGTGCTCGAGCTGGGCGAGAAGGGCTGAGTCGCGGCGGGGCGCCGACGGCGGCGTGACGGGCTGAGCCGCTGCTAGGCCCAGTAGCTGCTGCGGCTGGGCGGGCTGGAGCGCTGGTGCAGGCCCTGGTGCAGGTGATGGTTGGGGCGGCCCTTGCCGGGCGGCATGTGCGTGTAGCGGCCGCGCTTGGCGCCGAAGAAGATCCAGGCGAACACCATCCAGCCGATCCAGGCCGCGCCGATCATCGCGACGATGGCCAGCGCCGCGATCGCCACCGTGATCGTGGCCACCGCGATCGCCGTGGCGGCCACGGGATGGGAGCTGGCCAGCGAGCGGGCAGTGCTGCGGCGGGGCGCGAGCTTCTTGCCCGGCAGATCGGCGACGAGCCGGTCGAGCTCGTGGTAGGTGCGGGCCTTGAGCGCGGCTCCGAGCCGGGCGTCGAACTCCTCGGTGGACAGGCGGCCCTCGGTTGCGGCCACGCGCAGGCGCTCGGCGATCTGGTCCCGGTCGGTGTCGGATGCTCTGAGCGTATGGCGTCCGTTCACGGCTTCAGAGCTCCTCGATCCGGCGACTCGATCATCGACAGTTGATGGTAGCGCCGGGGGAAGCGGGGGACAACCGACCGCGGTCGAGGCCACCGGCACTCGGAGGCCTAGGCCAGCTTCGCGGCGCCGGCTGGGGTGGCGGTGCCGGCGAGGCGTCACAGGAGCACGCGGCGCCTGAAGTTGCGCAGCCCCAGCGACAGGAACAGGACCAGGAACCCGAACAGCACCGGGTAGATCACGTACAGCGGCATGTGTGAGGCCTCCGTGAGGCCGGCGCGCATGCCCTCGGCGACGTAGATCAGGGGGTTGATCAGCACGATCGTCTGAAGCCAGTGAAAGCCGCCGAGCCGCACCGGTGACAGCCGCGTCCACTGGTAGTAGGTGCCGCCGAGGAACGTCAGTGGCAGGACCACGAAGCCGAACATCAGCCCGATGTTGCGGGGTTCGAAGGTGGTGCCGAGCAGCAGCCCCAGCGAGGCCATCGCCACGCAGGCGAGCGGGATCAGCGTCACCACGATCGGCCAGTGGACGGAGAGGTGGGCGTGGACCCCGGGGGCGTGGACGACGGCCGCGATCGGGAACACGATCACCGCCGCGAGCGCACCCTGGGTGGCGCCGGAGAGGACCTTGGCCACCGCGACCAGCCAGATCGGGCACGGCGCCTGAACCCGGTCTTCGATCTCCCGCGTGTAGCCGAACTCGGTCGACATCTGCAGCGCCACCGCCTGGATGCCCTGGAACATGATCGAGATCGCGACCACCCCGGGCACGAGCACGGTTGCGAACGCCGACTCGGCCACCACGCCGCCGCGGCCGGCGCCGACGCCCTGGCCGATCGACGGGAACACGTACAGGAACACGAACACGAGCAGGAACGGCTGGATCAGGGTGCGCGCCACGAACTCGCCGAAGTTCTTCTTCAGCACCACCAGGTCGCGCAGGATCAGCGCGTGCAGGGCGGTGCGGCTGGCCGCGAACGTGGACCGGGTCGGCGCGAGTGCGATCGCGCCCGTGGCGCCCGGCGGGGCATTGGTGTGCGCGGCGGTCGTCATTCGCGCAGCTCCTTGCCGGTTAGGCTGATGAACACGGTCTCCAGGCTTGGCTCGGCGACCGACAGGTCGACCAGCTCGTAGCCGCCGCGCTCGGCGGCGGCCACGACCCGCGGCACGATCCGCTCGGCGCCGGCGACGTGCAGCTCGACGCCGCCCTCGATCGGGCGCGTGCGGGTGACGCCCTCGATCTCCCGCTGCAGGTGCTCGGCCAGCGCGCCGGCCTCGCCGTGGGCCTTGACCGCGACGATCGTGTCCGCCCCGACCGACTGCTTCAGCGCCGTGGGCGTGTCGAGGGCCAGGATCTTGCCGCGATCCATGATCGCCACCCGGTGACAGAGCTGATCGGCTTCCTCCATGTAGTGCGTGGTGAGCAGGATCGTCTGGCCGGCCGCGTGCAGATCGCCGAGGATCTCCCACAACGCCAGGCGGCTCTGGGGATCGAGCCCGGCGGTGGGCTCGTCCATGAACAGCACCGCGGGGCGGTGCAGGATCGCGCGCGCGACCATCAGCCGCTGGGCCATCCCGCCCGAGAGCGCGAACACAGAGGCGTCGGCCCACTTGGAGAGGCGGAACTGCTCCAGCAACCGGTCCGCCGCGGCGCGCGACTCGTCCGCCGGGATCCCGAACAGGCGCCCGTGGAAGTACAGGTTCTCCCGCACCGTCAGCTGCCGGTCGAGCGTGTTCGTCTGGGAGACGACCCCGATCAGCTGCTTGGCCAGCGCGGGGTGCGCGACCACGTCGACCGCGGCGACGTGGGCGCTGCCCGAGGTCGGGATCACCCGGGTCGTCAGCATCCCCGCCGTCGTCGTCTTGCCGGCGCCGTTGGGGCCCAGCAGCCCAAAGATCTCGCCCGGCCGGACCGACAGGTCGAGCCCGTCGACGGCGGCGAAGTCGGTACCCTCGTAGATCTTCGTCAATCCCCGGGTGCGGATGATCGGCTGCTCGCCGTCGGCGTCCGGCGCGGGCGGCGCGGTCGTGTGCTGGATTGCCTCCATGGCGCTCGGCACATCATGGCCGATCCGCGGGAGAATCCCGGGACCATGGATCTCGGCCTTCGCGATCGGGCGTGCATCGTCAGCGGAGCGTCGCGCGGCATCGGCCGCGCGACGGCGGTCACGCTGGCGGCCGAGGGCGCCGCGGTGCTGCTCGCGGGTCGCGACGCCGATGCGCTCGCCGACGCCCGCGAGGCGTGCCGCGCCGCGGGCGGGCGCGCCGAGACGGTGGCCGTCGACGTCACGTCGGCCGGCGCGCCGAGCCTGCTCGTGGCAGCGTGCGACGCCGCCTTCGGGCGCATCGACGTGCTGGTCAACAACGCCGGCGCGACCCGCTCGCGCCCGCACGAGGAGCTGACCGACGAGGAGTGGCAGGCCCAGTGGGAGCTGCACGTGATGGCGCCCATGCGGCTGATGCGCGCCGTCGCGCCGCGCATGGCCGACGTGGGCTGGGGGCGGATCGTCAACGTGAGCTCGTCCTCGGGCAAGCGCCCGTCGCTCACGAACATCGCCTACTCGGTGACCAAGGCCGCGGAGCTGTCGCTCTCGCGAGCGTTCGCCGACACCTACGCGGCGCAGGGCGTGCTCGTCAACGCCGTCGCGCCCGGCCCGATCGACGGCGATCTGTGGACGGCGCCCGGCGGGCTCGCCGACCAGCTCGCCGCCCGCCGCGGGAGCACGCGCGAGGAGGTGCTCGCCGCCACCGCCGCGCGCACCCCCAGCGGGCGCCTGGGCAGCGAACAGGAGATCGCCTCGGTGATCGTGTTCCTGTGCTCGGAGGCCGCGGCCAACGTCGCCGGCGCGGCCTGGTCGGTCGACGGGGGCACGGTGCCGGTGATCATCTGAGGCCGCCCGCCCGCCCGCCCGCCCGCCCGCCCGCCAGGCCGCCCGCCCGCCACGCCGCCAGCCCGCGCGCGCCGGCGGTGGCCGCCGGCGCGCGCGGGTCACCCGCGGCCCCCCCACCCGTACACTCCGGCGCCATGCCCATCAGCACCAAGGCCGTCGGCAAGACGTTCCCGCCGGTCGTCTACGCGGTCGGGCGCGAGAAGATCCGCGAGTACGCAGGCGCGGTCGGGGAGACCAACCCGATCCACCACGACCTCGACGCCGCCCGCGCCGCCGGCTACCGCGACCTGGTGGCGCCGCCGATGTTCGCCGTGGTCTACGCCGCCCCGTCGGTCGCCGCGGCGCTGCTGCACCCCGAGGTCGCGCTCGACTTCGCGATGATGGTGCACGGCTCGCAGGAGTTCCGCTGGGGACCGGTCGTCGTCGCCGGCGACGAGATCACGACGACGACCACCGTCAAGGACATCTCGGGTCGCGCCGGCATGGGCTTCTACGTGTTCGAATCCGTGTCCGAGAACCAGGATGGTGAGGTGGTCTGCACCGGAACCTGGACCAACATCGTGAGGGGAACGTCATGAACCAAGGCGACTCGATCGAGCTCAGGGTCACCCCCGATCCGTACGTCACCGTGCGCTATGCGGGCGCGTCGGGCGACTTCAACCCGATCCACATCGACGACGAGTTCGCTCGCAGCGTCGGCCTGCCGGGGAGGATCCTTCACGGGCTGTGGACGATGGCGCAGGTCGCCCGCGCCCACACGGAGGCGGTCGGCCGTCCGGACGCGCTGCGGCGCCTGTCGGTCCAGTTCCGCGGCATGGGCCTGATCGGCGAGGAGATCGTCGTCACCGGCACCGCGGCCGAGGCCGACGGCGACGTGGTCGTCGTGCACTCCGAGGCCTCCCAGGCCGGCCGGCGGATCATCCGCCACGCCGAGGCCGAGCTGCACCTGGGCTGACCAGCCCCGACCGGGCCGCCGCGCCTGGCCGACCCGGACCGGCTGGAGCCGCCGCAGCACGGACCTACAATTGGCGTGGTGTTGACGGAGCGCCAGGAACTCGTGCTGCGCAGTGTCGTCGAGGAATACCTCGAGGCGGGCTCGCCCGTGGGCTCCAAGGCGCTGGCCGCGGGCTTCGAATGGGGCCCCTCGACGATCCGCCACGAGCTCGCGAGCCTGGAGGAGCAGGGGCTGCTCGCCCACCCGCACACCTCGGCGGGGCGCGTCCCGACCCAGGCCGGCTATCGCTACTTCGTCGACCGGCTGCTGCCGGCCGAGGACCGCCGGCCGCCGCTGTCGCTGTCGCTCGTGCGCCACGAGCTCGACGAGGCGATGCGGGTCACGACCGAGACGTTGTCGCAGGTCAACAACCTGCTGGCGATCGTCACCGCGCCGCCGATCGAGACCTCGACGATCCGCCACATCGAGGTGCTGGTGCTGCAGCCGCAGGTGCTGATGGTCGTGGTGATCACCTCGACCGGCGGGGTCACGAAGCGGCTGTTCACGTTCGCCCGGCCCGTCGATCCAGGACTCGCCGACTGGGCGGCCAGCTACCTCAACGAGCGCCTGGTCGGCCTCGGCCTCGGCGCCCGGATGCTCCACCAGCGGCTCCACGACCCGTCGCTGTCTCCCAGCGAGCTGGCCTTTCTCGACGCGCTCGCGCCGGCCTTCACGGCGCTCGAGCTCAGCGTCGAGGACACGCTCTACATCGACGGCGCCTCGCGGCTGCTGCGCGGCGAGCGGATCTCCGAGGTGTCCGAGCTGAACTCGCTGATGGACATGCTCGAGCGCCGGGCGGCCCTGCTCGGGGTGCTGAGCTCGGTCCTCTCCGAACGCGACGTGCTGGTGCGGATAGGGAGCGAGAACGACGCGCCCGCGCTGCGCTCGCTGGCCCTCGTGGCGGCGAGCTACGGACTGCCGCAGCGTACCCTCGGGGCAGTGTCGGTGATCGGTCCCCTGCGCATGGACTACGGACAGGCGATCCGGTCGGTACGTGAGGCGGCCGCGCAGCTATCCACGTTCATCGCCGACGTGTACGACGAACGGTGAGCCCGACCATGCCACGCGACTACTACGACGTCCTCGGCGTCGCACGCACCGCCGACGAGGGCGAGATCAAGAAGGCGTTCCGGCGGCTGGCCCGGGAGCTGCATCCCGACGTCAACAGCCACGATCCGGCCGCCGAGGAGAAGTTCAAGGAGGCGGCCGAGGCCTACGAGGTGCTCTCGGACGCCGATCGTCGCGCGACCTACGACCGCTACGGGCACGAGGGCCTGCGCACCGGCGGCTACGCCCCCAACTTCGAGACCTTCGGCTCGGTGGCCGACATCTTCGAGGCCTTCTTCGGCGGCGGCGCCTTCGGCGGCGCGTTCGGCGGCGGCGGAGCCGCAGCCGCCGGCCCGGTGCACGGCGGCGACGTCGCCGTCAACGCCGAGGTCGACCTCGCGCAGGCGGCCAGCGGCGCTCCGGTCGAGGTCTCCTACGAGGTGATCTCCCGCTGCGAGCACTGCAACGGCAACGGCGCGGAGCCGGGAACCCCGATCGAGACCTGCGAGCGCTGCGGCGGCGCCGGCCAGCTGCGCGCCGTCTCGCGGACGCCGTTCGGGCAGGTTGTGCGCGCGGCGCCGTGCGACGTGTGCCACGGCGACGGCAAGGTGCCCAAGGAGCCGTGCCGGACCTGCCACGGGCGCGGGCGCAAGGTCGAGCGGGCCAAGGTCTCCGTCGACGTCCCGGCCGGGATCGCCGACGGGCAGCGGATCCGCGTCGCCGCCCGCGGTCACGCCGGCGAGCGCGGCGGATCGCCCGGCGACCTGTACGTGATGATCCGGGTGCGCGAGGATCCCCGCTTCGTGCGCGACGGCGACGATCTCGTGACCGCCGTCGACGTGGCCGCCCCCCTCGCGGCGCTCGGCACCACGGTCGAGGTGCCGACCGTGGAGGGGTCGGTCGAGCTGGAGATCCCGGCCGGCACGCAGCCGCACGACATGCTGACCGTGCGCGGGCACGGGATGCCCTCGCTGCGCGGTCGCCGCACCGGCGACCTGCGAGTCGTGGTCAACGTGGTCATCCCGCGCCGGCTCAAACGCGAGCAGCGCGAGCTGCTGGAGCGCCTCGCCGAGTCGATGACCGCGGACAATCTGCGGACCGAGGAGGGCGTGTTCGGCAAGCTCAGGCGCGCGTTCGGCGCCTGAATGGCCGGCCCGCCAACCCTCGCGCGCGGCCGGGGATGATCAGACTCGCGGTTCGGGTCCGGCGGGCCGAGGCCGAGCTGGTGCTGGCCGAGCTGCTCGAGCTCGCTCCCAGCGGGGTGGAGGAGGTCGACCTCGGCGACGTCGTCGAGTACGCGGTCTACGGGCCCCCCGGCGAGCTGCCGGCGCTGCCCGATCTCCGCGCCGCCGCCGGCGAGTCGCTGGTCGAGGTCGGCACCACGGAGATCGCCGACGATTGGAGCCAGCGCTGGCGCTCGTTCCACAAGCCGCTCGTGCTGCCCGGCGCGATCACCGTGCGCCCGCCGTGGGCGCCGCCGGGGAGCACGCCGGTCGATCTCGTCATCGACCCCGGTCAGGCCTTCGGCACCGGCGCCCACGCCACCACCCGGATGTGCCTGGCGCTGATGCTCGAGCTCGTTCCGCGCGGCCCGTTCGTCGACCTGGGATGCGGCTCGGGGGTGCTCGCGCTGGCGGCCGCGAAGCTGGGCTGGGATCCGGTGATCGCGATCGACAACGACCCCGCCGGCGTCGCGGCCACGGCGGCCAACGCCGAGGTCAACGGCGTCACGCTCGACGTGCGTCGGCTCGACCTCCGCACCGACCCTCTGCCCGCGGCGCCCACCGCGGCGGCGAACCTGCTCGGGCCGCTGCTGCGCATGTGGGCGCAGCGGATGCGGGCGGACGCGGCGCCGGGGGTTCCGGTGGAGGTCCCGGAGCGGGTGATCGCCAGCGGCCTGCTCGTCTTGGAGGCCGACGGGATTGCTCAGGATTTTGTTCCGACCGGGCTAAAGAAGACGATGACAAGAGCCGATGGAGAGTGGGCAGCCTTGGTACTCGAGCGATCCCCGTGATCGTTCGCGCCCAGCGCCGCATCCGCGATCACGTCCACCATCGCCAGCGCGGCCATCGCCGCGTGCAGGGGCCGGGGCGGGCGCAGCCCCGTCCTGAGCCCGCGCTGCACACCGTCATGCGTGGGTAGCCGCGCCGCGAGCGGCTCAAGCGCACCGAGGTGCGACTCGGCCCGGTGACCGGTGGAGGCCGTCGCACTGCGCAATCGGGTGGTGCGTTGCCTGGAGATCGCCGAGGTTTGTCGTGCCGCCGTTGCCGCAGGCGCCCGAGACCCCGGACGACCGAGCGCAGGCGCCCGAGACCCCGGACGACCGGGCGCAGGCGCCCAGGACGAGGGCGGGGCCGCGATCTCGACGTCGGCCGAGGGCTGAACGCTCCCGGAAAAACGGCCCGCGTGGACAATCCTGCGCGGTCGGATCCTGGACATGCGGACGATGCCGGATGAGGGCCCGTGGCTCATCCTTTCGGTCACGTTGCGATCCGGGTTCCCAAGGAGGTGAGATTGCCCAATCCGCTCGCGATCGGCGTGAGTCTCGGTGGCCTGTTCCTCGATTTCGTCGCGCCACGGCCCAAGCCTCGGGCTGGCTTCGGTCGCCGGGACTCCTTCCCGGCGCCTGCTGTCTCGAGGACACCGTGGCCTGACAGGGGTGAGGAGCAAGAGGCTCGGCCGATCGCGGGCGGCTCGCCAATCAGGGTCCGTTAGGCTCCCGGTCTCTGCTCACTTTCGCCGTCAAGTTCCTCGGCTGCAAGGTCTCCCAGGCGGACGCGATGATCGCCCGCCGGCGCTTGCTCGAGGCGGGCCTCGAGCAAGCGCCCGAGGGGGAGGCGGAGCTCCACGTGATCAACACGTGCTGCATCACGGGCGAGGCCGAGGCGAAGTCGCGCCAGTCGGTCCGGCGCTCGCTCCGCTCGGCCCGTCAGGTGTACGTGGCGGGCTGCGCGGCGAACCTCGACGCCGGCCAGTTCGCCGCCATCGATGCGGCGGTGAAGCCGTTCACCGGCACCGCCGACGAGGTCGCGGCCGAGATGGCGGGCGCGGCGGGGCTCGGCTGCGTCGATCTCGAGCACGACGTGCTCGCCCGCCGGCCCGAGCAGGCCACCCGCACGCGCGGGTTCGTCAAGGTGCAGGACGGCTGCGACTGCCACTGCGCGTACTGCATCATCCCCACCGTGCGCGGTGCCGCCCGCTCGCGCCCGGCCGGCGCGGTGCTCGACGAGGTCCGTCGCCGGGTCCGCCAGGGCCAGCCCGAGATGGTGATGACCGGGATCAGCGTCGGCGGCTATGCCGATCCCGAGCGCGGCCTCGAGCTCGGCGAGCTGATGATGGAGGTGGCGCGGATCGACGGCGTCGAGCGGGTCAGGCTCTCCAGCGTCGAGGTGATCCACGTCAAGGACTCGCTGCTCGAGGCGCTCGCCGGCGAGCCCAAGGTGTGTCGCCACCTGCACGTGCCGATGCAGTCCGGCGACGATGGCGTGCTGCGCGCCATGGGCCGTCACTACACCGCGCAGGAGTACCTGGATCAGATTGCCGCGCTTCGCGCGGCCGTTCCGGGCGTGAACGTCACCGCCGACGTGATCGTCGGCTTCCCGGCCGAGGATCGGCGGGCGTTCGAGCGCACGCTCGAGGCGGTCGCGGAGGCTGCCATCTCCCGCGTGCACGTGTTCCCGTACTCCCCGCGCCCGGGGACCGCGGCGGCCGCGCTGGGCGATCGGGTCGCGCCGGAGGAGAAGAAGCGCCGCGCCCGCGAGCTGCGGGGTCGCTCCGAGGTCAGCTCGCGCCACCACCGCATGGCCAAGCTGGGCCGCCTCGAGCGGGTGCTCGTGGACAAGGTGGCCGACAGCCAGTGCTCGGGATACACGGCCGACTACACGCGCTGCTACCTGCCCGCCGGGGCCGCGGCCCGGGGTCAGATCGTCGAGGTCGCCTGCGAGGAGCTGCACGCCGACGGGATTCGGACCCGCCCGGCCCAGGTTCCGTTCCAGGCCGGGCTATCCTGACTGTATGACCGTTACCGAGCAGGTGCGGACCGATATCACCAGCGCCATGAAGGCCGGCGAGAAGGAACGCGTCGGGGCGCTGCGACTGGTGCTGTCCGAGCTGCAGAAGGCGGCCAAGGAGGGCAGCGGCGACGAGGTCGCCGTGCTGCGGCGCGAGCGCAAGCGCCGGCTCGAGGCAGCGGAGCAGTTCCGCGGCGGCGGTCGGCCTGAGCTCGCCGCCCAAGAGGAGTCCGAGGCGAAGCTGATCGAAGGCTACCTGCCGGCCGAGATCAGCGACGAGGAGCTCGATCAGCTGGTCGACACGGCGATCGCCGAGACCGCTGCGAGCGATCCCAAGGACATGGGCCAGGTGATGAAGGCGCTGATGGCCAAGGTCGACGGACGCGCGGATGGAAAACGGGTGTCCACACGCGTGCGAGAGGCGCTCGCGGGTCAGCGTGCGTAAGCAGATCGAGCTCGACAACGCCGTCGCCGCGGAGCTGGCGGGGAGCGAGGACGCCGTGCTGCGCACGCTCGAGGGGCATCTCGACTGCGACGTCTTCCTGCGTGGCAACGTGCTCACGCTCGAGGGCGACGACACCGCCGTGGACGCGGCCTCTTCCGTCGTGCGCGAGCTGTCGGAGCTGATCGCCCAGGGCCACGAGATCGCTCCGGGGACGATCGAGGCGGTGAAGCGGGCGCTCGACCAGCACGAGTCTCCGGCCGGCATCCTCGAGGACGTCGTCTGGCGTCACCGCACGACCAAGGTGGCGCCCAAGACGGTCAACCAGAAGCGCTACGTCGACTCGATCCGCCGCAACACGATCACGTTCGGGATCGGGCCCGCGGGCACCGGCAAGACCTTCCTCGCCGTGGCGCTGGCCGCCGCTGCGCTGAGCCGCCGCGAGGTCAACCGGATCATCCTGACCCGCCCCGCGGTCGAGGCCGGAGAGCGCCTGGGCTTCCTGCCCGGTGACCTGATGGCCAAGGTCGACCCCTACCTGCGGCCGCTGTTCGACGCCCTGCACGACATGCTCGAGCCCGAGCGGGTCTCGCAGCACCTCGAGCGGGGAGTGATCGAGGTCGCGCCGCTGGCCTTCATGCGCGGCCGCACGCTCAACGACAGCTTCATCATCCTCGACGAGGCGCAGAACACGAGCCCCGAGCAGATGAAGATGTTCCTGACCCGGCTCGGCTTCAACTCGAGGATGGTGGTCACCGGCGACATCACCCAGGTCGACCTGCCGCCGCAGCAGGACTCGGGGCTGATCGTCGTCGCCGACATCCTCAAGGAGGTCGAGGGGATCGAGTTCGTCCGCTTCGGCGAGGAGGACGTCGTCCGCCACAAGCTGGTCCGGCGGATCGTCGCGGCCTACAACGAGCATTCTCAGCGACTCGCGCCTGAGCTGCGACCGCGCAAGCGGGCGTGATGGGCTCCGAGCGGGCGTTGCTGGATATCGAGGTGATCGGGCTCGACGGCCTCCCGGAGGGCGGCCCGACCGCGCTCGAGGTGAGTGAGCTGTGCGTCCTGGCGCTGTCCTCGGCCGGGATCGCCGAAGGTCACGCCGCGGTCGAGTTCGTCGACGAGGACCGGATCCGCGGGCTCAACCGCGACCATCGGCGGATCGACGCGCCCACCGACGTGCTCTCGTTCCCCGTCGACGAGGACGGCGCTCCGCTCGGCCCGCGCGAGCTCGGCGACATCGTGATCTGCCCTGAGCACACCGAGGATCTGCGCGAGGCAGTGCTCCACGGCGCTCTGCACCTCACGGGCATGGACCACGAGACCGACGACGGCGAGATGCTGGCGCTCCAGGCCGAACTGATGCGTTGGGTGAATTGAGGGCGAAGCCCGCAGGGCGACCTACCCCCTCGGATCGCGGGGCCGGAGGCCCCGCGGAGGAGACCCCATCGCCGCCTGCCGGGGCACAGCGGTCGGGATTCGTGGCGCTGGCCGGTCGCCCCAACGTCGGCAAGTCGACGCTGGCCAACGCGATCGTGGGGGCCAAGGTCGCGATCGTCTCCGACAAGCCGCAGACGACCCGGCGGGCGATCCGCGGCGTCGCCACGGGGCCCGGCTGGCAACTCGTGCTCGTCGATCTGCCCGGCGTGCAGCGGCCGCGTGACGCGCTCACCGAGCGCATGCAGCGCCGGGTCGAGCGCGAGCTCGAGGACGCCGACGGCTGCCTGTTCGTGGTCAACGCCGAGCAGGGCATCGGGCCCGGCGACCGGTTCATCGCCGGCCTGCTGCGCGGGGCGCCGGTGCCGGTCGTGGTGGCGGTCAACAAGGTCGACCGCAGCGATCGGGCCAAGACGGCGGCTACGTTGCAGGCCGTGGCCGATCTGGAGCTGGCCGAGGACATCTTTCCGGTCTCGGCCCGGACCGGAGCCGGCGTCGGCGAGCTGATGGAGCAGCTCGTCGCGCTGCTGCCGGCGGGCCCGTTCTACTTCGATGCCGGCCAGTGCTCCGACCAGGCGGAATCCGTGCGGCTGGCCGAGCTGGTCCGGGAGCAGGTGCTGGCGCGCACGCGCGACGAGGTGCCCCACTCGGTCGAGGTCGAGATCGAGTCGGTCGAGCCGCGCGGCGACGAGCTCGTGGTGGTGAGGGCGGTCGTGCTCGTCGAGACCGAGTCGCAGAAGGGGATCTTGATCGGGGCGGCCGGCCGGATGATCAAGTCGATCGGGGTCGCCGCTCGCCGGGCGATCGAGCGCGAGCTCGGCGCGCACGTGCACCTCGATCTGTCGGTGCGCGTGCGCCGCCATTGGCGCGGCGACGAGCGGCTGCTCGATCGTCTCGGGATCGAGTAGCGGGCGCGCTGCCGGTCCGGGCCGGGCACGCCGCCGAGGTCTGAGTGGCCAGATCCGCGGTCCTCACGATGGACGAGTGGCCGTCGTGAGGATCTCGAACGAGCTAGTACATTCGTCGAATTAGGTTTCAGACGCCTCCAGTTGCTGTCACGCTACGCGACGCACGGATAGGCGGGAACCGAGCGCGGCTGAAGCGACTGAGAGACCCGGGACCAGAGGGCCGGAGACGTCCGGGGATACCCGAAGTGACCGGGAAGATCAGGGGGCTCGCAACAGTCAGCGCTCGGTGTTCTCGTTGTGCGCGCGCCTCGGGGGGACGGAGATGGCGGTTGGAGGGTCGTCGGTATGCCTAGAATCGGCGGCCCGTGGACGACTCCGAGATCGCCTTCGACGAGCGCGGGCTCGTCCCGTGCATCGTGCAGGACTGGTGCACGGGCGAGGTTCTGACGCTCGCCTACATGAACGCCGAATCGCTGCGCCTCACCCGCGAGAGCGGCGAGATGCACTTCTTCAGCCGCTCGCGCCAGGAGCTGTGGCACAAGGGCGCCACCTCGGGCAACGTCCAGACGCTGCGCGCGCTGCGCTACGACTGCGACGGCGACGCGCTGCTGGCCCTCGTGGAGCCCGCCGGGCCGGCGTGCCACACCGGTGAGCGGACCTGCTTCTACCGCGGGGAGCTCGATCCAGCGGCGCCGCACGAGACGCTGCCCGAGCTCGAGCGGACGATCGCCGCTCGCGCCCAGGCGCGCCCTGGGGGCTCCTACACGGCGGTGCTGCTCGGGGACCGCGAGCTGGCCGGCGCCAAGGTGCAGGAGGAGGCGGAGGAGGTCGTCCGGGCGGTGCGCGAGGAGTCCGGCGAGCGGGTGGCCGAGGAGGCCGCCGATGTGATCTACCACCTCGCGGTCCTGCTGCGCAGCCGCGAGCTGTCGCTGGCCGACGCCGAGAGGGTGCTGGATGGCCGTCGCGCCCGCTGAGGCCGCGGCCACGCCCTCGCTCGAGGAGGTCCGCGAGCTCGCCCGGGACTACAGCCTGATCCCACTGCGCGAGACGTTCATCGACGACTGCCAGACCCCGGTCTCGGCCTTCCTCAAGCTCCGCGAGGACGGCCCCGCCTTCCTGCTCGAGTCGGCCGACCAGGGCCGCGTCGGACGCTACTCGTTCATCGGCTTCCGCCCGCGCAAGGTGCTGCGCTGGTCGCTCGGCGACGAGGGCGACCCGTACGCGCTGGCGGCGGCCGAGGTGAGCCGCTTGCGCGCCGCGCCGCTGCCGGGCCTGCCGCCGTTCGCCGGCGGGGCGGTCGGGGTGTTCGCCTACGACCTCGTGCGCACCGTCGAGCCGCTGGGCGAGCCCAACCCGGATCCGGTCGGCGTGCCCGACCTGGCGCTGATGCTCACCGACACGCTCGTCGTCTTCGACCACCTCAAGCACACCGTGACCGTGCTGGCGAACGTGTACGGCGACGACGACCTCGACGGGTCGTATGCCCGCGCGCTCGAGACGATCGCCGAGGTACGCTGGCGCCTGGCCGGCCCGGTGCCCCGGCCGACGCGCCCGCCCGCGGCCGATCGCGTCGCGCCCGTGTTCCAGTCCAACGTGACCCAGGAGCGCTTCGAGGCGATGGTCGCCCGCGTGATCGAGTACATCTACGCCGGCGACGCCTATCAGGTGGTGCCCTCGCAGCGCTGGTCGGCGCCGGTCCCGATCGAGGCGTTTTCGATCTACCGCGGACTCCGGGTCGTGAACCCGAGCCCGTACATGTACTTCCTGGACTTCGGCGACTTCGAGATCGCCGGCGCCAGCCCGGAGCCCCTGATCACCGTCGCGGGCCGGCGCGTCTCGACGCGCCCGGTCGCCGGCACCCGCCCGCGGGGCGCCAACGCCGAGGAGGACCGGCAGCTGGCCGACGAGCTGCTGGCCGATCCCAAGGAGCGGGCCGAGCACGTGATGCTGGTCGATCTGGGCCGCAACGATCTCGGCCGCGTCTGCGAGTACGGCAGCGTCGAGGTCGAGGACTTCATGGCGGTCGAGAACTACAGCCACGTGATGCACATCGTCTCCAGCGTCACCGGGACCCTGCGCGAGGGCGTGGGCGCGCTGGACGCGCTCCGCTCGGTGTTGCCGGCGGGGACGCTCTCGGGCGCCCCGAAGGTCCGCGCGATGCAGATCATCGACGAGCTGGAGCCGGTCAAGCGCGGCGGCTACGGTGGCGCGATCGGCTACGTGAGCTACGCCGGCGACCTCGACACGTGCATCCACATCCGGACCGTCGTGGTCAAGGACGGAGTCGCGCACGTGCAGGCCGGGGGAGGGACCGTCGCCGACGCCAAGCCCGACAACGAGTTCCGCGAGTCGGTGGCGAAGTCCCGGGCCGTGCTGCAGGCGATCGAGCTCGCCGTGGCCCAACCCGAGTGGCCGTAGGTCCCGGTAGCCGACGGCCTCCAAACCCCCACCCCAACCCCGAACCCCCCGGTCACAGTACCTTTGCACCCGTGCGTGTGCTCGTGATCGACAACTACGACAGCTTCACCTACAACCTGGTCCAGTACCTGGGTGAGCTCGGCGCGGACGTGGAGGTGGTGCGCAACGACCACGCGACCGTCGAGGAGCTGCTGGTGCGCGGCTATGACCGGGTGATCGTCTCGCCCGGGCCGTGCACGCCGACGGAGGCGGGAATCTCGCTCGAGGCGGTGCGGCGCTTCCCCCAGGCCCGGATCCCCACGCTCGGGGTCTGCCTCGGCCACCAGGCGCTCGTGCAGGCCTGGGGCGGCAAGGTGATCCAGCACGCGCCCGTGCACGGCAAGACGACCCGGATCGAGCACGACGGCCGCACGATCTTCCGGGGCCTGGCGAACCCGCTGCAGGTGGGCCGCTACCACTCGCTGGTGGTCGCGCCCGAGCTGCCCGAGACGATCGAGCGCAGCGCCACCGGCGGCGGGGTGGTCATGGCCGTGCGGCACCGCGAGCTCCCGGCCGAGGGGGTCCAGTTCCACCCCGAGTCGGTGCTCACCGACCACGGCCGCGAGCTGCTGGCCAACTTCCTCGATCCGCCGGCATGACCGTCGCCGCCGATCAGGATCTGCTGACGCGATCGATCGACGCGCTGGCGTCGGGGCGCGATCTGAGCCTCGAGGACACCTCGGCCGTGCTGGGGGAGATCATGGCCGGCGACGCCACCGAGGTCCAGATCGCCGCGTTCCTGATCGCTCTGCGGACGAAAGGGGAGACGGTCGATGAGCTCGCGGGCCTGGCGCGCACGATGCGGGCGCTCGCGGCCCGGGTCGAGGTCGACCGCACGGGGCTGCTCGACACGGCCGGCACGGGCGGCGGCCGGCGCACGTTCAACGTCTCCACCACCGCGGCGCTGATCGCCGCCGGCGCGGGGTGCACGGTGGCCAAGCACGGCAACCGCTCGGCCACCGGCCTGTCGGGCTCCGCGGACCTGCTCGAGGCGCTCGGGGCGCGGATCGACCTCGGACCCGGAGCGGTCGCGCAGTGCATCGAGGAGGTCGGGTTCGGGTTCATGTTCGCGCCGTCCCATCATCAGGCCACGCGCTACGTGATCCCGGTCCGCAGCCAGCTCGCGGTGCGCACGGTGTTCAACTTCCTCGGTCCGCTGACCAACCCGGCCGGCGCTGACCGGCAGCTGATCGGGGTCGCGGACCCGGCCTTCATCGAGCGGATCGCCGGGGCGCTGGCCCGGCTGGGCACGGTTCATGCACTCGTCGTCTCCGGCGACGACGGCGTCGACGAGCTCAGCATCTCGGCGCCGACGAGCGTGGTCGAGGTCCGCGGCACGGAGCTGAGCCACTACAGCATCACCCCCGAGGACGTCTCGCTCGAGCGCGCCGGCGCCGATCAGGTCCCCGGCGGCACCCCGGTCCAGAACGCCGAGACGGCCCGCGCGATCTTCGCCGGGGAACGCGGGGCGGCCCGGGACCTGGCCGTGCTCAACGCCGGCGCGGCGATCTACGCCGGCGGCGGTGCGGACACGCTCGAGGCCGGGGTCCGCGCCGCCGAGGTGGCGATCGACACCGGCTCGGCCGCCGAGGCGGTCGTGCGCTTCGTCGCCCGCACGCGGGAGCTGGCGCCGGCGTGAACGCGCTGGAGCCGATCGTCGCCGCCACCCGCGAGGAGGTGGCGCGGCGCCGCAGCGAGGTCGCGCTCGATCAGCTCCGGCGCGCGGCCGAGCCCTGCAGCGCCGGCCTGCGGCCGTTCGCCTCGGCACTGCGCCGGCCGGGCATGTCGCTGATCGCCGAGCACAAGCGGCGCTCCCCGTCCGCCGGCGTGATCCGCGAGGTGATCTCGCTCGAGGAGGTGGTGAGCGGCTACGAGCGGGGCGGGGCGGCGGCGCTGTCGATCCTCACCGAGGGGCCGAGCTTCGGGGGCTCGCTCGATGACCTCCGGGTCGCCCGGGCGGCGAGCGAGCTGCCGCTGCTGCGCAAGGACTTCGTCGTCGACGTCTATCAGGTCCACGAGGCGCTGCTGGCTGGGGCCGACGCGATCCTGCTGATCGTCGCCGCGCTCACGCCCGCCGAGTTGACGCGGCTGCAGGAGGAGGCGCGCTCGGTCGGCCTGGCCGCGCTGATCGAGGTGCACGACGAGGGCGAGCTGCGGATCGCGGCCACGACGGGGGCGGAGCTGATCGGCATCAACAACCGCGACCTGACCACGCTGAAGGTCGATACCCGGCGCACGTTCGAGCTGCTGACGCTCGTCCCCGCCGGTGCGGCCGTGGTCGCCGAGTCGGGGTTCAGTCGCCGCGACGAGATCGATGAGCTCGAGCGCGCCGGCGTCGACGCGGTCCTGATCGGGGAGGCGCTGATGCGCTCTTCGGACATCGAGGCCGCGGTCAGATCCCTGACCAGATGAGAGGTTGGCTCAAGACAACCTCTGGCGCCCGGACATGCCTTTAGTGCAGATTCACCGCCGGCGCCCACACTGATGCCCGCATGAGGAAGTTCATACGAACACCGTTCGTATCGGCGGTGCTCGGCGGGGTCGCCGTCGCGGCGACGTTCCTGGCGCTCGGCGTCACCGGCCGACGCGTGACGCAGACGGTCGTCGAGCAGGCCCCCGTCGCCGCGCAGCCCGCCTCGGACGCGAACGCGGCGCTGACGCCGCACGCGATCTACCTCCGCGACGCCCCCGGTGTCGTGTTCGTCCGCTCCCAGATCGTCCAGACGGTCGAGGACCCGTTCGACCTCGACCCGCAGCAACAGCGCACCGAGGCCACCGGCTCCGGCTTCCTGATCGACAACAGTGGCCGCATCCTGACCAACTACCACGTGATCGAGGGCGCGGACCTCCGGACCGGCGTGACGGTGCAGTTCGAGGACAACGTCGTCCGCCACGCGCGCGTCGTCGGTCAGGACCCGAACAACGACCTCGCGCTGCTGCAGGTCGATCTGAGCGGGGTCGCCGATGCGCGCCCGCTCGAGCTCGGCGACTCCTCGACCGTGCAGGTCGGCGATCCGACGCTGGCGATCGGCAATCCGTTCGGACTCGACCGGACGCTCACGAGCGGCATCGTGTCGGCGCTGCAGCGCCAGATCCAGGCCCCCAACGGCTTCAGCATCAACGACGTGATCCAGACCGACGCCCCCATCAACCCCGGAAACTCGGGCGGCCCGCTGATCGACGCCGCCGGGCGCGTGATCGGCATCAACTCGCAGATCGCCACCGGAACGGGCGGCAACGGAAGCGTCGGGATCGGATTCGCGGTGCCGATCGACACCGCCAAGCAGGTCCTGCTGCGGCTCGAGCACGGCGGTGAGGTCGAGATCGCCGACCTGGGCATCACGGGGGTGGCGGTGAGCGGATCGCACTCCGGGGTGCGGATCACCGGGGCCGAGAAGGGCGGTCCGGCCGACCGGGCCGGCCTCAAGACCGGCGACCAGATCGAGCTCGCCGACGGCCACCGGGTCGCGACGATGAACGCGCTCATGGGGATCGTCGCCGCCAAGTCGCCGGGTGACTCACTGGCGCTGACCGGGTACCGGGGCAAGCAGCCCAAGCGGTTCACCGTCACGCTCGGTGACCGCTCGGCCCAGGCGCCGACGCGGTAGCCGCGAGCCCGGCGCTCGTACGATGTGGACATGGCACCGGCTGCTCCGAGGATCAAGTTCTGCGGCATCACCACGCTCGAGGACGCGCAGCACGCCGCGACCCTCGGGGCGTGGGCGGTGGGCCTGATCTTCTGGCCCCGCTCGCCGCGACGATGCGAGCTCGACGTCGCGGCTGAGATCGGCGCCGCACTCAAGCGGCGTGTCGAGGTCGCGGGCGTGTTCGTGAACCCGACCCTGCCGGAGCTGGCCGAGACCGCCGACGCCGCGGGCTTGACGCTGATCCAGCTGCACGGGGACGAGGGGCCCGTGTTCTGCGCGGAGGCGGCGCGGCGCACGGGCTGCAAGGTGATCAAGGCAGCGCGGGTCCGCAGCGGCGCCGACATCCAGGCCCTGAGCGCGTACCACACGGACTTTCACCTGCTCGACAGCCACGTGGCCGGGCTCCCCGGCGGCACGGGGGAGACGTTCGCATGGGAGCTCGCCCGCGCCCACCGCGGCCATCCGCCCCTGATCCTCAGCGGCGGGCTGACGCCGGAGAACGTCGCCGAAGCGATCACGGCGGTGCGGCCGTTCGCGGTCGACGTGGCCAGCGGCGTGGAGAGCAGAGCCGGCGTCAAGGACCAGGCCAGGATGGCGGCGTTCGCGACCGCGGTGGCCGGCACAGTCGACATCGAGGGGGCGATCGCGTGAGCACGGTCGAGCACCGCTTCGGCCCCTACGGAGGCCAGTACGTGCCCGAGACGCTGATGCCGGCGCTGCTCGAGCTCGAGGACGCCTGGGTGGCCGCCCGCGAGGACGCGGCCTACCGGGCCGAGCTCGACGGGCTGCTGCGCGACTACGTCGGTCGCCCGACGCCGCTGTACGAGGCCAAGCGGCTGAGCGAAGCGGCCGGGCACCTGATCTATCTGAAGCGGGAGGACCTCAACCACACCGGCGCGCACAAGATCAACAACGCGCTCGGTCAGGCGCTGCTGGCCCGCCGGATGGGCAAGCACCGGGTGATCGCCGAGACCGGAGCCGGACAGCACGGCGTCGCGACGGCGACGGCCTGCGCGCTGCTCGACCTCGAGTGCGTCGTCTACATGGGCACCGAGGACATGCGCCGGCAGAAGCCCAACGTCGAGCGGATGGGCCTGCTCGGGGCCCGGGTCGAGCCGGTGCAGGCCGGCGCCCGGACGCTCAAGGAGGCGGTCTCGGCGGCGATCCGCGACTGGGTCGCCAACGTCGAGACGACGCACTACATCATCGGGTCGTGCGTCGGCCCGGCTCCGTATCCCGCCCTCGTGCGTGACCTGCAGCGGGTGATCGGCGACGAGGCGCGGGCCCAGCTGCTCGAGCGCACGGGCCGGCTGCCCCAGCGCGTGATCGCCTGCGTGGGCGGCGGCTCGAACTCGATCGGCGTCTTCACCCCGTTCGTGGCCGACGCCGAGGTCGAGCTGGTGGGCGTCGAGGCGGCCGGTCAGGGCATCGAATCCGGGCGTCACGGTGCTCCGCTGACGGTCGCGGGCCTGCCCGGCGTGCTGCACGGCGCGTTCTCGGCCCTGATGCAGGACGAGGACGGGCAGATCCTGGAGGCTCACTCGATCTCCGCCGGGCTCGACTACCCGGGCAGCGGGCCCGAGCACGCATGGCTGCGGGACTCGGGGCGGGCGCGCTACGTCGCGGTCAGCGACGATGAGGCGCTGGAGGCGTTCGCGCGCACCTCGCGCCTGGAGGGGATCATCCCGGCGCTCGAGTCCTCGCACGCGCTCGCCTGGGCGCTCGCGAACGGTTCCGGCGAGCTCGACCTGGTGTGCCTGTCCGGACGCGGCGACAAGGATCTGGCCGAGGCGCTGGAGCACCTGGCGCACCGGTCGTGAGCGGGATCGAGCGCATCGCCGAGGCGTTCGCCTCGGCCGCCGCCGACGGGCGCCGAGCGGCGCTGATGCCGTACATGATGGGCGGCTTCCCCGACCTCGAGACCTCCCGCGCGATCGGACTGGCCTACGCCGAGGCGGGCGCCGATCTCGTGGAGCTGGGCGTCCCGTTCTCCGATCCGCTCGCCGACGGCCCCGTGATCCATGCCGCGGCCACCGCGGCGCTGCGCGAGGGCGCCTCGCTGGAGGCCGTGCTCGGCGTCGCCCGCTCGATCTCCGACCGCGTTCCGGTCGTGGTCATGTGCTACGTCAACCTGATCTTCGCGCGCGGCGTGGAGCGCTTCGCCGATGCGCTCCTGGCCGCCGGCGCCAGCGGGCTGATCGTGCCCGATCTGCCGCTCGAGGAGGCGCCGGCGATCATGGCCGCGTGTGACGAGCGCGGTCTGGCGCTGGTGCCGCTGGTCGCGCCGACGACACCCCCGGATCGGCTCGAGCGGATCGGCCGCCAGGCCCGGGGCTTCCTCTACACCGTCTCGCTGACCGGCACGACGGGCGAGCGCGCGGCGCTCGACGGCGACCTCGCCGCCGTCATCGCCCGGGCCTGCGCCAGCACGCAGGTCCCGGTGGCGGTCGGCTTCGGGATCGCCACGCCGGAGCAGGCGGCCGCCGCCGCCGCCGCGGGCGCGCAGGGCGTGATCGTGGGCAGCCGCCTGGTCCGCGCCGCCGCCGAGGCCGAGAGCCCGGTGGACGAGGTGAGGGAGATCGTGCGCGCGCTGGCCGGCGCGCTGTCCTGAGCAGCTCCGGCGGGGCGGGATCACGTCGCGCCCCGCTCGGATAGGATTCGCCGCCGAATGGGCTTGATCCTCACCATCACCGCTGGCCTCTGCGTCTGGATCGTCCTCTGGGCGCTGGGCGTGAAGGGCTTCGACGGCTTCCTGATCACCGCGCTGATGGTGATCATCGCGATCGCCATCCGCAACGTCGTCGGCTTCCTGCCCGGGCGCCGGGATAGTTAGACACCGACCGTTAGCTTCGCGCTAAGGGCGTTCACACGTCCGGTCTCCCATCCTGCCGCGTGCATAGAATCGGCGCGTGCTGCGGCCCCGGGGTAAGACCCGCCATAGGTTGGTGAGGACGAACGCGCTCGTGCGCAACCGCTTGACGGCGGTCGGCGCGACGGTGGCGCTGTCGGTTGCGGTGGCCGGCTGCGCGGGCGCGACGACGACCGGGTCGACCGTGACCGGCTCGACGCTGACCGTCTACGCGAGCGAGCCGGCGAGCATCGCCGGCACCCCGCAGGCCCAGGACGTGACCGCGGCCGAGAAGCTCGCGCTCAACGACGTGAGCAAGGGCCGGGTCGGGAACTTCAAGATCAGGCTGATCGTGCTGCAGGGGAACAAGATCTCCGACAACGCGCGCGCCGCGATCGAGGACACGAGCACGATCGCCTACCTGGGCGAGATCCCGCAGGCCGGGTCGGCCGACTCGCTCGGCATCACGAATGCGCAGGACGTCCTCCAGGTCACTCCATGGGATACCGCGCTCGAGCTGACCCAGACCACCCCCGCGGTCCCGGGCGCGCCGACGAGCTACTACGAGTCGCTGAAGACCAACGGGCGCACCTTCGGACGCGTGGTCCCGGCCGGCGACACCGAGGCGGTCGCCCAGGCCCGCGAGATGGCGGCGCTGAAGGTCACCGGGCTGTACGTCACCGACGACGGCGGCGCGTACGGCAAGGCGGTCGCCGACGCGGTGGTCACGCAGGCCAAGAAACAGGGGATCCATGTGACGCACGGTGACGCCTCGGCGGCGAAGGTCGGGGCCTCCGGCGCCGACGCGGTGTTCTTCGGCGCCAGCGACGGAACGGCCGCCGCACGGCTGTTCAACGCCGTCGCGGCCGCGTATCCGAAGCTGAAGCTGTTCGGCCCCACGGGGCTCGACACCGACACGTTCGCGGCCCAGGCCAGCCCGGCGGCGCAGCGCAACGTCTATATCTCGAGCCCCGGCTTCCTGCCCGCCGACCTGACCCAGGCCGGCCGCAAATTCGAGGCCGACTTCCGCGCGGCCGAGGGGCACGATCCGGATCAAAGCGCGATCTTCGGCTACGCGGCGATGCAACTGGTGCTCTCCGTGCTCAACAACACGAAGACGCTGGCCGGGAACCGCGGCGACGTGGTCAAACAGTTCTTCCTCACGAAGAACGAGCCGTCCGTGCTCGGCACCTACTCGATCAACCAGAACGGAGACATCTCGATCGCTCCCTACATCTTCAGCCACTTCAAGCTGTCCAAGCTTGTCCCGTTCGTCGCGGTCCAAGGGAACTAGATGCGGCCCGGCGAATATCGATCCGTTCACCAGGAGTCAACACCATCCAAGAGGAGGCGGCTATGAAAGCTCGCTTGACGTTAGGGGCCTGCGCGGCGGTGAGCCTGGCCGTATTGGCCGGTTGCGGCAGCAGCAGCTCCAGCAGCAGCGGCGGCGGTGTTTCAGGCACCAACCTGACGATCTACTCGAGCCTGCCGCTGCAGGGCTGCGTCGCGCCCGAACTCGCTGGCCATCGAGAACGGCGCCACGCTGGCGCTGCAGGCGGTCGGTGGGAAGGTCGGCAAGTACACGATCACGTATAAGATGCTCGACGACTCGACTGCGCAGGCGGGAAAGTGGGACCCCGGCCAGACGACCAACGACGCCCACACGGCGATCAACGACTCGAGCACGATCGGCTATCTCGGCGAGTTCAACTCGGGCGCCAGCGCGATCTCGATCCCGCTGCTCAACCAGGCCGGCGATCGCGCAGATCAGCCCCGCGAACACGGCCGTCGGGCTGACGTCGAACGCGCCTGGATCCTCGCCGGGTGAACCGCAGAAGTACTACCCGACCGGTAAGCGCACCTATGCCCGGGTCGTCCCGAAGGACACGATCCAGGCGGCTGCCCAGGTGGCGCTGTGGAAGCAGAACGGGTGCACGAGCGTCTACATCTTCAACGACCAAGAGGTGTACGGGGCGGGCCTGGCCAAGAACGCGACCCTCGCCGCCAGCCCGGCGGGCGTGAAGATTGCCGCCAACGTTGCGTACGACCCGAAGGCGGCGAACTACCGGTCCGAAGCGGCAACGGCCGCCCAGTCCGGAGCCAACTGCGTGTTCGAGTCGAACATCGACAACAACAATGCGGTTCAGTTGACGAAGGACATCGCGTCGGCGATGCCGAACGCGAAGATCTTCGCGCCCGACGGCGATACGGACCCGACGTTCTTCAATCCGGCGCAGGGAGGGATCCCGACGTCGATCGATCCGCGGATGTACGTCACCGTGGCGACGCTGGACCCGTCGGCCTATCCGCCGTCCGGGCAGGCCTTCTTCAAGACCTACCAGGCGAAGTACGGGACGCCGGTCGCCTACGCGATCTACGGCTACGAGTCGATGGCGCTGATGCTTGACGCGATCAAGCGGGCCACCAACAACGGCACCTCATCGGCGGATCGTTCGAAGGTGGTGGCGGCGATCTTCGCCACCAAGAACCGGCCGAGCGTGCTCGGCACCTACAGCATCGACGCCAACGGCGACACCACGCTCACCGACTACGGTCTATGGAAGATCAACAACGGCAAGTTCGTGTTCTCGAAGGTCATCCATCAGGGTGCCTGATGGGAACACGACCGTGAGGACCTCGATCGTGTGGGGGCGAGCCGCTGCTCGCCCCCACACGAGGTGATCCGACGTGGAGGCGCATACCGCCGTCACCCACGTCCCCCGGCGCACGTCGCCGGCGTGGGCCGCCGTCCGTCGCTGGTGGGCCCGCTATTCGCTGATCGCGTTCCTGCTGATCCTGCCGGTCGCGTTCGGAATCCATGACCTTGTCAGCACCGGCAGCCTCACCGCACTCGCCGAGAACCTGAAGGACGGGATCTCCAACGGCGCGATCTGGGCGCTGGTGGCAATCGGCTACACGCTCGTCTACGGGATCATCGAGCTGATCAACTTCGCCCACGGCGAGGTGTTCATGATCGGCTCGTTTGTCTCGACCGGACTGTGGGCCACGCTCGGGCTCGCGCTCGGGACGGCCGTGCTCGGCCTCGTCGGGGGCATCCTCGCGTCGCTCATCGTCGCGATGATCGCGTGCGGGGTGCTGAACGTGCTGATCGAGCGCGTGGCCTACCGGCCGCTGCGAAGCGCGCCGAAGCTCGCACCGCTGATCACCGCGGTCGGGATGTCGTTCATCCTTCAGAACGTCGCGTTGCTGTGGCTGGGTGGAAGCCAGACGAGTGTCCCGGATCTGGTCCACGCCCAGCAGGACCTGTTCACGGTCGGCGGCGTCCACATATACCGCGCCGACCTGCTGTCGGTGGCGGTGACCGCGCCTCTCGTGATCGCGCTGATCATGTTCCTGAACCGCAGCCGCCTCGGCAAGGCGATGCGGGCGACCGCACAGGACCCCGAGGCGGCCAGGCTGATGGGGATCAACGTCGACACGACGATCTCGCTGACCTTCCTGATCGGGGGAGCGCTGGCCGGTGCCGCCGGGCTCGTGTATGCGCTCTACGAGACCACGATCTGGTACTTCCAGGGGTTCCGCGCCGGCCTGATCGCATTTACGGCAGCCGTCATGGGCGGCATCGGCAACGTCTTCGGGGCCGTCCTGGGCGGCTTGATCATCGGCTGCATCCAGCAGATCTCCGACAGCCGAATCGGCGCGCAGTGGACGAACGTGATCGTGTTCGGATATCTGATCGTGATCATGGTCCTGCGGCCACGCGGGCTGCTCGGAGAGGAAACCCGGGAGGCCGGATGACGGATCGGGTGACAGCGCTGCGCGAACAGCTCCGCCGGCTTTGGTCTCAGCGCCGCGTCCGCGTCGCCGCGTTCGTGGTCTTTGCCGCCGTGCTGATCGTGCTGCCCTACTTCTTCCAGGTCGGGAGCACGTTCACGTTCGACCTGGTGACGGCGCTCGCGTACGTCGTGATGGCGCTCGGACTCAACATCGTCGTCGGCTTCGCCGGACTGCTCGATCTCGGCTACGTGGCCTTCTTCGCGATCGGCGCGTACACGATCGGCTGGTTCGGATCCTCGTTCTTCTCCTACGTCAACAACCAGAAGGGGATCCACATCGGCGTCTCCGGCCTGGCGGCGACGCTCCCCGGGATCCACATCAACTTCATCCTGGTCGTGATCATCGCGATCGTGTTCACGTCGATCGCGGGAATCGTGATCGGCCTCCCAACGCTGCGCCTGCGCGGCGACTACATCGCGATCGTGACCCTGGCCTTCGGCGAGATCATCCACGACGTCGCCGTCAACGGAATCAACATCCACATCGGCGCGAACGCGACACTGACCGCGGGCCGGCAGGGAATCACGCCGATCGACCCGATCAGCCTCCCCGGCAACCAGCCGTTCAATCCTCTGAACCTGAGACCGTGGTACTGGGTGGCGCTCGCGATGGTGGCGCTGGTGCTGTTCGTCAACGTGCGCCTGCGCGACTCGCGCCTCGGACGCGCCTGGATCGCCCTACGCGAGGACGAGGTCGCGGCCGCGAGCATGGGCGTGCCGCTCGTGAAGACGAAGCTGATGGCGTATGCCACGGGGGCCGCCTTCGGCGGCATGTCCGGCGCGTTCATCGGCTCGTTCCTGAACACGGTGAACGCCGATCAGTTCGAGTTCTCGTTCTCCATCTTCATCCTCGCGATGGTGATCCTCGGCGGTCTCGGCAGCATTCGCGGTGTAGTGCTGGGCGCGATCCTGCTGTCGTTCATCAACACCTGGCTGATCCCGCAAGTGCTCAACAGCCTGCCGTCGAAGCTCGGGCTGAACTTCGACCTCACCCAGCTCTCCTACGGGATCTTCGGTTTCCTGCTCGTGGTGATGATGGTCCTGCGACCGCAGGGCCTGCTCCCCGAGCGAAGACACGAGCTCGAGCTGGTCGAGCACGTGGGCATCACCGGCACCGATATGTTCGAGGAGAACGTATGACCGATGCGATTCCGCCAGCGCCCGACGTCGGCGTCCCACAGGGGGACGTGCCCGCGGAGGTGCCCCCGGCCGACTCGCTGCTGATCACCGACCATCTGTCGAAGTCCTTCGGGGGTCTGCACGCGGTCAGCGAGGTCACCTTCTGGATCCCGGAGCGCGGGATCGTCTCGATCATCGGCCCCAACGGCGCCGGCAAGACCACGTTCTTCAACATGCTGACCGGCCTTTACCGGCCCACGACCGGACTGATCGCCTACCGCGGCCGCGACATCACCGGGTTGCGTTCGGACCGGATCACGGCGCTCGGCGTTGCGCGCACGTTCCAGAACATCAGGCTGTTCGGGACGATGACCGCACTGGAGAACGTGCTCGTGGGTGAGCACTCGCGGATGAGCGCGGGACTGCTGGGCTCGATCATCCGTCCCCCGCGCGTGAGAAGGGAGGAGCGCGAGGTCCGTGACAAGGCGCGCGAGGTGCTCGAGTACGTGGGACTGCCTCCCCGCGTGCACGGGATGCGGGCCACCAACCTCTCCTACGGCGACCAGCGCCGGGTCGAGATCGCGCGAGCGCTGGCATCCGAGCCCACGTTGCTGCTGCTGGACGAGCCGACCGCGGGCATGAACGCGGACGAATCCGCGCGCCTGGTCGAGTTCGTGCGACGCCTGCGCGACGAGCGCGACGTCGCGGTGCTGCTGATCGAGCACGACATGAAGGTCGTGATGAGCCTCTCGGAGCGCGTCACCGTGCTCGACCACGGCGAGAAGGTCGCCGAGGGCGAGCCGAGCGCGGTGGCGGCGAACCCCCGGGTCGTGGAGGCCTACCTGGGCAAGCAGGGCGGCGTCGCGTGAGCGACCCGGCCCCCGACGGCGTTCTGCTCGACGTCGAGAATCTGCATACGTTCTACGGGAACATCGAGGCACTGAAGGGGATCAGCCTGGTTGTCAGGGCGGGCGAGGTGGTGACGCTGATCGGATCCAACGGCGCGGGGAAGTCGACCACGCTCAGATCGATCTGCGGCCTGACGCCGCCGCGAACGGGCACGATCCACTTTCGCGGGGTCGACATCAGTGTCACGCCGCCCCAGGAGATCGTGCGCCTCGGCATCTCCCACGCGCCCGAGGGGCGGCGCTGCTTCGCCCGGATGACGGTCCTCGAGAATCTGGAGCTGGGCGCGTTCCTGCGCCGGGACGAGGCGATCAAGGACGACCTCACGCGCGTCTTCGACCTGTTCCCTCGGCTCCAGGAGCGCCGCAAGCAGAAGGCCGGAACGATGTCAGGAGGGGAGCAGCAGATGCTGGCGATCGGCCGCGCGCTGATGGCAAGTCCTGACCTGTTGCTGCTCGACGAGCCGTCGATGGGGCTGGCTCCGATCCTGGTCGAGCGGATCTACGAGACGATCGCCGAGATCAACCGCCAGGGGACTACGATTCTGCTGGTGGAACAGAACGCCAACTTCGCGCTGGACGTCTCGAGCCGCGGTTACGTGCTCGAGACCGGCACGGTCGCGCTCACCGACGACGCGGATGCGCTGCGGGAGAACGCGGATGTCAGGAAGGCGTATCTCGGCGCATGACCGTGGTCGCCTTCATCGGTTCCGATGCCCTGTACCTGCTGTACCTGTGGCTGATCTCCTCCGCGCTGTCGTCGTACCTGTCCGATCGCAAGGGCTACGGAGAGCGGCCGGGTCTGGCGTGTGGCCTGTTCCTGTTCGTGCTCGGGCCGATCATCTGGCTGCTGATGCCCGCCCGCCCCGATTCCAAATGGGTCACGGCCGGCATGTGGGGAAGCCAGACCAAGGCGGACCGGGCTGCCGGAAGGCGAGCGGGGGAGCGCTGAGCGCGGGTGGCCTCCGGGCGCCCTGCCGCCCCGGTCGAAGTCCGCGAGGTGTTCGCGCCCGCCGAACGTGAGTGCCCGAGGTGCGGTGATCGCTCCACAGCTCCCGACCGGGAGTGCCCGACCTGCGGAGCCCCCTACGTCACCCGCCGGGCCCGGCGGCTTGGCAGCACCCGGTCGCGGATCGCGCTCGCTACCGGGCTGGTCGCGCTGGCCGGCGTAATCGTCGGCGGCGTGATCGCGTTGGGGCCCGGAATCGACCGCGGCAAGCGCGAACGGGCGGCCGCCGCGCGCCGTGCCGACGCTGCCGCGATCGCCGCGATCGTCCGGCGCGACGCGGCCCAGCAGACGCTGCGCCGGGGCACGGGCCTGACCCGCGTCGCCGGACCGAGCGCGCCGCCGGCAACTCGGCGTGCCGAGCGTGCGACGCTCGTCTCAGAGCTCGAGCGCGCAATCGCGGCTGACGCGCGTGCCCGCGTGCGCACCGGATCGATGACCGGTCCGGTCCTCTACACGGCCTGTACGGCGTACCCCACCGGCGCCACCGATCCGAGGACGCTCCCCGCGGTCCGGATCGGTGACTACCAGTGCCTGGTGGTCAACGTCCCGGTCGAGAACCGAAGCGCGGTCGTCGGCACCGTCGGCGATCCGTTCTGGGCCCGGGTCGACTTCGCTCGCTCGGCCTTTGCCTGGTGCATGATCACCCCCCGTGCCGGGGAGATGGCGATCGGATCCAACGTCCCCAGCGTTCCGCTGTCGCGCCTGTGCGACCTCGCGGTGCCGGCGCCGGCCGGGTTCTGACCGGGCGGACGGCAAAAGGGCGGCGGAGCCGCCCCCATCAAGAACCGCCTTGGTCCTTGCCGAGCGCCGAGTGGAGTGCTTCGTCGAGATCCGGGTGTCGGAACGCATAGCCGAGCTCGAGCGTGCGCTCGGGGATCATGCGCTGGCCGCCGGTGACGATCTCGGCCATCTGGCCGTACAGGGCGCGGATCGCGAAGGCCGGCACCGGCATCACGGCGGGGCGGTGCAGGGCGTGACCGAGGGCGTGGGAGAAGACCTTGTTGGTGACGGCGCCGGGGGCGCAGCCGTTGACCGGCCCCGACCAGCCTTCGCCGTCGAGCGCGGCCAGGTAGATCCCGACCAGGTCGTCGAGATGGATCCACGGGATGTACTGGCGGCCTCCCGCGATCGGACCACCGACGCCCGCCTTGAACGGCGGCAGCATCGTCTTGAGCGCGCCGCCGTCGCTGGTCAGGACGACGCCCGTGCGGACGCGGGTAACCCGCAGGCCGAGCGACTCGGCGCCGATCGCGGCGTCCTCCCAGGCCTTGCAGACCTCGGCCAGGAAGTCCTCGCCGGGCGTCGAGGACTCGGTCAGCGGCTCGGCGCCGCGGTCGCCGTAGTAGCCCGAGGCCGAGGTCGAGACGAGCACGCGGGGGCGGGGGTCGGCGTCGCGCAGGCCCGCCACCAAGTTGGTGGTGCCGGCCGACCGGCTGACCCGGATCCGCTCCTTGACGGCGGTGTTCCAGCGCTGCGCGACCGGCTCGCCGGCGAGATGGATGACCGCGTCGGCATCGGCGAGCGCGGACACCGGGGCCGGATCGGCGAGCGGGTTCCAGCCCGCCGCGCGGACGCTCAGCCGCTGCTCGGCCTGCTTCGGATCGCGCGAGAGGACGGTGACCTCATCGCCGCGGCCCTGCAGGGCGGCGATCAGCCGCCGGCCGATCAGTCCCGTGGCGCCGGTGAGCGTGACCCTCATCGGCTGGGAAGGATCCGGTAGTCCTCGGTGGCGGCGAAGCCGATCTCCGCGCCGGCCTCCGCGGTCCTCCTGAGGCGAGCCTGCTCGGCCACCGCCGCAGCGACCGCCGGGGCGACATCGCGGTTGAACACCGACGGGATGATGTAGTCCTCGCGCAGCTGGTCGTCGGTCACGATCGAGGCGATCGCGCGGGCGGCGGCGGTCTTCATCTGCTCGGTGATCCGGGTCGCGCGCACGTCCAGCGCGCCGCGGAAGATGCCGGGGAAGCAGAGAACGTTGTTGATCTGGTTCGGGTAATCGGAGCGGCCGGTGGCCATGACGCGGACGTACCGCGCGGCTTCCTCGGGCGCGACCTCCGGCGTCGGGTTGGCCATCGCGAACACGATCGGGTCCGCGTTCATCCGCAGCAGCGCCTCGGCGGACATCACCTTGGCGCCGCTGACGCCGATGAACAGGTCGGCGCCCTCGAGCGCCTCCTCGACGCCGCCCGTGCGGCGCTCCTGGTTGGTCGTCTCGGCGAACCACCGCTTGACCGGCGGCATGCTGCCGTCGAGGTAGTCGAAGCGGTCGATGTGCAGCGCGCCGCGAGAGTCCAGCCCGATGATGTGCTGGGCGCCGGCCTCGAGCAGGATCCGGCCGACGGCCACGCCGGCGGCGCCGATGCCGCAGATCACGACCCGGATCTCGCCGATCCGCTGGCCGGTCAGCTTCAGCGCGTTGAGCAGCGCCGCCAGCACCACGACCGCCGTGCCGTGCTGGTCGTCGTGGAAGACCGGGATGTCGAGCTCGGCCTGGAGCCGCTCCTCGATCACGAAGCAGCGGGGGGCCGAGATGTCCTCGAGGTTGATCCCGCCGAAGGTCGGCGACAGCGCCTTGACGATCTGCACGATCTCGTCGGGGTCCTTGGTGTCGAGGCAGATCGGGAACGCGTCGACGCCGGCGAACTCCTTGAACAGCATCGCCTTGCCCTCCATCACCGGCATCGCCGCGGCGGGGCCGATGTCGCCCATGCCGAGGACGGCGGTGCCGTCGGAGACGACCGCGACCGTGTTGCGCTTGATCGTGTACCGGAAGGCCTTGTCGGGGTCTTGGTAGATGGCGCGGCACACGCGCGCGACCCCCGGCGTGTAGGCCATCGAGAGATCGTCGCGCGTCTTGACGGGGACGCGGTTCGTGACCTCGATCTTGCCGCCCACGTGGATCAGGAAGGTGCGATCGGTGGCGTCGAGCACTCGGGCCCCGGGGACGGCATTGACCGCCTCGGTCAGGCGCGGCCAGTCGGAGGCGTCGCCGGTCTCGACCGTGATGTCGCGGATCGTGTGGTCGCCGTCGACCTGGACCAGGTCGACCGCGCCGATCGTCCCGTCGGCGTCGCCGATCGCGCTGGCGACCTTCCCCAGCATTCCGGGGCGGTGATCGATCTCAACGCGGAGCGAGAGGCTGTATTGGGCAGACGGCGTGAGCGGCATCTCCGCGCGAGATCTTAGGGGGGCGGGTGCTCGGCCGCGTCGGGCCCGGGCTCCGCCGGGCCAGCTAGCCTCCGGATCGATGCCCGACGAGCTCTTCCTGATCGATGGCAACAGCCTCGCCTATCGCGCGTTCTTCGCGCTGCCGGAATCGATCGCCACCTCGACCGGCGTGCCGACGAACGCGATCTTCGGGTTCGCCTCGATGCTGGTCAAGATCCTGACCGATTACGGCCCCAAGGCGACGGTGGTCGTGTGGGATGCCGGTTCCTCGGGTCGCAAGGAGCTCTACTCCGATTACAAGGCCCAGCGCTCGAGCCGGCCCGACCTGCTCAGGGAGCAGTGGCCCCACCTCGAGCCGCTCGTGGACGCGTTCGGCTACCGCAACCTGGCCGTCGCGGGCTACGAGGCCGACGACGTGATCGCATCGATCGTGGAGCGCGCCCGAGCGGCCGATCCGCCCGTCCCCGTCATGGTCGTGACCGGCGATCGGGACGCGTACCAGCTCGTGGAGGACGGCGTGCGGATCATGACCACATCGCGGGGCATCACCGACACGCGGGTGTACGACCGCGAGGGCGTGATCGACCGCTACGGGATCCCGCCCGAGCTGGTGCCGGACTTCATCGGCCTCAAGGGCGACACGAGCGACAACATCCCCGGGGTGCCCGGGATCGGCGACAAGACGGCCGCCGACCTGTTGCAGCGGTTCGGCTCGCTCGAGGGCGTGCTCGAGCACGTCGATGAGATCAGCGGCGCCAAGCGCAAGCAGAACCTGATCGAGCACGCCGAGGCCGCGCGCATCTCCAAGCAGCTGGCCACCGCCAAGCGCGACATCCCGCTGGAGCTCGACGTGGCCGCGTTCGTCGCCGCCGAGCCCGACCGCTCTCGGCTGCGGGACGTGTTCCGCGAGTTCGAGCTGCGCGATCCGCTGCGGCGGCTGGAAGAGGCGCTCGGCTCCGCCGATGCCGCCGCCCCGGCGCCCGTGGCCGAGCAGGCGCTCACGGCGCGCGTGCGCGAGACGACCGTCGAGGACCTCGACCGGCTGCCCGACACCGAGCTGGCGATCGCCGTCCGGGCGCCCGAGGTCCCCGAGGACGCGCTGTTCGCAGCCGAATCGGGGTGGCGCTTCGGGATCTACCACGGCGGCGCCGAGGTGCTGGTCGGGACCTGCGAGCGGCCCGAGGACCTCGTCGCGACGATCGGGTCGCGGCCGGCGATCGCGCACGACGCCAAGTCGCTCGGCGAGGTGCCCGTCGCGCTGGCGCACGACACCGAGGTCGCCGCCTACCTGCTCGAGCCGGCCCGGCGAGCGTATCCGTTCCGGGAGCTGTGCGAGGAGCGGGGGTTCGCCGCCGGCGTCGAGGACGTCGCGGGGGCCGACGCGCTGCTCGTGCACGCGCTGGCTGGATGGCAGCGGGAGGAGATCCGCGGGCGCGGGCTGACCGGCCTGCTGACCGATGTCGAGCTGCCGCTGGTGCGGATTCTCCGGGACATGGAGAAGGCGGGGTGCAAGCTCGACACCGACCGCCTGCACGGGATCTCCGCTCGCGTCAAGGCCGAGGCGGACCAGCTCGAGCGCGAGATCTACGAGCTCGTGGGGGATGAGTTCACGCTCGGCTCGCCCAAGCAGCTCGAGGAGATCCTGTTCGGCAAGCTCGGCCTGCCGCGCAAGCGCCGCGGCAAGACCGGCTACTCGACCGATGCCCGCGTGCTGCAGGCGATCCGCGCCGAGCACGAGGTGATCCCCAAGATCGAGCGCTGGCGGGAGCTGACCAAGCTCGCGCAGACCTACCTCGACGCGCTGCCCGAGCTGGTCGCCGGCGACGGCCGCCTCCATACCACGTTCAACCAGACGGCGGCGGCCACCGGCCGGCTGTCGTCGCTGAACCCGAATCTGCAGAACATCCCGATCCGGACCCCGCTCGGGCGCGAGATCCGGGCCTGCTTCGTGGCCGAGCCTGGAAATCTGCTCGTCTCGGCCGACTACTCACAAGTGGAGCTGAGGCTGCTCGCGCATATCGCCGGCGAGGACGTGCTGAAGGAGATCTTCCGGCGCGGCGAGGACGTGCACACGGCCACCGCCTGTCGCGTGTTCGCCGTGACCCCGGATCAGATCGACCCGGGCATGCGCTCCAAGGCGAAGATGATCAATTACGGGATCGTGTACGGGCTCTCGGCCTACGGGATGGCCGACCGGCTCGACATTCCCCAGTCCGAGGCCGACGACTTCATCCAGCGCTACCTGGCCGGGTTCCCCGCCGTGGGCCGCTTCATCGAGGAGACGATCGCCCAGGGCACCGAGCACGGTTACGTCTCGACGCTGTTCGGGCGCCGCCGTCAGGTGCCCGAGCTGCGCGCCCGCCGCTGGGAGCTACGGAAGCAGGGCGAGCGCTTCGCTGTCAACATGGTCATCCAGGGCACCGCCGCCGACATCATGAAGGTCGCGATGGTGCGCAGCGACGAGGCGCTGGCGGAGGCGGGACTGCGCTCCCGCCTGATTCTGCAGATCCACGACGAGCTGCTGTTCGAGGGGCCGGCCGAGGAGGCCGAACAGGTGAACGAGATCGCATGCCGGGAGATGCAGAGCGCCTACGAGATGGATCCGCCGCTGGCGGTCGAGGCGGGCGTCGGGGCGAACTGGCTGGACGCGAAGTGAGCGATGGGGCGGTGTCGCGGCGGTGGAAACCTGTGATTGCGTTGCTCGTCGTGGTGATGCTCCTGCCAGCGAGCAGTGCTGCAGCGGCCCGGCTGATGGGCGTCGTGCCCGACCTGGGGAGTGGGGCGCGCGTGACGACTTCTGGCGCCGGCGGTCTCGGAGCCGGTTCCGGGGCGGCGGCGCGGGCGGCGGCGCCGCCGAAGGCCCATCTCGCCAACGTCGACTACGGCGGCGGCCCGGTCCTCAACTCCAACCGCACGCACCTGATCTTCTGGCAGCCGGCGGGCTCGGGTCTGAGCTTCGACCCCGGCTACGAGGCCCTGATCGAGCGCTTCCTCGGCGACGTGGCAGCTGACAGCCACCTGCAGACCAACGTCTACAGCATCAGCGGCCAGTACACGGACGCGAGCGGGCCGGCGGCCTATGACTCCACCTTCGGTGGCGCCGTGGTGGCGACGGATCCGCTGCCGGCGAGCGACTGCGTGCTTCCGGTCACCGGACCGGCGTGGAGCGATTGTGTCGTGGACCAGGATCTGCAGGACGAGATCAACCGCGTGGTCAGCGCGAATCATCTGCCGACCACGCAGCAGGACATCTACTTCCTGTTGACGCCGTCCGGGCTGGGGAGCTGTGAGTCGCCGAACGGGCTCGCGCTCACGGCGACCAATTGCTCGCTCGGCGGGGCCGCCGACAACGGCGCCTACTGCGGCTATCACTCGGTGACGAACAGCGGCCTGTATTACGCGTACCTGCCCTACAACGACGTGCCGCCCCACTGCCAGACGCCCTTCCCCGAGCCGAATTCCAACTCGGCCGACGTGACGATCTCGACGCTGAGCCACGAGCACAACGAGACCGTGACCGACCCCGACGGTAGCGGATGGATCGACGGCCACGGCCAGGAGATCGGCGACCTGTGCGCGTCGACATTCGGCCGCAACCTCGGTTCGACGGCCGGCGGCCCCTACGACCAGGTGATCAACGGGCACGGCTACTACACGCAGCTCGAGTACAGCAACGCTGACGGTGGCTGCGCCGCCTCGGCCCCCGGCGACCTGACCGCGTTCACCGCACCCTCCGTGGCCGCCGGCGACCGGTCGGTCTCGTTCCGCGGGGCGGCCTCGCAGCCGGGAGGGTCGATCATCGCCTACGACTGGTCGTTCGGCGACGGCACGCTCGGAGCCCACCAGCTGACCACGCACGTCTACACCCGCGCCGGCACGTTCACCGTCTACCTACGGAGCACGGACTCCTGGGCCAACTGGGGCTTCGCCGCGCACCGAATCAGGATCACCGTGCCCCCGCGCCCCGTCGTCACGATCATCGGACGCCCGGCCGGCCACACCGGGAACGCCCGGTCGCGGTTCCGGTTCGTCTCCACGGCCGCGATCGCCTCCTTCCAGTGCAAGCTCGACAGCGGCGCCTGGCGCTCCTGCCGCTCGCCCTACACGACCCCGCGCCTCGGCCGCGGCCGCCACCGCTTCTCGGTCCGCGCGACCGACACGTTCCGGCAGACCAGCCGGAACGAAGCGAGCTACAGCTTCGTGGTGGTGTAGGGGGCGGCGCGGTCGGGGGCGGCGGGTCGCCGGTTCTCGGGGCCGCTTGTTGCCTGCGGCGGAAGGGCTGGCTGGAGAAGAGGTCTGGCTGGACCGGCCGGCGGGGGAAATTCGGAGGGTGGGCCGATTCCTTGCGCCTATCGCAAGGAATCGGCCCACCCTCGGCGCAATCCAGGAGCTTCACCTTCCCGAGCGCCGTCCCGCCGGCGCCCGGGCGTGCACCCGAGGCCCAGCCGCCCCGCCCGGAACGACAGCCCTAAGCCGCCGCCAGCGCCGCCCGTGACGCCGCCCGCGCCGGCAACCCGCCGGCGGCGGCGAAGTCGGGATGGGCGACCCGGAGGTAGTGGTTGAAAGACCAGTCGACGAACCGCTTGTTGCCCATGCCGCGCAGGGAGGGGCCGAGGACGCGGGGGGCGACGCGGGGGACGAGCCGCTGGACGCGGAGCATCCAGAGGAACGGCATCGCGTGGCTGGCGGAGAAGTCGTGGTAGCGCGTCAGCGCCTGCTCGCGCGTCTGGCGGCCCTCGATCGCGGCGCGGAGCTCGCGCCCGCAGGCGAGGCCGAAGTAGAGGGCGGTGCGAATGCCCTCGGCCGTCAGGGGCAGGCAGTGGCCGGCGGAGTCGCCGACGAAGAAGGTGCCGTCCTCGGTTCCGTCGCGCAGCGCGTGGGGGATCCAGTTGCCCTGGTAGCGGACGGTGTCGGCGTGCAGGTCGTTGGCCAGGCGCACGGTCGGCTCGCGCACGTGGAAGCGCGGGTCGAAGGAGCCGACGCCGATTCGGAGCTCGTTTCCGGCCGGGAAGCTCCAGCCGTAGCCGGCCGGCACGTAGGAGCGGTCGATCCAGACCTCGAGGTCGTGGCCGGAGCCGAACGGATGCACCTCGAGGCCGCGGGACAGGAGCGCGTCGGGGGGCTGGATGTTCTGGCTCGTGCTGAGCACGCGGCGCCAGCCGAGGCCGTCGACGATCAGCCTGGCGCGGATGTCGCCGCGATCGGTGTGGACGGTGGTGCCCGAGCGGCCATCGACCTTGGCGGTCTCGAACTCGAACTCGCCCTGGTCGGCGAGCAGCCCGCACAGCGTCCGGTAGTCGAAGGTGGAGAAGGTCCACGGCAGGTCGTAGCGGACGGTGGCGTGGGGGGAGTGGATCACCAGCTCGCCGAAGGTCTGCTGCAGCGACTCCTGGAGCCCGAGCGCGTGCAGCCAGGCGGTCGGGATCCCGCAGGCGGAGGTTTGTCGCTCGCCGATGTCGTAGCGGTCGACCACGAGCACATCGGCGCCGCTGCCGGCCAGCTCGCGGGCGACGGCGAGCCCGGCGAAGCTGGCTCCGCAGATCAGGACGTCACAGTCGCGATCAAGCGGCGTACGCTCCTCTCCGCGCTTGGTGGCACGCTTGGGCATGGGCCGGATGATAGGGAGCGGGGGCTCGGCAGCAGCCCCTACGCGCCGGTCGGGTAACCTCACTCGTTCATGTCTCCCACTACAACTCTGATCCCCGTCAGCGAGATGCCGAACGCGAAGGTCGTCGAAGGCTCTGATGGCCTCCTGCTCGAGATCGACGGGAAGATCGTCCCCAACTACGATGCAACGCTGCACCCCTTCCAGGAAGGGGATGTGGTCACCGGCCATGTCGTCCGCATCGACAACGACGAGGTCCTCGTCGACATTGGCTACAAGTCCGAAGGGGTCATTCCCTCCGGCGAGCTTTCGATCCGCAAGTCCGTCGACCCCCGCGATGAGGTCGAGCTCGGCGAAGAGGTCGACGCGCTGGTCCTCACCAAGGAGGATCAGGACGGACGGCTGATCCTGTCCAAGAAACGAGCCCGCTTCGAGAAGGCCTGGCGCCGGATCGAGGCCGCGGCCGAGTCCGGCGAGCCCGTCGAGGGCCAGGTGATCGAGGTCGTCAAGGGCGGCCTGATCATCGACCTGGGCGTGCGTGGCTTCCTGCCCGCCTCGCTGGTCGACATCCGTCGCGTGCCCAACCTCGACGAGTACATGGGCCAGGCGATCGAGTGCAAGGTGATCGAGCTCAACCGATCGCGCAACAACGTCGTGCTGTCGCGCCGTGCCGTGCTCGAGGAGCAGCGCAAGGAGGACCGCGAGCGGATTCTCGACCGGCTGCAGCCGGGCCAGGTCGTCGAGGGCATGATCTCGAACATCGTCGACTTCGGCGCGTTCGTCGATCTCGACGGTATCGACGGTCTGATCCACATCTCGGAGCTGTCGTGGTCGCACGTCAACCACCCGAGTGAGATCCTCAGCATCGGCGACACGGTGAGCGTCAAGGTGCTCGACATCGACCGCCAGCGCCAGCGGATCTCGCTGGGTCTCAAGCAGACCCAGGAGGACCCGTGGCAGCGGGTCGTGGACACCTACAACATCGGCGACGAGCTCGAGGGCAGCGTCACCAAGGTGGTCACGTTCGGCGCCTTCGTCGAGATCCTCGACGGCGTCGAGGGGCTCGTGCACATCTCGGAGCTGGCCCAGCACCACGTCGAGAACCCGCGCGAGATCATCCAGCCCGGAGATCCGGTGCGGGTGAAGATCCTCGAGATCGACTCCGAGCGCCGTCGCCTGTCGCTGTCGATCAAGCGGGTCGACGGCCAGGTGCTCCCGGTGCGTCCGATCGAGCCGCCGACCGGCGAGGCCGGCGACCTCGACGACGTCCCCGAGCTGGGGCTCTCCGAGGACGTGTTCGCGTCCGATGCGCCGGCTCCGGCCGAGCCCGAGCCCGAGGCCGAGGCCGAGGCAGTGGCTGAGCCCGCCGCGGCGCCGGCCGCGCCCGAGCCGGCAGCCGCCGCCGAGGCCCCGGCCGCCAGCGCGGATGCGGCTCCGGCCCCGGCGGCGACCGCGGCTCCGGCCCCGGCCCCGGCGGCGACCGCGGAGGCGGCTCCGGCCCCGGCGGCGACCGCGGACGCAGCCCCCGCTGCGCCCCCGGCCGACACGCCGGCGGCGAGCGCCGACGCCGCTCCGGAGGCGCCGGCGACCGAACCGGAGCCCGTCGCGGCACCGGTTGGAGCCGAAGCCACGCCGGCCCACGAGGCGGCGGTGCCCGGTGCGCCCGGCGGGGACGAATCGAGCGCCTGACGCAGCTCTCCGGGTGATCCCGTTCATCGGGTTGACGGGCGGTATCGGCGCCGGTAAGTCGACCGCCCTGGCGGCGCTGGAGCGTCTCGGCGCCGCCGTCATCTCGACCGACGGGATCGTCCACGAGCTGTACGGGACGACTGAGGTGCGCGACGCGGTCACCGATCGCTTCGGGGCCGCCGTCGCCCCCGAGGGCGTCGTCGACCGCGCCGCGGTCGCGGCGCACGTGTTCGCCTCGCCTGAGGAGCGCGGTTGGCTGGAGGGTCTGCTGTGGCCCCTGGTCGGGGCGCGGATGGTCGCCTGGCGCGAGCAGCTCGAACATTCCTCGCCGCCGCCCCGGGCCGCCGTGGTCGAGGTTCCGCTGCTGTTCGAGGCCGGGATGGGAGAGGCGTTCGACGCCACGATCGCGATCGTCACCGATGAACCGGTCCGGGTGCAGCGCGCCGGCTCGCGCGGGCACGCAGCGGTCGGAGAGCGCGCTGCGCGCCAGCTCTCGCAGCAGGAAAAAGCCGCGCGGGCGACGTACGTGGTGCTCAACGACGGGTCCCCCGCGGACCTCGAATCCACGCTGTCGGGCGTCCTTGACAAGCTTGAGTCGTGAGTCCTCCCGCCGCCACCGCCACCGCCCGCCGCTCCCATGACGCCAGACGGCGCCAATCGGCCGCCCGACGGCGCCGATCGGTGCTGTTTCTCGGCGCCTTCGGGCTGCTGCTGCTCGCGGTCGTGCTGGCCATGCCGCTGTTCAAGAAGGCGGTCAACGAACTCACGCTGCCGCTTCGAGACCAGGACATCATCCGCCAGCAGGCGCAGGAGAAGCACCTCGATCCGGCGCTGATCGCGGCCGTCATCTACGCGGAGACGAAGTTCGATCCGCGGCCCTCATCGGCCGGGGCCCAGGGGCTGATGCAGATCCTGCCCGAGACGGCCCACTTCCTCGCCCGCCGGTCCGGCGCGACCACGTTCACCACCGCCGACTTGGCCACCCCGCAGGTCAACATCGCCTACGGCAGCTACTACCTGCGCTACCTGCTCGACAGCTACGGCGGCGACACGATGCTGGCACTGGCGGCGTACAACGGTGGGCAGGCCAACGTCGATCGCTGGATCGCCGAGGCGCGGGCCCGGGGGCACCAGCTCACCCAGGCCGAGATCCCGTTCCCCGAGACGCGGGCCTACGTGGCCAAGGTCCTGCAGGCGCAGAAGGACTACCGGCGCACGTACCCGACCGAGCTCGGCTACCGGTAGCGCCCGCCCGCCGCCGGGCGGTCAGTACGCCCGTCGCGGCCGCCCGGCGTGCTCGACGCCGGCGATCACCGACGCGATCGCATCGGCCTCCCCGTCCTGGAGCGTGGTGACCGTGATCCGGATCCCAGGCGGGGTCTCGATCCGGAACCGCTCGCCGGCGACGGTGAACCACCCCGCGTCGAGCAGCGCCCGGATCACCGTGCCCTCCTCGCGTACGGGCACCCACACGTTGAGGCCGGAGCGGCCGTGGGCCGGCAAGTCGCGCGCGGCCAGAGCGGCGAGCAGGGCGTGGCGGCGCTCGCCGTAGACGGTGGCGGCGCGGGCGGCCGTGGCCGGCAGGCTCGGGTCGCTCAGCAGCGTCGCGACGCTCGCCTGCAGCACATGGCTGACCCAGCGCGGTCCGAGCGCCTGGCGTCCCTCGACCCGCGCGATCGTGGTCTCGTCGCCGGTCATCAGCGCCAGGCGCAGATCCGGGTGGAGCATCTTCGACATCGAGCGGACGACCGCCCAGCGCTCCCGCGTCGCGTCGACCAGGGTCGCGAACGGGGCGCCCGACACGAGCCCCGCGTGGTCGTCCTCGATCAGCAGTAGGCCGGGGCGCTGCGCCAGCAGGCTGCGCAGGGCGGCGGCCCGCTCGGCGTCGAACGCGGAGCCGAAGGGATTCTGGGCGCGGGGGACGATCACCGCGGCCTCGACGTCTCGGGCCAGGGCCGCCGCGAGCGCGTCGGGGATCAGCCCCAACTCGTCGACGGGCACCGGAACGGGCACGAGCCCGAGCGCGGGCAGCAGGTCCCGGATGCCCGCGTAGGCCGGATCCTCGATCACGACGCGGTCGCCGGGGTGGAGGTGCGTCTGCAGCACCCGCTCGATCCCGTCGAATGCGCCGCCCACGACCGCGATCGTGCCGGGAGGGAGGCCGTCGGCGCGGAACGCGGCGGCGGCCAACGTGAGCAGCTCGGGGTCGGCGGACTCGAGGTCGGGCATGCGCATCCGGGGCGCGAAGTCGAGCGCCGCGAACACCGGCGCGAGCGGCGGCAACAGCTCGGGGTCGGGCAGCCCGTGCGAGAGGTCCCGGACTTCGGCCGGTAGCTCGGCCGGCTGCGGCGTGCGCAGCGCCGGACGCGGCGCGACGCGTGTTCCGCGGCGGCCGCCGGCGACCACGAGCCCGCGTTCGCGGAGGACCCGGTAGGCCGCGTTGACCGTCGCCGGGCTGGTGCCGAGCGCGGCCGCGAGCGAGCGCACGGTGGGCAGCGCAGCGCCCGGCTCGAGCCCGCCTTCGCGGATCGCCGCCTCGGCGCTGGCCGCGATCTCGCGGGCCGTCGACCCGACGATCTGGTATTGTTCTAGCTCAAGCATCAGAACGTACTATAACAAACACACCGGGTGACGAGGGGCGCTTTCTCACATGAAGCCTCGCAGAGACGTCGAACAGGACATGGAGCGGACGCCCCGGACGACCGTGCGCCGTCGCGCCGGCCGCGGCAGCTATGACCGCGGCGTGATCGAGGCGATCCTCGACGAGGGCCTCGTCGGGCACGTGGGAATCTGCGACGCCGACGGACAGCCGTACGTGATCCCGGTCATCTACGCGCGCTCGGGCGATCGGCTCCTGCTGCACGGGAGCCCGCTCAGCCGGCTGCTGACCGAGCTCTCGGCGGGCGTGCGCGCCTGCTTCACCGTGACACTGCTCGACGGCATCGTGATGGCCCGCTCTGCCTTCCATCACTCCGTCAACTACCGCTCCGTCGTCGTGCTGGGAGAAGCTCACCTGGTCACCGGCGAGCGCGAACAGCACGAGGCGCTGCGGGCGGTCGTCGAGCACGTCGCCGCCGGCCGCTCCGACGACGCGCGCGGCCCAAGCCCGCAGGAGCTGGCCGCGACCTCGGTCGTCGCGATGCCGCTCCGGGAGGCCTCGGCCAAGATCCGCACCGGGCCACCCGTGGACGCCTCCGAGGACCACGCGCTGCCGGTCTGGGCGGGTGTGATCCCGCTCGAGCTCCGCGCCGGAGCCCCCGTCAACGACCCGCTCTGCGAGCTGGCGCCGCCGCCCTACGCCGAGCACTACACCCGTCATGTTCTCGCCCCATCTCCATAGGCTGATGTATGGCGCGCGCCGGTCGGCGCCGTCGTCCTGGCGCGCCCGGGTGGTCTCCGAGGACGGGCCTCAGGACATCCGCCCGGCCTGACGCTACGCTCAGAGATCGAGCGTATGCCGAAGTTCGAACTCGATGCCGCCTTCAGCCCGACCGCCGATCAGCCGGCGGCGATCGAGTCGTTGGCGCAGGGGATCAATGCCGGGGAGCAGTTCCTGACCCTGCTCGGCGCGACCGGCACGGGCAAGACGATGACGATGGCGGCGACGATCGCGGCGGTGCAGAAGCCGGCCCTGGTGATCGCCCACAACAAGACGCTCGCGGCACAGCTGTGCAATGAGTTCCGTGGCTACTTCCCGCGCAACGCCGTCGAGTACTTCGTCTCCTACTACGACTACTACCAGCCCGAGGCCTACGTCCCGAGCAAGGACCTGTACATCGAGAAGGACTCGGCGATCAACCAGGAGATCGACCGCCTCCGGCACTCGGCCACGGCGGCGCTGTTCGCCCGCCGCGACGTCCTCATCGTCGCCAGCGTGTCCTGCATCTACGGCCTCGGCTCGCCCGAGGTCTACGACGAGAACCTGCAGACGCTGCGCAAGGCAGAGTTCATCGACCGCGATGGGCTGCTGCGCAAGCTCGTCTCGATCCAGTACACGCGCAACGACACCGCGCTCGGCCGCGGCACGTTCCGCGTCCGCGGCGAGACGCTCGAGATCTTCCCGGCCTACGCCGAGACGGCGTTCCGGATCGTGCTGTTCGGGGATGAGGTCGAGCACCTTCAGCACTTCGACCCGATCACCGGCGAGGTGCTCGAGGACGACCTCGAGCACGTCGGCATCTGGCCGGCCTCGCACTACAACGTGCGCGAGGGTCAGATCGAGGACGCGGTGGCGGAGATCGGGCGGGAGCTGGGCGAGCGCTGCGCCGAGCTCGACGCGCAGGGGAAGCTGCTCGAGTCCCACCGGTTGCGCCAGCGGACCCAGTACGACATGGAGATGCTGCGCGAGATGGGGTTCTGCTCGGGGATCGAGAACTACTCCCGGATCCTCGACGGGCGCAAGCCCGGGGACCGTCCCTACTGCCTGATCGACTACTTCCCGGACGACTTCGTCTGCTTCATCGACGAGTCGCACCAGACCGTGCCCCAGATCGGCGGCATGTACGAGGGCGACCGCTCGCGCAAGCAGACGCTGGTCGACTACGGCTTCCGGCTCCCCAGCGCGATGGACAACCGGCCCCAGAAGTTCCAGGAGTTCCTCTCGATCACGCCGCAGATGGTGTTCGCGTCAGCCACCCCGGGCGACTACGAGCGCACCCATTCACCGCGGATCGTGGAGCAGATCGTGCGTCCGACCGGGATCGTCGATCCGGAGGTCGAGGTGCGCGAGACGCGCAACCAGATCGACGATCTGATGAACGAGGTCAGGGCGCGGGTCGATCGCAACGAGCGCACGCTGGTGACGACGCTGACCAAGAAGATGTCCGAGGACCTGACCGACTACCTGCTCGAGATGGGATTCCGGGTCCGCTATCTGCATTCCGAGATCGACACGCTCGAGCGGATCCAGATCATCCGCGAGCTCAGGCTCGGCGAGTACGACGTGCTGGTCGGGGTCAACCTGCTCCGCGAGGGCCTCGACTTGCCGGAGGTGTCGCTGGTGGCGATCCTCGACGCCGACAAGGAGGGCTTCCTGCGCGGCGAGACCTCGCTGATCCAGACGATCGGGCGGGCGGCGCGCAACGTGGAGGGCAAGGTCGTGATGTACGCCGACAAGGAGACGGCGGCGATGCGGGCCGCGATCGGCGAGACCGATCGGCGTCGCGCGATCCAGCGCGCCCACAACATCGAGCACGGGATCACCCCGGAGACGATCGTCAAGGGGATCAGCGATATCGCCGAGTTCCTGCAGTCGGAGTCGAAGGTGCCGCGCTCGCGCCGGCGCCGCCAGCGCCCCGCCGGATCGATGGAGCCGGCCGAGATCGAGCGCACGATCGTCGAGCTGGAGGAGGAGATGCTGGCCGCCGCCGAGGACCTGAGGTTCGAGTACGCGGCCAAGCTCCGGGACGAGATTCGGGACCTCAAGCGCGAGCTCGACGTGGCCCTGGCCGAGGGCCGGGCGCCAACCGCCTGACGCGGTCCGGCCACCCGCACCGGGTGGGTACCACGGCCGCCAAGGTCCGCTAGCCTGCCCGGGCTGAAGCTCTGATCCTGATACGGAGGTAGTCCGCGTGGCCCTGGAACGTGAGAGCATCGAGAAGAAGGACTTTCCCATCGGCCGCCGTGGCTACGACCCTGATGCCGTCGACGCGCATCTGAGCGCCCTGGCCGATCGGGTCGACGAGCTCAAGCGCGCGTCGCGGCGCCGCTCCGAGACGCTCGCGACGTCGGCGTCCGAGCAGGTCCGCGCGATCGTCGAGGCCGCCGAGACGAGCGCCGCCGAGATCCAGCGTCAGGCCGAGGAGGACGCGCGCGAGATCCGGGGCGAGGCGAGCTCGGAGGCCCAGAGCACGCGGGAGCAGGCGACCGAGCAGGCGCGCGAGTACGTCGGCCGTGTCTCGGAGTCGACCGCGGTGATGCTGCAGCGGCTCGACGCGATGGAGAGCGAGCTTTCGGCTCTGGTGGAATCGCTGCGGACCGGCTCCAACCGCCTCAACGCCGATCTGCAGCTGCTCGAGGGGAACCTGAGCGAGCTCGACGCCGCCGCCGCCACCCGCTCCCGCTTCGAGCCCGAGGAACTGCCCGCCCCGTCGGCGCCCCGCGCGCCCGCTGCGTCCGCCGCCGCGGCGCCGGTGGTCGTCGACGAGGTCGACCTGTACGAGGAGCAGAGCGTCATCGAGCTGGAGGAGGAGATCTCGCACACCGAGCCCGCCGCCGCTCCCGTGACCTCCGCGGCGCCGGCGGACGACCCGGCCGCGGCCGGCGGTGACGACGACGCCGAGGGCGCGCGCCTGATCGCGCTCAACATGGCGCTCAACGGCACCCCGCGCGACGAGACGGGCCGCTACCTGGCCGAGAACTTCAGCCTCGCCAACCCGGAGAGCCTGCTCGACGAGGTGTACGCCAGCGTCGAGGGCTGACGGCCGGTCCGAGCGCGGATCGTCGCACCGCCGCCCGGAGCGTCCGGAGTCCGCTCGGAGCGGGTTTTCGGCTCCCTCAGGCAGGGGAACGTCTGTTCGGTTCTCTAGAATCGATGTGAGTGGATCAACTCGTCGTCTCGGGCGCCCGGGAGCACAACCTCAAGGACATCACGGTCGCGATCCCGCGCGGGTCGCTGACCGTCATCACCGGGCTTTCGGGGTCCGGGAAGTCGTCGTTGGCGTTCGACACGATCTACGCCGAGGGCCAGCGCCGCTACGTCGAGTCGCTGTCGGCCTACGCGCGGCAGTTCCTGGGCCAGATGGACAAGCCCGACGTCGATTCGATCGAGGGGCTGTCGCCGGCGATCTCGATCGACCAGAAGACGACGTCGCGCAATCCGCGCTCGACGGTGGGCACCGTGACCGAGATCTACGACTACCTGCGGCTGCTGTGGTCTCGGGTCGGCCACCCGCACTGCCACATCTGCGGACGCCCGATCGCGGGCCAGTCGGCGGAGCAGATCATCGACCAGGTGATGGAGCTGTCCGAGGGCAGCCGCTTCATGGTCCTGGCGCCGATCGTCCGCGGTCGCAAGGGCGAATACGGCAAGCAGTTCGAGGAGCTGCGCGCCGAGGGCTTCTCGCGCGTCAAGGTCGACGGCGAGCTGCGCCGGCTCGACGAGGACATCGTGCTCGACAAGAAGTACAAGCACGACATCGCGGTGGTCGTCGACCGCCTCGTGATGAAGCACGACCTGCGCAAGCGCCTGGCGGACTCGATCGAGACGGCGGTGGCACTGGCCGACGGCCTCGTCGAGATCGAGCTGGTCGACGCCGGCGAGGAGCCGCGCACGCTCACCTTCTCGGAGAGGTTCGCCTGCCCGGTGCACGGCCCCAGCCTGGTCGAGCTCGAGCCGCGGATCTTCTCGTTCAACTCGCCGCACGGAGCCTGCCCTCGCTGCACGGGGCTCGGGTCGCAGATGGAGATCGACCCCGAGCTGGTGGTGCCCGATCCGTCGCTGTCGATCGGCGAGGGGGCGATCGCGCCGTGGGCGGCGAGTGCATCGAACTACTACGACCAGCTCGCGCAGGCGATCGCGGAGCGCTACGACGTGGACCTCGAGGTCCCGTGGCAGGAGCTGCCCGAGGGCGCGCGCGACTTCTTCCTCTACGGCACCAACGGAGACCGGCTCCAGGTCTCCTACCGCAACCGGTTCGGGCGCCGGCGCTCGTACGCGACCCGGTTCGAGGGGATCGTGCCCGGACTGGAGCGGCGCTACCGCGAGACCGACTCCGACTTCTCACGCGAGAAGATCGAGGAGTACATGACGCTGCGGCCCTGCCCGGACTGCAAGGGCGCCCGGCTGCGCCCCGAGTCGCGGGCGGTGCTCGTCGCCGGCACCGCGATCCACGAGTTCGCCGCGCTATCGGCCCGCCGGGCGCTCGAGTGGGTGCGGGAGCTCGACCTCAGCGAGCACGACCGGCGGATCGCGCGGCTGGTGCTGCGGGAGATCGAGGAGCGGCTCCAGTTCCTCGACAACGTCGGCGTCGGCTACCTGTCGATGGAGCGGGCCGCGGCGACGCTGTCCGGCGGTGAGGCGCAGCGGATCCGGCTCGCGACCCAGATCGGCTCCTCGCTCGTGGGCGTGCTCTACATCCTCGACGAGCCCTCGATCGGCCTGCACCAGCGCGACAACGAGCGGCTGATCGGGACGCTCGAGCGCCTGCGCGATCTCGGCAACACGGTGCTCGTGGTCGAGCACGACGAGGGCACGATGCGCGCGGCCGACCATCTCGTGGACATGGGTCCCGGCGCCGGCGAGCACGGCGGCCACGTGGTCGCCCAGGGCACCGCCGCCGAGGTGGAGCAGGTGCCCGATTCGCTGACCGGGCAGTTCCTGGCCGGGACGCGCGTGATCGAGATCCCGCAGCGCCGGCGCAAGCCGTCGGGCTACGTGAGCATCGAAGGGGCCTCGCAGCACAACCTGCGAGGGATCAACGTGAAGCTCCCGCTCGGCGTCTTCTGCTCGGTGACCGGGGTGTCGGGGTCGGGCAAGTCGACGCTGGTCAACGAGGTGCTCTACAAGGCGGTCTCGAACCGGCTGCACAAGTCCCGGCAGCGCGCCGGAACGCACAAGCGGATCAGCGGGCTCGAGCAGCTCGACAAGATCATCTCGGTCGACCAGTCGCCGATCGGCCGCACGCCGCGCTCGAATCCGGCCACCTACATCGGGCTCTTCGACCAGATCCGGGAGCTGTTCTCCAAGACCCAGGAGGCCCGCGCCCGCGGCTACAAGCCCGGCCGGTTCTCGTTCAACGTCAAGGGTGGGCGCTGCGAGGTGTGTCGCGGCGACGGCCAGATCAAGATCGAGATGCACTTCCTGCCCGACGTGTACGTGCCCTGCGAGCAGTGCCACGGCAAGCGCTACAACCGGGAGACGCTCGAGGTGCGGTTCAAGGGCAAGACGATCGCGGACGTGCTCGAGATGCCGATCGAGGAGGCGCTCGAGTTCTTCGCCCACATCCCCAAGATCCGGCGCCGGGTCGAGGCGCTGGGCGACGTCGGGCTCGGCTACATGCGGCTCGGCCAGCCGGCCACGACCCTGTCGGGCGGGGAGGCGCAGCGGGTCAAGCTCGCGGCCGAGCTCTCGAAGGTTGCCACCGGGCGCACTCTGTACATCCTGGACGAGCCCACCACGGGCCTGCACTTCGCCGACATCCAGCGCCTGCTCGAGGTGCTGATGCGGCTGGTCGCGGGGGGCAACTCGGTCGTCGTGATCGAGCACAACCTCGACGTGATCAAGGTCTCCGACCGGGTCATCGACCTCGGGCCGGAGGGCGGCGAGGAGGGCGGCACGGTGATTGCGATCGGGACGCCCGAGGAGGTGGCGGCCGAGCCCGGCTCCTACACGGGGCGGTTCCTGGCCGACATCCTGCCCGTGCGCGCCAAGGCCGCGCCCCGCGCCCGCCGGCGACCGCGCGCCACAGCCGCGGCCCGGTAAGCCGTCGAGGACCGCGGGAACGCCGCCGCCCGGCGGAAGCTCAACGGCCTCGCGCGGGGCGAGAAGCTGTCCGGGGCGATGAAGCTGTGACAATGCCGCCCTTGGTCGACACCGCGCTGGTCAGGCTCTGGGCGCAGAAGTGGCGCTGGTACGAGCGCAACTCGCTGCCCTGGAACCGGGCCCGGATCCATTGGGAGCTGCTGCGCCGACAGGCGTTCGCTCGCTGGCCGCTGCACGGCAACGTGCTCGAGCTCTTGCTCGAGGGCCGGCTCGAGGTCGGCCCGCAGGCCCTGTTCGAGCCCGGCGTGTGGATCACCGCCTCCCCGACGGCGCGGGTGCGGATCGGCGAGGGCACGTTTCTCAACCTCGGCGTGATGGTGGCGGCGGTCGAGCTGGTCGAGATCGGTCGTCACTGCATGTTCGCCAACGGCAGCTTCATCACCGACGGCAACCACCGCTTCGACGACCCCGATCAGCCGATCACCTGGCAGGGGTTCTCGACCAAGGGCCCGACCCGGATCGGCGACAACGTGTGGTGCGGCGCCAACGTCGTGGTGACCAGCGGCGTCACGATCGGCGAGCGCTGCGTGATCGGCGCCAACTCGGTGGTGACCACAGACATCCCGGCGTTCTCGATCGCCGCCGGAGCCCCGGCAAAGGTGCTCCGGCGGATCGACTACTCCTGAGCGTCGGCACTCCGCTGCGGCGTGTCTCGGGCCCCGCGCTCATACGCCCCGGCGCGTCGCGGGCCTTGCGCTCATACGACCCGGCGCGTGTAAACCGTCGCCGCCGAGGCTAGGATTTGTGGCGATCGCTACACGACCGACGCTCGACCGATGTGCGAGCGCCGTGGAAGGCAGGTTGTCTCCAGGATGGTAGGCGGACGCGCCAAGGGGCGGCGGTGATCCCGCCGCCGCGCCGCAGGCTCGCGGGACGGGTGCCGGGCCACTCGACCCCGGCGGCGCGCCGGGCGAAGGCCGAGTTGCGTGCGCTCCGGGCCGACGTCGAGCGACTGCGCACGGCGTCGATGACCGATCCGCTGACCGGCCTGCTCAACTACCGCGGCTTCCACGAGCGGCTCGAGGAGGAGCTCTCGCGCAGCCGCCGCGAGCGCTACCCGATCAGCGTCGTGGCGATCGACCTCGACGGCCTGAAGTGGATCAACGACAACTTCGGTCACCGCGTCGGCGACGAGGCGCTGCGGACGCTGGCGCGCTCGATCCTGGGCTGCATCCGGCCGAGCGACATCTGCGGTCGCCTCGGCGGCGACGAGTTCGTGCTCGCGCTGCCCCGAGTGCAGGCGAAGGAGGCACAGCGGGTCGTGGACCGCATCCACGAGGCGGACGGGATGGCGCTTCCCGACCACAGCCGCCTCGGCTTCAGCGCCGGGGTGGCCACGACCGCCGGCGAGACCACCGACGAGCGCCTGCTGCAGGCCGCCGACGCGGCGATGTACGAGGCCAAGCGCCGGCACCAGGGCGTTGCCGCCTCGAGCTCGGCGCTCGAGCTGCGGGAGAGCTTCGCCCAGGCGATCGGGGAAGCGCAGGGGCTGGTCGGCTCGGCGCTCCAGATCCAACAGCGCGTGCGCTCGGAGCGGAGCGCGCGAGCGCAGGCACGATCGGCTCGGTCCTCGGAGAAGGGAGACGGAGTGCGGTGGGTCACGCCGCAGCCGACCGAGCGCCGCGACCGCCCGCCACGCCGCCCTACGAGTTCTTGATCACGATCCCCTCGAGGATGTTCGCGACCCGCTCGGCGGCGTCGATCGCGGCCTCGAGGCGCTCGAACAGGTCCTTCCAGCGGATCACCACCATCGGGTCGATGCCGGTGTCGAACAGCGACGCCACCGCCTCGCGGGTGATCCGGTCGCCTTCGTTCTCCAGCCGGTTGATCTCGACCGTGTAGTGGGAGATGTCGCGGAAGCCGCGCAACCGCGGGATCGCCTCCGAGACCTGACGCGCCGCGGCCAGCAGCACGTGGGCGAGCCGGATCGCCTGGTCCATCGGCGCCTCGATCTTGTACAGCCCGAGGTAGTCGGCGACCTCCTCGGTGTAGTCGACGATGTCGTCCAGCGCCGAGGCCAGGGCGAGGATGTCCTCGCGCTCGATCGGCGTCACGAACGTGTGGTTCAGCCGGTCGATGATGTCGTGGGTGATCCGATCGCCCTCCTGCTCGCAGACGAGGATCTCCCCGGCCAGGTCCTTGCTGTCCGGATAGTTGCTGAGCATCCGGTCGAGCAGCTCGCACGCCTGCAGGATGTTCTTGCCGGCCTCCTCGAACAGTCCGAAGTAGACACGGTCTCGGACGGCGAAGACCTGCGAGAGTCGCGGCACCGCACTGATGGTATTGGTCGGAGCGCTCGGCGCGAGCCGCGCCGAGCCCGACCGCTTCAGATCAGCCGACCACCCGGCCGACCACCCAGCCGACCAGCTCGCTTCAGTCGAGCGCTTCAGTCGAGCGCTTCGGTCAACGCGAGCAGCTCCGCGTCGTCGATCGAGTAGGCGTGCTCCGGCGCCGGGAACGCCCGCGAGCGGACCTCGGAGGCGTACTCGGCCACGCCGGCCACCATCTCCGCCCGGACCTCGGCGTAGTGCTTGGCAAAGCGCGGAGCGTGACCGTCATAGATGCCCAGCAGGTCGTGGAACACGAGCACCTGACCGTCGGTGCCGGAGCCGGCGCCGATCCCGATCACCGGGATCTCGAGCCGCTCCATCAGCACGTCGGTGACCGGCGCGGGGATGGCCTCGAACACGATCGCGAAGCATCCGGCCTCTTGCAGGGCGATCGCGTCGTGGGCGACGGACAGCGCGCGGGACGCCGTCCGGCCCTGGGCGCGGTAGCCGCCAAGCGCGGTCGCGGTCTGCGGCGTCAGCCCGACATGGCCCATCACCGGGATGCCCGCGTCGACGATCGCGCGGGCCCGCTCGACGCTGGTGCCGCCGCGCTCGAGCTTCACCGCCTCACAGCCCGCCTCCTTGATGAACCGCTGGGCGGTGGCGACCGCCTGCTCGTTGGAGGCCTCATAGGAGCCGAACGGGAGGTCGCCGACGAGGAACGGAGACTTCAGCCCGCGCCGGACCGCGGCCGCCAGCATCAGCATCTCGTCGGTCGTGACCGGCACCGTCGAGGGGTAGCCGAGCACGGTCATGGCACCGGAGTCGCCGACCAGGACCATGTCCACGCGCGCGGCCTCGGCCACCTGGGCGGAGGGATAGTCGTAGGCCGTCACCATCACGATCGGCTCGCCGAGCCGCTTCTTCTCGGCCAGGCGGGGGAGCGTCATCGGCAGCGGCGCCTCCATCGTCCCTGGCACCGGCACACGGGGGGTTGCGGACATTGTTGGTCGTCCTCTCTATGCGGTGGTTGACGCCCCGAGAAGGGTCGCCACCTCTTGGTCGACGGTCAGGATCTCGTTCTGCGCGCTGACGTGGACAACGCGTGGGGTGTAGTGCTCGAGGTCGTCGGGGTCGTAGCCGGCGTAGGAGATCACGATGATCGTGTCGCCGCGGTGAACGAGCCGTGCCGCCGCGCCGTTGACCTTCATGTCGCCGGAGCCGCGCTCGCCCGCGATCGTGTACGTCTCGAAGCGCGCGCCGTTGTCGACGTCCACCACCGCGACCTGCTCGAACTCGCGGATGTCCGCCGCCTCCAGCAGGTCGGGGTCGATCGTGATCGAGCCGACGTAGTGGAGATCACAGTCGGTCACCGTCGCCCGGTGGATCTTCGACTTAAGCATCGTGCGCTGCATCGCGGTGTCTCCCGTTTTTCGCTATCAGGTGGTTGTCGATCAGTCGTGTGTTCCCGACGCGGGCGGCGAGCACGGCGAGCACCTCGCCGTCGATCTCCGTCACCGCCGCCAAGGTGTGGGCGCTGACGAGCTCGAGGTACTCGGGCTCGACGCTTGCGCCGTCCAGTTCCTCCCGGGCCCGGGCCTGCACGGCCGCCGGGTCGCGCTCACCCGCGGCGACGGCCGCCTCGGCGCTGCGCAGCGCCTGGTAGAGGGCCGCGGCGCGGGCACGCTGCTCGGCGTCGAGGCGCGCGTTGCGGCTCGACATGGCCAGCCCGTCGGGTTCACGCACGGTGGGGCAGACCGCGATCCGGGTCGGGATGTCGAGGTCGCTCACGAACCGCTTGATCACCAGCGCCTGCTGGGCGTCCTTCTGGCCGAAGTACGCGACCTGCGGCGCGACGATGTTCAGCAGCTTGGTGACGATCGTGGCGACGCCGTCGAAGTGGGCGCGACCGCGATGGACGCCCTCGAGCTCGTCGGTGAGCCCGGCCACCGCGACGGTGGTCGCGAAGCCGGCGGGGTAGAGCTCCTCGACCGAGGGCGCGAACAGGAGGTCGACGCCCTCCTCGGCGGCCAGTGCCGCGTCGCGGTCCTCAGCGCGCGGGTAGGCGCTGAGATCGCTCGACTCGTTGAACTGCGACGGGTTGACGAACAGCGACACGACGACGTGGTCGCAGTCCGCGCGCGCCTGGCGCATCAGCGACAGGTGACCCTCGTGGAAGGCGCCCATCGTCGGGACGAGGCCGATCTGCTCACCGGCCCGGCGCGGATCGGCGAGCGCGGCACGGACCTCCGCGATCGTGCGCACCAATCTCATGCCGGCGCTCCCGCGGAGAGGCACTCGCGCGCGAGCGCGCGAGTGCCGTCGGCGAGCGCGTCGAACAGCGGCAGCAGCTCGGCCGCGCGCTCGGACACCGCGGCGCGCTGGCGGGCGACGGTGGCCTCGTCGCCGCGTGCGACCGGCCCCGTGAGCGCGAGTTCGGGTCCCATCGCGGCCCAGTTCTCGACTGTCGCGCGGACCAGTGGCACCAGCAGCTCGCGGTCGGCACCGGCGGTGGCGCCGAGCCGCTCGGCAGCGTACTCGAGCGTGATGAGGAAGTTGGAGGCGATCGACGCGGCGGCGTGGTAGGCGGCCCGGTCCGTCTCGGCGATCTCGACCGCGCGGCAGCCGAGCGCCGCCGCCAGCTCGCCGGCCAGGTCGAGCGCCCGGTCGCTGGTGCCGGCGATCGCCGCGCCGGCGCCCTCGAACCGGGCTCCGGCGTCGGTCACGGTCATCAGCGGATGCAGGGAGAAGCCCTCGTGGGGCGCGAGCGCGTCGAGGCCGGTGGCGCCCGAGCAGTGGCCCAGCACCGGTCCCGCGGCGATCTGGGCGGCCACCGCCGCGATCGCTCCGTCGGGGACGCACAGCAGCACGGCGTCCGCTCCGGCGGTGTCGGCGTCGCGGCCGAGCGGGCCGCGGACCTCGTAACCCGCGTCACGCAGCGCGGCGGTGAGCGCCGTGCCGAGCCGTCCTCGCCCGATTACGGCGAGTCGCCAACCCACAGGTATGTCGGAGGTGTTCCGTTCCAGTTCCCGCATCAGAGATACCGGTCGGCTTGGGTGATGCACGACGTTCGCTTCGAGGTCCGTCCCGTGTCGGTGACGGCCTCGCTGCTCAGGATACCTCGTCGGAGGCCGTGGTTACCATCCAGAGCCGTGAGCTCCGCCACAGAGCGTCGAGAGCAGTTGAAGGCGGTGTATGACGAGGCCAAGGACTGCACGCGCTGCCCGCTGCACCAGACGCGCACCACCGTCGTCTTCGGGGTCGGGAACGCCGACGCGGGGCTGATGTTCGTCGGCGAGGCGCCCGGAGCCAACGAGGACCGGATGGGACTGCCGTTCGTGGGGCACGCCGGGAAGCTGCTCGACAAGCTGCTCGGCGAGATCGGGCTCGAGCGCGGCGACGTGTTCATCGCCAACGTCCTCAAGTGCCGCCCGCCCGCCAACCGCGATCCGCAGCCGCGCGAGATCGAGTCCTGCCAGGACTACCTCCGCCGCCAGGTCGACCTGATCGAGCCGACCGTCATCTGCACGCTGGGGAACTTCTCGACCAAGCTGCTGCGCGATGACCCGACCGGGATCTCCCGCCTGCACGGGCAGGACGAGGTGCGGGTGATCGGCTCACGCGCGGTGCGCCTGTACCCGCTCTATCACCCCGCGGCGGCCCTGTACACGCCCTCGATGCTCGAGACGCTGCGGTCCGACTTCACGCGTCTGCCCGCGCTGCTGGAGCTCGGCCCCCCCGAGCAGCCACCGGAGACGGAGACCCTGCCCGCGGCGGAGGACCTCGATTCGGCCGAGGCGGGGTTGGAGGCCGAGGGCAGGCCCGCCGGAGAATCGACCGGCGACCTGGGCGAACCGAGCGCGCACGACGGCCGGGAACCCAAACCGTCGCCGGTGACGGTTCCGGACCAACCGGCGGCGCAGCTCGGGTTGTTCTAGAGCCTGTGTCAGGACGTTCGCACTCGTCCGGCGGCGGCCTCGGCTCTCCTACTCGGTGACGCGCTCGATCAGGAACGCCACGCGAACGTGGGCGCGCCACTCATCGAGGTTGTCGCCACGCAGACCCACCGATACGACGTCGACGGCCTTGATGTTGCGCAGGGTCGCCTGGGCATCTGCGAGCGCGGCCCTGACGGCATCGTCGGATCCTGTCGTCGAGCTCCCGACGAGCTCGATGATCTTGATGACGGCCATCTCACCCTCCCCTATCGTGCGATTGTCACGGCGAGCCTACTCCCGCTGAGGCCGGCGCGGTTTCGATCAGGTCGGGCGGGCTCTCCGGCCGATCCGGTGCCGGCGGGGGCGGGGTTCGTCGCAGCGCGAAGGCGAACGCCACCAGCGCCCCGACGGCCTGAATCCCCAGCACGACGGCGGCGAATCCGGCCGCCTTCTTGGGGGCGTGCAGGAGCAGGATCGGCTCGACGATCGCGACCATGCCGATCAGGATCAGGAACCACGTGCGCTTCAGCGCGAGCATGTACTGGATCGCCAGATAGGTGCCGGCCAGCACGGTGAACGCGACCCCGAGCACGAGCAGCGAGTCCGACGCCGACGTGCGCTTGGCGCCGAACGCGATCTGCAGCAGCGGCTTCGCCGCTACCGCGAAGATCAGCAGCACCGGGATCGCGCACACGAGTACGATCCCGAGCGCGACCGCGAGCACCGGTCGCGTGTCCTCGCCGGCGGCGCGCCGGCGCGAGGCCTCGGGCACGAGGTAGAAGCCCGCCCCGATCGCCACCCAGATCAGCACCTTGGCCGCGACCGCGGTGGCGCTGTAGGCGCTGGCCAGGTCCTTGGAGAACTGGTGCTTGGCAGCGATGATGTCGATGTTCTGAAGCACGGCGATCACGATCAGGCCGGCGATCGGCGCCCAAGCGCGCTTGACGTGGTGCCAGAGGCTGATCGCCACCGGGGCCTCGGGCGCTGCCGCGGGCTGCTCGGCTTCGGTGACCGCGATGTGGCGCAGCAGCCGCCGGGCGCAGTAGGCCGACATGACCAGGAACGACAGCGGCGTCCCCAGGTAGGCGCCCGTGACCCCGAGCCCGGCCACGGCGAGCGCGGCGCCGAGCACGAGGCGGGCGCCCTGCTCGCCGATCAGGCTCAGACCGACGCCCTTGTAGTCGCCGACGCCCTGGAGCACGCCGCGCAGCAGCGACAGCTCGAGCCACATGCAGCCCGCCGGCAGCCCGATCGCGGCCGCCCACGTGTCGTGCTTGACGCCGACGGCCGACGCGATCTGATCGCGCAGCAGGAACGAGACCACGGTCAGCACCGCCGTGACGATGAGCATCGTCCGGGTCCAGCCCCGGACCGTGGCGATCAGGGCCTGGCCGCGGCCGAGATGTCCGAGCACGCCCTCGCGCGCGGTCGCGACCTGCATCGCCTGGCCGATCACGGACAGGATCAGGAAGTAGCTGATCAGCGCCGCCAGCGAGCCGTAGTCGTCGAGCAGCCGCGCGAATACGATCGTCGACGCGAGCGCGATGACGTTGTTGATGATCATCGCGCCGGCGAGGCCGGCGGCCTTGGCGGTTTCGGAGCCTCGTAGCGCAACCAGGCGCGGCTCGTACCGCTGCCTGAGCGATGAGATCCGGCTCACGCCGATCGCGTCGCAGTTGAAGCCATAGCCGCGTTGACGGTAGCGAAGGTGCCCCCAAGCCGGGGCTCGGACGGACGAAACGTTACATCTCCCCGGGGCGTTCGCCCCTGCGCCCCGGGGCGTTCGCCCCCGGGCCCCGGCGCGTCCGGCCCCCGCGCCCGGGGGCGGCCGGCCCCCGCGCCCGGGGGCCGGCCACCCCGACGAGACCTTCAATACAGTGGGACGCGCGCCATGTCCCCCCGCCGATTGACCCCGATCCTGCTCACCGCGGGCCTCCTCGTGGCGGCGATCGCCGGCGCCACGGCCGCGGCCGCGGCGGCCTCGAGCCTCACGCCCACACCCCCGGTCGCGCTCTCGACCACCGGTTCCAGCACCCAGACGACCACGGTCCCCGTCACCACGACCTCGACCACGACAACCACCTCCGAGCCGGCGCGGCTCCCGCACACCGGTGTCGACGTGGGACTCGAGGTGCTGATCGCGGCGAGCATGCTGGGCGCCGGACTGCTGCTGAGGCCGCGCGCTCCGGCGCGGCGCGAGCCGCGCTCCTGACGCTCACGGCCTCGGTGAGCGCTTGCCCCGGCGGATCGAGACAGCAACCGCAGCCGAGACCGAGGCGGTCGGCGCCGAGGTGGCGGCCACGCTCGCGCCCGGCGACGTCGTCCTCGTCCACGGGGAGCTTGGAGCCGGCAAGACGACGTTCGTGCGAGGGGCCTGCCGGGCGCTCGGCGTGACCGGCCCGGTCACCAGCCCCACGTTCACGATCGGCCAGCGCTACCAGGGGCGGATCCCCGTCGCCCATCTCGACCTCTATCGCCTCGAGGGCCTCGAGGGCGAGGAGCCGGGCTGGCTCGCCGACTACCTGGGGTCCGACACGGTGGCCTTCGTCGAATGGCCTGCGCCCGAGCCCGAGCAGCGGGTGGCGGGAACGGACACGATCGGCGCCTTCGGCCGCATCGCCGCCAGCGTCCGGCTGACCCATGCCGGCGGCAACCGGCGGATCGTCGAGCTCGAACTATGAGCATCCTCGGATTCGACACCGCGACGGCGGCCACGGCGGTCGCCCTGCTCGACGTCGACCGCGGCGTCGAGCTCGAGCTGCGCGACGACCCCGCCGCCGGCGCGCGCCCGCGGCACGTCACCCGGCTGCTGCCCCTGATCGCCGAGCTGCTCGAGCGAGCGGGGGCCGGCTGGGAAGCCGTCGACCTCATCGCGGTCGGCGTCGGCCCAGGGACCTTCACCGGGCTGCGGATCGGGATCGCTACCGCGCAGGCGCTCGGCCGGGCTCGCTCGATCCCCCTCGCCGGCGTCTCGACCCTCCAGTCGCTGGCCCTCGGGGCCGCCGGCACCGCCGGCACCGCCGGCACCGCCGGCACCGCCGGCGCGGCCGACCCCGGCGGCGCCGTGCTCCCCGTGCTCGACGCCCGGCGCGGCGAGGCCTTCGCGGCCGCCTGGCGGCTCGGCCCACCCGCAGCCCAGGCCCTCGGCGAGCAGCTCGCCGAGGCGCGCGCGCTGACGCCCGACGAGCTCGCCGGCGTGGCGCGGGACCTGGGCCCGAGTGCCCTGGCGATCGGACCCGGGGCGATAGAATTCCGGGTTCAGCTCGAGCGTGCGGGGGCGGTGGTTCCGGCGGAGCATTCGGAGCTTCACAGAGTGTCCGCCACCTACCACTGCCGGCTCGCGTCGCTGATGAGCCCCACGGCCGCCACCGCCGAGATCAGCCCGGATTACCTCCGGCTCCCCGATGCCGAGATCGCGCTTCGGCGGCGAGCAGCGCAGGACCCACCGTGACAGAGCCCATCACCATCCGCCCCCTCGGCTATTCGGATCTTCCCCAGGTGATCGCGGTCGAGCGGCGCGCCTTCCCGACGCCGTGGTCGCTGGCCATGTTCGTGCTCGAGCTCTCGAAGCCCTCGGGCGTGTGCCTGGCCGCGGTCCTCGACGGCAAGCTCGTCGGCTACCTGATCTGCTCGCGCTACGACCAGGTCTTCCATCTCATGAACATCGCCGTGGATCCGGCGGCGCGGCGGCGCGGCATCGCCTCGGCGTTGCTGGCCCGGATGCTCCAGCGGGCGGGAACCGACGAGGCCTACACGCTCGAGGTCCGGACCACCAACGCAGGCGCGATCACGCTCTACGAGCGGTTCGGCTTCCGGGCCGCCGGCATGCGGCGGCGCTACTACCAGGACACAGGTGAGGACGCGATGATCATGTGGCGGACGACCGGCGACCGTTCGGGCTCGGGCTTCCCGGGTTGAGATGGCCGGCCGTCTGATCCTGGCGCTCGAGACGAGCTGCGACGACACCTGTGCCGCCGTCGTGAGCAGCGAGGGCAAGATCCGCGCCAATGTGATCTCCTCGCAGGCGATCCACGGGCGCTACGGGGGCGTCGTCCCGGAGATCGCCTCGCGCCACCATCTCGTGCTGATCGGCGACGTGGTGCAGGACGCCCTGGCGGGGGCCGGCACCTCGCTCGAGCAGGTCGACCTCGTCGCCGTCACCGCCGGCCCCGGTCTCGTCGGGGCCCTGCTCGTCGGCGTCGCCACCGCCAAGGCGCTCGCGGCCGCGCACGAGCTGCCGCTGGCCCCCGTCGACCACCTCCACGGCCACGTCGCCGCGAGCTTTCTCGCGCCGGCCGCGTTCGAGCCCCCGTTTCTGAGCCTGCTCGCCAGCGGCGGCCACACGCTGCTGGCCCGGGTGGACGGGCACGGCCCCAGCTTCGAGCTCGTCGGGCAGACGCTCGACGACGCCGCCGGCGAGGCCTTCGACAAGGGTGCGCGCCTGCTTGGCCTCGGGTACCCGGGCGGCGCGGCGCTCGAGCGCCTCGCCCGCGAGGGCGATCCCGCCGCGTTCGCGTTCCCCACGGCGTCGCGTGTCCCGGGGCTCGACTTCTCCTTCGCCGGCCTCAAGACGGCGCTCCTGTACCGGGTCCGCGAGTTGGGCGAGGCCGAGACCGAGCGCCGCCGCGCCGACCTCGCCGCGTCCTACCAGCATGCGATCGTCGAGATGCTCGCCGGCCGCGCCGGCCGCGCCCTGGCCGAGACCGGGCTGGAGCGCCTGGCGGTGGGGGGCGGGGTGGCGGCCAACGGGCCGCTGCGGGCCCGTCTGGCCGAGCTCGACGTGGCGCTCGACATCCCCGAGCCCATGCTCTGCACCGACAACGCGGCGATGATCGCCAGCGCCGCCCGGTACGTCCCCGAGCTGCCCTACCCGGCCTATCTCGAGCTCGACGTGTATGCCAGCGGCGAGCGGGCGGTGGCCGCCTGATGCACACGGTCGTCCTCTACGGCCGCGCCGGGTGCTGCCTGTGCGACGACGCTCGCGAGGTGCTCGAGCGTGTCCGCGCCGCGCGGCCGTTCGTGCTCGAGGAGCGCGACATCGAGGCCGACGAGGCCCTGCACGCGGCGTACCTGGAGCGCATCCCCGTGGTCACCATCGATGGGCGTGAGGAGTTCGAGCTTTTCGTCGATGAGCGCGAGTTCACACAGCGCCTGCTGGCACCCCCGGTAGAGTGAAGGACGGATGAGCTACACCGTGGGTCGGAGCACCGAGATAGCTCAGCCGGGCAGCGAGAAGCCAGGGGAGAAGCTTTCACTGGGGGTCGCGGCGCGGTTGTCGCGCTACCTCCAGGTGCTCACACAGGCGCGCAAGATGGGCAAGGAGACGATCTCCTCACAGGAGCTCGCCGATTATACGCACGTGAACTCGACCCAGATCCGGCGCGACCTGTCGGGCTTCGGCAAGTTCGGCAAGCGCGGCGTGGGCTACAACGTCGAGTCGCTCGTGTCCCAGATCCGCAAGATCCTGCGGACCTCGGGCCAGCACAACATCGCCCTGTTCGGCGCCGGCCACCTGGGCACCGCGATCGCCACCTCGGACATCTTCGCCGACCACGGCTTCCGGGTCGTCGCCGTCTTCGACCTCGATCGCGAGAAGGTCGGGACCCAGATCGGCTCCCTCGCCGTCCGTCACAACACCGAGCTCCGCAACGTGGTCGACGAGGAGGACATCGTCGTGGCCGTGCTCGCGGTCCCGTCGCCTGCCGCCCAGATGCTCGCCGACGATCTCGTCGAGGCCGGCGTCAAGATCATCTTCAACTACTCCGACGCGCTGCTCCAGGTGCCGCCCGAGGTGACCGTCCACACCTCGAGCCCCGCCGTCGACCTGCTGTACGCCCTCTACTTCTACCTGACCTAGCTCTCTCCCCCGGACGTGGACGTCGATCTGGACACCGCCTGTGCGGCCTTCGAGGACTCCACCGACTTCACGGTCGGGCTGGAGGAGGAGTTCGCGCTCCTCGACGCCTCCGATCTCGGCCTCACCTCGCGGTTCGACGAGATGAAGGAGGCCGCCACGAGTGATCCGGTGCTGGCGGAGTCGATCGCCGGCGAGCTGATCGCCTCGGAGATCGAGATCCGCTCCGGTCGCGGGGCGGACCTCGCCGCCGCGACCCTGGCCCAGCGCGACCGCCGGCGCCGGCTGTTCTCGCTCGCCGCCGAGCGGGGAATCACGCTCGGCGCCACGGGCACCCATCCGTGGTCGGACTACCGCGACCAGCACATCATCCAGACCGACCACTACCGCCGCGTGGAGGCGGGGCTGAAGTACGTCGCCTGGCGCAACAACACCTTCTCGCTGCACGCGCACGTGGGGATCCGCGGCGCCGAGCGCGCGGTGCTCGTGTGCGACCGGCTGCGCCCCGTGCTGCCGCTGCTGCTGGCGATCTCGGCCAACTCGCCGTTCCTCGACGGTCGCGACTCGGGCCTGCACAGCGCCCGCACGCAGACCTTCACCCGGAGCTTCCCCCGCTGCGGCGTGCCCGACCCGTATGGGAGCTGGGACACGTTCGCCGACTACATCGAGTTCCTGTTCCGCAGCAACTCGATCGTCGAGTACACCCAGGTGTGGTGGTCGATCCGCCCCCACCTGTCCTTCGGAACGGTCGAGGTCCGGATCTGCGACGCCCAGGCCACGGCGCCGGAAGCCGAGGGACTGGCGGCGCTGATCGTGGCGTGTGTGGCACAGGCCGCCCGAGATATCGACGCCGGCGTGGCCAAGCCGGACGTTCCCGGCCGGTTGATCGAAGAGAACGTGTGGCGCGCGATCCGCTACGGGCTGGACGGCAAGCTGCTCGACCTTGAGCGCCTCACGGAGTACCCGGCGCCGGCCGCGCTCGATCGCCTGCTGGAGTGGACCGCTCCGGTCCGCGCGGAGCTCGGGATCGACGTCGCGCTGCCCGAGCTCAACGGCGCCCAGCGCCAGCGGCGGCTGGTCGACGCGGGCGTGAGCCTGGGCGAGATCTACGCCGCCACTGTGGCCGAGACGCGTGAGACCTATGCTCAGGGAGCTGAGCATCCTGCGGAGGTGACGAAATGAGTGCAACCGGAGATCCATCGGACGTGCCGGAGCAGCAGCCCGGCGACGGAGGCCGGCCCGAGGACCAGATGTCCGAGGAGGAGCTGCGCGCCGCCTACGAGGCCGAGATCAAGAAGATCCGGGTCGAGCACGTCCTGCTCGAGCAGTTGGTGACGGTGATCAATCTGGGGATGCGGCGCACCGGCCTGGTGCCCGGGACCGAGAGCGAGCGCGATCCCGACCAGGTGCGCATCGCGATCGAGGCCGTGCGCGCGCTGCTACCGCTCGTCGAGCAGGCGGTTCCGCAGCAGGCCGACCCGATCCGCGACGCGCTCTCGCAACTGCAGCTCGCGTTCGTCCGCATCGGCGGCGCCGCGGTAGCCGGCCGCCCGGGCGGTCCTCCGCCGTCGGCCGGAGAGGCCGGTCCCGGTGGTCCGGGTGGTCCGGGCGGTGGTCCGGGTGGTCCGGGCGGCGGTCCGGGTGGCGCGGGCGGCGGTCCCAGTGGTCCGGGCGGCGGTCCGGGTGGTCCGGGCGGCGGTCCCGGTGGCCCGGGCGGCGGTGCGGGTGGTCCGGGCGGTGGCCCGGGCGGTGGCCCGGGCGAACCTGGTCCGGCGCAGCGCAGCGGCCGGCTCTGGATCCCCGGCCAGTAGGTCCGCGTCGACAGAGCGGCGAACGCCGCGGGTACCCGCAGGACGTTCCGGAGCCGTCCGCGATAAACTCCCGCGCCGCTTTGTCGCGGGGCCTCCGCCTGGGTTTCGGGGTGGTGGCCCTTCGTGGTTTCTTGGTGCGCCTTTGCCGTGCCCTCTCCCAACTATGTAGAGCCCTCCGGAGGACTTTCTCTTGTCTAGCTTCCTGACGCACCACGGGGCGCTGGTAGCGCTGTTTGGCGCCGCGTGCGCCATCGTGTACGGCGCCCTCACCGCTCGCCAGCTCCTGGCGCTCTCGCCGGGTAACGAGCGCATGCGCTCCATCTCCGCCGCGGTCCAGGAGGGAGCCCGCGCGTACCTGAACCGGCAGTACAGGACGATCGCCATCGTCGGTGTTGTGCTGTTCGTCGCCCTGATCCCGATCCAGAACATCCGGGTCGCGATCGGTTTCGCGATCGGCGGCCTGCTGTCCGCCTCGGCGGGGTACGTCGGCATGAACGTCTCCGTGCGCGCCAACGCGCGCGTCGCCGAGTCCGCCCGCAGCGGCGTCTCCCGGGCGCTCGACGTCGCCTTCCGCGGCGGCGCCGTCACCGGCATGCTCGTCGTCGGCCTGGCCCTGATCGGCGTCTCGGGCTACTACGGCATCCTCACCTGGATCGTCGGTGAGACCCCGCGTCAGGCCGTCGACGCCCTGATCGGGCTCGGCTTCGGAGGCTCGCTCATCTCGGTCTTCGCCCGTCTCGGCGGCGGCATCTTCACCAAGGGCGCCGACGTCGGCGCCGACCTGGTGGGCAAGATCGAGGCCGGCATCCCCGAGGACGACCCCCGCAACCCCGCGGTGATCGCCGACAACGTGGGCGACAACGTCGGCGACTGCGCCGGCATGGCGGCCGACCTGTTCGAGACCTACGCGGTCACCGCCGTCGCCGTGATGCTCCTCGGCGTGCTCATCTTCTCCTTCGCGCAGCAGTCGGCCGTCGCCCTGTACCCGCTGGTCATGGGTGGCGTCTCGATCATCGCCTCGATCATCGGCACCTTCGCCGTGAAGTCGAAGTCCGGCAACGTCGAGCGCGCGCTCTACCAGGGCCTGGTCGTCTCCGGCGTGCTGGCCGCGCTCGCGTTCCTGCCGGTCACCAAGTGGCTGATGGACGGCATCCACTACAAGGGCGGCGCGGTCGGCCCGCATTGGTACAAGTTCTACTTCTGCGCGCTGATCGGACTCGGCGTCACCGCGCTGCTGTTCGTGATCACCGACTACTACACCTCGACCCGCTTCGCGCCGGTCAAGAGCACCGCCCACGCCTCGCAGACGGGCCACGCGACGAACATCATCCAGGGCCTCGCCAAGGGCTATCAGGCCACGGCGCTGCCGGCGATCGTGATCGCGCTCGGCGTGTTCGGCGCCTGGAAGCTCGGCGGCGGCGGCACGCAGGGCATCTACGGCATCGGCGTGGCGGTGATGGCGCAGCTGTCGCTGACCGGCCTGATCGTCGCGCTCGACGCCTTCGGGCCGATCACCGACAACGCCGGCGGAATCGCCGAGATGGCGGAGCTGCCCGAGGATGTCCGCAACGTCACCGACCGCCTCGACGCGGTCGGCAACACGACCAAGGCAGTCACCAAGGGATACGCGATCGGCTCGGCCGCGCTCGCCGCACTGGTGCTGTTCAGCGCCTTCGAGCGCGAGCTGCCGCTGCGGTCGCACTACGCGTTCGTGCTCGGCAACCCGCCCGTGCTGATCGGACTGCTGATCGGCGGCATGATGGTGTACCTGTTCGCCGCCCTGTCGATGGAGGCGGTCGGACGCGCGGGCGCCGCCGTCGTCGAGGAGGTCCGCCGCCAGTTCCGCGAGAAGCCCGGGATCATGGAGGGCACCGACCAGCCCGAGTACGGGACCTGCGTGGACATCGTCACCAAGGCCGCCCAGCGGGAGATGATCATCCCGTCGCTGATCCCGATCGTGCTGACCCTGGTCGTCGGCCTGATCAGCGTCGAGGCCCTCGGCGGCATGCTGATCGGCGTCATCGTCGTCGGCCTGTTCATGGCCGTCTCGATGACCTCCGGCGGCGGCGCCTGGGACAACGCCAAGAAGCTGATCGAGGACGGTGCCTACGGCGGCAAGGGCTCCGAGGCCCACGCCGCCGCGGTCACCGGCGACACGGTCGGCGACCCGTTCAAGGACACCGCCGGCCCGGCCATCAACCCGATGATCAAGGTCGCCAACATCGTGGCGCTCCTGATCATTCCGCTCATTACCTGATTCGGTGGCCATCGGCGGGGCGCTGAGGCGTCCCCGCGCTCGGGGGACGGGCTGATCGAGGCTTCGGGCCGCGGTTCGGGCTCGGTGAAGCGAGTCCCCCGAGTCACGGAGACCCCTTCGCCCCGAAGCGTTGCAACTGAGTTCCGGGGGCCGGAACTCAGTTGCAGCACTTCGCCGAGGCCACCCCTGCAAGCCCACCACCGCCCCGACCCTCGCTACGCTCGGTGAGCCATGTCCGTGTCCGTCGAGATCGGCTTGCTCCTGGCGCTGGGGACGGCCTTTGGCTCGGTCGCCGGGTTCTTGTACAAGTTCCGCGGCGCGCGCGAGGCGCCGGACGTGGATCTGCGGCGGCCGATCAGCAGCTCGATCGCGCTGTTTCGCTCGCCGCTGTACTCGCTCGGGATCCTGATCGCGCTCGGGTCGTGGGGGCTGCACGTCGGCGCGCTGTCGCTGGCCCCGATCTCGCTCGTGCAGTCGGTGATCGCCGGCGGCCTGGTCCTGCTGACGGTGGTGGCCGACCGGCTGTTCGGGATCGAGGTGACGAGGCGCGAGTGGGTGGGGGTGGGCCTCACGGCCGCCGGGCTCGCGTTTCTGGCCGCGACGCTCGACAAGACGGCCGACGGGGCCCACTCGCACTACGACGCCGGGACGCTCGCCGCCTACGCCGGCGCGCTCGGCTTCGCGGGCCTGGCCATCGCTGCGGCCTCGCGGCGAGCGATGGCGCTGGCCGTCTCGGCGGGCCTGCTGTGGGCCGCGTCCGACACGTCGATCAAGGCGCTCAGCTCGCACCTGGGCCGGCTCGGGTTCGGGGTCCTGGTGCATCCGTTGGCGTTCGCGATCCTGATCGCCTCGCTGCTCGGCCTGCTGATCTCGGCTCGCAGCCTGCAGCTCGGCGATGCCGTGCCGGTCATCGCCGTGACCAGCGCGGCGGCGAACCTGGCCACGATCGCCGCTGGCCCGATCGTGTTCGGCGAGGCGCTTCCCTCAGGCCACCTGGAGCTCGTGGTGCGGCTGCTCGCATTCGGGTTGGTGATCTTCGCCGCCGCGCTGACCCCGCCGCCGGCCGCGGGCCTCGAGCGCGGCCCGGGCGCCGGCGGCGATAGCTCGTAGAGACAACTCCTAAGCTTCGCGTCCGATGCCCGACCCCAAACGGCTTCACGGCTCCGCCACGCGAACCATGTCGGTGATCATGATCGTGATCGGGATCGCCCTCATCATCAGGACGCTGGCCGCCGGTGGCGGCGCGATCGCCACCGGAGTCATCCTCGGGGTGCTGTTCGTGGCCGCCGGCGCGGCGCGGCTGTACGTGCAACTCCGGAGCGGCAACTAGTTGCAGGAGCAGGAACGCACGATCAGCCATCGGGCGCTGTTCGCGGTCGTCTACACGACATCGGTCAGCTCGGTCTACTTCGCACTCGGCGTCGTCGCCCACCGCGCGAATGGACTCACGCCGCTGGTCTTCCTCTCGGCCGGCATCTTCTTCCAGCTCACCGCGATGACCTACGCCGAGGGAGCCGGGCTGCACCAGGAGCGCGGCGGCTCGGCCGTGTTCGCCCGCCACGCGTTCAACGAGCTGATCAGCTTCATCGCCGGCTGGGCGATCGTGCTCGACTACACGATCCTCGTCGCCGTCACCGCGCTCACCGTCCCGAGCTATCTGGCCGCCTTCTGGGGTCCGATCGGCCGCGGCGGGCCCGAGATCGCGGTCGCGGTCGGCGTGATCGTGTTCGTGGCCATCGACAACCTGACCGGGGTCAGCGCGCGCCGGCTGCGCCGCCGGATCCTGGTCACCGCGATCGACCTGGTGATCCAGGCCAGCGTGATCGTGCTCGGGCTGCTGCTCGTGTTCCACCCCGACCATCTGAGGGAGTCAATCCATCTCGGCACCGCGCCCACGGTCTCCAATCTCCTGTTCGCCCTGCCGATCGCCGTGATCGCCTTCACCGGCCTCGAGGCCGCGGCGGGCCTCGCCGGCGAAGTGCGCGCCACCCCGCGCGACGTGCGCCGGCTGATCGGCCCCGGCGCGGCTGTGATCGTGACGATCTACGTCGGGATCGCGCTCGTCGGCGTCGGGGTGCTGCCGGTCGACCACGGGGTGACCGCGCTCGGGCAGACGCACATCAAGGCTCCGGTGCTCGGCATCGTCTCGGTCTACAAGCCGACCTGGGTCGCCGACGTGCTCAAGTACGCGGTGGCGATCGGGGGCTCGCTCGGGCTCGTGGCCGCGGCCGGGTCGTCGATGCTCGGCGTTTCGCGCGTGGGCTACTCGCTGGCCACCAATCGCCACATCCCCAGCTCGATCGGCCGCCTGCACCAGCGCTGGGGCACGCCCTACGTGGTCATCGCCGCGACGGCGCTCGGCGCGGCGGCGTTGGTGCTGCCGACGGACCTCGAGCTGCTGGTCGGGATCTACGCGTTCGGGGCCATGCTCGCGTTCACGATCGCCCACGTGGCGGTGATCACGCTGCGGTTCCGCGAGCCCGACCGCCCACGCCAGTACAAGATCCCGTTCTCGATTCCGTTCCGCGGCGGCAGCCTCCCGCTCCCGGCGGTCCTGGGCGGCCTGCTGGCGGGCGTCGGCTGGATCAGCGTGATCGTGTTCCACACGGGCGCCCGGTACGTCGGCGCCGCGTGGCTGCTCGCCGGCGTGCTGCTGTACGTGATCTATCGCAAAACCGAGGGCAAGCCGATCCTGCGCCGGGTCACGATCCCTGACCGAGCGCTACGCCACGAGGCGCTCGAGCCGGAATTCGGCTCGATCCTCGTGCCGATCTTCGGCACCCCGCTCGACGACGACATCGTGCAGACCGCGGGCCGGCTGGCCGGGCCCGAGCACGACGACACCGATCCCGACGGCGCCGTGATCGAGGCGATCTGGGTGTTCGAGGTGCCGATGGCGCTGCCGATCGACGCCAGCCTGCCCGAGCCGCAGGTCAAGCGCGCGCGCGACGCGCTGTCGCGGGCCAAGGTGGTGGGGGAGGAGTACGAGGGCGTGACCGTGGCCACGGCGCTCGTGCGCGCCCGCCGCGCGGGCCAGGGCATCGTCTCGGAGGCCAAGCGGCGCGGGGTCGAGGCGATCGTGCTCGCGGCCGAGGAGCCGTCGCGGGTGCGGGGCGGAGGGCTGCTCGGAGGCGCCGGTGGCCCGCTCGAGAACTACATCGGCGAGGTCACCAAATACGTCATCCGGAAGGCCCCCTGCCGTGTGATCCTGACCGCTCCTCCGGCCGACCGGCTCACCGATGCGTCGGTCGACCCGGTGCAGGTACACGAAGGCTGATCCGCGACGCTAGAGTCCCAGTCATGTTCATCCTGATAGCGGGCGCAGGGAGGGTGGGCTCGGCGGTCGCGAAGCGAGCGCTCGAGGCCGGGCACGAGGTCTCCGTGCTCGACACCGACCCGCTCTCGCATGAGCGGCTCGACAAGGACCCCACGCGCACGTGGGAGGACATGGGCGGGCGCTTCACCGTTGGCGCGGCGCTCGAGGTCGACGGCCTGATCGAGGCCGGGATCGAGGAGGCCGACGTGTTCATCGCCGCCACCAGCGGCGACAACACGAACCTGGTCATCGCCCAGATCGCCCAGCGCCGCTTCAACGTGCCGCGGGTCGTCGTCCGGGTGGCCGACCCCGGGCGCGCGGCATGGTACGCGGAGCAGGGACTGCACACGATCTGCCCCACGCAGATCGCCATCGACCAGGCCGAACGGGTCGCGCTGGCACCGTGAGCTCCGGAGGTCCCTCATGTACGTGATCATCGCCGGAGCCGGCAAGGTCGGCTGGAACCTGGCCCGCGAGCTGATCGCCAAGGGCCAGGAGGTGTCCCTGATCGAGTCCGACCACCGGCGTTACCGGGTCGTCGAGGAGGAGCTCGAGCATGCCGTCCAGTACGGCGACGCGACCGAGCTGTGGGTGCTCGAGCGCGCCGGCATCCAGCGCGCCGACCTGGTCATCGCGGTCACCGGCGACGACGAGGACAACATGCTGATCTGCCAGGTGGCCAAGGAGAAGTACGGCGCCCAGCGGATCGTCGCCCGCGTGAACAACCCGCGCAACGTGCAGCACTTCAAGCTGCTCGGGATTCAGCCCGCCGTCTCCGCCACCGACCTGATCCTGCGCCTGATCGAGCACGAGGTGCCCGAGTACGGCCTCGTCCAGCTGCTCGCGCTCGAGGAGGAGCGGCTCGAGATCATCGAGCTCGAGGTGTGCGTCGGCTCGGTCGCGGCCGGCAGCCGGGTGGCCGACGTGGACCTGCCCGACGGTGCGCTGATCATCTCGGTCCTGCGTGGCGGCGCCGGGTTCGTGCCCAAGGCCGACTCCGTGATCCGGGCCGGGGATCAGGTGCTCCTGATCCTCGATCCCGGCCTCGAGGCCGACATCACGCCGCAGTTCGCCGCTCGGGCTGGGGCCGCAGTGGACGCCGCCAAGCGGTGACCGGCGCTCGCACCCATGGCTGACCGCGAGGTCGAGTTCCTGATCATCGGCGGCGGCATGGCCGCCGGCAACTGCGCCCGCTGGCTGCGCGAGGAGGGGGCCGAGGGCTCGATCCTGCTCGTCGGCCGCGAGCCCGACCTGCCGTACAACCGGCCACCGTGCTCCAAGGAATACCTCCAGGGCAAGGAGTCGCGCGACGACGTCCTGTTCCGTCCGCCCGCGTGGTACGAGGAGAACTCGGTCGAGGCGCTCACGCGGGTCTCGGCGATGAAGCTCGACCCGGGCGCCAAGACGGTCAAGCTCTCCACCAAGCAGGAGGTCGGGTTCGGCCAGGCGCTGATCGCCACCGGCGCCAACGTCCGGCGCCTCAACGTCCCCGGCTGCGACCTTCAGGGGATCCACTACCTGCGCACGCTCGGCAACAGCGACACGATCCGCGCCGACGCGGCCGGCAAGCGGGTGGTGCTGATCGGCGGGTCCTACATCGGCTCCGAGGTGGCTGCGTCGCTGACCGTGCTCGGCAGCGAGTGCTCGATCGCGATGATCGAGCCCGTCGTGCTGAGCCGGACCTTCGGCGAGACCGCCGGCCGCTTCTTCCAGGATCGGCTGGAGGAGCACGGGGTCACGGTCCACGGCGGCGAGGAGCTCGAGTCCTTCGACGGCACCGGCGACCGCGTGACGCACGTGGTCCTGAGGTCCGGCCGCCGGCTGGCCGCCGACGCTGTGGTGATCGGCGCCGGAGCCGTGCCCGACGTGAGCTTGGCCCGCGGCGCCGGACTGACGATCGGCCACAGCGGCGGCGTCGAGGTCGACTCGCGGCTGCAGAGCGCCGTGCCCGGCATCTATGCCGCCGGCGACATCGCCGAGTACGAGAGTGTCGTCCACGGCGGACGCCGGCTCCGGGTCGAGCACTGGGACGTCGCCTTCAACCAGGGCAAGACCGCGGCGCTAAACATGCTCGGCCGCGATCACCCCCATGACGTCGTGCCCTACTTCTTCTCCGACCTCGCCGACTGGGCCTCGCTCGAGTACGTCGGGCCCGCGTCGAGCTGGGACCACGAGGTCGTGCGCGGCTCGATCGAGCAGGGCGAGTTCAGCGTCTGGTACCTGGCTCAGGGCACGCTGGCCGCGGCTCTGTCGGTCGGGCGCTCCGACGACCTCGAGCACGCGCGCCGGCTGATCGCCACCCACACCCGGCTCGGCGACGGGTCGGCGCTGGCCGACCCCGACACCGACCTGGCGACGCTCTAGCCGCCACTCCCGGGGCCGGGATCGTCGGTCGGCGGGCTGATCGGCGGCGACGGCGGCGACGGCGGCGACGGCGGGCTGGACGGGCTGGAAGAGGCGGGCGGGCTGGCCCGGCGCGGGCCCCCGCCTGGGAACCGGTCGACGAGCCGTCCGAAGCGATCGATCGCGCCCTCGAGCGGCATCGCGATGTCGAGCGCGCGCTCGAGGGCCGGCAGGACGGTGATCAGCTCCGCGCCGGTCTCCACCACTCGGGTCGCAGTGTCGACGATCTCGGCTCCCCGGTCGTCGACGCGCTCGCCGAGGGTGTGCATGCTGGCCCCCATCTCGAGCAACGCCAGCGCGTGCACGTCGAGCCGTTCGCCGACCGCCAGCAGCGCCTCGGCACGCTCGTCGAGCCGCTCGGCGATCTGGAGCACGGCCCGGCCGATCGCCGCGATCTCCTCGCCGAGGGCCAGCATCTGGTCCAGCTGATCGGGCGCGTAGCGCGCCATCTGCGCCACCGCCGCGAGATCCGACAGCACGCGGCCGATCACCGCCGAGGGCATCCGCGTGGCCAGACCGAGCACACTCATCGGGCTGACACTAGCTCACGGCGCGAGGCGACCGCCGAGCCTGTTCCGGAGGCCCCGCCCCGCACGCTTGCATCCCGTCGTGCTGGCATATACTCGCCCGGCGAGGCTCACAGTCTGGCCCGGGTCCCTGGGGAATGGTGTAACGGCAGCACGCGACGCTCTGGACGTCGAAGTTGGGGTTCGAATCCCTGTTCCCCAGTTGAGAACCTCGCGCCGCCGCGGGTCCTCGCGGCGGGCCCTCGCGCAGAGACTCCACGCGGCCAGGGTCCTGCGCGCGGCCTCTACGCCGCCGGCGGATCGATGAACTGCGCCGGCTGCTTCGTGACTCCGGCCGTGACCGCCGCGAGCTGGTTCGGGGAGCCGATCAAGCCGAGCTGGAGCTCGGCTTCGAGCGCCAAGGTCTCGGCCGCCGACCCGGTCCAGGCCTCGTCGAGCAGCCGCTTGGCGCCGCGCACCGCGTCGGGGGACTTGCCGGCGATCTCGGTCGCGAGCTCCAGCGCGGCGCCGAGCGGGTCCTCGGAGACGCGCGTGACCACGCCCAGCTCCCCGGCCTCGCTGCCGCTGAACACCCGCCCGGTGTAGGTGAGCTCCTTGGCGACGTCGATCGAGACCAGCCGGGGGAGGGTACGTGTCAGCGACATGTCGGGGATCAGGCCCCATTTGACCTCCATCACCGAGAGCCGGGTGTCGGGCGCTGCGAAGCGGATGTCGGCGCCGAGCGCGATCTGGAGGCCGCCGCCGAGGCAATTGCCATGCAGCGCCGCGATCACCGGCACCGGCAGGCGCACCCAGTCGTAGGCGGCCCGCTGGAACCAGTTCGGCACCTCGGCGCCGAGGCGGTCGTGCAGCCCGTCGAGCCCGCTCGGGGCCGACATCAGGCTGGCGAGATCGAGTCCGGAGCAGAAGCTCGGGCCCTCGCCGTGCAGGACGACCGCCCGTACGCCCGGCTGCGCCGCGACCTGCTCGGCGGCGCCGATGATGCCCTCGAACATCGCGATGTCGAGCGCGTTGTGCTTCTCGGCGCGGGTCAGCGTGATCACGGCCAGGTGATCAGCCGTCTCGATCCGAACCCGATCCTCGCTCATCGGACCGGGAGACTATCCGTTGAGAGCCGGCCTATGCCGCGGCCTGCTCGGCCCAGTCGCGGTACAGGCGCCAGTAGTGGCCCCGCGCGTCGAGCAGCTCGTCGTGGGTTCCCTGCTCGACGATGCGGCCGTGCTCGAGCACGACGATCCGGCCGGCATGGCGGATCGTCGAGAGTCGGTGCGCGATCACGATCGCGGTGCGCCCGGCGACAAGCCGGCGCAGGCCCTGCTCGATCAGCGTCTCGGTGTGGACGTCGACGTTGGAAGTGGCCTCGTCGAGCACGAGGATGCGGGGGTCGGCGACCAGTGCTCGGGCGAAGGCGATCAACTGGCGCTGCCCGGCTGAGAGCTGCACGCCGCGCTCCCCGACCTGGGTGTCATAGCCGTTCTCGAGGCCGGTGATGAAGCCGTGGGCGCCGATCGCCCGCGCCGCCGTCTCGATCTCCTGATCGGACGCGCCCGGGCGTCCGAAGGCGATGTTCTCGCGCACCGTGCCGCTGAACAGGAAGCCCTCCTGGGGCACGATCCCCATCTGCGAGCGCAGCGACTCGGCGGTCACCGACCGCAGGTCGTGGCCGTCGACGAGCACGCTGCCTGAGGTCGGGTCGTAGAACCGCGCCACCAGCTTGGCCAACGTCGACTTGCCGGCGCCGGTCTCTCCCACCAGCGCCACCGTCTGGCCCGGCGGGATCGTCATGTCGATGTCCCGCAGCGCCCAGGCGCCGTCGTCGTCGGTCCCGTAGCGGAACGAGACCTCGTCGAAGCGCAGGCCGCCCTTGAGCCGCGGCAGCTCGAGCGCGCCGGCCTGGTCGCTGAGCTCGGGCTGCTCATCCATCAGCTCGAAGATCTTGTCCAGCGCGGCCATGCCCGACTGATAGGTGGTGTACAGCTGCGAGAGCTGCTGGATCGGATCGAAGAAGTTGTTCAGGGCCGCCACGAACGCGAACACGACGCCGGTCGAAGTGCTTCCGTTGATCGCCGCGATCCCGCCGACGACAAGGATCTCGACGGTCACCAGCGCCGAGAGCAGCTCGACGCCGGGGAAGTAGGCCGCGTTGAGCTTGACCGTGGTCATGTTGGCCGCGCGGTTGTCGTCGTTGAGCTCGTGGAAGCGGGCGATGTGCCGGGGCTCCTGTCCGAACGCTCGCACGACCCGGATCCCGGACAGCGTCTCCTGCAGGTAACCGGTGATCCACGCGATCTTCTCCCGCGTGAGGCGATACGCATCGGCGGACGCGATGCGGAACGCGAGCCCGCCGAGGGCGAGCAGCGGCAGCGCGATGAAGGTCAGCAGCGCGAGGTGCGAGTCCATCACGAACAGGATCACCACGACGCCGATCAGCATCAGCCCCGATTGGATCAGCGTCGCCATGCCGTCCGAGACGAGCTGGTCGAGCGCCTCGACGTCGTTGGTCAGCCGGGAGATGATGACCCCGGCTCGATTGCGCGAGTAGAAGCCGATCGACAGCGACTGCAGGTGCTCGAACAGAGCCAGGCGCAGGTCCTGGAGCGCGCGCTGGCCGACCCATCCGACGAGGTAGGTCTGCACGTAGGACGCGACGGCGTAGATGATCGCCGAGAGCACGAACGCGGCCACGATCACATCGAGCGCGTGCACATCGTGCTTCTGGATCCCGTTGTCGATGGCCAGCTTCGCCAGCGGCGCCGGCGCCAGCGCGGCGGCGGTGGCGAGCACGAGGGAGACGAACATCGCCAGCACCCGCCAGCGGTACGGCGCCAGGATCTCCACCAGCCCGCGCAGCTTGCGCCCGCGACCCGATGTCTGCCGCAGCCGGCGACGGATCTCGGTCATCCGCCCCGAGCGCTCACGGACCGCGGTCATAGCCCCGCCAGCTCGGCCTCGCGCGGGTTCTCGTTCAGGAACACCTGATCGGGCATGCCCTTCTCGACGATCTCGCGGTACAGCGGCGAGCGCAGGAACAGCTGCTCGTGGGTGCCGCGGGCGACGAGTCGCCCGTCCTCGATCACGGCGATCTCGTCCGCGAGCGCGATCGTCGACAGGCGGTGAGCGATGATGAAGGTGGTGCGGCCGGCCATCACGTTGCGCAGCGCCTGCTTGATCTCGTTCTCGGTCGAGGCGTCGACCGAGGAGGTCGCGTCGTCGAGCACGAGGATCCGCGGGTCGGCCAGGACGGCGCGCGCGATCGCGATGCGCTGGCGCTGGCCGCCGGACAGGGTCAGCCCGCGCTCGCCGACGAGCGTGTCGTAGCCGGCCGGAAGCCGCTCGATGAACCCGTCCGCCTGCGCCACCTGCGCGGCGCGCTCGACCTCCTCCCGGGTGGCCTCGGGCCGCGCGTAGGCGATGTTGTCGTGGACCGTGGCCGAGAACAGGAATGGGTCGTCGGTCACGATCGCGATCTCGTGGCGCAGGCTGACCGGGTCGACGGCGCGGACATCGGCTCCGTCGATGCGGACGCTGCCCGCGGTCACGTCGTAGAGGCGCGGGAGCAGCGACACCAGCGCCGTCTTGCCGGCGCCGGTGGCGCCGACCAGCGCGAGCGTGCTGCCGGCTTCAACCTCGAGGTCGATGTCGCTGAGCGCCGGTCGCGACGAGCCCTCGAACGTCAGCCCGACGCCGGCGAGCTGCACCCGTCCGCGGCCCGCGGGTAGCGGCGGGGCTGCGTCCGGGGTCCTCATCGCCGGCGCGCGGTCGAGGATCTGGAAGATGCGCGCGCCAGACGCCGTCGCCCGCTGCGCCGCGCCGAGCATGTAGCCGAGCGTGCGCATCGGCGAGATCAGCATCAGCAGATAGGCGTAGAAGGCCGTGAACGACCCCAGCGACAGCGTGCCGTGGATCACCTCGCGGCCGCCGACGAGCAGGATCGCGGCGAGGCCGAGGTTGGGCAGGAAGCTGAGCAGCGGCGTGTACAGCGCCTGGATCCGGACGGCCAGGAGCGCCTGGTCGAAGAGCCGGGTGACGGACCCGGTGAAGCGCTCGAGCTGGCGCTCCTCCTGCGCGAACGCCTTCACCACGCGGACGCCGGAGACGTTCTCCTCCGCCTCGGCGGTCAGCTCCGCGATCCGCTGCTGGACCTCCTGGACCGCGGGTCGCGACCGGTGTCCGTAGCGGTTGGCGATCGCGACCACGAACGGCACCGGGATCAGGGCGAGCGCGGCGAGCTCGGGCTGGAGCAGGAACATCGCCACCGCCGCCAGCGCGATCGTCAGCGCCGACTGGGCGATGAAGATCAACCCGTACCCGAGGAAGAAGCGCACCGACTGCAGGTCCACGGTCGCGCGCGACATCAGCTGGCCCGTCTGCTGGCGGTCGAAGAACGACAGCTCGAGCCGCTGCAGCTGCTCGTAGAGCCGGTTGCGGACATCGAGCTCGACCCCCAGCGACACCAGTCCGGCGACCAGCCGCCGCGCCACGCTCAGCCCCAGACGGGCGAGGCCGGCGATCGCGATCGCGATCGCCCACATGGTCAGCGCGTGCTTGTCGTGGGACCCGATCGCGTTGATCGCGCGGCCGGTGAGGTAGGGGATCAGTACGGTCGCGCCCATGGCGCCGGCGGCGAGGCCGAACGACCACCCCACACCCGACCGGTACGGGCGCAGAAACCCCAGAAGTCTCCAGAAGATACTCACGCTTCAAAAAGTATAGGAAGTGCCCCGGAGTCGGCGAGGGTGCGCGTCAGAGCGCGGTCGAAGCGATCGCAGACCACCGCCCCCCAAGACTGCCCGTCTCGAGGCCTTCGCAACGCTGGCGCTGATCTCCTCACCCAACACGCGCCCGTCCCAGTTCATCAGCGGCGGAGACGGCGCTCCCGTCGATCTCCCGCTTCTCCACCGCGCTCGGTCTCGGCGTGGTCTCGGTCATCAGCGCCGGCGTCTCGCGCCCGTCAAGCGCCCAGCGGGCGCCGGCATAGCCGAGCGCGCCCGGCCAGGGCGCGAACGCGGCCGGCGTGTTGACGTTGACCGGTGACGAGCGCGACCCTCGCTCTGAGCTGCATGGTCGCGCCTACTCTCGCACAACCGGCGTTTCCCAGCGCGCCGCGAGCGCGGCGGCGTCGATCCCCGCGATCCCCGCCGCCGTCGCGTAGCGCTCGAGATGGCCGGTCCTCTGCGTCTGACTTCCCTCCAGAGGTCGGGCCCTCAGGCGGCGAGCTCGAGCTGATCTCGCTCGCCGCCGCGCTCGAGGACGCCGAACGGTGGCACGAGCATCGCCCGCCGAATACGGTAGGCCACCAGACTCACGCAATCGAGGGAGACCTGCCTGATGCCGACCGTCCGTGAAGCCACCTTCGACCTGTTCCGTGCTCACGGGATGACCACGATCTTCGGCAACCCGGGCTCGACCGAGCTCCCGATGCTGGCCGAGTTTCCCGACGACTTCCGCTACGTGCTCGGGCTGCAGGAGCTCGTCGTGGTCGGAATGGCCGATGGCTACGCGCAGGCGACCGGGCGTCCCACGCACGTGAACCTGCACACGGCGCCCGGCGTCGGCAACGCGGTCGGCGGGATCTTCAACGCGCAGGCCAACAAGGCGCCGCTCCTCATCACCGCCGGCCAGCAGCACCGCGCCCAGGTCACGATCGAGGCCAACCTCACCAACCGTGACGCGACCTACGGCCCCCAGCCGTACGTGAAGTGGAGCCACGAGCCGCCGCGGGCGCAGGACGTCCCCGGTGCGATCGCCCGCGCGATCCACCACGCCAGCCTGCCCCCGCGCGGACCGGCGTTCGTCTCGATCCCGATGGACGACTGGCACGCCGAGGCCGACGAGGACCGGGCTCGCAACGCCACGGCGCGCAGGGTCACCGGTCGCGCGGCGCCCGCCGGATCGACGCTGGCCGAGCTGGCCGCGCGCCTCGACGCCGCCCGCAACCCGGTGCTCGTGGCGGGCCCCGACATCGACGCCTCGGGCGGCTGGGACGCGGCCGTGGCATTGGCCGAGCAGCAGCGCCTGGCGGTGTGGGCGACCCCCGCGCCCGGCGGCGGCCGGATCGGCTTCCCCGAGAGCCACCCGCAGTTCGTCGGCGTGCTGCCGCCGGCGATCGGCGCCGTGGCCGAGACGCTGCGCCCGTACGACCTCGTGCTCGTCGTCGGCTCCTCGGTGTTCCCGTACTACCCCTACATCCCCGGACCGCTGCTGGCCGAGGAGACCGCGCTGGTGGCGATCACCAGCGACCCCGGCGAGGCTGCGCGCGCCCCGATGGGCGACGCGATCGTCGGCGACGTGGCGCTCGCCTTGGAGCGGCTGGTCTCGCTCACCGGCAACTCGGACCGCACGCCGCCCGAGCCGCGCCCCGAGCCGGGGGAGCCCCCCGAGGCGGACCCGATCAGCGGCTCCACCGCCATGGCCGCCCTCGCCGACGCCTGGCCCGAGGATGGGGTCGCCGTGCTCGAGGCGCCGTCCAGCACGATGGCGCTGCGCAACCGGCTGCGGCTCTCGCGTCCCGGGTCGTATTTCTTCGGCGCCAGCGGCGGCCTCGGCTTCGGCATCTCGGCCGCGGTCGGGGTGCAGCTCGCCCAGCCGGGGCGCCCGGTCGTGTGCGTGCTCGGCGAGGGCTCGGCCCAGTACGGCATCACCGCGCTGTGGAGCGCGCTGGCCTACAAGGCGCCGGTCACCTTCCTCGTGCTGCGCAACGAGGAGTACATGATCCTCAAGTGGTTCGCCCAGTTCGAGCAGCTCGAGGGCGCGCCGGGGCTCGACCTGCCCGGCCTCGACGTCGCCGCCGTGGCCACCGGCTATGGCGTGTCGGCGCAGCAGGTGAGCGGGCGCGAGGAGCTGACCGAGGCGCTGCGCACCGCGATCGGAGCCGACGACGGCCCGCGTCTGATCCAGGTGCCCGTGGCCTCCGGAATGTGGCTCGACTGAGCCGATGGCGCTGCTCGCCCCGGACTACAGGCGGATCGCGCCCCCGGCCTCGGAGGCGGCGCCCGACCGGGCTCCGGACTGGGTCGCCGGCGGGACGCCCGAGCCGCTGCGGAGCGAGCTGACTGAGCTGCTCGGCTCGGATCGCGTGCACCCCCGCGCGGTCGACCTCGTCCGCTACGCGTCCGACGCGAGCCCGTATCGCGTGATGCCGCAGGCCGTGGTGGCCCCGCGCGACATCGCCGACGTCGTGAAGCTGCTCGGCTACGCCCGCCGCTCGGCGCGCCCGCTGGTGTTCCGGGCCGGGGGCACGAGCCTCAACGGGCAGTCGCAGACCGACTCGATCCTCGTCGACGTCCGCCGGCATTGGCAGCGCGCCCGGATCGAGGACGACGGGCGCAGCGTCCGCGTCTCGCCCGGGATGGTCCTCGGCCGGGTCAACGGCCTGCTGGCCCGTCACGGCCGCCGGCTCGGACCCGATCCGGCCAGCGCCGACATCGCCTGCGTCGGCGGCGTGATCGCCAACAACTCCGGCGGCATGCGCTGCGGCGTCACCGCCGACTCCTACCAGACCGTCCGCTCGATGACGCTCGTGCTGGCGGGTGGCGCCGTGATCGACACCGCCGCCCCCGGCGCCGAGCAGCAGTTCGCGCAGGCGGCGCCCGAGCTCGCCCGCGGCCTGAAGCAGATCCGCGACGAGATCCGCGCCGATCCCGAGCTGAGCGAGCGGATCGCCCGCAAGTTCGCGATCAAGAACACGACCGGCTACCGCCTCTGCGCCTTCCTCGACGCCGATACCCCGCTCGCGATCTTCCGCCGCTTGGTCGTCGGCTCGGAGGGCACGCTGGCGCTAATCGGCGAGGCGGTGCTCGAGACGTTCCCACTGCGCGTCCACACGACGCTCTCGCTCGCCTTCTTCGGAGACGTCGACGCCGCCGCCGCTGCCGTGCCGGAGCTGGTGGCGGCGGGGGCCACGGCCACCGAGCTGATGGTCGCGCCGACGCTGATCGCCGCGGCCTGGAACATGCCCGGCACGCCCGAGCGCTGGAAGGAGCTGCCGCTCCAATCGGCCGCGCTGCTGATCGAGTTCAGCGCCGAGCAGGAGGACGGACTCGGCGCGCTCGAGCAGCGCGGGCTCGAGATCCTCGGCGCCCGCGAGCTGGTCGATCCGCCCCGCTTCACCCGCGAGCCCGAGCAGGTCGACCTGTTCTGGCGCGTGCGCGAGGGCATGCAGGGCCTGCTCGCCGCGATGCGCCCGCCGGGCGTCTCGCTGATCATCGAGGACGTCTGCTTCCCGCCCGACCGGATCGCCGACGGGGCCAAGGACCTGCAGGCGCTGCTCGGCGAGCACGGGTTCCTGCAGGGCGTCGCCGGCCACGCCTCGGCGGGCAACCTCCACTTCCTCCTCACCCCGAACTTCGGCGAGCAGGCCGACCTCGACCGCTACGAGGCGTTCATGCACGCCCTGGTCGAGCTGATCGTCGACAAGTACGACGGCTCGCTCAAGGCTGAGCACGGCACCGGCGTCAACATGGCCCCCTACGTCGAGCGCGAGTGGGGCCCGAAGGCCACTGAGCTGATGTGGCGCGTCAAGCAGCTCGCCGATCCCGACGGGATCCTCGCCCCCGGGGTTGTTCTCAATCGCGACGCCGGCGCCCACCTGCGCAACCTCAAGTCCACCCCGGAGATCGAGCCCGCGGTCACCAAGTGCATCGAGTGCGGGTTCTGCGAGCCCGTGTGCCCGAGCCGCAACGCCACCACGACGCCGCGCCAGCGGATCGTGATCCGGCGCGAGATGGTGCGCCAGCCCGCCTCCTCGCCGGTGCTCGCCGCCCTGCTCGAGCAGTACGAGCACGACGGCATCCAGACCTGCGCCGCCGACGGGACCTGCAGCGCGGCCTGCCCCGTCGGGATCGACACCGGCGCGCTGATCAAGGAGCTCCGGCGCGCCGAGCGCACGCCCCGCGAGGAGACCGTCGCGCTGCGCATCGCCCAGCGCTACGGCGCCGTCGAGCGGGTCGCGCGCGCGGGGGTGCGCAGCGGCCACGCCACCGCTCGGGTGCTCGGCGACCGGACGGTGGCGGCGATCCCGGACGCACTCCGGCGCCGGGTCAGCACCGAGCTCGTGCCGACCTGGCCGGCGAGCATGCCGCCGGCGGCGCCGGCCGCGCTGCCCACCACCTCGCGCGAGCGCGCGTCGGCCGTGTACCTGCCCGCCTGCATCAACCGCATCTTCGGCAACCCCGACCGCCTGTCCGCTCACCCGACTCTGCCCGAGGCCCTGGTCGCCGTCTCGGACCGAGCCGGCCTGCCGCTGTGGATCCCCGAGGACGCCGCCGGTCACTGCTGCGCGACGCCGTGGAGTTCCAAGGGCTACGCGCGTGGGCACGCGTTGATGGCCCGCCGGACCGCGGCGGCGCTGTGGCGCTGGAGTGACGCGGGCGCGCTGCCGGTCGTCATCGACGCCAGCTCGTGCGCCCACGGGCTGCTCGGCGACATGGCCGCGGCGCTCGAACCGGAGGCGCGCGAGCGCTTTGCGCAGATCGCGATCCTCGACTCGATCGCCTGGGTCCACGACCGGCTGCTCGACCGGCTCGAGATCGGCACCCGGGTCGGCTCGGTCGCCGTGCATCCGACCTGCTCGGCCGGCCACCTCGGCCTCGACGGACGGCTCGTCGCGATCGCCGAGCGGCTCGCCGACGATGTGACCGTCCCCGTGGCCACGACCTGCTGCGGGATGGCCGGCGACCGCGGCCTGCTCCATCCCGAGCTGCCGGTCTCGGCCGTCGGCGACGTCGCCCGGGAACTCGGCGGCCGCCACTTCGACGCCTGCCTGAGCAGCAACCGCACATGCGAGCTCGGGCTCGAGCAGGTGACCGGCCGTCCCTACGCCTCGTTCGTGCTGCTACTGGAGGAGCTCACGCGACGGTGAGGGCGCGGGCTCGCCTCTTGTCCGCGGCGACCGGCGTCTGCGTCGCCCTGGCCGCCTGGGCCGCGACCGCGGACGCGGCCGGTCGCGTGACCCGCCGGCACCTGTACGGCGTGCACGCCGGGCGCGCCGTGTTCGCCGCCGTGGTGGCGCGCGCTCGGCCGGGGAGCGGTGCGCCCAGCGCCGCGTTCGGATGACCGGTCCCGCCGCCGGTCTGTGCGACTCCTGCCGCCACCAGCAGATCGTGCGCAACACGCGCGGCTCGGTGTTCTCACTCTGCCGCCGCTCGCGCGACGAGCCCGACCGCTTCCCGCGCTACCCGCGCCTGCCCGTGCTCGCTTGCCCGGGCTATGAGCGCGGCGATCAGGACGCCGCCGCGCGGCGCGCCTCCTCCTCGTAGGGGTTGGTGGCGTACCCGACCCGCAGGTAGGACAGCGGCATCCGCAGCGGCCGATGCTGCATCTGCCACACGTGGCAGAGCTCGTGGCGGATCAGCTCGTCGTCGTGCTCGAGCGCGGCCGTGCGCAGCAGGATCAGGTTCCACATGCGCCTCGCGCCGCCTCACCGGCCGCCGGGCCCCGCCACGGCGTTGCTCACCGCACCGGCGGGGTCACTGCGGCGGCAGCGGATCGAGCATGATCAGCGTGCTGCCGTCCTGGGCCTGCACGAGGCTCTGGGAGAACAGGCCGCGGGCGGTGATCTGGTCGACCAGGCCGGCCTCCGGCGCTGAGCGCATCTGGGCCACCGTCGGCGGGAACTGCTCGGGCAGGATCGCGGACAGCGGCTGGGCCAGGAACGGCTGCAGCTCCTGCTTGACGAACAGCAGCGCCACGTTCAGCGGCTTTGTGGTCGAGGTCGCGTTGGAGGTCGGGGGACGGCTGGTCAGCGTGCTCGTCGTCGTCGTGTGGCCGGGCGGCAGGATCGCCACCACGTTCTGGGTCCCGCTGACGTACTTGAACGTGTACATCGCCAGCTCGAGCGCTTCGCGGCGCAGCAGCAGCAGGCGATCCGCCGACGGCTGCCCGACCCCGATCGCGCAGTTGCTGCCGCCGATCCCGCACAGGTTGTAGGCGATCGTGCTGCCGCTGAGCACCGACACCGAGCTCGAGGTCGGGTCCGAGCGCACCGCGACCTTCAAGGGGTTGTTGGGGTCGCTCAGATTGACCACGGTGACCACCGCGAGCTGGTCGACGGATGAGATCCGGTACAGCGGCGCGATGTGATCGGCGATCTCGCGCGCGCCCAGCGAGCCGTTGTCCTGCGGCGACCACTCCGACCACCGCGCGGACTGCGCGGTCGTGCTCTTGTGCGTGCCCGCCGCGATCGCGACCGCGATCGCCACGATCGCGATCCCCACCAGCGCGGCGGTGGCGATGCGGAACCTGTGGGCGTGGGGAGAGGTCTCGCGGCGGAGGGCGGAGCGTGGCGAGGCGATCCCGGCCCGCGCCTTCATCGGCGCCTCAGCGGCGTGATCCTCGGCGGCGAAGTGCCGGGAGTCGGGGGCGCGGTCGCTCATATCTTGGGCCAGGTCTTCTCATCGAGCAGGTCGAGCTCGGGTCGCTCGAGGCCCGCGCTGTTGAGCAGGTCGACGACCTCGTCGCCGTAGATCTCCTTGCGCTCGATGAGCTCGGTGGCGATCTGCTCCACGGCCTCGCGGTTGTGATCGACCAGCGAGTAGGCGGTGAGGTAGGCCTGACCGAGCAGCTGGGCCGCGGCGGCCCGCTTGTCCCGGTCCCCGAGCACGCCGCCGATCGGGTCGCTGGTCATCGGGCCGCCCGACTGCGAGCGGTTCATGATCGTCACGCCGATCCGCTGCAGCCGCTTCTCGACCTGCTCGCGCGCCGCCTGTTCGTCCTCGGGTGTCGCGTACTCGCGCGAGAGCTCGACCGGCAGCGGCCCCATCCCGCACATGCCGACCATCCACGCGGCTCGGGCGGTCGCGCTCTGGACGTCGCCGCCGACGCCGATCGAGTTCTCCCGGTAGAAGACGTGCTCGGCCGCCATCGCGCCCAGGGTCCAGATCAGGTTCCCGATCTCCTCGCTGCGGAACTTGGAGAACCGCTCCTCGCGCTCCATCACCTGGTGGTGTCCGAGCGAGCCGCCCCGCATCCGGATCGACAGCCGCGTCGACAGCACGTCCTTGGCGTAGACGTGGCTGGCCACGGCGTGGCCGGCTTCGTGCAGCGCGACCGCACGGGTCTCCGACTCGACGTACTGGATCCCGACCGCCGTACCCGACTCGACCGTCGTCATCGCCTGCACGATGTCGCGGAACCCGAACACCTTGCGGCCCTCGGCGTGGGCGACGGTCAGCGCCATCGAGCAGGCCTGCTCGATCATCGCCGGGGAGTAGCCGTTGGTGATCCGGGCCAGCTCGTCGCGGCGACGCTCGGTGTCGAGGTCGGGCTCGTGGGCGACCTTGCCGAGGTACAGGTCGAAGATGTCGATCCGGTCGTCCTTGGTCGGCGTGCGGAACCAGATGTGGCGGCCCATGCGCCCGGGCCGGGTCAGGGCCGGGTCGAGCACCTCGATCGGCACGTTGCAGGCGCCGATGAAGTAGATCTGCTCCGTCCGGGCCCGCGCGGGCTTCAGGCGCAGCGAGACCTTCCCGATCCGCCGCGGGATCACGAACATCGCATCGAGGAAGGTGTTGAAGCGGTTCGTGAACCACTTCCTCATCATCGGCGGCTCGTCCATGCCGTCCATGACGACGAGCAGCTGGTTGAGCGCCATGCCGCTGCCGCCGCCCATCCCGAACCCGGGGTAGTAGCGGCGAATCCGCTCGCTCACCCGGCCGCCGAAGGTCGAGTAGCCGGCCGGCGACGCCTCCGCCCGTTGCGCGAACAGCCGCTCGCGCCACTCGCGCGTCTCCACCACCAGGTCGCCGGTCGAGGTCAGCGCGCCGTTGGGGCCGAAGAAGCAGAAGTCGTGCAGCGAGCCCGGGCTCGTCGGCGTGACGGCGCCGGCCGGGGCGCCGCCGCCTAGGGCCTGCCGCCGCATGCCGACGGCGTCGATCTCGTCGATGAAGACGATGCACTGCCCGCCCCATTTGGTCGCCAGCCGTCGCGCGCGCCGCGCGAGGAGCGAGACGGTGATCGCGTCCATCCCCATGAACATGCCCGCGAAGCCGGAGCCCGGGATGGTCACGAAGGGGCAGTTGAAGTTCGTCGCGATCGCCTTCGAGATCATCGTCTTGCCCGTGCCCGGGGCGCCGAGGAACAGCAGCCCGCGCTCGCGCTTGCCCCCCGCCTTCTCGAACTCCTCGCCTGACTGCCAGAGGGTGATCACGCGAGTGATCTCCTCCTTCGCCTCGGCCTGGCCGCGGACGTCGTCGATCTTCACGCCCCAGCTGGCGTCGCCGGGCTCGTAGCTGCGGATCTGACGCACCGCCATCAGCAGGAACGGGCCGAAGAAGATCGCGAAGTTGATCAGGAAGAACAGCGGCAGCTGGACGAAGACGAGCGCGAGCTGCGGCAGCTCCGAGGCGGGGTAGAGCTGGCGCAGCGCCGGAATCGGATTGAAGAACGACGACGGGACCCCGGCGAACCAGAACAGGACCTGGCACACGAACAGGAGCACGAGCCCGATCAGGATCAGGACGAACAGCAGCCGGAACCGCCCGCGCCAGTACCAGAAGCGCCGGCGAGCGACGATGTCCTCCTCGCGCAGTCCCGCATCGGCGCCGTAGAGGCTGGGGGAGGGGATCAGCTTGCGGGCGATCACCTCGACCGCGCCGCGGAACAGGAGCACCCCGATCGCCGTGATGACCAGCGACCCGATCAGCCCGAGGTGGTCGGAGTCGTAGAGGACGATGAAGAATGCGGGCGCGGTCAGCAGCGCCACGGCTGTCGCGACCCGGGTCAGCGACCGCCATTCATGGGCGAGAGCGGAGGCATGCTCGTTGATCGGCCCCCTCATCCTTGGGCTCTGCTCAGCGTACGCCATGCGTTCGACTTGAGGGTACAGAGGCTCGTGCTCGTGCGCGAGGGTGTGCCCGCGCGGGCGGGGGCCACACCACGCCGGGCCGAGCCCTACGGCGCCGAGGGCCGCATGCGGGTGCCGGCGTCACCGGCCTTCCGGTCCGCGGCCCCGCTCCCGCCCCGGTAGCGTCCATCGCGATGCTGCCCGAGTGGCCAAGTGGGACCGTCACGATCCTGTCGACTCACGGCGACGCTCCACACGCGATCCCAGTCTCGGCCGCGCTCCGGGCCGGTCCGCAGCGGGTGCTGCTGGCCCTCGCCGCCGGACGCACCTCGCTCGCCCGCCTGCGCGCCGATCCCGTGGTCGCGCTGGTGATCCTGTCCGGGGGCGACGTCGCGCTCACCGCCCACGGCAGCGCCCGGGTGCTCGAGGAGGATCTCGTCGACGGCGTCGTGGCCGTGGAGATCGCAGTCGAGCGCGTCCAGAGCCATCGCCGGGATGCCTTCGTGATCGACTCCGGGGTCGGCTGGCGCTGGACCGACCCGGCCGCCGCGGAGCGCGACGCCCGGGTGCGCTCCGCGCTGGCGCGGCTGGTCGAGCCCCGGTAGCGCCAGAATCCGGCCGTGCACTCAGCTGTCGCGGGCTTCGGGCTCGGGTCTCTCGTCGCGCTGCAGCTCGGCCCGATGTCGCTGTTCCTCCCGGCGCGCACGAGCGCTAGGCTCCGCGACCACGATGGCGGACATCGAGGGCCAGTACGACGAGCGCTTCGCCGGCGTTGCCGGGGTGCTCTCGCGCAGTCTCGACGAGGGCAGCGACGTCGGGGCGTCGGTCGCCGTGCTGCTCGAGGGCGAGCCGATGGTCGACATCTGGGGCGGCTTCAAGGACCGCGCGCGGACCGAGCCGTGGGTGCAGGACACGATCGTCAACGTGTTCTCCACGACCAAGACGATGGCCGCCCTCTGCGCCCTGATCCTCGCCGATCGCGGCGAGCTCGACCTCCACGCCCCGGTCTCCCGCTACTGGCCCGAGTTTGCGCAGGCGGGCAAGGAACGCATCGAGGTCCGCGCCCTGCTCGGACACACCTCGGGACTCTCGGGGTGGGATGCGTCGCTGGCGTCCGAGGAGCTCGCCGACTGGGAGCGGTGCACGTCCCTGCTTGCCGCCCAGGCGCCCTGGTGGGAGCCCGGCACCGCGTCCGGCTACCACGTGGTCACCCAGGGCTACCTCGTCGGTGAGGTCGTGCGCCGCATCACCGGCGCCTCGCTCGGGCGCTTCTTCGCCGAGCAAGTCGCCGGCCCCCTCGGCGCCGACTTCCACATCGGAACACCGCCCGAGGCGGATCCTCGCATCGCGTCCCTGATCCCGCCCCCGCCCACGGATCTGGAGGCGCTCGAGCTGTCGGAGATCGGCGTGCGCTCGCTCGCCAACCCGGTCATCACCGCCGAGCTCACCGCCGCCGAGTGGTGGCGGCGCGCCGAGATCCCGGCCGCCAACGGGCACGGCAATGCACGCTCCGTGGCCGCCATCCAGTCTGTGATCTCCTGTCGCGGCGAGGCCCGGGGGGTAAGGCTCCTGTCATCGGAGGGCGTCGAGGCGCTGTTCGAGGAGCAATCGGACGGCGACGACCTCGTGCTCGGCGTCCCGCTCCGCTTCGGCCTCGGTTACGGCCTCCCCAGCGCGACCATGCCGATGGGCCCTCGCTCCTGCGCCTGGGGCGGATACGGCGGCTCGCTCGTGTTCAACGACCTCGATGCCCGGGTCACCATCGCCTACATCATGAACCGCATGGAGGGCGGGCTGATCGGCGACACCCGCGGCGCCTCGATTGCGATAGCGGCCGCGGCGGGCGTGGCCGCAACGCTGGCCTGAGCGGCCTGCTGAGCTCCGCCGCCGGTTCTTCACGGCGAGATCCTCGTTGTCCCGGGTGCTGGTGCTGATGCCCTGGGAATCGAGGAGCCGTGGGGTTGTAATGCGGCCATCGGGCTCGGGCCGCGGAACAGGATCACGGCCGCTGCGCCCACGCCGACGATCGGTCCCATCGGCTCGCGCACCAGCACGAACACCAACGCGCCGAGGCACAGTGCCAATCGTCGTTGACGAACGACAGCTTCGTGCCCAGGATCACCACCCACAACGGCGCTGGCCGCACAGAGCACGAGCACACCGTCCAGGCGGCGGAAACCGTCCGTCGCCGACCCCGCGTGGTCGGGGCGGCGATGGGCTCGGTCAGCGGACGTGACACGTCGGGGCGCCTGATGCCCCGAACATGACCATTCACGAGCGAGCGAAGCCTGGAGGCCCCCGGCCGTTCGCGGAGCGCTACGGCAGCGCGCTCCAGCTCACGGTCACGGTCTTGTCGCTGGTCATGGCGACCTGGCAGGTGGCGCTCGTCTGGTTGTTGAGCAGGTGGTCGCAGCCAGTTACCGAGGCGACGTTGTAGGCGCCGGTACCGTAGTCCGGGTCTGGGCTGGTGTTCGGCTGGATCTGGATCGAGACGTAATCCGCGGCTTGGTTGGGCTCACGGGCGAGTGAGCTGCAGGCGGTGTATTTGCTCACCGTGGGCCCGTTGTAGTTCGTTCCACACTTGACCAGCTTGACCACCTGATTCCCACCCGCGCTCACCACGCCTGCGTCCGGATTGGTGTTGTTGATCGTCAGCTGGTGAACCGTGATCGCGAAGTTGACGTCGAGCGAGTCATTGATCGGGTGCGTGCTCGTGGGCGTGAACACCACCGTGCAAGTCGGATTCGAACCCGCGCAGGGACCGCCCGGTGGGGAGGAGTAGCCGTCGAAGTGGTCGCCCATGCCCGGCGTCGCCCGCAACGTGAGCGTCGAGCCGCAGGGGTAGGGGCCGAGATAGTCGATCGAGGTCGAGTCGTACCCCACGCCGCCCGTGCTGGGCTGACCGCCGGCGCTGCTGGTCGCGGTCAGCGTCCCGGAGGCCCAGCCGAGCTGGGGTGCTCCGGGGTAGAACTCGCCTTGCAGCGTGGCGGTCACGTAGCCCGCCGGGTTGCCGTAATCGCGGCACGCGGACGCCGGCGAGCCCTGACCCGAGATGATCTTGCCGTCGACGTACTCGTAGACCTGGGGCTCGGTGTAGTGCGCGAGGAACGGCAGCCCGGGGAAGTTGTCCTCCGGCGGCAGCGTGCCACCGGCGCCGCGCAGCGCCTGGGTGGGCGGCTGGCCGGCCTTGATGAGACCGGTGACGCCCGGCACGAACTGACGCGTGAACGGAGCCGGCGCGAACGGTGAGTCGAACAGCGTCGTCTGGGTGGGGCCGGCGGCGGTCACCACGGTCGTGAGGTTCGGCGTGCCCTGCAGATCGCGTCCCCAGCGTCCGCCGTAACAGCTGAAGATGACGACGTTGAAGTCGATCCCCGGGTGGGACTCCATGATGCCCTTCAAGCCGCCGGCGTCGAGATGCTGAACCTGAACCTGACCGCCCTTGGGGGTGACCTTCAGCTGAATCTGCGCCGTCGGACTTGACTCGGTGTCGATCCAGTTGGCCTCGCCAGGGCCGACGTACCCATGGGCGAGAATGTAGATCGTGGCGTTGGTGCAACCGCTTCGCTGTGCCGCATCGAGCGCTGCGACGAGCCCCTGCGGCGAGCCGGTGAGGTAGTTGCGGCCGAACAGCGGCGCGAGTTGCTGTTGCACGAGCGCTGTGCTCTGCTTGAACTCCGGCAGGCTCGAGTCGACCACCGTGATCAGGCAACTCCCGCTGCCTGCGGTGCGGGCTGACGCGGTCAGCTGGATCCGCGCTGTGGACGGATGAGCGGGGGACACCGTCGCCCTGTCGCCGGCCGCATCCGCCGACGCGCCCGGCGTCACGTACACCCGGTAACGACGCGAAGCGTACGCCGCCAGCGAGCGCAGGAACGCGGGGCGGCGACCGTTGATGAGCGGCCACCAGTTGTAGTTCCGGTGCGCGATCACCTGCCCGGTGCGCATATCGACGAGCACGAGGTGACTCGGATGCTCGAAGAACCCGCCCGGCACCCGGTCCTGCCAGAAGAGCCAGGCGCCGTGCCGCAGCGGCCCGGGAGCCGGCGTGACCGAGATCAGCGCCGATCCGCGTCGGATCCACTTCGTGTGGTCGGACGGATCGGGCCCCGAGTCGGTCACCGTCGTGCCGCCGGCGAGCGGAGCGGGAAGGCCGAACACGACGGAATCGGGCGAGGGCTCCCGGCGCAGCGCCCGCAACGCAATCTGCGTTGCCTGCGCGCGAGACACCGTACGCGCTGAAGCGCCCGCAGCGGGCGCGGCCAGCACGAGCGTCGTGAGCACGACACCGACGATGAACCGACCACGACTCGGGAGCCCCAACATCGCGGGCATCATGCCACGGGGCCCGGTGAACACCAAGGACGCGACGGACTCGTCGGCGTGTCGATTCCGACCTTCCCGATCCGGGCGATGCTCAAGTTCCCGCGGGTTGGGTCGATGACTCGCCTGGGAGGTCCAAGTGGCAACACAGGGAGGTAGTCCCATGAGAGCTCTTCTCAAGAGCGTGGCGGTGCTGTTCGTGGCCATCGCGGTCTTCCTCGTCTACGCCGTTGTCAACGCGCTGGCGTCCGCCGGCGGCGCCCGGCCAGTCGTCGCTGTCGGTTACGTAGTCGGGGCGTTGGTGCTCGGCTTCGCGGCCGTGAAGCTGTGGCGCGGAACCGTGCCGCAGGCCGGCTGAGAGCTCGGCGGGACGCGCGGGTTCTGCCACCATGTTCTGATTGGCGGCCGGACCTTCCGCGATCGCCGGGCTCGGCTCCCTCACACGACTCACCGACGGGTTCGTGCTCGCTCGGAGCCAACTGCCCCGCGCCTCCGCCCAATCTGATCCACGCGCCCTCGGGCGTGCATGGTTTCCTGGAACGCCGCGGTTCGCGCCGCACGGCGGTCTCGCTCCCCCGCCCTGGACCCGCCGTGCGAGCCATCCGGCGCGCGCTGCTCCGGCGCCGACCTGCACGCGCGGCGGCCGCCGGTCTGGCGGTGGGGTTCGCGGGAGTCGTGCTCGTCGTCTTCTCGTCGACCACCGGGGGCGGCGGCGCAAGGATCGACGGGGCGCTCCTGATCCTCCTGGCCGTCGCCTGTTACGCGCTGGCGACCAATCGGGCCGTGCCGATGCAGCGCTACGGCACGATCGCCGTCATCAGACGGGCACTGGCTCGTCGCGTTTGGGTGTGGCTACTTCAGGACGACGGGGTGGGCTGCCAGACGTCGCGGCGGTATAGGCGTTGCTGGTCGTGCGTGATGTGGTGTTCCCAGTGATCGTCGAGGTCGCCGGAGAGGTGGGTGGCGCGTAGCTTGAGGAGCGCTTCGGCGGTTTGGGGTGTCCAGCGCATGCCGGAGCGCTCGAACCGGTCGCGGATCAGGTTTTTGCAGGCGCCCTCGACGGTGCCTGATGCGATCGGCCAGCCGTTGCGCAGGTACTCGTCGTAGCGCATCCGTTCGCGGTTGCGGTAGAGGTAGTCGCAGACGCCGTGGATCGTCTTGGCTTTGACGCCGGCGATCCGGCGTTTGGTCATGATCTGGCGCAGTCCTTTGACGACCTGGCCGGTCATCCCGCACAGGATCCGCTCGGTGCGTGCTTTGACGAACGCTTCGGCTTCGGGGCTGCCTTCTGCGTGCAGCGCGTGCGCGACCTTCCAGAGCTTGTCGAGGACGTGCAGCAGGTCGAGCACGAGTGTGACGTTCTCGAAGCTGGCGATGACGCGGCGTTGCAGCGCGCGCTCGCCGTCGGTGAGGATCACCCACGTCCGCTCGTGGTCGGGGTCGCGGCGGGTCATCTCTGCTTTGACGTCTGCGATGAACGCGTCCTTGCCGGCAGTGAGGCTCGCCCATACGCGCTTGCGGGTCGGCTTGGGGTGTTTGGGCCGTTCGGAGGGATGCTGGGTTGCGAACAGGCTGTCGATCACTTCGGTGGGGGTGCGGTGGATCGGTGGCTGGCTGTGGACGGCGGCGACGGTCGCCATCTTCTTCTTGTTGGCCTTCTCGCCCTTCGTTCGTCGGACGACCTTGATCGCGCCGTCAGGCTTGACCATCGGGATGCCCTTGCAGTCGATCGCGCCAACGAGGATCTCCCCGTCGGCTGGGCCGGTCGCGGCCTGTGCGCGCCCGGCGTAGAACGTGTCGAAGTCCACGGCGGCGTCGTGGACGAGTTGCTCGGCGGAGCGCTTCGGGATCGTCGTGCCGGTGATCTCACCGACGAGCGCGATCGCTTCGTCGAACGGGCCGCAGATGACCGAGCGGATCAGCCTGCGCTGGCACTCGTAGCTCCACAGGCGCCCCGGCAGGCGCAGCTGCGCGTCGAGGGGATGGATCGCCTCATGTCCACGGGCGCTGTATCCCACGCGCGTGACGCGGACCTCGCCGAACAGGGTCACCAGCGGCCGGGTGTGCAGGCGCTTGTGAGTCAAACGCACCGACTCCTGCTCGCCGACCAGAACGATCGCCTCACCGATGTCCCCGTCGCCGCGCGCGTCGATGTGCGCCTGCAACGCGAGCCTGAGGATCTCGCGGCCGCGGCGCTCGGACTCACGCTCGAGCTCTGACATGCCGGCGTCCTGTGCCGTCTGACCTGACAGCCAGCGCTCCAGATCCCGGAACGCGTCGATCCCGCTGCTCGGAGACGACTGATCGCCCATCCGAGCGCCCAGTATGATACTGGGCGATGACGGAACGGCGTCAGCCAGCGGGACTGGAACGTCTGCGTGCCGACTACGAGGCGGCGAAAGCCCGCCTCGCGGAAATCGGGTTCACCTGTGAGGGCTCGTTGATCGAGCGCTACACCAGTTGCAAGAACCCCAACTGCCGCTGCCAGGACCCCGACCAGCGCCACGGCCCGTACTGGCAGATCTCCTGGAAGCAGAACGGCAAGACCGTCTCCAAGATCCTGCCCGCCGACGACGCCGCCCTCTACCAGGAATGGATCGCCAACCGCCGAGCACTGGAGCAGGTCCTCGATGAGATGCGCGACATCTCCCGCCACGCCGCACAACAGCTTCTCGCCGGCCGCGGCCGACCGCTGCACGGCCCACAACGGCCCCGCCGCCGGACCGCCTGAGCGCCGCTCAAACCCCGGTTATTGGCACGACCGGGCGATAACCCCGGTTTCAGCGCACCTCAAGCCCTCCGCCCATCGCGCCAAAACCGGCCATTACCAGCAACTTCACTGTCGTCCTGAAGTAGCCACACCCGTCGCGTTTGGGTTGCCGGCGTTCCCAGGCGTCTGCGCTGACGTTGAGGGAACCAACGCTGCCTCGCGGCGCTCGTTCCCCTCAGCGCGCTATCGACCGGCGCCGGCTATCTGACGTTCGCGACAGTCGTCGGCCGGGCGGGAGCAACCCGCGCCGCCGTCGCGATCTACCTCGTACCGGTGGTCGCGATCGCGCTCGGCGTGGTCTTCCGGGACGGGCACCCGGGCTCAATCGCGCTCGCATCCAAGCGCGAGCGTCGGGCCGCCGCCGACTTCGCGTCCATGCTCTTGCCACGAGCTGGAGGCGAGGCCCGCCGGTTCCCTTGCGCACTTCGGTGACTCCTGGCCCCTGGCCGGGCATGGTGTCCGCCCGCTCTTCGTCAGGCGGGCTGTATGTAGGAGAGCGTACGTCCACTGGCGGCGGGCCCGATGTATGGTCGGGGCGCCATACACCGACAGGCCCACGAGCAAGGGGTGCGCGATGCTGCGGTTGATCGGTCGTTTTCGTCCATCGCCGGCGGTGTTCGTCGCAGCGGTGGCGTTGGTGCTAACGCTCGGGGGTGTCGCCGTGGCGTCCATCCCGGGTAGCGGCGGCAAGATCACCACGTGCTACAGCGCGAGCTCGGCATCTGCTGGCGCGGCGACACCGTTGGCGGCCGTCGACACGGCGCACGGCAGCTGCCCGGCGGGTACGGCGACGCTGACGTTCAGTCAGGCCGGGCCGCGGGGGCCAAAGGGCGCGAGCGGCAGCGTAACGGGAAGGGGCGCACGGGGACCCGCCGGCCCGCGAGGCAGGACTGGGCCCGCGGGACCGCCCGGACCCTCGAGCAAGGGCGAGGTTCCCGTCTTCGAGGCCGGCGGCTCCAGCCGCAACCCGACCGCCACGGCTTCCGTTCCCGACATCCTGCTCAATGTCCCGGCCGGGACATACGCGATCAACGCGATCGGCGTGCTCCAGAACCGGGACTCCGGGGGCAGCCCGCAGTTCGGGACCTGCCAGCTGTTCTCGCTGGCCAGCTCCCGGGCATCGGTGACGGGGGCCTACGTCCCGGGCGGGCCGAGTTCGAGCCTTCCGGGCCTCGCATCGATTCCCGTTCAGGCCGATGAGACGTTCCGTACGTTGACGACGATCGTGTTGAGCTGCAGCGGCTACGCGATCAACATGACGGCCAACTCCTCGATCCAGGCGATCGAGGTCAAGCCGTTCGGGCGGTGAGCGCGGTGCGTCGTCCAATCCGCCATTTGCAGTGCCTGCCGGCGCTCGTGCTCGTCGCGACGACCACGCTCGCCGGACCAGCCGCCGCGTCGATCCCCGCCAGCGACGGAACGATCACTACGTGCTACAGCGCCGGCACGACCTCATCCGGAGGCGTGGCTCTCCTGAACATCAAAGACACGGCGACCGGGGGCTGTCCTCTGGGCCTCACCACGCTCATCTTCAACCGGACCGGGCCGAAAGGTCCGCCGGGCGCGAATGGACACGGGGCGCGAGGACCGGCCGGGCCGCGGGGGCCGGCGGGCCGGCGAGGGCCACGCGGGCCCGCGGGGACAGGCGTGCTGCCGGTATTCGAGACCGGCGGCAACAGGGGCAACCCGGCGCGCGTCGGGCCTGGTTTCGTCAGCGCGGCTGGAACGATCACCGACATGCGCCTCCGAGTGCCGGCCGGGATCTATGCGGTCAATGCCATCGGCGTCGTCCAGAACTGGGACCTCAATTCCTGCATCCTTTCGTGCAGCCTCTTCAGTCCCAGTCCCCAGTTCGCCGTGTGCAGTCTGCGCTACGGCTCATCGCCCGGCAATGCCACCGGCGCCTACGTCCCGCCGGGACCGAACAGCGCGCTCGACGGCACGGCCTCGATCCCTGATCAGGGCCGGCACACGTTCTCCAAGCCCGGCGTCATCGAGCTGATCTGCAGCGGATTCAACATCGCAATGATCAACAACTCCTCCATCCAGGCCATCCAAGTCGCACCCGCGCGGCGGCCCCACACGTGACGGGCCGGCACTCGCCCAGAGAAAGCAATCTCCCAGCCGGTATCGGTGCCGCCGCGCCACCGTTCGCCGCACTCGCCAGCCGCGCTTACAGATTCACGGGAGAGGAGTTAGAGGGGTCCGGTGGCCCCAGCTCGGACGTGGGCCTCACGACCTGCTGGGGATTGGACTCCCGGGGACGCGTCGGGATGGCCCCAACGGGCGCGGCCGGACCCGGCCACGCGGTGCTCTCGGCACCGTCGGATCATTGTGCGTCGCGGTCGACTTCGCGGGGCATGTTGTGATCTCGACCGACCCGACGGCCGCGAAACCCGCCTGAAGCGCCGCGAACATCGACATGAGCCACCTCACCGGTGTCTCGTGTGCTGCAACGTCGCTGTGCGTTGCCGTCGACGGTGCCGGGAACGTGGTGGTTGGTCAGGGGTCAGGTGCAATACCGCCGCCGGTTCCGAGCGTCGCGAAGCTCAAGGCAAGGCTGGTGCAGGAGATGCGCCGCACGGCAACGCCGCCAAGATCGCCGCGCTGTTGAAGAAGCAGGGGTATGTGCCGCCGTTTGAGGCGCTGAGCACGGGGCGCGGTGTGATCGACTGGTACTACCTGCCGAAGGGTGCGAACCCTTGCGAGCGGGGACCCAAGCCCGTTCTGGTCGCCGCGGGCAAGGCGACGCTCTCACACGCGGGGGCGCTGAACATCACAATCGAGCTCACGGCGGAAGGAAAGCGGATGCTCAAGCACGCCAAGCGGCTGCCGCTGACCGCGCAGGGCACCTCTACTGCGGCCGCACAGCCCGCCGTCGTCGCGACCCCGTTCCACCTGCCGCGCCGGCTTGCTCGTTGCAGCGACACTCAGGACCAGTCGGCGATGTAGGCTAGCCGGGGGTCGAGCTCAGGCTTGCTGGCGACTAGAGCGCGGATGGCTTCCGGCGCGCCGTGGTGGGATCCGAGCCGCTGTCCGCCCAGTCGTGCAGCGACCAGGGCGCGGATCGGGCGGTCGAGGGGACCCTGCCAGCTCAAGAAGCGCAGGCCCATCGCGCCGTCCCCTCGGTGCGCGACCTTGGCGAGACCGGCGTGCTGGAAGTCGGGCCCCGAGAGCTCGAAGCTCGTGGTCTCGCCGACCTTGAGATCGCTGCTGGTGGTGACGAGCATGCCGCCCTCGGAAAGGTTCAGGACGCGGGCAACGACGCAGGAACGCCCGTTCGACTGCAGGCTCGCCGACAGGTCTTTCGTGTCGGGGGTACGCGGATCACGGCTAGTGCGGGCCATGTGAAACACCTCTGGGGAGTGGTGGGATTGGCGTCTTAGTGCAGAGCGGATCGCGATCTGTAGCTCGTTGGCGAGCTTTTGCAGCTCGGTCCTCCACAGCCGGGTGCGGCTGGAGTTGCTGCCGCCGCCGTCCGCGGTGATCAGCAGCGTCGTGGCGTTCCGGTAGCGCTTCTGGCCGAGATGCATCCACCACGCGCGGATCGAGCTGACCGCGAACGCGCTCGTGTCGTTGGTCACACCAACCGACACGAACCCCTCATTCGCGGCGAGGTCGAGCACCCCATAGGGGATCGCGTGCCCCAGATCCTTGTCCTTGAAATCGTGGCAGCGAACCTCGACCGGCCGCTCGGTCGGCTCGTACTCCCGCCCGACAGCCTTGAAATCCCCGACAAGCTCCCGCTTCTTGGCATCCACGGAGATCGTCGGCTCGCCCGCCGCCAGCGCCGCCCGCGTGGTCTCGTTGATGTGGCGAAACTGCGCGTCACGGTCGGGATGATCCTTCCCCTCCCTGGTCTTCTGATTGGCGTGCAACCGAAACCTCGGTGGCATCTGCCGAACCGTCAACGGAACCCAAGATGGCTTCCGTTGAGGGACGAGAGCTGAGCTCCATGGCGCTTGGATGGGATCGCAGACCGCTCAGCGCCGAACCGACGTCAGCGAAGACGCCGAGTCTGGCCTCGCCGTCGATGAGCTCGTGGTGCAGCACGCGGTGATAGGCATCGCACACGACCAGCTCGCAGGGATGCCGTTGGTCGGCGCAGAGATACGCCACACGCCTGGCCTCGTCGAGCGTCTCGCACCTGAGCCGGTGGCGCTGATCGGATAGCGCGATCTCCCAGCCTCCGCGTGGGTTCAGGTTCACACGAACCACCAAGGGGCTCACTTGATCCCTCTCGCGCCCGGCTCCGAGCGCTCGCCGAGTGATGCAAGACTTGCCTGGGCGGCTTCGCGCCCTGGAAGACACTCGCCAACACCCTGCCGGCGTCCGTCGCCTTCGCCGACCCGCTTGCGCGTGCCGTCGCGGGCATCGTCTTTGAACGACGGCACAGTCGCTCCGTTCGGTTGTCCGGCGTGATACGTAACCTAGGTGACTGGTTGGCTGTTGTAGACAGCCGTTCCCCGTACATCCCATGCGGTGAACTACCCACGATCCCGCGCGACAGCGCCGAGCCGGGAGCGGCAGCACCACCCGAAACCGCGACCACGCCAACCACGCACAGAACTACACCGTCGCCCGGTTCTCGACCATCGGCCCATCGCCGTGTAGCGACGTCCGCCCCGATCCTGCCCTGCGAGCGGTCGACCAGCTCATCGACCTTCCCGGCGAACACCGCCTCCATCGCCGGCCGCTTGCGCGCCACCACAGGCAACCCACCCGCCTCATCACGCAACCGCAGCCAGTACGCGACCGTCTTGTGATCACACCCCGCCAACGCCGCCGCGCCGCGCAACGAGCCCGCCAAGTCATACGCCTCCAAGGTCTCCATCACTTCCTCCGGTTTCTTCATGCCCGCCTCCGAGCGTCTCGATGACCAAGACGCGCCGGAGTACCGGGCACTCAGGACAGAACCGGTAGGGAACTTCGTGGCCGCCCATGGGGAGAAACAGCGGCCGCCCGTGGGGATTCCCGATGGCCGTCTACGGGGAGAATCTCAGGGCCACCTCTGCGGCTCCGCAGGAGCCAGCTACCACCTTGGTCGGGGTGTCTGATGTGTTGTGGATCGCCGGCGTCCCGCGGCGGCCTGAGGGCGTGCGCGGGGCGCCGGCGGCGGTTAGTGCCGGATGGTGAAGGTGTCCGGGTGGGTCGTTCCGAGTAGGTTGTGCTTGGTGTCGAACCCGCGGAGGGTGATTAGGTACTGCCCGGGTCCCAGTCGATGCCCGTTGACCTTGAGGTCCCAGTGGATGCGTAGGTGGCCCGAGTGATGCGCCCCGAGCGGCACGCGTCCGATTAGCTTGAGCACGGGCACTTTCTGGCCGTGCACTCGTTTGGAGCCGGCGATCCGCTGCACCAGGATCCCGACCGTGTTGCTCTGGGCGAGTTGACCCAGGATCACCGCACCGCTTCCCTGAGGCTGAACGGTCACGTTGCATCCTGGGAAGAGAACGCAGTTCGGGCCGCCGGTGACGGCCTCCCCGAACAGCCGCTGCGGTGTGTCCGCGGTCGTGAACAGGAAGAACGGATCGTTGACCTGCGCTACCGTGCAGCCGGATCCGTCCGTCGTGAACGGGTCGGCTGTGCAGCTCGATGAGATCGGGACTCTGAAGTCGATCAGCGAAGCGCGACGATCTGTTGACGCGAACTGGATCCCTCCCGGCGTGTCCAGGACGAACACGCCGCTCTCGAAGTGTCCGACGAACCCGCGGTTCTGTCCTGCGACCGACTCGATCCACGACACGAACGGAACCGTGCCGAAGAAGGTGATATCGGGGCTGGCCGCGTCGTTGCTCGTGTTGGAGAGCGGGGCGCCGCCGTTGAACAGCTCGAAGTGCGTGCCGCCGACCAAGCGCGAGATGAAGATCGCATGGCGACCGCTTCCGGTGTCCTCGGCCCACACGACCCACGGGACCGTCGTCCCTCCGGGCGTCAGCGTGCCAGCGGCGACGCTCGGGTCCTCGGCCCCGCGCGCTGGATTGGCGTTCAGCGAGCAGGCGTCCTCGGCCCCTTGCGAGGTCGCGCAGGGCCCGAAGCCGGGTGGCGCGCTGGAGGTGTCCAGCGGGTTGGTCTGAGACGCGGTTCCGCGGCCGACCGCCTGCCAATGGAACCCGCCGTCGGCGTTCGGGTCAGCCACGATCTTGGCCGCAAAGACCTGATCGTTGGCCCGCAGGCCAAGCGCGCTGGATCCAGTCTCGTACCACACCGTCCAAGCGACCTTGTCGCTAGGGCCGGTGAAGGCGATGTCCGGCTCGATCCCGTTGCGGCTCGGGTCCACGTTGAGACTCGGATCACCCGACGATGAGGAACCGCTGGAGGCGTCCAGCCGGTCGGCGCCGACCTGCTGCCAGCAGAAGCTGCTCACGCTGGCCGCGGCCGACGGCTTGAACCCGGTACACGGTAGATGAGCCGACGCCAGCTTGACCCCCTTAGAGACGAAGATCTGATCGTGGTTACCGGTCCCGTTGACGTTTCCGTCCTGTTCCTGCCACGCCACCCACGGAACGGGCGCGTTTCCGGGCACGGCCGCGCCGCCCGCGACGGCCGGGTTCTCGGCCTCCTTGCCGGTGTGGATATTCAGCGACGGAACACCACTGCCGCGGTCCTGACCCTCAGGCACCCAACTATCGGCGGCCGCGCATCCTGCGCCTACCGCCGCGCAGAAGCGACTGGCGAAGATCTGCGTCTGCCCCCCGAGCGCGGCGCTGGGCTCATACCAGCTGACCCATGGCACGGTCCGCCCCGCTCCCGCAAAGTCGATCTGCGGCGCCTCCGCCTCGGCGCCCGGGCTGATGTTGAGCGATTGCCCCTGCGTAACCCATTGGCCGTTGTTGAACAGGCCGTTCTTGAACGCGCGCACAAAGATATGCTGCGCACCGCCGGCCTTCTGCTCAAAAGCACCCCACGGAACCCGTGCGCCCCAGGCGACCAGCGAACCGCCGACGACATCGGACACGCCCGCGCTCTGGCCCGGGTCGATCCCGTTCGCCGGATCGTTGTTGACCTGCGAACCATTCGCCGGCAGACCCAAGATCGCCGCCGTCGCCGACGCCGCGCCAAGCACAACCACGACCGACACGACAATCGCCACCATGCGGAAACGAGAATGCGCCGTTCCCCCGAACTCCTCCCCGGGCAACCACCCGTTGCGTAACCGATCCCATACAACAGCCCACACGCGACACCCCACAGCGCAACCGCCGACCCGCCGATTCTGACACCGCGGCCGACGCGACGCAAGCGTCGCTACTACCGACGACGATCAGCTGCGCCCGCGTGAAACGCACGGGACAGGCCTGCCCGTTCCGGTTGGCGCCCTGGACCCCTCTAACTCCTGTCCCGGTCCAGCGACCCGGTGCTCGGGCGCGTTGGGGCCAGTTTCGAGGCCGTTCTCTGCTATCCCGCCTACAGATTCACGGGATAGGCGATAAGGGTCGGGAACCGAACACCCCGCCCTACGCCTGGTTATCACGCCTGTCGACCGCTGATCGGCGTGCGACTTGTGCGGCGGGGTTCAGCTCGTGCCGTCCGATTCGTCGCGCTGCTGCTCTCTCAAGGCGGCGTCTCGACGGCGCGTCCGACGAGCGCTGCTTCCACGCGAAGCGAGCGCGCGCCTCTGTGGGCCTGCGTCGGGCGATCCAACGCTTGGTGATGTGGGGCCTGGTAGTGGCGCAGCGCCCGGTCCAGGACCGCCACATGATCATCGGCGGTGTTGGAGCCGGCGTTCCCCCGCCTGAGCAGGCCGCCGAGCGCCTCACGCGTCTCATCCAGGTAGACCTGCTACGGGTGAAACCCGTAGCCGCCCTTGTAGTTCCCGGCCGCCTTCTCCTTCTCCGAATGCGCCGTGATCAGCGTCGCGTCCACATCGAGCGTCAACCGCTCCCATCAAGCTCCCCGGGCCCGCGCGCGTGAGCCTGACGGACCGCGTCCAGCAGCCCCCGGAGTCGACGCGATCTGGTCGACCATCCGAAACGTCGTCGAGTTAGACCTAAAACAAGCGATCTCGGGCGTGCGAGGCTGGTTCACGGTTCTGGGCTCGACCGGCTGAGGTTTGAGCGCGGTTGTGGGGGGTGAGGAACGGATCTGGGTGGCGATCGGACTCGCGCTCGGTGTGGGTGGGTGTCACATGACGCGGTCTGTCCCCTGTTCGGGGTTGCTGGTGTGCCGGCCTGGTGTGGCCGGCGGTCGGTATGGCGGGTCGCGGTTCGTCAGGGCGTTCTTTCCGCACGTCTGAGGTGCGGAAAGAGCGTCAGAGGGTGTCGAGGAGGCGGAAGAACGCGCCCAGCCATGGGTTGTAGGTGAGGATGCGCCATCGCACGCGCCGGCCAGTGGTGATGATCTGGGAGGGGATCTCGATGAAGGCTGCGAGGAAGGTGCGGAAGTCCATGGTGAGCAGGCGCCGGCGTTGCTCGTTGTGGCGCTCGGCCCAGCGCGGGCTGACTGGTAGTAGGAGGGCGCACCAGGCCTTCAGGCTCCAAGCGAGCGCGGCCATGGTCATGTAGGCCCAGTTCGCGCACAGGGTGTTCACTGGGGCGTGCAGGGCGCGCACGCCGGACTTCAGCTGGCTGATGAGGTTCTCCTGGTTGCAGCGTTGCCGGGCTTGGTCGATCACTTCGTCGGCGGTCATGTCCCAGTCGTTGGTGATGTAGAAGAAGTATCGGTACTCGCTGAACAGGACGTTCTCGCCGCGCTCGACGGAGATGTTCTTGCGTAGCGCGACGACTCGGTAGTCGCGCTTGCACTTGCCGGGACGGTAGGAGAACTCGACGACGTCCTCGGCCTTCTGGCGCAGCGTCTTGTAGTTGCGCTCGCGCACGATCTCGTCCTTCAGGTTGCGCGGGCGGGTGCGCGTCGTGGTGGCGATCTGTCGTTCGGCGCGGGTGACGAGCTCGTGGTAGATCTCCTCGTCGGTGCTCTGGGCTTGCTCGATGAGGTTGGCGCGGGCGTCGTAGCCGAAGACGAAGCGCACCCCGTCGGCGTCCCAGCGGTCGAACTCGGCGGTGAGCGAGAAGTCGGTGTCGCCCCGCAGACGGATCTCTGTGAATCCGGCCTCGCGGCACAGGGTGATCGCCCGGTCGTAGTAGTCGACCACGCCCTCGTGGCTGGGCCGGTTGGCACCCAAAAGCCCCAGATACAAGGGTTCTTTGGTGTTCGCGAGCGAGACCACCAACGCCGAGTACCCCCAGATGCCGTTGTAGGAGATATCCATCCCCTCTTTGGTCTGCGCGTCGGTCGGCACGATGCTGGCGTCGGCGTCGATCACCGCCGGCTGCTGAAAGAACGCGTCCGGCTGACGTTGCCACACCTTCAACCGGGCCAGGTTGACCGCCTCCTGGAGAGCCATGATCGAGGCTGCGTCGAAGCGCCGGCAGAAGTCCCCGGCGGTCGTCGGGTCCGGGAGGCTCTCGGTCCCCAACCCGTCGAGGAACACCCGGTCGCAGCGGCGCGCCTCGATGTCCTGCAGGCGTTGCCCGCCGCACAGGGCGTTGTAGGCGATGTTCAGGACGTGATCGGACTCGTAGTAGGGCTTGTGCAGCTTGAGCAGATCCAGCGAGCTGTCGATCTCGCTGGCCAGCCCGACGTTGCCGATCAGCTTCGCGATCGCGCCGATACCGCCGTGCCCTGTTGCTTTCGTGCGCGCCGAGAGCTCGTAGGCGATGTTCGCTCGTCCGAGCACCGGCCCGGTCATGTTGGGTCTGACGGCGCGCTCCAGACGCCGCTTGATCGCGGTCGCTTCGGCGCGCAGTCGGGCGGTTCGCGTGCGGCGGTTCGTGCTCATCGGTCTCTCCTCCTGGCCTCTTGAGTCTGTGCCACACACGATACCAGACAGTAGTCCTACTGTCTGGTATCGTGGTGGATACTAACCGCGGGAGAGAAACGAGATGCCACCTACCAACACCGCCGAGCGACTGGCCGACTACGAGCAGAAATATCGCGACCTGGCCGCCGAACTCGCCACCATCGGCCTGATCCACTCAGGCAGCGTCACCCGCCGCTATACCCGCTGCGCGACCCCCGGCTGCAAATGCCACGCCGACCCGCCCCAGCCCCACGGCCCCTACTACCAGTGGACCGCCAAGATCAACGGCAAGACCGTCACACGCCGACTCACCGAGAACGAGGCGGAGCTCTACCAGGAATGGATCGCCAACGACCGCCGACTGCGACACCTCATCCAACAGATGCGACAGATCGCCGCCAAAGCCGCCGAGCTGAAGCTCAGACAAGCAGCCCAATCCGTAGCCGGGCACGCTTCACCTCAACACGCACGCAGACGATCAGGCATCGGCTCGCAGTCGGCCCACAAAACCCCGGAACAAACGGCCTTGCAGGGCCCGCCCCCGAGTCCTCCGACCTAACCTAACCTACGCTTGGTTTAGGGTTAGACGCCACCGCCCCGAACAACACGTCCTGCTCACAGACCGCACCGAGGTCCGAGACGCACTCGCCACGATCACCGCGAGATCGCGGATCACCCGGCCCGGGTCATGACCTCGACGCCGCTGCTTGATCGCAGCCAGCCGCAACGACAACGCCTGCGTGAGCCCCACCTTGTCAGCGACCTGCGCGACGAGCGCGGTCCCCGCATGCGAGACCAAACCCGCTCCGTCCGACGTGACTTCTACGGTTACCAGGCGTCCATCACGCATCACCTGTAGGTGAACCTCCAAGCTCGGGATCACGGACCTTTAGACAGCCCAAGGATCCCTGCTCAGCCAGACGTTCCGCGCCCCGGCCCACCGGGGGCGCGGTCGTTACTGCACGCTCCGGGCTAGCGATGGGCCCCCTAAACGCTTCTAGGGGTGCGTTCTGGCCGTGAGGATGCTCACTTGGATGCGTTTGTCGTCTGGCGTGGCGGCTATGTTGGCGCGACTGATGTCGTCGCTGGGGAAGAGCTGGAGCAATGCCAGGGCGGTGTGTCCGAGGCCGGAGCACGCCGGGTCGCGGGTGCGGTTCGACGGCCATTACGGTTCGCCGGAGCACCGCCGGCAGCGCTATCGGTGCGTCCCGGTCAACGGCGATCGCCCGCACTGGTTCACGGAGGTTCTGCCGCGCGAGGAGTCCTGGACGGACGCCTGCGAGTCTTGCGAGCGCGACGTCGGCTCTCACGAGGGTCCGCACGCGGCGCGGCGCTACCAGTTCGTTGCGCTTGGCATCGCCGAGGCGTTGAAGATGGTCGGGTCCGGCTCGACCTACTGCCAGGCGGCGCTGGTGGCGCGCGAGCGCGCCCGGCGGATGCGCACCGATCCCGCCTGCGGTGAGGTGCGCTTCACGCGCCATGGGTCGCTGGTGATGGACTGGGTGGAGGTGTTCGCGCCGGTCGTGTTCGAGCCCTACCGGCCGCGCGAGTGGCCGGCGAGCGGGTCGCTGTTACTCGACGACCTGCCGTTCAGCGTGCGTTTCGCGGACGGCGGCCCACCGCGGATCGTGTTTCGCGTTTTCTGCGCGATGGGCTACGAGAACGGCCGGGCGAAGATCTGGCGAATGGAGGCGTTCCCGTCCAAGTCCCAGGCCGACTGGGAGGCGTTCCTTCACCGTCTCGAGGGTGCGCCCGAGCGCGTGGTGTGCGACAACGACAGCGGCCTCACCCGCGCGGTGCGCGCCCGTTTCCCGCACGCTGAGTTGTACCTGTGCGAGTGGCATCTGCGCCACGCGCTCGAGCGGCTGATGAAGAACATCCGCGCCCAGCAGCCCCAGCACAAGGAGACGATCGACGAGCTGCTGCCGCAGGTCGAGACCGCGTTCACTGGCCCGTCGTTCTGGGCGCCGTTCCTCGAGCGCGCGCATGCCGCCGGCATCGCGCGCGTGAGCGACTGGCTGAACAGCACCGGACGGATCGTCGAGGATCAGTTCGGTCGGCGTGGGCCGCGCTCGACGCGAGGCGCCGACACGCCGTTGAGCACCTCGCCGATGGACGCCTTCATCAACCCGGTGCGCGACTCGATCCGCCCCCGCGCCTACGGGCTGAAGAACCGCGAGCGCACCAACCGGATGCTGATGCTCATGCAGCTGCACGCCAACCGCCGGGACGACGAGCGCGCCTACGTCAGGCACATCCGCGACCACCTTGAGTCCAACCAAGGCCGCCCCCGTGTCACTCGCCGCGCGATCGTCGACGTCGACCGCGTCGCGTCGCTGCGCTGACCGCCATCCCTACCTGGCCGCCGGCCCGCCCAGCGCGCCGCCAGAAGCAGACGAACGCATCCAAGTGGGCATTCCGGCCCTCAGAACGCACCCCTAGAAGCGTTTAGGGGGGCGATGGGCTAGCGAGCCGCGCCACCACGCTCGCGAACCGAGGCGAACTCGCCGCGACGCAATCCGCGCCTGAAATGCTGTAGCACCCATAAGGGTCCACCTCCTACGCGCGGTCGAACCCGCGCGCCCTCAACGCGGCCGAGTACCGGCTACCACTTCCAAGGACGAGTGCCGCTGCAGAAACCTTCCCGGCGTCAATCGCTAAGCAAGGGTCCCGTACAGCTCAGCGGCCAGCCCCGTCGGCTCTGGCGAATCACGATGTCGTGGTCCCACGAGAAGGCAGGTGCGGAGCCTGTGCAGTACCGGTCTGGGCTCGCTACGTTTAGTGGATTGAGATCCCAGTGGGGTTGGTGCACGTTGCGGCGGTCTCGTTCTTGGCCGCGCGAGCCGCCCCGCGGGCGCGTTCTGGCGTGCGCTTGCGGGCGGACCGGCGCTCGCGCTCGCGCGTGACGTGAGGCTGACACGCGGGGTGCGCGCAGGCTACGGCGCCGGCGTGGCGGCGATGCTCCAGACCGTCGCGATCGTCGGGCCGGTGCGGTACCCAGCCCCGCTTACGCAGGCGATGAGCGCGCCGCTGGTGGGCGCTGTGCACGCTCGCGGCGGGCGGCCCGCGGAGCTGTTCGCGGTGCGTCTGGCGAGCAGGCTGGTGAATTACGCGGTGATCACCGCGCTTGCTCTGTTCGTGCTGCTGGGGCCCGAAGGGCTAGGCCGAAGTTCCCCCTGTAGTCAGCGGTTGTAGAGGCCGGGATCCCTGTAGTTGCGGGGATTCCGGCCTTTTTGCTGATCCTAAGTGTACCCACTACTATCAGGTCGACAAATGGGGTATTGTCCAGATATGGGAAGGCCAGCCAGGCAAAGCGGTGCGATGCATGTGAGCACGACTACCCGCCGGTCTGGGGAGAACGAGTACAACGCGACGTTGCTGCGCCGCTCCTACCGCCAGGACGGGAAGGTCAAGAAGGAAACGCTCGCGAACCTGTCACACCTCCCGCCCGAAGCGATCGACGCGATCCGTGCCGTGCTCGCCGGCAAGACGGTGATGAGCGTCGATCAGGCGTTCGAGATCGAGCGCTCCCTCCCGGCCGGGCACGTCACCGCGGCGCTGACGATGGCGCGTCGGCTCGGGCTGGCGAAGCTGCTGGACCGCTCACCGTGCCGGGAGCGGGATCTGTGCGTGGCGATGATCGTCGGCCGGGTGATCGGCCCGGGATCGAAACTCGGGATGGTCCGCACCCTCGGCCAGTCAACCCTGGCGCAGGAGTGCGGCGTGGTTGGAGCGGATGAGGATGACCTCTACGCGGCGATGGACTGGCTCGTGGAGCGCCAGGACCGGATCGAGGATCGTCTCGCTGCCCGCCACCTGCGTGACGGGGAGATGGTGCTCTACGACGTGTCCTCGAGTTACTTCGAGGGTCGCACGTGCCCGCTCGGGAAGCGTGGGTACTCGCGGGACGGGAGGCCCGGCCTGCCGCAGATCATCTACGGACTGTTGTGCGACACCGACGGGCGGCCGGTCGCGGTCGAGGTGTTCACCGGCGAGCTGCACGACGACAAGACGCTGCCGTCACAGGTCGTGAAGTTGAAGGACCGGTTCGGTCTCTCGCGGGTGGTGGTCGTCGCCGATCGTGGGATGGTCACGAAGGCGAACATCACGCTGCTGTCAGAGACCGACGGGGTGGACTGGATCACCGCGCTGAAAGCGCCGACGATCAAGAAACTCGCCCGGTCCGGGGTGTTTCAGCCGTCGCTGTTCGACGAGCAGAACCTCGGGGAGATCACCGACGTCGCGGAGTTCCCCGGCGAACGACTGGTCGTGTGCCGCAACCCGCTGGTCGGCGCGCAACGTGCCCGCAAGCGCAACGAACTGCTCGCCGCGACGGAGATCGACCTAGCCGCGATCGCTCACCGTGTCACCGCCGGGACGCTCACCGGGGCCGACCTGATCGGTCTTGCGACAGGTCCGGCGCTGAAGCGTTACCGGATGCGCAAGCACTTCCAGACCACGATTACTGACACCACGTTCACCTACACCCGCAAGACCGCGGAGATCGCCGCGGAAGCTGCGCTCGACGGGTTCTACATCCTGCGGACCGGCCTCACCGAGACCGACCTTCAGACCGGTGATGTCGTGCGCGCCTACAAGAACCTCGAACAGGCCGAACGGGCGTTCGGATCGATCAAGGGCCCGGACCTGCAGATCCGTCCGATCCATCATCACCTCGAGGACCGTGTTCGTGCGCACGTGCTGATCTGCATGCTCGCCTACTACCTCACCTGGCATCTGAAAGCCGCGTGGAAGCCGTTGTTGTTCACCGACGAGCACCGGCCCGTCAGTCCTGATCCCGTCGCGAAAGCTGAGCGCTCCCCCGCCGCGCGACACAAAGCGCAGACGAAACGGACCAGCACCGGGCAGTCCGCGCACAGCTATCGCACGCTCCTCACCGAGCTCGCGACCCAGACCCAGAACACCACCCGCCTGCACGACCACGCCAGCACCTTCGAGAAGCTCACCCAGCCTACCGCGCTGCAAGCCGAAGCGCTCGACCTCGCCGCCCACGCCCCCGTCGTGGTCGATCGGTAGACACGACCCGAACACCCCAGAACCCCCGAAAACCCTGGGAACAAGCGGAATCTGGCTACCTCACCACCGGGAACTTCGGGCTAGGCCGGAAGCGACGAGGCGCTGCTCGGATGGTGCCGTTGCTGCCCAACGGGCTCGCCGGGGGCCTGATCCTGACAGTCATTACCGACTTCGTGTTCGCAGTGTCCGTCTCGGTGGTCCAGGTCTGGCTCTACCGGTGTGCGCTCAACGACTGGTCGGCTCGCATAATCGTGGACGCAGCCGCGGCCCGCTGCGGCCGCCCGCGCAGCGATGGGGCACCCACGGGCCGAGGTGGACATGCTGTGGGATGACGCTGGGCGCGTTGGGTGGTTTGGCGAGGAGCCCGACTCGTCCGGGCTGATCACCCAGAGGCCGAACCAGCCGAGGAGCTTCTCTATCGCGTCCGGGACGTGGGGGTCACGCCGTCGGTCGGGTTGGGGCATGGCGGTTAGTTCAGCTTCGCGCTCGATTGTCCTTTCACTATGCTGCTTGTTCGCTTTGCATCGGCTGGGTGTTCGACCCGAACCCGATGCGGATCAGCGAGCAGACCAAGTTGTTTCTCGCGCCACTGGCAGTCCCAGCGAGTAGCAGCGCCGCTGGCTGCGTGAGCGGATGTCCCTCGATGGAACGCCAGTGCCGTTCCCGCGGTCAGCTCGCTGCACGCTCGATCATGGTGAGCCCCCCTGGTAGGTGCCGGTGACGACCGGGTTGGGCCAATTCTGCCAGTTGTACGGCGTATTCGGCAGGGCGCTGAAGGCGATGTCGAACGGGTTACCGGTCCAGGGCGCCGGACCGATGTCGATCTGGGACATGTTCAACGTCTGGCCCCACGGAAAGCGAATCAGCCACCGATGCCCCAGCGAACCGTAGTTGTAGAACGACATCCCGTCAGAGCGCCATCCGAGGCCGCTTGCCGGGGCGCCCTGCGCGCCCGCGTCGTGTGGACCCCCGAACCAGGTCATTCGCCCCACAATGCTGGTTCCAATAGCCGGCGCCTGCGTCGTCGCGGACGCTGGCTGAGACGCCGCAGACGACGTCGCGGGCGATCCCGCGAGCTGCAGCGTCGAGCCCGCGAGCAGCAGCGCATTCGGATCGATGCCGTTCGCCGTGGCGAGCTCCGAGACGCTGGTGCCCGCGTTGGCGGCGATCGCCGACAACGTGTCACCGGGCTGCACAACGTACGCGCCGGCGCTCGCCGGTGCGGAGCTCACACTCGCAGGCGTCGCGCTGCCCGCAGCGCCATCGTCACTGTCCGCGTCCCCATCCCCCGTGGATGCAGCGGTACCAGCCGTGACAGCTCCGGACCCGCCTGTCGCGCTGGTCTGCGGCGGGATCAGCAGCGTCGTGCCGGCAATCAGCTGCCCATCCGACGCGATTCCATTGGCGGCGGCGACCTGATCGACGCTCAGCCCGTCCACAGCCGCGACCGACGATAGGGACTCGCCAGGGGTGACGACGTGTGGGTAATCGGCCGACGCAACGGCGGGGGCAGCCAGCACCACGACGGCCGCGAAGAGAAGGAGAAATCGCTTGCGCATGGCGCGCAGTTCTCGCATAGACCGCCGTCGGGGGGAAACGTTGCAATCCTCTTTTCAGCTTGCAAGACCGCATTCACGCGCTTGCCCGAGGGCCGGAAGGGTTGGCTCAGCTCTGCGTCGCGCCTCCATCGCCAGCGGCCTTCCCGCCACCATCGCCTGCAGCCACAATCGCAACCGGGACGATCACGCCACCTACCGCCAGCGAAGCGACGATTCGCAGCCGGGTTCGACGTGTGCCGCTTCCCGGGTGAGACAGGTCTTGCTCGCTCGGTCACGTCGGTAGAAGTGGTGTAGCGAGCGCCTGAGTGGTCCCGACCACCGTGGCGCTCGTGCTCGTGGACGACAGCGGATGGAAGACCCGTCCGGATCCAGCGGACCGGCCGCTATCGCTCCCCGCAGATCCACGACGAGCTCGTCACGATCAAAGGCATCGCAAACCGCGTCCGGCAACTTGGGGTCCGCAACATCGGCCGCGAACAACCAACGCTGCTGATCACCAACGACCTCACCACCACCACCAAGAAACTGTTCGCCCGCTACGCCGAACGGATGACGATCGAGAACGAACTCGACGCGTACATCCAAGGGTTCCACCTCAACGCGCTCTCCTCAGGCCTACCACTCAACGTCGACCTCGACACCACCCTGACCGTCATCGCCGGCAACCTCTACCGGCTCCTCGCCCGGCAACTCCCCCGCTACGAGAACGCGACCCCCGACCGGCTCTGGCGCCACTTCCTCAACGCCACCGGCACCCTCCACACCACCCAGCACACGATCACCGTCGACCTCCGCCTCCGCACTTACCACCCCGTGCTGATCGACGCCGGCCTCGCCAACTCGCCAACCAAACCACCCAAATCCCCTGGCTCAACGATCGCCAACTCCGCTTCCGCTTCCCGCCCCGGTGAAACCTCACCACAACTATCTGACCGAGAATCGAGGCTAACGAGCTGGCCGGGGGTCGGACCCTGAAGACCATCCCGCATCCGCGGTTTACGGGTCTCTGAC
>CAWFKF010000006.1:0-6079 GCA_963816005.1 uncultured Solirubrobacteraceae bacterium | reverse complement strand
TTGACAACCGAGCCGCTGTCACGAACGTACTGAACGACGAGAGCGGCACAGCGCTTCCCAAGAAGTTACGGGGTCCGCCAGCGAATTCGTGGCAAGACTCGGCGATCGTTCCGCCTTTCGGTGAGCGAAGCCGGGCCGTGCATCCTCCGGTCGCGAGGTAGCCCGTTGGGACCGCGACCGACGCGAGCCTGTCGCCCGTCGCAGAGTAGCCGTCACTTGGGCCAGCCGGACCTTGCGGCCCGGTCTTCGCCCAGGTCACGGCGCGCTCGCTCTGGTGGCAGTGTCGAGCGATTCGCACCGTCCCGGTGCTCGTGTCCACGCGGGCGTGAATGTTGCCCCCGCTGCCTCCGACGGCGTATGCGGTCCCGCTGAGCGCGATGAACGTCGCCAAGATGCCCCAGTGATGCCGCGCCGCCGGAGATACCCGGCAATCCGTCCCGTCACGATCCCTCCCAAGCTTGCCCACGGTCCGGTCCCGTAAGCAGAAACGCTCCGCGAGCTCCTTTGCTGCGGCTACTGCTTATCTGTGCAGGGCGGTCCTTGTCAAGCCTCCCGAGGGGGTTTGAGGTTGTTGAGGTTGGTCGGGTACGCGCGGGCGCCCAGGCTTATCTCGGTCCACGACCTGGGGTTGGCTCCCCGGCCGGCGACATGATGGTTGATGGGGTGTTGTTCCCGCTGGGTGAAGCGTTGCGGCCGCTCGGTCTTTGGAGGCCGTCCACGCGAACGTGGCGGCAGCAGCATGCCGGGAGCCGGCCGCGGTGCATCGGTGACATTCAGGCGTTGCGCGCACGGGAGGTTTCACGCAGGCGCGAGCGCCTCGTCTCCGAGTTCTCGAAGTGTGTGGTAGCTGCGTTTGAGCAGCTTGCGAGCAAGCGCCAGGCACGCGCGGTTACCGCCGAGCCGCTCGGCGGCTTGCCGGTAGTAGTCGCGGTCCGGCGACCCTGGACGCCTGGCGGCCTGGGCGGCCTCGTATAGCGCCCAGCGCAGAGCTGGCGGGCCTTGGCGGGAGAGGTGCCCTGGGGCGCGGCGCTTGTCGGAGGCGTGGACGGTGATGTCCATGCCGCCGTAGCGGACCGCTTCGCGCGAGGAGGAGAACCGGCGTGTGTCGCCGAGCTCGGCGAGGATCACGACACTCGTCAGCGCGCCGATCCCGTAATGCGCGGTCTGCAGCGCCCGGCAGCCGGTCTGGCGCCGCGCGTAGGAGCGCAGCTCCTTATCTAGCGGTGCGACCCGAACCTCGAGCGCGTCGATCATCCCGAGCGCGACCGTGATCTGCTCGCGTCCCGCGGCCGGCAACGGCAGCTGCTCGATCCATGCCCGGTTCTCGCAGGTGAGCAGACCAGCGCGCTTGGGCAGCCCATGGTGATACAGCACCGCCTGCATCCGCTGCTGCCACTCGCCACGCTCGTCCACGAGCGTGTGCCGCAACCGGACCCTGGCGCGGAGATCCAACAGATGGTCCGGCGCGATCCAGCACTCCGGCAACCGGCCGGCCATCAACAGCTCCCGCAGATGCCTGGCGTCCGCGCGGTCGTTCTTCGCGCGCTGCTTGTTCCCGCGCAGCGCGCTCGTCTCCGCCGGCTCCGCGAGATGCACGCTGGCGCCAATCCGCCGCAGCTCCTCGACCACGAACCGCCAGCCCGTCGTCGCCTCCAGCGCCACCTCGAGCTCTGAACCCGCAAACCGGGCCAAGAACTTCCGCACGCCCGAGCGGTCCGCCGGCACGATCCGACCACGCGATACCTCGCCGGTCACAGTGTCGATCCACTCCGCGGTGATCTGCGCCCGATGCTGATCGAGTCCCATCACGATCGCCATACGTCAACCCTCCTCGTCGAACCCGCGCGAGCAGCGTTCAGCCCGACCCACCACCTACCGTGGGTCACGGTCGGCCCTTCGCATTCGATTGACCGGCCGCGCGGCTAGCACCGCGCGCGCCTTCAACTTACGTCATTCGACGCGGAGGGCCGGCCGCCTTCACCGGCCGCCACGTCGCCTGCTCATGCCATCTTTGATGAGAATCCGCGAAGCTCGCCGTTGCAGTCCAACGCCGGACTATCCCTCCCCGGCCCGAACCGCCCACGACGGGGGGCGCTTCCGCGCTGGCCGTGTACCGGTCACGTCGAGGACCGCGATCACGAGATTTCGCGATGGGCTGGACAACCTCTGGCGGGCAGCGCGGTGGTGTGTGTTCGGCAGGTCCGGTGGAGCAGTACGAGCATGCCCGTGAAGATGATGATGTCTCCGATGCTTAGGACGTTGCCCAGCGGCCATGGGCCGGGTACGGGGATGATGTCGCTGAGCCAGAGTAGGTGTGGGTGCGCCAAGTGGGCGGAGTTCTGGAATCCGTTGCCGGTTTTCAGGCCTGCGAGGCGCTGGGCAGTGGCGGACGCGGGCATCGTCCCGGCGTTGGCCACGATGGCGACGGCGTTGGCGAGAGCGCCGGTGGCGATCAGCGGTCCGCCAGGGAGGCGGCGGTTGGTCCAGAGGAAGATCCCTCCGAGCCCGTAGGTCGCGATGTGTGCCGCGGCATGTAGCGAAGTGCTACCGGTGGGCGCGACGTCGATGATGAGCACTTGAAGGGCCAGCGCCAGGGGCGCTGCCCAAGGGCAGCGCAGGTGTAAGTCGGCCAGTTGGCTGAGATGGCCGCCGCTGAGTGGCACGCTGATCAGGCACGCCCCGGCTAGGAGAACGAGGATCACGCGGCTGCCTCACGCGATGGCCCTGAGTGACGGCCGCGGCCGAGACTCGAGCAGTGAGCGTGTGGCGTCCTCGCCGGAGAGGGGCCGGCTGATGGCATAGCCTTGAGCCACGTCGCAACCGAGGGCCCGCAGTTGGTTCAGCGTGGCGTGTTCTTCTACGCCTTCGGCAACGACACGGAGGCTGAGGTGGTGGCCGAGGTCAATGGTCGAGCGTACGATGACCGCGTCGCGAGAGTCGGTCGCCATCCGGCTCACGAATGAGCGGTCGATCTTGATCTCTGATGCCGGCAGGTCCGCGAGGTATGCCAGTGACGAGTACCCGGTTCCGAAGTCGTCGATCGAGATCTCGATGCCGAGCTGGTCGAGCTCCCGTAGCACCGAGCGCGCGAGCACAGGATCGGCCATCAGCGCGCTTTCTGTGACCTCCAGCTTGAGGCGGTCTGCGGGGACGCCAGCATGAGCGAGCGCTTCCAGGACATGTCCGGAGAACTCGTGGTCGACGAGCACCCGCGTGACACATTGATCGCGATTGTGACGTCAATTCCGGTTGTCCGCCATTGCGCGACCTGGCGCAAGGCGGTGTCGAGCACGCGTTGCGTGAGTGGCTTGATCAGAGTTGTGTGCTCGGCGATGTCGAGGAATGCATTGGGCAGCAGCAGCCCGAGGTCCGGGTGCTGCCAGCGGACCAGCGCCTCGAGTGCCCGTACCTCGTCGGTGCGCAGGTCGAGCAAGGGCTGATACCAGACCACGATCTCGTCGCTTTGGATCGCGGTGCGGAGATCTGCGGTCAGCGCAAGCTTTGCGGGACTGTGATGGTCGTGGCTCTCGTCGTAAAGCGCCACGCCAGCGCGCGCGTCCTTGGCCTGGTACATGGCAACATCGGCCTTCTGGAGCAGGACCTCTACATCGGTTCCGTCTCCGGGGAAGAGCGAGATTCCCACGCTCGCGTCCGCGTCGACGATAAATCCTTCTAGTTCGAAGGAGGTGTGCAGGCACTCCGCCACGGCCTGACCGAACCGCAGCGACGCCTCCGGGCTCGCGCTCTGAGCAAAGACGGCGAACTCGTCGCCGCCCAAGCGCGCGACCTCATGGTCCTCGCCGAGGTGCTCTCGCAGGCGCCCAGCGATCCCTTTGAGGAGCAGATCACCGTACCGGTGGCCGAGAGTGTCGTTGACGTCCTTGAATCGGTTGAGGTCCATCAGCAGCACGCATGACGGCCGACAGTAATCACCCCCGATCGCGTCCTGGACCGCGTTGTGGAATGCGACACGGTTGGGCAGCCCGGTCAATGCGTCATGCCGCGCGGCATGTTCGCTCCGTGAAGCTTGCCTGCTGGCACGGTAGATCGCCACGATCGGTGCCGCTAACAGCGGGATCAGGAAGACCGAGTACTCCGTGGTCGCGATCACGACCGGCGCCAAGCACAGCAGCACCCCGCCGGTGATGACGGTGAAGACGATATCGTTGCGCAAGTACCGTCCAAACTGGACCCCTTGGTAGCGAGCGACAGCGAAACCCACAACGCCAGCGTTCACTGCGAAGAAGACGGCGGCACTCAGCAGCACGACGGGCAGCTCGCCGCTGCTGAGCGGGTGCGGAGACCCGATGTGGGGGGCAGCGGAGAATGCGTACAGGACCATCAGAGCCGCGGCTATCGAGAGCGTGTACTGGCCCACGTTGAATCGGACCCGCCACCAAGGCTTGCCTACCAGCAGATCCTGGATCATCGACGCAAACGCCTGCATGATCAGCGCCGGCCACGGCCCGCCCGCGATCAGCAGCGCGAACGAGAACGACGTCGAGAGCGTGATCGCCTCATCTTCGCCCCGGCGTGGAATCTTGACCGGCAACAGTTCACACAGCACCACACCAGCGGCCAGAAACGCGAACGCAAGCGGATCACGCTCCACGTACCCGAGATTCAAACCGGGTGCGAGCGCTGCGAGCACAACACAGCCCGCAACGAAGACCGCAGCCGTGTACCGGCGGACTGTCAAGCGATAGCTCATCGACCCGCGTCGCCGAGGGGCGCGCAGCGCGATCAACCACGATGCGCGCCTCCCGGGCTAGAACTTGTGTCCAGCGCCTGACTGCACGACGACCGCCGCGATCGCCGCCAGCGTCGTGCACACACGGAACATCCGAAACTTCTTCATGGCGACCTCCATTTGCTTGAGCGCCCCGAGTGGGCACCGTCGCCAGGCTGATCGGCGTCAGCCTGCTCGAAGCTTGAGGAATCGGCCTGATCATGGACACGCCTTCGACACTCAGGTCTGAGCAGTTCCATTCGGGTGCACAGGTTGTTGAGCGCCGCTCAATTTCGGCACGCGAGCGTGTTCCCGCGCTGTTCACCGTCGGCATGGGGAGGCGGGACGCGGACGGCGATGAATGTCGACGATCTGCTGCTTGTGGTATGTCTCCCAACACCAATCGCCCCTTCCCGGCCGCGTGACGGTCTGGAAGGCTCCCGGGCGACGTGAGTGAACGACCGATTCTTGATGCTTCAGATCGCGCTCGACGCGCAACAGTTGGAGGTCGTGTTGGCTGCCGGCGAGCTCGCGTGCCCGGACTGTTCAGGGCCGCTGTCGCGCTGGGGGTTCGCGCGCTCGCGCGAGATCCGCACGCGCGATGGAGTGCTGTCGCTGCGGCCACGGCGAGCGTTGTGCGCCGAGTGCGACACCACGCACGTGCTGTGCCCGGCGTGGTCGGTGCCGCGTCGGCGCGACAGCGCCGATGTGATCGGCGAAGCGCTGCGCTTGGCCGTCGACGGGGATGGACACCGCCGGATCGCCCGCAAGCTGCAGCGGCCGCCGGGAACGGTCCGGGGGTGGCTGCGAGCGGCACGCCAGCGCGCCGGGGATCTTCGCGCGTGCGCGAGCCGGCAGCTCGTGGCGCTGGACGTGCAGGTGGGTGCGGTCACGCCGGCGGGCAGCGAGCTGGGCGACGCGGTCGAGGCGATGATGCTCGCGGTCCGAGCGTTCAGGCTGCGGTTTGGAGCTACCGACCAGGCGGGGGTGTGGGAGCGCGCGGTGTGGCTGACCGGCGGGCTGCTGCACGGTCGCCCGCCGCCCGCGTAAGCGTCCGCCGCCCCGCCGGCGACTACGCGCGACGCGCGAGTGGGTCGCATCGCTCGCCGGCCCGCGCTCGTGCCCCAGGCAACGCCTCGCGAGCTCTCAACCAACGCTCATGGCGAGCGATCAACAGTGGGAAGCGCGAAGCGCGGTCTCAACGCGCGGACGCACAACTACGGCGCTCTCGACCCGCCCGCCCTTCAATGCGCCGTTCCCGACCCTTTCAACGTTTCAACGTTCCAACGTCAGCCAACCCGGTCACGGCGCACAACAGCACCAGCGTCCCGAACGAGAACGGCGCTCAAC
>CAWFKF010000005.1:0-29058 GCA_963816005.1 uncultured Solirubrobacteraceae bacterium | reverse complement strand
ACGACGGCCGCTGGCGAGCCACGCGCGGGTGAGTATCTCCAAGAAGGCGACACGGAACGGGCCGGGGATCAGCGGCAATTCCTCCCCCGCCACCGGCACGGATGATCGTATCTGCGGCGCGCTCGGGTTGGCCCGCCTCAAGCATCGCCGCGCCGAGAAAGCTGCCGGCCCACGCGGCTACGACGCTTGGTGCCGTGTCGCGCGTCAGCGCGACCGCCTCCTGCGCTGCCGCAAACGCGCCGTCCACGTCCCCTGCCGCGAGCGACGTGGCCGCGCCGTTGACAAGCGCCGTGGCGAGTCCGAGCGCGTTGTCGGTCAGGCGCGCGCCTCGACCATCCCGTCGTTTAGCTCGGTCGCATCGGCAAGCCGGCCGGTTGAGAACAGGCCGCCCAAGAGCACCTGCGACATCCCCGGGAACAGGTCGCCGCGGCCCGTTGCGCGTGCCAGAGCGAGCCCGCGCCGCGCGTGCGCCTCGGCGTCGACGAAGCGCTGGAGCTGGTACTCCGCCCCGCACAGATCCGCAAGTGCTTCGAGTCCGCCCGCGAGCTCTTCGTCTGGCATCGCGTCGATCAGCGCCGCCGCCTGCGAACCGTGCGCGAGCGCTTCGAGACCGGTCCCTCGGCGGCCTCCGCCGTCGCGAGGATCGACAGCGCGCCAACCGTCAAGCCACGTCCTCGTACGTGTGTGCCACGTCGAGCGCTCGCGTCGCCCAGTCCCGAGCACATTCGATATCGGCTCCGTAAAAGGCGCTGGACGCCAGATCGACCATCAGCCTGGCAGCGATTGCCGGGGCCGACGCAGAGACTTCTGTCAACGTCTGCAGCAGCCGCGCCTGGGCCTGGTCGCGGCGACCCAGCAGCAGCTCGATCTTCGCGCACCCCGAGATCAGTCTCACCCGCGTCGACACATCATCTGGCGCTGCCAGCTCGACGCCGGCGAGCAGCGCATCGTGGCTATCTTCCAGCCGGCCCGTCGCGGCGTATGCACCAGCCAGCGCCGCGAGCAGGCCGAGGCGCTCGCTCGAGGGCGTCGACGTGGGCACGATCCGAATGGCTGTCTCAAACCAGCCGGCGGCGCTCGCGGGCGCGCGTTGGGAGACTGACAGGCCGGCCTCACAGAGAAGCATGGCCGCCGCCGCGTCGCCGTGACGCGCCGACTGCCCGACGTGATGAGCGCGCGAGATCGCCGGCGCTCCTTGCGCCTGGAGCGTAGCTGCCGCCCGCTCGTGGCACACCAGTCGCGTGCCAGCGGGACAGGTGGCGTAGATCGCGTTACGCACCAGCGGATGGCGAAAGCGGAACTGTCGTGGCACGTCGCCCGGACGTAGGACCTCGCGCTCGAGCAGCTCGTCGAGCGCCGCGAGCGCATCCGGCTCCGACATCGCCGCTGTCGCGATCGCGAGATCGAGGTCGAACGGGTCGCCGGCCACCGCCGCGGCCTGCGCGAACGCACGCGCCTGCGCCGGCAGCCCATCAAGCTCAGCCGCGATCGCTGCTCTGATCGCGGCCGGCACCTCGCGCGCGTCCGTCCAGTCAGGTCCCGATGACGCTGGCTTCGGGCTGGCGGCGGCTGCGCGCGCGAGCTGCAGGAGATAGAAAGGATTGCCGCCGCTCTCCCGATAGAGCAGCTCCAGATCGCTCGACGCGGTCGCACTCACGAGCCTTCCCGCCTCATTGTGATCGAGCGGCCCGAGCGCGAGCTGTTTCGCCTTGCCCGTCCGTGCGGCGTCTTCGATCGCCGCCGTGATCCTCGCTGGCGACCGGCCGCTGCGGATCGTCGCGGCGAGCATCACCGCGGCGTCGGGAGGGCGCCTGAGCAGGTGCCCGATGAACTCCAGCGACGCCCCGTCGCTCCACTGAACGTCATCGAGCGTGAGCACCACCGGCCGAGGGGCCGCGATCCGCTCGATCAGCTCACGCATCGCGTGATGAGTCCGGAAGCGCTCCGCCGCGGTGCTCGGCGGGGCACTCGCTGGACGCAGCGATCGTAACGCCGGGAACACCGAAACGAGCTCTCCAAACTCCTCCGCGGCCAAGCGGTCAAACGAGCGGGCGTCAAGCGATCCCAAGTAAGCGTCAAGCGCGTCGACGATCAGCCCGAACGGGAAGTCCCGTTCGAACTCGGTAGCGCTCCCCTGCAGCACCAGGCAACCAGCCGCCTCGCCCCGGCGCGCTAGCTCCGCGACCAGCGAGGTCTTGCCGATCCCCGGTTCGCCGCTAACGACCACAAAACACGACGCCCCGCCACAAGTCTCCCGCAGCAGGCGGTCCAGTGCATTCAGCTCGCGGTCGCGACCGACGAGCGGGTGAGCCATTTCGATCATTTGCCGTCCGTTCCCGAGAGAAGCATAAGGGGCCACCTCCCGCGAACCAGGGTTCCAGAATCCGGGTGTCCACCCGATGTCCGATCGCCCGTGGTCCCCGATCCTCAGCAGCGTCATGCAGCCCTTGTCTGTTACCGGGTGATTCCCATCCGGTAACCGGGCCAGCGCGCAGCGACCGAATCGCAACCCCGCGATCCACCAACCGAAAAAGGGGGATCTGATGAACCACCACGTCGCACGCCTGCTCGCTGCCCAGCGCATCGCCGACCTCAAGCGCGCCCGCCCGCGCGCCGCGCTTAGCCAGCATGACTCGATGAGTGCCGGCTTTTGCGCCGGGGATTTGCCAAGACCCCGCGCGACAAAAGACGGGACCCCCTCGGCCGATGCGCGACGCACGCCGCGGGGCGAGACTCGCTGCGATGAACGACCGCCACTCCCAAACGGCTTTCCACGACCTGTCGCTTTCCTCAATGAAAGGTGTGTAGTGATGCTCCTACGTGTACTGGCCCGGCGAACGTTGCTGCCGGTGACCGCAACTGCAGTTCTGTTCTCCGGGGGGGCCGTCGCGCAGGCGGCGTCCTCGGTGTCGTTGTGCGTGCCCTCGACCCCGAACACGGCGGTCACCTCGGCCAGCAGCACCGGAACGTGCGCCTCGGGTGCTACCGCGGTCGCGTTGCCTGCGAGCAGCTCGGCGCAGCAGACGCTGATCTCGATCCTGCCGTACATCTTCTACGAAGACAAGTACCACGGGATCGGCGGCAAGCCGACGATCGTGTTCTCCGGCGCGAACGTGCAGATCGACAACGGCATGGGGACTGAGAGCGCGACCGCCCTCAACGGTGCAGGCAACCTCGTCATCGGCGACCCTGCTCCCTCCGGGGTCTCCAAGCAGTCCGGCTCGGACAACCTGGTGCTCGCCGCGAGCAACCAGTCGTATACCAGCTACGGCGGGATTGTCGTCGGTGACGACAACAGCATTAATGCCCCGGACGCGTCAGTCCTCGGGGGCTTTAACAACACCGTCGCCAAGACGGGTCAGTACGCGACCATCAGCGGCGGCAACGGCAACGGGGCGTCCGGCGAGTACAGCTCGGTCACCGGCGGCCAGGGCAACCTCGCGGCCGACTCGTTCGCGAGCATCACTGGCGGCTGCGACAACCTCGCCGGCAGCGGCAGCACGCCGACGGGGTCTTGCAACCCCAATGGGTTGGAGGCGATCCTCGGTGGCTACCAGAACCGCGCCTCGGGCCCAGAGTCGTCGATCAGCGGCGGTATATTCAACGTGTCCAGCGGCAGCCATACGTCGGTGTCAGGCGGCGGTAACAACACCGCGACGGACGGTCCTGGCGGCGGTAACGCATGGGTCGGCGGCGGCGCCGGCAACACCGCCTCGAACGTCGATGCGGCGATCCTCGGCGGCGTCTCCAACACGGTCAGCAGCAACTGCGGCACGTTCCCGAACACAGGCCAGAGCTGCTAATCAGCCCCGGCTTCCCGAACACAGGCCAGAGCTGCTAAGCAGCCCACAAGCGGCGGCCCGCCACGACGGCGGGCCGCCGATTCCGGCGGAGCAGCCTGCCACCGTCTGCTCATAGCCCGATGTGGCTCGGTGTCTCGGCGTGACGCGCCGAGACACCAAGCCCGGACGTATAGCGGGCGGGTGAGACGCACCAGCGGCCTCACCCCGGCCTGGGCGCACGGCCGGCAGCATCGCCCCGGTCGTAACCCCTATCCGGTGGAGAAGGCGAAGCGGACCAAGAACCCAGCGCGCCAAAAGATTGAACCCCCCGGGCAGATGCGCCACGCCTCCCCGGTCGGATGACACTCGCGGCGATGAAGAACTCCCAAGTCCCCTCTGTGGTTCGAGGGGACGTGACCCGGACTTTGCGTACACCAAATCCACTACCTGACTCGGAGGACCGATGTTCACTAGCAGCACTACGCCGACGCTGTCGGCTATCGCAGCGAGCCCGCCCGCCGCCGCTGACATGACCCCCCAGGCAGCTAGCGAGGGGTATCGCATGCGGCAACTGCAAGCGGCGATCGCCACGCGACTCGAGGGGTTCCGTCGCCAGTTCCTTGACGCCGCCGAGCAGGGACGACGACGACGCGTCCGACGTTTCGGGCCGAGCTCATCGTACGATGCCCGTGCCGGGCTCGCGTAGGGTGGGGACGGCGATGTCAGCGACGACCGACGTCGATTGGGTCGTGATCGGCTCGGGGTTCGGTGGTAGCGTCGCCGCGTTGCGGTTGGCGCAGAAGGGCTACTCGGTGCGGGTGCTGGAGAGTGGGTGGCGCTTTGGAGATCAGGATTTCGCGCGCAGCACGTGGGACGCCAGGCGCTACTTTTTCGCGCCGCGGCTGGGGCTGCGCGGGATCATGCGGCTGACGCCGTTCCCCGACGTCCTGATCGCGTCCGGCGCGGGGGTCGGCGGCGGCAGCCTCGGCTACGCGAACACGCTCTACCGTGCCCGCGACTCGTTCTTTGAGGATCCGCGGTGGCGCGAGTTGGCCGACTGGAAGGCCGAGCTGGCCGCGCATTACGACACCGCGGAGCGGATGCTCGGCGTCAGCGACGTGACGTTTGACTCAGACGGCGACATTCTCTTGCGAGAGCTGGCCGGCGCGCTGGGGGTCCAGGACACTTACGGCCACACGCGCGTGGGGGTCTATCTCGGCGAGCCCGGCGTTGAGCACCCCGACCCGTATTTCGACGGGGACGGTCCGGCCCGGGCGGGCTGTATCCGCTGCGGGGAGTGCATGGTCGGCTGCCGCCACGGAGCCAAGAACACGCTCGTGAAGAACTATCTGTGGTTCGCTGAGCGCCTCGGGGTGAGGATCGACGCCGAGCGCACAGTCACCGACGTGCGGCCGCTGGGCGCCCCGGACGGCTCTGAGGGATACGCGGTCACGCACGTCCGTAGCGGCGCGCTTCGCCGCGGCCGCGGCGAGACGATCACCGCCCGAGGTGTCGTCCTCGCCGCCGGTGCGCTGGGCACCAACCGGCTGCTGGCCAACTGCCGGCATTCCGGTTCGCTGCCGCGCGTCTCAGAGCGTCTGGGGCACCTGGTGCGGACCAACAGCGAGTCGATCGTTGCCGTCACCGCGCCCGACGACACGCGCGACTTCACCGCCTCGGTCGCGATCAGCTCCAGCATCTACCCCGATCCCGACACGCACATCGAACTGGTCACCTACGGTGGCGGGGGCGGCGCGATGAAAACGATGTTCACCGCGCTGGTCGGAGATGGCACGCGCGTCACGCGGCCGCTGCGCTGGCTGGCCGCGATCGCCCGCCACCCGATCCGCTTCGCGCGGCTGCTCGCGACGCCGAACTGGTCGCGGCGCACGGTGATCGTGCTCGTGATGCAAACAGTCGACAGCGCGCTGCGGTTCGCGCCCCGGCGACGGCGCCTGTCCGGCGGCGTGCGGATCACGACCGAGCAGGACGCGACGAACCCCAACCCCACGTTCATCCCCGCAGCCAACCACGCGGCAGCGTGGCTGGCCGAGCGGATCGGCGGGATCCCGCAGAGCGGAATCCCCGAGGCGCTGTTCAACGTGCCCGGCACCGCTCACATCCTCGGCGGCGCGGTCATCGCCGCCGACCCCTCCCAAGGCGTGATCGACGCCCACGGCCACGTATACGGCTACAGGAACCTGCTGATCACCGACGGCTCGGCGCTGCCCGCTAACCCGGGCGTGAACCCAAGCCTCACGATCACCGCGCTAGCCGAGCACACGATCGCCCAAGTGCCCCAACGGACGGTCCTCGAGGGAATGAGGGCCCGGTGAGACTGATCAGCCGCATCGCGATCGCCGCGCTCATGCGCGCGACGCGTCTGACGGTGGTGATGCCTACGCGGCTGCCGACCGTCGTGCCCCGGAGCGCCTAGCGAGCACACCGAAACGCACCCGCCGCCCCGGAACGCCACGGGCAACCGCCGGACGGGCGCTTCGACCAAGGAGACTCGAGTAAGCAGCGGCCGGCGAGCGACGGTGTGAAGCGACGAGTCGCGGCGACTGGTCCGCTGTCGAGATAGTTGTATTCCTGCGATGAGCCTCTACCCAGACACTCCCTACGACTACAGCGCCGCCGCTGGCGGACTCATCTTTACCGCAGGGGCCTGCCCGCTCGATGAGAAGGGACGTGTCGTGGCGCCGGGCGACCGTGAGCTGCAGGCTGCGCGCGCTGTCGAGAACCTTCTCGCCGCGCTGGCTGAGCATTCCGTCGGGCCGGAATCGCTTGTTAAGACGACGGTCTTCGTCGTGGCCCAGCAGCGCGCCGACCTCGCGCGTGTTTGGAACGTGGTCTGTGCACGCCTTGATCGAGCGCCCAGCACACTCGTCGGTGTCTCGCTCCTAGGCTATCCCGACCAGCTCGTCGAGATCGAGGCGATCGCAGTCGTCAACTCGGACACGTAGCTCTGCGGCGAACCGCATCGCGGGGCCGATCAGGCACTCCCAAGATGGCCCGCTCCTTGGGTTCGTGTCCCCAGGGGCAAAGTAGGAGCACCCGAGACCTGTCGACTGCAAGGTGGCCGGCTGCGGCAGAACTCGGTCGCCTACGGTGGGTCGGCACGGCCGTCGCGGATCCTGGTCGCCCGCTCTACCGCTTCGACGGGCAAAAACAGAAGCCGAACACGCGGGTAAGCGTGCTTCTGCCTTCGTTCCAACGCGCAAGCCTCGGCTCCACGTCGACGGACTTGCGCAATCTCGGGCGCATGCAGCAGTCTGGGGCTACCGACGAGATCGCTCCTCCTCGTCCAGAGCGGTCATCACGGCACCGACATTCGGGACGCTCGCATTCATGTTAGGTTCTGTCACGTTGCTGCGATGATGGAACAGCCGCCCGACCAAGTTGATCGGTATGCAGCCGTCAGGCAATACTCGCTCGCCCAGATCCTCGGGGTCTGGGCGGCGGCGGCCGTCCCGATGGGGGTTCTCGCCTGGGTGGTCGCCCCCTGGCTCAGGGACCAGCTCGGGGGCGACGAGCGACTGGCTCAGGCCCTGCTCATCTTGCTCACCCTGGGGCTCATCTGGCAATTCGTGCTGGTCCTGATCCTCATTCGGCACGAGCTGGGGGGACTCCAATGGTCGCGCGTGCGCGATGCTCTATGGCTGCGGCCGCCCCGCGATCCGAAGACCGGGCGCGTGGGTGGACGGGTGTGGTGGTGGCTGCTCCCCTTCATCCTCATCTACGTTCTCGAGCAGGTTCTGCCTGCAATCCACGGTCCCTCGATGAGGGATTTCGGCGATTTCGTGAGCTCCGACGCGGGCAAGGAGTTCTTCCGCGGCGCTTGGGGCTGGTACGCGGTGGTCGTCGTGCTTGCCATCTTCAATACCGTGCTCGGCGAGGAGCTGCTCTTTCGCGGGCTACTGCTGCCGCGAATGAAGGGTGTCTTTGGAAAGTACGACTGGGTCGCCAACGGGGTGCTGTTCGCGATCTACCACCTGCATCAGCCGTGGACGATCCCCACCGCTCTGGTGGACATCTTCGCCCTCGCCTATCCCTCGCGGCGGTTCCAGAGCGCGTGGATGGGGATCATCGTGCACTCGACTCAGAGCGTCTTCTTCATCATCCTCCTCCTGACCCTCGTGCTTAAGTCGTGCGGGTACTGCAGCTTCGCGCGACGAGCGAGCGTCTCCGCTCCGGTGCCTGAGACGCCCGCTCCGGACGAGGAGGAGCGCTGACGGCGGACCGCCGCTTCCTGTCGAAGCAGAAGCTCGGAGGCGACGGCGGCGGACTGTCGGGTTTGAGCAGATGCAGAAGCCCGGCCTGACGGACGTCTCGCTTCTGTTCCCCCGTGGTCAAGCGGTAGTTCTCACGTCGAGGACGCTCGCCTGAGCGCGGGTGGTTCTGACAACCAGCATTCGCGGCACCCCACGCCCCGTGGATGGCGCATAACGGGCTTGTCGAGGGCGCGAGTCGGCCGTCCGGGGGTTCCGACAAGATCCACGCGTGCAAGCCGAGCAGATCCTCGCCGACTACGAACGCTGGCTCGGACGTCAGGCGCTCGCCGCTCGAACCCGTTCCAGCTATCGACGGTGGGCGCGCGAGCTCGTTGCGCATCTGGCCGATGGCGGCGAGCTCGACGCATTCCTCGCCGTCGACGGGGAGGATGACCGCCGGGCGGTGCTGGGTGATTGGCGCCGGCGGCTGGTCGACCGTGGCCTGGCGCCGTCGACGGTGAACCTCGCGCTCGCGGCCGCGACGTCGCTGCTCGACGCGCGCGCGCTGCCAGCCCCGCGTGTCCCGCGCGTCGAGGTCGACCCGCCGCCGGCGAGGGCTCTGTCGCGTGAGCAGCTGCATGCGGTCGAGCGCGAGAGCGATCGTCTTGGCTCGAGCCGGGATCGGGCGATCATGGTCCTGCTGCTCCGCACCGGGTTGCGGATCGGGGAGGTCTCCGAGCTCGACGCCAGCGATGTGCGCTTGACGCAGCGCACCGGCGAGCTGGTCGTGCGCCACGGCAAGGGGGATCGCCGTCGCATCGTGCCGCTCTCGCGATCCGCCAGGACAGCGCTGCGCGCGTGGCGGATCGACCGCGAGCGCCACCCGTCGAACCCGGCGCGCGATGAGGGACCGTTGTGGCTGTCGCGTGCTGGCCGGCGGCTGTCAGTGCGCTCGATCAGCAAGCTCGTCGCGGGTGTGATGGCGGCCGCCGGCGTGGAGGAGTCGGCGCATGGGTTGCGTCACACGGTCGCGACGCAGCTGGTGCGCGAGCACCGTCGCGATCTCGTGCTGGTCGCTGACATCCTCGGCCATGCCGATGTGAAGACCACACGCCGCTACGCACGCTCGGAGCTCGAGGACCGCCGCGCTGCACTTGAGGAGCTCGACCGCGGCTAGACAGGTCCCTGGCCGCGCGGCGGTCCCGTCAAACTCGTGCTCCTTCGAGAACCGTCCGAGCAGGATTTCTGCGCTGCGAGCGGACTCGCTCCACGCCCGGCGCGTGCTTCTCGGGCAGGGTTTGCGCTCGTGCGTCGCGAGTGGCAGCCGGAGGAGCTGATCGACTGCTGGACGCTGGTCGATCGCGATTGGGAGCTGGTCGCGAACAAGACCGGCGCGACGCGGCTGGGGTTCGCGCTGTTGTTGAAGTTCTTCGAGCTGGAGGGCCGCTTCCCTGCGCACACCGCGGAGCTGCCGCCGGCGGCCGTCGAGTACGTCGCGGGCCTGGTGAAGGTCGCCGCGAGCGAGCTCAGGCAGTACGAGTGGTCGGGGCGCACGATCAAGTATCACCGCGCGCAGATCCGGGAAGCATCCGGAAATCGGGAGCCGACCCGTGCGGATGAGGACCGGTTGGCGCGCTGGTTGGCGGACGAGGTATGCCCGGGCGAGCTTGGCGAGGAGCGCCAACGCACCGCGCTGCTGGCGCGCTGCCGGGAGGAGCGTCTTGAGCCGCCCGGTCGGATCGGCCGGCTGCTGGGCAGCGCAAGACGGTTGGCGGATGAGCGGTTCTGCGCCGGCACGGTCGCGCGGTTTGACGATCACGCTGTGGCGCGCCTTGAGGAGCTCGTCGCGGAAGACGAGCCCGACAGCAGCGGCGAGGCGGCGGGCGGGGGCCCGGGGTTGTTCGCGGAGTTGCGCGCGGATTCAGGCCCGCCCGGGCTTGAGTCGCTGCTGTGCGAGATCGCGAGGCTTGAGCGGGTCCGCGCGATCGCCTGCCGGCCGACCTGTTCTCCGAGGCTGATGAGAAGCGGGTGGCGTTGTGGCGTGCGCGGGCGGCGGCGGAGCACCCGTCGTGGCTGCGCGCGCACCCGCGGGAGGTGCGTTTGACGCTGTTGGCGTGCTTTTGCTGGTCTCGGATCACGGAGATCACCGACAGCCTGGTCGACCTGCTGCTCGGGGTGGTGCAGAAGATGGGCGCCCGCGCGGACTATCGCGTTGAGCAGGAGCTGGTCGCCGATCTGAAGGCGGTGCGCGGCAAGCGCGGGATCCTGTTCGCGCTCGCGGGTGCTGCCGTCGAGCACCCCGACGACACCGTCCGCCGCGCGATCTTCCCGGTCGTGGGGGAGCAGACGTTGCGGGAGTTGGTGCGCGAGGCGCAGGCGAACGATCGGGCGTTCCGGGCGCAGGTGCGCAAGGTGCTGCGCTCCTCCTACAGCAACCACTACCGGCGGATGCTCCCGGCCGTCCTCGAGGCGCTCGAGTTCCGGTGCAACAACACCGTCTACCGGCCGTTGATGGACGCGCTCGACCTCTTGCGACGCTACGCGAATCGCGAACGAGTGATCTACTACGACCCGGCCGACCGGGTTCCGCTCGATGGCGTGGTGAGGCCGGATTGGCATTCGGCGGTGGTGGACGAGCGCAGGCGGGTGGAGCGGATCCCGTACGAGCTGTGCGTGCTCACAGGCCTGCGTGACGCTGTCCGCCGCCGCGAGATCTGGGTACACGGCTCCCGGCGCTGGCGCGACCCGGAGACCGACCTGCCCCAGGACTTCGAGGCGCACCGCGAGATCCATTACGCCGCGATCAGCCAACCGCTGGACCCGACAGCGTTTATCGCCAACCTCCGCGGCGATCTCGACCGGGCGCTCGCCCGTCTGTCCGGCGCGCTACGACAGAACTCGGCGGGTGGGGTGCGGATCACCACCCGCAAGGGCGACGTCTGGATCCGGGTGCCGAAGCTCGGCAAGCAGCCCGAGCCCGCGACGTTGGCGGCCCTGAAGCGGGAGATCATCCGCCGCTGGGGGGTCGTTGACCTGCTCGATGTGCTCAAGGAGACCGACTACCTGACCGCGTTCACCGACGAGCTGACCACGATCGCGACCCGCGAGATCATTCCGCGCGAGCGCGTCCGCCGACGATTGCTGCTCACCCTGTTCGCGTTGGGGACGAACATGGGGATCGCGAAGATCGCCGCCGCCGGGGAGCACGGCGAGACCGAGCACACGCTCAGGCGCACCCGGCAGACGCACATCAACCGCGACAACCTCCGCCGCGCGATCATCCGCGTCGTCAACGCGACCCTCGCCGCGCGCGACAAGCGCTGGTGGGGCGAGGCGACCACGGTCGCGAGCGACAGTAAGCGGTTCGGGTCGTGGGACTCGAACCTGATGACCGAATACCACGCCCGCTACGGCGGCCCCGGGGTGATGATCTACTGGCACGTCGAGCGCGACAGCGCCTGCATCCACAGCCAGCTCACCACCTGCTCCGCCTCAGAGGTCGCGGCGATGCTCCAGGGCCTCCTCCATCACTGCACCGACGCCGACATCGAAGCGAACTACACCGACACCCACGGCGCCTCGGTCGTCGCCTTCGCGTTCTGCCACCTCCTCGGCTTCCGCCTCCTCCCCCGCCTGAAAAGGATCGGCAAAGCCACCCTCTACCGCCCCGACGACGGCTCGAGCTACCCCGGGCTCGAGCAGATCCTCACCCGCCCGATCCGGTGGGAGCTGATCGCCCAGCAGTACGACCAGCTCGTCAAATACGCGACCGCCCTGCGGCTCGGCACCGCCGAATCCGAGCAAGTGCTCCGCCGGTTCACGCGCGGTGGGCCGAAGCACCCCACCTACCAGGCGCTCGAAGAACTCGGTCGTGCTGTGCGCACGATCTTCATCGCCGACTACCTCGCCCAGCCCCAGCTGCGGCTCGAGATCCACGAAGGCCTCCAGGTGATCGAGCACTGGAACAGCGCGAACGGCGTCATCTTCTACGGCAAAGACTCAGACCTCCGGTAGTTGATTGAGGGTTTCTTCTGTTGAGCAGGGATTTTCTCTGGCGCATCGCCTTGCGAAATCATCGCTAGTTTGATAGTGTCGGGGGTGATGAACGGGCATGCAAACACGGTCGAGAATGACGGTCAGCTGGCGGGGATGCCGCCGTCGTTGAGGCTGTGCTTGGAGGCGGTGGGTGACAGTGTGGTGGTGTCCTATGGTGGGCGGGCGTTGGCGGTGTATGAGCGCGGTGATCAGGGGATGCGTAACCTCGCGATCGTGTCGTTGACGCGGGCTGGGGTGCCGGGGGTTGAGGTCGCCGCGTTGTTCGGGATCCGTCCGGAGCATGTGAGCCGGCTGCGTCGGCACGCGGCCGAGGGTGGCGCGCGGGCGCTTTTGCCGCCGCGGGGGCGTCCGTCGAAGGTTGACGCTCGCGCTCTCGCGCGGGCGTATGAGATGTCTGATCAGGGTGTGTCGGGCAGCGCGATCGCGCAGTCGTTCGGTGTCTCAGAAGCGACGATCTCGCGGTTGCTGGCACGTCGGCCGGGTCGTGGGGTTGAGCGTTTGCCGGTGAGCGAGCCGGGCGAGGTGAGCGGCCCGGCGGGCGTGACCGATACGGGCGGGGTGACCGTGGCGGAGATCGCAAACCACGCCGCTGAGATGACCGAGGTGGACGTGGCCGTGGCGGACGTGAGCGAGCCGGTTGAGATGGTTGAGGGTGGTGGGGCGCCAGCGCGGATCGGGGAGGGCTCGTGCCGGTCGGTGTACGCGGGCGCGATGCTGCTGCACCCGTTCTTGGACAAGGTCGGGGCGGGCGGGGTGCTCTCGGTTCTGGACTCGGGCCGGTCACGGTCCTATGACACGACCGCGGTCGCGTTGGCTGCCACGTTCGCGTTCGCGCTGGGCTCCTCGTCGCTTGAGGGCTCAAAGCATCTGCAGCTCGCCGACGCGGGACCGCTGGTCGGCCTGGAGCGCTTCCCGCATCTGCGGACGCTGCGCCCGCGCCTCGGGGCGCTCGCGGACGGGGTCGACCCGCTCGCGGTGCAGGTTGCGCTCTCAAGAGCGATGCTCGACTCAGACCCGCAGCCGCCGAGCGTGTTCTTCGTCGATGAGCACTTCGTCGCGTACACCGGCGCGCGGCCGGTGTCCAAGGGGTGGAACACGCGGCGGCGTCACGCCGAGCCGGGACGGCACGAGACCGTGATCGTCGATGATCGCTGGCGCGCGATCTGCTTCGCGTCCGGGCCGGCGCAGGGGCTGGCGAGCGGGATGCTCGGCCCGCTGGACCAGCTGCGGGCGATCTGCGGCGAGCGAGCGCTGATGATCGGGTTCGATCGCGGCGGCGCCTACCCGAAGGCATTCAGCGAGCTGCGCGACCGCGGCCTGGACTGGGTCACCTACCGTCGCGCGCCGCTTACCACCCCGACCGTGAAGCCGCGGAGCTCGTGGGTCACGATCGACGGCCGCCGGCACTACGTGCGCGTCGCGGACGAGCAGGTCGAGCTCGACGGGTACGGCACCGCCCGTCAGATCACGCTCTACGAGCACGACCGCGTCGTATTGCAGATCCTGACCAGCGACTGCACCAGCAGCGCGGCGCGGCTCGCGCACACGTTGCGCTGCCGCTGGTGCATCGAGAACACGTTCAAGTACCTCGAAGACCATCATGGCCTGCACTGGCTCTGCGACTACCACATGAACCTCGTGCCAGACACCACGCCGGTCCGCAACCCGCAGCGCACCGAAGCGCTCGCCCAGCTGCGAGCCCACGAGCAGATCGTCAACCAGCTCGAGCAGAAGATCGGCCAGCACACCACCAGCTCCCCGACCGCCGGCACCGACCCCGCACAGACGCTCTGCATGCTCGAAGCAGACCTCTACACCGCACGCGCCGACACCCGCGCAGCCAAAGCGACGCTCAAGCCAATCCCCGCGAAACTCCCCGCCAACACGATCAACTCCGACGCGCAGCGCGCGACACCGCGCATCAACCGCCGCGCGCTGCAAACCGTCTGCCGCCTGCTCGCCTACAACGCCGAGCTCGACCTCGCCCGCGCGATCAACACCTACCTCCAAGACCCCAACGAATACCGCGCGATCACCCGCCACCTCCTACACCAACCCGGACACATCCACTACACCCCAGACAGCATCACCGTCACGATCGACCCACCCCACGCCCCACGGATCGCACGCGCACTGAACCTCCTGATCGAGCAGATCAACACCACCCCACCCACACTCGCCGGCGACCACCGCCAAATCGCCTACCAAACCACCACCAAACCTTGACATCCGGTCACCCCCTACTACCGGAGATCTGAGACTCAGAGCTCACCGGCGCGGATCGCGAAAGCCAAGAAGTCTCGATGCTCGCCCTGCACCTACTCCAGTCCACGCTCGTGCACATCAACACCCTGCTGCTCCAGCAAGTCCTCGCGGAGCCAGAATGGGCCGCGCGTCTCACCGAGGCCGACCTACGCGCCCTCACGCCGCTGTTCTGGTCAAACATCAACCCGTACGGCACATTCCACCTCGACATGGACACTCGGCTCGACCTCGAGCTCGTCGCGGCGTAGCCACAGCAGAGCTGGCGCGGCTACTTTGCCCCTGGGGACAGCAACCCAAGGAGAGGGCCAAGATCTCACGAGCGAGGATCACACGGCGGAGGCGGTGGGAGGCTCGGAGGGGTGAACGCAGTGGCGTTCGCCCCCGACGGCCGCCAAACTCGCCAGCGCCAGCGACGACCGCGCCGTGCGCCTTTGGGACGCCGACGATCCGGCCACGCTCTCGCAACCGAAACTAGTGGCTCCTGACTGACAACGCTCACGTGCGATCCTCGCGGTACCACAGTCGTCTGCCCACGCCGAGCTGGTTCAGGTGGCGGTCATCGATCGCGCCGCCAGAGCTTCGTGGTCCGAGTCATAGCTCCCGCCAGCGCGCGCTCTCTCAACGCAACCGGTGCCGAGATCGCCGACGCCGACATCGAGCGCCTCAGCCCCGCTCGGCACCGACACATCGCACTCACCGCCCGCTACCGCATCGCGCTCCCCGAGCGCCTACACGAACAAGAGCAGCAAGAGGCCCCTACCGACCCCTGACCGCTGCGGCCGACGCTTGGCCGCCTGAAGAAGGGGCGGTCACGCCCGTATCGCGTTTTCCGCACGAACTCTCCATAGCCCCCGTACAGACCCGCCGACGTGGCCGGCCCCAGGGCGTGAAGCGGCAGCGCCCCGGTCGGTCGCGCTGGAAACTGAGTGATCGGTCACGAGAGACCTGCTCTGCCGGTGCCACGCGCATCTCGGGCGCGACGCCGACTTCCCTCCCTGGTGCGGTCAGCGTGGCGACGGTTCGCGGTGTTTGCGCAGGTGTTCGGCTCCGGTGGCGGTCACGGAGACGAGCGTGCCGTGTCCCGGCTGGTGATGACCGCGAGATGAAGCCGCGGTCGTTTGCGTCTTCCCAGACGGGGAGGCGCGGACACGACGTCCGCCATGCCTCGATCACGTCGCAATAGGGGCGGGGGTTGGGGCCGACCCACTCGAGGAGGTCGAGGACCAGGGCCTCGATAGTGTCGAACAAAGGCGGGTCGCTGGGTCGGAGTGGGTTGGTCATCGCGGTGCCTCGGGGTCGATGTCGAAGGCGGCTGACGCGGTTGCTCGCTCAGAGGCGGGCGTGGCCAGACGGGTCATCGCAGCACGTCGGGGTTGACGACGTTGATCGGTGCGCCTTCCTCGTATGCGTTGATCTGGTCGTAGATGTCGGAGAACTGGACGTCCCATTCTTCGCGGGTGACGTATCCGATGTGCGGGGTGCAGATGACGTTCTCCATGTTCAGGAGTGGATCGGCCGGGTCGTGTAGGGGCTCGTCATCGAACACGTCGATGGCTGCGCTGCCGGGGCGGCCGGATCGCAATGCGGTGACGAGCGCGCCTGGTTGGATCAGTCCGGCGCGGCTGGTGTTGACCAACAGGGAGGTTGGCTGCATCTGCTGGAGGTCGGTGGCGGTGACGATGCCCCTGGTGGCCGGCACGAGCCGCGTGTGCAGGGACAGCACGTCGCAGGCGCGGAAGAAGTCGTCCTTGTTCGCGGCCACGGCGAGGCCGTCTGCGTGTGCTCGCGTCAGGGAGTTGGGACGCGCCCAGACGAGGACGTTCATGCCGAATGCGGTGCCGTAGCCGGCAACGACCTCGCCGATCCGACCGTAGCCGTAGATCCCGAGCGTTTTGCCTGTCAGGCTGCGGCCGACGCCCGCCTGCCAGTTGCCCGACTTCAGCGACGCGACCTGCCGTGGGATCTGGCGCATCGACGCGAGCACCAACGCCCACGTCAGTTCGGCAGCGGCGTAGGACGGCGAGCCGGCGTGCATGTCCGAGCAGACCACGATCCTCAGGCGCGTGCACGTATCAATGTCGATGTGCGGGTAGACGCTGCGCTGGCTGATCAACCGCAATCGCGGCAGGCGCTCCAGCAGCGGTGTCCGGATCTCGGTCCGCTCACGGATCAGGACCAGGACATCGAATCCGCGCAGCCGGTCGGCGAGCGCGTCGGTGTCCTGGATGTGATCGTTGAACACGGTGACGTCGTGGCCGGCGAGCTTCTCGAAGCACACGAGCGTGCGCAGCGTGTCGAACCAGTCGTCGAGAATCGCGACCTTCAATCGTTGCGTCTCCTGTGATCGCCGGATTTGAGACGTTCTTGTACCACGCTTGTATTAGACCGAAGTTCCCCCTGGTCGAGATGCCGTAATCCGGTGTAGCTGCTGGGTTTGGGCGCTCGGCGAGGTCGCGGCAGGCGCGGACTTCCACTAATCGAAAACCGTCATTCCTGCTCCGTTGCTAAGTCAACCCCGCACGCCTCGATCTTGCGGTAGCTCCCGAATCGCGTCGCTTGCAGTAGGCGGCCGGGCGGGCCGCGGTGGGGCGTTTAAACGTGGGGGTGTCGGGCTGGGTGCTGCGGGGTGTTGGTTGGGCGTCTGGGGGGCGCGCGGTGGTGTTTTTGCCCGAACGCGGAGGTGTTGGGGTGCTTTGCGGGCAGGCTGACGCCCGGGGGTTCGCGTGGTTGGTCGTCGGGGAGGGCGCCGCTGGTGGCGCCGCGGGTCAGCCGGTTGGGGGTGGGAGCGCTTGCAGGCGCTTGAACGCGGCGGCGAGCTGCCCTGCCCAGGGCCAGTCGCGTGCGAGCCGCAGGATCGTTTTGCGGGCGTGGCGGGCGATCCGTCCTGATTGGTGTAGCAGGCGGTATCGCAGCCGCTTGAGCTCCCATGCGCGTGCTTGGTCAGCGAGGCACAGCTGCCTGGTCCACGCGACGATGTCTTGCGCGAGCATCACCAGCCACAGCCATACCTGGTTGTGCTCGAAGTCCTTGAACGGGAGGTTACGCATCCCGCAGTCCTTGCCTTGGCGGATGTGATCCTCGACGTGCGCGTGGCCGCGATGGGTCAGGTCGAGCTTGGCGACGTCCTCGCCGGACTGGTCTGTCAGGAACACCGAGAGCCGGTAGCCGTCATGGTCGGCAAACGACTGCTGGTCGCCTTCGCGCAGCTTCGTGCGCCTGGCGATCAGCCGCGATCGCGCAGCCCACGCGGACAGGTCGACACGATCGGTGATCTCGACCACGTGCGAGTGATCTCGCTCGCTGCCGTCTACGCGGATCGCGTTTATCCACAAGGCTTCCGGGACCGCGACGAGCGCCTCGCGGACCGGCTCTGAGAGGTCAAACCCGAACGAGAACAGCAGCTCCGCCTCGCGGCAATATGTGGTCAGCTCATGCGTTGCGCCGGCGCCGTCGGCGCGGATCAGGATCTCCCCGTCAAGCGCCTCCGGGTCGAGCTGCGCAAGCGCGAGATCCAACACGGCCTTGTGATCGGCGGCGGTGTTCGAGCCGGCGTTCCCCGGCCGCAGGATCCCTGCGGGCGCCTCGCCGGTCCCGTCGAGATAGCACAGCAGCGGATGATGGCCGTAGCCGCCCTTGAAGTTCCCGGCCGCGTGCTCCTTCTCCGAGCTGGCGCTCGTGAGCGTCGCGTCGATGTCGATCACCGTCCGCTCAGAACGACTGTGCCATCTCGCGATCGACCGCTCCGGCCGCGCCCCGAGCTTCCACGCCCGCGCTCTGGAGAGCGCGACCGCCGCGCGCAACCTGCCCAAGCACTCCTCGTCGATCGAATCGATCACCCGGAACGCCGTCGAGTCAGACGCGACGTTGCCATACAGGTCCGGCTGGTCACGCTGAGCTCCCAGGTCAGCCAGACAACTCCCGCCGTCGGCGAGCATCACCGCCAGGTCGCGCAGCACTATCCCCGGGTCATGCGCCGACGCGCGTTGCCGGGTCGGGGCCATCGCCGCCGACAGCGCTCTTGTCAGCCCGACCCGGTCAGCGACGCCGGCGATCAGCGCGCTGCCGGCATGCCCGACCATGCCCGTCCCGTCCGCCCGAACATCTAGCTTGTCAACCAGTCCATCACGCGCCACCATCTGGGTGATCCTCCTGAGATCGGGAATGCTGCTTCGCAACCCGCATTCTCCCTGCTCAGGCGGACGTTCCCGCGCCGATGGGGAGGTTGACGTAGAAGATCCAGCGCCACGACAGGTTCGTGGTGAAGAAGCCGCCAAGCAGCGGGCCGATCACGCTGGCGAGCCCGAACACGGCGCCGAACAGCCCCTGGTACTTGCCGCGCTCCCGGGGCGAGACGACGTCGCCGATCGCCGCCATCGTGCTCACCATCAGGCCGCCGCCGCCGAGTCCCTGGACGGCGCGGAACACGATCAGCTCGGTCAGGTTCTGCGCTGCCCCGCACAGCGCCGACCCGATCAGGAACACGATCAATCCGACCTGCAGCACGACCTTGCGCCCGTACTGATCCCCGAGCTTGCCGTAGATCGGCGTGACCGCGGTCTGGGCGAGCAGGTAGGCGGTCACCACCCAGGAGATGTGGTTGAGGCCGCCGAGGTCACCGACGATCGTCGGCAGGGCGGTCGAGACGATCGTCGAGTCGAGCGCCGCCATCAGCATCACGAGCATCAGGCCCGTGAACACGACCGCTACGCCGTGGCGTCGGCCGGCTGCCGGCGCGGTCGCGCTCGCGACGCTCAGGTGTCTCCCACAGCTGCCGCGGCCGACCGCACGGGTCGATCTTCTCACCTGCGGTTCGCGCGCGCGAGAAAGGGGAGCACACGGGGGGGCGGGAGCACACGGGGGGGCGCACACGGGGGGGGCGCACACGGGGGCGCGCACATGGGGGGCGCACACGGGGGGGCGCACATGGGGCCCACGCCGTGCATATCATCGCGCCATCGCGATCGCCGCCGCCGAAAGCCATCCCTCCGCGACGCCGTTCGATCCGGCCGTTCTGCAGCGCCTGCTCGACGGCCCCCACGCCGAGATCCGCGCCCGCCTTCCCGTCGGAGTTCGGCGGCATGGACGACCCGGGCGCGAACATGGCCGCGTTCGAGACGCTGGGGCTCGGCGACCTCTCGCTGCTGATCGAGTTCGGGGTCCAGTTCGGCCTCCGGGCCGGGCCGTGCATCACCTCGGCCAGCGGGCCACCACGAGCGCTTCCTGTGCCAGATCGCCACGCTCGAGCTCCCCGGCTGCTTCGCGATGACCGTGGCCGCCCACGGCTCCGATGTGCAGCACCGGCAGACGACGGCGACCTACGACGCGGAGACGCACGAGTTCGCGATCGATACGCCGGCCGACGAGGCGCACGAGGAGCACATCGGCAACGCGGCCGTCCACGGCTTCATGGCCGCCGTGTTCGCCCGGCTGGTCGTCGGCGGCGCATCGCACTGGGTCCACGCGCTCGTGGTTTCCGATCCGCGACGGCGACGGCACCCTCTGCGACGGCGTCCGGATCGAGGACTGCGGCGAGAAGCTCGGAATCCCCGATGAAATCCTCAGAGCCCCGATCGGCCCCCGCGATCCGGCCCCGGCGGACCGGTAGCTCCCGCCGGCTCGCGCTCGGCGCCGCGCTCGGCCTGGCGGTGCTGGCCGGCGGCTGCGGATCGGGTCGCGCGTCCTCGGTATCGAGCTCGCCGGCGCCGGCCGCGCCGGCCCCGGCACCGGCGGTGACGGCGGCGACAGCAACCGCCAAGACCACGGCGGCGCCGTCACATCGCCCGTCACGACCCGCCGCCCACGCCGCCCGGCCGGCCGGGCCGCTGCGCGGGAAGGTGGTGGTGATCGACCCGGGGCACAACGGCGGCAACGGCGCCGCGCCGGACGCGATCAACCGCCTGGTCCCGGCCGGCGGATTCATGAAGGCGTGCGACACAACCGGCACATCGACCGACTCTGGCTACAGCGAGGCCGCGTTCAACTTCGACGTCGCGATGCGGCTGGCCGCGCTCCTCCGGCATGAAGGCGCCCACGTGGTGCTCACGCGGAGCAGCAACGACGGGGTGGGACCGTGCGTGAACGAGCGGGCGGCGATCGGCAACCGCGCCCGCGCGGATGCGGCGATCTCAATTCACGCCGACGGCTACCTGCCGTCGGGCCAGGGCTTTCACGTGATCGAGCCGGCCCTCGTCGCCGGCTACAACGACGCGATCGTCGCCCCGTCCGCGCGGCTCGGCGGGATCCTCCGCGACGAGATGGCCACCGGCTCGGGATTGGTGCCGTCCACCTACCTCGGCCACGACGGGATCGACGTGCGCGGCGATCTCGGCGGGCTCAACCTCTCGACGGTGCCCAAGGTGTTCCTGGAAAGCGGCAACATGCGCAATCCGCACGATGCCGGGCTGCAGACCGACCCCGCCTGGCGCGAGCGCCTGGCGCGGGTGATCGCCGCGGCGCTGACGCTGTACCTGACCGGTCCGGCTCGAAGCTAGCGCTCGCTGTCGCCCGGGTTGCAGAGCTTGCCCGTGGCGGGGAGCAGGTCCGGCTGGACTCGATGGGCCAGAACCCGGCGCATCGCGCGTCCAGGTCCTGGAATCGAGGAGACGCGCGCGACCGAAACGCCGCGCGCGCCTGCCCTCAGGAACTCGTACTGCTAGATCTTCGTGACGTTCGTGGCCTTGGGGCCCTTGTCCCCGGCCTCGGCGTCGTAGGAGACCTTCGCTCCCTCGGGAAGCTCCCGATAGCCGCTCGAGTTGATGGCCGAGTGATGGACGAAGAGATCCTTCGTGCCGTCGTCGGGGGTGATGAAACCGAACCCCTTGTCGGCGTTGAACCACTTGACGGTTCCGGTGGCCATGTTTGGTCCTCCGTGCTCTGGTGCTGCGAACGCGGAAGAAGCTAAGCAACGACTGCGGGCGCTGGCACTGTGTCAGCCCGAGCCGTTTGCTCGAACCGCCGCCAACGGTACAGGAATCCGAAGTCGGCCATCGATCAGGGCGATGGCCGCAACGCTACTTGCGCGGTGGCTTGGGCGCTCGCGGCGGTCGCGGCGGTCGCGGCGGAAAGCGCTTGCGCTCTTCCTCGGTCATCTTGCGCACCGTCAGCGATCCGTCGTCGAGCTGGCGCTGGATCTCCTCCAGCTTCTCCCGGCGCTTCTCGGCGGCGCGATCAGCGGGCGAGGCCATCACGCTCCTTCCCGGTCGCAGCCCCGCTTTCGCCCTGTGCCTCTCGCTGTTTCTCGGTTGCGGCCTCGCGCTCCGCATGCGCCAAGCGCTCCTGCGCGGCCGTGGCGGCTCGCTCCAGGGCCTCGAGCCGAGCCGTGCTGGTCGGTCGCTGGCCGTAGGCCTTGGCCCGATAGATCGCGTAGCGCTCGCCGTGGTAGCGCGCGTCGGCCCGCAGGGCCTCGAGCTCCCTCGTACTGACCATCTAGAACCCCCGTTTCCGGGCGTCCTCGCTCAGCGCACGAGCCATCTCAACCGGCTCGGTGCGCCGCCGCAGCTCCGCCACCCGCTCGTCCTGAAGCACGTTCTGGCGGTCGACCGCGTCCTGGAGACCCTCGAGCGCGTGCTCCAGATGCTGGATCCGCTGCTCCAGGACCGCGATCCGGGTCTCGCTGTCGAACTCGCCCGGCTGCTCGCGGACCGGCGCCGGCGGGCGCGAGGACTTCAGCTCGCGCAGCCGTTCCACGATCGCCCTGACCTCGCCCCGTGCGGGCCGTCCGGCTCGAGCGTCGTCGCGTCCGCGGTCTCTTCGCATGTTCAGGATGTCTCCGACCCTCTGTGCCGTTGTCGCGCGAGAGCAAGAGGGTAAGAGCCCGGCGGGCGATCGGCCTGGGCCGAGCCACGACGATACTCCTCCAGCCCGCGTTTATCGAACCGGCTGGCGGTTCAGGCCGAGCCGGCGGGCGCTTCAGTAGTCCGCCCCATAGCGGAGGACGTGATTTGCGCCGATGCGGCGCGGACCGGGCGAGCGTAGGTTCTGATCAGCGGCTGTGTCCGCGCGCTACTTGTGCGCCAGCTGGAAGCAACCAGTGCGCCAGCCGGACGGTGGACGCGTGAGGCGCTTGCCCAAGTCTTAGAGGTGAGGATCATGACCCGCGCCACCCTCAGCACATCACCACCACCGCCGGTGCCGTCCACCACCACGGAGCATACGGCGCTCGAGCTCTCGACCGGGGCGCGCACGCTCGGCGAGATGCTGCTGCGCAGCGAGGACCGGCCCGGGGTCGCGCTGAGCCACAAGGAGGGCGGCGTCTGGCGGGAGGTTTCCTACCCCGAGCTGCTGAGCTCCGCCCGCGAGATCGCCCGAGGGCTGATCGCGATCGGCGTGGAGGCCGGCGAGCGGATCTCGATCCTCGCGGACACACGACCAGCGTGGACGCTGGCCGACGCCGGCGCGTTCTGCGCCGGCGCCGTCGTCGCGCCGCTCTACCACACGAACTCGCCCGAGGAATGCAAGTACGTGCTCGAGCACTCCGAGGCCCGGGCGGTGTTCTGTGAGAACGCCGAGCAGGTCGCCAAGATCGAGCAGATCCAGGCGGGCTGCCCGCGACTGAGCCACGTGATCGTGCTCGAGGGTCTCGGCAGCGAGTCGGTGCTGACGCTCGATCAGCTCATCGCCAGAGGCCGGGAGATCCCGGATGGCGCGGTGGAGGAGCGCGTCGCGAGCGTCTCACCCGACGACCTTGCGACCCTCGCCTACACCTCCGGGACGACGGGGCCGCCGAAGGCGTGCATGCTGACCCACCGTAACTTCATGGTTGCGACACACACGCTCGAGGAGCGCCTCGACCTCGCCCGGGCCGAGGCCCCGGTGCGGTTCTTCATGTTCCTGCCGCTCGCCCACGTGTTCGCGCGCATCGTCGAGGTGTTCACGCTCGACGTCGGCGGCACGCTCGTGTACTGGCAGCGTGACCAGAAGCGACTGCTCGAGGACTTCAAGGAGGCTCGGCCGACCTACTTCGCCTCCGTCCCCGCGCGTCTGGGAGAAGGTCTATTCGGCCGCGACGAGCGGGGTGGCCGATCAGCCGCTGCCCAAGCGCGCCATCTTCAGCTGGTCGATCGGGGTCGGGCGCCGCGTGCGCGAGCACGAGCGCACCGGCCGCGCCCTCGGCCGAGTGCTGACGCTCGAGTACAGGCTCGCCGACAAGCTCGTGCTCTCGAAGGTCAGGGACCTGTTCGGCGGCCGACTCGTGCTCGCGGTCACCGCCGCGGCGCCGATCGCCGAGGAGGTGATCGAGTTCTTCGACGCCTGCGGGATCGTGCTCATGGAGGCGTGGGGCATGACCGAGACCTGCGCGGCGGGCACGATCAACACCGAGGAGGAGACGAAGCTCGGCACGGTCGGCAAACCGGTCTCCGGTCTCCAGATGCGTGTCGCCGACGACGGCGAGCTGATGGCGCGAGGCGGGAACATCTTCACCGGCTACTTCAAGGATCCGGAGGCGACGGCTGCCGCGTTGACCGACGGCTGGCTCGCCACGGGCGACCTCGGCACGATCGACAGCGATGGCTTCGTGAAGATCACCGGGCGCAAGAAGGACCTGATCATCACCTCGAGCGGCAAGAACGTGACGCCGTCGAACATGGAGAACGCGCTCAAGCAGTGCCGCTGGGTCTCCGAGGCGGTCGTGTACGGCGATCGCCGTCCCTATCTCGTGGCGGTGCTCACGCCCGACCCGGAGGAGGCGCCCAAGCTCGCCGAGCAGCTCGGCGTCTCGGCCGACCCGGCCGCGATGGCCGGCAACGCTCGGGTCCGGGCCGAGATCCAGCGGGTCCTCGACGAGGTCAACGCTCGCTACGCCCGGATCGAGCAGGTGAAGCGCTTCGCGATCCTGGATCGCGAGCTGACCCAGGCCGCCGGCGAGCTGACGCCGACGCTGAAGATCAAGCGCGCCAAGGTCTACGAGGAGTTCGCCGAGGTGTTCGCCGGCCTCTACGACGGCTGAGACGCTGACCGCATCAGGCTGTCAGTTGGGTTGACAAAGCGTCGGCGACGCACTCGGCATCACCCGGCAGTCGGTTCACACCAAAGAGGGAAGATCGATTCCATGACCAGGCGCTCACCGGCGCGACCGCGCACCACCCCTGGTCCACGTACATGTACGCGCGCTAGGAGGCCCGGCGACACGAGGACCGGCGGGGACGGAGCAGGTCGGCGCGCATCGGCGCCACGAAGCAGCGCTCCCCCGGCCGCTCGCCGGGCTCGCCCAGCCGCTCGAACGCCTCGGCCAGGTCCTTCGCGTGCGCGTCCATGATCGCCGCGCGCTCCGGATCGACGCTCACCATCCGGTGGTGGAAGGCAGCCAGATCGGCGATCGACAGCCGCACGTCGTACTCGACCGTGAGCGCCCGGTCGAGTCCGGCCCGCGCGGCCTGTGCGAGCGCGGCCTGTGCTGCGGCCCGGGCCTCGAGCTCATCCTCGACCAGGCTCGTGAGCGCGAAGAAGTCGCCCTGCGCCAGCGGCTCGGCCACGTACACCACCCCGTCGGACCGCAGCACTCGGCACGCCTCGCGGAGCGAGGGCGTGAGATCCGTCGCCGGCACATGGTGCAGCGTGCGCATGAACACGACGATGTCCGCCGAGGCATCCGCGAGTGGCAGCGCCTGCGCGCATCCGACGAGGTACCGGGCGTCGCTGCCGGCGTCACGGGCGAGTGCAGGCGCGAGCTGCTGTTCGGAGATCTCGACGCCGACCACCCGAGCGCCACGGCTCCTCAGCCCGCGGACGAGCGCCCCGCCCCCGCAGCCGACGTCGACGATGTCCCGCCCGGCCGGCTCGAGGAGCCGCTCGAGCATCGCCAGGTCGGAGGTCTGGACGCGGGAGCTCACGCGGCGCCGGACGCGCCCGAGCCGACGCGGTGGCGGACGCTCTCGAAGCACGCGAGGATCGCCTGGGCCGAGATGTCGATGTCGGCGGACGTGGTCTGCCAGCTCACGACCGAGACGCGCATCACACTCTGGCGGCGAAACGTGCTGCCGCCGAGCCAGCAGGTCCCGTCCTGCTGGACGCGGTCGATGACCTCCTCGGTGACCTCGTCGCTGGCGTCGAAGCGGACCAGCACCTGATCGAGCACGACGTCGTTGAGTACCTCGACGCCGTCATGGCGCGACAGGGCCAGCGCCATCCGTTGCGCGTGATCGCAGCAGCCGTCGATCATCTGCCGTACCCCAGAGCGGCCGAGTGAGCGCAGCGCCGCGTACACCGACAGCCCTCGCGCCCGGCGCGAGAACTCCGGTGTCCAGTCGAAGCCCCACGGGATGTCCTCGGCGTGGGACGGGATGTAGGCAGCGCTCGAGGTCATCGCGGCCCGGTGCGCGGAAGCATCGGCGACGGCGGCGATCCCGCAGTCGTACGGCACGTTGAGCCACTTGTGCGCGTCGGTCGCCCATGAGTCAGCCCGCTCGAAGCCGTCGAGCAGGCGACGGCGCGAGGGGCTCACGGCCGCCCACAGGCCGAAGGCACCGTCGATGTGACACCACGCTCCGGCGGCGTGACAGATCTCGACGATCTCGGCGAACGGGTCGAACGCGCCCGTGTTGATCTCCCCCGCCTGGGCACACACGATCGTCGGACCGTCGTGCTCGGCGAGCGCGGCCCGGAGCGCGACCGGACGCATCCGGCCCTGATCGTCCACCGCCACCAGGCGGATGCGCTGCGCGCCGAGGCCGAGGATCCGGCAGGCGACCTTGACAGTCACGTGCGCCTGCTCGCCCGCCAACACGCGCAGCTCGGGGGCACCCTGCAACCCGTGCGCCTCCACATCCCAGCCGACGTCGCGCAGCACGCCGTGGCGCGCCGCGGCGAGACAGGTGACGTGCGCCATCTGGCAGCCGGTGACGAAGCCGATACCGCACGACATGGGTAGCCCGAGCAGCTCGCGCAGCCATCCGGCCGCCACCTCCTCGGCCACGGACAGGGCCGGCGCCACCACATACCCGCCGGCGTTCTGATCCCATGCCGAGGTGAGCCAGTCGGCCGCGATCGCCACGGGGAGTGCGCCGCCGATCACAAAGCCGAAGTAGCGTGGCCCGGCCGAGGCGACAACCCCCGGTTCCACGTTCCGCGCGAGGGCCGCGATCACCTCCCGGGGGTTCTCCCGGTCCTCGCCCAGGCGCCCGCCCAGAACGGCTCGGAGCTGCTCGATCCCGGCCCGGGCATGCACGGGACGCGAGGACAGGCTGTCAACGAAATCGCGTGCGAATCGGGCCGCATCAGCAAGTACGTCGTAGCGCTCATCCATGCCCTCACTCTAGACCGCGGGCCAACCCCGCTAGGGTTGCCTGTTGGCATTCCGCCGTTGACAGCTAGGAGACAACGATGGCCAAGAACGAAACTGACCTGTTTGACCGCCTGCGCAGGGTTGGTGTGCGTAAGCAAGTTGCCAAGACGCTCAGCGGGATCGGTGAGGGCGCGAGCCAGAAGGCCGTGCGCGCCGCGCAGAGCGCCGCTTCCGAATTGCGTTCGCTTGCCGACGAGATCGAGCGCCGCCTGCCGGGCACATCGGGATCGAAGACCCCGAGCAGCAGTCAGTCCCGGCGCGCCGCGACGCCCGCCAGGCGGACCCGCACCGCAACACCCGCGCCCACGCGCACCTCCGCCACGCGTACCGCCGCCGCGTCGCCCAACGGCGCGCGCGCGCCCCGCGGCCAGAACAAGGCCAAGATCCTGGCCTCGCTCACGACCGGGCCCAAGACCGCCTCAGAGATCGCCAAGGAGACGGGATCGGCACCGGCACCGTCGGCAGCACGCTCAGCAAGATGGCCACGGCCGGCGAGGTCCGCAAGGCCGAGCGCGGGTACGGGCTCCCGAGCTGAGCGCGCCGTTCGCCACAACGGCCCTGAAGCGGCTGCGAGCGCTCACCGCCGACGAGCGCTCGCAGTTCCGGCCCGGGCAGCTCGAGGCGGTCCACGACGTGGTCGTGAACCGGGCACGCGTGTTGTGCGTGCAGCGCACCGGATGGGGGAAGTCGGCGGTGTACTTCGTGGCGACGGCGCTGCTGCGCGAGGCGGGCGCGGGGCCGACGCTGATCGTCAGCCCGCTGCTGGCGCTGATGCGCAACCAGATCGACGCGGCCGAGCGGCTCGGTTTGCGCGCGCGTACCGTCAACAGCACCAACCGCGAGGAGTGGGACGAGGTGCGCGATCGGCTCGCCGCCGACACCGTGGACCTGTTGCTGATCAGTCCCGAGCGACTCAACAACCCGCGCTTCCGCGAGGCCATGTTGCCGTTGTTCGCCTCGTCGGTGGGGCTGCTGGTGATCGACGAGGCCCACTGCATCTCCGACTGGGGGCACGACTTCCGGCCCGACTACCGGCGCGTCAAGGACATGCTGGATGCGCTCGCGCCCGGCGTCGCCGTGCTCGGGACGACCGCTACCGCCAACGACCGCGTCGTGGGCGACGTGCTCGAGCAACTCGCGAGTCCCGGCGGTGAGCCGCTGCGCTCCTACCGGGTCCGCTGGCCCGCACGAGCCTGCGGCTGGAGGTGCTCGAGCTGCCGCGGCCGGCCGAGCGGCTGGCCTGGCTCGTCGAGTACCTGCCCACGCTGCGCGGATCGGGAATCGTCTACACGCTGACCAAGCGCGATGCCGAACAGGTCGCCGGGTTCCTGTCGGCCAACGGCATCGCCGCCCTGGCCTACAGCGGCGAGCAGGAGACCGAGGAACGGATCGCCACCGAGGAGCGCCTGCTGCGCAACGAGATCAAGGCCGTCGTCGCCACCAGCGCGTTGGGGATGGGGTACGACAAGGCCGACATGACCTTCGTCGTGCACTACCAGGCGCCGGGCTCGGTCGTTTCGTACTACCAGCAGGTTGGCCGCGCCGGCCGCGGCGTCGACCACGCTGACATCGTGCTGCTGCGCGGCGGCGAGGACCGCAGCATCCAGGACTTCTTCATCGAACAGGCCTTCCCGGCCCGCGAGCGGGTCGAGGCAGTCCTGGCCGAGCTGCGCGACGCCGGCGATGGCGGCCGCTCGACGCGCGAGCTGATGGCCGTGGTGAACCTGGGCATGGGCCGGATCGACGCGATGCTGAAGATCCTGGACGTCGAGGGCGCCGTCCGTCGCCAGGGCACGCGCTGGCAGGTCGTCCCCGGCGCGGACTGGAGCTACGACGCCGAGCGCTACGCCCAGGTCACCGCCCTGCGCCGCGCAGAGCAGCAGGCGATGGCGTTATTCGGCACCGACGGCCGCTGCCTGATGAGGGCCCTGCAGGAGGAGCTCGACGACCCGGAAGCTCGCGACTGCGGCCGCTGCTCGGTCTGCACGGCCCCGCAGTTCGGCCGGCCGCCGGACCCTGCCCTGGTCGAGCTGGCCGGACGTCACCTGCGCTCCACGCCGATCGTGCTCGAGGCGAAGAAGATGGCGCCCGACGCCGCCGGCACGATGCGCAAGATCCCCGAGGACGCCCGCACCGAGCCGGGCTGGGCGCCGCGCGCTTCGGCGACGGTGGTGGTGGCCGGCTGTCGAGCGCGGGCTGCGCACCGGCTCCTTCGAGGGCGAGGTGGTGCTCGCACTCGCCGACATCGTGCGCCGCGCCAGCGACACGAGCAGCCCGGTGGCGTGGGTCACCGCAGTGCCGTCCGCACGTCTGGGCGACGCGATCCCGCGGCTGGCCGAGCGTCCGCCGCCGCGCTGGGGGTCGCGTATGCCGAGCTAATGAGGCGCATCGAGGATCGTCCGCCGCAGCGCGAGATGGCCAATGCCATGCAGCAGGCCGCCAATGTCCGCGGCGCCTTCGC
>CAWFKF010000004.1:0-39344 GCA_963816005.1 uncultured Solirubrobacteraceae bacterium | reverse complement strand
GCGCCGATGGGGAGGTTGACGTAGAAGATCCAGCGCCACGACAGGTCGTGGTGAAGAAGCCGCCAAGCAGCGGGCCGATCACGCTGGCGAGCCCGAACACGGCGCCGAACAGCCCCTGGTACTTGCCGCGCTCCCGGGGCGAGACGACGTCGCCGATCGCCGCCATCGTGCTCACCATCAGGCCGCCGCCGCCGAGTCCCTGGACGGCGCGGAACACGATCAGCTCGGTCAGGTTCTGCGCTGCCCGCACAGCGCCGACCCGATCAGGAACACGATCAATCCGACCTGCAGCACGACCTTGCGCCCGTACTGATCCCCGAGCTTGCCGTAGATCGGCGTGACCGCGGTCTGGGCGAGCAGGTAGGCGGTCACCACCCAGGAGATGTGGTTGAGGCCGCCGAGGTCACCGACGATCGTCGGCAGGGCGGTCGAGACGATCGTCGAGTCGAGCGCCGCCATCAGCATCACGAGCATCAGGCCCGTGAACACGACCGCTACGCCGTGGCGTCGGCCGGCTGCCGGCGCGGTCGCGCTCGCGACGCTCAGGTGTCTCCCACAGCTGCCGCGGCCGACCGCACGGGTCGATCTTCTCACCTGCGGTTCGCGCGCGCGAGAAAGGGGAGCACATGGGGGGGCGGTAGCACACGGGGGGGCGCACACGGGGGGGCGCACACGGGGGCGCGAAATGCCGCACACGGGGGGGCGCACATGGGGCCCACGCCGTGCATATCATCGCGCCATCGCGATCGCCGCCGCCGAAAGCCATCCCTCCGCGACGCCGTTCGATCCGGCCGTTCTGCAGCGCCTGCTCGACGGCCCCCACGCCGAGATCCGCGCCCGCCTTCCCGTCGGAGTTCGGCGGCATGGACGACCCGGGCGCGAACATGGCCGCGTTCGAGACGCTGGGGCTCGGCGACCTCTCGCTGCTGATCGAGTTCGGGGTCCAGTTCGGCCTCCGGGCCGGGCCGTGCATCACCTCGGCCAGCGGGCCACCACGAGCGCTTCCTGTGCCAGATCGCCACGCTCGAGCTCCCCGGCTGCTTCGCGATGACCGTGGCCGCCCACGGCTCCGATGTGCAGCACCGGCAGACGACGGCGACCTACGACGCGGAGACGCACGAGTTCGCGATCGATACGCCGGCCGACGAGGCGCACGAGGAGCACATCGGCAACGCGGCCGTCCACGGCTTCATGGCCGCCGTGTTCGCCCGGCTGGTCGTCGGCGGCGCATCGCACTGGGTCCACGCGCTCGTGGTTTCCGATCCGCGACGGCGACGGCACCCTCTGCGACGGCGTCCGGATCGAGGACTGCGGCGAGAAGCTCGGAATCCCCGATGAAATCCTCAGAGCCCCGATCGGCCCCCGCGATCCGGCCCCGGCGGACCGGTAGCTCCCGCCGGCTCGCGCTCGGCGCCGCGCTCGGCCTGGCGGTGCTGGCCGGCGGCTGCGGATCGGGTCGCGCGTCCTCGGTATCGAGCTCGCCGGCGCCGGCCGCGCCGGCCCCGGCACCGGCGGTGACGGCGGCGACAGCAACCGCCAAGACCACGGCGGCGCCGTCACATCGCCCGTCACGACCCGCCGCCCACGCCGCCCGGCCGGCCGGGCCGCTGCGCGGGAAGGTGGTGGTGATCGACCCGGGGCACAACGGCGGCAACGGCGCCGCGCCGGACGCGATCAACCGCCTGGTCCCGGCCGGCGGATTCATGAAGGCGTGCGACACAACCGGCACATCGACCGACTCTGGCTACAGCGAGGCCGCGTTCAACTTCGACGTCGCGATGCGGCTGGCCGCGCTCCTCCGGCATGAAGGCGCCCACGTGGTGCTCACGCGGAGCAGCAACGACGGGGTGGGACCGTGCGTGAACGAGCGGGCGGCGATCGGCAACCGCGCCCGCGCGGATGCGGCGATCTCAATTCACGCCGACGGCTACCTGCCGTCGGGCCAGGGCTTTCACGTGATCGAGCCGGCCCTCGTCGCCGGCTACAACGACGCGATCGTCGCCCCGTCCGCGCGGCTCGGCGGGATCCTCCGCGACGAGATGGCCACCGGCTCGGGATTGGTGCCGTCCACCTACCTCGGCCACGACGGGATCGACGTGCGCGGCGATCTCGGCGGGCTCAACCTCTCGACGGTGCCCAAGGTGTTCCTGGAAAGCGGCAACATGCGCAATCCGCACGATGCCGGGCTGCAGACCGACCCCGCCTGGCGCGAGCGCCTGGCGCGGGTGATCGCCGCGGCGCTGACGCTGTACCTGACCGGTCCGGCTCGAAGCTAGCGCTCGCTGTCGCCCGGGTTGCAGAGCTTGCCCGTGGCGGGGAGCAGGTCCGGCTGGACTCGATGGGCCAGAACCCGGCGCATCGCGCGTCCAGGTCCTGGAATCGAGGAGACGCGCGCGACCGAAACGCCGCGCGCGCCTGCCCTCAGGAACTCGTACTGCTAGATCTTCGTGACGTTCGTGGCCTTGGGGCCCTTGTCCCCGGCCTCGGCGTCGTAGGAGACCTTCGCTCCCTCGGGAAGCTCCCGATAGCCGCTCGAGTTGATGGCCGAGTGATGGACGAAGAGATCCTTCGTGCCGTCGTCGGGGGTGATGAAACCGAACCCCTTGTCGGCGTTGAACCACTTGACGGTTCCGGTGGCCATGTTTGGTCCTCCGTGCTCTGGTGCTGCGAACGCGGAAGAAGCTAAGCAACGACTGCGGGCGCTGGCACTGTGTCAGCCCGAGCCGTTTGCTCGAACCGCCGCCAACGGTACAGGAATCCGAAGTCGGCCATCGATCAGGGCGATGGCCGCAACGCTACTTGCGCGGTGGCTTGGGCGCTCGCGGCGGTCGCGGCGGTCGCGGCGGAAAGCGCTTGCGCTCTTCCTCGGTCATCTTGCGCACCGTCAGCGATCCGTCGTCGAGCTGGCGCTGGATCTCCTCCAGCTTCTCCCGGCGCTTCTCGGCGGCGCGATCAGCGGGCGAGGCCATCACGCTCCTTCCCGGTCGCAGCCCCGCTTTCGCCCTGTGCCTCTCGCTGTTTCTCGGTTGCGGCCTCGCGCTCCGCATGCGCCAAGCGCTCCTGCGCGGCCGTGGCGGCTCGCTCCAGGGCCTCGAGCCGAGCCGTGCTGGTCGGTCGCTGGCCGTAGGCCTTGGCCCGATAGATCGCGTAGCGCTCGCCGTGGTAGCGCGCGTCGGCCCGCAGGGCCTCGAGCTCCCTCGTACTGACCATCTAGAACCCCCGTTTCCGGGCGTCCTCGCTCAGCGCACGAGCCATCTCAACCGGCTCGGTGCGCCGCCGCAGCTCCGCCACCCGCTCGTCCTGAAGCACGTTCTGGCGGTCGACCGCGTCCTGGAGACCCTCGAGCGCGTGCTCCAGATGCTGGATCCGCTGCTCCAGGACCGCGATCCGGGTCTCGCTGTCGAACTCGCCCGGCTGCTCGCGGACCGGCGCCGGCGGGCGCGAGGACTTCAGCTCGCGCAGCCGTTCCACGATCGCCCTGACCTCGCCCCGTGCGGGCCGTCCGGCTCGAGCGTCGTCGCGTCCGCGGTCTCTTCGCATGTTCAGGATGTCTCCGACCCTCTGTGCCGTTGTCGCGCGAGAGCAAGAGGGTAAGAGCCCGGCGGGCGATCGGCCTGGGCCGAGCCACGACGATACTCCTCCAGCCCGCGTTTATCGAACCGGCTGGCGGTTCAGGCCGAGCCGGCGGGCGCTTCAGTAGTCCGCCCCATAGCGGAGGACGTGATTTGCGCCGATGCGGCGCGGACCGGGCGAGCGTAGGTTCTGATCAGCGGCTGTGTCCGCGCGCTACTTGTGCGCCAGCTGGAAGCAACCAGTGCGCCAGCCGGACGGTGGACGCGTGAGGCGCTTGCCCAAGTCTTAGAGGTGAGGATCATGACCCGCGCCACCCTCAGCACATCACCACCACCGCCGGTGCCGTCCACCACCACGGAGCATACGGCGCTCGAGCTCTCGACCGGGGCGCGCACGCTCGGCGAGATGCTGCTGCGCAGCGAGGACCGGCCCGGGGTCGCGCTGAGCCACAAGGAGGGCGGCGTCTGGCGGGAGGTTTCCTACCCCGAGCTGCTGAGCTCCGCCCGCGAGATCGCCCGAGGGCTGATCGCGATCGGCGTGGAGGCCGGCGAGCGGATCTCGATCCTCGCGGACACACGACCAGCGTGGACGCTGGCCGACGCCGGCGCGTTCTGCGCCGGCGCCGTCGTCGCGCCGCTCTACCACACGAACTCGCCCGAGGAATGCAAGTACGTGCTCGAGCACTCCGAGGCCCGGGCGGTGTTCTGTGAGAACGCCGAGCAGGTCGCCAAGATCGAGCAGATCCAGGCGGGCTGCCCGCGACTGAGCCACGTGATCGTGCTCGAGGGTCTCGGCAGCGAGTCGGTGCTGACGCTCGATCAGCTCATCGCCAGAGGCCGGGAGATCCCGGATGGCGCGGTGGAGGAGCGCGTCGCGAGCGTCTCACCCGACGACCTTGCGACCCTCGCCTACACCTCCGGGACGACGGGGCCGCCGAAGGCGTGCATGCTGACCCACCGTAACTTCATGGTTGCGACACACACGCTCGAGGAGCGCCTCGACCTCGCCCGGGCCGAGGCCCCGGTGCGGTTCTTCATGTTCCTGCCGCTCGCCCACGTGTTCGCGCGCATCGTCGAGGTGTTCACGCTCGACGTCGGCGGCACGCTCGTGTACTGGCAGCGTGACCAGAAGCGACTGCTCGAGGACTTCAAGGAGGCTCGGCCGACCTACTTCGCCTCCGTCCCCGCGCGTCTGGGAGAAGGTCTATTCGGCCGCGACGAGCGGGGTGGCCGATCAGCCGCTGCCCAAGCGCGCCATCTTCAGCTGGTCGATCGGGGTCGGGCGCCGCGTGCGCGAGCACGAGCGCACCGGCCGCGCCCTCGGCCGAGTGCTGACGCTCGAGTACAGGCTCGCCGACAAGCTCGTGCTCTCGAAGGTCAGGGACCTGTTCGGCGGCCGACTCGTGCTCGCGGTCACCGCCGCGGCGCCGATCGCCGAGGAGGTGATCGAGTTCTTCGACGCCTGCGGGATCGTGCTCATGGAGGCGTGGGGCATGACCGAGACCTGCGCGGCGGGCACGATCAACACCGAGGAGGAGACGAAGCTCGGCACGGTCGGCAAACCGGTCTCCGGTCTCCAGATGCGTGTCGCCGACGACGGCGAGCTGATGGCGCGAGGCGGGAACATCTTCACCGGCTACTTCAAGGATCCGGAGGCGACGGCTGCCGCGTTGACCGACGGCTGGCTCGCCACGGGCGACCTCGGCACGATCGACAGCGATGGCTTCGTGAAGATCACCGGGCGCAAGAAGGACCTGATCATCACCTCGAGCGGCAAGAACGTGACGCCGTCGAACATGGAGAACGCGCTCAAGCAGTGCCGCTGGGTCTCCGAGGCGGTCGTGTACGGCGATCGCCGTCCCTATCTCGTGGCGGTGCTCACGCCCGACCCGGAGGAGGCGCCCAAGCTCGCCGAGCAGCTCGGCGTCTCGGCCGACCCGGCCGCGATGGCCGGCAACGCTCGGGTCCGGGCCGAGATCCAGCGGGTCCTCGACGAGGTCAACGCTCGCTACGCCCGGATCGAGCAGGTGAAGCGCTTCGCGATCCTGGATCGCGAGCTGACCCAGGCCGCCGGCGAGCTGACGCCGACGCTGAAGATCAAGCGCGCCAAGGTCTACGAGGAGTTCGCCGAGGTGTTCGCCGGCCTCTACGACGGCTGAGACGCTGACCGCATCAGGCTGTCAGTTGGGTTGACAAAGCGTCGGCGACGCACTCGGCATCACCCGGCAGTCGGTTCACACCAAAGAGGGAAGATCGATTCCATGACCAGGCGCTCACCGGCGCGACCGCGCACCACCCCTGGTCCACGTACATGTACGCGCGCTAGGAGGCCCGGCGACACGAGGACCGGCGGGGACGGAGCAGGTCGGCGCGCATCGGCGCCACGAAGCAGCGCTCCCCCGGCCGCTCGCCGGGCTCGCCCAGCCGCTCGAACGCCTCGGCCAGGTCCTTCGCGTGCGCGTCCATGATCGCCGCGCGCTCCGGATCGACGCTCACCATCCGGTGGTGGAAGGCAGCCAGATCGGCGATCGACAGCCGCACGTCGTACTCGACCGTGAGCGCCCGGTCGAGTCCGGCCCGCGCGGCCTGTGCGAGCGCGGCCTGTGCTGCGGCCCGGGCCTCGAGCTCATCCTCGACCAGGCTCGTGAGCGCGAAGAAGTCGCCCTGCGCCAGCGGCTCGGCCACGTACACCACCCCGTCGGACCGCAGCACTCGGCACGCCTCGCGGAGCGAGGGCGTGAGATCCGTCGCCGGCACATGGTGCAGCGTGCGCATGAACACGACGATGTCCGCCGAGGCATCCGCGAGTGGCAGCGCCTGCGCGCATCCGACGAGGTACCGGGCGTCGCTGCCGGCGTCACGGGCGAGTGCAGGCGCGAGCTGCTGTTCGGAGATCTCGACGCCGACCACCCGAGCGCCACGGCTCCTCAGCCCGCGGACGAGCGCCCCGCCCCCGCAGCCGACGTCGACGATGTCCCGCCCGGCCGGCTCGAGGAGCCGCTCGAGCATCGCCAGGTCGGAGGTCTGGACGCGGGAGCTCACGCGGCGCCGGACGCGCCCGAGCCGACGCGGTGGCGGACGCTCTCGAAGCACGCGAGGATCGCCTGGGCCGAGATGTCGATGTCGGCGGACGTGGTCTGCCAGCTCACGACCGAGACGCGCATCACACTCTGGCGGCGAAACGTGCTGCCGCCGAGCCAGCAGGTCCCGTCCTGCTGGACGCGGTCGATGACCTCCTCGGTGACCTCGTCGCTGGCGTCGAAGCGGACCAGCACCTGATCGAGCACGACGTCGTTGAGTACCTCGACGCCGTCATGGCGCGACAGGGCCAGCGCCATCCGTTGCGCGTGATCGCAGCAGCCGTCGATCATCTGCCGTACCCCAGAGCGGCCGAGTGAGCGCAGCGCCGCGTACACCGACAGCCCTCGCGCCCGGCGCGAGAACTCCGGTGTCCAGTCGAAGCCCCACGGGATGTCCTCGGCGTGGGACGGGATGTAGGCAGCGCTCGAGGTCATCGCGGCCCGGTGCGCGGAAGCATCGGCGACGGCGGCGATCCCGCAGTCGTACGGCACGTTGAGCCACTTGTGCGCGTCGGTCGCCCATGAGTCAGCCCGCTCGAAGCCGTCGAGCAGGCGACGGCGCGAGGGGCTCACGGCCGCCCACAGGCCGAAGGCACCGTCGATGTGACACCACGCTCCGGCGGCGTGACAGATCTCGACGATCTCGGCGAACGGGTCGAACGCGCCCGTGTTGATCTCCCCCGCCTGGGCACACACGATCGTCGGACCGTCGTGCTCGGCGAGCGCGGCCCGGAGCGCGACCGGACGCATCCGGCCCTGATCGTCCACCGCCACCAGGCGGATGCGCTGCGCGCCGAGGCCGAGGATCCGGCAGGCGACCTTGACAGTCACGTGCGCCTGCTCGCCCGCCAACACGCGCAGCTCGGGGGCACCCTGCAACCCGTGCGCCTCCACATCCCAGCCGACGTCGCGCAGCACGCCGTGGCGCGCCGCGGCGAGACAGGTGACGTGCGCCATCTGGCAGCCGGTGACGAAGCCGATACCGCACGACATGGGTAGCCCGAGCAGCTCGCGCAGCCATCCGGCCGCCACCTCCTCGGCCACGGACAGGGCCGGCGCCACCACATACCCGCCGGCGTTCTGATCCCATGCCGAGGTGAGCCAGTCGGCCGCGATCGCCACGGGGAGTGCGCCGCCGATCACAAAGCCGAAGTAGCGTGGCCCGGCCGAGGCGACAACCCCCGGTTCCACGTTCCGCGCGAGGGCCGCGATCACCTCCCGGGGGTTCTCCCGGTCCTCGCCCAGGCGCCCGCCCAGAACGGCTCGGAGCTGCTCGATCCCGGCCCGGGCATGCACGGGACGCGAGGACAGGCTGTCAACGAAATCGCGTGCGAATCGGGCCGCATCAGCAAGTACGTCGTAGCGCTCATCCATGCCCTCACTCTAGACCGCGGGCCAACCCCGCTAGGGTTGCCTGTTGGCATTCCGCCGTTGACAGCTAGGAGACAACGATGGCCAAGAACGAAACTGACCTGTTTGACCGCCTGCGCAGGGTTGGTGTGCGTAAGCAAGTTGCCAAGACGCTCAGCGGGATCGGTGAGGGCGCGAGCCAGAAGGCCGTGCGCGCCGCGCAGAGCGCCGCTTCCGAATTGCGTTCGCTTGCCGACGAGATCGAGCGCCGCCTGCCGGGCACATCGGGATCGAAGACCCCGAGCAGCAGTCAGTCCCGGCGCGCCGCGACGCCCGCCAGGCGGACCCGCACCGCAACACCCGCGCCCACGCGCACCTCCGCCACGCGTACCGCCGCCGCGTCGCCCAACGGCGCGCGCGCGCCCCGCGGCCAGAACAAGGCCAAGATCCTGGCCTCGCTCACGACCGGGCCCAAGACCGCCTCAGAGATCGCCAAGGAGACGGGGATCGGCACCGGCACCGTCGGCAGCACGCTCAGCAAGATGGCCACGGCCGGCGAGGTCCGCAAGGCCGAGCGCGGGTACGGGCTCCCGAGCTGAGCGCGCCGTTCGCCACAACGGCCCTGAAGCGGCTGCGAGCGCTCACCGCCGACGAGCGCTCGCAGTTCCGGCCCGGGCAGCTCGAGGCGGTCCACGACGTGGTCGTGAACCGGGCACGCGTGTTGTGCGTGCAGCGCACCGGATGGGGGAAGTCGGCGGTGTACTTCGTGGCGACGGCGCTGCTGCGCGAGGCGGGCGCGGGGCCGACGCTGATCGTCAGCCCGCTGCTGGCGCTGATGCGCAACCAGATCGACGCGGCCGAGCGGCTCGGTTTGCGCGCGCGTACCGTCAACAGCACCAACCGCGAGGAGTGGGACGAGGTGCGCGATCGGCTCGCCGCCGACACCGTGGACCTGTTGCTGATCAGTCCCGAGCGACTCAACAACCCGCGCTTCCGCGAGGCCATGTTGCCGTTGTTCGCCTCGTCGGTGGGGCTGCTGGTGATCGACGAGGCCCACTGCATCTCCGACTGGGGGCACGACTTCCGGCCCGACTACCGGCGCGTCAAGGACATGCTGGATGCGCTCGCGCCCGGCGTCGCCGTGCTCGGGACGACCGCTACCGCCAACGACCGCGTCGTGGGCGACGTGCTCGAGCAACTCGCGAGTCCCGGCGGTGAGCCGCTGCGCTCCTACCGGGGTCCGCTGGCCCGCACGAGCCTGCGGCTGGAGGTGCTCGAGCTGCCGCGGCCGGCCGAGCGGCTGGCCTGGCTCGTCGAGTACCTGCCCACGCTGCGCGGATCGGGAATCGTCTACACGCTGACCAAGCGCGATGCCGAACAGGTCGCCGGGTTCCTGTCGGCCAACGGCATCGCCGCCCTGGCCTACAGCGGCGAGCAGGAGACCGAGGAACGGATCGCCACCGAGGAGCGCCTGCTGCGCAACGAGATCAAGGCCGTCGTCGCCACCAGCGCGTTGGGGATGGGGTACGACAAGGCCGACATGACCTTCGTCGTGCACTACCAGGCGCCGGGCTCGGTCGTTTCGTACTACCAGCAGGTTGGCCGCGCCGGCCGCGGCGTCGACCACGCTGACATCGTGCTGCTGCGCGGCGGCGAGGACCGCAGCATCCAGGACTTCTTCATCGAACAGGCCTTCCCGGCCCGCGAGCGGGTCGAGGCAGTCCTGGCCGAGCTGCGCGACGCCGGCGATGGCGGCCGCTCGACGCGCGAGCTGATGGCCGTGGTGAACCTGGGCATGGGCCGGATCGACGCGATGCTGAAGATCCTGGACGTCGAGGGCGCCGTCCGTCGCCAGGGCACGCGCTGGCAGGTCGTCCCCGGCGCGGACTGGAGCTACGACGCCGAGCGCTACGCCCAGGTCACCGCCCTGCGCCGCGCAGAGCAGCAGGCGATGGCGTCATTCGGCACCGACGGCCGCTGCCTGATGAGGGCCCTGCAGGAGGAGCTCGACGACCCGGAAGCTCGCGACTGCGGCCGCTGCTCGGTCTGCACGGCCCCGCAGTTCGGCCGGCCGCCGGACCCTGCCCTGGTCGAGCTGGCCGGACGTCACCTGCGCTCCACGCCGATCGTGCTCGAGGCCAAGAAGATGGCGCCCGACGCCGCCGGCACGATGCGCAAGATCCCCGAGGACGCCCGCACCGAGCCGGGCTGGGCGCTCGCGCGCTTCGGCGACGGTGGGTGGTGGCCGGCTGTCGAGCGCGGGCTGCGCACCGGCTCCTTCGAGGGCGAGGTGGTGCTCGCACTCGCCGACATCGTGCGCCGCGCCAGCGACACGAGCAGCCCGGTGGCGTGGGTCACCGCAGTGCCGTCCGCACGTCTGGGCGACGCGATCCCGCGGCTGGCCGAGCGTCTCGCCGCCGCGCTGGGGGTCGCGTATGCCGAGCTAATCAGGCGCATCGAGGATCGTCCGCCGCAGCGCGAGATGGCCAATGCCGTGCAGCAGGCCGCCAATGTCCGCGGCGCCTTCGCGATCATCGCCCCACCCCCGCCTGGCGCCGGTGTGCTGCTAGACGATCGGCGCAACTCGGGCTGGACGCTGGCGATGGCCGGCGGTCAGCTGCGGCGCGCGGGCGCCGAGCGCGTGGTGCCGCTGGCGCTCGGGACGCTGGGTTAGCTGCGGCTAGGAGCCGTGGGGTCGGGCGTGACCGCGGCGAGCTGCTCGGCGGGCTGCCGGATCCCGCGCAGCATCTTGCGCTCCATCGCCAGTGGGCCCGCCTCCATCGGCAGCATGCCGATCCGCGCTGAGGTGTGAGCGACTACGTAGCGCCGCACGCGGTTGTGCTGATGCCGTGCGTGCGGCCACTTGCCAGCCTGGAAAGGGCCATGACCCACGCCCGCCGGTTGTCCGCACTGCTCGCCCTGTCCCTGGGCGCGTACGGGATCGTCGTGCGACCGCGCCTGCTGCGCTGGGGCGCGAGCGATGAGGAGATGCGATCGGACTTTCCCGGCGCCGACCTGATTCCGGGGGGCACGCGCACGGCGACGATGGCGGTCACGATCGACGCGCCGCCGTCAGACGTGTGGCCGTGGCTGGCCCAGATGGGCTGCGATCGCGCGGGCTGGTACAGCTGGGACCGCCTGGACAACGGCGGCCACGCGAGCGCCGCGAGATCCGCCCCGAGTGGCTTCGGATCGCGGTCTGCGACCGTCTCGCCTCGAGTCCGAGCGGGCGCGCCTGGTTCGAGGTGGCCGCCGTGGAACCGGAGCGATTCCTCGCCCTGCGCGGGACACTCGACCTCCGCGGCCGGCCCTTCGATGCCGCCGGCCCCCGACCGCGCTGCTACGTCGACTCGCTGTGGGCGTTCCGGCTCGACGCGCGGCCGGAGCGTCGGACCAGGCTCGTGGTCAGCGGCTACGCCTCCTCGCGCCCCCGCCCGCTGACCGCGATCGGCGACCTCGTGTTCTGGGAGCCGGCCCACTGGATCATGCAGACCCGGCAGTTCGCCAATCTCAGGCGCCGCGTGGAAGGCTCGTAGCGGCGGGTGTGCTCGCCACGAGCGCGACCTTCGCCGGCCGGGACAGTCGCTTGATGCGCGCTTCCTCGCACCGCGCCGCCGTGCGATCGGGCATCGGAATCGCCAGCTCGAGCGCGACCGGCAGCCGGCTCGCGGTGTAGCGGCTCGCCCGGCCGGCGCGGTGGCGCGCCAGCCGGCGCTCGAGGTCGACCGTCCAGCCCGTGTAGAGCGAGCCGTCGTCACAGCGCAGCAGATACACCCAGGCCTCAGGCATCCGCACCACTTTCGCCGGGCCCGGGGGAGCGCCTGCGGGCAGGCCGCCAACCGGACCCTCAAGTACCTTGAGGGTTCGTGCCTGAACCGGTACGCAGCAGCCAGCGGTACATGCCGGGCCTCGACGGCCTCCGGGCCGTGGCGGTGCTGGCCGTCATCGCCTACCACCTCGGGCTCCGATGGGCTCCGGGCGGACTGCTCGGCGTCGGGGTGTTCTTCACGCTCAGCGGCTATCTGATCACCGACCTGCTGCTGGCGCAGTGGGCCCGGGGACGGCTGCAGCTCGGCGACTTCTGGCTGCGGCGCGCGCGGCGCCTCCTGCCTGCCCTGTTCCTGATGCTGGTCGTGGTGACGGTGTGGGTCTCGATCGCCGACGGCTCGCAGATGCCGATCGTGCGCGGCCAGGTCGGCGCGGCCACGGTGTACGTGAGCAACTGGTGGCAGATCTTCCAGCACGTGTCGTACTTCTCGCGCTTCGGCCCCCCGTCGCCGCTCAACCACCTGTGGTCGCTCGCGGTCGAGGAGCAGTTCTATCTGTTCTGGCCGTGGATCCTGCTGCTCGGCGTCACCTGCGTCCGGGAGCGCAAGCGCCCGATCCACATTCGCCCGCGGCTCGCAGGGGTGACGCTCGTCCTGGCGCTGGCGTCGGCGATCGAGATGGCGGTGCTCTATCACCCGTCGTTCGATGCCTCGCGGGTCTACGACGGCACGGACACGCGGGCGTTCGGCCTGCTCATCGGCGCCGCCCTGGCGATGGTATGGCCGAGCCGGTCGCTGACCGATCACGTCAACGCCCGCGCCCGCGGGATCCTCGACGGCGCCGGGGCGGCCGGGCTCGTGGCGATCGCGATCCTGATCTGGCGCACCAACCAGTACTCGAGCTTCCTCTATCACGGCGGGATCGCGCTGTTGTCGATCGCTTCGGTGATCGCGGTCGCCGCCCTCGCGCACCCGGCCACCCGGCTCGGCCACGCACTGGGCTGGACTCCGCTGCGCTGGATCGGCGTGCGCTCCTACGGCATCTACCTGTGGTCGGTGCCGATCATCGTGCTCACCACACCGACGCCGAACCGCGGTACGGGCATGCTCCGGGCCGTGCTCCAGGTCACGGCCATCTTCGCCGTGTCGGCCCTGTCGTGGCGCTACGTCGAAGAGCCGGTCCGCCACGGTGCGCTCGGCCGGCTGTGGGGGCACGCCAGGTCGGCCGGCTGGCGGCCACGATCGATGCCACGACGGGTCCGCGTGGTGCTCACCGCGGCCGCGGCGGCGTTCGTGCTCGCCGCCGTCGCATTGGCCGGAGTCGGTCCCCCCGCTCCGGTGACATCCGCCCTGGCCGGGATCAGCGTCGAGCCGAGTCACGCCGGGCCATCGGCGTCGGGGACGGACAGAGCCGCAGCCGCCGGCGGCCGCACCGCCGCCCGGAGGCGAGTCCCGGCGGCGTCGGCCGCGGGCGTGCCTGATCCCGCCGGTCCGCGGATCGTGTCCACGCGATCCTCCTGCCACGGCGTGGCCCACATCGGAGACTCCACCTCCGAGGGGCTGATCTCCAGCGACTACCTGCCCGATCCCAGCCAACGGATCGGGGCTCAATATGCCCGCATCGGGGTGACCGATCAGCGGCTCGAGATCACCGGCGCCACGTCCATCGTTGAGACGCTGCCCGGCGGCGCCAACGCGGAGACGGTCGCGCGCGGCCTGCAGAGCGACGGGTACCGAGGGTGCTGGGTGATCGCGCTCGGCACCAACGACACGGCCGACATCTACGTCGGCTCCTCGGTGAGCCTGAGCACCCGGATCGCTCGGATGATGGCGGTGATCGGCAAAGAACCGGTCATGTGGGTCAACGCCAAGTCGCTCGTCGCGAGTGGGCCGTATGCCGAGTCGAACATGCAGCTGTGGAACGCGGCGCTGACCCAGGCCTGTGCCAAGTACCCCAACATGCGGGTCTTCGACTGGGCGTCGGTGGCGCAGGACAACTGGTTCATCGCCGACGGGATCCACTACACCTCGGCGGGGTACGCAGGACGCGCCCAACTGATCGCCACTGCCCTCGCCCAGGCGTTCCCGGCCTCGGGCCACTCTCCCGGCTCGAGCTGCGTCGTGCACGTCCCGCCGGCATTCCCGCGCGTCCTCGGAGTTCCGGGCCAGTCGGGCCACCCGGGTTAGACTGCCCCGCACCCGGCCCGCACCAACGGAGGACGCCATGTCCAGCCTGCTCGACTACACGGTCCAGGGCGACGTCGGCACGATCAGCGACGAATCGAAGCTGCCCCAGGTCAAGCTGATGGCCCCGCTGGATCTGTACCGGCTGTGGGAGCGCCAGAGCTGGGTCTCCCACGAGATCAGCCTCGATCAGGACCGGCGCGACTGGGACTCGCTGCCCGAGGAGCTGCGCGAGGAGATGCTGTGGGGACTGTCGGCGTTCTTCGTCGGCGAGGAGCGGGTCACGAACCAGTTCTCCGGGCTCGTGCTCGCAGCCGAGGACAAGCACGAAGAGGCGTTCCTGATCACGCAGCAGGTCGACGAGGCCCGCCACGCGCAGCACTTCAATCGCCTCTACGAGGAGGTGTTCAACGTCGACGGCAGCTTCGAGGATCGCTTGGAGCACGCCCGGCGCGACCTGACCCCGGATTACTTCACGCTGTTCGACGGCCACCTGGTCGAGGACCACCGGGCCCTGCTGGCCGATCCGACGAGCGTCGAGGCCAAGGTCGACTTCGTCACCACCTACCACATGGTGATCGAGGGCACGCTCGCGCTCACCGGCCAGTACTTCCAGTCCGACAACATGGAGCGGCTCGGGATCCTGCCCGGGCATCTGAAGGCGTTCAACCTGATCTCGCAGGACGAGCACCGCCACGTGGCCTACGGAACCTGGTTCCTGCGGCAGAAGGCGCGCGATCCCGAGCTCGCCGGGCGGATCCAGGCCAAGCTCGTCGAGACCCTGCCCGCGGCGGCCGGTGTGCTCGTGCCGCCGGGCGCTCAGCTCGGCGACGACTACACCTATCTCGGGTACACGGCCGAGGCCATGAACGAGTTCGCGTTCACGGCGCTGTCGCGCCGGCTGAAGGTCATCGGCGTCGACCTGCCGGCGGTCGCGGCGTAGTGTCGGGCCTTCCATCGGTACCTCGTCAGGAGACACCGAGGAACCCGACCCCGCGCCCGAGATTCGAGTTCTCGAGCATCCCGGGCATCGAGAAGTTGCACTCGGGCGAGCTGATCACGAAGGCGTCATTCGTCTGCAGGCACTCGTAGAACCGCTCCGCGCCGGCCGGGAACCCGCTGTCAGCCTGCGCGTCGGCGTTGTAGGACGGGGCATCGAAATCGGCCTTCGCGGCGAACTCGACGGTGCCGTCGTTCGCCTCGATGCACTGCCCACCAACTGCGCCAGTCGCTCGTTCACCGATCCCGCTCGGAGTGAGGCGGCGACGACCAGGACGCGCACCGGCTCGCGGCGTCCGAGCGTGCTCGAGTCACGTTCAGCCATGGCGGCCACCCTTCGGTCCGGAAAGTGATGGGATCCGCGTAGCTTGAGCGATCGGCACGCAGGGGCCAGTGGTCCCGGCCGGGCGAGGGGCAGAGAACTCGCGCGAGCGCAGATGAGTTTTGTCCGGTCCAACCGTCTTAGGGTCGTCATCCCACCCAAGGAGGTTGTCGTGCCGAGTACCAAGACCCGCATCAGCAAGATCTCGACGGTCTGCGTCCCGGTCTCCGACCAGGACCGGGCGATCGCCTTCTACACCGAGACGCTCGGCTTCGAGAAGCGCGTCGATGTGCCCTTCGGCGACGGTTATCGCTGGGTCGAGGTGGTCCCGGGCGACGCCGATACCACGATCGCGATCGTCCCCCCGCCCCCGGGCAAGCCGACTGGCGACATCGAGACGGGTATCAGCTTGCAGACGGACGACATCGATGCCCTCCACGCCGAGCTGAAGTCCCGCGGCGTCGACATCGACGCCGAGGTCAGCCGGATGAGCGGCCCCGTCCCGCCGCTGTGCTGGTTCCGCGATCCCGACGGCAACAGGCTGCTGATCGTCGAGCTGACCTGAGCCTGACCTGAGCAGTTCCCGCGCAGGCCTCGGGCTCGACGTGCCTGAGCCCGAGGGCCCGCGGCGGTTCATGCCTGACCTCGCAGGCCGCGCCCGACCCGCTCGGTTGTGGCGATGAGCCGGCCCGAGGATCCGGCCGTGACCACCGGCGGAGGCTCACCAGTCCCTCGCGGGGCCGAGGACTCGGATGCGCTTGCGTATCAGAGCCCGGGAGGATTCTGGAGCGAGGCCGAGGACCGGTCGGGGCCGCCGCGCTACGTCGAGGAGCCCGGGATGGCTCTCGACAGGCAGCAGCACGCCGCATTGATGATCGCTGCTCGAAAGCCGGATGAGGCGACGGAGTGCATCAACTCGGCCATCGAAAACGGACTGCTGTACGCCGGGCCGTGCCCGCGTTGCGCGCATTGGACGCAGACGCAGATCACGTTCGGGTTGCTGGTCAGCAAGCTCTGGGCTGATGCAGATCAGATCCATTTGTCGTGCGACCCGAACGAGCCGTTTGAGTTCGTGAAGTCCAAGCTGCGAAGGCTGCCTTTTCTGCCTGAACCTCAGCCCGACGAGCCCGTGAAGCGGCTGACGTTCGTGTGCTCGTGCGGACAGCCCCACGACGGCCGCCCCGACGGCGCGGCCTTCGCAGGGTGTGGCGCCGTGTGGAATCAGCCCGCGCTGGCGCCCGCGTCCGGTGCGAGCACGGCCCAGTTGGAAGTCGGCACTCCCGAGGACTCGCTGCGAGCCGAGCAGGCCCTGGCGCTCTCGCAACGATCGCTGGACCGGATCCGCACACAGGCGAACCAGTGGCGGACAGCCTCCGGTTCACTCACCGCCGTGCTCGCCGCGGCGACGCTGATCGGCGCCCCAACCGCTGGTCGGGCCCCGAGCGCTGTCACGGTCATCCTGGGGCTGTGCGGGTTCCTCGCCCTGCTGGCGGGACCGTGGTGTCAGTGCTCGCAGCGTCCGCCGTGAGCGGGTACGACCACAGGATGCTCGCGGCCACCGTGCTCCCCCGCTACGAGCGGAGACGGGGTGGTCGAGCAATCCGTCAAGTCCAACAATCGATGATCGCCATCTTCGTCGGTGTGGTGTTGTTGGCCGGCTCCGGCCTGGCCGCACTCCTGGCGTGACGCGGTACTACCCGAGCGCGACCATCTCGTGCAGCGTCGTGCCGCTGCGCTCGCACCTCGCCGGCGGTCTCGACCCGCAGGTGGAAGTCAGACAGGAACCGGAAGTAGCCGGGTGCCCGACCATGCGATGCACGAGCGGCTTGACGAGCGCTGAGCGTACGACAGGCAGGTCGTCCAGCAGCTCGTGCGTGGATGATCCGCTTGACGTCGAGCCGGAGCTCGGCATCGTCACCTGCCCTCAGGCGCAGCCAGGTCGGATGGAGCGCCCGGATCTCGCGCGGGCTCGTCTGGCCGGCGGGAGCGGCCGGGACCGCGGACTCGGTGACCTGGCTCCCGTCGGGGCTAGCTCTGGACGCTGTGCCTCAGGCGGTAGGCGAGGTAGAAATGCAGTGCTGCTGCCGGGACCAGCAGCAGTCCCCACCAGCCGCCACGGCCGTAGCCGTACAGAATGGCGGTGAGGACCACAAGCCAGATCCCGCTGCCAACGCGCACGGGAACCATGACACGGGCGTGCCTGTACTCCCATGAACTCGGCACCCTTATCTGGCGCACCCGCATGAAGGTCGCGTTTCTGAGCAGATCGAAGGACTCTGCCAATCGTGGCCGTGGCTGGCCCTCCGCAGCGCCGGCCATCAGCACCGAGAGGATCTCCTGTTCATGCTCGCGGCGGAACGCCTTCGGGTAGAACGCCAGCAAGCGTCGGTAGCGGCGCTCCAGACGCGTCGAAACCGTCATGTTGTCGCGGCCCCTCCCCTCAGATCCAGTCGTGACGTCGCGGCATCGGCGTTGGAGTGCAAACGCGCCGCCTGCTCAGCTAGCTGCTCCTCGCCTGTGGGCGTAAGCCGGTAGTAGCGACGCAGCCGGTTATCCACGATCTCCTCGCGGTCGACCGCGATCAGTTTGTCCGCGCGAAGACGGTCCAGGGCCGTATACAAGGTCCCGGCCCGTAGTCGAACACGCCGCTTCGAGATCTGCTCGACGTCGGTGATGATCCCGTAACCATGCTGGCTGTCTCCAGCCAACGCCGTCAGGATCAAGAACGTCGCCTCCTGCATGGTGCGCTTACTCATACACGCAATATATATCGGACAACTAGCGGTTGTCAAGACACCAGGAAGCTCTCGCCAATCACGGCAACGCCAATCCGGAGACCGCGATCCGCTTGTCCCCGACTCGCTTGCCAAGCGGGACCCTGTCAATGGTCCCAGTCTGCGACCCGCCAGGCCGAGCACGAGATCACCAACACTGCATGGTCTCATCGTGCGGCGCCCTTGCGGCCGCCGACTCCCGGCGTTAGGCTCGCCAGCGAAAGGGTGGCTATCAACATGGGTGCATTGCAATACAGCCTTGTGAGGCCTGCGCTTGCGCAGTCGAACCTGACAACGGTCGTGCAATACATGTTCTGGCTGATGTTCCGCAACGTCGCCTCGGACGGGTTCGTATTCGAGGACCCGGTGAATGCCGGTGTCCTGTCGCAAGCCGGGTGCGTACTCGCCTCACCGTCGTGGGAGAACGGCGTCACGCACGTGTCCCAGGACTACGTCTACAACTGGACCCGCGACGCCGCGATCATCGCGATTGAGCTGGCGGCCGGCACGCTACCGACCAACCAGCCGCTGATCGACTATGTCCACTTCGCGCAGATCTGCCAGAACTCGGGGGGCGACTTCGATCGTGCGGCGTTCTTGATCAATGGCAATCCGCGGAGTTGGACCAACCAGACCGACGGGCCGGCCCTGCAGACACTGGCGATCCTGCAGCTGTTCTCCCGGCTCGACCCACCGGCGCAGACCGCGGCGAACGCCGTGATCGCTGCGAACCTGAGCTTCCTGCAGAACGCGTACCAAGGCGAGACATACAACCTCTGGGAGGAGGAGTACGGCGCCTCGTTCTTCGCGCGCTCCGTGCAGCTGGAGTGTTTTCAGGCGCTCGCGGCCAACAACCTCGGGATCCCGGTCCCGGGCTGGCTGAGCAACGCCGTGCCGTGGCTCGAGAACGCCCTCGAAGGTCACTGGAACGGTCAGTACTACCAGTCGGTCCTCCCTGTCCCCACCGACTACAGAGCCCCGTACGACCCGAACATCGACATCGTCATGGCGGCGATCTACGGCGCCGTCGAAGTCACGGACACGCGCCTGCTTGCGACGGCCGCGCTCGTGCGCAGCCAGTGGGCCGACCCGACCTCGAAGTACTTCTACCCGATCAACGGATCCGATCAACAGCGCGGCATCGGTCCCCTGCTGGGGCGCTACCCCGGCGACGTGTACGACGGCGACACCGATGCGCAGGTGGGTGACCACCCCTGGGCGGTTTCCACGTGCAACTTCGCGGAGCTCTACTACCGGCTGGCGAAGCAGATCACGACCGCCGGAACGGTTCCGTTCGACAATCTCTCGAACGACTTCTTCAACCAGGTCGGAGTCGACGGGCAGACGAAACCGGCTGCGGCCGCGTCGGCTCTGCAGAGCGCAGGCGACCAGATGATGCAGGCGATCGTCTTTCACAGTGATTATCTCCAACTCAGCGAGCAGTTCGACGCCACGTCCGGCTACGAGAAGAGCGTTAGCAACCTGTCCTGGAGCTACGCGTCATTCTTGTCGGCGGTCCGCGCCAGGTAGCGCCTGAGCGCGGCCAGGAGGAGAGCTTCGTTGTCAAGGCTCGGCCGCCAAATGGTCGGTGCTCGACGTCCAACGTCGACTCCATTAGGTGCTTGGTCAGATGCGCGAGCAGCCCCCGGGCCCGACGATCTCCTCCCCCGTGCGCGTACCCGCGAGCATCTCGTCGATCACACCGTCACACAGCCGGCACCATCGGGCAGCTCGAGCGGCGCCCGCAACCGCGTGCGGTCGATCGTTTCATCGAGCCCCTCCGAGGAGACCTCGCAGCCTCGGCGTCCCAGCGGGGACCCCACCGTGGCGGCGCGTAGCGTTTCGCCAGCCGCCGCTCCGCTCGCCCCTATGATGGCCTCGTTCCGCTCACCGCCAGCGACAGCTCGCCCGGCTCCAGCTCGATCGCGCTCTGCGTCTTGGTCTTGCGGCGAATCCTGGCTTCGTAGCCATGACGATCGTGTTCGATAATGCCCACACGCCTCCTCGGATACACCCGCTTGCGGCGGCGTTCCGGTGCTGCGGGTGTAACGTATTTCGGACGCGGAGGGAGAGGCGCTGCAGGTCGGACCGTATGAACCCCTTTCCGGCGATCTATTCTCGTGGCTGCCCGCTCGGGTTGGTCCCTGCCGTTGTGCGGTGCACGTCAGGCTCGAGGGTGGTGCTGGGCGTCGCCTCGGGCGAGCGGCTCGCCTCGGGCAGAATCTTGCAGATGACGCTGGCCGGATCGCGGACGGGTCTCTTGCCAGGGACGGGGACTGTCGTGCTGGCTGAGGACTTGCCGTGTTCGTCGTGATGGTGGCCTCCGAGTGCGCGTGGGTTGCGCAGGCCGGCGGGCTGGGGGAGGTGGTGTTCGGGCTTACTCGTGAGCTGGAGATGCGGGGCCATGCTGTGGAGATCATCCTGCCGAAGTACGACTGCATGCGGTATGACCGCATCTCCGATCTGACCGTGACGTACGAGGATCTTTGGGTCCCTTGGTATAGCGGAGCGATTCACTGTTCGGTGTGGTTTGGGTTTGTGGAGGGTCGCAAGTGCTTCTTTATCGAGCCCCATTCGCAGGATCGGTTCTTCGAGCGTGGGCACCTGTACGGCTCGGCGGACGATGTGTTTCGCTTCGCTTTCTTGTCCAAAGCGGCGTTGGAGTTCATGCTGCGGTCCAATAAGCGGCCTGAAGTGATTCATTGTCATGATTGGCAGACGGCGCTGGTCCCCGTGCTGCTGTACGAGATGTACCGGGACCTCGGCATGGGTGATCAGCGCGTTTGTTACACGATTCACAACTTTGGTCATCAGGGGATCGCGGACGAGGCGGTGTTGTGGGCCACCGGCCTTACCCGGCCGCATCACTTCTACGACTATGACCGCATGCGGGATGAGTTCAATCACTTCGCATTGAACCTGATGAAGGGCGGCGTCGTGTACTCCAATTTTGTGACGACGGTCTCTCCCCAGCACGCTTGGGAGGCCCAGTACACCGATCAGGGTCAGGGGCTCGGCCACACCCTGCACCTGCATGGCAACAAGTTCGGTGGCGTGCTCAACGGCGTCGACTACTCCCTATGGAACCCCGAGATCGATCCGTTCATCCCGGCGCGATACGGCAGCGAGCGGATCGACGGTAAGTACGTCAACAAGCAGGCGCTGCGGGAGCGTTTCCTGCTGGCCGACGGCTTCAAGCCGGTGGTGGCGTCGATCGGGCGACTGGACCGTCAGAAGGGCGTGGATCTGATCCGTCATGCGCTGTTCTACGCGCTGGCCGAGGGTGCGCAGTTCGTGCTGCTGGGAACCGCCCCCGACCCGTCGATCGGCGCGGAGTTCTGGCGTCTCAAGCACGAGCTCAACGACAATCCGGATTGCCATCTGGAGCTCACGTTCAGCGTCGAGCTGGCGCACTTGATCTACGCGGGGGCCGACTTGTTGGTGATGCCGAGCGTGTTCGAGCCGTGCGGGCTGACGCAGCTGATCGCGCTCAAGTACGGGACGGTGCCGGTCGTGCGCGCGATCGGCGGGCTGGTCGATACCGTGTTTGACCGCGATCACTCGTCGCTCCCGCGCTCGGAGCGCAACGGCTACGCCTTTCACCACGCCGACCCGCCGGCGCTGGAATCGGCCATGGCCCGCGCGATCGGCCTCTGGTACGCCTATCCTGCGGAGTTCCGCGAGCTGCAGCTGCACGGGATGCGGGCCGATCACTCGTGGGCGCGGCCGGGCCAGGATTACCTGAACATCTACGAACACATCCGGCACAGATGAGCGAACGAAGGGGGACGGTGGTATGGATCAGCTTGCCGAGTACGTCGATGGATTGCCGAACATCTGCGGTTCTGAGAGCCCGATCGAAGAGGCGATACGCAGCCGCGGCCAGACGCCTGTTCGCCTGTTCGCAAGCGGCGGGGGCGAGAAGGGACCTGCCGGTGGCGCCACCGCTTTTCCAGCACCGTATCTGGGACCGAATGGAACCGGGGGACGGCTCGGAGCGGCTTGCGGGGGTGATCGCGGATCTTGGTCGTGAGGATGATCGCTTTCATATGGACGGGGGTAGTTGGACGAATGACATCTCCTGGGTGAGCGGTTACGACGATGTGCTGATCCCGATGGAGCGCGCGAGCTCGCAGTTCCATCGGCTTGTGCTCGCTCGCGACATTTCAAGCTCTGATCCGAGCTACCGCAGTGCGCTCTTGCATCTGCTGGCCAGTGAGACCAGTTGCTACCGCTATTGGGGCGAGGGTATCTGGACAGCGTATGGGGCCGAGCTGGCCCGCCGCACGATGGAGATCGTTACGCGCGATCTCTGAACGTTCGCGAGAGGGACCAATGGCAGATATCGATTTCGCGCTCGTCCTTAACCTTCATCAGCCGCCTGGCAATCTCGAGCAGTTGCTCGATGCGCAGGAGTGGCAGGCCAGGGAGATCCTGTGGGCGATGGATCGTATTCCGCGCTCGCTGTGGCGGTATGAGGATGTCGGCCGCGTCCACCTGTCGCTGTCGGGGAGTCTGCTGGAGACGCTCGCCAATCCTGATTTCCAGCGTCGTGTCTACGGGGTCGTCGATTGTGGGTCGCTGTTGTGGTATCTGCAGAACACTCGCGTCATCGAGGTGCTCGGTACCGGCTATTACCATCCCGTGCTGCCGCTGATCCGTCCGGCCGACAGGGAGGAGCAGCTGCATCGTTGGCGAGCGATCGCCGGCTATCTCTTTTGCCGTGATGACTTCCCCGGGTTCTGGCCGCCGGAGCTGGGTTTCTCGATGGACCTGGTTCCTGCCCTGTGCCGTCACCGCTACCGCTATGTGATTGTCGACAGCGAGCACGTTTCTGCGCTCTCGCCGATGGGTTGGGAGGAGCTGCGCTACCGCCCTCACCTCGCCGAGTTCGGGGGCGAGCAGATCGTGGTCGTGGTCCGCGACCGCGAGCTGTCCAACGCGCAGGAGTCCGGCATGGACGCCGATTGGTTCATCTCAGAGGTGAAGGCCCGCACCCAGTACTGCGACTTCCCCCCGCTGGTCACGACCGCCACCGATGGGGAGAACGGCGGGTGGTTTCGCAACACGACACCCGGCAGTAACTTCTGGAGCGGCTTCCATGACGGGCTGATGGAACGGGTCCGCGCCGGCCGCGCTGGCGGCATCCGTCCCACGTTCATCTCCGACTACCTCGACCGGCACGGACCGCACGGCTGGGTGACGGTAGGGCCGGGGGCGTGGAACACCGGCTGGCACCACGGCACCGGGTTCGTGCAGTGGACCGGCTCTCTGGCCCAGCAGCAGGCGCTCACCCGCGTTGGACAGCTCAGCGAGGCGGTCCACGCCGCCCGCCGTAACGCCATCGCGATCGGCGCCGGCAACCCAGACCTGTACCGCCACCTCGAGGATGCCCTCGCAATGGTCCTGCGGGCCGAGACGAGCTGCAACTTCTTCTGGGGAGAAGCCTGGGTACAGCGCTGCCACGACGACCTCGACCAGGCCACCCAGCACCTCGACCAAGCCGGAAGGCTGTTCTCCTGACTGCTGACCCCAGCTCCCCGCAGGCGATGCCTCCAGCTCGGGACCACCAGACCAGCAGAGGCGACCACCAGCAAGCCGCCCACGAGCCGGACGCGATCCCGCGTGGGTCGCGCTCACGAGCCGGCTGTCGGCGTGTAGATCTGCTCGAGGTAATCGTGGAGCATCCGCCCAGCGCAGAAGCCGGGAGCGAGCGTGCGCATCGACGCGCGCATGCGGGCAAGCCAGGAGCGCGGGAGCCCGTCCGCGTCACGGTCATAAAAGGCCGGCAGGACCTCTTGTTCGAGCAGGTCGTACAGGGCGGCGGCGTCACGCGCGTCCTGCGCTTCGGGATCGGGGTGGACCTTGCCGTCGAGCGCCCAGCCGTTGGTTCCGTCGTAGGCCTCCGCCCACCAGCCGTCGAGCACGCTCAGGTTCAGGCCACCATTGATGACCACCTTCATCCCACTGGTCCCGCTGGCCTCCAGCGGCGGCCGCGGCAGGTTCAGCCATAGATCGCAGCCGCGCACGAGCCGCGCGGCCATCCCGAGGTCGTAGTCGTGGAGGTACACGACGTGCTCTGCGACATGGGGCGCGTCCTTGAAGCGAAACAGCTCCTGGACCACGCGCTTGGCTTCCTCGTCGCTGGGATGCGCCTTGCCGGCCAAGACGAACTGGACAGGCGGGCGCCCAGCCAGCAACGCGAGCGTCCGGTCGGGGTCATGACTGAGGAGCCCGAGCCGCTTGTAGGTCGCGTTACGCCGCGCGAACCCGATCGTGAGCACGTCAGGGTCAAACGTGCGGGCGGCCGTCTCGATCCCTGCCCGCGGCTGGCGCTCGGCGAGCCGATCGATCCCGCTGCGCTCCTGAACGAACTCCACCAACTCCGCGCGCTGCTCACGCCGAGCCGCCCACAACTCGCTGTCAGGCACCCGATCGAGCGCCTCCCAGGTCAACTCGTCGCTCGCGTGACGCCACCACGCCTCACCAATGTGACGGTCCAGCAAACGCCGCATCGGAGCCCCGACCCAGCTCGGCAGATGCGCGCCATTGGTGACATGAACGATCGGCACCGCCTGCACCGCCCGCCCCGGCCACAACCCGCTCCACATCTCACGCGAGACGCTGCCGTGGCGGCGGCTGACACCATTCGCCGCACGACTCATCCGCAAGCTGAACGTCGTCATCCCAAACGGCTCCCCACCATGCTCGGGGTGGAAACGGCCCAATCGCAACAACAGCTCGGGATCGACGCCCAACTCGGCCGCGACATCCCCGACCGTGCCCATCACGTCCTCCCGCGAGTACGTCTCATTGCCAGCCGCGACGGGCGTATGCGTGGTGAACACCGTACGCTGCCGGGCAGCCTCAAGCGCCGCCTCCACAGACGCCCCACGCGCGATCTCCGCACGCGCCAACTCGAGCACCGCCAACGCCGCATGCCCCTCGTTCAAATGCACAAGCGCAGGCTCGATACCCAGAGCCGCGAGCGCCCGCACGCCACCGACACCAAGCAACACGTACTGCGACAAACGCGTAACCGGATCCGCAACATACAACTGCGAGGTGATCCACCGCTCCAGACGACCATTCTCAGGCACATCGGCATCAAGCAAGAACAACGCCACGCGACCCACAGCCACACGCCAGATCTGCGCCCTCACCACCCGCCCACGAATCGGCACCGTGATCATCAGCGGCCGCCCATCCCGCCCCCGCACCAGCGCAGCAGGAAGCCGCTCAGGATCAATATCAACCCAATACTCCTGCTGCCAACCAGACACCTCGAGACGCTGACGAAAATACCCCTGCCGATACATCAACCCAACCGCCACCAACGGCAACGCCTGATCCGACGCCTCCTTCAAAAGATCACCCGCCAACGCACCCAGCCCACCCGAATAGATCGGCAACGACTCATGCACACCAAACTCAGCACAAAAAAACGCAACCGGCCGCTCCGGCACCACCACCCCCACCGACGCACGCCCCAAATCCGCCGCGAAAGCGCCCTCCAACGACCTCACACGAGCAAGCAAAACCGGATCGCCCGCCGCCCGCGCAAGCGCCTCACCCGACACCTCCTGCAACAACCGCACCGGGTTCTGACCACACAACCCCCAACGACCCTCATCGATCGAACCAAACACATCCCCCCCACCCGCAAACCAACACCACCGATAGTTGTAAGCGATCCCAGCCAACGACACAAGCTCCACCGGAAGCCGCCCAGCAAGATCAGCCGCCCTACGACCAAGCTCCTCATCACCACGCATCCCCACGATCATCCCACTTCTCGCACCGGACCCGTCGCGCCGTCGATCCATCGACGCGCGGCTCCGGCTGCGCGAGCTGACGATCCGACCTCGCCGCCGCAGTTAGCGGACATCAGAGACCGTGCTGCTGATCGGGGCGGGCGCGACGATGTTGCGCTTGGGCTGAATCGTCGCGGCGCAGACGGTGCCGCGGGCGCCGTCGAAGTTCGCGATCGTGTTCCGGTCGCCAACCCGGTGCCTAGCCCGAGTTCCCCCTGTAGTCAGCGGTTGTAGAGGCCGGGATCCCTGTAGTTGCGGGGATTCCGGCCTTTTTGCTGATCCTAGGTGTACCCACTACTGTCAGGTCGACAAATGGGGTATTGTCCAGATATGGGAAGGCCAGCCAGGCAAAGCGGTGCGATGCATGTGAGCACGACTACCCGCCGGTCTGGGGAGAGCGAGTACAACGCGACGTTGCTGCGCCGCTCCTACCGCCAGGACGGGAAGGTCAAGAAGGAAACGCTCGCGAACCTGTCACACCTCCCGCCCGAAGCGATCGACGCGATCCGTGCCGTGCTCGCCGGCAAGACGGTGATGAGCGTCGATCAGGCGTTCGAGATCGAGCGCTCCCTCCCGGCCGGGCACGTCACCGCGGCGCTGACGATGGCGCGTCGGCTCGGGCTGGCGAAGCTGCTGGACCGCTCACCGTGCCGGGAGCGGGATCTGTGCGTGGCGATGATCGTCGGCCGGGTGATCGGCCCGGGATCGAAACTCGGGATGGTCCGCACCCTCGGCCAGTCAATCCTGGCGCAGGAGTGCGGCGTGGTTGGAGCGGATGAGGATGACCTGTACGCGGCGATGGACTGGCTCGTGGAGCGCCAGGACCGGATCGAGGATCGTCTCGCTGCCCGCCACCTGCGTGACGGGGAGATGGTGCTCTACGACGTGTCCTCGAGTTACTTCGAGGGTCGCACGTGCCCGCTCGGGAAGCGTGGGTACTCGCGGGACGGGAGGCCCGGCCTGCCGCAGATCATCTACGGACTGTTGTGCGACACCGACGGGCGGCCGGTCGCGGTCGAGGTGTTCACCGGCGAGCTGCACGACGACAAGACGCTGCCGTCACAGGTCGTGAAGTTGAAGGACCGGTTCGGTCTCTCGCGGGTGGTGGTCGTCGCCGATCGTGGGATGGTCACGAAGGCGAACATCACGCTGCTGTCAGAGACCGACGGGGTGGACTGGATCACCGCGCTGAAAGCGCCGACGATCAAGAAACTCGCCCGGTCCGGGGTGTTTCAGCCGTCGCTGTTCGACGAGCAGAACCTCGGGGAGATCACCGACGTCGCGGAGTTCCCCGGCGAACGACTGGTCGTGTGCCGCAACCCGCTGGTCGGCGCGCAACGTGCCCGCAAGCGCAACGAACTGCTCGCCGCGACGGAGATCGACCTAGCCGCGATCGCTCACCGTGTCACCGCCGGGACGCTCACCGGGGCCGACCTGATCGGTCTTGCGACAGGTCCGGCGCTGAAGCGTTACCGGATGCGCAAGCACTTCCAGACCACGATTACTGACACCACGTTCACCTACACCCGCAAGACCGCGGAGATCGCCGCGGAAGCTGCGCTCGACGGGTTCTACATCCTGCGGACCGGCCTCACCGAGACCGACCTTCAGACCGGTGATGTCGTGCGCGCCTACAAGAACCTCGAACAGGCCGAACGGGCGTTCGGATCGATCAAGGGCCCGGACCTGCAGATCCGTCCGATCCATCATCACCTCGAGGACCGTGTTCGTGCGCACGTGCTGATCTGCATGCTCGCCTACTACCTCACCTGGCATCTGAAAGCCGCGTGGAAGCCGTTGTTGTTCACCGACGAGCACCGGCCCGTCAGTCCTGATCCCGTCGCGAAAGCTGAGCGCTCCCCCGCCGCGCGACACAAAGCGCAGACGAAACGGACCAGCACCGGGCAGTCCGCGCACAGCTATCGCACGCTCCTCACCGAGCTCGCGACCCAGACCCAGAACACCACCCGCCTGCACGACCACGCCAGCACCTTCGAGAAGCTCACCCAGCCTACCGCGCTGCAAGCCGAAGCGCTCGACCTCGCCGCCCACGCCCCCGTCGTGGTCGATCGGTAGACACGACCCGAACACCCCAGAACCCCCGAAAACCCTGGGAACAAGCGGAATCTGGCTACCTCACCACCGGGAACTTCGGCCTAGCGTCCGCCTCGAGAGGTCACGACGACGGCGCGCTCAGGGCTAGCGACGCTGCACAGCAGAGGCGTTGGGCTCCTCCAGTCGGCGCACGCTTGCTATTGGACGGCCGGAACGAGCCAGACGACGGCCAGCGGGGGCAGCATCACTTCGGCCGAGGCGGCCTGCCCGTGCCATGGGATCGGCTCCGCATCGATGCCATCGGCGTTTCCCGCATTCGAGCCGCCGTAGCGCGCGGAATCAGTGTTGAGCGCCTCGATCCAGCGGCCGGAGCGAGGGAGCCCAAGGCGGTAGCGCTCGCGCGGGACCGGGGAGAGATTGGCCGCGCACACGAGCAAGCGCGTGCCGTCGTGAGAGGCGCGCGCAAAGGCGAACACGTTTGACGCCGCGTCGTTTGGTTCGAGCCACCAGAAGCCACCGGAATCGAAATCCTGCTCATACAGAGCCGGCTCTCCGCGTAGCAGATGGTTGAGATCACGCACCAGTCCCTGCACGCCTGCGTGCTCCGGCCGCTCGAGCAGGTGCCAGTCGACTGACCGCTGGTAGCTCCACTCCTGCTCCTGTGCGAGCTCACCGCCCATGAACAGCAGCTTCTTGCCCGGGTGCGCCCACATGTAACCGTAGAGCGCACGCAGGTTTGCAAGCTTCTGCCAGCGGTCTCCCGCCATCTTCTCGTAGAGCGAGCCCTTGCCGTGCGCGACCTCGTCGTGCGAGAGCGGCAGGATGAAGTTCTCGGTGAACGCGTACAGCAGACTGAACGTGAGCTCGTGGTGGTGGTAGCCCCGGTATATGGAGTCCCGGTGGAAGTAGCCGAGGGTGTCGTGCATCCAGCCCATGTTCCACTTGAAGCCAAACCCGAGACCGCCGGTGAACGTGGGGCGCGAAACCCCCGCCCACGCGGTCGACTCCTCGGCGACGCAGATCACCCCTGGCTCGCGCCGGTGGAGCACCTCGTTCATCTCTTGCACGAAGGCGATCGCCTCGAGGTCCTCCCGCCCGCCATGCACGTTGGGGACCCACTCGCCCTCGGCGCGCGAGTAGTCGAGGTAGAGCATCGACGCCACCCCATCCACACGAATCCCATCGGCGTGGTACTCGCGCGGCCAAAAGACCGCGCTCGACTCCAGGAAGTTGCGGACCTCGTGCCGTCCGTAGTTGAAAATGAGGGTTCCCCACTCCGGGTGCGCTCCGCGAGAACGCTCATGCTCGTAGAGCGACGTCCCATCGAAGCGGGCCAGCGCCCAGTCGTCGCGCGGAAAATGCGCCGGCACCCAATCGAGGATCACTCCGATTCCCTTGCCGTGCAGGTGATCGACGAACTGCTTGAAGTCGTCCGGGGAGCCGAAGCGCGCGGTGGGCGCGAAGTAGCTGGTCACCTGATAGCCCCACGAGCCCGAGAACGGATACTCCATCACGGGCATTAGCTCGACGTGCGTGAAGCCAAGATCGGCGACGTACGCCGCCAGCTCGTCAGCCAGCTCCAGATAACTCAGCGACCGGTTGCCCTCCTCGGGGTTGCGCCGCCAAGACTCCAGATGGACCTCGTAGATCGACATCGGACCCTCGTGCGGCCGCGTCGCCCTCCGGCGCTCCATCCACTCCGAGTCACGCCAGACGTGACGCGAGCGGTGCACGATCGAGTCGGTGCGAGGCATGACTACGGTGCGGAAGGCAAACGGGTCTGCCTTCATCCGAATGTCGCCGCCCTCGGCGAGGATCTCGAACTTGTACGCGGCGCCCTCGACGACGCCCGGGATGAAGATCTCCCAGATCCCCGACGTACCAAGCACACGCATCGCGTGTAGGCGACCGTCCCAGGAGTCGAAGTCGCCCACGACGCTCACTGCACGTGCCGCCGGTGCCCACACGGCGAACGACGTGCCGAGTGCGCCGTCGATCTCGCGCACATGCGCCCCCAGCCGCTCGTAGATCTCCTCGTGCCGCCCCTCCCCGGCGAGGTGAAGATCGACCTCCCCAAGCGTGGGCGCGAACGCATAGGCGTCGCGAAACGTGTAGACGCTGCCGTCCGCGTAACTCACCTCGAGCTCGTAGCGCAACGGCAGCCTGGCGCCAGGCAGGAGCCCCTCGAAGAGCCCCGCCGGATGGCGCTGCCCGAGCATCACCGACTCCCCGCCCTCCGGCCGCACGAGCACCCCCCGCGCGTCGGGCCGGAAAGCACGGACCACGACGCCATCGTCAACGGGATGCGCGCCCAGCACGTGATGCGGATCCCAATGCCGCCGCTCCACAACCAACTCAATCTCCGCCTCAACGGTCACGCGACAGGTGCCTCCAACCACCGCACCCAACCGCTGAGCGAACCGCTACCGAATCCCTGCCCGGCCCCACCTGGGTCTCCCGCGCGCGTCGCCTCGGCATGATCCTCCCGCTCTCTCGCCAACAAAAACCGCACCGGTTCGCGAGGCCGGAGATGTCGGCCCCAACGGCATCCACCAAGCACGGCGACATCTGCATCCAAGCATAGTCACGAATCAAGTCCGCCACCCGCCCAGCTTTCTTCGGCGACCCATGCTCCACAATCCAATCCCGTCCATTCGTTCTGCGACATCCTCTCTGCTCAAGCGCCGGCGCGTCAAACGCTCGGTCGGGGGCGCGACCGCCATCACCTGCACGCCGGCCCAACAGTGGTGCCTCCATTTCTCGTCGAGCCGTGAAGAACTCCGTCCCCACCGGCAACCGAGCACCGCCTTCCCCAAACGGCGACTGCAGGACCTCCACCGCTGCCGCGCCAGCAAGACCTGGCCGATTTGCAGGTACTTTGTCATCTCGAATAGGCGCAAGATTTGTTGTGAATTGCGGAGTCGAGGCGGTGGCTTCCACTGGTTCCCCGCCTTCCGTCCCGAAGGTCCCGTCCGTTCCGGCTCGTGCGCGTCGTCGTCGGCGCACGGGTAGTCCCGGTGCTAACTCGGATTCCCGAACTCGGGTAGTTCCGCGTTGATCGTGGGGGTTGAGGCGGGATTTCGGTGTGATTGACGGGGTTTGGGGCGGCTGGGCGTGCCGGACTGGGTGTTGTTTCGCTGTACGGACGGTTGGGTTGCTTGAAGTCGTGAGCGGGGCGGCGCCCGGAAATTGACGTCAGTACGTCTGTTTTCGGGCTTTGAGGGTGGTTCTGGCCGTGGTCTGTCCGGGCAGGACTTTATGGTGTCGAGTGATGGGTTCAGCGAAGCGCACCAGTTCGGGTGGCAGGGCGGGGCGGCGGCGTGAGCGAGCCGCGTTCTTCACGGCCCCTGGCGATGTCGCGCAGCGTCGCTACGAAGCGCTGCGCGCGTACTTCGTTGAGGACTCGACGGCCGCGGAGGTCGCTGCACGGTTCGGTTACGCACCATCGACGGTGGTCGCGATGGTCCGCGACTTCACGGCGCAGGCTGATGAGTTCTTCCTTGAGCGCCGCCCGGGCCCGCGGGTCGCGCCGGCCAAGGTGGCGGCCCGTGATGAGGTGCTGCGGTTGCGGGCAGCCGGTCACTCGGTCACCGAGATCACCCAGGCGCTCGCGGCGGGTCAGACGCCGCTGAACCGCACCGGGGTGTGGGAGCTGTTGGTCGCCGAGGGCCACGAGCGTCTCGGTCCCAGAGCCCCCGGCCAGCGCGGCGCTCCCACACGCGATGATCCACCCCGCACCCGGGTGATGCGCTGGCCAGAGCAGCCGGTGCGGCTGAGTAGTGACTACGCCGGCGCGCTGTTGCTGCTGCCCGCGCTGGTCGCGTTGGATCTCCCGGGCGCCGTCGCCGCTGCTGGGTTGCCGGGCACGCGTGAGGTTCCCGCGCTCTGCTCGGTCCTCTCGCTGCTGGCGCTGAAATCGATCGGACGGCGGCGTGTCAGCCATGTCGATGATGTCTGTGTTGATCCCGCGCTCGCCGCGTTCGCGGGGTTGGAGAGCCTCCCGAAGGCGAGCAGCCTGGGTGGCTACAGCTACCGTCTCACGCGCGCTCACGACCAGGCGCTGCTGGCGGGATTGGCGCGGTCGATGATCCAGACCGGGCAGACCCGCGGCGCCGATTTCGATCTCGACTTCCACGCGATCATGCACTTCGGAGACGACGTCGCGCTCGAGAACCACTACGTTCCCAGGCGTTCGCAGCGTACCGAGGCCGTCCTGTCGTTCTTCGTGCAGGACTCAGAGACCCGCAACCTGCTCTACGCCAACGCGACATGCACCAAGGCCGACCAAGCCGGCCAAGTGATCGCGTTCGCACGCCACTGGGAAACCGCGACCGGTCATCCCCCGTCGCTGCTGGTGTTCGACTCCAAGGTCACCACCGGCGCCGGACTCGCCGAACTGCACGCCGCGAAGCTCACGTTCATCACCCTGCGCGCCCGGACCGCGACACTCACCGCCACCCTCGAGGCGCTCCCAGACAGCCAGTGGACACCAATCACTCTGGACCGGCGCGGCGCGTACAACAAACCCCAGGTCCACGAACAGGACGTCACCGTCCGCGGCTGCCCAACCCCGCTACGCCAGATCGCGGTCCGCGGCTTGGGGCACGAGCACCCCACCCTGATCCTCACCAACGACCGGACCAGCCCACCAAAGACGATCGTCGGCCGGTACGCCAAACGGATGCGGATCGAGCAACGCCTCGCCGAGCAGATCCGTAGCTTCCACCTCGACGCGCTCAGCTCAGCCGTCGCGCTCAACGTCGACCTCGACACCACCCTGACCGTCTGGGCCGCCGCCGCCTACGACCACCTCCGCCAACGCCTCCCCGGCTACGAGGCCATGACACCCGACACCATCTGGCGCCGCTTCATCAACACCAGCGGCCAAATCACGATCGAACCGCACCAACTCACCTGCCGCCTCAAAAACCGGACCTACAGCCCGATCATGCGCAGCGCAAACCTCCCCCCGACCGAGATCCCCTGGTGGAACGACCGGCCGCTGCGATTCCAGTTCGCCTGACCCACCCCGCCCCGCAGCCAGCCACACCCAACCAGGTACCAATCCGCTGTTTGGAAATCCGAGCTAAGCGTCGCTTCCCGGTGGGGAAGGCTTTGACAGGCGCCGATCCACCGTGTGGTGACTCACTGGGTGTTACACTTGCCGCATGCCGACGAAACGCCACCGTCTGCTGGTCACGGAGACCGATGAGCTTGCTGCCGCATTGGACGAGGCGGCGCGGCGTTGGCCGGACTTGACTCGACCGCGGCTGCTGGCCCGCCTGGCCGCGGAGGGACAGCGGGTCATTCACGACGAGGCCGCCTCGCAAAGGCGTGTTGCCGGCGTGCGGCACAGCGCTGGTTCTCTGGCCGGTGTGTGGCCGCCCGACGCACGTGAGCGGTTGCGCGACGAGTGGCCTGAAGAATGACCGCTGTCGACGTTGCCCCGGCCCGCCCGACCGTGCTGGACGCAGGCGTACTGATTGCGCACCTGAATCCCGACGACGCCCAGCACTCGCGCGCCGCGGACAGGCTGGAGCGGGCTGCTGCGCAAGGGCCGCTGGCGGCGAGTGTGCTGACTGTGGCGGACGTGCTTGTTCACCCAACCGCCGGCGGGTTGGGCGAGCACGCGTACGCGGCGCTCAAGGCGATGGACCTGACGGTGCTTGCGATCCCTGCAGACGCCGCCGTGCAGCTGGCGTCGCTCCGCGCCAGGACCGGGCGACGGATGCCGGACTGTTGCGTCCTTCTTGCCGCCGCCCGCAGCGGCGGCGCCGTGCTTACGTTCGACGAGACGCTGCGCGGCTCAGCTGCGGATTTGGGCATCAGTATTTGCTGAGGGGGCCGACCGAGCTGCGGCCGCTTCCATCATCGCGATCAGGGTCGGCCGTCGGCGGTACCGCTCGCGCACGTGCGTGATGTATTCCGTGAACTCGGTCGGCGCGCCCGCACTCTGCGCGGCCGCTCGAGCGCGCTTGAGGATTCGCACGGCCCGCCGCGTACGCCCGCCGATCGGCCCTTTCGAGCACTTCGTCAGCGACCCGTTGGTAGACGGCAAGCGCGTCGACGGGCGCCTCGGCCTCACGGCTCTCGGCGAGACGCAGCCAAAGGTCAGGGCCGATCTCGTCGCTCGGAGCGGCTGCGGCTGTGTCCCAGGCGAGACTGCTGTCGCCGTCGCCAAGGAGTGCGTCGACGAGCGCGCGCAGATCGGTTCTTTCCAACGCCGCTCGGGCCGCATCGCGCTCGAGCGGCTCCACGCGGCATTGACCCAACAGTCGACGACATCGGCGCCCGGATCCGCGGCATTCCGCTCGGCGGCGAGTTTCCGGACGACCTTCGCGACCGCGGCCCGACGAACTGGGTTCCGGTCCTGATCCTGTCCATGCAATCCGCCAGGAACCGGTCTTCGTTTGTTCGAGTCCAGCCAGGCCGATCCATGACGACGATCGCGGTTGTGTCGCGCTGCGGAAGATGTGGTCAGCTCTCTGCAATGCAAGCGTCACCACATCCTCCTCGGCTGTCGATCGGCTGACGCGGGGGTAGGATCGTGTGTGATGGACCGCGCGCAAGCGATCGCCGAGTTGCCGATGCCGTACGCGGTGGCGCTGCGTCTGCGTGACGCGGCCGCCGATCAGGTGACGATCGCCCGGGCGTTGGGGATCGAGCCGGACGGGGTTCCCGGGGTGCTGCGGCTCGGCGAGGCGAAGCTGTCCGCGCTGCTTGGCGGAATGCCGAGCAGGAGTCCACGCCGTCCCCCTGCGAGCGGTAAGCGGGATTACCGATCCCCTTGCCCGCGTCGCGGGCTCTGCGCTTAGGATCGGATCGTATGACGGCCTCTGGGGGGACCGGCGAGGTCATGTCGGAATGGCCTCTGGTCGGTCGTCGCGAGGAGTTGGGGCTGATCGCCGAGTGTCTGGGGCAGGTGCCGGCCCGGTCGGTGGTGATCTTGGCGGCGGCGGGGGTGCGCAAGACCCGCCTGGCGGCGGCGGCGGCGGCCGCGGCCGGCGAGGCCGGGGCGGTTGTTGTTCCCCGGTGCTGGGGACCCGGGCGGCGGCGTCGATCCCGTTCGGGGCGATGGCCGAGCTGATCGGAGACACCGATGACCCGGCTGCGGGTCCGCAGTTGTTCCGTAGGGTGGCGGTCTCGTATCCGGGAGCGCGGGCATGGTCGTCGCGTCGTCTTGGTGGTCAACGACGCGCACCTGCTTGACCCGCAGTCGGCGGCGTTGGTGCTGCATCTGGCGACTTCCGGATCCTCGTGCCGGGCAATCCGGAAGCGATCGGGCAGAGCCGCGTCTTGAGCAACCTGGGCAGCGTCGTTACGAGCGGCAGTACACGTGCTGCCCGACGCCGAGATTGACGAAAGCCAGAGCTGACTCAACTAGCAGCGCCGCCGGCGCGGCGCGCACCCCGCTACCGCCGCTGTGAGCGCCCAAGCCAGGCGCCGACGACTTCGGTTACGCTCTGCGGGCTGATCAGGGCGTCGGCCTCCGGCCCGCTGACGGCGGTTCCGACCGCGTTCGGCCCCGGCGGCGGCGGCGTCGAACCGGCTCCGTGCACGTAGCGCCACAGCATCTGGTCGAACTGCTGCTCGGGCACCTGGTCGGCGACGTTGAAGTTGAGCCCGGCCGTCGATGCGCGGTCCGCAGCGGTGTTCGGATTCGTCGCCAGCACGTTGACGTTCGGCGCGATAGCGTCGTACGGCGCGCTGTTGCTCTGCTTCGAGGTGAATGCCGAGTACAGCGGGACCGCCAGCGTCTCGGCGAGGTTCGCCGGCTTCATCCCGACGATCAGCTCGAGCGTCCGCAGGAATGACAGCTCGTCGTAGCGGCTGTGGACGACCGCGCCGCGCTCCGCGTACGGGCTGATCACCATCGCCGGGATGCGGTGCGCGTCGACGTGGTCGGCGCCGTTCTGGGCGTCGTCCTCGAGCACGAGGATCAGCGAGCTGTTCCAGATGCTCGAATGCGAGAGCTGATCGACGACTTCGCCGAGCGCCCAGTCGTTGTCGGCCACGTCGGCGTACGGCGTGCGCTTGCCGGGAGCGACGCCCTCAGTGTGGTCAAGCGGGAGCACCATGTAGTTGATCGCGGGGACCGCGTTGCGGGCCAGTTGCTGCTGGAAGCGCGCCAGCCAGCAGGCGTAGCGCGAATGCGACCCGGCCGGCGCGCCCACCGGCAGGGAGGAGTCGAACACGTCCGTCGTCGACGGCCCGAACACCGGCGAGAAGATCGACAGGTCGCTGTCGTAGCACGCGGGCAGAGAGGGGCCGCCGGGGTACGCCGGCCCGCCGCCGAACAACTGCACATCCGAGCCCGCGAGGACCTTGTTCTCCTGCGTCTGCTCGGCCGGCACGCGGTCCTTATCCGGGAACGCCGGCGGTGCCAACATCGCCCCGATCACCTCGCCGTAGTTGTAGAACGAGATGTTCTGGCTCAGTGCTCGGTCGAAGATCGAGCCCATCGCCGGCGCGCTGGCCTCGGTCAGGCCGAAGTCGACCGGGCGCCCGCGCTGTCCGTAGCCGCTGCCACCGCTGGTCGACGGCCAGTTCCTGATCACGTACGGCGGCACCGACCCGGAATCGGTCCAGTAGTGGCCCTCGATCGAGATCTGCGAGTCCGCGTAGACATGATCGAGCAGCGGGAAGCGGGTGACGAGCGCATGCTGGTTGGGCGTGATGTTCGGCCCGAACAGCGTCAGCTTCGAATCGCCGTCACCGCGGCTGATGTCGCCGAACACCTGGTCGTAGGTGCGGTTCTCCTTGATGATGAAGAACACGTGCTTGATCGGCCCGTTCGCGCGGATCGGCGTTCCCTTCGGCGGCGATTGCGAGTCTGTCGGGACCAGTTCCCGGTCGGCCACCGGGGTGAGGCTGCGGATCTGCTTGTCACTCGGGAACCGCAGTACGCCGGCGTCGCCGCGCGCGATCGCCGGCAGGTACTGGAAGTGCAGGCTGACCCCGTTCGAGGCGTTCTGGGGCGACAGCGGGTTCGGCCCATTCAGGTTCGGGCCGACGCCGACGCCGTTCGCGGCGACCCAGCTCAGCAGCCCGTTCACCGACGACGCGCCCGCGAACGTCGGGTACGCCGCGGTCGGGATCCGCCCGAGCGGCTCGAGCAGCCGCACCGAGCGCTTGCCCGTCCCGCCCGGGTTGCACACCTTCGCCTTCGACAGCGGAATCACCGCGACCGCGTCCTCGCCCGAGTCGGCCGACAGCAGGTCGCAGCCCAGGGGCGTTACGCTCAGCGCAGTCGGCGTCGTGCCGTTGCCGCTCGCGTGCATCAGCGAGATCATGCCCCGGACGCGGAGCTCGCGCGTGTTGATCGCGGCGATCACGTCCTCGTTGGAATTGGCGACGAACGCGAGCGGCGCCGCCGGGTCGACGGTGATCGCCGTCGAGTCGGCGAGGTGCGGGCCGACCTGAAGCGTCTTCACGACCGTCGCGCTCGACAGCTTGATCACCGATACGGTGGCCTGAGTCTCGCTCGTGACCAGCCCGTAGCGGCCGTCCGAGGTGATCGCCGCGCCGTACGGATAATGGCCGACCGACACGTAGCGGACCCTGCGATTGGCGGTGTTGATCACGGCCGCGGTGTCGGCCAGGTTGAGGGCGGCGATCAGCGTCTTGCCGTTCGGGCTGACGGCGAGGCCGAGCGGCCACGACTGCTTCTGCGTCGTCGGCGGGAACGCCTGCTCCGCGGGCGCGCTCGCCGGCGGCGGCACGCGGATCACGCCGTTGCGCGTCGCCTTGCCGGTCTTCGGGTTGACCTTGAACACCGCGATCAAGTCTCCGCCGACGCCAGGGGTGCCGGACGGGACCTTGTTCGACGCCAGCGTCGACTCGGGGATCCCGGAGACGTACGCGGTCTTGCCGTTGGGGGAGAACGCCATCTCGCCATTGAGGCCCGGCATCACGATGTTCTGCACGACCCCGGCGGTCGCCTGCCCGTGTTTGGTCCCTAGTAGTGCTCCGTTAGGTGGGCGGGGCTCGTAGGTGGTGGTCGGGCGGCAGCTCTCTGCGGCAGACGGGACAGGTCCCGTGCCAGCAGGCCAAGAGCGCTTGTAGCTCCCGGACGACTCCGAAGAGGGTCAGGCTGCCGCCCTGGCTGGCGGGCGGCGTTGTCGCTCCAGCGTGAGGAACGCCTGCGCGACCGAGACGAGCGTGACGTGATGGTTCCAGCCGCGCCAGCCGCGCCCTTCGAAGTGATCGAGCCCGAGCGCGTCTTTGAGCTCGCGGTAGTCCTGCTCGATCCGGAAGCGCATCTTCGCCAGGTACACAAGCTGCTTGAGCGGCGTGTCGGCGGGCAGGTTCGAGAGCCAGTACTTGGTCGGCTGTTTCTCTTTGGAGGGCCATTCGCAGATTAGCCAGCGAACCGGGAGTTCTTCTGCGGCCTCGTGCGCCTTGCGGCGCAGGTGGATGTTCGCTGGGCGGACCCTGAGCGCGATGAACCGCGAGCTCATCTTCCCGCGCGTGCCCTCCCGCCACGTGACAGTGACCGCGGCCTTCTTACCGGCGGCGAGCGCAAGCTCCTTGAGCGAGGAGGGATCCTCGCGGTAGCGCAAGCCGGGCGGTCGGCCGCGGCCTTCGGGCCTGGGCGGCTGCGTGGGCTTGACGGCCTCGCTGTAGGCCGAGGTCGCGCCCTTGACGTCCAGCACGTACTCGATCTCCCGCTCATCCAAGCCGCTGCGCAGCTCGGTGACATCCCCGTAGGCGCCATCCCCAAGCATCACCGGCGGCTTGATCCCCCAGCCGATCAGCTCATCGATCATCTCCAACGCCAGCCGCCACTTCTCGACGTGATGAACGCCCTCGGGCAGCTTCGCCTTCTGACGCCGATCCCGGTTGAACTCGCTGTCCTCGTCCCACTCCTCCGGGATGAACAACCGCCAGTCAAGCGGACATGAGGCATCCTCGGTAGCCGCGTTGATCGACACTCCGATCTGGCAGTTGCCGATCTTCCCCAACGCCCCCGAGTACTGCCGCGCGACCCCGACCGAATACTTGCCGAACTTCGGGAACCCCGTGTCATCGATCACCCACGCCGCCGGCGAGAGCTCGCGGCTCATCCGCCGCGCCAACGCCTTGCGAACCGGCACCTCATCCCACGGCGACTGGTTCACGAACTGCTGCAAGCACTGCTCATCACCGTCCGCCAGCCTCGCGGCCATCGGCTCGATCGATTTGCGCTTCCCGTCCAGCATCAACCCGCGCAGATAGCACTCCCCCCACCGACGCTGATCGCTGCGCGCCATCGAGGCGAACATCTCTTCGCTGAACTCGACCAGTCGCCCGCGCACCCGCGCAAGCTCCCGCTCCGACAGACCAGCCACAGGCTGCATCATGACCTCCTCGACGACGGCAACGTCGCCAAGAAGATTCGCCTGCAAAACGCAGAGTCCTTCAAATACCTAACGGAGCACTACTAGC
>CAWFKF010000003.1:0-27023 GCA_963816005.1 uncultured Solirubrobacteraceae bacterium | reverse complement strand
AGACTCCCACGGGAACCCGTGGCAGGCACAACGCCTGCTCTGCACCCCCGAATGGCACAACACATACCGCGACCGTTTTCCCACGGCGTGATGCAACAGCTCACCATCACCCGTCCCGCCACGATGCCGCTGCCGCTTCTCGCGCCCGGCGGACCACCGCAACGGAAGCGCTCAAGGCTCCCGTGGCTCGCCGGTCTCGGGAGCTTCATGCTGTGCGCGCTGCCGGTGGTGCTGCTCGCCGGTGCCGGCAACCCGCCGTGCCTCACCGCAGCAACGCCCGGGACTGTCAACACCCCAGCGGGCGGCGGGCCCGTGGCGGCCGGCATGTACGCCCAGCCGCTGCGCCTCGAGCCTGCCCGGTGGTATCGCGTCGGCGCGACGATGTACGGCGGGCCGACCGACCCCACCAGCGGGGATTACGGCTCGATCGGCACCCCCGCCCAGTCCTACCTCCCCGCGCACCCCGACAGCTTCGCCGAGCTCTCAGTCCTCGACCACAACCCGGCGAACGGCGGCAGCTTCACGTTCGCCGACGCGAACGCACTCTCGAACCTCCCGTATCTGACGGGGCTGCGGGTCGCGAACAACGGCGTGCAGAAGATCCTCTACAAGCGCGACGTCGGCTACGGCCAAGGCCCCGGCGAAGTCATCGCCAACGGCCAGCCGTACCGCCTCGACGTCTGGTGGCAATCAGCCGGCCCGCTCGGCGTGTCAAAGAACCCGGTCGACATCCAGCTCGCCCCTCCGACCGGCGCCGGCGCGACACTCGGGCAGCTCCCCACCAGCACCCAAGCCCCCGGCGCGAGCACGATCGACCCCGGATGCGCAGCCGCGATCAGCGCCAGCGGGATCCCGCTACCGCTCGTCCCCGGCACCCAGACCAAGATCCTCCCGTCCGGGCTCGCCGCCGCCGGCCAATCCGCGCCGGCCGCCGTCAAGGCGATGGTCGCCGCCGGGAACCGCCTGTACGGGAAGCCGTACATCTACGGCGGCGCGCACTGCTGCTCGCTCGACACGCTGCAGCCCGGCTATGACTGCTCGAGCGCCGTTTCCTACGTGCTGCACGCCGGCGGTGTGCTCGGTCCGAACGCGCTCGTGTCAGGCGAGCTGGCGAATTGGGGGCTGCCCGGCCCCGGGCGGTACGTGACCGTCTACGCCAATGGGGGGCACGTGTTCATGTACGTCGCCGGGCTGCGGTTCGACACCTCCTACAACGGCACCGACACCGGACCCAACGCCGGCCACGCAGGTCCGCGCTGGCGGGTCTACCCGACCGTCCCCTCATGGGCGACGTGGAGCGTCCGCCACCCACCCGGCCTCTGACGGACCGATCGCTCGCATGCACAAGCTCGCGCACACCCCCACGCTCATCGCCTCTGCCGCGCTCGCAGCAGCCATCGCGGGCTGCGGGATCTCAAACCCCTACCAGCACGCCGCCACCACGACATCGACGTCGACGTCGACGTCGACCAGCACGGCGAGCTCGCCTGCCGGCAACCCGGCGCAGAACCCGGGCGAACAACCCGCTCCCCCGCCGCCAGCCCCGGCAAACCAGACGCCCACGGGCGTGCGGAGCGCACCCGCCGACGCGATCACGCAGTTCGCGACCCTGTACATGAACTGGACGTGGCGGACGCTCGCCGCACATGAGCGCGAGCTCGCGGCGCTCAGCGTCGGGCCCGCCCGCCTCTCAGAGCAGCAGGCCGCCGCGGCCGCCATCAGCGACAGCACGATCGCGCAGAGCCGCGTCTACAACAGCGGGCAGATCATCAGCATCGCCCCCAGCCGCGCCAACGCGAAGCAGTGGGTTGTGGTCACGCGCGAGCAGACCGGCGGCAACAGCCAATACGACGGGCTCCAAGCCTCCTACCACGTCACCCTCGCCGAGCTCGCGCAGCTCAAGAACGGGGGCTGGACGGTCTCGGAATGGCTACCCCAGGTCTAACCAGTTACCCCTTCAAGTGCCCGGCCACGCCGACCCCTGGCGAGGACCTAACGGGCATCGCAGCGCGCGAGCACCTGCAGCGCATCGGCGCGGTCGCCGGCTCGGTATGGCTGCTCACCGCCACAAGTGCGGCGGCGGCGCAGATCGCGCCCGCGCTTGCTCCTAGCGCCCATCCCCACCCGACGCTGCACGGGACCCTCGCCGAAATCGGAAGTGTCATCGCCACCAACCTCAGGGTTCTCGCCGCGCCGTTCCTGCTCGCCGCGTTTCACTGGCCACGAGGGCGCCTGACCCGCACTCTCGGCGACCTGGTGATCGCCACGCTGATCGTGCACAACACGCTCACCGTTGGGTTCGCTCTCGGCCACTGGGGCGGCCGGTTGCTGCCATATGTGCCGCAGCTCCCGCTCGAATGGACGGCCCTGGCAACAGCCGGCGCAGCCTGGCTGATGGCACGTCACGGCGTCGGTCTCGGCGAGCTCGCCCGCTACGCGCTAGCGACGCTCGCGCTGACGGTCTCCGCTGGAGCCGTAGAGGTGCTTCTCACGCCGCACACGGACACGGGACAACGGACCGAGCGCAGAGTGCTGACGCTGGCTGATGAACGGTCCGTTCCTCCTTACGGGGAGCGGGTGCCGGTTGTCTTCGCCGGATTTTGCGCCGCCGGCGGCCAGGGTCGCTTCAAGGTCGCACGCTCCCTTCCCCTCACGCACAGCGTTCGGTTCCGCTCGGCCGCCCGGCCGGCGCTCCCGGACTACGTCAACCACCCGATCCCCACAAGGAGGGACCAGCAAATGCTCAACCGCGTAATCCTCATCGGCAGACTCACGAGCGATCCGACGCTCGACGACCGCTCGGGAACCCAGGTCGGACGACTGCGCCTCGCCGTCCAGCGCCCGCGCGGCAAGGACGGCGAGGACCGCGGCGCCGACTTCGTCGACGTCACCGTCTTCGGCAACCAGGCGCAGGTCTGCAACCAGTACCTCGCCAAGGGCCGCCGCGTCGCGATCGAGGGGCGCCTGCAGCACTCCGAATGGCAGGCCGAAGACGGCTCACGCCGCCAGAAGCTCGAGGTCATCGCCTCAAGCATCGAGTTCCTCGACCGCAAACCCAGCGACGACCAAGCACCGGAGGCCGTCGAGGCGGCCGCGTAAACAGGCGGCTAGGCGGGACGCCCGGGCAAGGGGCGTCCCGCCAACCAGGCGCCCTCCAACGGAGAGCGACATGCAACCCCACACTTCTACCACCCCCGCGCGACCCGAGCTGGTCGGCAGCCTCTGGATCGACCAGGCCCACCACCACCGCCTCGTCGAAGTCATCCGCGTCCTCGACGATCAGCGCGTGCTGATGCAACCCGTCCGAGACGCGCAGCTCAAGCCGGCCAGCTACCTGGAGTCCACCGACCACCTTGCAGGACTCGACTACCGGCGGGTGACGCCATGACCACGCGCACCACGCCCAAGGGCAAGGAGCGCGCCGCCTACGATCGCCTCAAGGCGATTGAACGAGCCCGCGCTGCGAAAGCCCAGACGAACGCCAGCCGGCGAGCCGACGTCATCCGCGACGAGCTCTCGCGACCCCGCGCCAAAGACTGCCGCTGCCCGATCACGCCGCACAGCACCCATGAGGCAGCTGCACGCATTAGGTGCCAGGTGCACCGCCGGCCGTTGGGTCTGCCCGACCCTCGACGGGATCCGCCGCAGGCTTGGAACATGACCACCGCAACGGTTCCAAGCCGAACGTCGCGTTCGCACGCTGCAGACCTCGACAACCGGTCGAGGGCGGAGGCGGAGTACGAGGCCCTGTGGGCGATGAGCCGCTCAGAGCGCATCGATGCGATATGGCACTCACAGCTAACGATGCGCCGGCTCTGCCAGTGGTCCTCACGCGCGCAGCATGAGGTCTCGCTGCTCGGCGGCGAGCTCGCATGGATCGCGATGCGCACACCCGAATGGGCCGAAGCCGCCAACAACGCCAGCGTCGATTACGTTCCCGCCGGTCACGAGGAGGTCGACCCGTGACCATCACGTTCAGTGTCATCGGCCGCGGCGTGACAGTCGCGGTACGCCGATCAGCGCTACTCGAAGCGCGCGACGGGGTCGCCGTCGAGCTGACGCTCTACGACGGCCCGCTCGTCCTGACGCTCACCCGCGACGGGGCCGAGGCGATCGCGGCCGAAATCGTCCGGCAGCTCGCCGAGACCGCAGGGGCGACGTGATGGCCACGCTCACCCTTCCCGGCGCCGACATCCGCGGCTTCTACCATCAGCTCGGAATCCGGCTCCCCGAGACCTCGCGCGCCGAGGTGTCAGTCCGGTGCTTCGCCGACCCCGACGCGCACCGCCGCGAGGACCGCGACCCGTCCTGCTCGGTCAACCTCATCAGCGGTGCGTGGAAGTGCCACGCTTGCGGCGCGCGCGGCGGCGCCTACGACGCCGCGCTCGCCAAGAAGCACGGCCCCCGCTCGGCGATCGACCTGATGATCGCCCACGGACTGACCGACCGCCGCGCCCGGCTACGCACCGCCGCCGAGCTGCTCCGCGACCCCGACGGCCCACGGATCGTGCGCACGCACACGGGCGCTCGCCGGCGCCCAGCAGAACACCGTCCTCCACGCATGGCGCTGCAGGCCACCGAGCAGGACATCTCTCGCTGGCAGACAGCGCTCTCGCGCCGCCCCTCCCTGATCGCCAGGCTCGCCCGCGAGCGCGGATGGCGCCACGACACGATCCGTGCGCTCGAGCTCGGTCTCGACTGCGGACGGATCACAATCCCAATCCGTAACGCCCACGGCCAGCTACGAGGCGTGCTGCGCTACCAGCCAGAGCACGCCGGCCGCCCGAAGATGCTCGCCGTCCTCGGCAGCCGCATCGGACTCGTACCCCACCCCGCCGCCGAGCTGTCAGAGCGGATCCTCCTCGTCGAGGGACCGCCAGACATGATCGCCGCCCGCTCCCGCGGACTACCGGCGATCGCCGTACCCGGCGACCACGCCTGGCAGCCCGCCTGGGCACCCCTATTCGCCGGGCGGCCGATACAGATCGTCATGGACGCCGACATGCAAGGACGAGCAGCCGCGGAACGGATCGCCCACGACCTAGCAGACCTCTCGCAGATACGGATTCTCGATCTCGCCCCACTTCGGGCCGACGGATACGACCTCACCGACTGGCTGCTTGAACGGGCAGAGCTCGCCGACGGATCGTTGGGAACCCAGCTCGCGGCCGCGCGCACGGCACAGACCACTCCATACAGCACGGCGGCGATGACGATCGAGAGGCGAAGTGGAAAGCGATAACGCTCTGACTCTCACCGACGAACAGCTCGACCGTCTTGCTGACCCCGTGGCGATCAGACTCGAGGCCACCAAACCCCTCTCACTCAAGCCGTCCGTCGGCATCCGGTTCTCCTGGGAGCTCGTCATCCTCCACGGCGGCCACCGCCACCCACTCGGCGACGGGATCATCCTCGACCACCGCTCACCATCATCGCTGCGCAACGGGCGGCTGATCGGAGCCAAGCCGCCCGAGTTCGGCATCTGGCTGTTCCGGTGCGTCGGCGCCGGCGGCGGCGACCAGCTCGCCGACCTGTACCCGGGCACCGGCGGCGTCACGAACGCCTGGACCGACTTCATCCGCCAGCCGCCGCTCAACTTCACGCAGTCGGCGACGCCGTCACAGTTCGAGCTCGTTGCGCCCGCCGAGACAAACGGGAAGGCGGAGGCGCCGTGAGCACGTCAGAACGATACGTAACCAGGCAGCAGCTCGCCCAGCTAATGGGTGTGAGCGTGAAGACGATCGACCGTATGGTTCGCGACGGCATGCCTTCGGAGACGTGGGGATTGCGGTCACGTAGGTTTCTCGCCAGTCGCGCGCTCGCCTGGGCGCGCACGAGACAGAGGAGCGCAGCATGAGCCTTACCAAGCTTCCGTCGGGCCGCTGGCGGGCACGCGTCTGGCACGAGGGCAAGGACATCCCAGTCGGCCCGGTGCTTGGGCTACCGAAAGGCACGACCTGGCGCACGAAGGGTGACGCGAAGGCAGCTCGCGAGAAGGCACGCGCGATCCTGAAAGGGAACGCGCCGGGAGAGACGACGGTTAGACAATGGTGGGAGCGCTGGACCAGCGATCCCCTGTTCGCGCGGCCGAAGGAGGCAACCAACGTCCACAACCGGGAGCGAACCGGAGCGTTCGCGCAACGCTACGGCAGCGTGCCGCTGCACCAGGTCGGCAACTTTATCGTCGGCGAGTGGCTAACGGGTGGCAGGCGCAACAGCACGGTACAGGCGCTCGGAACGATGTTCAACGACGCGATGAGTGCTAAGGCAGGCCGGCTGATCGACCACAACCCGTTTGCGGGTCTCGGACTCCACAAGACGAAGGGCAACAAGGATCGGCGGCCGCCGAGCCAGAAGCAGATGGAGACGATGATCCTCATCGCCCGCGAGATCACTCCGCCGTCTTTTGCCGCCTACCTGGAGTTCGGCTGCCTGAGCGCCGCACGGCCTGGTGAGCTGGACGCGCTCCGCTGGCCGTGGGTGCGGTTTGAAGACGACGAGGTCGACATTCGGGAGCAGTGGAGCGCAAAGGTCCGCAAGTTCACAGCGCCGAAGTACGGCCCGTATACGATCGCGCTCGTTGCTCGGGCCCGCGAGCTCCTGCTGAATATGCCGCGTGCCGAGGTCGACAGCCAGTTTGTCTTTCTGGCTCTCCGGGCATGATCGGGGGTGACGACACACGAACACGCGTTTTCTTTCTGGCCCTCCGAACCGCGTCACCCGTATTCCGCCACGACGCTCGCTCGACCCCGGGATGACCCGGTGCGCACGCACGGCAAACGGCGCAACGAGAAGGGAATGGAGCAGGCAGCTCCCCGGCACGCCACGACCCCCGTCAACGCGGGCAGCGACCCCGACGCCCCCCAACGACGCCCTATGGGGCGAGTCTCGCCATGATCATCCGGATGCGCCTGCGCGCAGGCGCGGCCATCCCTGGCCGCTTGAGCACGCATCCGCTGTGCCCACGATCGCCGGGCACGGGGCCCAGCGAGCAGTCCACAACCCAGCAGCAGAGGCGCACGCGACTTCCACCCGCCGCTCCGACGACCAAAAGCCCTGCTCAGGACGGAATCTCGATCGAGAGTCACCCCCGATCATCCACGGAGCCCCGTCTTTCTTACGAATCGTGGCCACCACTACACGCCTTCAAGCCGGACGCATCATTGGAACCGAGTCCGCTGCTCCGCCGGTCTCCCCGAGATGACGCTCTACCTTGCGACTCGCCACTACTTCGGTTGGTACGCGCTAAACGTCCTTGAGCTTGAGCCGCACGTGATCGCTGAGCAGCTGGGCCACCGCGACGGGGGTCGCCTCGTCGTGGAGCTGTATGGGCACCCAGACAAGGCCAGGGCGCGACGGCGGATCCGCGAGGCGTTCGACACCGCCGGCAAGGTTCGGCCACTTCGGATAATCAAGGATGAAAGCGCGTGATCCAGCCACGAACCCGTCACACGGGCGCGCAAAGCCCAGTGCTCATGGGGTGTGTGTCCTATTCCCGCCATACGCCGCACTAGCTCAGCACCCCCTAAACGCTTCTAGGGGTGCGTTCTGAGGGCCGGAATGCCCACTTGGATGCGTTCGTCTGCTTCTGGCGGCGCGCTGGGCGGGCCGGCGGCCAGGTAGGGATGGCGGTCAGCGCAGCGACGCGACGCGGTCGACGTCGACGATCGCGCGGCGAGTGACACGGGGGCGGCCTTGGTTGGACTCAAGGTGGTCGCGGATGTGCCTGACGTAGGCGCGCTCGTCGTCCCGGCGGTTGGCGTGCAGCTGCATGAGCATCAGCATCCGGTTGGTGCGCTCGCGGTTCTTCAGCCCGTAGGCGCGGGGGCGGATCGAGTCGCGCACCGGGTTGATGAAGGCGTCCATCGGCGAGGTGCTCAACGGCGTGTCGGCGCCTCGCGTCGAGCGCGGCCCACGCCGACCGAACTGATCCTCGACGATCCGTCCGGTGCTGTTCAGCCAGTCGCTCACGCGCGCGATGCCGGCGGCATGCGCGCGCTCGAGGAACGGCGCCCAGAACGACGGGCCAGTGAACGCGGTCTCGACCTGCGGCAGCAGCTCGTCGATCGTCTCCTTGTGCTGGGGCTGCTGGGCGCGGATGTTCTTCATCAGCCGCTCGAGCGCGTGGCGCAGATGCCACTCGCACAGGTACAACTCAGCGTGCGGGAAACGGGCGCGCACCGCGCGGGTGAGGCCGCTGTCGTTGTCGCACACCACGCGCTCGGGCGCACCCTCGAGACGGTGAAGGAACGCCTCCCAGTCGGCCTGGGACTTGGACGGGAACGCCTCCATTCGCCAGATCTTCGCCCGGCCGTTCTCGTAGCCCATCGCGCAGAAAACGCGAAACACGATCCGCGGTGGGCCGCCGTCCGCGAAACGCACGCTGAACGGCAGGTCGTCGAGTAACAGCGACCCGCTCGCCGGCCACTCGCGCGGCCGGTAGGGCTCGAACACGACCGGCGCGAACACCTCCACCCAGTCCATCACCAGCGACCCATGGCGCGTGAAGCGCACCTCACCGCAGGCGGGATCGGTGCGCATCCGCCGGGCGCGCTCGCGCGCCACCAGCGCCGCCTGGCAGTAGGTCGAGCCGGACCCGACCATCTTCAACGCCTCGGCGATGCCAAGCGCAACGAACTGGTAGCGCCGCGCCGCGTGCGGACCCTCGTGAGAGCCGACGTCGCGCTCGCAAGACTCGCAGGCGTCCGTCCAGGACTCCTCGCGCGGCAGAACCTCCGTGAACCAGTGCGGGCGATCGCCGTTGACCGGGACGCACCGATAGCGCTGCCGGCGGTGCTCCGGCGAACCGTAATGGCCGTCGAACCGCACCCGCGACCCGGCGTGCTCCGGCCTCGGACACACCGCCCTGGCATTGCTCCAGCTCTTCCCCAGCGACGACATCAGTCGCGCCAACATAGCCGCCACGCCAGACGACCAACGCATCCAAGTGAGCATCCTCACGGCCAGAACGCACCCCTAGAAGCGTTTAGGGGGGCTCAGCACTAGCTCAGCGCTCATAGCTGTTCATCCGCCAGGCCACCTCGATCTCGCTCCAGGCGCGCTGTAGCGAGCAGGCGTCGAGCGCGGTCAGCGCCACCATCCGGAGCGTCTGGCGTCGCCAGGCGCACGACGCGAGCACGGTGGCGATCGCGCCGATTCGCGCGTCACCGTTGCGTGCGGTGGGGATCGCCGAGGAGGGCGCGATCGTGCTGCACCGCGGTCAGATCGTGAAGCGCCCCGGCGACGGCGTCATGGCCACGTTCCGGCGCAGCGAGCGGTGGACGCGGCGCTCGACATCCAGACGGCGGTCGACGAGATCGAGGTCGCTGGCTTCCGTCCGCGCATGCGTGCGGGCGTGCACTGGGGCTGCCCGCGGAAGCTCGGTGGCGATTACCTCGGCGTCGATGTCAACGTCGCCGCGCGCGTGGCGGAGGCGGCCAAGGCCGGCGAGGTGTTCGTGTCCGATGCGGTCGCCGAGCGGATCGACACGGTTGCGGACCGGGCGCTCGAAGCGCCTGCGCGCCGACGGGCCGCCGCCCAGACCGCACCCCCGGCGCGTGTCGCGCCCGCGCTGAAGGCCCCCGCATCGCGCTCGCGGCGGCGTTTCCTGCCCTTGCAGGATTAGCTGCAGCACCACACGAGACGCCCTCCTGATGCTCCGGCTCGGTAACGTGAGCGAGCGTCGAATCCGTCGCAGTGCAGGGAATCACGTGGCGTTTCCGTTCGGTTGCGACTCCCGACGAACCGTATGTCAAGCCTCAAGAGGCCATCTCCGCGCGCTCCCGGCGTCGCCCTGGCGGCGGTGCTCGTGTGCGCCGTCGCACTCGTCGTGGCCCTTCGGACCTCGCCGGCCAGCGCCGCCGGCACGGATCAGCTGCAGCAGCAGATCAGCGCCGGGCAGAGCAAGATCTCCGGCCTCGCCGGAGCGGTCAGCGCCGCCTCGGGCCAGATCGCGCAGCTGCAGGCGAGCATCGCCCCGCTGCAGGCCCAGCTGGTCAGCATCCAGTCCGACCTCGACGCCAAGCGCGCCGAGCTGCTGCAACTGCAGAGCCAGCTCAGCACCGCTCGCACACGGCTCGCGTCACTGGAGGCCTTCGAGGGCCGGGGGGAGAGCGTGCTCGCCAAGCAGCTCGTCAATGCCTATGAGAGCGATCGCCCCGACCTGATCAGCGTCGTGCTCGACGCCCGCGGGTTCACCGACCTGCTCGAGCGGGTCGCGTTCGCGAGCCGGATCCGGAACCAGGACGCCCAGGTCGTCGGCCAGGTGCGCTCTGCCCGGCGCCAGGTCGCCGCCGAGGCGACCCGCCTCGGCTCGCTGGAGGCTCGCCAGCAGACGCTCACGGCAGGAATCTTGAGCCAACGCAACAGCCTCGCCCGGACCCGCCTCAACCTGGTCCAGCGGCAATTGACCGTCGAGCAGGCCCGCTCGGCCGAGGCCGGCCAGCTCGCCACCGTGCGCGGACAGGTCGCGTCGCTACAGGACCAGCTGGCCAAGGCCCGGGCCGCGCAGGCGGCGCAGGCCGCGCACACGGCCCAGGCCTCGAGCGCCGGCTCCTCGTCGAGCGGGCCCGTCGCGGCCTCCCAGGTCTCGAGCGGAGGCGGCTTCACCTTCCCGATGCCCAAGGGCGCCGCGTCGCCGCCCGGCACCTGGTCTCCGGACGACGGCGTCGACATCTCGGCCCCGGCCCACACGCCGCTGCTGGCAGTGGGTAGCGGCACGATCGTGCTGCACGGCATCGGCGGCTTCGGCCCCTCGGCGCCGGTGCTCCATCTCGACAGCGGCCCGTACGTCTACTACGGCCACGCGGGCCCGGGCAACTGGGTCCCGATCGGCACGCATGTGAGCGCCGGTCAGGTGATCAGCGAGGTCGGCGCGGGGATCGTCGGCATCTCCACCGGGCCTCATCTCGAGCTCGGCTTCTGCGACTCCAGCGGCAACCCCATCGGTCCCAGCAGCGCCCCGCGGATGCTGGCGCTGCTGCAGGCCGCCTACTGACAGCCCACCGGTTTCGGCGCCGACGCGATACGCTGGCGCGAATGCCCTCTTAGCTCAGCTGGTAGAGCACTTCCATGGTAAGGAAGGGGTCGTCGGTTCGAGTCCGACAGAGGGCTTTTGGAAAGCCCCGCAAATGGCCAGATTTTCGTGATGATGGTCATGTGCTCACCTAATGGAAACTGGTCACAGATTCGCGTTTAGCTCGTTTCTGTGACCGGATGCTCCGGAAACCGATGGCATATCGAGCACGCCTCGGCCTTCCGGTCGGTCAGGATTACCGCGCATGATGATCGACGCGGCCGACGGAACGGCGTCGGCCATCAGCGCGTCGAACGCCTCGCCGTGACGCCTGCGGTCGCGACGCTTGAGGACCTGCGCGTAGATCGCAAGCGTGGTCGTCGGGTCCTCATGGCCGACCTGGCCCTGCACGTACGGGACGGGTGCGCCGGCCTCGAGCATCAGCGTGATGAACGTGCGGCGGAACGTGTGTGCGGTGATCGATCCCGGTAGTGGCGGTTGCCGGCGCTCGGCGCGGAGCGCGTTGGCCGCTTTCACCGCCGGGGCGATGATCCGACGGTTGATGTTGCGCCGGTCGCGCCGGGCGCCGTTCCGCGTGGGGAAAGCGGGCTCGTCGAGTTCTGCAGCGCTCTTTCCGCACGTCTGGTCGTCTATTTCTCCCCCCACCCTTCGGCCTCGGCCGCGGCAGTGAGTGACAGTGCCTGAAGTTCTGAGGTGAGCTGGCGTAGGCGCCGGTTGTTCTGGAACCAGGCGCGGTAGCGCCGCGCCTGCTCGGCCGTGAGGTTGCGGGTGACGGTCTTCTGGCTGACCTTGCGCGTCCACGCGAGGTAGGGCCCGTGCAGCTGGGGCGGGTCGTGGTGGCAGTGGCAGCCTGGGTTGGGGCAGCGGATGTGGCGCTCGGCGACCGTTCCGGGGAGGCAGAACCCGAGCGTCGCGAGCTGTTCGAGGATCTGTTGGAGGCGCCGTTGGTGCTCGGGCGCGATCGGCTGCTGCTCGTCGTCGGGGTGGGGTTGGGGGTGCTGGTCGGGCATCGTGGTCGGGTTCGTCCGGTAGCTACGGTACTAATACCGTAGCTACCGGATGGATGATTCATGACGATCAGCGCAGAGCAACCGTTCGAACTGGCCTCGCAGGCGCTGGGAGCGCTGCCGATCCTCGGCCACTTCCTCGATCGGCTCGGGCTCGAGCATGTCCTCGAGCGGCATCTGCCCGACGACGATCAGCGCGTGCTGATGGCGGCCGCCCGGACGATCAAGGTGCTGGTGCTGAACCTGTGCGTGGAGCGTGAGCCGCTATACGGGATCGGGGAGTGGGCCTGCCGCTTTGAGGCGGACGCGCTGTCACTTGAGCCAGGCGAGGTGGCGCTGTTGTGCGATGACCGCGTCGGCCGGGCGTTGGATCGGTTGTTCGACGCAGATCGCGCGTCGCTGTTGACGGAACTGACGCTGGGGGCAATCAGGGAGTTCGGTGTTGACTGCTCGCAGCTGCACAACGACTCGACCTCGATCACTCTGCACGGCGAGTACCTGCAGGCCGATGGGCGCGAGCGGGGCGGCCAGTCAACGGCCGCCGCGAAGCGCGGTCACAACAAGGAGCATCGCGGCGATCTGAAGCAGCTGCTGCTGATCCTGACAGTGTCGGCCGACGGGGCGGTGCTGGCCTGACCCCGGAGGATCGGTCCGGCCCTTGTGAGAGTTTCTCGCGCCCTGGATCATGGGCGAGGAAGGAACGATCACGTGAAGCGACGCAGGCACACGCCGGAGCAGATCATCCGCAAGCTGCGGGAGGCCGAGCGAATGCTCGGCGAGGGGAAGACGATCCCGGAGGCGGCGAAGGAGCTGGGGATCTCGGAGCAGACGTATCACCGGTGGCGCAACCGGTACGGCGGGATGAAGGCCGATGACGCGAAGCGGCTGAAGGAGCTCGAGCGTGAGAACGCGACGCTGAAGCGGATCGTGGCTGACAAGGAGCTTGAGGTCGTGGCGCTGAAGGAGGTCGCGAAGGGAAACTGGTGAGCCCAGCCCGTCGGCGCCGGGCGGTCGCGATGATCTGCGACCGTCTCGGCGTCAGCGAGCGCTGGGCGTGCCGGGTGGTCGGTCAGCATCGCTCCACGCAACGTCACGAGCCCAAGACGGCTGAGGATGACGCGGCGTTGCGTGCTGAGCTGCGGAAGTTCTCGGCGGAGCGGCCGCGGTGGGGGTACCGCCGCGCGCATCACCGGCTGCGGGAGCTGGGCTGGTCGGTGAACCGCAAGCGGGTGCAGCGTTTGTGGCGCGAGGAGGGGCTGCGGGTGCCGCAGCGCAAGCGCAAGCGCCGCCGGCTCGGGGAGTCGACGGTCCCGGCCGAGCGGCTGCGCGCCGAGCGGCCGAATCATGTGTGGGCGTTCGATTTTCAGTTCGACCAGACCGCCGACGGCCGGGCGCTGAAGCTGCTCAACATCGTTGATGAGTTCACGCGCGAGGCGCTGGTGATGCTGGTTGCGCGCAGCATCGACGCGGACACGGTCGTGGCGACGCTGGAGCGGCTGGTCACCGCGCGCGGCGCGCCGGAGTTGCTGCGGTGTGACAATGGCCCGGAGATGACCGCGCACGCGCTCAGGGATTGGTGCGTGCTGTCGAAGACCGGGACGGCGTACATCGAGCCCGGCTCGCCGTGGGAGAACCCGTTCGTCGAATCGTTCCACTCCCGCGTGCGCGACGAGCTCTTGGACGTTGAGGAGTTCTCCTGCCTGGCCGAGGCGCGCGTGGTGATCGGCGACTGGCGCGAGGACTACAACACCCGGCGGCCTCACAGCTCGCTCGGGATGCGCACCCCGGCCGTGTTCGCCGCCGAGTGGACGGGGAGCGAGCCGGCGCTGGCTGCGTGAGCCGACCGGGGGGTCGGCCGTGGCGCGCCGCGGCCATCGCCGCTCGGCACTCGCTCCGCTCGCGCCTTCGCGACGACGGCCGCGGGCACCCAGGCGTGGTCATCTGTCCGACGGGAGCGCTACCTTTCCCGCCGTCACATCCACCACCCTCTCACTCGTGGTGGACCGACAAACGGGGTCCGGTCAGTGCACTCGCGCACCGCCTCGCGGACGGCAACGTGACCGACGATCAGACGCACATCGAGACGTGGGACGGGCTGTGTGTGCTGGTTGGCCGCCATGACTTCCTGTATGTCGCCGACAGCAAGTTGTGCACGCGCGAGCAGATGGGCCACATCGAGCGCCACGGCGGACGGTTCATCACGGTGCTGCCGCGCTCACGCTCAGAGGACGGGCGGCTGCGCGAGTGGATGAGCACGCAGGCGCCCGATTGGGTCGAGGCGTGTCGGCGGCCCGGCAAGCGCAACGGTGATCCCGACCTGGTCTGGCGGGTCTGCCCGGCGCCGTTCCCGACCACGGAGGGATACCGCATCACCTGGGTGCACTCAAGCGCCAAACAGCACCACGACGAGAGCGCCCGCGCCGAGCGGATCGACCGCGCCGGCCACGCCCTCGGGGAGCTATCGGAGCGCTTGGCCGGCCCGCGCGCCAGGATCACCACCCGCGTCGCCGCCGAGGAGGCCGCCGCCGCGCTGCTGACCACAAGCGGCGGCGAGCGCTGGGTGTCGGTCACGGTCATCGAGACCGTCGAGGAGCGCTACCGCCAGGAGAAACGCGGCCGACCCGGCAACGACACCCGCTACCGCAAGATCGCCAAGACCCGCTACGCGCTCGAGGTGAGCGTCGATGCCGAGCAGGTCCGCTACGACGCCGCTTCTGACGGTCGCTTCCCGCTCACGTCCAACGACTCGGAGCTGACCGACACTCAGGTGCTCGCCGCCTACCGCTACCAGCCGAACCTCGAGAAGCGCCACCACGAACTGAAATCCGTCCAGGACGCCGCGCCCGTGACACTCAAGAGCCCGTTCCGGATCGAGGCGCTGTTCGCCTGCCAGTTCATCGCGCTGCTCACCAACTGCCTGATCGAACGCGAGCTACGTCGGACGATGACCCATCACAACATCCCCGAGCTGGCGCTCTACCACGAGCAACGCGCCTGCACCGCCCCGACCGCCGCCCGCATCCTCGACGCCTTCACCAACGTCCAACGCCACCACCTCACCCGCGACGGCCAACGCATCCAGACCCTCGACCCCCAGCTCACCCCGCTGCAACACCAGCTACTCGAGCTGCTCGGCGTACCCGCCAGCGCCTACACCACCGACCCCGACCGCTGACCCCACCGGCGCCCGCGATGGGGGACGGATATCGACCACCAGACGTGCGGAAAGGGCGCTGCATCGGCTCTGGTGGCACGGTAGGCGAGCAGTTCGTCGTGGAGCCAGGGAGTCATGTTGACCTGGCGGACCCCGGCCTCGGTCTTCGCGTCGCGGACGTGGATCACGCCGTGAGCGAAGTCCAGGTCGCCCAGGTTCAGCTCGCACACCTCGCCGTTGCGAAGTCCGCCGCAGCCCAGGGTCGCGAGGATCGCGCGGCGAGGACTCGCGTGCCCGTCCCTGCGGTGGCGCCCGGCGAGCCAGATGGCGGTGCTCTCGGCCACGTCGAGCTCCGCACCAATCTGCTTCCAGGTTCTGTTGTCGCGGCGCATCTGCCGCGTCAACTCTCCGCGCGCGAGCGTCTCCTTCGAGATCGGCTCGTCGATCTCCGACGCGTCCTCGATCAGCGCCAGCAGCTCGTCCGCCTCGAGGAAGTTCCCTTTCCGCTGCGTTACCTTCAACCGGAGTTCGCGGTCGCTTGCCGGGTTGCTCGGGAGCAGGCCGCGCTTCACGGCATCCCTGAAGATGCGGGCGGTGAGGTCCAGCGTCATGTTGATCGTTCGAGGGCTGAGCGGGCGCCGCGGCTGACCCCGACCGTCCCGAAGGGCGACGCCCGCTTCCCGCGCTACCTCGACCTCCTCGTTTCGCTCGAGCTTGTGCGCGACGTACGCCGAGAGCGTGGCGTAGTCGATCTCGTCGAGCCGGTAGGTGTGCAGGAACGGCAGCAGGTGGTGGCTGAGCATGTATTCGGCCGTGTCGGCGGTTGATGCGTCCACCGTGCGTCGGTAGCGCTTGAGCCAGTCGCTGGCGAACTCGTGAAATCCGGGGTTCTTCTCCCGGGGATCGAGCTCGAACGTGTTTGGCGGGCGCCAGGCGCCGCGACGGATCAGCGCGGTGATCTCGTCGCGCCGGTCGGCTGCTCGAAGGTCGTTCCAGCCTTCCCGCTCGGTACCGAGCGGCACCCAGTGACGCTCGCCGTAGGCGCGGATGCGCAAGCCGTAGGTGTACTGCCCGTCGCGCTGGCGGTAGCGCTTGACGATTGAGCCGATGGCCGCGGGCCCGCGGCGCTCCGGGGTGGGGTTCCGGTTCGTTGGAGTCATGCCGTGCCTCCGTTGTGTGATGAGCGGCACGACTCTACGCTCGATCATGCGCTGTGGATCGGGATCAGCCCGTTGGCTTTGCCCCGCGGGTCCGCTGATCGCGTCGGCGCGTGAGCGGACGGCGGCTTGCCGTCGAGGAAGTCCAGAATCTGGGGCGGGAAACGGAGCCTGGGTCGAGGCCCATTCCCGATCCTGGATGCACCTAGCTCCTCCACGTGCTCGTACACCCACTCGCGGGACACCCCGAGATGCCGCGCGACCTCTTGCGCGTCGAGCAAGCCCTCGCTGCGCGCGGCTGGATGACTCCCTCGGTCCGCATGACCTCGATGACGCGTGCCACGACGGCGTCGCTGAGTCGGACGGCGAGCTCGTCGATCACGGCCGGATCGAGCGGCAACTGCTGGGAGCTGGCCATATCGGAACTGTGAAGCAAGGAGTCTGGACTTCTCAACCGCGCTTGTAGGACGATCGCGGGACGCTTTGCGAGCCGAAACGTCCTGGAAGCGCAGGCATTGCTTGCATGGGCCGAGATCAAGCAGATCCGCTGGCTCGACCCTGCAGACCTGTCGACGCACATGGGTCGTCGGTAAGAAACGTGTCACCTCCGCAAACGAGCGGCGCTATGGACCCTCTCGGCTTGCCGCGGTCACACGGGGTGGGCCCCGACTGCTGGCTTTGTCCGGAAGCAGCAACGTCAGCCGGAGCGTCGGGGCCGAGGTGGTGGCCGCTTCGCACCAGAAGCAGAAGCGCCCGCACGGCCAGCCGGCGTGACTGCTCTTGGGCGAAACCAGGAGCGCTGACAGCTGGTGCGATCGTTAGCTCGACCCGGCCGACCTCGGTCGGCAGCAAGCGGTCCGCGTTTGCTGGCCCGCCTCGATTCGGCTAACGCCGGGTGGCCTCGGCTTCTGAAATGGGTGTGGCTACTTCAGGACGACGGGGTGGGCTGCCAGACGTCGCGGCGGTATAGGCGTTGCTGGTCGTGCGTGATGTGGTGTTCGCAGTAATCGTCGAGGTCGCCGGAGAGGTGGGTGGCGCGTAGCTTGAGGAGCGCTTCGGCGGTTTGGGGTGTCCAGCGCATGCCGGAGCGCTCGAACCGGTCGCGGATCAGGTTTTTGCAGGCGCCCTCGACGGTGCCTGATGCGATCGGCCAGCCGTTGCGCAGGTACTCGTCGTAGCGCATCCGTTCGCGGTTGCGGTAGAGGTAGTCGCAGACGCCGTGGATCGTCTTGGCTTTGACGCCGGCGATCCGGCGTTTGGTCATGATCTGGCGCAGTCCTTTGACGACCTGGCCGGTCATCCCGCACAGGATCCGCTCGGTGCGTGCTTTGACGAACGCTTCGGCTTCGGGGCTGCCTTCTGCGTGCAGCGCGTGCGCGACCTTCCAGAGCTTGTCGAGGACGTGCAGCAGGTCGAGCACGAGTGTGACGTTCTCGAAGCTGGCGATGACGCGGCGTTGCAGCGCGCGCTCGCCGTCGGTGAGGATCACCCACGTCCGCTCGTGGTCGGGGTCGCGGCGGGTCATCTCTGCTTTGACGTCTGCGATGAACGCGTCCTTGCCGGCAGTGAGGCTCGCCCATACGCGCTTGCGGGTCGGCTTGGGGTGTTTGGGCCGTTCGGAGGGATGCTGGGTTGCGAACAGGCTGTCGATCACTTCGGTGGGGGTGCGGTGGATCGGTGGCTGGCTGTGGACGGCGGCGACGGTCGCCATCTTCTTCTTGTTGGCCTTCTCGCCCTTCGTTCGTCGGACGACCTTGATCGCGCCGTCAGGCTTGACCATCGGGATGCCCTTGCAGTCGATCGCGCCAACGAGGATCTCCCCGTCGGCTGGGCCGGTCGCGGCCTGTGCGCGCCCGGCGTAGAACGTGTCGAAGTCCACGGCGGCGTCGTGGACGAGTTGCTCGGCGGAGCGCTTCGGGATCGTCGTGCCGGTGATCTCACCGACGAGCGCGATCGCTTCGTCGAACGGGCCGCAGATGACCGAGCGGATCAGCCTGCGCTGGCACTCGTAGCTCCACAGGCGCCCCGGCAGGCGCAGCTGCGCGTCGAGGGGATGGATCGCCTCATGTCCACGGGCGCTGTATCCCACGCGCGTGACGCGGACCTCGCCGAACAGGGTCACCAGCGGCCGGGTGTGCAGGCGCTTGTGAGTCAAACGCACCGACTCCTGCTCGCCGACCAGAACGATCGCCTCACCGATGTCCCCGTCGCCGCGCGCGTCGATGTGCGCCTGCAACGCGAGCCTGAGGATCTCGCGGCCGCGGCGCTCGGACTCACGCTCGAGCTCTGACATGCCGGCGTCCTGTGCCGTCTGACCTGACAGCCAGCGCTCCAGATCCCGGAACGCGTCGATCCCGCTGCTCGGAGACGACTGATCGCCCATCCGAGCGCCCAGTATGATACTGGGCGATGACGGAACGGCGTCAGCCAGCGGGACTGGAACGTCTGCGTGCCGACTACGAGGCGGCGAAAGCCCGCCTCGCGGAGATCGGGTTCACCTGTGAGGGCTCGTTGATCGAGCGCTACACCAGTTGCAAGAACCCCAACTGCCGCTGCCAGGACCCCGACCAGCGCCACGGCCCGTACTGGCAGATCTCCTGAAAGCAGAACGGCAAGACCGTCTCCAAGATCCTGCCCGCCGACGACGCCGCCCTCTACCAGGAATGGATCGCCAACCGCCGAGCACTGGAGCAGGTCCTCGATGAGATGCGCGACATCTCCCGCCACGCCGCACAACAGCTTCTCGCCGGCCGCGGCCGACCGCTGCACGGCCCACAACGGCCCCGCCGCCGGACCGCCTGAGCGCCGCTCAAACCCCGGTTATTGGCACGACCGGGCGATAACCCCGGTTTCAGCGCACCTCAAGCCCTCCGCCCATCGCGCCAAAACCGGCCATTACCAGCAACTTCACTGTCGTCCTGAAGTAGCCACACCCTTCTGAAATCGCGGGTGGGCGGCAGCCTCGCGTCCGTTGGCGGCCAGACTGCGGGTCCTCAAACGGAGCAGTGTCGCTGAGATTGCTGGATCTCGATCAAAGCGACACTGATAGCTCGCGCCGCCAATGTTGCTGAGCAGGATCTCAGACCGTGTGGCGACCTCCTGCTGGTTCCCGTCCCTGATCTAGCGCGGGAGAGTCTTGTCGGGAAGTCACCGTCGAGCTCAGAAGTGCTCCTCCTTCCCGCATCTGGACGTCTGGGGGCACATGGCCACTGTGGCGCAGCTGGTCCTGGGGGCATAGCCGCCCCACGGGCAAGTCCTACTGGCAGAGCGGGTTTCGCGGGACTCCGCGGCAGGGGTGGGGCATCGTCGGCTGCGGTGGCGGTACCGGCTGAGGCAGCGATTGGCGGCCGCTCGACTCGGACTCGAGCCTGAAGATCTCGAGTTCGAGCGCCGCGCCCGGGTTGGGCGTCGTGGCGTGCTGGCATCCCCACGTACCTTGGATCTGGGCGGGGACCGAGGTCATGAACGAGTTTCCCGACAGGCAGTTGTTGACTGACCGCTTCGAGCCGAAGACACCGCCGGCCAGTCCGATGTCGGCGCCCCCGGAACGCGCCGCGTTCCCGGAGAAGCGGTTGTGGGATATTCGATTGCCCGACAGCTGGAAGTAGACCGTCCGGCTCGTGGGCGGGAACGGGTGCGGAAACTCGAACGCGAGCAGGCCGAAGTTCGGGTTGCCGGTGATCGTGTTGTCCTCGACCAGGTCCGCGTAGGTCCCCGGCATCTCGATGCCGACGCCCCACGGCGCCTGCAGTACATCCGCTTCGGCAGGCGAATGGATGTTGCCGTTGTCGGCGATCAGGTTGTGGCGGAAGATCGTGCAGCGCGCGATCTTGGTCGACTTGAAGCTCGGGGTCTTGGAACGATTGGATCCGGAGTTGCAGGCGCCGTCCTGGGGCGGTGGCGGGTCTCCCACCGCGTAGGAGTTGGGCACCAGCCCGACGCTGTTGTCGCGGAATACGGAGTCCTCGATGATGAGGTCTCCCCCGGCGTTCGACCCCGAGTAGCCGAGGCCGTTGCGCTCCATCAGCGCATCTTGGACCAGCGCGTGGCAGTTGCGGCAACCGCCGATGTAGAGACCGGAATCGTCGAACCCAGACGCATATATGTGCTTGAACCAGCCGTCGACCGAGCCTTGGGTGTACTCGCCGTAGCCACCGAGCAAGCCCGTGTCGTAGGCGGTCAGGTACTGGCCCCACCATCCGTTGATGCCGATGCGACCGGGATGCGTCGCTCCGTTCCACCAGATCTCGTTGCCGTTTGCGTCGTCGTTCAACGTGCGACGGTCGAAGTTGCGAACCGTCAGATTTTCCACCCACACGTCGTTGGAGAGGATCTCGATCCCGTTCCCGGCTTGGTGCCTGCCGTCGAGGATCACCTTGTTGCGGTTGAGGCCCCGCAGGTGCAGACCCGCCGTCCTGATCCGCACCTTCCCGTAGTAAACGCCGCGATCGATCAGGATCCAGTCGCCCGGACGCGCCACGTTCACCGCGCGCTGGATCGACCTGTAGTGCGGATAGCCGACATGTCGCTTGGTCACGATCAGCACGCGAGCCACCACGCCCGCGGGCAGCGCGATCAACACCAGCGCCGGAACGAGCAACGCAGCGAGACGCCGCACAATCCACTTCCGGCGAGGCGCGACGCTCGCCGGTGCGGCCCGAAGCCAACCCATCCACACATCCTATGAGACCCGGCGAACCCGTGGCGCTAAGCCGCGCTTGGCGGCCCAACTGCAAGTGACAACTTTCACTAGTCGGCACGAGCAGTCTGTGAACACGCTCTCTCGGGTCGTGGCAACCGCAGCGTGAGAACAGCCACAGGAGTCTCGGCTGACGCGAGTCGCGCTCCCGCTTTCCCCAGAGGAAGCGGAAGCGTCCGCAAGACGTCGCGTTCGCTACCGCTGCGGACGACGGATGAGCAGCCGTTGCCACCTTCGAGCGAGTTCTCCTTTGAAAAGATTCCATAAGCCTCAGGTGGAGGCTGGAAGACTCCGCATTGCGACCGATGACGCCAACGGGAATCGGTGCCTGCGCGATTATGTGCGCCCCCGCAGGAGGCTTGCACGTGGAGGAGGGAGCCCCCCGAGGGGGCTCCCGTTCGTCGTCGCATAGGAGTCGTCAGCGTCAGCGATTCGTGACGCCTGGTCTTCGGCGGATGCGATCGCGCGCGATGGCTCGCGGACAGCCTGATCGGGACGATCGCGATGTCGCCAAGGCAATCGCAACGCGCGGGACGGACGAAGAACGAAAGCGATCCCGGTGTTGAATCTGCGGTGCCCGCGTGGGCGACGGTTCGCGTAGGGTCGAAGGCTGAACCGAGGTCTGGCTCAGAAAGCGATTGACTCCGGCGAGGGTGTCTTGCTGACGAAGTGTCGGCCTCGGTTCTTGCCTTCGAGGATCGGCCTGACCTAATAGGAGCGTTCGCCCCGTGGGGGCGTCCACCGGGATGTTGTCGGCCGGTCCGCCAACACGGTATCCGTTGGAGGTCAGGTCGATGAGGACAGTCAAGAAGCGTGGTCCGGGACCGTCGCACTTGTTGATGACGCCCGATGATGCGGGCAACGTGGTCGGGATCGATCCGCACAAGCGCACGCTGACCGCGACGGTCGCCGATGCGCGCGGCGGGATTCTGGGCTCGGCTCACTTTCGCGTCTCGGGTGAGGGGCACCGCGAGCTGGAGGCGTGGGCATGGCAGTTTGGGCAGATCGCCCGCTGGGGTGTCGAGGGCTCGGCGAGCTGGGGCCGGCACACGGCGATGTTCTTGGCCGGCCGCGGCCATGACGTGCGCGATGTGTGCCCGAATCGCACGCCACGGCAGGACCGGGCCCGTCAGCGCGGCAAGTTCGACACGCTCGACAGCGAGCGGATCGCGCGCGAGGTGCTCGCGCACTCGTTGCTGCCCAAGGCGTTCAAGCGCGCCGGCCAAGAGCAAGGCCCGGACGAGCAGCATCAGCTGCTGGCGTTGTGGAACAACCGGCGCCGGTCGATCCTGACAGGCCGCCAGCACCTGGTAGGCGAGGCCGAATATCTGCTTTGCGAGCTGCCGCTTGAGCTGCGCGAGCAGCTGCCCGACACCAAGGCGGTCCGCCCGCGCCTGGCGGCGCTCGGATGCCGCAACCGCCGGCGTCGCTACGACGCGCCGACCCGGCTGCGGTTGCAGCTGCTCGACGGCTACCGCGCGCAGATCAAGGCGCTCGATGGTCAGGAGCGCGAGGTGCTCGCGCAACTCGAGGTGCTCGTGCGCCAGAGCGGCTCGACACTTGGCGAGCTCTGCGGCCTGAACACCCGCTCGGTCGTCGAACTGCTGGTCGAGGTCGGCGATCCGCGGCGGTTCACCGAGGGCGGGTTCGCGCGCTTCAACGGCTCAGCGCCGCTGCCCGCCCCGACCGCCGAGGGGCCCGGCGAACCGGTCCGCCACCGCTACAACCCCGGCGGCAACCGGCGCATCAATGCGATCCTGCACCGGATGGCGGTCACCCAGCTGCGCTGCGAGCCACGCGCCCAACGCATCTACGCTAACGCGCGCGCCGGCGGGCACACCAAGAAGGAAGCCCGTCGCGTCCTCAAGCGACACCTCTCAGACGTCATCTACCGGCGCATGATCCGCGACCAGGCCACGCGCTCCGCCCAGCCCCTCCTCGCTGCATAACCGCGCGCGACGCGGCCGCAGTCAAGGATGGCCCGACAGGGCCCTGCGCAGCGAAGCCGCGCAGCGGCATCCTTGAAGGCGCTACGGCGAGCGCAATGCTACGGCGAGGAGCAGGTGGGCGCGCGCAGCCCCCCCCACCCGAAGCGCGTCGACCGACAGGGCCGCGCGCTGCCCTCCACGCCCCAGATCGCCTCACAACAAGCCCATCAGCAACCTCACGGTTGCGAGTCGGCGACGTTTCTCACCATCCGACGGCCCTCAACTTCCGCCCTCCCCTTGACATAGGAGCCTTCGTGAGAGAGACATCTGGGCTCACACTCGAGCGGCGTCGCTGCTTCTGTCCGCAAGCAGTGTCTCGGAAGGGGTACGAGACACCTCGTTCGACGCGCGAGCAGCTACACCGCCAGGGGTCACGTCAGAGCGGACGGCGCGTCCGCCTGACGCGTCCTGGGACGTCGCCGCCCCGCTTCCGCTTCGCGGGTTCGGCGACTCGAAGCGGAAGCCGGACGAGCGTAGCGTCGTTGGTCCTGGCTTGTCAGGCTTCGTCAACTTGCCGAGCTCACCCCCGCGGATAGTCGCGGTTACCGCACGCGGATCAGATCCGGGACGCCGAAGTCCCGGATCTGCTTGGAGGCGGTGAGTGAGCGCAGCGTGACCTGGTAGGTGCCCGGCTTCAGTCGGTGGCCGTTCACCTTCAGATTCCAGTGCACGTGCCGGCTGCCTCGCCTGAACATCCCGAGCGGGACACGCCCGACTGCGTGCAGAGTCGGGACGGTGCGGCCGAACAGCTTGTGGTGGCGAACGACGCGCTGAACGAGAATTCCGACCTCCGAGTCGTGCACGATTGTGAAGTTGGCGGTGCCGGTCGAGGTGATGGTGCCGGGGCGGGTGAACACGGCGAGCTCGTACAGCGAAAGATTCGGGATCTCGATCTCCGCGTTCTGAAGGGGCGAGCCGACGAACACGTCGCCGACATCTATGCCCGCAGGGTTGACCAGCGTCTGGGTTTCGGTGTCCCACACGAACAGAAACGCGTGCGAAAAGTTGCCGGGTACCACGCGGATGAAGCCGACGTAGCGTCCGTCGGCAGTGAATGCCGGCGCAAACTGGTCGTCGCCGGGAACATTGACAACCCGGGCAGCGGCGTGGGTGGCCCAGGAAAGCTCGCGAGCGGCGCCGGACGAGACGCGATGAAGGACAGAAGGCCCCGTTGATGCACCTCGAACAGAACGGTCGGCACCCCTCCGGCGACCCGATCGTTGGCTCGAAATAACCGGCCGCCGAGCTCGTCAGAACCGGGTCAGCGCTTCCGCCGAGCTGCGCGAGCCCGATCCCCTGAGTGACCGGGCCGCCAGTCGCCAGGTCAAACGCGAGGAGAGATCCGCTTTCGACCGGATCGTAGATCCCGCCATCCTGGGGGAGTGAGTACTGGGTCTGGTAAGTCGAGAGCTGGAACGGGCCGGCCGGAAACGTCGAGAGACTATGAAAGTTGACGTCGGGAAGAACTGCCTCAGTTGGAAGATGGTCGTGAATAGACCTCCGGTCAATCGCGTCTGCCCGTCGCGCGAGATCCCTGGCGAGCTTTCACCCCGCTCGTCTCGCTCGCTGCTGCTTCTCGCGTCGCAGGAGTCTCCCGGCTGGCACCTTGGCTCCTGCGTCGGCTGAGATCCGGTCGTTGGAGCCGACTGACCGCGGCCGAGATGGCTGCGCTCAGGCGGGCGACTGGATGATCAGCACATCGCGGGGAAGAGTGGTGGTCGTGAGCGCACGGGCGACCATCCTCGGCGTCAATCGGCGTGGCCGATCCGCACGTAAGCGCAGGATCGAGAACCGTGAGACCCGCTGGCGGCCGACGGCGCGAAACCCTGGGATCGGGTAGGCGGGCTGGAGCTGAGACGCGCTCAGGCGGCAGGCGGCACCCCACCAGCAACTCGCCGAATACGGTGCGTCGATCGCGATGATGTCGATCTCCGTGACGAGCGCCCCCGCCGGCCCGCACCCGCAATCGCGGCTGGTAAACCCCCAGTGGGAGCAGCGTCCAATAGTGCTGAACGAGAATCACCCGGCCGCCGTAACCGTCGACGGGCCTCGGCGGAGGTCCGAGCGCCCGCGCGACCGGACGCCAGTCGGGACGCTAGGTCGGGGGTGATCGCGACCTCGACGATGGCGATCAGCCCGATCGCGCACAGCACCGCAGCCCCGGCCAAGCCGAATAGTCCGGCGCGGCGCGGACCCAGCCCGGCGGCGATCAACAGCGCGCACGGCACCCACAGCGCGATCACATTCCGCGTGATCAGGTCATCGCGGAGCAGGATGAGAGCCAGCGCGAAGCCCAGCGGCGAGCGCTCCGGCGAGCACCGCCGCTCGCCGCTCGCGCGCGTCTCCCCGCGCGACCACGAGCACGAGCGCCGCCAGAGCGAGCCCGGTCGCGAGCGGCGCATCAGGCCCCCACCGGCCGTGGCACCGGTCCCGATGAGAAACTGGGGACGAATCTGCCCGAGCCGGACGCTGAACGGGATAAAGGCGATCCAACGCCCGTGCTGGCGCTGGCTGAGCGCAGCGGGATCAGTGCAACGCCGGCCAGCCCGACAGCAGCAACGCCGAGCAGAACCCTCGCCTTGCGCCGATACGCCGGGAGCAACCAGGCGGCGCTCGGGGTGGACGACGACGATCGCGAAGTAGTGGATCGCGAGCGCGAGCGCGCTTGCTGCCGCCCATCCGATGACCCGCCCGGGCCGCGGCTCAGAAAGCACTCTCGCGAACATCAGCAGCGAAACCGCACTGATCAGCACGAGCAGCGAGTACGACCTGGCCTCCTGGAGTACCAGACGAGCATCGGGCTGCACGTGGCCAGCGCCGCGGCGACGATCCGGGCGCGCGGCGGGATCAGCTTTGGCCCGAGGCCGTAGACGACGGCCCGTGGCCACCCCCGCCAAGGCCGACAGCGATCGAAGTCCAGCTTCTCCGAACCCCAACAAGCGCGCCCACACCCATGCGACCACGAAGTACAGGGCGGCGTTGCCTGCGTCTGACCAACCACCGCGAACATCTTCGACAACGAGAGATGGACAAGCGGATCGGTGACCGCCTCGTCATACCAGAACCCCTGGTGGCCGATGCCCGTGAACGATCACCAGCGAGCAGCGTCAGTCCAACGACCGCTCCCAGGCGCAGGCTCGCCCGGTCGCGCACGTATGCGCTGTTTGCAGTGGACTGCGAACGCCATCTCCTATCGCAGCCACGCTCACGCCAACACGATTCTAGGTACGCGAGCGGCTCGGGGACACCCAGGCCTGCCCCGGTGGAGGCGCACGACTCACTCGCCACCCCGGCGGAGAACCCGCCGATGCTAGAGCGAGTGTTCGCTACTGCTGTGATCACAACCAGCACTCGGATCAGACTTCTGAGTTTGAGCAGCTCGAGCCGCACCGGCGAGGAGGGGGTGCTGCCGCAATCCCGAGAAGCGGCTAGTCGGGCCGGCGGGCGATTGCGCGGTGCTGCGCTCCCGTCCGCCTGTCCCGCTGGGCCTGGTCTCAGAGTTCGAGGTCGGCGCTGGCGTGCAGCATCGGCGCGCGTCGCGCGTGGCCGTGCCGATGATCTCTCGATGCCCATCCCTTGCAGGTAACCGCTCGTGCTCGAGACCTACGAACCCGAGTGCCGCTGGATCACTGGAAGCGGCACCCTTCTCGGGCGAGCTCGACGGCGTGCGCATGACGGAGTCGATGCGCGCTAAGCGGCGCCGCTTCCCGGCCGCCGCCGCGTAGCGGCGCAGCTCGCCGCGCGCGGCGGTCGCTGACCACGGCCGCCCGCGCGTCGATCCGTCGATCACGCAGAACAGCGCACCGACCGGCAGCTCGAACCCACAGCGAGCCACGGAGCGAGATGATCACCCCCACGCGTCCATCCCCACCTCCCGGCGGCAATTCCCTTTGCCACGGCCAATCAGGATCGACCCGCGACGCGGATCGAGATCTGACTCGATCAGCGACAGCGCTTCCTGGATCCGCAATCCGCCGCGCCAC
>CAWFKF010000002.1:0-16598 GCA_963816005.1 uncultured Solirubrobacteraceae bacterium | reverse complement strand
TGTTGTACAAGCTGTTGCGCTGCGAGCACGTGCAGCCGCGCTGGATGATCGGCAGGGACCCTGCGTCGGCTGGCCTCGCCCGCGCGCGTGACCTCGGGCTGGTCGCTAGCGCTGAGGGCGTCGACTGGCTCCTGGCGCAGGACGAGCTGCCCGATCTCGTGTTCGACGCGACCTCCGCAAGGGCCCACGCGTGGGCCGCGCCTCGGTACGAGGCGGCGGGTATCCGTGCGGTCGACCTGACGCCAGCGGCGGTCGGCCCGTTCGCGGTGCCGGCGGTCAACCTGGATGCGGCTCTCGGCGCTCCGAATGTGAACATGGTGACTTGCGGTGGGCAGGCGACGGTGCCGATCGTGCACGCGGTCGCGCGCGTGACACCGGTCCGCTACGCGGAGATCGTCGCGTCGATCGCATCGAAATCAGCCGGCCCGGGAACGCGAGCGAACATCGAGGAGTTCACCGAGACGACCGCGCGCGCGGTCGAAGCGGTCGGCGGCGCGGAGCGCGGCAAGGCGATCATCATCCTCGACTCCGCCGACCCGCCGCCGTTGATGCGCAACACCGTGATCTGCGAAGTCGACCCCGACGCCGATTGCGACGCGATCGTCGCGTCGGTGCGCGCGATGGTCGCCCACGTCGCCGCCTACGTCCCCGGCTACCGGCTGAAGGCCGAGCCGCAGTGCGACGGCGGGCGAGTGATGGTGCTGCTCGAGATCGAGGGCGCCGGCGACTTCCTCGAGCGCTACAGCGGCAACCTCGACATCATGACCGCCGCCGCAGCCCGCGTCGGCGACCAACTCGCCCAACACATCCGCAGCGAGGTGACGGCATGAGCGCCCGAATCGAGGTACGGGTCACGGCCCGTGAGGAACATCGGAACAGGATCCGGCGCGGGTAGCGCCGGCGATCATCCAGACGCGACAGCGCCTGGCTGGTGGTTCGCCGGCCGATCTGCGCAAGCCACGTCATCCGGTTCGGCGGCAGCACTGAGAGATCCAGCCGATCCGCGCCCACCTGCTCGATCACCCAGGCGCGCTTCTTGAGCTCGCGACGCATCGCTGCCGCGGTGATGCTGGTCGGCCGCGAACGCAACCACGACAGCGGCGTCCGACCCGCCCGCGACGGCTCCGGAACGATCAACGCATCCAGCCCAGCTCGTACCTCCGGGGTCAGCTGCTCGGCCAGCAGCTCGAAGGTGCGGTCGTGAGGTGCGGTCGTGAGCGCGCTCTCGCGCCCACGCCACCAGCCGCTCCAACCGGTCGATCGCGGGCCGCTCGATCCGCCGCGACCGCAACTCGCGGCGCAGCTCTGCCAGCAGCAGCGTCGGGCGCTCATGCTCGAGCGCCATCCCCACCAGCCACCCGCCCACCGCCGCCTGCTCAGCCTCCCCGAACGTCCGCCAGCCCGCATGCCCGCGAACCAGCGAGCGGTGTTCCCGGCGAGTCTGTGGCCGCACCGAGTAATCGAACAGCGCCCGCGCGGGCACATCCAGCGTCGCCGCCAGCGACTGGACCGCGGCGGCCGGCGCGGCGCTCAGATCCTCCGGAACGAACCCGAGCCACCGGAGCGCGCACAGCTGTACCGCGATCCCGAGCTGCCCCTCAGACCCGTACTGCGAGCGCACGAACTCCAGATCCTTGCCGGCAAGACGGAAGTGCTCGGCGAGATCGTCACGGTCGATCTCCTCCGGGAACGACTCCAGCCGCTCAATCTCGCTGTGGGAGAGGAACCGGGTCGGCATCAGAAGTCGACCTGGATCCCCTCCATCGCGATCCGCGATCCGCGTCCGAGGGCGAGCTGTAGCGGCGGGTCGTGTCTACCCGCCGATGCCCGGCCAGCTCAGCCACCATCACCAGATCGGTCCCCCGACGCACCAACGCCGTCAGGCACGTGTGCCGCAGCACATGCGGGGAGAGCGTCAACCCCGCGTCCTTGCCGACCCGGCGCACGACATCGTCGACCGACCGCTTCGACAGGCGCCCGCCGGCGCGGCTAAGAAACACCGCCGTCTTGGCCGACGCAAGGAGCTTGCGCTCCTCCAACCACTCCTCCAGCACCTGGCTCGCGAGCGCGTTCAGCGGCACCTCGCGATACTCATCGCCCTTCCCCGACCGCACGATCACCAGCCCCTTCCGCGCCGAGGTCCGCACGTCGCCGACGTCCAACGCGACCAGCTCCGCGAGCCGCAACCCCGTATACAAGAACACCACCACGATCGCGCGATCCCGTGAAGACACCCGCTCCGCCGACCGCAGCAACCGCCGCTGATCCTCCACCGAGAGCGCCCGCGGCGCATGACCCGGCAGCTCCTCGCGGCGGACCACCGGCCGGCCGAGCCCGAGATAGCTGTAGAACGAGTCCAGCGCGGCGAGCGCAAGGTTCACCGACGACGGCCGCCACCGCTCCACCGACTTCAGGTGCCGCTTGTAATCGGGGTTTGGGGAGGAACGGAACAGAATTTGGCGCTAAGGGCTTCCCAGCCTCCGATTTGGGTCGACGGCTTGCCCTTGCTCGCGGGCGACGGCGTGCGTTCACCGATCAGATGTCCTCGTCTTCAGCGGCGTTGGGGTCGCGCAGTGGCCGGTCGAGCACGGGGCGTGTGAATGGGTAGCGGCCGTTGAAGTTGATGTGCTCGAAGATCAGCGGGCTGAGGCCCGCGAGGATCTGCTCGGGGATCGGGCGGCCGGCGGCCTCGCGCTGTGCGCGGGCCTTGTCGATGTAGATCGGTCCAGAGCACGGTGGCGTTGAGCACCAGCCCGAGCGCGCCGAGCTGATCTTCCATCCCTTGGTGGTAGCGCTCGCGCAGCTGGCTGTGCTGGCCGTGGCGGATCCGACGCGCGAGCGCGTGGCGGGACTCTTGCAGGCTCAGCTGTGAGCCGATCATCCGGCGGTAGCTCTCGTCGTGCAGCACCTGCAGGATGTGGAGTGTCTTGAAGATCCGGCCGTAATGCGCGAACGCGTCGCCGAGACCGGTCGGCCGCCCGTCGCGGGAGATCATCCGGATCAGGTCATACGCGCGGACCTGACCGGTGATCAGCGAACCGGCGACCCTGAGCATGTCCGGCCAGTGCCCGCGGATCCGATCAAGTCGCACGCGATGGCGGGCCAGCTGATCCAACGGGCCGTAGCTGGCCGCCATGTCGATGCGCCACGTCCGGCTGTCTGCGATGTCCGCGATCCGCGGGCAGAACTGGTAGCCGCAGATCGCGAACAGACCGAAGACGATGTCTGATCTGAAGGCACCGCCACGCGAAATCTCATGCGACTTCTGATCGGTGCACGGGAACTCGCCGCTACGGCCGTCATCGTGGGCGGCCCCCGCTTTTCGGTCCACCGCGAGTGAGAGGGTGGTGAATGTAGTGGGGGCAAGGTAGCGGCCTGCTCGGACGGATCACGCCCCCTGGTGCCGCGACCGTCGTCGCGGAGCCGAGCGGAGCGAGGCGTAGCGGCGATGGTCGCGGGCGCGCCGCCCCGGGGAGGGCCCCACCCCTCTTCTCATCGCTTGCTCGGCCTGATCGTTGAGGTCGAGCGGTCGGGTCGCCTCATGCGGCGATCTCGACCGGCTCGGTCCACTGCGCGGCGAACACGGCCGGGGCGCGCATCCCGAGCGATGAGTGTGGCCGGCGGTGGTTGTAGTCCTCACGCCAGTCACCGATCACGACGCGCGCCTCGGCCAGGCAGGAGAACTCCTCGACATCGAGCAGCTCGTCGCGCACGCGGGAGTGGAAGCTCTCGACGTACGGGTTCTGCCACGGCGAGCCCGGCTCGATGTATTACGCTGCGTGGCAATTAGTGCGTGGTTACTTGGCGTAGGCGACGTACTCGCCGTCGAAGTACTTGCTGACAATCTCACTTGTGCGGGTTGCGAGATACTCGACGGTGAGAGTGACGAGCTTGGCGAGGTTGGATGGGCGGCGTCGCGCGACGTGGGTGTGAACGTCCTGGTTGAGCAGCTCATCGGGATTGAGCTCCGGGGCGTACGGTGGAAGGTAGAACAGCTCCATCCGCGGATGGTCCAGCAGCCAGTACTCGACCGCGGGAGACTTGTGGAAGGAGGCGTTGTCAACGATCAAGAAGATCTTGCGCTCGGGGAAATGCTCGAGCAGCTTGTCGAGGAAGTCCAGGAAGCGGATCTCATCGCAGCTGCCCTCGAAGATCTCGAACACCAGCGTGCCGTCGGCACCGATCGCGCTGATCACGTTGGCCGAGAAGCGCTTGCCGGTCAGCGGCACGATCGCGCGCTCGCCGATCGGCGCGTAGCTCTTGCCGGCGGTCTGCCCGGCGCGCACGCCCATCTCATCGCCGAACAGCATCCGCGCCCCTTCGCGCCGCGCGCGCGCCTGGATCGCCGGGAACTCGTCCTGGAGCCACACCCGCACCCGCTCGGGGTCCTGCTCGAGCCACCGCCGCTGCGGCTTCTTGCCCGAGAACCCCCAGCGCCGCAGGTAGACACCGACCGTCTGGCGACTGAGCCCGAGCCCGAACCGCCGCTCGATCAGCGCCTTGACGGCCTGCCTTGACCACAACACGCCGGGAATCTGCAGCTGATCGGGGTTCGTGCCCTTCATCAGTCGGATCAGCTCTGCCTGCTGGGCGTCGGTGAGCGCCATCTGCTCGCGCGAGCGCCGACCACGCCGCCCCTCCCTCAGTCCCTCAAACCCCCTGAGCTGGTGGCGAGCCATCCACAGCGACACCGTCCGCAGATGCACCCCCAAGGACTGCGCCACAACCGCGTGAGTGCGTCCGGCCAACACCATTTTCACACCCCGCTCACGCAGCGCTTCCCGAGTCGTGCCTGACACCCGTCTAGCGTCACTCTTCACACAGTCAATACTATCACGCTGACACACCCAAATGCACTGCCACATGGCGTAGTAATTGCCACGCGCCGTAATACGCGGTTCCCGTCCCGCTCAGCTCGCACCAGTCCTGGAGCGCGTGCGCGGTCATCTCCGGGCCGTTGTCGCACCTCAGAAACTCCGGGGCGCCCCGCTCGGCGACCAGGCGCTCCAGCACGCCGACGGTCCGGTCGGCGTCGATGCTGCGCTCGACCAGCATCACCAGCGACTCACGGGTGAACTCGTCGACCACGTTGAGCAGCTTCAGCACCCTGCCGTCGGCGGTCTGGTCGAACTGGAAGTCGAACGCCCACACCTGGTTGGGCCGCTCGGCGCGCAGGCGCTGCGCAGGGACGGTCGAGTCCCCCAGCCGCCGGCGCTTGCGCCGCCGCTGCGGCACCCGCAGCCCTTCCTCCCGCCACAAGCGCTGCACACGCTTGCGGTTCACATCCCAGCCCAGCTCGCGCAGGTGATGATGCGCACGGCGATACCCCCACCGCGGACGGTCCTTGGAGAACTGCCGCAACTCGGCGCGCAACACCGCGTCATCCTCAGCGCGCTTGGGCTCATAGCGCTCCGTGGAGCGGTGCTGGCCCAGCACCCGGCACGCCCAGCGCTCGCTGACGCCGAGACGGTCACGAACCATCGCGACCGCCCGGCGCCGACGGGCTGGGCTCACCAGTTTCCCTTCGCGACCTCCTTCAGCGCCCGCACCTCGAGCGCCTGATCGGCGACGATCGCCTTCAACGTCACGTTCTCACGCTCGAGCTCCTTCAGCCGCTTCGCATCATTGGCCTTCATCCCGCCGTACTGGTTGCGCCAGCGGTGATACGTCTGCTCGCTGATCCCCAGCTCCTTCGCCGCCTCAGGGATCGTCTTGCCCTCACCGAGCATCCGCTCGGCCTCGCGCAGCTTGCGGATGATCTGCTCCGGCGTGTGCCTGCGTCGCTTCACGTGATCGTTCCTTCCTCGCCCATGATCCAGGGCGCGAGAAACTCTCACAAGGGTCGGACCGAACTCGGGGGGTCAGGCCAATCGACCACGAAAGGCCTGACCGACTACTGAATGCGGTCACAGCAGCCGAGCGCGACGTGGTGTGGTTCGTCGACGACGCCGAGCGGGACCCGGCCCTCGCTGCGGCCGTGGCCGCGGCTGCGCGCCGAGGCCTCAACGTCTGCGTCGTCACACAAGCCGGACGAGAGAGGCGGATCGGCCTTAGGGACGTCGAGCTGACCCGCCTAGATAACGCCGGTGCAACGATTATCGTTAAGCGTCCACTACGCGAATCGCTCGTACTCGTCGACGGGCACTTCGCCGCCGCCCGTCCTCACGCGCTCGACGGCTGGAGCGTCTGGGACGATGCATCCGTCGCCGCGCACGTCGGCCGGGGGCAGGAGGCGCCGCTGCTCCTGAGGCTAGCCTCGAACGAGCATCACGGCTCGTGCCCTCAGTGCGGCAAGATCATCGAGCTGCGAGAAGGAGACCCTGCACGAAGCCGCATCTACGCCCTATGCTCGCAATGCCGCCGCCCCGTCGATCTCGACCGACGACGCAAAACCAGAGCGCCCGCCGGGCAGCCCGCGAAACATACCCAGAGATCTCCCGAACTTGTAGAACAGCCAGCGCGCTCGCGACCCGCTTCCGTTCCACTACCACTCACGGCCCGACCAGGCGAGCTGCTGAACGCCAAACACCGCGCCCGCGCGTCCCGGCGACCAAAACGCCAGAACCAATCCGCCGCCCGCAAGGCATGGTACCGAGCGTAGGGCCAGCGCCGTTCGACCTCGGGCGCTCGAGCAGGTCCTCGCCGAGCTCGACTCCTCCACCCTGAGCTCCGGCCCGAGCAGCCACTCCGGGCACTCGCTGCGCGCCGGGTATGTGACTCGGCAGCCGCCGCCAGCGTCGAGGAGCGCAACATCGCCAACGTCTCGCGGCACAAGGACCTCCCCGTGCTGCGCCGATACATCCACGCCGCCCCCGCGTTCGACGACGTCGGCAAAGGGCTGTAGCCCGAGGCGGCCTTTCGGCGCTCATCAGTAGCGGAACGTCGCTTCTCGCTGCCTATTTCGCGACCCGCCGGAAGCCCCTGCTACCTCTGCGGCTTGCGTGTCGTGGCTGCGCGGGTGGCGGCCTGCTCGAGCGTCTTGATCGCGGCGTCGCGCGCCTTCTCCGCGGCCTCGAGCCGCTTCTGCGTAGCGGCGAGGTCCTTATCCAGCTGGGCGCGCAGCCGCAGGCGGCATCGAGCGCCGCCTGCGCGCGGCCGTGCTCGAGCTCGGCAGCTTGGCGCCCGTCGGGCTGCTCGGCGAGCTGCCGTTCGAGCTCCCGTGGCTCGGCGACGGTCGGGGCGGCGGCGCCGGTGTGCGTGGTGGCCGTGGCGGTCATGACCGCTGGCTCCAGGTGGCGCTCGACGCGAATCCTGAGACCTCGAACGGTTTGACGGAGCAGGTGAGGTCGTGGTTGAGCTCGCGGGCGGCGCGCTCGGCCTCGAGCTCCGCGAACGTGAAGCCGGTGCTGCGGATCGCCTGCAGCCGGCGGATCTCAGCGCTCGCCTGGTAGCGGGTGCGGGGGGTCGTGAATGTGGCTCTCTCGGCATCGATGTGGTCAGGTTTCGGCTTTCTGGCCATGGGACCGGGTGGCTTTGGAGGCACGGCAGACGCTCACGACGCTTGAGGCAAGACGCCCGGATCGTGGATGGCGCTCGTGCGAACGGGCCGCGCTCCATGGGGGAGCTGGTCGGACGCGATCTCCCTGGTAGCTGGGCTGTTCCGAGCTGTCATCGGGTAGGCGCCGGGCTCACCCCGGCGCCCCCCACACCACCCGGCGTGCGGGTCCGCACCGGGCGGTTCGCTTGGCGTCCCGGAAACGGCGGTAGGGTTCGAGGAACCCCTCCAGGCCCTGGTCGGTCCAGTAGGCGGTCGTCGCGATCGTGCCGCTGCGGGCGCGCCGCGGACCCGGTCGCCTCGAAGTGGTTCCCGCACCGCGGGTATCCGAGAAACACGAGCGGATATCGGGATTGCCGGCGCTGCGGCCGCGACCGCGGCGTTGCGAGCACGCCGCGCGGGGAGCTCGCCCGCGCGGGAGAGCGCGATGTCAGCGCTCCGCACGGTGCGTCGGCGCGTGAGTTGACGGTCAGTCAGGCATCAGCGATGATCGGTCGGACAGCAGAACGTTTGGAGGATTCACACAATGGCTGACGCTCTGATTCTCGAGTTTGACGGTATCGGCCGCGCTGAGTACGAGGCGGTCAGCGATCTTCTAGGGATCGATATGGGCAGCGGCGAGGGTAACTGGCCGCCTGGCCTGCTTGTACACACTGCGGGGGCGACGGAGAACGGCTGGGCGGTTCTTGAGGTCTGGGAGTCTCAGACCTCCGGTAGTAGGGCGGCGCGTGATGTCAAGGTTTTGCGCTGATCTGGTAGCTGATCGGTCGGCGGTCGCCGGTGAGCTTGGGTGGATTGTTGTTGATCTGGTCGATCAGGAGGTTCAGGGCGCGGGCGATGCGGGGGGCGTGCGGCGGGTCGATCGTGACGGTGATCCGGGTTGGGGTGTAGTCGATCTGTCCGGGCTGGTGCAGGAGGTGGCGGGTGATCGCGCGGTATTCGTCGGGGTCAGCGAGGTAGGTGTTGATCGCGCGGGCGAGGTCAAGCTCGGCGTTGTAGGCCAGCAGTCGTAGGACGGTCTGCAGCGCGCGACGGTTCACGCGGGGGGTGGCGCGCTTGGCGTCGGGGTCGATGACGTTGGCGGGCAGCTTCGCGGGGATCGGCTTCAGCGTCGCTTTGGCTGTGCGGGTGGCGGCTTGTGCGGTGTAGAGGTCTGCTTGGAGCATGCACAGCGTCTCGGCGGGGTTGGTGTCGGCGGCGTTGCTGTCGGTGGTGTGTTGGCCGATCTGACGTTCGAGCTCGGCGATGGTCTGCTCGTGCGCTCGAAGCTGTGCGAGCGCTGTGGTGCGTTCGGGGTTGCGCTGTAGCGTGGTGTCCGGGGCGATGCTCATCTCGTGGTCGCACAGCCAGTGCAGGCCGTGATGGTCTTCGAGGTATTTGAAGGTGTTCTCGATGCACCACCGGCAGCGCAGCGTGTGCGCGAGGCGCGCGGCTGGGGTGCGCAGGTCGCTGGTCAGGATCTGCAGCACGACCCGCCCGTCCTGATACACGCTCAGCTGTCGGCATTTCCCGTATCCGTCAAGCTCGACGAGCTCATCAGCGACGCGCACGTAATGGCGCTGCCCGTCGAGCCTCACCCACGAGCGGCGAGGCTTGACCGTCGGGACGGCCAGCGGCGCGCGACGGTACGTGATCCAGTCGATCCCGCGATCGCGCAGCTCACAGAACGTCTTGGGATAGGCGCCGCCGCGATCGAAGCCGAGCATCAACGGTCGCCCGTCGCAGATCTCAAGGAGTTGGTCGACCGGGTCAAGCATCGCGCCTGAGAGGCCTTGCGGAGAGCCTGAGGCGAAACACACAGCCCGCCAGCGGTCATCAACGATCACGGTGTCGTGCCTTCCGGGCTCGGCATGACGGCGGCGTGTGTTCCAGCCCTTGGCGACCGGCCGGCAGCCGGTATACGCAACGAAGTGCTCATCGACAAAGAACACCGACGGAGGCTCGCTGTCGGCGCTCAGCATCGCCTTTGACAGCGCGACCTGGACCCGCAACGGATCGACCGCGTCCGCGAGCGCCCCGAGCCGCGGGCGCAGGCTCCGCAGATGCGGGAAACGCTCGATCCCGGCCAGCAGCCCCGCGTCGGCGAGCTGCAAGTGCTTTGAGCCCTCCAGGGAGGAGGTCCCCAACGCGAACGCGAACACGCCACAGAGCGCGACCGCGATCGTGTCATAGCACCGCTCAGGACCCGAGCTGAGCACGCCGAGCACCGCGCTCGCGCCGACCTTCTCCAGGAACGGGTGCAGCAGCATCGCGCCCGCGTACACCGACCGGCCGCCACCCTCACCGATCCGCGCGCCAACGACCTCAACCGGCCCGGTCAGATCCGCCACGCTCACCCCACACTCGGCGCTTTGAGCGACGTCCGCCGCGGTCAGATCCGCCACGGTCGTCTCAGCGCCGCCAGTCACATCCGCCAGGTCGCTCACCTCCCCCAGCTCGCTCACCGGCAGCCGCTCAACCTCACGCGCCGGGCGACGCGCCAACAACCGCGAGATCGTCGCTTCCGAGACACCCAGCAGTTTCGCGATCTCGCTGCCCGCGACACGCCGATCAGACAACTCATACACCCGCGCGACCGCGTCCCGATCAAGCTTCCGTGGGCGACCCATCGGCCGCACCAACGCCCCAGACCCGCCCTCAGCGACCTCCCCCCGCAGACGAGTCACATGCTCAGCACTGATCCCGAACACGCGTGCCACCTCAACGCCCTTCACCCCAGCCCGCGTCAACGACACGATCGCGAGGTTACGCATCCCCCGATCACCCCGCTCATAGCACGCCAACGCCCGACCGCCACAGGACACCACCACGTCCTCGCCGACCGCCTCCAACCGCAACTCCAACGGCGCCGGCATCCCCGGCAACTGGCCCGCATCCCCGCCTGCCTCTGTCGACCCGCTCAACACCCCACAACAATACCAAACCAAACATACTTTTGCAAGCTCTAGAGCAAACAAAACCCCTGCACAACGCCACTAATCTGATTCCACTACCGGAGGTCTGAGTCTCGGGAGGCCCAGGAGCGATTCATGAATGAGCGGCTTGGAAAAGCGCTGCAAGAAGGTGGGATCAGCAGTCCACCCAGTCGGGCCGAGTGGCTCGATCTTGCGGCTCATCATTCCCCGGGCGGCTGATAGATAGGCACATCGGGCTTTCGGCGATATTCGGGACTCCTCTCCATTTGGGGGTGAATCTGGCGCCTGGCGAGAGCCTGCCTGCTGTTGGATGCCGCCGTCCGCTCGCCGGTCGCTGCCAGCAATCGGAGCCGAGGCCCGGTCCACCTCAGGTCGCATGCAGCGAGATTCCTGTGGGCTCTCGGCATGGCGCTCAAGGCCGGTTGTGGTCGTGAGCAGGGGGTTTTGTTGGCTCTCCGTGGATGATCGTAGGTGAGGATTCGGCTTGCCGGGCCTGCACGCAGGTGATTTCGGAGGCGCGGTAGAGGTCAAAGGGCGCGCCGGGGGGCAGGCATCGGTCGGGCTTTGCGGAGTTGCGTATGCTCGTTGTTGCGTCTCATCTCGGAGCCCTACCCGGGCGTGATCTGCCTGGTAGCTCCGCTGTTGGCTGCCTCGGGCGGCGGGCGTGTGCCTGTGAGCGAGAGCGAGCGCCGGTTCCCGGCGTCGTCGACGCTGCAGATGTTCACCGTGCGTAGGCGAACACTCGGCATGGGTGAGTCGGCTGGGGCTGCTGGTCCTCGTCCCTTCGCGGACCCCTGGTGGCGGTCGAGCAACACCGTCCAAACCACGCGGACTCAGTAGCGCGGGGTTGCGTCCGCTGACTGTTGCTAAGCGCTTCGCGGCGGTGGAGCTGCGCGTGCGGGGGCTCGCTCACGGCCCGACGAGACGCGACGAGCAAGCACACGGCAGCATCGCCTGCACCGCTGGTTCGCCTCGACGAGCGACGTTGTTGCTGTTTGGGGTCGTACATCGTCAGCGTTCGACTGCACTTCTGCACCGCCAGGCGGATGGAACGGCCTGGCGCTGCCGGTGAGCACGCTGGTGCGAGCCCCTTGGGGAGCCTCACCTTGACCGGCATCTGACGCTCGATCCGGCCAAGGCGCAGTTGCTCCCACTTGCGGTGGAAAGCCCGGTGGTCGTTACCGCGTTGAGACGCTGGCGAGGTAGGTGTGGGCGGGAGGGGAACCGGCCTGGACGTAGAGCCCCATCACGCGGTTCTTGTACACGGTATTTCCGGTCACGACACTGCAGCCACCGGGGCACAGCGGGCTTGCCGCGACATCGATCGGATACCACGTTGCCCTGCCAAAGAATCGGCCCGTGACAGGAACGAAGGCCATCGACGCAGCCTCAGCCGAGCTGACGGCCACGAGGTTGAAACCGCCCGGAACGGCGGTAATCCCCTCGAAGTGCGTCACCAGCGCCGGGGCGTTGCCATAGGTGTAGTACTTCGGCTTCCCAAAGGCCCCGGTCCGCTCGTTGTAGTTCATGACGAACGCCCGCTGGTTTCCGCGGGGCGAGGAGCCATGGGCCGAGGAGCCGCCAGCCAGGGTGTAGTCCGGGCTTGCGGGCCCCCCGTTCTGCCAGATGCCATACAGCGTGGTCTTGCTCGACAGGCTTCCGCCGAGGCGTAGCAGCGTCCACTGATGCCTGGTCACGCTGTAGATAAAGGCATTGGCGGAGATCACGCCGCCCGGCACGCTGGGGTTGAGGTCATAGTTGCCCACCACCAGATCGCCCATGGTGCTGTGAGCGATGGTGTTCATCACGAAGCAGTGGCGGCGGGCCCTGGGGCAGGCCCGCACGTGGCCGACTGTGTGCTGGCCATGCGCAGGCACGTCGATGGATGTCCACGCGCCACTCCGTCCGCTCAGCGGCCCAAGGTAGATCGGTAGCTCATGCCGCGGTTGAGGACGCCGGTGGGCGAGGAGGACGACTGGTAGCTTCCGACCGCGCGGACCTGGCTGCCGGAATGGCCCTGGGTTGAAGGAGTGGGTGTCCGGACCGTAAAACGTCGCGGTCGTCACGCTGGGGAACGGTGGCGTCAGCACCGATACTGGCGCGCCCAGGGCGGCGCGGGTGAGACGGCCCCGGAAAAGGGGGGCTCCGTGGATGATCGGGGGTGACTCTCGATCGAGATTCCGTCCTGAGCAGGGCTTTTGGTCGTCGGAGCGGCGGGTGGAAGTCGCGTGCGCCTCTGCTGCTGGGTTGTGGACTGCTCGCTGGGCCCCGTGCCCGGCGATCGTGGGCACAGCGGATGCGTGCGCAAGCGGCCAGGGATGGCCGCGCCTGCGCGCAGGCGCATCCGGATGATCAGGGCGAGACTCGCCCGATAGGGCGTCGTTGGGGGGCGTCGGGGTCGCTGCCCGCGTTGACGGGGGTCGTGGCGTGCCGGGGAGCTGCCTGCTCCATTCCCTTCTCGTTGCGCCGTTTGCCGTGCGTGCGCACCGGGTCATCCCGGGGTCGAGCGAGCGTCGTGGCGGAATACGGGTGACGCGGTTCGGAGGGCCAGAAAGAAAACGCGTGTTCGTGTGGCGTCAGCACCGATCATGCCCGGAGAGCCCGGAAAAGGAACGGAGCGGCTTCCGCGCCCTGCCCACCCGCCATGCTACCCGTCAGGATGACATTTCCGTTCGTCGTACCGCGAACACCGGTGACTATATCCCCGGCATTCAGGATCGGGGAGATCGACACCGGGCTGTGTGCACTCCCAGCGCCGACCGCCGCGGCCGCGCCACCGGAGGTGAGGACAGGGATTACCGAGGCCACCGCCACAAGCACAAGCGATCCCAGCATCCGCAATCGGACGATGGTGATCCTTCGCATCAGCGCCATCTCGCGCACCCCCTTCTCGTCTCCTCCGCGGCGCCTCCCAGGCTCCGCGCGCGAAGTACAACCAGCGAGCGACCGGGCTCCTCAGCGGAGATCTCAAAATGCGTAACCGAGCTCGACAGAGTACTCGCGTGCATCCGCGAAATAAAGCTCGCAAACCCCATAGGCGACATCACCCAAAACGGATGAACCCGCACCGCCCGCATCTCACCGCAGAAGTCGACGTGGAACCCATCGGCATCGGTCGAGATGACCAACCGCGCCGACAGCCTCCTCGCCAGCAATGCCTTGCACATGGCTGGACGACAGGCGCTGATCCAGCGGACAGCTCTCAGTGCCGCTCCGTGCCGACGCCGAGCTGGCGAGCATCGAACACGGAGTCCCCGCGACTCTCCCTGCGGACCATTGCGCGTGTACGCGGAGACCCAACGTGCGCTCCTGGTCACCGATGGCCGAGCAACTGTCGCCAAGGCCACGCTGATTTGCCGCGCGAGGCCAGGACGAAACGGGTCGCGCCGGCGTCATCACCGACATCCTGCGGGTGGCGTACGACGACGAGCAGGCACGGCCCTCGAAACCGAACTCCAGCAGCAGTAGCGCCGAGCGCACTCGGGCGGAGCAGCACTCTCGGGAGCGGAGGGTGAGGAGCACCTATCGGAACTCCTGCGCTGACGACGTCGTCGCGACTACTGCCACGCCGCGGGGAGGCATATTCTTCAGGGAACCATATTGATATTGACCAACACCGCTTATCAACAAGCGTTCCTGCTCGGAAAGGGAGGAAGCCCGAAATGACAAGCGTCGACAACAAACGAGGGAACATTCAACGCGTTCACGCGACGATGGAGTTCGGCGAGGGCCACGCCGTACAGGTTCTCGAGCTTGCCTCCGGACTCCGGGCGATCGTGGAGAGCGGTCGCGCGGTCGAGCAGCTCCCCGCTGCTCGAATCGAGGTCGACGCGCCACCCGACGTGGGCGCGAAAGCAGCCGGCGAACGCCCCAATTCCGACGAGTTCGTGGTTCGGGACGCGGGTGAGCAGGAGTGGTTTCGGAACACGTTCTGCAACGGCGCCCAGGCCTGCGTACAGGGATGGGACTGGGCGGTATGCGGGACGGACTGGGCCGTCGGCAGCGGGACCGGAATCGCAATGGTCGGGTCGGAAGGAACGCGCAACGCAACCCTAACGGTCAGCTTATGGGAATGTGTCTGCGTCGGCCCCTTCTGCATTGGCGGTCACGACTGCTTCTGGGTGGAGAATTGGCGGGGTCTCGTCGTACCGGGTCATTGGCTGTCCGTGGATACCCGGCCGTCCGACAACAAGTACCTCCGGTGGAATCTAGACGGCGCCGGTGGCGATACTCAGGTCAGTCTGGCGGCCAAGTACGGCTGACCTCGAATGCCTCCGAGTTGATGAAAACCACTGGGGCGAGAGATACCCGGTCGTGTTCATGGTTGATCCTCGGCCGCTCGGCGAGCAGTTGATCCGTGACTCGCGGGCGGCGGTACCCGTCCCGGCGGCCTTGGCCCGGATCTGTGTCGACTAGGCGGGACGAACAGCCTGATATCGCACCCGCCGTTCGGGGGTGCCGCGAGATCGCGGTGGAGCTTTGCGGTCACCAACGTCCCCCAGGGCTTTCGGTAGCTGTAGTCAAACCCGGAGGCGTCTGGAGCGAGGGGTTCGGGCTGGTGGATATCGAGGCGCCCAATCGTGCGGACGCGGACACGGTCTATCTGTGGTTCTCGATGACCAAGCTGGTGACCGCGACCGCCGTCCTGCAGCTGGCTGATCGGGGCCAACTGGACCTGGACAGCCCGGTTGTGAGCCTCGTTCCGGAGTTCCCGGAGCGCGACGGCGGCAGCCGTGTGACCAGCCGTCACCTGCTCAGCCACAGCGCCGGCTTGGCGAACCCCATCCCGGTTGGCTGGGTGCGCCCTGCCGACGCTCCCGCAGAGGATCTCGACGCCTTCACTGCCCGATTGCTGAAAAAGCACGCGCGCCTGCGGGCCGAGCCAGGAAGCCGCGCAAGCTACTCAAACCTCGGCTATCTCGTCCTCGGAGGGGTGATCCAGGCAGCAAGTGGAGCGCCGTACGTCGAGTACGTGCGTGCGCAGCTACTCGAGCCGTTGGGGATGACCACGACCGACTTCGTCTACCGGGCGGACATGGCCCCGCGTGCCGCCACCGGGTATCACCCCAGATTCAACGTCTCGACGCCGTTGCTGCGCCTCATGACCCCGGCCGGCATCTTCGATCATCGCGTCGGCAAGTTCTGGGCGCTATCGCGCTTCTGTGTCCAAGGCGCCCCCTACGGTGGCCTGATCGGCACCGTCAGCGACGCCGCGCGCTTCCTCGACCTGCACCTCGACCCCGGCGCTCATCCTGGCGTCCTCTCCGAACAGGCAGTCATCGCGATGCAGCAGACCACCGCCCGTGGACGCAAGCTCGACGTCGGGCTCGGATGGTTCCGCCGCCACAGCGATCCCCCGGACTCCGGTCACTACTGGGAGCACCTCGGCGGGGGCGGGGGCTTCTTCAACACCATGCGCACCTACCCAGAGCTGAAGCTCAGCCTCGTCGCAATGGGCAACGCCACCAACTGGGACCACCTCAGACTCGTCGGCGCAGCGATCCAAGCCGGCCGGTGAGCAGACCGATCGACGGAGCATGTCCGTTTCCGTGCAAGGCGAGACTGTTGGCGCGGGCGCCAAGTGCCTGCGGCCACGGATGCAGGGCTGCTCGGTGGGGGCGCCGATTGGTCACGTGCTTGCTGCTCCACGCCTGAGCGAGTAGCGATCCTCCAGCGTCCTCGCGGCCGGGAGCCTGGGCGACGTTCCCATGCGCCCTGGCGCGTCGTAGGTTGCCCGTCAGTTCAGTGCCGCGTCCGTTCCATCGGGAGAGCCACCGACCGTGAAGATCGTGCTCTCTGCGCTTCCGCGCTACGCCGCGAGGGAGAACTCAGCGCGCACGCTCTGGCCGTCGAAGCTCGGGTCTCCGCGGCAGCGGGACGCGGGCACGAGCCGGAGACGTCCGGGTCGAGCCGGACTCGACCGTCACGCCGTACGCTCGTCGCCGCGGGCCTGCGCCCGGCCAGCGCGGTGGTGGCCTCGGATCCGAACCTCTACCTGGTCTCCGTCCTTGAGGTCGCGGCACCAGCGTTCGCGCTCGGGCCACCCGACGCCGACGATCACTCGGTCGCCTTCTTGGCGGTAACCGACTGGGAATGTGTAGCGGTGCCTGCTCCGGCGTCCCGTAACGTGATCAGGGCCAACCGCGGCTCAACAACGGATGCAGCGGCGAGCTGAGAATCGCTCTCAC
>CAWFKF010000001.1:0-26632 GCA_963816005.1 uncultured Solirubrobacteraceae bacterium | reverse complement strand
GTCCGGCACTGCGTCCGGGACGTGTTTCGCTGGCCGCGTTCCCCTTGGCTGGTCGCCTTCCCTTCCCACCGCCTCCGCCCCCGGTCGCCCGGGCTCGTTCGGCGGTCGGGTCGCCGGGAGCGTCGCAGCTCCCGGCTCCCACGGATCCCGGCGTGACAGTCTCCCGTCACCGGGCTCTTCTCACCAGCCGTCAGTACGCGCGGACCCACTTCCAGTGGGCGAACAGGCCGGGCTCGCGTTCGTGCAGCCCAGTCCACCACCGCTTGAACCGTTTGTAGGTCCGTAACCGCCGATACTTCTTCCCAGCCCAGCGCCTCAGGTAGGTGTTGACGCGCTGCAGGAGGGCATCCATCACGGTCCAGTAATAGCGGCCGTAATAGTTCATCCATCCGGCGACGATGGGATTCAGCCATCTCGCCAGGTCGTCCAACGACAGGTTGGTGCGCCGGTGGATCCGCATCCTGCGGAGCTCGACGCTCTTGGCCTGCAGCGCCTCGGTACTGATCGCGGGCTGGAAGCTGGTGAAGTACCCGCCTCCTGTCGCTCGCGCCTTCCGTGCTCGGAAGGTGAACCCGAGAAAGGTGAAGCTGGTGTGCTCATGCTCTCCCCGACGCTTGCCGTCCTTGCAATAGACGATCCGTGTCTTGTCGGGATGGAGCCGTAGCCCAACCTCGTTCATCCGCTGGGCGATCCTGGCCAGCACCGCCTCCGCCTGTGCCCTGCTCTTGCAGTGCACGATGACATCGTCAGCGAAGCGCTCAAACGGACAGCCCGGAATCTCCCGAGCCATCCAAGAATCGAACGCGTAGTGCATGAACAGGTTCACCAAGCACGGCGAGATCGCCGACCCTTGCGGAGTTCCTCTGCTGCGCTGCTCAAGGGTCCCGTCAGGATGCTGCAACGGTGCATGCAGCCACCGTTTCACGTAGAGCAGCACCCAGCGGCAGTCGGTGACCGCCTCCACCGCCCGAACGATCAGGTCCCACGGCACCTCGTCGAAGAACTTCTGGACGTCCAAATCGATCGCCCAGTCGTACCTCCAGCACCGCTCCCGACATACCGCGAGCGCGTCATGGGGCGAGCGTCCCGGCCGATAGCCATAGGAATCCTGATGGAACCGGGGTTCCACCAGCGGCTCCAGGAACATGGCCACGGTCGTCTGCGCAACCCTGTCTGCGATCGTCGGCACACCGAGCATTCGGGTCCCGCCGCCGTGCGGCTTGGGGATCTCGACCGCCCTGACCGGCGCCGCGAACCAGGTCCCGGACGACATGCGATTCCAGACCTTGTAGAGGTTGCCCTCCAGGTCCTTCTCGAACGCGTCCAGATCCTGCCCATCGACGCCGGGAGCGCCCTTGTTGGCCTTGACCTGCCGCCACGCCTCCCACACCAACAGCTTGGGAATCGCAAACGACTTGTCCTTCGGCCTTGTCATGCGTCCTCGCTTCCTCCCAGCACCCCAGGGCGCTGGTTGATCGAATCGACATCACCGATGAGCCGGCCCCTTCGCTCCACCACCACCCCAGCGAGCAGCAGCTTCACAGCTAATACGAGCCGGTCCGCCAGCGAGCGCCGCGACCGGTACTCAATGCCTCCGGTTTCTGCCGTTGGCACGCTCCCTCTCGCCGCCCGTCGTACTGACCCGCAGGCCCGGACGGCCGCTTTCGACGCTCGCCTTCTCACGTTCCGTGCAAGAGCCGCAGACCAGGCTCACGCCGCCTCCACGCCGGGCACCACCTGGCCAGGAACACGGGACCCCGCCAGACTCGTCTCGGAGGATGAAGCAGGACCTCCGATTTTGATGCCGTCTAAACCTTTTCGACGCCTCAACAACGCACGCTCGACCCAGAACAGAGACCGAGCGCTTTCTGGAACGTCTTCCTGGTCCCCACCTGACCGGGTCAAGCCCAGCCTTTTCCCCGAACGCTCGCCACGACGGTCTTCAGCCAACGCAGCATCGGGGCGGTTTGACGCCCACCCCCGCAGGGCCGACGCCGGAGGGCCAACAAGCCTCCATCTCTCGCACAGCACCGTTTTATGGAGTTCTACCTACATAGTCTTCCTCCAACGTTCGTGACACACGCTTCTTCGGTACTACGCGACCATCTGACTGCCCACGCTCGTGCATCAAGGGCTTACCGCCTCAGCGTTCCCCTCGCGGCCCGCCACCCGCCGACATGCCACCCCGCGAACCATCCAGGACGGGGCATCATCGACAAGCACGGGCGACCGTAGGCTCTCCCGGTTCTCGAGCATGGAGAGCTTCGTGCATGCCAGGGTTCTCCGACCGCGCGGGGTCCTCCGGCAGCTCGCGATAGCGCTGCCGGCGATATTGCCTTCCGCTTCGTTGGACAGCGTCGGCACCCCGGAACTCTGATTTCGCGGCTCAATAGCCAAGCCTGCACGACCCCTGTCAACGCTTCGCCGCCACCCTCGCGAGCAGCCGACGCATGACTCAGGGCCACCGTGATTTGGTCGGGATAGAAATTGAGCGCGCGCACCGCGCGGGTCCGGCGGCTGTTCCGTCGCTTTCGCTCCGGGCCTTACCCCAGGCTCCCAACTGGCCACGTTTCTCAAAGCCTCCCTACGATCCCGGACGGTCGGATTTCCCGAGTCCGGTTCTGGCCTCGGCTCTCACGGTATTTGTCAGGGCGAGCCTTCCCCCGCGACGCGAAACTGCGGTGCTGGCGCACCCTTCGCCCCGCCATCGTGGAGTTTGCACCGCTCCTTCGCCACGACGCAGGCCCCGCAGAACCCAGCTCAGAGTCTGGCTGCGTGCCCACCGTCATGGCCACCGAGTGCCCAGAGCCCCTTTGCCCAGCACGGGCGTTACCCGCGCCGGGGCGGCCTCGCGAGCCGCCTGGAGGGGCGTTACCCCCTCGTCGTCGCTCATACGGGCTCATGCGCCAGACCATCCCCCTCCCAGCGCCTCCGGTTCGTCCTCGGCCGCTGGGTCTTTGCAGGTTGTCACCAGTCCCTGCTGGGAGATGGCCCTTCCCGACATTATCTCTGCGATCCTTGCGCGGGTGCTCGGACCCCTACCCCGCCGCGCTCCCCGGTTGCACGTATCCGCTTCTTCACCGAGGACGCCGGTCTCACCCCAATCTAGACGGGTTCGACGCGCGAATATCCCCCCACATGGCAGCTTCCATGGGGACATCGATTTCGAGGCTGCAGTCATTCGATCACCTTCGGGCTCCCGCGCTTGCTAGACCCCCAGGCTGCTCCCACCGCAGCGGCAAACTGACCGCCAGGCGGCCGGGCCGTTCACACCACGCATCGCCCGGCCGGTTACCCGAACCGGGATGTGGCGTTGCTACATGCTCGACACGGACGATTAGCATGGCTGGACTCTCACCAGCTGGATCGCAGCCTTGTCGGCTGCTCCCTAGATCTTCGATGTAGAGAACTTGCATCTCCTTCTCCATGCCGGTTTATCCCGGCGCTTTCCCAACGCATGGTCGGGGCCATCGTGAGTCGCTACTTCTTCGATGTACGGCTCTTTCATCCGCATCTCCATGCCGGTTTATCCCGGCGCTTTCTCAATGCAGTAACCCCGACTCGGACAAACGTACCGAGCTCTCGTGCCGGCGGAGGTGCGTGTCGCCGCGAGGCGAATGGATGTATCCAGTGGATATTCACATTTCATTGACATGACGGAGGGCGCGTGTTGCTGGCTGGTAACCGTTCGGTGGTGACTTCGAGTCCCTACCCCGACATTACTCGCCAATCCGTAATTGACCGATAGCGTGATCGTCTCGCTTACGGATGACCGACGCATCTGACGGTGAGAACCTGACCCAAGTGATCCCGAACGCTCGCCGAGCGATGGTGATCGCGCTAAACCCCACTAACGGGAGGGCCACAATGAGCGTCCACACAACGCCTGAAAGCAGTTCGGCCCCGTTTGGAGGCTATGAGGATGACGATCGTGGCTACGGCTGGGTCATGTTCGCAAGTGTGCTGCTGCTGATCCTCGGCATGTTGAACTTCATCGAGGGCCTCGCCGCGATCGGCAACGCACACTTCTTCGTCGCCAACACCCACTACATCGCCGGCAGCCTCAACACCTGGGGCTGGGTCGTACTGTGCATCGGCGTGCTCGAAGTCGTTGTCGGTATTGGGGTGTTCGCCAAGAACCAATTCGCGCGCTGGACAGGCGCCGTCGTTCTCGGGCTGAATGCGATCGCGCAACTGCTGATGATGCCTGCGTACCCGCTCTGGTCGCTGTCCATCTTCGCGGTCGACATCCTCGCTGTCTACGGACTGATCGCCTACGGCAACCGAATCACCGGAGACTGAGCGAGCGGCCGTTGCTGACTGGCAGGATGCGAGGCGCCAAGTTCTTCGGTTTGGCGCCTCGCGCGGACGTAGCCCGCTCAGGAATGTTGCGCGGATCGCGCCCGTGCCAGGCGGACCAGCGCGCCGGGGACGAGCAGGCTGTCTCGCGCACGCGCCCACGACCCGACGGCACAACCGAAGTCCGCCACCTCGGCGCGCGCCCTCCGGCTCGTCCGCTGGGCGTCAGGCTCCCGTGTGATCAGGTCTCAGACCCTCCTCTTGCTGCGCTCTCGCGCCGGGGCGCCACAGGCTGACCAGCCCGGCGACCATTGTGACCAGGAAGACCTGGCCGGTCAGCATCTCGAGCACGGCCAGGATCTGGCCGATGTCCCCGGCTGGCACCAGATTGCCGTAGCCGGTCGTGGTCAGCGTCGTGTAGCTGAAGAACAGGTAATCGCGAGCTTGGGCATGAGGAACGCCGGTGAACACATCACCTGCCACCAGGCGTCCGAGCGCGAGGAACAGGAAGCCGAACAGCAGGCCGAGCAGCGTGAAGACGCTGATCGCCCCGAGGATCGTGCGGAAATCGACCTGAGCGGTCAGCACGACTCGGCGCAGGATTGTGATCGCCGCAGCCGCGAGCAACAGCGAGTCGATAACGAACGCGATGCCCAGCAGCGCATCGGAGGTGACCGCATTCGCGAGCCCGGCGGCGAGGACCGCCGCCAGCGCCGCCACGAACGCGAGACGTACCCGCCCCGGTCGCACATCCGAACTCGTCAGCGCGATGATCGCCGTCAGCCCGGCGACCGCGACCGCCCCGAGCCGGCCGCCCCAGCCCTGCGGCGGCAACGTCATTGCCACCACGAACGTCGTGAGGATCAGGACCAGAACGAGCCCGTAGGCATCGCCGATCCGCTCGACCAAGTGAAGCAGAGTCTCATCGCTCGGCCCACGCGCGAACCGACGCGCTCGCGCGGAGTCTGATCCCCCTACGGGCACAACCAAAGGTTCGCGTCGATACTACGGGTCCCTGCCCCGCCTCCCAGACCGATGCCGCCAGCGCGCTCTGCTGACCGGAGCCAAGGCTCACCGGTCTCCTCTCCAACGTTGGAGCCTCCGAGACGATACGTCCGCCGGCGACCGAGATCGGACGAGCTCGAGCAGCCCGAGGCCCCAAAAGCCGCCAGCTCATGGACGAAGCTCCGCGCGCCGTTGTTCCGCGATCATCCCGTTCGGGTGATGAGCAGCCCGACCTTCGCTGCCATCGTTCAGGCGCTACTACCTGCCGGACTCAGCGACGGAGCGATCCGCGACGCCGGCCCTGTATCGGCGACAACTCGACCAAAGGAGCGCACATGGCCACGCTCGTAGCGATCGGCTATCCCGACGAGGGAACCGCGGAGGAAGCGCGGCAGACCGTCCAGCAGCTGGAGGCCGACCTGATCATCCAGGCCGACGAGGTGGCGGCGATCCGCCGTGACGCGGACGGCAAGTACCACGTCCACACCAGCCATAGCGGCGCCTCGACCGCGGGCGGCGCTGTCTGGGGCGGGTTCTGGGGCCTGCTGTTCGGACTGCTGTTCTTCATCCCCTTCGCCGGCTGGGCAGTGGGCGCCGGCCTCGGTGCGCTGTTCGGCCACCTCGGCGAGAAGGGCATCGACAAGCAATTCCAGGACCAGGTCCGCGACCAAGTCAAGCCGGGCACCTCGGCGCTGTTCATGATCATCGAGAAGGCGACCCCGGACAAGGCCATCGCCGCCCTGGAGCAGTACGGCGGCACCGTCATCAAGACCTCGCTCTCCGACGAGGACACAAAGAAGCTGCAGGAGGCCCTCCAGCCACCCGCAGGCGTCGGAACCGGTTCCTAGGAACGGAAACCACCCGACCCCGTCACCGCCGTCGCTGAACGGGTGCCGACACCGGGCCCGGGTTCGCGACGGCCGCGGGCTCGGAGCCGGGTTGTCGCTTCGGTATTCGCCCGACGAAGAACAGCGCGATCGCCGCGATCAGGATCAGCATGATCAGGCCAGCGCGGAGCCCGTCCAGGCGCTTCGGCGTTGGCATCGAGAGCCGCCTGAGTCAACTCAGAGCTCGCATCCGCCTCCGTGGCGGCAGCCTCGAGCTGCTGGTCGGGACATGAACGGAATCCCGCTGGCCAGCTCGGTCTTCGGCTCGTCCTTGACGCTCTGCGGGACCTCGCTGTTCATCTCGATGTTGGTGAGAAACGAGGCCGTCAGCACCGCCATCAGGATCGAACCCGTGAGCGCTGTGCCAGCGAGGCGCCAAGGTTGGTCACCATGTTCTGGACGCCGACGACCTCCGAGCTCTGCTCGTCCGGACCGCCGAGACGGTCACGGCGCCAAGCTGCGAAGCCAGCGCGCCGATGCCGAGGCCAACGAACAGCAAGCGGACGGTCACGATCTCCGCACCGGCGTTGACATCGATCGCGGCGACCAAGACAGGCATCCCGACCAGCATCGCGAAGATCCCGATGCGCACGGCCAGGCGCCGTGAGACGTCCGGGAACAGTCGCGGGATTCCAATGGCCGCCGCCAGCAGCGTGATCGACACGGGCACGATCCGCACCCCGGTGGCGATAGCCGAGAGGCCGAGCGCGACCGACAGATAAAGCGAGACCAGGAAGAGCACCCCCCATCTGCAAGAGGTACCGGAAGAAGACATCGCCAGCCCGCCAAGCTGCTGGTTGCGCGGCAGCGCTGGATCGACGAGCGGCTCCTTCTCGTGCGCGACCCTTCCGTGCCTCCCAGCCCAAGCTCGAGATCAGCAGAAGGCCGGCGACCATCAGCCACGATACCGGCGATACGCCGAACCACTGGGGCGCGCTCGATTTCGGCAGCGACCCAGCCCCACGAGCCGAACTTGAGCCCGCCGAAGACGAACACGCCAAGACGCCGCCGCGCACAGAGCCGCCCCGATCAGATCGATCTTCGGGCGCCAGTCCGGAGGCGCGTCCTCGGCGCCACGCGAAGCACCAGGGGTCACGATTGAGGTCTCCCATGCCAGCAGTACCGAGGCCGAACACCGCGATCGCACCGCTAGCCCCGTTTTCCGTGTAACGAAGCGGTAAGTCGGCGGTTCTCAGCGGCTCGGGTGGGTCGCTTTGCGCGGTATTTGCTGGCATCGTCCGCGCGATGCTTGGTTGCTCGCGTATCTCTCGAGCCGGACTGTAGGGCCAACTTGGCTTCTCCCGCCTGTGATGATTCAGCGCCTAAGGCGTTAGTTTCAGGGCTTTGGGTCCGTCCGACGGTGCCGGTAGTGTAGGGCCAACATGTATGTGAAGCGTCACGCGGTACGCCGCGGCAGCAAGCGCTACGTGTATCTGCGGCTCGTGCAGGCCTATCGCGACGAGCACGGGCGGGTGCGCCACCGCGTGCTCAAGACGCTCGGGCGCGAGGACGAGCTCAAAGCGTCGGGCCAACTCGAGCAGCTGATGGGCTCCTTCGCGCGGCTGGACCCGCCAATGGCGGGGGTGCGCCGCGATGTCGGGCCGCTGCTGTTGGCCTGGCACTTCATCACCGCGCTTGACCTGGTCGGCACGGTCGACCGCGCGCTGCCGCAGCGCGGCCGCCAGCAGCTCTCAGTCGGCGAAGCCGTCGCGGCGCTGATCGCCAGCCGGCTGTGCTCCCCCTCGCCGTTGTATGACATCGCCGGGTGGGCGTCCGGGGCGGCGCTGCAGGAACTGCTGGGGATCCCACCGGCGCTACTCAATGACGACCGGTTAGGGAGGGCGCTGGAGATCCTGGCGGTGTACGCCGAGACGCTGCGGGGCACGCTCGCGGCCCGCGCGATCGAGCGGTTCGGGGTCGACGCCGGCCGGTTGCATGTCGATCTGACCGCGCTGCGGGTGTGCGGCGCCTATGAGGACTCGGCGCTGGTCGCCAACGGATGGGCCCAAGGGCAGGGCGTCGGACGCCAGGTTCGGGTGTTGCAGGCCGCGACGGCTGACGGGGTGTCGTTGTACGTGCGTCCGGAGCCGGGCAACGCGGCCGAGGTGTCACTGATCGCCCAGAGCCTGGAGCGGCTGCAGCAGCTCTCGGGGCCGGGCGGGTTGGTGATCTTGGACTCAGCGTGCGGGCACCCCAAGACGCTGTGCGAGATCGCCCGCTCAGGGCTGTCGTTCATCGTGCCGTTGCGCGCTGCGACCGGGTTCCGGGAGCGGTTCCTGACCGATGTCGGCGCTGACGGGCTGGCAGCGGTGCGCTACGTCTCACAGCGCGAGCAGGATCTCCCGCCCGAGCTGCGCACCCGCTACCGCGGCGCGCTCTGACCTAGATCAGTGGGTTAGCTGGTAGGGGATCGTCTGCCGGGATCGATGAGATATTTGGTTGGGGCATAGAAAAGCCCCGCAAATGCGGGGCTTTCCGTCCGACTGGGCCGTCATTGTTTGGGGTGCGAAGTCCAACTTTGACGGTGAGGGGATGCCACCTTGCGGGTGAACGACAGTGACTGTTACAGAGGACCCGGACGGCTGTCGTTCAGAGCAGACGATCCGAGCTTGACCCCGTATGCCGGGCTGGCGATCGTGGGTGAGCTGGCGCGCCGCACGCGGCTGGTCGAGCTCGTCGACGCGGAGCTGTCGGCCGCTCGTGGGGTGCGGGCGGTCAAGTCCCGCCGGCGTGGGCTGTCGCCCGGTGCGCTGGTGGTGTCGCTGTCGGAGTGCCAGATCGCGGGGGCGGAGTGCTTCGATGACATCGAGAACGTCCGCGCGGACACCGCGGGCGCGGCGCTGCGCGCAGTCGCCGCGACGCCGTCGGCACCGACGGCACGCCAACTCGCGATGCGTTACCGGCGTACCCATGTCCGCGCGATCGAGCGGGCGCTCGCGCGGGTCGGTGACCGCGTCGACCGCCAGCTCGGTCGAGACGTGACTGAAGAGGTGACGTTCGATCTGGACGCGACCGAGACGGAGGTGTACGGCCGCGGCCCGCGGCGGCGCGGCGCGGCGCGCAGTCACTCAGGCGCGCTGGCGTACCAGTCCTATGTCGTGACCTGGGCCGAGCGCGGCCGCGCGCTGACCAGCGAGCTCGAGCCGGGGAACCGCGCGAGGATCACCGCGCCGGAGTCTGCGCGGATGATCGCCCGCGCCAAGAGCTTGCTGCCGGCGGGGCATGGCCAGCTCACTGCCAGGGTCGACAGCGGGTTCTACTCCGTCGAGCTGATGACCGGGCTGCGCCGGCAGCAGGTGCGGTTCTCGATGAGCGCGCCGCGGACCAGCAGCATGTGGCGTGCGATGGCCGAGATCCCCGAGGAGCACTGGGCCGACGCGGAGGAGATGCGCGACGCGGAGGTCGCTGAGACCACGCTCACCCCGCACGGCTGGGGCCACGAGCCGCTGCGATTGATCGTCCGCCGCGTCAGCGTCTCAGCCGAGGAGATCCACCGCGGATCCCCACGCGCGCGCAGACGCTCCACGATCCCGCCAGATCAGCTGCAGATGGTGCTCGACGGCCAACTGGACTCGACCTACGCGTACAGCTTCATCGTGACCGACATCCCCGCCGAGGAGAAGTCGACGGTCGAGGTCGAGCACTTCCACCGCCACCGCGCGCGCATCGAGGAACGCTTCAAGGACGCAAAGCTCGGCCAGCCGTTACGTCACCTCCCGAGCGGCGATCTGAACGCGAACCGCGTGTGGCTCACCGCCAGCCTGATCGCGCTGAACATCACCGCGCTGCTGTGCGACCTCTCACCGGCCGCCGCAGCCTCCGGCAAAGCACCCAACGACACGCCGCTGCGCCGTCACGCCAAAGCGCTACGACGGATCCTGTTCTGCGTCCCTGCCCGCATCACCCGCACCGCACGCCAGATCACGCTCCGGCTCCCCACCGGCTTTCGCTACCTCAAGACCTTCCAAGCGACCTACGACGCCGTCACCGCTCTCGGCGTTCCATAACCAACCCGGCCAGCGCCATCGAACACCAGCCGTGCCGGACCCGCTCCGTCAGCGACCCCGAAACGGCGCCGACAACCGTCCGCCGGCCGGCCCAACACGCGCGCCACGCGCCACGAACAGCGTCAACACCCGAAACGAGCGTCAACCATCACCCCGAACACGCCACTCAGCAACCCGCCCCGCCGTACTCACTGAACTAGGTCAGAGAGTGGGAGATGGCCGATCCCGAGACCTCGCAGACCCGCCGGTTCCGCGTGGCGTATATCCACTCCTCAGAGGAGCACCGCGAGACGGCCGCCGCTCGCGAGCGCGCGCTCACCAAGGCCGAGCAACAGCTCCAGCGCGTCAAGAACGGGCTCGGTGGGCGCTACTACAAGACCCGCAAACAGGTCGAAACACGCGTCGCCAGGATCCTCGCTCCCACCATCGACGGTCTGATCACGACAAGGACCGGCACCCGCAACGGCAAGCCGACGCTTACCTGGGCGCGCGACCGCGACGCGATCGCCGCTGCCGCCCAGACCGACGGGATCTACGCGCTGGCGACCAACCTCCCCGGCAAGCGCCTCACCGCCGGGCAGATCCTACGCGACTACAAAGGCCAACAGATCGTCGAGCGCCGCCACCGCGACTACAAACAAACCCTCAAGGTCCGGCCGATCTTCCTGCACAACGACGACCGCATCTACGCGCTGACCAGCATCATCGGGATCGCGCTGCTGATCTTCGGACTGATCGAAACCGAGACGCGCAACGCGCTCGGCGACAACGAACTGCTCCCCGGCCTACTGCCCGAGAACCGCGCCGCGAAACCCACCGGACGCAACGTGCTCAGCCTCTTCCAAGGACTCGGCCTCACCTACACCCGCGCCGGCATCAAGCTCGACCGGCTCACCCACACCCAGCGCCGGATCCTCGAACTACTCGACATCACACCACCCTGGCCCGAACACAAGCCGGGAGTGCTAACCCTTTCATAGTGCGGAAAATGGGGCTAGCGGATCCCGTGATCGGTGGACTCTCGTCGCCATCACGGGCCAGGAACACGAGCAGATGGCGAACCGCGCAATGGTTGCCGACCACTGCAGACACAACACTCGCGACTTTCATCACATGTCACAGATTCACCAGCCAGCAACACCTGCTTCACCAGTCAGTAACACATGTGACCGACGTGTTAGCAGCCGTCACCGCGCCAGCGGAATGGTTGCTGGCGAACGTCGGAGTTCGCCTCTGCAGCGGATATGATCTCACGGCTTCATCGCACGGAATGAGGCATACGCCGGCCGAGCCTGATCAATTCCTCATGGTTACACGCCGTCAAGCATTGAGCACGGAGCAACGGAGGTCCAAATGGAAAGCAACGTAGACCAACTCGGCCCGATTGACGTGATCGTGATCGGTTATCCGGTAGGCGCGCCGATGACCGGCCAAGCGGTACCCATCCTTCTCGACCTTGTGGACCGCGGGATCATCCGCGTACTCGACGCGCTTTTTGTCCGCAAGAACGAGGACGGCACGTTCTCGGACTTCGACCTCGCCGAACTTGACGAAGAGACGGCGGGCGATTTGACTGCGTTCGCGGGCGCCTCCACGGGCCTGCTCAGCGACGACGACGCCGCTCTGGCTGCCGGGGAACTTGAGCCTGGGGCCGCGGCCGCGATGATCGTCTACGAGAACCGCTGGGCAGCGCCGTTCGTGAACGCCGTGCGTCTCAGCGGCGGCGTGCTCATCGCGGACCAAAGAATCGGCGTGCAGGACCTCATCGATGCCGTCGGCGCCGCGGAAGCGGCGGCCTGAGTGAAAGGGACAGGACCATGCCCGGACTACTTCGCGGCATCGCCCGCACAGCGGTTGTCGCTGGAACCGCAACCGCGGTCTCCAACCGTGTGAGTCGTCGTCAGTACAACCGCTGGGCCGAGCAGGACCAGCAGTACTACCAGGAGCCGGCACCAACGCCAACTGCGCCGCCGCCGAGCGACGGCGGGCAGGACCGAATCGCGCAGCTCAAGGACCTAGCCGACCTGAAGGCACAGGGAATCCTGACCGACCAAGAGTTTGCCGCCGAGAAGGCCCGCATCCTCGCCGCGTGACGAACCCGCGCGCGTCCGCTCAGTCAGTCATCGCGTAATCACCGAACAGCCGCCAGGCAGCGCGACGGGCGCGTGGCGGCCGTCTTTTCGGGCTTCATCGTCCAGAAGATCCCGTTCACGGTCCTCAGCGTCACGGTCGACGTCTACGTCTTCGCAACGTCCCGGGATCGCTCTCGCTCGAGTTAGGCTTCCTGTCAGAGCATCCCGTCCTGAGCGCGGTCCTTACGCTCGGGGCGGTCGCGATGGTTGTGCTGGTCGTTCGCTTCTTTGGCACCGTGCCACGAAGCTGCGCGACGAGCTCAAGACCGGGGGCGCGATTCTCGGCCAGCCCCGGCGGTTCATGATCGGAGTCCCGGTTCTTTGCGCCCCGTCAAGCCGTGATCCAGGTAGATGCGATCGTCCCCCACGCCGAGCGCGCGCTGCGCGGTCAGATCCTGGCCCGCGGTCCAGCGCGCGTACCCGATCAGCGTCCGGCCAGCGGTCGCTCTCCGTCGCCCTGCGCCGTTGGAATCGGTCATCGTCGACGATATCCTTGGCTCTCGACACGAGGGCGCTGTCCACGTTTCCTCCGTTGGGGCGTGAGGCCGCGCTCCCACGGAGCCGCCGGCTCCCCGCGACTCGGCGGGACGGAGAGCGTGAACGGCACCGACCACGATTGGGGAACGTAGCCCTCGACCGTTCGGTTAGCCTGGGCTGATTGCGAATCTCAGCGGACGGGCTACCTGAGACAGTTCGCCACCCGTTCGGCTTGGTTGGCGACACCGGCGCTCGTGTGTCGCTGACGGGAACATGGAGCGATCCCTCAACGAACACCTGGACGCTCTCTGGGCGCTAGCTCGCGGGCGCGGCGCCAGCTAACGGCGACCAGATCGGCTGTGGGTGCTTGAGCCGCATTGCGGCCGCCGCCGACGAGGTCGTCGAGGCCCCGCCCTGCGATCGGGTTCGCGGCCAAGCGCTCGCCCGGCGCCGGCGACTGGCACGACTGAGTCGTCGCCGAAGCACTCGCCAGCCCCGCGCGGGCGAGAACACAAATGCGATCGTACGAGCGGTGAGGACGGCGCGCGCACAGCGGGCCGAAGGCGCGTCCCCCAGCGCCGCTGAGTTGGACTGCTCCTTTGGGCCGGATGCGGTCGCAGGCTTGTCTATGCGCGTGGCCCGGTGACGCCTTTAGGGGCCACCGCGGTGTGACCGCTTCGCAGCAAGGTCGGTAGCGCGAGCGCCCGCACCGAGGTGCTTGCATTTGTGCTGAAGCCGGTTAGCGCCGAGCGCCTCGGACGAGCGTGATCCGGTTGCCGAACCGGACGCTGCGTCCGCGCCCGAGCTGGCGCGCTTGTGGCGAATGTCAGGGGGCTTGTTCATGAGCCCTCGAGTCCTGCTCTGCCGTGATGGCGGTACTCCACTCGCTGGGCGCCTGACCGTCCGCCTTGACTGACAGGCCGCACAGCGGTGGAGCTGCCCGGTCGCGGTCCGCGTCAGGTCACGGGATGGGTGCTGGGCGAGGTCCAAGCGGCGCGGACGGAGTGGTCGGCAGGTTGGAACAGGCGCGCCGACGGCTATATCTCACGCTCAACAATTGAGTACTACGGCTTTTCCTGCCGCAGTAGCTCGAGTAGCTCGTCAGTGCTTCCCAGCTTCGCGGTTTCGCCGAGGGCGAATCGATCGCGGTGCATCGCGAACGAGTAGACGCCGCTTGACACGGCCCAGCCGTTGACTGGCTGCCAACTGACCGCGGTTACGCGACTCATGGCAACCGCCATCGTGGTGAGCAGCATTTGAATCGACGCACAGAACGAGCTCATCACCTCGAGCGCCACGGGATCCTCCTCGAACAGGAGCACGCACTTCTGGTCGGCGACGCGCCAGTCCGGTCCGAACCTGCCCGCGACAAGTACGCCGCTCTTTGAGACCAACTCGTCAAACTCGCTCATTCGAACGCTCCTTTCAACACTTAAGACGCGGGGCGACCACGGCCGCGGTCCCATCATTCGCCCCGGGCGACCGGCAGTCGTCATCCCAAACAGGTGACGGGTGGATCGCGGCGAGTCCTGCGCGCTGCGTGCCTTCACGTTGGAGAGCGGGTGAGGTACGCAGGGACACCCAGCCGCCGGGCGGGCGCGCGCGGCGTCCGATGCTCGAACTCGGGCGGCAGATATTCCCGCCACGGCCTGCCGATTGACGTCGACCACGAGGCGGTGACTCGCGCCGCGCGCCGAAGACAACCGTGTGTTGCGCATCGAACCCTGTCTGAGGAGAGCTTGACCATGGGGAAGATCACCGCCGGCGGTGGCGCTGCGCCTGTCGACCGTCGAGAACGATTCCGCTACGGAATCGTCTTTCTGCTCACCCTCGCGCTGGTTGTGTTCTTGATCGCGGCCCCGAGCGCCGACTGGTCTCGTGCCGTCGCCCTGGCAATCGAAGGCATAGCGCTCGTCGTCGCGATCGCCACCGGACGCGAGCGCAAGCAGCTGCGCTACCGCACCGCTGCGGTCGTGGGCGTTGCGATGGCCTTGGTCGTCGTCGGCGTCGGGACCGGGACCATCCCACACGAACTCACGTACATGGTGGGTGTTCTGGCCACCGCGGCCGTCCCCATAGTGATCCTCAGGGGCTTCCTGCGGCTGCTCCGCGAGCAGGGAGTCACCGTCCAGGCGGTGGCCGGCGCGCTGGCCATTTACCTCTCGGTTGGCCTCGGGTTCGCGTGGATCATCGCCTTCATCGCCCAGGTCGACGCGACGCCTATTTCGCGCAGCACACGAACGTCACCGTGGGAGACCAGCTCTACTTCAGCTTCACCGTGCTGACGACGACGGGCTTCGGCGACTTCTCAGCTGCGACGCCGGTCGGCCACGCTCTTGCCGTGATCGAGATGCTCACCGGCCAGCTTTACCTCGTCACCGTGATCGGGCTGCTGATCGGCAACTTCTCCAGAAGGCTGAACTCGGCATGAGCCGCGGCACCGAAACTAGTCCCTATCGGGTGATGCGTGTGCCGCCGGCGCGCCGTAGGTTCGTCGTCTGATGCGCGAGGACCACCAGGCCGGCGCGAGCGCGCCGGGACCCGCCGGCTCGGGCTTCGTGGCGCTGAATCGGTCTCCTGGGTTCTGGGCGATCATTGGGTACGCGGTTGTGTTCGGCGTCGTGCTGGCGTTCGCCGCGCTCGCGTTTCTCGGGCTGATCAAGGGGGGCACGAATCTGTGGTTCACGCTCCCGAAGAACCCCGGCTGGTTCGATGGGAGTCTGTGGTGGGTGGCGGTGACAGCAGGGGCGGGGGTGCTCGTCGGCGTCATGCGGCGCGCGTTTCACGTCCCGGTCAAGTTGCCCGGCACGATCGCGGAGCTCAAGGCCCAGCGGGTGGAGCCATCCACGGTCCCGGCGGCGGTGGCCGTGTCGCTGGTGTCGCTCGCCGGTGGGGCAAGCCTCGGGCCCGAAGCTGGGTTGGGGATGATGGGCGGCGGGCTCGGGACGTGGATCTCGGAGCGCCGGAAGCTGCCCGAGGAGATGCGGGCGACGAACACGCTGAGCGGGATGGCGGGCGCGTACGGCGGCCTGTTGTCATCCCCGATCCTGGCCGTGATCCTCGTGCTCGAGATAGCCCGTCCGAAGGCCGCCCGCATGGCCGACACGTTGGTGGCGGGCCTGTTGGCCTCCACGGTCTCGTTCGCCGTGTATTTCCCGATCGCTGGGTCGACGTTCGTCGGGCTCTATACGCTCCCGTCGTTCAAGTAACAGGACTGGCAGCTGTTGGCGGCGATCCCGCTCGGGCTCGTCGCTGGGGCGCTGGCGCTGATCACGGTTGTCGTGATCGGATTGATGTCGAAGCTCACCGCTCCGTTGGTCAAGCGGACGGTCCTTCGCTCGACGATCGGGGGAATCGCGTTCGGGCTCGTCGGCGTCGCATTGCCGCTAACGCTGTTCACGGGAACCGGTCAACTCGCGACGGTGATCCACGACGGGACGGCGCTCGGCGCGGGCCTGTTGATCGCGGTCGTGTTCGCGAAGATCCTCGTGTTCGCGCTGTGCGAAGCCACCGGGTTCATCGGCGGGCCGTTCCTCGTGATGCTGTTCATCGGCGGGACCGCCGGGACGGCGCGCACGTGCTCATCCCGGGGCTGCCGGAGGGGCTCGCGTTCACCACCATGTTCGCGGCCCTGCCCGGGTCGCTCGTCGCCGCCCCGTTCTCGCTGATCCTCCTCGGTGTCATCACGACCCAGATCGGCACGCTCCAGATCGCGCCCGTCGCCGTTGCCGTGCTCACCGCTTATCTCGCCGTCTCGGGCTCCGGGCTGTTGATGCGCCTGATGAGCCGTGGGCGCAAGCCGAGCCCTGCGGCGACGAAGGCGGCGACCTTACCCACAGCGGGAAGCTGATGGGACTCGGCGCTGGTCGAAGCGGTCAGTTCGGCGTGGTCAGGCCGATGAGCTCTTGCCCTGCCTCGAGCGGCGGCCGGTCGCCGGCAGCGAGGACGTGCAGGCTCTTCCCCGGTGTGAGGACGAACATCGGCATCCCATCCGGACCCAGGCGAGCGTCGAGGTCGGTGTGCCCGTTTGCTCCGGCGGCGGCTGCGGCTTCGGCGACGCCGATTTCGGCGCCAGCCTCGATTTGCGCGAGTAGCTTGTCGTGTGTGGCGGAGTCGTCGAACAGCACCGGCACCCGGGCGTAGAAGGTCGCTGTCGGACCGTCGGTGACGGGCAGCTGGAAGACGTGGCCGCGATCGAAGTATTCGGAGAGATCGGTCGCGATCATCGCGTTGAGGGCTTCATCGTCACTGACGGCGAGCGCGTAGTCGAGCCCGTCGAGATCCGACGGGGCAGGCTCGCCGCCGTTCTGTGTGGGATCGCTCCGGTAGACCGTGAGCCCGTCCGCCTCGGCAGCGCGCGCATGCTCGTCGGTGGCAGACCACAGCACGACAGTAAGGCCGCGATCCCGGAGGGCGCGTCCGATCGCGCGTCCAACCGGACTCGAGCCGACCAGCAGAACCCCGCCCGGGCCGGTGCTCGCGACCCCGAGCGCGCGCGCCACCGGGCCGCCCGTGAGCCCGTAGATGAGCGCGGTCGCGACGATCACGATGAACGTGATCGGGATCAGGTCCTGTGACCCGCCGCCGATCCCGGCCTGGCTGAGCCCGAGCGCGAACGTGGATGAGGTGGCGGCGGCGACGATGCCGCGGGGCGCCATCCAGGCGATGAACGCTCGCTCGCGCCACTGCAGCGAGGAGCCGAGGGTCGAGAGCGCAACGGCGATCGGTCGGCCGAGGAACACGAGCACGGCGATGAACGCGAGGCTGACCCAACCGATCTGGGCGATCTGGTGCGGGGTGACGCGGGCGGAGAGGATGATGAACAGAATCCCGATCAGGAACGTCGTGAGGGTCCCGATCCGCTCGCGCCAAGCGCGGACGAGCTTCGACCGTTGGATTGCTACGCCCTGCGGCTCGGTTCCGCGCGGCGGCCGGTTGATGAGGATCGCGCCGATCACAAGCCCGGTGATCAGACCGGTGTCATCGCGGAGCAGGTCGGCGCAGACGACCATCGCGACGACGAACATCAACGTCCCGGTCACCGCTTGCGACTGATTGGGCTTGAACAACGCCGCCCAGCCCAGGACCAGGACCGCCCCGAGGAGGCCGAAGCCGGCGCCGACCCCGACGTTGAGCAGGAACTGGAAGATCTCCTGACCCGCCTTCGCGTGCCCCGCGATCACCGCGTTGAACACGACAACGCCCAGCGTCGCACCGAGCGGATCGGCCAACGTGCCTTCCCACTTCAGGACGAAGTTGACCTCCTTCGAGGGACGGATGAAGTCGAGCAGCGGCCCGACCACCGTCGGACCGGAGACCACGAGCACCGCCCCCAGGATGAGGGCGACCTCGAAGGACAGGTTGAACAGCAGATAGGCGGCGAGCGTCCCAACAGCCCAGGTCACCAGAATCCCGACGGTCAATAGCCGCCGGTAGACCCGTGCGACGGTACCGGTGAGCTTGCTGAGCTGGAGGCCGAGCCCGGCCTCGAACAGAATGATCCCGACCGCGACCGAGACGACGGCCGAGATCAGCTCCTGGCCCAGCAGCTCGTTAGGGTTGAGGGCGCCGATCGCGCCAGCCCCGAACCCCAGCGCGAGCAGGACGAGGATCGACGGCAGCCGCAGCACCTGGCCGATCAGCGGAGCGGCGGCCGCCAGGACCACGATCAAGCCCAGCTCGGCCAGAGTCTGCGACTGGGTGAGCGTCGCGATCGGTAATGACCCGAGCAGATCGGCCATGGTCGCGATTGGCTAGGGAAGCCCCGGTTGCGCCCGACCTCGGGCGCCTACGCCATCCCGGCCTTGGCCGGCGTAGGGGCGATCAAGGCGCCGACGATCCACAGGATCGGGAAGAAGAATCCAATCCAGAACATCCAGTAATGCCCATTGCGGAACGTGGTCATCCCGAAGAAGATCCAGCACGCCACGTACACGATCCCCAACAGGACCCAGATGAAAGCCGACATACCGTCCACCGCCTTCGGAGCAGGACCAGGGCCGCCCTGTCGCCGACTCCGCGTCGTTGTGTGTGTCCACGGACGAGACTTCCAGCCGGAGCCAGGCTCGATAACCGGTAAAACCAGCATCCTCGCACCGTATTTCCCCGGAGTCTCGAGTCGCGGCGAGCCGAATGGCGGGCCAGGGTCCGTTGCGGCTCAAAGGCGCACGTCATGCTCGCGACGTCGCCGAGGTGACCCTCAGCCGCGCGACCCGGCGATTGACGATCATGGACTCCGCGTGGGCTCGTAAGGTGGAAGCGACCTAACAGAGCAGCATCAACATGAGCGATGACCAGGTATTCGTCTACGCGGCGGTCTAGGAGCGTGGGTCACTATGCCGCAGAACGCCGTTTTGGCCCGTTTCAGGGGATCAATTCATCAGCGGCGATCGCTCGGATGGCCGCAGAACGGCTCTCAGGGCCTCGTTAATGAGACTGAGTATTACTGACCCAGGCTCCTAGCCGGCCGACCGAGGCCACGCCGACCGTCGAGACCGACGCCGACGACTCGGCCTACCTGTCTACGATTCGATTCTTCGAGCACTTCGAGCCCGACGCCATCCCCGCGGTCGTGCGTGGGCTGCCACGGCTCGCGGTGCCGCGGGGCGAAGTCATCGTCGAGGCCGGCGCGGCACCCCGAGCACTGTGGATCGTGATCCGCGGCGCGGTGGAAACCGTCATCCGAGGCCGCGAGGTCAGCCGCCGGATGCGGCTCGCCGGTCCAGGACGTGCCGTCGGACAAACAGGCCTGCTCGGGGAGCGCGACGTCGTGGACCGCGTCGAGAGCCGGGCACGGGAACGAGCGGTGCTGATCGAGCTGTCCTGGAACCGCGTGCACGAACTGCTGGGTGGCGAGGACCGCGCGTCGCACGCCTTCGCCAACGCACTGTGGACCGACACGGTGCGCGCCCTGCAAAGCGGCGAACGGCCACTGGCACAGATGAGCGTGGCACGAGCCACGCGACCGGCCGGGTTCGGCTGAGACCATCCGGCAGGTCAGACTCGAGTGCCGTACGACCACCAGGTCGGGATCGCCCGTCGAGCAACGATGCCGGACTCCAGGGCGTCCTCGATCCACGGCTTCCCAGAACAAGCAATGATCGCCAGCGGGATGCGTCCCACTACTCGGAGCGAGGTGACGCCCGGGGGCGACCCACAGACAAGCACGGGCTCGAAGCACATCGTCCCACACGGCCTGGCCGACAATTCTCCCCAGGAAGCCCCCGGGCCTGGGGTGACCGCGTATGATCGATACGCGACGCGGCCGGAACTTCCTCCAAAGTAGTTTTCATGCCCCCGAATTACCGATAGTTGCCCTCGCCCGTGGCGGGTGAGAATGGTGGAGGACGCGGGGCTGGTCAGCCAAGTGTCGAGGTTGTCCGCCGAACGCCGCGTTCTTTATGGTGCCCGTGAGCCCGTCGATAGTTTGGGCGTGGGAGCCTCGCCCGGGGTGCACAGCCTCCAAGGGCCGACCATCGAGTTGGTAGCCAGAACCGCGTATGTCGCCGAGCCGACCGACGCGCCGATGATCCGGCAGCCCGTCAGCCGGGCCGCGGGCGGCGCGCGTGCGCGCCCGGCGAGAAGCGCCCTGACCTGTTCCGTGTCAGGGAGCGCCGCGAACCGACAGGCGGGGATAGGCCACGCCTCCCCGCACGGGCTCGCGCAAGAGGTGCGGCCGGTCTCGCGCGGTGAGGCTGGCTGACTCCATCAGGTGTCGTCCTCGGCTCGCGCTCTGGCGTCCGATCCTGGCTCCTCGAAGAGCATGGTCAGCTCCTCGACGCCGCCTTGCGTCTTGACGCTGAGCGAGTGATCGCCTCCTTCGAAGACACGCATCATGCGCGTATTGCCGAGTAGCACCTCCGCGGACAGGCCGCGAGCGCCGTGCTCGCGGCCGTATCTGACCAGTTCCGCGTGCAGGATCTTCCCGAGCCCCAATCCTTGCCATTCCGGGTCCGCCATGTATGCCACCTCGGCCAGGCGGGTCGCGGGACTCAGGTAGTAGCAGCTGGCGGCCACGATCCGTTCATGCGCCGACGGCCCGACCACGGCGGCAAACGCCATCTCGTCCTCGTAGGTGACACTACACAGATACTGGGCGGCAGTGTCGGTGAGCGAGCTCAGCATGTGGAGGAAGCGGGTCTCCTTGTCCTCGTCACTGAGTCGATAGAAGAGGTCCTGCATCGCGCGGGTGTCCGTCGTGCGAGTGGGGCGCAGGCGCACCTCGCGGCCGTCGCGTAGCCGCACGTCGCGTACCTCGGCGACCGGGTAGGCGGTGCGGCTGCGCAGCTGCTGCCTGCGACCGACGAGGCCCCGCTCGATCGCGCCGTCGAGCAACTCCTTGCGGAAATCGGGATGCGCGATCTCGATCAGGGCGACCGCCCGCTCGGCAATCGAGCGGCCGAACAGGTAAGCGGTGCCGTATTCGGTTATAACCCAATGCACATCCGCGCGCGGTATCGCCACCGCATCATCTGGACCGAGCTCGAGGCAAACGGCGCACCGACCGGCCGGGGTCCGCGAGGCGAGACAGACGATCGCCATCCCGCCGGGAGCGGCGAGCGCGCCGCGATGGAACGCTGGCCCGGTGGAAATGCCCCCGTATAGCACCCCGTCGAGGCTCTCGGTCGATACCTGGCCTGTGAGGTCGATCGTGAACGCCTGCGTCACCGACACCATTCGCTCCCGGCTGCGAATGACCGCCGGGTCGCAGATGTAATCGATCGGATGAAACGCGAAGCGGGGATCGTTGTCCACCAGGTCGTAGAGGCGCCTCGAGCCCATCGCCCAGCTCGTCGCGACAGGGCCCGTGATGACCCCCGCGGCGACGAGGTCGACGATCGGCTCGGTGATGACGTCCGAGTGAATGGCCAGCTCGCGCCGATTGCTCAGGCGAGCCAGCATCTCGTTCGGCACGCGGCCGAGGCCTATCTGCAGCGTGGACCGATCGTCGATCAGCCGCGCGACGTAGCGAGCGATCTGCTCGGCCACGTCGCCCGCGGGGTCGTGGATGTACTCCACCACGGGGGTCTGTACCGGCACGAAACGCGCGATCCGATCGACGGGAATCCGACTGTCTCCGGCGGTCCGAGGCATCGCCGGGTTGACCTCGGCGATGACCGTGCGTGCGGCCAGCGCCGCGGCCTTGGTCACGTCCACCGAGATCCCCAGGCTGCAGGTACCATCCGGATCGGGCGGCGCAACTTGCACCATCGCGACGTCGAGCGGGATCTGACCGTGCTCGAACAGCTGCGGCACGTCGCCAAGTGAGATCGGCACGTACTCCACCAGACCCGCCTCGCGCAGCGCGCGCACGTCGTTCAGGGCGCGGACGTCGCGCCCCACGTAGAAGACGCGATGCTGGTAGCTCGTGTGCGGCGGGTCGCCCGTGCCCACCCGGTCAGTGAGGAAATGCACGAGCACGACCCCTGGCCGCTTCAGCTGCTCCAGCGCCTCCACCAGAGCACGCGGAGTGGCGCAAGCGCTGCCGACAAATACCCTGTCGCCAGAGCGCACGACCGAAACCGCCTCGGCGGCCGAAACCTGGCGATCCCGCCAGTCGATTGTCGCGCCAACGCTCATGCCTCAGGCAACAAGATTACCTCCATCCAGCTTGCTCAGGCGGAGCCCACGCCACAAGAGGGCGCCGAGTGGCGAGGAGGCGTTGCAGCGCGGTGCCGGTTGGGGTCGTAAGAGGCGTGGCCCTTGCCACAGGCGCCAGATCACCTGGCACCAGCGCGCTCGGGACTTGCCGGATTCGATGGCGACAGGGGCTGGCCGCCGTCGCCGGGAGCGCCTGACTGGTAGGTAGCGCCCCCGATAGTCGCCGATCCCGGCGGCCATCGTGGCAGCGGTGAACGCCGGGCTGGGCAGTAGCCGGCGCATACCGAGCGAGCCGCTCGAGCGGCTGCGCGCCACCCGCCCGCGGCCGGGCCTGCGAGCTCGGGAGAGAAGCACGCCGGCAGATCGTGCTCGCCCGCCTCGCCGAGCTGACCAGCGAGATCTGCGGCGCGCTCGCCGACCATGCCGACGGCAACACGTTCCGCTCGCTGTTCAAGGACGAGCCCGATCGCTGAGCGCAAGCATGCGCGCCCGGCTGGCGCTCTCGTCGCCAAGCAGGCACCGGCCCGACGCGCGGCCGGCCTCTCGAAGGGATGAGGCCCAGAAGCCGAGCGCTCCACTGACTGAGGCCGCTTTCCGCTCTCGCGATCGGGGAGCGACAACCGCACCGCCGCCGCGCCGATGCTCCGCGCGTGAGCAGACCACATGCCCGCTCGCGGCCGGCGTCGAGTAGTGCGCGACTGCAGGAGCGCGCGGGAACTCCGTTAGCCGATGCGGGGCGTTCCTGCAAGCGCGGCCCAGTGCTTGCTCACGAACTCGTCGGCCACCCCAGAGCTAACGATCACGCCGATATCTGCCGCTCCTGGTTTCGCCCAGAGGCAGGCGTCCGTGATCGCGCCGGCCGACGACTGCTTTCGCCTTGGCGGCGCCACCGAGCTGGCGACTGCCTTGGCGACGCTCCGATCGTCCGCGTCGCGCCGCTTTCGTCGAGTTCGCCGGACGCCTGGTCCGTCGCCTTTGCGATCGCGCGTCGCGTAGCGCCGGAAGTGCAAAAAGCGCTGGGTGCAGGTCCATTGGAGGGAGTTACGCGGGTGCCGGGATGACGCCGAGGGCGTAGCGTGATGCGTGAATGCGGCAGTGTTCTTGGGCGAGGTGGAAGGTCCAGTATTGGTCGAAGTCGTCGTTGCTGATCAGCGCGCGGAGTGTGAGGATCGCCTCGGCGCCGGCCAGGCCCCAGCGGGCGCCGGTGATGTCCATGCGGTCTTTGACGAGGTGGCGGCAGGCGCCCTGGTGCCATCGTCATACTGCCTTTCCGTTCATCGTGGTGGTGTCGAATAGGGTGTGTTCGGGCTGTGGGACCAGTATTCGTAGGCCTTTTCGGCGTCCGTTGCGGATGTGGAGGGCTTGCAGCTCGCCGCGCTTGACACGCTGCAACACGGTCTGGCGGGAGACGCCGAGGGTGCGCATCGCGTCGAGGATCGGGACGTAGCCGGCGGGTGCTTCGTGGACGAACAGGGCGTGCAGCTGGTCGTTGACGCGGATCCGCCAGGGGGCGCCGGGGGTGTCTTGCTCGCCGGTGATGAATCCGGCTTGCAGCCAGCGGAACAGGGTGGACGGGGCGACGCCGAGCTGCTCGGCGGCCTGATGGACGGAGAGCAGCTCGCCGTCGAGCGGCTGCTCGGACGGCTGGTGGGCGGGAATGTTGCGGTACTGGCGCAGACCCTTGACGATGCTGCGGGTGAACCGCTCGCCTTTGGCGGAGCGGCGGCCCTGGCGGTTGAGGATCGCAGCGATCGTCGCGTCGTCGTAGTGGGCCGCGAGGCGCTCCAGCAGCGCGCTGGTGTCCTCGTCGGTGCGAACCGAGGGCTGTGGCTTGGGGAGCGAGACCGCCAGCTCGGTGAGCGCGCCGCCTTGCCAGCGGATCGTGACGCTCGCGCGGCGCTCGGGGCGGTTGACGTTGAGGATCACTTCCTCGATCACCGATCGTAGGAGCTGTTTGCGGTCGCGGTCGGTGGTGATCGGCGCTGACCACACCCGGCCGAGGTCTGAGCCGAGCGCCAGCAGCCGCTCGCGCTCGGTGTCAGTGAGCGTGCGGGGGCGCTGACGTTCGCGCAGGCTGAGCTCGGCCTCGGCCTGCGCGAGCGCGCCGAGCGCCTTCTCCCAGTCGCGCTCAAGACCGCGCGCGACGAGCCGGTGCTCGGGCTCGACCTGGCGGTAGCGCCGCTCGGCCCGCTCGGCCTCGTACCGGGCGCGCTCGACCTGCAGCCGCCATTGCGACAGCGCGGCGTCGTGGTCTTGCTCGAGTGCGTCGGCGGCAGCGAGCGCGGCCTTGACCCCAGCCGGGGTGAGCGCTTCAAGCAGCGCACCGGCGACCGCCTCGTCGATCTTGATCCCCCCAACGCGAGTGCACCACCCCTCGCCCGTGCCGCGGCAGTAATAGACGGGGCTCTGATGACCGCGTCGGCCTTGATAGTGCACGCTGAGCTTGCGTGAGCAGTGGCCGCAGACAGCGATGCCCTGCAACAGCGCCGGGCCCTCGCGGACCGCGCCGCCCGGCTCGTGCGCGCGCGAGCGGCTGTTGGCCTGAATCCGCGCCTGGTTCGCCTCGAACGTCGCGCGGTCGATCAACCCGGGATGGTGCTCCCAGATCAGCACCTCCCACTCCCCCCGTGGCACCCTGCGGGTGCGCTTGCGCGGTTGACCCTGCTCGTCGATGTACCGCTCCTGGCGCGTTTTGCCGAACGCATACGCGCCCGCGTAGGCAGGATTGGTGAGCACCTTGAGCACTTGGTCATAGCTTGGAGTGACCCACTGGATCTCTGAGCTGGTGAAGCGCCTGAGTGGATACTCGATCTGCTGCTCACGCATCCACACCCACACCTGGTGCGCCGAGCCAAGCTCAGCGAACCGATCCAGGATCGCCTGGATCGCGCCGCGAACAGCCTCGTCAGGATCAAGCAGGATCTCCCCGTCCCCCTCACCCCACACAAGCCCGACCGGCAGCGCCTTGCGCAGCTCGCCGCGAGCTGCCTTGTTACGAATCCCGCCGTCCAGTCGCTGGCGGATCATGTACAACTCGGCCTCTGAGATAGTGCCCTTCATCCCCAAAAGTAACCTGTCGTTGAACGACCCCGGGTGATACAACCCGTCAAAGTCCCCAATGACAGTGTCCGTAACACCGCACAAGTCAAGCAGCCTGTACCAGTCACTATTGTGGAAAAGTTACGAGCAACGCGCGAGACCTCCAGGCCGAGCACCAGCCCGGCGTGGCCGAGCGCGACCTCCGCCGTCAGCCGCTGAAACCCCGAACGCTCAGCAGTGCCATCGGCCGAGATCCCGAGATCCTCGTCGATCACCACCACCAGCTCGGGCGCGAACCCCAGCTCGACCGCGCGGTCCACCAGCGCATACTGGCGCGCGGTCGACTCCGTGTTGTTCTCAAGCTGCCCTTGGGAGGACTGACGCGGGTACACGAACGCGCGGCGACGCAGATGCACGCCGGTCAGCTTCTCACCCCCGTTCATCATCGGCCTCCGTCCGCCGCTCGGCCAGCTCGGCCAGCTCCAACAAGCAAAATGCCAGCTCGCGCGCCCGGCTCGGGCGCAGATGAGTGAGCACCGGCGCGCTCACCGCCGGCTCGCCCTCAAGGTCCACGACCCCCACCCCGTCCAACAAGCAGACCGTCACCAGCTGCAAGCCTGACCCGTCGACCAGACGCTCAGTCACCCCGCCCTCCAAGCGCGCCTCGATCTCGAACCGGTACTCGATCATCGCGCATCACCCCGTCCACGACGCTCTGCGCGATCAGCGCCGCCAACAGCGCGATCGCCGCCTCGCGCTGCTCTGAGCCCACCAGCTCCCACAGCACCACCGCCGACGCCGGGAACTCCGCCAGATCCAAACGCAACTGCACCATGCTGCTCGCCGAGGAGATCATCGCGCCCGGCCAGGACGACATCGCTCTCCCCGGGCGACTCGCCGCCCGGGCCAGCTCGCAGCACGCCGTCCAGCACACGTCGCATCGCAAGCAGATCCTCGGGCGAGCCCAGCGTGCCCGCGGCCGGCGGCCCGGCCTCACCCCCCAGATCGGTCCACGCCGCCGGGATCCAGGAGCGGCTGCCGTCCGGCCCCACCAACAGCAGATCGAGCCGCCGGCGGCGGCGCATCCACCCGATCAGCTCAAGCGAGCGTCCATCGAGCGCATGACGCGCCCGCGCCACCCGAACCGTCGCCGGGAAAGCTTCGAGGTGGGTAGTCTGTCGTGTCT